>NZ_JBPWPM010000001.1:0-1957500 GCF_051810765.1 Bradyrhizobium sp. 604_D8_N2_3 | reverse complement strand
ACTTCACCCCAGTCGCTGACCCTACCGTGGCCGGCTGCCTCCATTGCTGGTTAGCGCACCGTCTTCAGGTAAAACCAACTCCCATGGTGTGACGGGCGGTGTGTACAAGGCCCGGGAACGTATTCACCGTGGCGTGCTGATCCACGATTACTAGCGATTCCAACTTCATGGGCTCGAGTTGCAGAGCCCAATCCGAACTGAGACGGCTTTTTGAGATTTGCGAAGGGTCGCCCCTTAGCATCCCATTGTCACCGCCATTGTAGCACGTGTGTAGCCCAGCCCGTAAGGGCCATGAGGACTTGACGTCATCCCCACCTTCCTCGCGGCTTATCACCGGCAGTCTCCTTAGAGTGCTCAACTAAATGGTAGCAACTAAGGACGGGGGTTGCGCTCGTTGCGGGACTTAACCCAACATCTCACGACACGAGCTGACGACAGCCATGCAGCACCTGTGTTCCAGGCTCCGAAGAGAAGGTCACATCTCTGCGACCGGTCCTGGACATGTCAAGGGCTGGTAAGGTTCTGCGCGTTGCGTCGAATTAAACCACATGCTCCACCGCTTGTGCGGGCCCCCGTCAATTCCTTTGAGTTTTAATCTTGCGACCGTACTCCCCAGGCGGAATGCTTAAAGCGTTAGCTGCGCCACTAGTGAGTAAACCCACTAACGGCTGGCATTCATCGTTTACGGCGTGGACTACCAGGGTATCTAATCCTGTTTGCTCCCCACGCTTTCGTGCCTCAGCGTCAGTATCGGGCCAGTGAGCCGCCTTCGCCACTGGTGTTCTTGCGAATATCTACGAATTTCACCTCTACACTCGCAGTTCCACTCACCTCTCCCGAACTCAAGATCTTCAGTATCAAAGGCAGTTCTGGAGTTGAGCTCCAGGATTTCACCCCTGACTTAAAGACCCGCCTACGCACCCTTTACGCCCAGTGATTCCGAGCAACGCTAGCCCCCTTCGTATTACCGCGGCTGCTGGCACGAAGTTAGCCGGGGCTTATTCTTGCGGTACCGTCATTATCTTCCCGCACAAAAGAGCTTTACAACCCTAGGGCCTTCATCACTCACGCGGCATGGCTGGATCAGGGTTGCCCCCATTGTCCAATATTCCCCACTGCTGCCTCCCGTAGGAGTTTGGGCCGTGTCTCAGTCCCAATGTGGCTGATCATCCTCTCAGACCAGCTACTGATCGTCGCCTTGGTGAGCCATTACCTCACCAACTAGCTAATCAGACGCGGGCCGATCTTTCGGCGATAAATCTTTCCCCGTAAGGGCTTATCCGGTATTAGCACAAGTTTCCCTGTGTTGTTCCGAACCAAAAGGTACGTTCCCACGCGTTACTCACCCGTCTGCCGCTGACGTATTGCTACGCCCGCTCGACTTGCATGTGTTAAGCCTGCCGCCAGCGTTCGCTCTGAGCCAGGATCAAACTCTCAAGTTGGACTTGAACTTTGAACCGGCTGATCACAACGTTTGACGAGGTCCCACCATTATTTCGACAACCGAAGTCGCCGAGCTGCCCGCGATTCACATCGCTGGCAGCGATGGTGTTTCCTTTAAAACGTGTACCGCCGAAGTCTTTCGTCCCCTCTCAGAACTCAAAAGCCGAAGCTCTTCAGTGTCCGAGAGGCGCAAGGACTCCGCCGTCCACGTTTCTCTTTCTTCATCTTCACTTGTCAAACAGCCCGGGACCACGAGGCCCCAACCTTCCAGAGTGGAAGGGTTCCGACACCCTTACCGACGATGAATGAACTCCAATCGACTTACGTCGACTGTTGTGTCACTCAACAAGGTGAGGAGCATCAAGAGCGTGCATGCTTCCCTTGGCATCTAGGCCAAAGAGAGCGCCCGACAGACGAGCAACGCTGGAAAACGCATAGACGCTCACTCACCTGACTTCAAGCAGAAAATGAAAAATTTCCACTTCGCCAATCTTCTCGTATCCGCGTAGCAGAGCAGCAAGCCTGCTCGTCCTGGTTAAGCCCAGACGTTCATCGACTTTCCACCCGGGCACTCAGATAGTCAGGACCTCGGAAGAGACCGCTCTGGCCGTCGAGTTAGGGAACGATGCCTCTGCACGCCCACGCGACGTTTGCAAAGGACCTCGGGCCGTCGGGCCGGCCGGCCTCGTAGGCATCGCGCACGGCGGCGTCGGTGCGCGCTCGCTCCGCAGCGTCGAGCGCTGCCACATACTTGCCGAGCGGCCCTTCGCCAGCGGCAATCGGCGTCCAATAGTCGGCAAAGCTTTTGTAGTCCATGCGGATCATCAGCTCTACTTCCGCAATGCTCACGAGACCCTGTTCGGCAAAAGTCCGTCTCAGTTCGCCCGGCTGCATCATTGGTTGAAAGCAATAGCGACTGCGCAGCTGGCGCCCGCTTTCACCGAGTGCCGCCACCGTGTCGACCATCATGCGCATGCCGGGCATCCCGCCGAGATGATCCCACACCGCTGCCGCGACCACGCCGCCCGGCCGAACGACGCGGCGCATCTCGGCTACTGCCTTACCGGCTTCGGGAACGAAGTGGAGCACGAGAAGCGCCAAAGCGCGATCGAACGTGCCGCCCTCGAAGGGCAGTGCACAGGCATCAGCCTGCCGGACTTTTATTCGCGGGTTTGTGTTGCGCCGGATCACGTCCTCGACAAAGACTGGTGAATAGTCGATCGCGGTAATCTCGGCGAGGTCGGCGGCTCTGGCGAGCGTGAAGGTCAGGCTACCGGTGCCACAGCCGATGTCGAGAATCCTTTCGCCGTCGGAAATCCCTGTGAAGTCGATGAATTTCCGCGCGAGTCTTCGGCTCCAGCGGCCCATGAGCTGCTCATAGCCCGCGGCGTTGTGGACGTTGAATTCTGAGGTCATCGAAGTCTCCGTGCGCTTCCCAGATTTTTAGATCTCCACGAGGTGGCTGCACAGCCGCTAACACAATCGCATTGCGATCGCGGCGAGAACGCCGTGCTGCTTGCTCTGTGGATGCGTATGAGAAGATCCGTCACGGCGAGCTCCTTTTGAGGGCTACCATGCCTCATCGAGGCCGAGTTGCCCAAACACCTCGCGACGAAGCTCAACGAAGTGCGGATCGCCCCGGTGGCGAGGATAGGGCTGGCTGTTGACGACTTCAGCCTTGACCCGTGCAGGCCGGTCGCTCAGCACGATGACACGGCCAGCAAGCAATAGCGCCTCCTCGACATCGTGCGTGACCATCAGCGCCGTGAAGCGCGAGCGCTGCCAAAGTGATACGAGTTCCGCCTGCATCGCGATGCGAGTCAGCGAGTCGAGCTGGCCCAAAGGTTCGTCGAGAATGAGCAGCTTTGGGTCGTTGACAAGCGCACGCGCCAGAGCCGCGCGTTGCGCCATGCCACCGGAAAGCTGGTGCGGGTAGGCATTGGCGAAGCCCGTGAGCCCCACCAGGCGCAAGGCGTCTTCGATACGCCCGCCATGAGTGCGTAGCAACCCGCGGGCTTCCAGACCGAGCGCAACGTTGCTCCGTACCGTCCGCCATGGATAGAGCGTTGGGTCTTGAAAAACGACGACGCGCGACGGATCGGGTGCTTCGATCTCTCTTCCCTCCGCTAGCAGGAAGCCGGCTGTTGGAGTGTCGAGCCCCGCGACCAGCCGCAGCAGGGTCGATTTTCCGCACCCACTCGGCCCCAGGAGAGCGACAAATTCGCCGCGGCCGACCTGAAGGCTGATGCGGTCCAATACCGGCAGGGGCTGCCCTTCGAGATCGAAGCTGTGGCTCACTTCGCGGAGCGTTAGCGTCGATCCACGGACCGCGTGATCGCTTGCGATCGCCGCTACCATCGCACCAGACCTTTCTGCCAGGATAGCAGGCGGTCCCGCAAGCGGAACAGCAGCGTGATCAGCCCTGAGCACAAGAACGCCATGAGCAGCAGCGCGGCGTACATATTGGCATAGGCCGCCCAACCTTGCGCCCATTGCAGGTACCAGCCGAGCCCCGCCTTCACGCCCAGCATCTCGGCTACGACAAGAACCGCAAACGAGTTGCCGAGACCCATGAACAGGCCAACAAAGACATGTGGCATTGCCGCCGGAATGGCAACCTTGAGCACGAGGAAGCGCTGGGTTGCTCCCAATGTCCGCGCAATATCGTAATAGGCGCTCTTCACGCAGGCGACGCCCGACCAGGTCAGCACGGTGACCGGAAACCCGGTGGCGAGCGCAATCAGGAAAATGCTGGCGCTGAAGCTCGACGGGAAAACAAAAAATGCGAGCGGCAGCCAAGCTGTCGCGGGCAGCGGCCCGATGAACCGCAAAACTGGGTGGATCCAATAACCGGCGAGCCGCGACCAGCCGATCGCCACGCCGGTTACGAACCCCACCGCCGCACCGAGAAAGTAACCGGTCGCGAGCAGACGCGCTGAGGCGAAGATGCCTTCAGCCAGCCGCCCCCAATCATCGATTACGACTTCGACAACGGCCTGCGGCGGCGGAAAGAACGGCAACGGCAGCAATCCAAGCTTTGCTGTGACGGCCTCCCAGGCAGCAAAAAACAGCGCGAGCGCAAACAGCCACGGGGAGAGCCACTGGAGACGCTGAAAAGCAACAAAACGAACGCCGGCAAAGGCTGCCAGGGCGAGCGCAAGGGCCAACGCGCCGCAGGCAATCGCGAAGCCGCCGGTGTAGGCCCAATCGCTCTCGGGCTTATCCGGCCAGAGCGCAGTGAGCACGGCGACCATAGACCATGCGGCGGCAACAGACAGTCCGCCGATCAACGACCGAGTGGTCGAACTTTCAAAAAAGCCGAAACCCGATTTCTCTGATGGCCTCGGCACTTCATCGATGACCGAGCTCACTGCGGATCTTCCCAATCGGCTCAGCTTAGAACGTCAAGATAAATCCGCTCGGCGAATTTGGCCGGGTCAGTGCTTCGCTTCATGACGTTCACTGCCTTGAGTTCGTCGGTGTAGAGTAGAAGCTGCTTCTTGAGCGTTGCCCCGACCGGGTGATTGTGGTGAGTATGGCTGCGATACATCGTGGCGAGATCCTCTACGGATCCTCTCCCGCCGTAGCCCGAATAGATTGCTGCGGCATCGGCGGGATCGCTGGCAACTAGGTCTGCCCCCTCCAGTATCGATCGGGTCAGAGCGGCCGCCACCGGCATTTCGCTTCGGGTGAGGCTGCCACGTATCGCGAGAACGCAGCAGGTGCGGTCGGCGAATTCACCCGTCAAGTTCGTCGCGATCTCGTTGAGTTTGCCTTCCTTGAGCCAGAGGTAGGGCAGCGGATCTATCTCGGCCAGCGCCTGCACTTCGCCCTTGTCGACGGCAAGCGCGAGCAGATTGGCCGGGTACTGGCGCCACTCTACCTCTTGGGCCGGATCGATGCCCTTTTTGGCGAGGTAGATCGAAAAGAAGTTCTTCGCTGGGCTCGCTTGATCGCTAATCCCGATAGCCTTGCCGCGCAGGGATTCCAGGCTGTCAATATTCGCAGCCTTGGAGCCGAGGAGCCGGATGCAGCCGCCGTGCACACCGGCGGTGATCCGAACGTCGAAACCTTGCTCCAGCGGTTTGAGCCAGCGCAGGGCCAATCCCAAACCGGCATCCGCCTTGCCAGTTGCAATCGCCTCCAACAACTGGTCGGTCGAACCGCCGAAATTGACGAATTCGACATCGAGGTTGTGCTTGGCGAAGATACCCCGCTCCTTTGCGACTGCCGCAGCGACGGTGCACGCCGCGTTCGCATTCCAGGCGAGTTTGAGTTGGCGGGGTGGGCCCTGCAGCTCTTCACTGCTCGCTGCGGCGCGACAAATAAGAGGCTCGCCGGGAATATAAGACAGCGATCCAGTCCCGGATGCCGTCAGCGCGCGAGCCGCTCCAAACATTCCAAGCGGCGCCGTGGCGCCGAGGGTGCAAACCAACGTCAACACCGAGCGGCGGGAGAAGGCGCCCCGCTTCGCTTCGGACAGACCTTTCGTCAAGCTGTTGCCAATTTCGCGCTTTTCCATGTGTCGCTCCCAAACTCGCGTGTGAATGGAATAGAACTGGGCGGCGCTTTGCGGGGCCTTAGCTCACCTCTCTTTGGGCATCATCCGAGCCCGTCTGCTACACGGGTGTGAAGAGCTTCACATTAACGCAAAAAATTGAAAGGAGATAGCCGCGCGGCGATTAAGGCTCTTGTCAATCGTGTTGACCTACTCACGGCGGCGTCTGTCGCATTTGATCGCGATCGGCGCGAGTAGATGGTCAATATCTGAGTCGACACGCACCAGCATGCATGGAGCCTGCGTTGCGCGAATTGAGCAACGCCCGGACCGAGATCATGCAGGATAGGCTGAACTTCGACGCTAAGTTCAGCATGCTTTGGAATGGTCGGCTTCCCGCTTCGCTAGCTTGATCCCGGGAATGGCATCAATGTTGCGCCGGGGCATACTTACAAGGAGGTCGCATGATTACCGCCGTTGTACGATACACACTGCCGCCGCAGATCGACCACGCCGCGTGTCGCGAGCACTTTCACAAGATCGCCCCCAACTTCCGCGGGGTGACGGGGCTGATCAGCAAGCACTTCATCTGGTCCGAAAGCGGCTGGGCGGGCGGCGTGTACCAGTGGGAGCGTATCGAGGACGCTACGGCGTTCTACACCGGGCCGTGGCTCGAGGGCATCATCCAGCGCTACGGCATGAAGCCGCAGATCGATTTTTACGAGGTTTTTGCGGTAACAGACAACACGCGCGGTAAGGTTGAGCTGTTCGAGGAGGCCGTTGCTCCAAATGACCCCAGCAGATAGCTCTTCTACCGCACTAGCGCGTAGAGGTGGCGTTGTATGAGAGGATAGCTGCGGAATCCTCACGTCATCGTAGGTAGCAAGTCCACGCCGCGACCGAATGCGACGATCACTCTGATCTTGGCTCTTCGGAGACGTGCCGATCAGGGCAAATGTCCGCGTTTCGCCAAGAACTGCCCTCCCCGTTAAGTCGCAGTTTGACCCAACCCGGACATATCTTGCACCGGAGACAAGTAGCCCTTTTGGGCGTCCGGTAAGGCCGCCGCCTCGCCGGACCGATTAAGCTTCGACCGCTTTAGTTGAATGTTTGCAGCCTCAATTTGAGCGATCCGTCGGCTTGGCGTTCGAAGACGTGCGTCGCCAAACCACTGAAGGGAGACGGCTTGCCCTCCTTGTCCTTACCCGTAGCGCTCCACTTGGCTGTGCCGAAGACTACCTTGTCGTCTCCGCCGGCATCGATCATCTCCAACTTGTGATCCGTCACACCGCTCGCGAAGAGTCCGGCAA
Organism: Bradyrhizobium sp. 604_D8_N2_3; assembly: GCF_051810765.1. Classification (NCBI taxonomy): domain Bacteria; kingdom Pseudomonadati; phylum Pseudomonadota; class Alphaproteobacteria; order Hyphomicrobiales; family Nitrobacteraceae; genus Bradyrhizobium; species Bradyrhizobium sp. 604_D8_N2_3. Next base: position 1,950,249 of record NZ_JBPWPM010000001.1, on the reverse strand, counting down.
AGAACTTCTCGATCTCGGTCGGCCCCGACGCGACCTGATGTGTGGGCGGCATCAATTTTGCCGTCGCGACATAGGAGGCGCCGATGGCTTTCTCGTCGTGCTTATTAAATGCGGCATCCCAAGCGGCGTAAGCCTTCTCCACGTCCCCCTTGGCGTCCGCGGCCAACGAAATTCCCGGCGCGCCGAGCAGACAAATGAGTAGTGTTGATGTTTGAGCCAACTTCATAGGATACTCCTCTGTTGGATAACGCCTTTCCCGAATGATTAGATCATCTCTCCGGTCGTCTGCCGCGGCTGCGCTCCCGCCAGCATGACGACACCGTCGCCGGTCGCGCTGTGGCCGGCCATTGTTTCATTACGAAAGAGGTGCAGGCGATGGCAACTTCAACGGCGCCGTTCACCTCGGGAGTCCATATCGCGCGTCATGACATCGCTAATGCATCCGGTCCACGCGCCGAACTTCAACCACCACGACCAGTTTTGCGAAGGCAAATTCAGCTGGTTGCCGGAAGAGTCCATCCAATAGTTCGCGGAACAGCAATTCCGGGCAATTACCGTCAACCACGTTGACAAATGGGAGAGAGCGACGGCGCACACATTGCCTAGACCGGAAATCCCCGAGCTGGTCACGGTGTAATTCGCCTTTTGGCCCTTAGCTGACTTTGCCGCGTTGGAGATCGCGCCGGAAGGGTTTGACCATACTTTCCTCGCCGGATCCGGCTCCGAGGCGGTCGACACCGCCCTTAAGATGGCGCTGGCCTATCACCGGGCGCGCGGCGAAGGCCATCGCCAGCGCCTGATCGGGCGCCAGCGCAGTTACCATGGAATGGGATTCGGCGGACTCTCGGTCTCGGGCATCGGATGGCAGCGGGCGCAGTTCGGCGTCATGCTTCCGGGGGTGTCACACCTTCCTCACACACATGATCTCGCGCGAAATGCGTTCAGCAAGGGCGAGCCCGAGCACGGCGTCGAATTTGCAGATGCGCTGGAAGGTCTCCTGACCGCGGTGGACCCCTCGACAGTCGCAGCCGTCATCGTCGAACCGATAGCTGGCGCCGGCGGCGTGCTGCCGCCGCCCAAGGGCTATCTCAAGCGGCTGCGCGAGATCACCAGCAAGCACGGCATCCTGCTGATCTTCGATGAGGTCGTCACCGGCTTCGGAAGACTAGGGGCGCCGTTTGCCGCACAGGCTCTAGGCGTCACGCCGGACCTCATGCGCGAATGGGATGAGTAACGGCGCCGTTCCAATGGGAGGCGTGCTGGTTCATCATCATGTGCACGAGGCCATGTCGCAGGGACCGGAGGCCACCGTCGAGCTCGCTCACGGCTACACCTACTCCGGCCACCCGCTTGCCTGCGCCGCCGCGATTGCCACCCTGGATGTCTATCAGGAGGAAGGCATCTTCGAGAAAGTCGCGCGCATCGCCGGGACATGGGAAGCCGCCATTCACGACATCAGGGGCGCCGGCGGCGCGGTCCGCGATATCCGCAACCTCGGGCTACTTGGGGCCGTAGAGATCAAAGCTGCCCCGAACGCTCCTGGTCAACGGGCCCGCGCCGTGGCGAACAATTGTTTCGAAAATGGGATCTTTGTTCGCGCTGTTGGCGATACACTGATCCTGTCGCCGCCTCTTATCATCAACGAGGAGCAGATTGGTCAGATCGCCGATGGCATCAAGAGCGGCATTCGGACATTGTAAGATACTGAGACGCAAACAGAGGCCGCCGGAGACCGTTACAGGAATTTCTCGCGGCCCTGTGCTTTGATCTCGGTCTCCAGTTGCTGATCGAGCTTGTCGAGGCTTCGCCTCAAAACCTCGATTTCGTGCGGATCGAGCGCGGCCATGAGCTTGCGCTCGACCCGAACAACGAATTTCTCGATATCCTTGTAGACCTTGCGGCCATCGGTCGTGAGGCTCAGGCTGGCGCGGCGGCGGTCCGCTTTATCCACGTCACGATGAATCAGCCCTCGGCGCACCAGCAATTCGATGGAGCGCGCGACCTTGAACGCATCGGACGAGGTCAATGTCGCAAGTTGCGTGGCCGTCAGCGGCTGATGCCTGGCAATGACCGCGAGGCTTCGCCAGGCCGGCATCGTCAGCTCGTAACGATCTTCGTACATGGGGGAGATGAAGCTGCCCAGCCGCGAAGCGATGAGACCGAACCGGTATCCGGTCCAGTTCTCGAGCGGGAGGATCGTGCTGACCTTGTTCATCAAGACAATTTGCTCGCGGTGATGGGAGCAGAACCATAACGAGTTGCACTGCACCGCTCAACCGCTCGCTTTCCGGACGATCGCGTCATTGACGCAGGGGCGAATTACTTGCATAATGCAAATAATAAGCATTCAAAAGAGCTAGGGAGGATCACCATGTCGAAATCGACTGACGGCCAGGATCTGACGCTGGTTGGCCCGGGTACGGTCATGGGCGAGATGATGCGGCAATACTGGATACCCGCCGCCCTCTCTTCGGAACTATCGGTCGACGGCGATCCAATGCGCCTGATGCTGCTTGGTGAGCAGCTCATTGCCTTCCGTGACAGCTCGGGCCGGGTTGGCGTGCTGGATCATCAATGTCCACATCGCTGTGCCTCGCTGTTCCTCGGCCGTAACGAGCAGGACGGCATCCGTTGCGTCTATCACGGCTGGAAGTTCGACGTTGACGGCCGCTGCCTCGAAATGCCGAACGTCCCCCCTCCGCAGGATTTCAAGGAAAAGGTCCGCGCAAAAAGCTACAGGGTTCGCGAGTGCGCGGGCCTCATATGGGTTTACATGGGCGCGCGGGCCGAGGCGCCGCCGATGCCGATGCACGAAGCGCTGTTCGTTCCGGAGCAGGATCTGACCGTCACCATCCTCCAACGCGAAGCCAACTGGCTCCAGGGCCTCGAAGGCGATATCGACACGTCGCATTTCGGCTTCCTGCATGCCGGACACATCAACCCTGATGATTTCGAGGAAGGCCACCCGGCCCGTCACACGGTTTCCAACCGAGCGCCGGAGTACAAGGTCACCGAGACCGACTGGGGCACGATGTACGGCGCGTTTCGGCCGGAAGCGGACGATCGAATGCACTGGCGCATGGCGCATTTCTCACTGCCGTTCTGGACCCAGACCCCGAACGCCGACTTTGCCGACCACGTGGTCGCCAAGGCGTGGGTGCCCATGGACGACACCCACACGATGCTGATCTCGATCTATGGCGGCCGCGCCAAGGGGGCGACTTACTCGAGTTCCAAGCTGAAATCCGGTGGCGGCATCCCCGGGGCCGACGGTCTGGATTATCTGCCCAACACCACGGACTGGTATGGGCGCTGGCGTGCGGTCCAGAACATCGGCAACGACTGGCAGATCGATCGCGAAGCTCAGCGCACCAACAAGATCTACACCGGCATCCGCAACATCGTGATGCAGGACCAAGCCGTCACGGAAAGCATGGGGCCGATCGTCGATCACACCAAGGAACATCTCGCACCGAGCGACGTGATGATCGCGCGGACGAGGCGGCGCCTGCTCAACGCTGCACGGGCATTCGCCAACAGCGGCACCGTGCCGCCCGGCGTCGACGATGCCGAGGTGTTCTGGAACGCGCGCGCAGGCTCCTACTACGCTGACGCGAAGATCGACTGGCTCGAGGCCTATCAGGACAAGTTGAAGACCGCCATTCGCTGGCGTGCCCCGAGCCCGCAAGCCGCGGAGTAGCGACAATGGCCACGCCGGACCGGGAAAAGCGCGCGCGCATCACGCGCCGCGCTACGGTGTTTGGACTGACCGCCTCTTCGATCCTGCCATCGATCATGGCCCCGTCGAGAGCGGAGGGCGAATGGTCCGCGTTGGTCGCAGCCGCAAAGAAGGAAGGCCGCGTGGTGCTCTACAGCGCGTTCGTCGGCCTTGCCGCGCACAAGGAGCTCAAGAAGGAGTTCGAGTCCGCCTACGGAATCACCGTGGACATTCTCGAAGCGCGCGCGAGCGAAGTCCGGGAGCGCATCCGCATCGAGCAGGCCGCGGGCCGCAACGCAGCCGACGTCTCCGAGAACGGGCGGACCACGACCACGCTGCAGATCAAGGAGGAGCGTGTCTTCGAACCTCACGGCCCCCTCCCCAGCCTCGGCCGTCTCAAGGCGGACTTCCCAAGCGACGGCATGCGGCTCCCTGTCTTTGCGATCGTCTACGGCATCCTGGCGAATACCATGCTGGTCAAGCCGGCGGACGAGCCGAAAAGCTGGCTCGACCTGACGGATCCGCGCTGGAAAGGAAAAATCCTCAGCGACGATCTGCGGACGCTCGGCGGCGGCGGCGTGCTCTTCTCGGTCCTGCAGGACCTCTACGGGCGCGCCTTCCACGAGAAGCTTGCCCAGCAGGACCTGAAGTTCAGCCGGGAGATACCCGCAAATGAGCGCCGCGTAGCGCGCGGCGAATACCCGCTCTACATCCCCGACAGTCTGACATCGCTGCTCGAACTCAAGGGCCTCCCGGTCAAGTTCATCGCGCCAAAGGAGGGGCTGCCCTACGTCGGCTACGATCTCGCGCTGCTGAAGAATGCGCCTCACCCAAACGCGGCGCGGCTGCTGATGGAATACTATCTGGGCAAGACGATGCAGCAGAGCCTTGCGAGGCTCGGGCTGCTGCCGACCACGGCGGACGCGCTGACCGGTGTCGATCCCGCGGTGGCACAGATCGAAACAACGAAGCTTCTCGGCACCACCGATCCCGAACGCATGAACGAGATGCTGTCTTTGGCTCAGCAGATCTATCGCTGAGAGGCACCCCCGGCTTAAGGGGCTGCGCCGGCCTGCTCCGGCACTGCCCAAGCTGATTGCTGCGGAACGACGACGGTCACATTGTCTCCGACGGAGAAGCCACCGAACGGCGGCGCATCGACATTGAGGCGGCTATCGTCGGTCTGCACCACGACCGACCGGATCGGGCCGCGGAAGATCGTGTGCGCAATCTGTCCGGACCATCGAAGCTCGTGGTCACTGTGAGCCGCATCCGGCGCCGCGATACGCGCGTCCTCGGGACGAACCATGACGGTCACGGGCCGCCCGGGCCGGATCTCGCTTGCCGACTCGCACGCTCCACGCCAGCCCTTGCCGACGACGTTGAGCCGCACCCGGCGATCGTCGATCCGCGTGCAGGCCTCCACACTGGCCTCCAGCAGGTTCGGTGTTCCGAAGAAGGCCGCCACGATCCGGTTTGCGGGATAGCGATAAATTTCCTCGGGCGCACCGATCTGCTGGATTCGGCCGCGATCCATCACGACCACACGGTCGGACAACGCCATCGCTTCGGCCTGATCATGTGTCACGTACAGGCTCGTCATCCCAAGCCGTCTCTGGATCGAACGGAACTCGTCGCCCATCTGCAGACGGAGCTTTGCGTCGAGATTGCTGAGCGGCTCGTCGAGCAGCAGCACCTTGGGTTCGAAGACGAGGGCCCGCGCGATCGCCACTCGCTGCTGCTGGCCGCCGGACAGCGCCGGTGCCGGCCGCTCGGCGAAATCCTGCATTTCGACGAGGCGGAGTGCCCTGGCGACGAGATCGCGTATCTCGGCCGCGGATTTGCGGCGCACCCGCAGCGGATAGGCGACGTTCTCGAAGACGGTCATGTGCGGCCAGATCGCGTATGACTGGAAGACCATGCCGAGCCGCCGGCGCTCCGACGGAACAAAGACGCCGCGAGCCGCATCGCTGACGACCTCGTTGCCTATGCTGATGCGGCCGCCGGAATTTTGCTCGAGGCCCGCGACCATCCGCAACGTCGTGGTCTTGCCGCACCCCGACGGCCCCAGCAGGGTGACGAATTCACCCTCGCTGACGCGCAGGTCGACGCCGTCGACCGCGACGAAATTACCGAAGCTCCGGCTCACCTTCTCAAGAACGACATTCGACATGGCACGATCCAAGCCTGGTCACATTCCACCGATACGGCTGCTGATGAACTTGAGTTGAACCCAACGGAAGACGATCACGAGAACCATCATGATGAGCCCAATGACACTGACCTGCTCCGCATTGCCGTTCGCCCACAGCTTCAGCAGCACGACAGACAACACCTCGGAGCCGACAGAATAGAGCAGAACGGATGCGCTCAGCTCGCGCATGATGCCGAAGAACACCAGCACCCATCCGACGGCGAAGGAAGGCCAGGCCAGGGCAAGGACGATGCGCCTCATGGTTTGCAGCCAGCTTGCGCCATGCACCCGGGAGCACTCCTCGAGGTCGAACGAAAGCTGCGCATATGCGCTCGACATGGCGCGCACCGAAAGCGGCGTCCCAAGCGAAATATAGGCCAGCAGCAGCGCCCAGATCGTGCCGTAGATCGGAATCGCGTGAGGCAGCAGAGCAAACCCCCAGAGAAACCCGACACCAAGGACGATGCCGGGCATCATCCACGGCAGCCAAGCCATCGAATCGATCAGCAACCGGCCTCGCCACTTCGTTCGGACCGAGACATAGGCGACGGTTGCGCCGAGCAACATCGTCAGCGTGGCGCCGACGAGGCCCAGGAACATCGTGTTGCTGAACCCGCGCCAGAACTCGCTGCTGCCGAACACCGCCTGATAGTGCTCGAGTGTCAGCATGTCCCACTGGTAGAACCCGAAGAACTTGAAGAACGAGCCGATGATGAGTTGCCCGACCGGGAGGACCACCGTCACCACAAAGAACAGAACGCAAAAGGCAAAGGTTGCCCATCGCCATGCACCGAGTTTCATCACCGAAGGTGAATAGCCCTTGCCGGTGATGGTCTGAAAACTCCGGCCGCGCAGCATCCGCCGCTGCAGAAGAACGATCAGGAACAATAGCGCCATGATGACGAAGCTGATCGCGGTTGCATACTGATATTGCGGCGGCGACCGCTGGTTGATCGAGTCGTAGATGTCCGTCGTGATGACCCGAATTCCCGCCGGTGAGCCGAAGAAGAGCGGCGACTCGAAATTCTCGATGCCGCGAATGAAGCTCAGGATGGCCGCACCGGTCAGCGCGGGCAGCATAAGCTGCAGCGTGACAGAGCGAAAAGTTCGCAGGCGTGATGCGCCGCACATGGTCGCCGCCTCCTCGAGACTCGGATCCATCGCTCGGAAGGCGTCCACGATAAGAAGAAACAGGAACGGCACGGAATACTGCATCATGTGCCAGACTACGCCGCCATATGAATAGACGTTGATCGGCGCTGTCTCTGATCCCGTGACCCACTGATAGAGCTGATTGAGCAATCCGACCTGCGGATTGCCGAGCATGCCCCACGCCATTGCGGTCAGGATCGGGGGAATGAAGAATGGCAGCGTGATCAGGACTTCCAGAGCCCCCCGGAATGGCGTGTCGGTTCGCGCCAGTATCCAGGCGAGCAAGACGGCCAGGATTACCGAAGGGATGGTCTTGGCCAGGGATATGCCGACGGTGTTGAGGAGTGTCACCGCGCTTTGCAGCGTGATGACGTCGCGATATCCGTCCAGATTGAAAGTGCCGGCCATTCCCGGCGGCGTCGAATGCAGGCTTCCATAGAGCAGCATCGACAGCGGATAGACGGAAAGGAAGGCGAGAACGACGACGAGCAGAGCGAGCGCCGCAAGGCGGCCTGCCGCAGTCGCCTGCAGCCACCGCCCGATCCCGCTCAGGCCGGTCGTACGCCTCTCGACGAGGTTGTTCACTCCCTCTCCGGCTGAAACGCTCATGGGTCTCTCAGGGGTAAAGCTTCTTGGCGAGATCCATCATCGAGGAGCGCTCAGCCAGCTTGGCGGGACCAATGATCTTGGCGTTCACGAACTGCTGCGCGTCCGGATTGGCGCGCTCGGCGGCCGCGGCGTTCACCGGAAGCATCCATGCGTTCGCGTAGAGCAATTGCGACTCGACGCTGAGGAAGTGGTCGATGAACAAACGCGCAGCGTTGGGATGCGGCGCGTTCTTGAGCACCGCGAGATCCATCTCCGCGAAAGGTGCACCCTCCTTCGGAATCACGACTTTCACCGGCAGCCCCTTCAGATCGGACGTAAAGGCAAAGATCTGCGGGATATAGATGGCGTACTCGCCGCGAGCGACGCGCCGCGCGTCGTTTCGCATATCGCGGCTGAACACGGGCTTTTGCTCGGCGAGCTTCTGGTTGAAGTCGGTGCCCATGGTCTTTTCCAGGATGGCGAACATGGTATTCCCGCTGCCGAGCGGCCGCATGTCGTCCGAGAGGATCTTGCCCTTCCATTTGGGATCGTTGAGATCGTTCCAGCTCGTCGGGATGTCCTGCTCCTTGACCAGCCGCGTGTTGATGAGGATGCCCATCGGCTGCATGAAGGCCGGCACGCTGTATTCATTGGCTTTGAACGGCGGTCGCAAATGGGCGGCATTCGGGATCGGCGGCAGTTTCTGCACGAAATCGCCGTTCTTGAGTTGCTCCTCGATCATGGTCGTCGTGACCATTTCCGCGTCGCCCAGAAAGCGGCCGGCCGCCTGCTCGGTGCGGATGCGCTCGGAGAGCTCACTGGCACGGAGGTCGAGACTCTCGACCGGAATTCCGTACTTCGCTTCGAACGACTTGAGGACAGCCGTGAAGTAGGGAGCGCCCAAGGCCATGTTGTAGACCACGACTTTGCCTTCCTTCTTGGCGGCCTCGACGACCTTGTCCCAAGAACCGTCCTCGGCTTGCGCGGAGCTCAACAGACCCACGAAACAGGCGACAGCCGCCGACATCCCTAGCTTGAACACCACTTACTCCTCCCAATGCGCTTTTATTTGCTTAATTGATTCACTGGTCTTCAGACTTCCAAGACAACATATTGCTTGTCGATCGTGACCTGAAACGTTTCGGCGCGCAGCTCGCCTTCGATCAGCGCGCCTCCGGGCTCGACTTTCAGCTCATAGCTTCGGACCTTGGTGCGATCCGGCTCGCACCATGACCGACCGGTTCGCAGATCGAATTCCCAGCCATGCCACGGGCAGCGCAACAACTCACCACGACGGCTGTATTGATAGTCACCGGGCCCCGTCGCCTCGACGAGCCCGACGATGCGTCCCTTGCACAGGGACGCCCCCTCATGCGGGCAACGATTGCCGACGGCGAAATACTCGCCCTCGACATTGAAGATGCCGATCTCGCGTCCATTGACCTGGACCAGCAGGCGCTGGCCCGGCGGGATCTGATCCACGGTCGCAACCACATGCCGCGCCATCAGTCCAGCCTGTAGAACTTGCGCGCATTCTCGTAGAGAAGCTGCTCGCGCTGGGCCTGTGTGAGGTTGGCACGAAACGCGTAGCGCGGATCGTCGAAATCCCAATGCGGGTAGTCGGTGGAGAACAGCAGCCGATCCCATCCGATCCTGTCGAACAGATCGATCAATTCGGCCGACGTCGCCGGCTCTTCCATCGGCTGCGTGCTGAACCACACCTGCTCGCGCACATATTCCGACGGCGGCTTCTTCACATGAGGAACCTCGCTCCGAAGGCGTGCCCAGTGCTTGTCCATGCGCGCATTGAGCGACGGTACCCAGCCCAAGCCGCCTTCCATGATCACGACGCGCAACTCGGGAAAGCGCGCCAGGACCCCTTCGAAGACAAGGCTCGCCACGACCGCCTGCATGGTCTGGGCGACCGAGTGATGTTCCTCCATGTAATAGGATGTCCATCCGCCGCCGGTCGATGGATGGCCATTGGTGCCACCGACATGAATCGTGATCGGCAGGTTGTTGCGCACGGCCGCCTCATAGATCGGCCAGTAGCGCCGGCGTCCGAGCGGCTCGTCCGTCTTGGGCAGGATCAAGATCTGGGTAAAGTTGGGATCCCCTCCCCTGGAATCGATCTCGGCGACGGAGGCAACCGTGTCTTCCTGGGCGATCAGCACCGAGGCCCTCAAACGCGGCTCCTGCTTCACCCAGCGTTCGACCTGCCAGGTGTTCATCGCGCGGGTCAATGCGACGCCAAGGTCGAGATTTCTCTGACTGCCCGGATTCCAGCGCAGGGGTATCAACATGCCCACCTCGATCCCGTTCGGATCGAGGTGCTGCTTCTTCATCAGGTCAAGGCTCGATCCCGGCGGCCCACCCTCCTCCGGATAGGCATCGATCCGCGCAGCGTCGGGCGACATGCGCGGATGCGACAGCGCCTCGGAGAAGGCGTGGCGCAGGTGGCTGCCATAGACCGTAAGATGCTCGATCCATTGCCTTTCCAGATAAGGATGCACCTCGGTCCAGGACGTCATCGCCGGATGGATGTCGCAATCGATGACTTTCAGCTTGTAGTTCGAGGCCCGTGGCCGTTCCAGTTCAACGGTGCTCATGGCACAACCTCCATGATCTGATCGGCCGTGGCCAATCGCGAGTAAGTGGCGAGCGCATTTTCACTGGCGATCTTGCGGAAAAGCGCATCAGGGAGCCGGCCGGAGAGAACCGCATCCCCGTCGAAATGCCAATGCGGATAGTCCGTCGAGAACAGGAACAGTTCGTCCGACTTGATGTGATCGGCGAGCCGCATGATGGCCTCGCCGTCGTCCGCCGCATCGACCGGCTGGACGGTGAAGCGCACATTGTTACGGATGATCTCCGACGGCGTGCGCGTGACCCACGGAACCTCGGCTCGCACGCCTTTCCATGTCTTGTCGGCGCGCCAGATGAACCCGCTCAGCCACGTCAACCCGGATTCGATTGCAACGACCTTGAGCCCGGGAAACTTCGCGAACACGCCCTCCGATATCAGGCTTTGAAGCTGGCTCTCGAATGCGGCGGATTGCGCCACATAGTCCTCGACATAGTATGACGGCCACCCGACGGCGGTAGGCGCATATCGATAGGCGCTTCCTGCGTGAATTCCGATCGTCAGGCCGAGGCGCTCGGCGCGTTCGTAGATGGGCCAGAGATGTCGCCGGCCCAGCGTAGTTTCACCGGACACCAGCATGAGGACCTGCACGAACCGGAAGTCGTCGGTGCGGCGGTCGATTTCCGCCACGGCGAGTTCCGCGTTGTGCGACGGGATCACGATCGAGGCGCGGAGGCGCGGATCCCGATTGAGCCAGTGATCCCTGATCCAGTCGTTGGTCGCCCGGCAGAACGCTGCCGCCATATCCTCACTGTGAAGGACCTGCGCGCCGTAGAGGCAGTTCAGAATTCCATAGCGTGGTCGAAACCGATCGAGCACATGGTCTTGCATCGCTTCGAGCGAGGAGCCCGCCTTCGCACCACCCGGGAGAAGCCAGTCCGGACGACAGGATAGTGGCGAGTTCTGCGGGTAGCTGGTCAGGCTCAGATTGAGACGGTCGAGCGCGCGGACGGAGACCATCTCGCGCCAATAATCGTCCAGATAGGGCAGGAGGACGCCCATCCCGGGCACAGCCGGATGAAGGTCGCAATCGATTGCGCCGGCATACGTCCTCGCCTGATCAAGACCGGCGACCAAGCCGTTTCCTTCCATGTCACTCTCGCCACTTTTTTCTTGGAATTGGGAGATTGGACGCTATGTTGATACATCAATAAATGTTTTGTCAAGAAATTTGATCTGGATCAATGCGCTGCAAAATGCGGGACTTGGAACGAAGTCCATTGGAGATCTTCGAAAATGCCGGCGACCAAGAAATTCGAGAGGGAGAAAGCTTCGGACGAACGTTCCCGGAATGCCGGAATGCTGGCCCGTGAACATGTGGCCGTGCTGGTGTCGACCCTCGGCATGCGCCTCAACAGAGGCGCGACTGCGTATTACCGCGCGGCCTGGAACATCGGCATCGTGGAATGGCGTCTTCTCATGACGCTCAAGAGCATCGAATCCCTCAATGTCAGTGAACTTTCCGACGCTGCCGACGTCGACAAGGCTGCAGCAAGTCGCAGTCTCGCCATCCTGGCGGATCGAGGGCTGATCTCGATCGAGCAGACTCGCTCCCGTGGCAGAGCCGCTATCGCCAAGCTTACCCGCGAAGGTAGAGATTTCGCCACTAGAATGGCCGAAGCCTCGCGTAAGCGCGAGGCTCGGCTATTCAAAGATTTCCCAATCGCCGACAAAAAACAATTGTCGCAACTTTTACTTCAGCTTTCTAATGCCTTGGATCATGCTGATTGGGAGCACTAACGGATCAGACAGCAGCGGAAGGATCAAGTGAGCTACGACGCTCAAGTCCACCCCGCAGAACGTTTCTCGATAGGATGTCCCCGTCTCACTCACGGCACGCGCGACGCTCTTGCCCTCCTTAGGGAGACGACCGGCGGTTTCGGATCGCCCCCAAGGTCCTGCTAGATGGCGCATTGTTCTGAAAGTTGTAGCCGTCTCTCGCTTTTCAACCCGGATCGGCCGCAACAATTCGTAGACGTGGCTAGGCTTGATCTCTGGGATCGTGAGTTTCCAATTGTCGGGCCAGCGTACCGTTTGAGCGACGACGGCCATTGACTGCGATGCTTCGTGCTCCAGATCGACCAGTGCTTGCGCATGTAGATTTCGGCGCACAGCTCGAAAGTAGGCAGGGTGACCTTGGTCTCTCCGGCTTTCGCTTCCTCAGGCGCCGCTCGCTTCTCCACACGATGTCGACGCCGGGTGCGCTGCGATCGCCTTTGACACGAAGACGCGCTGCGTCGCGGGCAAGCCGCGCGTCCTTTAGCGACACGTCTTTGAGCGATCCTAGACCGAGCCAGCGCGGCTTACCTTCTTTCCAGTATCGGTAGCACCAGTTCTGGCACTCGCGACGACGAGGTAGAGACCGTCGCCGTTGTTGTTGCTGGCTGAGAAGATGATGACGGCACTGCGAAAATGCGAATAACTTCCGTTGGTCACTTTTGAGGGGCTGTGTAATAGGCCAAGCGGTCTCCCATCCTCAAGCAAGTCGATCTGGTCGGACCACTGTCAAAGTCTTGGCACTGGCCTGTTTCCGGCGACAGTGGCCTAGTTTGAAATGACAACGTGGCCCGTTTTGTTCTGGGCCAACCATACGGTGTATTCACGGGCGGAACACGCCGTCATAGATTGCCGAACTTTCCCGATCTTGGCACGATCTGCAATAGACGCCGCATTCTGACGGGCAATATCATTTCCCGTTTCAGGACTATGGAGGGCGGGCGCGCTTCGCGGGCTAGCTCTTAGTCCGTATTCCTGACCGCCTCAGCTAGTATGGCGTAAAGCTGGCGCTTGCTGAGCTCTTTGGGCTGCCGCTTCTCCAGTGGTTTCGACACCTTCTTACCTACAGTGCGGGCACAAGCGGCGGACAATGCCGCTCTCTTCCGGTCTACCCCTGTGAACGGAAATCGTCAGACTGCACCGGCGTGTATCACGCGGGCCAAAACCGGACTCGTGCACCGCAGAAAATGATGCGCATGATCTACTTATCCTATCGGTTCTGGTATGATCCCTAAGGTGGTTGAAGATCTCGGGAAGCGGATGAGCCCGAATTTTTCGAGCAGGAAGGGCATCTGCGGAACCGAACGTAGCATCAGACGTTCTTTCGGCGTATGAGCAGCGCCGTCGCCCCGGCGCAGCCCGCGCAGAGGCGTCGCGCTGTGCTGGTCGGAGAGAATGCTCATGAGACTCACTCTTTCGGTCATCAAGGCTGACGTTGGCTCAGTCGGCGGGCATACGAAGCCATCTTCACGCATGATGGCAGCTGTCGAGGGCGAGGTCGCGAAGGCGATCTGCAATGGTCTGTTGATCGACGGTTTTGTCTGCCACACCGGCGACGACATTGCGATCATCATGACGCACACACGTGGCGAGGGGAGCTCAGAGATCCATCAACTCGCCTGGAAGGCGTTTCTTACGGCCACTTCGGTTGCAAGGACTTCCGGTCTCTACGGCGCCGGCCAGGATCTTCTCGCAGACGCACCTTCCGGAAACATTCGCGGTGCCGGCCCGGGCGTCGCCGAGCTCAGCTTCGACCACAGCCTCTCGGGGCCGAGACCCGCGGAATCATTCATGGTGTTCGCCGCCGACAAATGCGGCCCCGGCGCCTATAACCTGCCGCTCTACCTCGCCTTCGCTGATCCCATGTATTGCGCCGGGCTGATGCTACCCCCGATGATCAAGGGATTCCGTTTCCATGTCATCGACATGGACCACACGGCGGGCGACAGCGTGATCGAACTCGACGCGCCCGAGGACAACTACCACATTGCCGCGCTGCTCCGCGACAACGAGCGCTTTGGCATTGATCGCATCGTTTCTCAAACATATGGCGAGGTTGCCGCCGCCGTGTCGGCGCAACGTCTTCACGCAATCGCAGGCAAGTACACCGGCAAGGACGATCCGGTCGCAATCATCAGGAACCAGGGAATTTTCCCGGCGCCCGAGGAGATTATCTCGCCCTTCGCCAAGGCACACTTCGTGGGTGGCGATGCGCGCGGCTCGCATGTGATGCCGCTGATGCCCGTGCCGCTCAATACACCGGTCACTGGCATGTACTGCCTGCCGATCGTTTCTTGCGCTGGCTTTTCGGTCGACAAGGACGGCCGCTTTTCCGAGTCCTATACCGATTTCTTCGACAACCCGGCGTGGGACGAGGTGCGCCGGCGCGCGCAACGCAAGGCAATCGAGATGCCCAGCCAGGGCTGGTCCGGCGCTGCGATGCTGCCATATTCTGAGCTGGAATATGGCGGCTTCCGCGACACCGTATCCGCACTCGTGAAGCGATTTCGGCTGCGTGAGGAGCGCAAGCCGGAGGCGGCCGAGTAGCGAAGCTGCGCTGTGCATTATTACGACCTGCCAATGCTGGGAGGTTTGGCTTGGCGAAAAGACGCATCGGCATTCTCACGGGCGGCGGCGACGTCGCCGGCCTCAACGCAGTCATCAAGAGCGTGACTTATCGCGGCAGTGAGAACGACATCGAGGTCGTCGGTCTCCGCCGTGGTTGGGAGGCCCTCACGCACTTGAACCTCGAGGACCCGACCAGCAGGTCTCACTATGTCATCCCGCTCAACCGTGAAAACACTCGCACTATCGACCGGCGCGGCGGCACCGTGCTGCACTCGAGCCGCATCAATCCGTCCAGAATACAAAAGCTGCCCGATCATCTCGTCGGCAGGGACGTTCCAGTCTCCCTGAGTACCAAGGACGGCATCGTAACCAAGACCTGGGACCTCACCGGCCAGGTGCTGGCGAACCTTTCGGGGCTCGGAATCGAACACCTGATCGCCATCGGCGGCGACGACACGCTCAGTTATGCGGCCAAGCTCAACGAACTCGGCGTCAAGATCATCGCCATCCCGAAGACGATGGACAACGACGTCCGCAACACCGAGTACTGCATCGGCTTCTCGACCGCGATCACCCGCGCCAGCGATGCCATCCAGCGACAGCGCACCACTGTCGGCTCGCATGAGCGAATTGGCATTTTCCGCGTCTTTGGCCGCGATGCTGGATTCACAGCGCTCTACGCCGCGTATGCGACCTCGATACGATGCGTCATACCGGAGTACAAGGTCAACCTCGACAAACTGATCCAGCTGCTCCTCGAGGAGAAGCGAGCGAACCCAAGCAACTACGCGCTGATCGTGCTCAGCGAGGGTGCCGAGTGGGAGGGCTTCAACCTGCAGGAATACGGCGAGCCTGACGCCTACGGTCACCGCAAGAAGGCCAACGTGGCGGAATCGCTTGCCGACGAGATCAGGCGGCGCGCCGGCGAGGAGACGATCACCTCCGACCTCACCTACGACCTGCGATCGGGCGATCCGGACTTCATCGACAAGCTTGTGGCCCTGACTTTCGGCAACATGGCCTACGATGCCATCCTGGAAGGCAAGACCGGCCTCATGTCGGCGCTGGTAGAGGGCTGCTACGACCTCGTGCCCATCCCTGACGCCAAGCTCGGCCCGCGCAAATTGGACGTCGCCAGCAGCTACAACACGGAGCGCTATCGCCCCATCTACGGCAACAAGCAGGGGTTGCCGATCTTTCTCAACCGCGCGTCATAGATAGATGGTGACCCAAGCGCCGGCATGACTGGTTGCTGCGGGTGCGTCGCAACCGGCCTTGTCGCCGCAGCGCCACCGAGATCGGGGAGACGGCTCATGAGGACCTTGCTGCTGCTCGTGCTTTCTATGGTGACCGTCGTGCGCGAAGTGACCGCACAGGACGCGCAATGCGTCCTCGAACGCGCCGCCATGGTCGAAACCATCCGGTCTTACGCCCGGTCCCACGTCAGTGTTTTGGGACAGCAGGGGCTGTCGGGGAGAGTCCTTGAGGCCATGGGGCAAACACAACGCCATCTGTTCATCCCTGAGCGATCTTGCTCCATCGCATACGCAGACATGCCGCTTCCGATCGGCGCCGGCCAGACCATATCGCAGCCATTCATCGTGGCCTTGATGACTCAGCTGGCTTACGTCGCGCCCGATGATGTTGTGCTCGAAGTCGGTACGGGTTCGGGCTATCAGGCTGCCATCCTTGCGCACCTGGCGCGAAAGGTCTGCACCATCGAGATCATCCCGCAGTTGGCCGCAGCCGCAGCCAAAACGCTCAAAGACCTCGCGTATGACAATGTGAGCGTTCGGCTTGGCGACGGCTATGCTGGCTGGCCCGATTGCGGTCCTTTTGAAGCAATCATCGTCACCGCAGCGCTCGGGCACGTACCGGCGCCGCTGATTGAGCAGCTCAAATTGGGTGGCCGGCTGGTGATGCCGGTGGGACCTGCCTACACCACTCAGCAACTCACGGTGGTGGAAAAAACCGGCCCGGGCAAGACAACAACGCGCGCCGCCAGCCTCGTGCGGTTTGTACCCTTTACGCGCTCACCAGATTAAAAGCCAATCGACGTTTAATTCTTGAGCAGCACTTGCGCAGTCGCCTCGCTGGCTGGAGCCTTGCGGAAAGCGCCAGCTGTTCGAACCTGTCGGCTTCGGGTCAAAAGCTGCACTGACCGCCGCGAAGTCCAACTTCCGCTCTGCCCCTGTTAACGGACATCGTCAGACGGTCAGTCAGGTCCACCACCAGTTGTAACTCAAAAAGACCCGCGCGCGAAGGGGAACCGAATGCGCTAGGTCGCATTTCTAGACGTACAGGCACACTTGCTACGTCAAGCTGACCCTTTCACGACAACTTCCGAAAGGATGGCGACCATGCCACGGGTGAAGCAAGCTGCGAAGCACGCACGCGCAACCAAAGCCGCCGCCGTGACGGCACTCGGTACGGCCGGACTGGGTCTCTCGCTGGCGGGGAGCGCATCCGCGCACACGATACCCACTGCTCATATCCCGCATTCTGACAACATCTCGCCCAATCAGCGCTTCGTTCTTGGCGAAGAGGAAATGGCCGACGTCAGTCTCGCCACGTTCTATCTCTTCGATAAGGAAAATGCTGGAAGCGACGTGCAGCTAGCCGCTGTTGTTGTTCGCCGAGGTTGCGGTGGTTGCCGTGGCTGCCGTGGTTGCCGAGCTGTGCGTGGTTGCGGTGGCTGCGGGGGTTGCGGCGGCTGCTGCGCACGCTGGGGACGGTGCCGCTGGTGCTAAGTTCCGCGACCTAGCGGATGAACGATAAAACTTAACGAACAATCGTGCGGCATCTCCGCCGCAGGTCGGCGATGATATCCCCCCTGTAGCCTGCTTCTCAGTACATCCGTGAAACCGAAGCGTCGACCGATGTTATAGGGTCTTCAGATTTTCAGCGCTCGTCTTTCCGCGCCTCGGATCGGTCTTCTCCTCGAAGGAGACCTTCTGCCCTTCGGCTAGTCCATGAAGGCCCGCACGCTCGACGGCGCTAATGTGAACAAATACATCCGGCCCACCATTGTCCGGCTGAATAAAGCCAAAGCCCTTCTGGCCGTTGAACCACTTCACGACACCCGTTGCCATTATCCGTCTCCAACAATACCCACGAAAGAGTTCGCTACCCACAATCCGTGTGAGCAAATTCGATCCAGCGATGTCTTGGAAAGGCCCCCTCGGGGCGCGGCCATCAAGTCATTCAATAGGTCGAACCCCTTCACCATACCACCGGTGGCATGGGTTGCCACGGGAATGAGATGAGAGGGCGCCGCGGCTGGCCTCGGGTTCCGCGGCCTTCTCGAAGGGACTGTTCACGGCCCGCAAAACCTTGATTGCAATCAGCGGGCCGGCGGGCTTCTCTGTGCGGCGCACGCGCCCCAAATGCTGTAAGGAACACAATGCCCTACATCTTCTCGATCAACGACGACGTTCATCATCAAGCCCAGCGACCGCAGGGCCGCGCCGACAATGGCGGACGGACCGTCTACACAATTGTTGCATGCCTCCCGATTGAGGCGGACGGACGCATTCGATACCGCATCAAAAGCAAAACCGAGAATTTCGAGCGTGTTGTAACTGAAGATGAACTCAGTCAGTGGCCACAGCAGTAGGCGCGACAGTGGGCCTGTCGGTTGGTTCACAGGGGAGATCCGGCTCGACCTGCTTGCGGTCCACCTCGCTTCTCAGTGGCATTCGTACCGCGAGTGCAAACACCGCCTGTATCGCATCAAGCTCAAGGCCTCTCTTCGTTGCGTGTTCAGCCCGAACTATGCAGCCCCTGTGTTCTCCAATGAGCGCCAAAGGAGCCGCGACGCTAGTGGCCCGTGGCGTGCCGGTTCATTTCCTCCAGAAGCTCGCGCATTGCGTCGAACTGCGTGCCAAAGCCTTTCCAGTCGCCGGACTTCAATCGTTCAACGGCATGATTGTAACGGTCGAGCGCCTCCCGTGCCTGACTTGCCGACGGGCGTGCGACAGGAATTTCCTCCTTCGTGTTCGAGACCGGCCGCACCGCGCCAGGCTCGATAAACAGTGCTGACAAGGCCTCGTCGAGCGTCTCCTTCATCACCACATGTTCACCATAGGCTGCGATCACGCGTTTCAACTCCGGCAGGTGTCCGTGCTCCGCTCGCAAATAGAGCGGCGTTACATAGAGGATCGAGTTCTCGATTGGGATCACAAGCAGGTTCGCACCGCGTATCACCCGCGAGCCCATCTGATTCCACAGCGTGATCTGCTGCGATATATCGGTGCTCTGATTGATCCGCGCTTCGATCTGGAACGGCCCGTAGACGAGCTTCTCCTTGGGAAACTCGTAGACAATCAGCTTGCCGTAGTCGGGTGCGTCGCAACGCGCGGCGAGCCACGCGATCATATTGTCGCGGCGGCTTGGCACCATGGGAAGCATGAGGAAAAACTCGGCCTGCGGCTCGCCGGGCAGTCGCATGATGATGTAATATGGGGCCATCGTCGCAATGCCGCCGCCGCCCGGCTGGCGCGGGAACTGCCAGAGATCCTCGCGGTTATAGAAAACGTCAGCGGCCTCCATGTGATAGCTCTGATAGAGCTGCGCCTGAATCAGGAACAGGTCCTCCGGATAGCGAATGTGCCTCTGCATATCCGCCGGCATGGCCGAGAATGGCTTGAACATGCTCGGAAAGATACGCCTATAGGTCGCTGCAATCGGATCGCCGGTGTCCATCAGGTAAAAGTCGACGGTCCCGTTATAGGCATCGACGATGACCTTCACTGAATTGCGAATGTAGTTGATATCCTCGTCTTGCGCCGGCTGCGCGGAGGGGAAGTAGGAACTCACCGTGTAGGCGTCCTGCATCCAGAACATCCGCCCATTGCTGATGACCAGATAAGGATCGTGATCGAGCCTGAGGAACGGGGCGATCGTTCGTACTCTTTCCCCGATATTGCGCCGGATCATGATACGGCTGTCGGTCGTGATGTAGCTTGAGAGCAGTAGGTTCGGGTCGTTGAAGTAGTAAGCGAACAGGCCTCTCCACACCATCGCTCCTATCGGAACGCCGCCCGTACCGTCATAAGCCGCGTAGACATTGTCCTTTCCCTTCGGATAGTCGAACTCCGGCGTGCTCCCCTTGACGATGACGTAGTTGTCGCTCCGTTCGCCGTAGTAGAGGCGCGGCTCGTGGATTTTGGGGCCTCCATCCGCAACCGGAGGGATATCCCGCAAATAGAGCAGCGGTAGCCCCTCGGTGCTTTTGCGCGTGACCGGGCTCATCACCGCGCCATTGCCGTGAGTAAACAGCACGTGGCGGTTGACCCATGTCTGGGCATTGGGCGGCAGCAGGGAGGGCTGCAATTCGCGAGCCGAGAGCATCACGCTTTGGTAGGAGCCATCGAGCCAGTAGCGATCAACATCAAGATCATGGAATTTGTAGTAAGTGCGGATCTCTTGCAGCTGCGCGTAGGTGTCCGACAAGGGCAGCCAGTCCCACAGCCTGATATTGTCGATTGTCGCCTTGTTGGCGTCGAGCGTCTTGAAGCTAAGCTTCTGTTCCGCCGCAAACGGCTTGGCTGCGATCTGATCGAGATTGTAAGCCTGCCGGGTGAGCGCAATGTTGCGTTCGATATAGGGCCTTTCCAGCTCCAATTCGCTTGGTTTGACGAAGAACTCCCGGAACAGCACGGGAATCACGCTGGACAGCACGAAAGACCCGATCACGACAAGCAGGAACGCGGCGGCAAGAAGCCGGTAGGTGCGCACCCGCAAATTTGCCCACGTGGCGAACGCCGCGATGACCGAAAGTCCGATCATCAACCACAAGGCCGGGAGCCTCACGTGGACATCGGTGTAGCTTGCGCCGACGACCACACCGTTGTCGCCGTAGAGCAGCAGATAGCGATCAAGACCATAGGACCAGGCCTTCACCGCAAAGAAAAGACCGAGCAGCACTGAGCCGTGGGCAATCGCCATCGACGACATTGATCGACGATGAAGGTCGTATTCGATATCGCCGTGCACCCAGTAGATCGCCGCGGCGAAAAGCGCGCTGAGAACGAGCGCGAGCATGATCCAGTTTTTGATGAGGATATAGGCGGGCAGCGAGAAGAGATAGAAGCCGATGTCCTTGTTGTAGAGCGGATCGTCTGCGCCATATGGCACCTGATAGACAAACCGCAGGAAGACACCCCAGTTGCCGACTTCTGCGGCGGCGACGAGCAGAGCGATCAAAGCTGCCCCACCTACGATCAACCGGGACCACGGCAGTCGATCGCGTAAAAGCGCAAGCAAATCTGGCGGCGCGTTGACCGCGAAGTTCCACACCGAAGCGGTGACAAGCTGTGTCGACCGCCGTCGGGCAAAGCGCAGTGCGAACCATCCGTTCAGCCAAAGGATGATGGCGGTTCCGGTCCAGACCGCAAGAAAGATGACGGTTTTCGCACCGATTGTCGTCCAAAAAACCTGCGGATAATTGATCGAGGAAAACCACAGCCAGTCGACGAGGAGGTCGCTCGCGAGCCAGAGAAGGATCAGGCAAACCCCAATGACAGCGGCCGCAATAGTGAGCCCGACCACGGCACTCTGCCTTGGTACCTTCCGTTCGGGTCCGGTGATCCCGATCGTCATGGCTTGATCATAGCGGAAATGAGGGACGCCCGCCGCTCGATTTCGCGGTCGGAATAGCGCCTCAAGGCGGGGGCACGGGTGCTCGAACCTGGGTCGCCAGGATCGCGAAACAGCGCAAAGTGGCGAGGTCGGCCGCGAATTCCCATTCGGCCTCGGTCGGAAGTTCCTTGCCTGCCCACTTGGCAAAAGCCTCGGCGTCGTTGAACGCCACATGCACGACCGGGTGCTCGTCCAGCTCGCGGATCGAGCTGCCCGGTCCGTAAGGCCGCCGCCAGCAGAAAATTTGTCATAATTCAAAGGCGCGCGATGTACCGATCATCGGCGCGACCTAAATGATCTGCGGACAGTTTTCTTCCTGACGGCTCAGCGATTGCGCCAACGAGTCGCGATGATTGCCTATGTTGTTTCGTCAAACTACTGCTCGACAGCTGACTATGGTCGCTCCGTTCTTGTGGTAGATTCGGCGGCGCTATCGTGCCAACCGACCAACCAACGATCGGATTTTGACACGTGCTGATTCAGTTGTCCGCAGGTTGCTCGCTCATATAAACTACCCCCCGATCTCCTGCGGAGCCTTGCCATGAAAGCCTTCTTGCTCGCCTGCGCAGCCGCAATTGTGATCGCGGCGGCCGGTTTTGTCGTCCTTGACCAGATCCAGGAACCCGTCCAACAAGCGTTTGCGACGACGGGCGTGCGGCTCTGACCAAGCGCCTGGCACATTTATGGGCCGCGCGATCCCTACTCCGCCGCGGTGGCCGCCGGCCGGGGCCGTGCATTCGCTTCGGCGCGCGCATTCTGCTCTTCAAGCCAGAGCCCATGGTGCTCCTTGGCCCAGTTGACATCGACAGTGCCGCTGCCCATTGCCTCGAACGCGCCTTCCATACCGATCGTCCCGATATAGATGTGCGCCAGCATCGCCGCGATGAAGAGCATCGCCACGATGGAGTGAACGATCTGCGCGAACTGCATCCCTTCGATACCTGACAGATAGAACGGGAACATCAGCACATATCCGGTGGCCGCCACCAGGCCTCCGCCGATGACCACGATCCAATAGATCGCCTTCTGGCCGGCGTTGAAACGATAGGCCGGTGGATGATCGTGACCTACTATACCGCCACGGCGCTTGATCCAATCGACATCCGCCTTGTTCGGGACGTTGCCAGCGATCCACATCAGGAAGATCAGCACGACTCCGATGGTGAACGGAAAGCTGAGGTAGTTGTGCGCATACTTCGCCCACTGCGACCATTCGGAAAACGCCTCGTGGCCAATCAGCGGCAGGAGCAACGGACGGCCGAAGGTGATGTTCAATCCGGAAATCGCCAGAACGACAAAGCAGGTCGCAGTCATCCAATGCACGAAACGCTCGAATAAGGAAAAGCGCACGATTGTGCGGCCGGATCGTCCGCTTTCCAGACGGACCATGCCGCGCGTCAAATAGAAGATCACGAGAACCGCCAGCATGCCGAGGATGGCAACCCCGCCAATCCAGCGCAGCGCCACGTTGCGGAATTCACGCCACTCGCGGCCAGCCGGCTGCATGAGCACGCTGGAGCGCTGGTCGGGAATGCTGACGCGCCCCTGGATCCGGTCCATTTCCTGGAGCAGCTGCCGCTCGTTAACCGAGCTCGCTGTCGGATTGACCTGCTGGGCCAGTGACGGTGCCGGCGCCGCAATGATCAACAGAAGCAATGCCCACGCGCCGATGGTGACTGGAATGAACCTTCCGGATGACGACATGAACTCCTCCTCGGCATCTGCGCCGCGTGGCCGCGGCCTGCTTCAGGACTCGATCGTCTCGCGATAGGCGGTTTTCCAGCCCCATGCGCCCGAGCCGTAGCCGCGCTTCAGTACGCGCTCTCTGTAGATCTGGGCGATGATCTCGCCATCGCCGGCGAGCAGCGATTTTGTCGAGCACATCTCGGCGCAAAGCGGCAGCTTGCCTTCGGCAAGCCGGTTCGCGCCGTATTTCTCGTATTCCTCCTTGCTGCCGTCGGCTTCGGGACCGCCGGCGCAATAGGTGCATTTGTCCATCTTGCCGCGGGAGCCGAAATTGCCGACCTTCGGATATTGCGGCGCGCCGAACGGACAGGCGTAGAAGCAATAGCCGCAGCCGATGCAGAGGTCCTTGGAGTGCAGCACCACGCCGTCGGCGGTGGTGTAGAAGCAGTTCACCGGACACACCGCAGCGCAGGGCGCATCGGTGCAGTGCATGCAGGCCATCGAGACCGAGCGTTCGCCCGGCTTGCCGTCATTGATGGTGACGACACGACGCCGGTTGATGCCCCAGGGGACCTCGTGCTCGTTCTTGCAAGCCGTCACGCAGGCGTTGCACTCGATGCAACGGTCGGCGTCGCAGAGAAATTTCATACGTGCCATCGTCGTTGCTCCTTATGCCGCCGCGATCTGGCAGAGAGTGACTTTCGTCTCCTGCATGTTCGTCGCGGGATCATACCCGTAGGTGGTGATCGTGTTCGCGCTTTCGCCGAGCACGATCGGATCGGTGCCCTTGGGGTAGTTGCTGCGAAGATCCTTGCCTGCGAGCCAACCGCCGAAGTGGAAAGGCATCCAGGCAACGCCCTTGCCGACACGCTCGGTGACGAGCGCCTTCATCCTGGCCCTCGAATTGTTCTCTGCGCCCGTGACCCAGACCCAGCCACCGTCCGTGACGCCGCGCTCGGCGGCATCGGCTGGATTGATCTCGATGAACATGTCCTGCTGCAATTCGGCGAGCCAGGGGTTGGTGCGCGTCTCCTCGCCGCCGCCCTCATATTCGACCAGACGGCCGGACGACAGGATGAGCGGAAATTGCTTCGCGATCCCCTTCTCGACCGCCGCCTTTTGCACCGAGAAGCCGATATTGGGCACCCGGAACTGCTCGGCGTCGGGCAACGTCGGATATTTCGCGACCAGGTCGACGCGCGGCGTGTAGATCGGCTCCCGGTGTACCGGAATGGGGTCGGGCAAGCCGAACGCATTCATCCGCGCCTTGCCGTTGCCATAGGGCACGCAACCATGCATGAGCGCGACACGCTGGATTCCGCCCGACAGGTCGAGCGACCACGACACCACGTCTGGCTTGGCCGGGTTGATCTTGTTGATAACAGCCATTTCGGCTTCCGTGAGCTCCGTGTCCCAGCCGAGCTTCTTCAGGCTCGCCAGCGTGAATTCCGGATAGCCGTCCTCGATCGCCGAACCCTTCGAGTACGAGCCGTCCGCGAGCAGGCTGACCTTGCGCGTGGTGCCGTCGGGCAGCTTCTCTTCGCGCTCGACGCCAAAGCGCGGACGGAACGTGCCGCCACCGTCCATCACGTGCAGATTGGTGTTGTAGAGCAGCGGCGTGCCCGGATGCTTGACTTCAGGTGATCCCCAGCACGGCCAAGGCAGACCGTAATAGTCGCCGCCGACCTCGGGATCGTCCTTGGGCGCCCGCATCGTCAGCATGTCGAACTTCGCCTGGTTCTTCATATGCGCCTTGAGGCGCTCGGGCGATTGCCCGCAATATCCCGTCGACCAGCTGCCGCGGTTCATCTCACGCAGCACATCCTCCGCCTCGGGCAGATTGTTCTCGACCTTGATGTTCTTGAACATCTTGTCGGCGAAGCCGAACTTCTTCGCCAGGAGATAGATGATCTCGAGGTCGTCCTTCGATTCGAAGATCGGCTTCACGACCTGCTCGCCCCATTGCAACGAGCGGTTCGAGGCAACGCGCGAACCCTTGCACTCGAATTGCGTGGCAACCGGGAGAATGTAGACTCCATCCTTGCGTCCCGCCTCGACCGAGAGCGAGGCCCAGGTCGTCGGATGCGGGTCGGCGATGACGAGCAGCTCGAGCGCCTTCAGGCCATTAAGGGATTCAGGAATGCGGGTGATGCTGTTGCTGGCGTGCCCCTGCACGAACACGGCCCGCACATTGTCCCTCTGCGCGATCCGATCTTTCGGCAGCGTCACCGCTTCGAACCAGCGGGTCAGCGGGATGCCGGGCGTTTCCATGATCTGCTTGGAGTCGAAGCGCGACTTCAGGAACTCATGGTCGACTTCCCAAACCCGCGACCAGTGCTTCCACGCGCCTTCGGCGAGCCCGTAGTAGAACGGCAGCGTGACGATATCGAGCCCGACATCGGTCGCGCCTTGCACGTTGTCATGGCCACGGAAGATGTTGGCGCCCATGCCCGCTCCGCCGACATTGCCGGTCATCAGCAGTGCGATGCAACTGGCCCGCACGTTGGCGGTGCCAACGGTCTTCTGGGTCTGGCCCATGGCCCAGATCAGCGTTGCCGGCTTCTCGGTAGCAAACATCTTGGCGACGCGCTTGAGCTGCTCGCCGGGAATGCCGGTGACACGCTCGACTTCTGCCGGATTCCACTTCTCCACTTCTTTCCGGAGATCATCGAATCCATAGACCCGCTGTCGGATGAACTCCTTGTCTTCCCACCCGTTCTGGAGGATGTGCCACATCATGCCGTACAGCACCGGGATGTCGGTGCCCGGCCGCATCCGAACATATTCGGTCGCGTGTGCCGCGGTTCGCGTCAGGCGCGGGTCGATGACGACAAAGTTGGCCTTTTGAAGCTCCTTGCCCTCAAGCAGATGCTGCAACGATACAGGGTGCGCCTCGGCTGGATTGCCGCCCATGATGACCTGGGTCTTGGCATTGCGGATATCGTTGAAGCTGTTGGTCATCGCGCCGTAGCCCCAGGTGTTGGCCACACCGGTAACGGTCGTTGAATGGCAGATGCGCGCCTGATGATCCGTGTTGTTGGTTCCCCAGAACGCGCCGAGCTTGCGGAACAGATAGGCGCCTTCGTTCGTCATTTTGGCCGAGCCGAGCCAATAGATGGAATCGGGCCCAGATTTCTCGCGGACTTCCAGGAGCTTGTCGCCGATCTCGTTGATCGCCGTATCCCAGGAGACACGCGTCCACTGCCCGCCCACAAGCTTCATCGGATAGCGCAGCCGCCGCTCGCTGTGCACGAGCTCGCGCACAGAAGCGCCCTTGGCACAATGTGATCCGCGATTGATCGGGGACTCCCAGCTCGGCTCCTGGCCGATCCACACCCCATTCAGCACCTCCGCCGTCACGGTGCATCCAACCGAACAATGCGTGCAGACGCTCTTGCGAACGGTTGCTCCCGATGTGAGGGGACCTGCCACTGCTGCTTTCGCCTTGCGGACGCCGCCGACCGGCAGCGTGCTCACTGCAGCGAGAGCGCCGCCACCAAGGCCAGACCGGAGCAGGAAGGTGCGGCGGTCGAGACCATTGGTTTGCCCGGACAAACCTCCCGCGATTGATCCGCGTGAAGCGGATTCGGAACGCTGTTGTGTTCTCCTGATCAGCACGGCCGCCTCCTCTCAACCCGGATAGCGATTGACACGGTAGTACGCCTTCACATGATCGGTCTCCTTGTAGCGCGCCTTGCGTTTCTCATCGTCGGTCTCGCTGTCCGCCTGAGCAGGCGTGATCAAGGGCGTTGCCAGCGTCGCGCCCGCACCGACCGTGCCGATGCCGACCTTGCGAAGGAAATCGCGGCGTCCGACTGTCGTTCTCTGCTCGTCCCTCATCGCATCTCTCCTGGACCAGCGGCGCTGGTCAGTTGACGAACGTGAAAGCCTCGGATTCGATTTCCAGAAAATTTCGTCCAAGTGTTCCGACCGACCGGTAGAATTTGGCGTTTTCCGCCTTCTCCATGTCGGCAAACAAACGTCCCATCCAGCGGGACACATGCTTCTCGAAGAATGTGCGCTGTGCTTCCGTTGGCACTGGGAAGCGTGCCACCGCAAGGCCCGCCATGATCTCGCACAGCGTCGCCGCGTGATCCTCGGGCTCAAAATTGCTCTCGACCCGCTCAATGCCGAGCGCGGCGAGATCGTCGCGCAGGCGCGACAGCGGACGTTCGTGGAGAAACCCCGTCAAGTAATAGGATGCGTAAGGCAGCAACTCGCCGCGACCCAGACCGACGAAGAGGTCAAAATATTCGCGCTCGACCTCGGATACGGCCGCTACCGATGCAGCTTCTGCAATGGTTGCATGGGCGCGTCCAAGCGGCGTCGCATCGCCATGCAGTTGCGCGATCTGCTCGAGCAATGCGGCCGACGGCGCGGACGAGAGCAAGGTTGCAAGCAGCGCGTATTCCTGCGCGCGCGCGGCATCGGTCGGATCAACCGCGTCGTCCGGCGCGGCCGGCTCGCTATAGAGATCGGGACGAAGCACTTCGCGCGACACACCCGTTGCGCCTTCGACCGCAATCACACGTTGCGCGGGCACCCTGTTCCAGTTCGACACCGAGGGCTGGGCAATACCGATTTTTCGGGCAAGCTCGGCAACGCCGCCCGCCGCATCGATGGCTCGTTCAAGGCCCGCATCGCGCATGCCGACCTCCCATCCAGGGGGCCAAGCGCTTGATTGCGTTTGCGTAACAAAGACTAGCCGCGTGTCCGGGAGCGGTCAATTGATAGCCATAGCCTGAGGCTATCGCATTTAGTCGCAGTCTACCGGGGCAACGCCCCGCCATGTGTGCGGTGCCGAAGGGGAGTCTCTTCACTCGCAGCTACGGGTTGCGATGCAGTAGAATTCGACGGCAATTCCGCGGCTGCGAACTCGCCGAGCGGTCGAGGTTCCGTGATCGCCTTCACCGGATTTGATGATTGCTCGAAACCGGCCTCCGCGGGAGCCGATCGCGCGGCGTCTTCGGCAGCCTCGCGCGGATTGGGGCGGCCCTCGGCGGCCTCTACCACGCCCCCGACGACGCGGCGGACGAGAGCGTCAATTTGCTCGGCCGAATAGTCCAGCGGACCGAAGCCAGCCATGGCGTTCGGGTCGTTGAAGTCCCAGGCGTTTTCCGCCAACCCCACGAAATCGCGGATGGTGGGATCGGCGCTCCAGGCGCGACGGAGCGCCGCCCGGCTCAACTCCTGCGGAATGCCTTTGCGCAGGAAAGCCGTGATGTCGGTGGCAGCATCGATCGATTCAATCGGGGGCAATTTCGACAGCTCCGTCTCCGGGGGAGCCGGCTCTGCCGCGGCCCGGTTGGACAGCGCCGGCCCATGCGCCTCAGCGGCTTCTTCAGGGGCTGGTTCAGCGTGACCGGCCTTCGCCTCTTGCTTGCGGCGCGCCCAGCGCGCCAGGAATTGCTCGTCGCTCATTCGTGCTCACCGTCGTGGTGACGCCGCGCAAGCGCCTCAGGATCGGCGCGGCGTCGCTCGCGCTTGACGAATTCCCTCTCGACGTGGTGCTCGGCGATGAAATTTTCAATCGCCTTATGCAGTATCTCAGGCATTGGCACCGCTTCGACCAGATTGGCACCTGCTTCCGTGAATGCCTCGCCTTCCGCTGGATCTGCGGTGACGGCCGAAACGGCATAGGGCCAGGCGCCCTCGGAGGGAGTCAATACGATCCAGATGCGGGGAGCGCCCGTGGCAAGATTGTCGCGGTAGCGCTCGGTTTCCGAGCGATAGAGATCGACCATGGCGTTCCCGGCATAAAAGAGCGTCAATCCCTCCTGCGCCCGTAGGACAGTCCACGGCATCATCTCCGACTCATCCGGCAAGACGCCGATGCCGCGCCAGACAAAATCAATCCATGGGGAATCCGCCTTGCGGCGCTCGACGACAACGCCGACCGGAATGCGCAACAATGGCAGCGCGCCGGGGCTCACGTTGCAGCCTCCAGGTGCTTGATCGGCAACCCCGTCAACAGATTCTGCGGCTTCATCTGCACCAGCTGATCGGAGGTCGTTGCAAGGATCAGGTAGACCGGCTCGCCCCCGACCGCATCAACGACCAGGCTGGAATCTGGAAAAGTGAGCCGGAACAGCGCTAGCACACGACTTGCGGTGCGGTCGTCCAGCGCCTCTCCATGCCAAAGCTGGTCGCCCATCCGGGTGGCTTCAGCATCGAGCCCAACATACCAGGTGAGCTTCGCATCGCGCAGGGCGGTGAGCGGCTCAATTCCGACGGCAAATCCAAGCAAATGAGTAATCCAGCGCCCCATGGCCTCTGCCAGCGCAGCGGGGCCCCGCGTTCCGCCGGTGAAATCGAGCGCAAGATCGAACTGATCGCTGCGCTGCCAGTAGCTGTCGGCATTCCCCTCGCTGAGGACGTCGATCTCCGCGCCGGTTGTTGCCCCCAACATGGACATCAGCGACAACACGGGCGTTTGGCTTGGCCCGCCAATGATTTCCTCGTCGCCCAACAGCAGCAAGTGTTCGTGCGGCACGATACGCTGCGGCCGGAAGAACAGTTCGGCCGCGCGCAGCACGAACGGGTCCTCGCAGCCGTCAAGCGCATTTCGCAGGATCACGTGAACAAGGTGGTTCACAAACAGCGGCGGCAGGTTGACGTGACGTGAGCGAACCAATGCAAGATAGGCCGCTTCCAACGTGGGTTCGCGCAGCAGAAGCTTCCGAAATGCCAGTACGAATTGCCAGTTCTCCCGCGCATCCGCATCGGCGATCGCAGCTACCTCCTCCGCAGCGACTGCCCGGCCCGGGTCAGCGAGCAGCTCCTGGTGCAACCTGCGTTCGACCGCGCAAGCGTCGTTCGGCGGCATCAGTTCGGGACGCACGAAGTAGGCCTTCAGGAACTCATCCGTGACCACGAGCCCGCCGCTCGCATTGTGATCGAGCAGGTGGTGGCCGCAGGCGATCCAGAAATCCCTCATCGGCGCGACGGCTCCTCGCTCATATTCGCAAGATTGAGATCCTTGTCGGGCTCGGTGTCATCCTCCACTTCCATGAACGAGAACGCCTTGCCGTGACGCTGGCCCTCGCGCAGTTGCAATCTGCGGAATGACTCGCGGACCTCGCCATTGCTCGCCGAGCGGTGGACCGCGATCAGCGCGCTGATGGGATGTGTGCAGAGTGATTGCGCAAAGGCGACTTCCTCTTCAGCGGCAAGGCGCGCGGTTGCAAGGTCCGGCGCCCCGAACCGTTCGACCAGTTGTTTCGCAAGGAGCTCCACCAACGTCCGGCGATCGCCTTCAGTCGCGGGGACGATTTGCACCAGTGTCGACCAGCCCCAGGATTGCACGCCGAGGAAACCGCTTCGAAACGCCGAACGGTCCTTGCCGCTCAGCTTCGCTGCATCCCGATTACAAAAGCGGAAGGCGCCCGACACCGCCCAATCGCCGGGCTGCGCCGGCACGTCGAACACGAACGTGTCGGATGGATCGAGCGCGATGGTGCGCAAGAGCTTCACAGACGCGGTCCTCCGAGTATTGAATCGAACCATGACGGCGATAGCAAGCCCTTCTTCAGGTCGTGCCGATCGGTCCTGTTTGTCCCAATCCGGCGGGCAATAAGATCACCGTTGTCAGCGATCACATATGTGGTTTGCCGCGCACGCGGCAACCGACTTAGAAACTCGCGTGCGATGCCGTCGAATCCATCGGCTTGCCAGGCGTCGAGAGCGCGCATCAGATGCCGCACAAAGCTCTCCGTCACCTGAATCGCGCCGGCCTCACCAAAACCCTCCTGATCCAGGGCGGAAGCGAGCGGATAAACGCCGGCTTCCCTGTCGCTCATCGCAACCGTTCGGATCATGGCACCGAACACCAGCCAGCGCGGCGGCTCGTCCTCCTTTGCGGACGAAGGCCAGCCGAGCCGCCCGCCACCAACGAGGCCGCCGTCAACACGGATCGCGTCCGGCCAGTCGATCGCGATCTCCTTGTTCGGCGGCGCATACGCGCGCAAGGCGTCGGTCAGCGCCACCATCCCCGCATAGAAAGCGCGGCGCGCGGTACGCAACGGCTCGCCAGGTTCAAGGACGACTGCGAACTCGGCAAGATCGAACCGCCCCACGTAGGTCAGCGTACCTGCCCCACTCTCTTCGGCGATATGCATGGCATGGGCGAAAGAGTCACGACTTTCGCGCAGCCTCACCAGCGTGAATGGCGGAGGCAGATTGATTGGCTCCGTGACCGATGAGTGCCCAGGGGCTGTCGGTGTCAGGCGGACCTCCAGCTTTCTTTTCTTCTCTTGTGAGAATAACTTAATCGACCAGGAGGGGCGACGCGAGTCCGCTCGCCGTCGTTCCCGGACCTCTTCAGGAGGTGAAGGGCTGCGCATGCCTGATCCGCCGAACACGATCCTGATCTGCTCGTGCGAAGACACGATGCGCCTCGATACGGCCGCCGTGAAGCGAGGATGCCGCAAAAGCGAAATCGCCGAGTTCCGCCAGCTCTGCAGGGCCGAGCTCGATCATTTTCGCAACGCGGCGAAGGCGGAAGGACCGCTCATCGTCGGCTGCACCCAGGAGGCCCCACTGTTTGGCGACGAGGCGAAGGGGCGTTCGGGGAAACTGGATTTCATCAACCTTCGCGAGACGGCCGGCTGGTCGGTGGAGGGAACCAAGGCAGGCCCAAAAATGGCAGCACTGCTCGCCGCTGTGTCCGAGGCTGCGCCTGCTTTTCCGTTGGTCACCCTATCGAGCGAAGGGGTGATCCTGATCTATGGCCGCGACGAACTTGCGGTCGAAGCTGGTCGATTGCTTGCCGATCATCTCGACGTGACGATCATGATCACAAAGCCGTCACAGATTATGCCGCCGGCGACGACATCCTTTCCGATCGTCCAAGGAACGATCCGTAACGCCAAGGGCCATTTGGGGGCCTTCGAGTTGACGGTCGACGACTATGCGGCCCCCCGCCCCTCCTCGCGCGATACGCTCGTCTTCGAGGCTCCGTGCGACGGCCTGACTTCGCGCTGCGACATCGTCCTTGATCTCTCCGGCGGGAAACCGCTTTTTCCCGCGCATGACTTGCGCGACGGCTATCTCCGCGCGGATCCGCGGGACCCGGCCGCGATGCTGCGTGCGGTGCTCAGGGCACGCGACCTCGTCGGCAACTTCGACAAGCCGAAATACGTCAATTTCACCGCAGAGATCTGCGTCCATTCGCGCTCGAGGCTGACGGGTTGCCATCGCTGTCTCGATCTCTGCCCGACCGGAGCGATCACGCCACATGGCGATCACGTCAAGATCAACGCCGAGGTCTGCGCCGGATGCGGCCAGTGCGCCACGGCCTGTCCGACGGGTGCAGCAACCTATGCCCTTCCGCCGCCCGATGCGCTGCTGCACAAATTGCGCGCAATGCTTTTGACCTACCGCGAAGCCGGCGGCTCCGGTGCGGTCGTGCTGCTGCACGACACCCAACATGGCAGCACGCTGATCGATGCGCTCGCCCGCCACGGCGACGGGCTTCCCGCCAATGTGCTGCCGTTCGCCGTCAACGAGGTGACACAGGTTGGATTGGAAGCGGTCGTGGCATCCTTCGCCTATGGCGCAGCGGGGATACGCTTTCTCCTCCGCGCAAGACCTTTGCACGACATCTCCGGGCTTTCTCAAACCATAACGATGGCTGATGCCATTGTTTCCGGATTAGGTTTTTCGGGGCGCCGGGTTGCGACTATCGAAACGGACGACCCGGACGTGCTGGGCGAAGTGCTGCGGTCGATTGAACCCGCGCCGGCCGTGGAGCGTCCCGCAACCTTCAAGACGGTAGGCAAGCGGCGCGACCTGCTTCGCTTCGCTCTTCACGAACTGCACCGCGTTGCGCCTGTGCCGACCGACGTCATTGCGCTGTCCCAGGGCGCGCCGCTTGGTACGGTTACCGTCAATACGGACGGATGCACTTTGTGCCTGGCCTGCGTGTCGGCCTGTCCCACCGGGGCTCTCCGCGACGATCCCGAACGTCCCGTGCTTAAATTCGTCGAAGATGCCTGCGTGCAGTGCGGATTATGCCAGAGCACCTGCCCGGAAAAGGTGATCACTCTGAAGCCGCAGATCGATT
The DNA here is from genome assembly GCF_051810765.1 of Bradyrhizobium sp. 604_D8_N2_3. Lineage (NCBI taxonomy): Bacteria > Pseudomonadati > Pseudomonadota > Alphaproteobacteria > Hyphomicrobiales > Nitrobacteraceae > Bradyrhizobium > Bradyrhizobium sp. 604_D8_N2_3. The sequence continues at coordinate 1,917,218 of NZ_JBPWPM010000001.1, read as the reverse complement.
TCCGGGCCGCAAGGGCTCCGGCACGGATCATCAAGGAGGAGGAGCCGGCGCTTTGCATCCGCTGCAATAAGCCCTTTGGGGTAAAGAGCACGATCGAGAAGATCGCTGCGAAACTCGAGGGCCGACACTGGATGTATCCCGCGGGCGACAAGCGGCTGGACGTGGTCAGAATGTGCGCGGACTGCCGCGTCACCGCCATGAGTGAACAACAGTTCGACCCGTTCGCCGGCGTGCCCGAACGCGCTTCGCCTCGCACGACCGATGATTATCTCCGTGAGCGTGAGACCAAGCGTTAGCTACTTGGCGGTGGCGCGCGCCAGGAAATCCGTAAGCGCCTTGCGATCCTTCGCGGATCCAATCCGCTGCTCCGGCATTTTTGTGCCAGGCGTATAGGCGTTCGGACCGAGTTCGAACAATTTTGACACGGTCTCGGGCGTCCACACGATGTCCATCGCTTTGAGCGCGTCGGAGAAGCGATAACCAGGCAGCGACGCGATCCTGCGGCCGTATAAGCCCGCAAGCGTGGGGCCGGCGCGCTGCGCGTCCTGCTCGGACAGGGTATGACAGGCAACGCACGCCCTGAACACCTCGGCCCCGTGATCTCCCGTATAGGCTGCAAGCGGATCGTGCGGCGTAGCTTGCAACGATGAGCCGATGGGGGCGCCGGTCAGCGCATTCCAGCGCCGGATCCTGCCGTCGACGCCGCCCGTCAGCAATGTTGCGTTGTCCGGCAGGAAAGCGACCGACCACACGGGCGAACCTGTATCGACCAGGCTTCGCGCGATGCCTCGCGCCTTTCGGTCGATGACCGTCACGACACCGCCAATTCCTGCAGCAGCGACCGACGTGCCGTCTGGAGAGATCGACAACGCGACAATCGGCGTCTGGCCAGCTTGCACCTCGCCGCTTTCCCGGCCCTCCGACATCAGAAAGCGTAGCTTGCCATCAGCACCACCCGTTACGATCTCGCCGTCAGGCGCGACTGCCACGGCATTAAGGGGTGAGCCCAGCGTGATGACATTAGGGGTGCCACCCGCCAATGGCCAGATCCTCAGTTCACGATCGTAACCCACGCTCACCAGCGATCGTCCATCCGGCGTGAATGCGACGCCGTTGACGTTCTGCGCATGCCCTTCCAGCACCTGCTGCGCGCCATCGCCGAGCGACCAGATACGAACTGTATGGTCCCAGGAGGCAGAAGCCACTCTTGCGCCATCCGGCGAGACTGCAAGTGAAGCGATCGGCGCGCCATGGCCCTCGAAAACCTGATCCGGCTGCTGCCGGCCAGGCGTCCAGATCGCTACCTTCGCATCCGCTCCGGCAGTCACCATCCGCCCATCCTTCAGGAAGGCCACCGCGTTCACCGCATCGGAGTGAAAGCGAAGGACCTGCTCGGCGGATTCGGTCTTGAGCGACCATCGGATGGCGGCGGTGTCGAAGCTGCCCGACAGAACATTTTTGCCATCACTGGAAATCGCAATCGCCCGCACGGGCCCACCGTGACCTGTCAATTGCGCTGGCGCCGGCGCTGAATGCATCGCCAACAGAGCGGCAACGATGCAGAGACTGGTGCTGAGACGTGGGACCCAATTCATCTGCGGCTTACAGGTCGTTCGGGCATGTCGTCGGTGTTGACACGGCGTACGTGCACTCGCTCGGTCTCGTCAATGATTGAAGCCGTTATCCGGTTTCCATGCTGCACCGCAGGACGGGCATGGCTCCGCTACTCAATGCCGCAACGGCTGTTGTCGGCTTGAACCGGGCATAGCCTGAACCTATGCTTGATCTGACACGTCGAGGACGACGTCATGCAAATACGACCTAAAACGTATCTGCATTTCATTTCGTTGTGGCGATCACTTCGCGATGCGATACCGCCACACCGTGACGATGTGCCCGCTGAAACGTCACCGTTCCTCATCTATACCGCGGCCGTGCTGATGCTTCTCTTGGCCATTCTGGAACTGGACGCTCATCGAGGCGAGCTGGAATTGCTCGGCCTTTTGGGGAACGACTACCCGATTCCGCCCGCTTTCCTGGGCCCGTAGCCCCGCCTCTCGACCACGATTTCGTTCGACCTCGCAGGCTCAAGCGCATCGATTTGCGAGCCCTGGCTGAACGGTCTGCTGCGCGGCCTTCTGCCTAAAGCGCGATGAGATTGGGATGAATCGTCATCGCGCTTTAGGTTGTTGTTTGAGCATGATCTTTTCGGAAAACCGCTGCGCACTTTTTCGGATCATGCCTTAGCGCTTGGAATCCCGCGGAAAGACCAATGACCGATCGTCAAAATCGTCGACCGGCAGCTTGTCTGCGCTTCGACCGCTTTGCATGCCCTGCAATGTCGACGTGCTTGATGTTCCGGCGCGCCCGACCGTTGCGTTCGAGTGTGATCGCGGGATGCCGGTCACAGCAGCAAGCAGACCAACAGCGGCGATGGAACAAATGATCAAAGGCTTCATGCGAAATCTCCTGTCCGCCAGAAATCCCCGCAGCGATCTGATTAGCGCGAAGCCTGACGTGGGGGTGTGAGCCGCCTCACACCTCCCGGGATTCTTGCGCTCAGCGCCTGTCAGGTTCCTAGTTTGGAACCGTCAGAGCCGGCTTCATCCCGGAGCGAGGTTCGTCGACCGCGCGGGGCGGCAAGGCTTGTTGGGCGCGATTTGTTTGGCGCGCTGGTCACGAACAATCTTCGGGAGGCGTTGCGAAACAGCACGTCAGGCACGAAAATCTCAGACCATCTACCGCACCAGTTTCGCACCAGAAACGATCTCACCGGAACACAACGAACACGACCGAACGCAGACCAAAACGCGTCCAGATCAACGAAGCCGACTTCGAAGCGGCCGCATTGGCACGGGGGCGGCTCAGTTTTCGGACAATCACATCTTGATCGCATTCGCGAAGAGCCCGTCACCCCACTCGTACAACGGCCGCATGAAGTCCGATTGGGTGTGGATTGCTCGACCTTTGCGTTCACGCCATTTTCGTCCGTAGGTATCGAACGGAAAGTGTCGCATGTAGTAGTCGCAGGTCTCTTCCCAATGGTCGACCGACAACGATTTGCCGTAGTGCTGGCAATAGAGGCCAGTCGCCACGCGTTCAACGCCACCCGGCTCGCGCGCATGGTGCTCTGCGAAGGTGACCTGCAACCGGTTTCGCCACAACATCAGAATGTCTCGCCTTTCCGGACCAAAGAAACGACGAAAGTCCAACAGTTCGCGATCGGCCTGATAGGGTGCGTGGTCCCCAGGAGTCATATAGGCATCGAACAGTTGAACCCGCACGCCGTCGCATTCGCTAGAATGCGTTCCTTCTATGAATCCGCGTAAATCCCCGGTAACGCGCTCATCCGCATCGAAGCAAAACATCCAGTCGAACTGCAAATGCTCGCGCGCCGTCTGCAACAAGAGGCCGCGATGCCGACCCTCAGCAATCCGGCGCGCCTCGATGTCAGCTTCCCATGAACGATTTGTCACAATCAGAGCGACTTTCGGGTGTTCGCATAGAATCTCCAGCGTACGATCCGTGCTCGCGTCATCATAAGCGACAATCGCATCGACCTGCTTGCCCACGTAATCCAGTGTGTCTCTGAGAATAAGCGCTTCGTTACGAACGCGGGTAGCGCCGATTAGAAGGTGCTTGTCACCCAATAGACCTGTGTTGCAAGCAATAATTCGTTCGCCCTCGCGAAGTAGCCAACCAATGGTGCCCGGCATGATCGACGCCTCCCGACTATAAAAAATTGACACCAACGATGGCGGACGGGCGCGTATCAGCAAGATTAAGAACTCTCGTTGTCGCCGCATCGAGCCGGCGAGCCGCCCCTCTTGACCATCCCTCCCCATACGCGATTTCGTGATATCTTCTCAAAGAGGTTGTTAGATCAGCGAATGCAAGGCCCTGACCGCGGCTTCGCGGGTCTCCACAGGAACGAACAAATTTATCGAATGTGGTGATAGAACGTACTTTTCAACGACAATCCCGTGGGATTGCAGAATTTGCATCGCCTGAAATGGCAAGTCTGAAGAAACGCCGCCGAAGCAAGTGAGGCTCACCGAACTCAAAGTCTCACGCCCTTTGCGCAAGTCCTTGCTCCTTTCCAGCGTGCGCAGCAGAGTGTCGAGCGTTTCCGACTCGCAAGTCATCATGATGCGCGTTTTTCCGGCGGTGAAAGCCGAGACGAGGACTTGCGGCCAAGATAGGCCGTTTTGCTTGAGATGCTGCGCAAATTTCTCAAAACCATGACTGAGATTCGTCGAAGCGATCTCCACATGCTCAATACGAGCCATCGAATTGACGGCCAGAATTTTTCCGGTTTCCATTCCGATAACCTCTTTCATCACTCGCGTGCTGTGTTCGTAATTGCCCCATTTTCGTAAGAACAAAGGGATATTTTGGCTTTGTGCCAGCTCCACGCTGCGAAAATGCAAAACCTTGGCGCCCCAAAAACACATTTCGGATAACGATGCAAAATCCAGCCGGCGCAATGGCTTTGCGCTCGCCACGACGCGCGGATCGGCCGAGCAAATTCCGTCGACCTCTTTGATAATTTCACAGCGCTCGGCCTTTAGCGCCGCAGCCATGGCGACGGCAGTGGTGTCGCTGCCGCCCCTGCCTAGTGTGGTGATCTCTTTGGTTCGCGGATTCACGCCTTGAAAGCCCGCTAAAACCACGATGCGTCCGCGATCGAGTTCTTCGAGCACGCGCGCAGGCCGCACATCTAAAATTCGCGCGGAAGAATGAGATTCGTCTGTCATTACACCGGCCTGACTCCCGGTAAAACTAATGGCTGGCGCACCGAGATCAGACAGGGCCATGCTCATCAACGACATGCTGATGCGCTCACCGGTCGTTAGCAACATATCCAGTTCGCGGCGGTTGGGATGCGGGCTTACTTGATAAGCCGCCTTAATTAATTCGTCGGTCGTCTTACCCATCGCTGAAACGATCGCCACGACGCGATGACCACGGCTGTGCAAATCGGCGAGGCTCCTCGCAACCGCGCGGATTTTTTCCGGGGTTTCTAGACAGACGCCGCCGTATTTTTGCACGATGGTCGGATTGTTGCGCATTTACGTGCGACGGCAGCTGTATGAGCGGTGGCCTGATGTTCGCTTCGCTCCGCCGGATAGTTTCATGCATCTAGCTCCAGAACTGCTTGCGGTCCGCGCAAAGATTGGATCACCCCTATCGAATTTCGCGACGTTTTTTCCGCGCGCCAGCGCGTCTCTGAGGTTCAGAGATTAGGCCAGTGCACGCGGTTGCCCACGTACCTCTCCGCTCATCGCCTTTCACAGCTCTCCAAGTATTCGATACAAGAATCGTTTTTCTTGGCGGAAGATTGGCGGTCACGACAAGATCGGCTGGGTAACGCTAAAGGTTCTGCCGACCCGAAAAATAATCCCTGAATGAAAGTGTCGTACCGGTTTCGCCGGGAAATGGCCACACGCACGTCCTCGGACCAGCGGTGCCGCCGACCCGTCTCCACCGCTTCAAGCCGTTCGACTTGGGCACTGAGCCCATCACCGTCCATCAGGACAGTTCTCAATACCGCGCCTCTTTCGGCAAGGCGGCCCCGCCGGATGTGTCCTAACAGAGTGGCCCGACGTCGTGTTTTCTAGGACGTACCAAGACTTGTCAGCCTTGCACTCCCCAAAGGCCTTGCCCAAGGCAGCTAACGAAAATTTGGGTCCAGATGCTGGACATAATCGATGTGGATCAAATATCATCCACCATTGCGCGCGATTGTTCCAAGCTCCGAGAGCTTGGCGGCCGGACCCTGTCGGCTGAGACAACAACTGACGCCCCCCGAGCCCGTGCCTACTTTCGCTTGGTTGCCCTGAGTTAGTGCGTCGCTACCAGCAGGTTGCGCTATGCTGAAACACTTGCTCATTGAAGTCATTGGTCACGTTTCCGGTCTCAGCGACGCGCAGCTTGAACAAATTGAGCGGTCGTTGCCCGCGACCAAGGCGCTGATCGATCTTCTCAGTAAGGCACATCCGATCATCGAACAGGCGGAAACGCTCTATAATGAGGCGCAGCCGCTAATCGATCAAGCTAGGAGAGAGTGGCAAACGGTCGGCCCTGCAGCGCACATTTTGATTGATGTGATCTCACATCATCTCAACAAAGGCAGTTCGCCGGCGGAGGCCACTGAGGCAGTGCGCGCGGCGCTCGGCGGGTCAATACAGAACGTTGCGCAGGATCGTGGGATGGACCGGGGAATGAACCGCGTGACCGTGTTTGGGGGGACCGGCTTCGTTGGTTGTCGCGTTGTACGCCATTTGAGCGTCTCCAGCGTTACGGTGCGTATAGCCTCACGGCATCCTGCGCGGGCCGAGGGCGACAACGCGGAACAGGTCATCGCTGATGCCCATGACGAGCGCTCTGTAGAGGCCGCCGTTATGGGTGCCGACGGCGTCGTCAACGCGATCAGCCTTTACACCGAGCATGGAGGCGACACATTTCATTCGGTGCACGTCGAAGCGGCCGCCAGGATCGCTGGAGTGGCACGGCGGGCCGGGGTCAAACGGTTTGTGCACCTATCAGGCATAGGCGCTGACCCCACATCGCCGTCGCCCTATATTCGCAATCGCGGCGAGGGCGAGGTGGCTGTGCAAGCGGCGTTCCCTGGCGCAGTCGTTATCCGCCCGGCGGTAATGTTCGCGCCGGACGACGCCTTTCTCACGACAATTCTTGGGCTGCTTCGGACCCTGCCGGCTTATCCGCTATTCGGCGACGGCAGGACGAGGCTTCAGCCGGTGTACGTGGACGACGTCGCCGCGGCGATCGCACAGGTCCTGCGGCAAACACAAAGACCGTTTCCAATCTACGAACTGGCCGGCCCGCGCGTTTACTCATACGGCGAGCTGTTGCGGACCATTGCGCGCACCGCCGGATTGCGGCCAATGCTGGTGCGAATACCCTTTGCTTTCTGGAATGCCGCCGCCGGCCTCGCTGAGATCCTGCCGCACCCGCCGCTCACGCGCAATCAGGTTGAGCTTATGCAGATCGACACGATGGTCTCGGGCAGCCGGCCGGGATTCGGTTCACTCGGAATTTCGCCGCGATCGCTCGAAGAAGAACTCAAAGCGATGCTCAAGCATACAAACGAGGAAACTCAAAACACAAATGAGGGTCGAGCCAGGTAGGGTTGAGACTTCGTTACCGTGTCACGATGTGACTACTGATGTCGGGAAGCGGCTTACCTCCGAGGTCGAGCACTAGGCCCGATAGATCGATGGTCGCAGCTCAGGGGTCAGTTCATCCGCCAAAGTTTTTACAAGAGCCGAAGGGGAATGACCCTCCCGAGTGAACCCTTAGCGTGCGGCCAGCCGCCTGGAGCTGTCCGAATTAGGACAATCGATCTGTCACATTAGGATACCCAACGGAGTGCTCCTTTTGCGCAGTCACCTCTTCACTTTGACCGGGAATAAATTGAGTTGGCCGGCTCGACTCATCCAGCCCAAGTCCGGACGGCAGGCGGCCCTACCACGCGACTCGCGAGGCGGGGTCGTTGCGTGTAGGGCTATCAGATGTGCTACCAGTTGGGCCGCAAGATGGTAGCGGGAAAAGCAGATCATGACTGACGATCAGGTCAATCTCGTGGTTCGGCACCTTTGCGAGCAGTTGCACTTGACGCTCCGATTGAAGGGCAGCGAGGCACATCCACCAAACGCCAAGGATATTGGTTTCGATCCTGCCTCTGTAAGAACTGTGTTGCTGACGTTCGGCGGGCTTCACAATCCACCACGAGGCAATCGGGGCGAGCGAAGAGCCGCCGTGGTCCTAATGAAAAGCCCAGGACAGAGGTCCCGTGCCAAGGTCCGGGTCGTACGCACCGGTCCACCTTTGAGCCGGTGACTTCCGGTCTACTCGCGTGAACGGAATTTGGCAGACCAACGCGACTGGTCGGGCTCGTGCCAATAGACGTCTTTTGCGTCTACTCAATTATTTGAGTCAGCTTGTGCGAGTAGTGTCGTCGGAACTACGAGCTTGAGCGCTTTTGCAGTTCTAACGTTGATCCATAACTCGACCCGCGTCGGCTGTTCGACGGGCAAGTCGCTGGCTCGTGCACCCTCAAGGATTCCTTTGACGTGGTAAGCTGATCGAATAAAATGACGCCGTCTCGACGCACCGTAAGCGAGTAGACCACCTTCCCCGACGAAATCCGGCGATGTTGCGAAGCTCGGAATGCGGTGCATCAACGCCAACGCGGCGATGCGGCTTCGATACGCGAAACGAGGACGACTTCGCGACTCCATCGACCATCGGCCCCGGACCCGGACCCGGCGAGCGCAAGAGCGCACCCGCGTTAGCATTACTTGGGCCGCTTAACGATACCAGATCGCTTCGCAGATGGCCTCCGGGTGACGATCGTTTCAATACCTTGCAGCGTCCGCGCGAATTCGGACCGCAGGTGCTGCGCGTGTGCTGCATCCTTCGGCTCAGATAAAAATGCAATCTTCACGAAGAAGCGGTTCAATCGCGATGTGACGAGAAGATTGTCAGAGTGTTGCGAGCGTAAGTTCGTGATCTGTCGTCGCATCTCAACGAGATCGAACCGGTCATCGTCGGGCTTATTCGCCAAATGAAGCTCATACCGTTGCGGTAGATAAACGAAGCCGCCGCGCCGAGTATCTTGGCGCGACGACCTCGCCATGGTGAACCCGGACGGGGCAATGTCCGGTGCAGAGAGGTTAGCGCTCCGCAGCTCGGGTGCAATCGAAGACGCGGATTAAGCTTGATGTCGTCGCGGAAGGTTAAATCTGGAACAAGCGCTACTGTGGTCTGCAGCACGCCCGCGCGTCCAGTTAAGCGCTCCTTCTCCAGCGACGTCCCGGCCACGCGATCAAGGTCGGAGCCTAGCGCTTTGGCGCGGGTTACGTCGCGCTCAATCGATCGCTCGGACTTGCCAGATTTTGCCGCCGTGTCCTTAGCGAAACTGTCCATAAGGCCGTCAAGCCGCCTTTCGCTTGGAGATCAGCTTCGCCCGTTGCGCCGACGTCAGGTCGCGGCGGATCAGGTTTTCGTCGATTTCCATATCCAACCAAATTCAACTTCACGAAGCACTCGCCCGGCGAGCGTGGCGACCCCGCGAATTGCGGCTATCGAATGCCGCTAGCGCCGCTATTTGTTGATGTAAGTGACTGAAAAACACTTGCTGGCGCTCCCTAGGGGAATCGATCCCCTGTTTCAGCCTTGAGAGGGCTGAGCAGCAAGAGTGAGTTCGCCGCCGGAGTTGTGGCTAGGATCAAGAGCCGAGCCCCTGGTTCAGGCGGAGTTCCATCCATCAAGGACTAGGTGGTTGGCTCGAGCTTTTGTCAGAATTCGCGGCCTAGTTCACGAGTCGCGACCCGCTAGGCTGCCTTTGACGAGACTTCGACCTACGACATTTAGCGGGCAACGCGAACTCAGAACTCAATATCGAGCGCGCTTCCCCTATCGACTCACGAGTTTTGGCTTTTGGTGAAAATCGACTCATGATTCTTGGGTTTCTCGACTCGCGAATTTTTGGCAGGCCACGATAAATCAATGGGTTAAGCGACTCGCTTTTGATTGGTCCCGACACGCTTCGCGAGCTTCGGCTAGGCAAACCGGTGCCGCAAATGGCAAGCGAAGCGGCGAAGGCTGCCGCGCCGAAGCCCGACGGGCGAAGGCGGGCTGCGAAATCAATGATTTGGGCCTTGACCGAATTTTCCGGTGGACCGGCTGATTTTGTTGGAGCCAGACATGATCAAGATCGCGACACTCCCCGTTGCGACACGCGATGCCCGCGAGCGCATCCAGCGGCGGATGTGTGGCGCCGTTCCTGCCTCTCTCATTCCTGCCTCTCTCATTCCGGGACTGAACATGCGCAAGCTTCTGGCGATTTTGGTGATCTCGTGCTGGGCCACTTCGGCTTACGCACAAACGGCCGACCTCATTGTCACGAACGCAAAGATCGTGACGCTGGATCCTGCATCGACGATCGCGCAGGCGCTCGCCGTCCGCGACGGCAAGATCGTTGCAGTTGGCGGCAACGATGCCATGGAAGGCCTGATCGGGCCCGCGACGCGCCGCGTCGACGCCGGCGGACGCACGATCATTCCGGGATTGATCGATTCCCATATTCACGCCGTGCGCGCCGGCCTCACCTACGCCACCGAGGTCAACTGGATCGGCGCAAAGACCATTGGCGAAGCCATGGAACGCTTGCGCCAGGCGGCCAAAGCGCGCCCGGCGTCCTGGATCATCGTGGCCGGTGGCTGGAGCGACTTGCAATTTGCGGAGAAGCGGCGGCCGACGCTCGCCGAGGTGATGTCGGCCGTTCCCGACAATCCGGCCTACATCCAGCTGTTCTATTCGGCGCTGCTGATGACGCCGAAGGCGCAGCAAGCCCTCGGGATCTCCGCGGATCAGTTGCCGGCCGGGATCACGGCCGAGCGTGCCACATCGGGCGAAACCACGGGCTGGTTCAACGGCTCCATCGTCAGTATCTCCGCGCTGTTCGATCGCCTGCCGAGGCCCAATTTCGAGGACAATGTCGCCGGGACCCGGCAGTTCTTCACGGAGCTCAATCGTCTCGGAATTACCGGGATCGTGGATCCCGGCGGTTTCAGCATTTATCCCAGCCACTACGCCGCCTTGCAAAAGCTCTGGCGTGAAAAATCACTTTCGGTGCGTGTCTCCTACAGCCTGTTCGCCCAGAATGTCGGCGCCGAATTCGAGGAGTACAAGAACCTCACGCCGTTCCTGCCGATGGGATTCGGCGACGACATGCTGCGATTCAACGGAATCGGCGAGCGGATCACCGGCGCCATGTACAACAACAACGCGCCCGACGCGGCGGCGAAGGACAAGTTCCTCGAGATCATTCGCTGGGCGGCAAAACAAGGGCTGACGGTCACCATCCATTGGCAGGAAGACAAATCCGTCCATCACCTCCTCGACCTCTATGAAGAGGTCAACAAGGAGACGCCGATCGCGCCGCTGCGCTGGTCCATCGCCCATCTCGACAACACCTCGCCCGAAACGCTGGCGCGGATGAAGGCCCTTGGTGTGGGCTGGACCATGCAGGACGCCATGTACCTCGGAGGCGACCGTATCGTGGCGCAGGCGGGCGAAGCCGCGCGCAGCATGCCGCCCATCGTCACGGCGTTGCGGACGGGCGTCCATGTCGGGGCCGGCACGGATGCGCATCGGGTCGCATCCTACAATCCGTTCGTGGCGCTGCAATGGATGCTCGACGGCAAGACCGTCGGCGGACTATCGACGCGCGGCCCGGACGAAACACCCAGCCGCGAAGAGGCCTTGCGCCTCTACACCGTGGGAAGCGCCTGGTTCTGCTTCGACGAGACGCGGCGCGGCACGCTCGAAAACGGCAAGCTCGCCGACTTCGCGGTTCTCGATCGGGACTTCATGTCCGTCCCCGTCGAGCAAATTGGCGCCACGGCGTCTCTGCTGACGGTCGTGGGTGGCAAGGTCGTCTACGCAGCGGATGTATTCGCAAACGCAAAATAAGAGCTGGAGGCCCGCCGTGCCGCTCTCGCGAAATCTCGGCCTGTTGTCCAATGCAGCGATATTTGCTCTCGTCTCACACCATGCAGCTCGGGCCGACATACGTTCCAGCCAGTTCCTGGGCGGCGGTCCCTTGGTGGCTGCCCGGCAGCCGCGCTCATTCAACCACCTCGTCGGCGCGTAACAGGAATGACTCCGGTACTTTCAGACCGAGTGCCCTGGCGGTCTTCAGATTGATGACGAGGTCGAACTTGGTCGGCTGTTGGACTGGCAAGTCGGCGGGCTTCGCCCCACGCAAAATCCTGTCGACAAAGGTCGCAGCAAGCCGCCATAGGTGGGTTGCGTCCACGCCGTAGGACATCAGCCCGCCCGCATCGACGAACTCTCGGTATTCAAACATCGTTGGAATTCGCGCGGTCAGCGCTCGGGTCGCAATGGCGAAGGTGAGTGGGACGCCGACGGCATAGAGTGCGTCCGCACGGTCCCTGAGGGCCTCGAAAGCCGATGCAACGTCCTCTGCGCGCCGGATTTCCAATATCGTCGCCTCGAGGCCGAGCGCGGATGCCGCCGCCTGCACCTCATCCATCCTGTTTTTGAAACCGGGGCTATTGGCATTGACCATAACGGACAAGCGGCGGAAACCTGGGACAACCTCGCGCAACAGCTCGAGGCGCTTGCCGGCAAGACTGATGGGGTTGAGCGCCAGGCCGGTCGCATTGCCGTCCGGTCGGGCCAAACTTGCGACGAGGTCGCTGCCAACAGGGTCGCCAGAAATGGAGACAATTGGGATGAGCGATGTCGCGCGTTTTACCGCGAGAGTCGGAGATCCCCCCACCGTGACGATGACATTCACCTTGAGCCGGACGAACTCGGTCGCAATTTCCTTGGAGCGTTCGGTATGTCCCTCCGCAGAGCGATACTCGATCGCAACGGTCCGCCCCGCGATCCAACCGAGTTCGCGCAACTGATCCTCGAAATCTTGGGCCGACCAGGCCGGGCCCAAGAATCCGATGATGGGTAGCTTTTTCGTCTGCTCCGCCCGCGCCGGGCTCGGGCCCATAACCGCGGCAACGCCGACGAGCGTGATGAACTCGCGCCGCCTCATTGAATTACTCGTTTGAAGCGCCCGACTGAGGCATACAGCCTAGCATTTTTCAACCGGGAGCCGAGCGAGAAAAGGGCTGGCAGCCCGCCCTAACCGTGCGACGCAATGTCCGCAACGGGTCAAAAACGGCGCTTGGGAAGTCGGCCGGTCACTTCCGGTCCGCCCCGATAAGCGGACCACTTCGCAGTTCGCTTGCAGTTCGCATTGGGGCCATCAGGAGAAGTAAGCCGTCCTCACTCGATCACTTCGTCGGTGCGGGCGAGGAGCCCTGGCGGTACAGCCACGTCGAGAGCCTTTGCCGTTTTGAGGTTGACTGCCAACCCCGTCCCGATGCACCCAACGACTTCTTTATCCAGCCCGCCGCCATCCCAATGAGGCGTGGCACGTCGCCCAACAGTCGAAGAGCGCCTGCCCTTCGGCGAGACTTGGTAGAACGAAATACGCTGGCGATACGCGAACGCAACACGACCGTCCGCGAGCTTGTTGTCACCGTCCATCGTAAACGGGTGGACGCTTTTGTGCCTCGGCATCACGGCCTTCCTGGAAATCCCTGGTCGTGAGCAGCGCACTATATTGGTCGCCGAGCTTAGCGAGCGCCGTCTGAGAGTCTTCGAGCGCCATATGGGAGGAGGCCAGGGACGTCTTAATCCCGAGAGGGCCGCATGCGGCGATCTTGTTGGCGATCTCGACAGCCTTCGCGAGAGCCGCATCTCGGTTTGGGGCCACTTCCTGAACCGTTCCCATCCGGAGGGCTTCCTTCGCACCCCAATGATCGCCTGTTAGAATGAACCGCATGGCATTTCCCCATCCGGCTTCTCTGGGGAAACGAACCGTTGCACCGCCTCCGGGAAAACGGCCGTGCGTATTCTCATCCTGACCGAACTCCGTGTCTTCCGACGCTACGCGTATGTCCGCTACAAGGAAAAGCTCGTGCGCCATATTCCAGGTGTCGCCATGCACCGCGACAACCAGAGGCTTCGTGAGCGCTGGCCCGGTCCGCCCCAGAGGGTCGATGAAGCCGGGCCCATCCATCATCTTTTCTCCCGACTGAGCGAATGCCTTGTAGGCATCGACATCGACACCTCTGGAGAAGCGGTCGCCATAGCCGAACAGAACCGCCGCACGGAGCGAGGGGTCCCGATCATACTCGTAGTATGCTCTCGCCACGCTTTCTGTCGCATCCGGATCCAGCCGGTTGTCGATGTAAGGCCGATTGATGCCAATCAGTACAATTTGGCCTCTGCGCTCGATGGTGATCTTCGTCTGCTGATCGTACGGGATGTCCGCCATAAGCCTGGACTGCGCGGCCTCGTCGGTTTGTGATGTCATCGACTTGTCTCCCGATTTCTGGGCCTGCAACGCAACCGTCCCGAAAAGAACGGCCACTACTCACCGCTATCGGTGCTGAAAGCTGTGGTGTTGAGCAACGCCAGGCATTGCCCCATAAGCCCTGTTGGCCCCATACCAGGGAGCCGCGCCGCCAGGGAGTTCGAGGCCCATTCTGCCTGCTGGCGTTAACTCGCAGTCGTTCAATATATCCCTATTGGGATATTGCGCCTGAAACGAAGCTGGATTTTGAGTCGCCCACGTCGGGCACTGGGCACTTGCAGAGGTTATCGCGCCAATCGACATCATCGCTGCAATAATGGAAGTCCTGAATCCAATCATAATCGTACTCCGAACGGTTGTTGTTTTCGTGCGGAGCGTTCGCGCTGGCTAGAATCGGCTGCTCTGTTGAAAGCGTTTCCTGCGAATTTTTTTGACAAGGATTAGCTAGGTATGCGCTTGGGAAAAGACACGCAGTGGAAAATCACAGCTGCGCGAACGGCAAATCGGCACGCTCACCATTGCGTGAGCCGCCCCCACATCCACGGATGTCTGACGTCGGGATTGCGGTCCTAGATCATGCGCCGAGGCTGTTGAAAGGAGCCGCCAAAAACCTCCTCCTTTCGCGTTCGGTAGATGGTGACGACCTCCCGGCACGCTTTGACATTCAACCGGTGGAAATCGATCTTCAATTGATCCAGCTCGCCAACGGTTATCCGGTAGTTGGCCGCGCCCAGGAACAGCAGCGCCATTGTGGTGGGCCATGAGAAATCGAGAGACTTGGCCAGGATCAACACCGGCTCGCGATCCTTCTCGATCAATGCCCGTTCCGCGACGTCTATTGGAAGCCCACAGAGCAACGACAGGGCAACGGTGGTCTCGTTGAACTTGAGAGAGTGAGCAAGCTCGAAGACCTTGTCTTCCGTCAATTCGCCTCTCTCGTGCAGTTTTGCCACCGTGCGTTTCGCCGTGAAGTAATCCTTCGACGCCGGGCCAAACCTGGCGTGAATGGCGCCGGTGACATCGACGACGACGCGATGGACCTGATTTTCGATATCCGGACGCTCCCTCTTCAGCTTTTGCCGCACCTCTTCAGAGGCTTTGGCGATCAACTGGTGGAAGAGATGTCGAGGAATATCCTTTCGAAGTCCTACCGATTCAGCGAGGATCGAATCCCCTTCCGACCGCCGCACCAGGTGCAGAAATCCGGATTTGGAGAGGTTCGCCCCGGCATTTGAAGCGACCGAGGTTACGACCTCGGGAGATCCGCGCACCACCAGGACATCGGTGACCGTTTCCGGGACCGTTTGCCGCTTGGAGATTGCAAGCAAATGTTGCTGGCTCTTGTTCTTGGCACACGCAATCAATGTCTCGGTGTCGAGGCGCTCCGACTGACTGAGAACCGGCCATGCGACATCGATGCAGTCGTCGCTTGCCATCTGCCGGGTCAACGCATAGGGCGCGTTTGAGCTGCATGCGAGCTTTCCCGCGAGCTTCGCCCGCGCGCTCGTTTCAATCTCTTGCGCGAGACGACCGATGACCTCACCGAACGTCCAGATCTGCTCCTCGGAATAAGTGCCGGCGATCAGGATGTCCGCCGCATGCCAGAGCGCCCGCAGACAACTCTCGGGATTTCCTCTCGCAACTGCTTCGTCCAACTCGGCCAAGAATGACGTGATAGCAGCCATTGATGCGCTCGCGGTTTGAAAATAATCGAACGACAAAAGCGGATTTCAAACGAATGGGCGATGACACCACTCCAGACCTGAACACGCCGTAAAATCATTCCCGCCGCCTCGGATCGGGCATAAGATTCGCCTAATCAGATCGATCGAATTTTAGGTAGTGCCTGACTTGGAGGAAGCGGACGCCGTCAACACCCGCCCAACGTAGCTGCACCCGCGAGGTCACGCGTTTTGACCAGCAGCAGCCTCCGGCAAGCGAAGGATACCTCGGCTGGGGCAGCAGCACCGCCCACCGAATGGTTCGGCTCACGCTTAAGGGATTACGGCGACAGTGCTACTGCGCGCCGTACTCGAATGGCTGAAATTGTAACTGGAGGCGCGACCGACGTAACTACAATACCAGCAACAGTCCCGAAACCAGCAAGATGCTGAGGATAATTCGCCGGAACAGCGCGTCATCGACGCAGCGAAAGACAAAAATCCCGAGCGCCGTTCCTGCAACGAGCGCCGGGATGCCGACGGCGAAGTCAACCAGGACCTTTGTCGACAGATCTCCTCGGATCAGCATGAGAACAAGTGCGAATATCTGCATGGCGGCGATGAAGGGTTGAACCATTCCGCGCTGTTCGGTTTTCGGCACGCCGTGGATGTCACACCATATGGTCGGTATTGCACCCGGCATTGCCGTCAACCCGCCGACAAAGCCTCCGCCGAAGCCGATCAATGCATTACGTCCCGCATTCATCTGCAGGCGATGAGAAAGCGCCGGCCGGAACAACGTGTAGGCCGCGTAGCAGGCGACGGCGAGACCAAAGCTCTCCCTGAAGATCCGGGCGTCTGCAGCTTGCAGCAACCACACGGCGATCGGAACGCCAAGCAATCCGCCGACGACCAGTCCCGAGCTCTGCTTCCAGCGGATGCTTTTTCTCAAGGCCCAAAGACCCGCGGCTTGCACGGTGATGCTGCAGGCCATCATCAGCGGGACCGCCTCCCGTGGCGGGAGAACGTGAAGGAGAATCGCGCCGGCCACCGCCGAAAAGGCAAAGCCCGCGAGGCCCGAGACGAAAGCGCCGCAAAACACGGCGATGCTGAGCAGGCAAAACGACGCCATGTCGCCCATGAGCTAACCCTTCGTGTCTGTCAAATCCTGGAATAGCGAGCTGGCGATCAGTCCCCGGACGACAGTCCGGGCGGCTCGGGCGGTGCCCCAGCATCGCTCTGGCGGGTCGACGTCAACATCGTGGCTGCAAGAATGTGAAAAATGACAACGCCGATGGCGATCGTTGCGAGCAGCGTATTCTCGCCCGGCGCCGAAATCCGAAGCTTGCGTTCGGACGGCTTTTCACTGACCGGCATTGTCTCGCCCTCCAACATCTGACCGAGAGGCAAACTGGGGCCACGCATTGTCGATCAGGTGGTAGTTCTGCCGAAGGGTGCGCTCTGCCTGCAGCCGTCGCGCATGGTGGAGCGCTTGAAGGAGGCGCCCAAACCAGCCTTCCTTTCGGGAAGACCCCGTGGAGGCGACAAACGAACTCGCTGAAATTGACGCATCGCCTCTGGGTGAAGCTCTGCCGTTAAACAATGGTACGGAGGATGCCACGAGCGACTGAAACATCTTGTGAAGCAACAACCCATAGAACACGCGGGTGAGACGCCGTGCCTTATCTTCCAAGCGCATGACACGAACACCTTGTGTGAGTGACCGGATACGGCTGGAAGTATCGAGCGGGACGCGGGGCCACGCTTTAAGGCGAGCTTAATTTGTTCTTATCGTTTCCTTGATTCTGAAGGGTGTGCTTGCTTTCGGGCCCGCGTACCGGTTGAATATCCGCCTTGCGCACACCTCCGAAGGCATTGTTTTGCTGTACCTATTTGACGAGTTTGTCCTCGACACCGACCGGCGGGAATTGCGCCGTGACGGACGTACGATCCCGTTGCAGCCCCAGGTTTTTGACGTCCTCGAATATCTGATCCGCCACCGCGCCCGGGTGGTGACCAAGGACGATCTGATCAGTGCAATCTGGGGCGGGCGCATCGTCTCGGAGTCGGCGCTCACCACCCGCATCAACGCAGCCCGTACCGGAATAGGCGATTCCGGCGAGGCGCAGCGGCTGATCAAGACTTTGCCGCGCAAAGGCGTCCGCTTTATCGGCACGGTGCGGGAAGCGGCCAGGGAGGTCGAGAACGCGGTCCTACCTCTGAAAACCGAAATCTCCACCCCGGTGGTCGGCCGGACCCCCTCCTTCGAGACGATCGACCAGATGACGCGGCACGTCCTGTCCGGCAAACGGCAGATGGCTTTTGTCACCGGAGAAGCCGGGATCGGCAAGACGGCCTTCATCGCCAAGGCGCTCGAGCAGCTGACGGAACAGGGCTTCGATCAGCTCTATGGGCGCTGCACCGAACGGTTCGGAACCGACGAAGTCTTTCTTCCACTCATCGATGCGCTGGTGAGCCGCTATCGCGCAAACGGCCCGGAACTGATTTCGGCAGTTCGCGCCCACGCACCCACCTGGATCCTGCAATTGCCAGGCGTCATCGACGCATCGGAACGCGCGGCTTTCCAGGACGAAGTGTTCGGCGCGACGCGCGAACGGATGCTGCGCGAATTCTGCGATCTTCTGGAAGCGCTGAGCCTCGACCGCCCCTGGGTTCTTGTTCTCGAAGATCTGCACTGGAGCGACTTCGCGACACTCGACGTCCTGTCTCGGTTCGCACGCGGGAACGGCAACGCGCGCGTGCTGGTCCTCTGCTCCTATCGTCCGGCCGACAGTTCCGTCGGCGGGCATCCCATCCCTCGCCTGCACCGGGACCTCGAGATTCACGGATACTGCAGCGAATTGCGCCTCGATCGGTTGTCGCGTCCGGAGGTCGAGCGTTACCTGGCATTGCGCTTCGGCGACGAGCAGCTTGCCTCCAGCCTGTCAAAGCCGGTATTCGAGCGAACGCTGGGACATCCGTTGTTTGTTGCCACGCTGCTCAAGCACTTGATCGACCAGGAGTCGATCATCGAAATTGACGACGGATGGCGCCTGTCCTCACAGGCGGCATTTGCGCAAGACCGCATTCCGGACAGCCTCGTGAACATGATCGGCCACGAGCTCGATCGCCTCACCGACAACGAGCGGCGTCTGCTCGACGTCGCCAGCGTTGCCGGCGAGGAATTTTCTGCGGCCCTCGTTGCGGCCGGTCTGTCCGACGATGCGATCGACGTCGAAAGGGACATCGAAGCGTCGATCCGGAAGGATCAAATCCTCGCTCGGTCAGGGGTTTCCGAGTGGCCCGATGGCACATATTCGGGCTGCTACGCTTTCCGTCACATTCTCTATCAGAACATCATCTACCAGAATCTGCCGCCGGGGCGCCGCGCACAAACGCACAAGCGCCTGGGCAAGAGGCTGGAGGAGGCCTATGCCGGCCGCACCCCTGAAATAGCGCCTGCGCTCGCACTTCACTTTGAGCAGGGTCGCGACTTTCCGAGCGCGTTGCGTTACCTCCGGGAAGCGGCAAAGAACTCGACGAAACGCCTCGGCCACGCGGAGGCCGCAAGCTATCTCACCCGCGCGCTTGGCATACTCGATCGTTTCGATGCTGCCGACAAATTCTCGACCCGCGTCGCTCTTCTGCGGGAGCGAAGCTGGGCTCTTCGCTCGTGCGGCGACCTCGCCGGCTCCATCCGTGATCTGCGAGACATGATTGCCTGCGCCGAACAAGCGGGCGAGATCAAGCAACAGCTCAACGGCCTTACGGCTGTGAGCAGCCTCTGCTTGCGCGTGGATCGCCACGCCTGCCTTGAGGCCGCTGAAGATGTGCTGTCGCGAAGCCAGGCGCTGGCGGACGACACATTCAAGGCTCTGGTCCAGGGCAGCAGCGCGAGCGTCAACCTGTTCCTCAACGGCTGGCGCAAACAGGACGCCACGCTCTGCGACAGGGCGATCGAGCTGAGCGCGAATGCCACGCATTATGGCATCCTGATCAGGCGCAATGGAATATCCGGTATCGTCGATTGCTGGAGGTCGCGGTACCAGGAGTGCCGCCGCGCCGGCACGGAAGGCAAGCGGTTGGCCCGTCTGGCCGGCGACGTCTACACTTTTGTTCTGTTCAACGTTCTTGAGTCGATCGCGCTTATTCATCTGGGCGAGTGGCGCGAGTTGCGACTTGAAATCACGGCCGGCCTCGAACTGGCCGTCAGGAACGCGAACGGCCCCAGCAGCGCATTGTGCCGGCTGACGCTTGCGTGGTTGCACGTCGAAGCGATGGACTTTGATGGAGCCCGTGAGCTCTGCGAAAGCGTCGACGATAGTCTGCTGGTCGGAGATCAGTCGACCTACTTCCACAAGCGGGCCGTCCTTGCCAAGGCCTATGTCGGGCTGAACGACCCGTCGGGAGCTCGCAGGCAATTTGATGACATCGAGCGCCGCAGGCATGAAGAAGGCATCGATATCGAGTTTACCGCCGCGACGCAGGTGTATCATTGTCTCGGCGAATATTACCTGCAGGTTGACGACTTTACGCAGGCTGAGAGCTGTGCGCGCCAGCTCCACGACTATGTGGCCACGGCTCCGGATCTCAATCACCTGGCCCAGGCCCACGGACTGCTCGCCCGTACTGCGCTTGCCATGGGCAATTCAGCGGAGGCTCAGTTGCAGCTGTCCCGCGCGCTGGAGATCGTCGACAGCGCCGACTTCCCGATTGCTTCCTGGCGGGTGTACCGCACGGCCGCCGAGATCTTCGCGAAGTACGGCGACGTCGACAGAGCGGCGACGTATCGCATGCGATTTGTCGAGACCGTCCGAAGGCTCGCGCAAAATTTCGAACCCGGGGATCGGCTGCACAAGAGCCTGCTCGCCATGTTGGCGACGCGAACAGCGCAACTGGAAGCAATGACCTCTCTGCCTTCGCGGCCCGACAGTGCACGCCATTGACCCGATCCGCCTCGACACGCATGGCGGCCAGGTCTGCAATCTACCGATCGGTCGGCCGAAATGGCGATAAACTGTGCGGCAAGTTGCGATGAAAATGGCCAAGCTACTTTGAGCTTCGCGCCGCGCGCCAATCCTTGCGAACGCCGGCGAGGTCCGCTGCTCAGCATATCATGGGGTTATCCCCGTGGTCGCAAACTCCACCCGGTTGATCCGAGGGCACTGGCGCAAATGCGTGGTAGGCCGGCGCAGCGATCGATCGCTCGAAGCGGGAGCTCGCCCCCACGCCCTGTTCGGTGTGCCGATCGCCAGTGCGGTGCTCACGCGCCTGGAGCGGCGTGCTGAAGATTGCGGTGACGACCAGTCCGGTCAACAACGCCTTGGACAGGACTGATCCGACGAGATTTTTGAATGGTGTCATCGTGGTGGTTCCTTTCGTTTGGGGGATCCCCCGCGAGGCAAGAGATCCGATCCACCACCCTTAGACGTGCGTTGTCGCGCGCTTATTCCCAAGTCACAAAGTAGTTTCCGAGGCGCGTACAATCTTCTCGGACACGAGACAGAGCTCTACGCCAGATTCGGTTGCCTGCATCGAACGTGAATAAAAGTTTAGTTAGCCGAGAGCCGGGCGCGTCCACGCGGTGCGAGGCGAACCTTGTTGAGGCTGTGACGGCGAGACCGAAAACGCGGATGGACCCACGGCGCGTATGAGATCATATTACCCAGGCATCACTTTGTTCGAAGAGCAAAGGATTAATCGAATGTACGCCAACATTCTCTTGAGCACGGACGGATCGGACGTCGCGCGAAAAGGCGTTGAGCATGGCATTGCCCTGGCGAAGGCGTTGAACGCCAGGCTGACGATCATCACTGTGACGGAAGCGCTGCCGGTCGACTATGGGAGCGGACACGCCTCGGGATGGATTCCGACCCAGGAGGAGGTTGACAGCTATGACGCAGCCTGCAAAGCCCGTGCAGGCAAAGTGCTCGATGAAGCGCGCGCCATGTCGGAGCAGATCGGCACGCCTGCGGAACTCCTGCACGTTCCGAATGCGCACCCGGCGACTGCGATCATTGAAACAGCAGAGTCGAGAGGCTGCGACTTGATCGTCATGGCCTCTCATGGGCGTCGCGGCCTCAGGAAGCTGTTTCTGGGCAGCCAGACATCCGAGGTCCTGGTGTACGGAAGCGTGCCGGTGCTGGTCGTGCCAAAACCGGCATAGTGCAGGGCTTACCCGACGCCACTCGGCTGTTCTGCCGGGCGAGCCCAACCGAAACAAGGCGCCAATCGACCGCTCTCACGCGGCAGGAGAATTTTATGGTCAGTGAAAAAGGCCCGAACATCAAAAAGAAGCAGAAATGCAAAAATTGCGAGGGCAAAGGCTTGCTCAAGAAGGGCGAGAAGGTGGTGAAGTGCCAGCGCTGCAAGGGCACGGGGGTGCGGTGATGTTGAGTTGATGACCGCTCTATTCCCGGGGGATTGAGATGACAGTGCACTTCCAAGCAATCGATTTTATTTTTGATCAGCCCGGCTGGATCGGACCGAAGTCACGGCGTCACCGATTCGCCTTAGCGTATTCGTGTTGCGCAACGTGCCGACGCCCTTCAGGCGCCCCGCGCCTAACGCCGAAAGCAAACGCGATCGCGCTGGATCGCCCGTAAAATGGATCCAGAGATCGCCGCCGGCGACGGCTATTCGTTCATCGCTGACATAGCGTGCGAGGGCGTTTTCGCCACCTTTCGGGATTGGACTGCGCATCACGCGAACGGCGACCCTTTGCGGATCAGCGGTCGCTTCGGCACGAAACGGGTTTGCGCGTAGCAGGCGTCGCCACGCGTCAGCGTTGCGAACGATGATTGCGACATGCTTGCCGAACCGCACGTTGAAGGCCGCTTCGAGATTTTCTTCCAACTCGGAAATCGACGCCTTGTCGCTGTCAAACGTCAGATTTCCCGTCGCGCCGATGGTTCTGGGGTCGTGGAGGCCGAGGCCTTGCGCCATGGCACGCAGCTCGGCCATCGCCAATCGCCGGCCGAGCGGGAGAACCACACTGTAAAGCAGGGCCACGTAGGTCGTCATCGTTGGATGGCTCTCGTTCTCGGTCGGCTATCCTGACCAGCTTTATCGTTCACAACGTCAAATATCTTACGGGGTGCAGTCAAGCACTGTCACCGTAGTAGCCCGCACCATGAAGCCACTGGTATTCCGGCCGGCAACATCAAGCTTCGTGCGGTATTCTGGGCGATCCATCACAGAAAGGTCGTGAGCTCATAAGCCAGCACGGCTCCGCCAAGACAGCGCCGCCATGGGTTCACCCCGCGGAAAATCTCGTCGAGGGCCCAAACGATGAGGCCGCCTTTGAACACGATGTCCAGGGCAATAGCGGCATTGCCCGGCGGCTGCCAGATCCAGCGCAGGGCACCGGCCACGATGACGACCCAGAGAACGAGGTTGGGGGCCTGGGCGATCGTGATGTCACCGGTTTCGCGATTCCGAAAGAACCATTGCAGGAACCTGGACATGATCGCGCTCGCCTCTCCGATCGCGAAGATTATCGAGTACTCCGGTCGCCGCGATTCCCGATGTTTGCGATCGAGGGCCGCATCGGGTCTTTCGCGGTTTCGGGAGATGACGACGACAGCGCTGGATTGCTCGCCATCGACGGGCAGCCTATGCGTCCCGACGCATTGCGGCTGCTTCGGTGGAGCAGCCACATCGAACAAGGGCGCCGTCGCCGGCGCCCTTCATCGCTTGCCGCTCAATCCCGGCTGCGATGCAGCACGTGCCGTTGCTGCTGCGGCGCGTAGGCCCGCATCGGGTTGATACCGCAGCTCTCGTTGGTGCCGCTCGCGGTGGCGCGGCACTGCTCATAGGTGGAAAACTCGCAATTGCCGGGGTAGCCCGATTGGCGGCCCTGCAGGCAATAATTGTCTTGCACCTCGGTTGCGGACGCGGCGGTAGAGGATGCCGCGACGGTCAAGGTGGAAACGGCCGCAAGGACGGCGATGGCAAGATGACGATGCATGAGGGAACTCCTGTGTAGCGCTCGCCGGATGCGAGGACTCTCGTAAGCTAACGTTTGAGATCTCGAATACTTCGCAGCCGGAGAGATTAAATCGCTGTTATGTGCCACAGGGGCGGCACGCCCGTGCTCCGCTCTTGCGCCGCGGCGCGCGACCTTACAGTTCAGCTGGCCAGCCCGATCGCTCGGCTCGACGCAAGGACGACTTTACGATCAGGCGATGGAAGGGCGCGATTCCCGCGATATAGGCCCGCCCTCCCAAATGATTGAAGGTCACGACCGTTGTGGCGACAAGTCGGCGGCACAAGGCGGACTCTTCAACCAAAACGGACAAACGGAAGTCGAGATGGCGATCGTCCTCGCCAAGGATAATCTCATGACGACGCCGATCGTAGACCCGAAAGAAATCGATCCTGTCGGTCGCAACGTCATCGCGCAAGTCAGACGATGTCTTAAGACCGAACCCCGCAACCAAAGTGTCCCTTAGAGCCACCAGCCAGCCAACCCACCGCGCCTGACCCATAAGCATATGGGTGGCGAGGCGCTCGGCGTCGCCCGTCGCATGGCTCGGCAGATCGATCGCGAATGCGTCAGCGAAGCCCGCCTTGGCGTAGAGCGGCTTGAGCACCGAACGCTGCGGCAAATCCACTCGAGCAACGCGCGCCATAGATGTTCTGCCCGGACTGAATGGAAGCGAAGAGGCGGTGGAGACCAATAGCACCGGCGGGGCTCTCCAACAAGCGGCGAGGCCCCCGGGCAAGTCGATGCCCCCTCCCCACTCAGCGGTCATTGAAACTGAAGCGCGGACCACGCTGCCGGCCACGCCCACTCACCCTCCATCCACTACGCACTCCGCACCATCGATAACGTAGGCTGCGTGACGAAAATCCCTGATGATGGCGAGCTTGTCGGCGGACCAGTTCAACAGCATGAAATATTTCGCCCGCCCGCTCGGCTCATTCGGATCGAACACCAGGATCGCGGGACGTCCGTCGACCTGCCCCGTCACCAGGTGCCAGTCGCTGATCTTCGAATAATTGCCGAAATAGCGCGACACCTCGGCCTTGCCGTTCAGCCTGGTGCGGTTGATGAGCTCGAGCCTGACGTCATCGGCGATCATGGCGCGGATCGCGTCGAAGTCGCGCGCATTGAAATGGCCGACATAGGCGTTGAGCCGCGTGCGATCGGCCTCCGACAGGCCTGGCTGCGGCACATCGTCAGGCTCCTCGGCGAACTCACGCAGCTGCGTGCGCCCGCGATGCAGCGCGGCCTTCACCGCCGGCAGGCTGAAATCCATGATGTCGCAGACCTCGGCAAGCGAGCAGCCGAGCACGTCCATCAGGATCACGCTGGACCGCTGCGCCACCGGCAGCCGCATGAAGGTGCGCAGGCTGGTCGCAGCGATCTGGCGGCTTTCCACATCATCGAGCTGGTCGGCAATCATCTCCACCTCCTCAGCCGAATGAAGCGCCTCCTGTCGGTTGCGGCGGCGCAGGAAATCCAGCGCGGTGTTGTGCGCGATGCGGAACAGCCAGCCCTCCGTATTGACGACGGGCGTGACCGATTGCAGCGCTCCCATCGCCTTGATCAGCGCATCCTGCAGCACATCCTCACCGTCGATGACCGAGCCGACCATGCGCGCGCAGTAGCGATGCAGCTTCGGCCGCATCTGCGCCAGCAGCGCCTCGATATCGATGGTGGCCAGTGGCTCTGGCGCCATTGTTCCTCCGCCTCGCCTGGTCAGGACTCGTTCAGCATACGGTAGTTGCCGACGATCCTCACATCACGAACCAGCGGCGGCTCGGCGCAGCGGTCGCGGATGCCGTCCTGGAACGCCTGAAACGCCCTGAGTTTCGGGATCGGGCTCGAGCCGTCCTCGGCCGCGGCCTCGACCAGATGGATGAAGGTGTCGTCCTCCAGCCGCAGCGTCAGATAGCGCACGCCGTCCGGCCCGGCCGCCTTCAATTCGGCAAATACCGCCGAAACCAGCTCGGCGTTCCTGTCGGCCAGCTCGGGCTTGGCCTTGTACCTGATCAACGTCCTTTTCATCGCGCTCTCCTTGCTCATCTCGCGACCTGGCTCGCCCATCGCGCGCCATCTTTCCATTTCGGCATGACCCTCCCGGAAAACCGGTGCCCCGCTTTCCGGATCAAGCTCGCGTCAATGGCCGCGTCATCCCCAAGGACGTTTGGCGGCCGGCGAAGGATGCAGCCGGGGAAAAATTATTTCCGGGCGCATCCTTTGCCCCTCCGACCTCGTCTAGCCCACAGAACGCGCCGCGACAGGGTGGCTCGACACACGGAGAGAGGGCGATGCAGACCCCGACCAATCGCGCCGAGAAGAACTGGGTGCTTGGCGTCACCGCGCTGGCATCCTTCATGATGGCGCTGGACGCCATGATCATCACGACGGCATTCGCGACCATCCGCGCCGAATTCGGCAGCCCGGTCGAGACGCTGCAATGGACCGTCAACGCCTTCAACCTGACCTTTGCCGTGCTGCTCCTGACCGGCGCCGCGCTCGGCGACCGCTTCGGTCGCCGCCGCATGTTCGCGGCCGGGATCGCCCTGTTCGTCGTTGCATCGGCGGCCTGTGCGCTCGCCGGCAATGCCACCGCGCTGATCGCCGCCCGCGCGCTGCAGGGCGCCGGCGCCGCTTTGGTGATGCCGCTGGCGATGGCGATCCTGAGCGGCACGTTCGGCCGCGAGGAGCGCGCCCGCGCGCTTGGCATTTTCGCCAGCATCACCGGCTGCGCGCTGATCATCGGCCCCGCCATCGGCGGCTTCATCACCGAACATTTCGGCTGGCGCTGGGTGTTCTGGATCAACCTGCCGATCGGCCTGATCGCGATCGCCCTGGTGCTGGCACGCTTGCGCGAAAGCTTCGGACCGGCTTCCGCATTGGACATCGCCGGACTGGCGCTCGTCGCCCTCGCGGCGCTGGCGCTGGTCTGGAGCCTGTTGCGCGGCAACGCCGTGGGGTGGGCGAGCGCCGAGGTCATGGGCACGCTGATGTCAGGCCTGGTATTCACAGCCGGCTTCGTGCTCTGGGAATTGCGCGCGGCCGCGCCGATGGTGCCGATGCGACTGTTTGCATCGCGCGCCCTCGCCTCCGGCATGTCCGCAAGCGTCCTGTTCTACGCCGCGATGTATGGCGTCTTGTTCCTGCTGCCGCAGTTCCTGCAGACCACGCTGGGCTTCGACGCCTTCGGCGCCGGACTTCGCCTGCTGCCCTGGACCGCGACGCTGTTCGTCACCGCCCCGATCGCCGGCGCGGTCGTCAACAGGTTCGGCGAGCGGCCGCTGGTGGTGACGGGATTGCTGATGCAGGCGATCGGCCTTGGCTGGATCGCGGAGATCGTGAGCCCCACGGTCGCCTACTCCGCCTTGGTCGCGCCGCTGGTGCTGGCCGGCGTCGGCGTCTCGATGGCGATGCCGGCAGCGCAGAACGCGATCCTGAGCTCGGTCGCGGTGGCTGAAATGGGCAAGGCGTCCGGCGTCTTCAACATGGGCCGCTTCCTCGGGGGCATGTTCGGCATCGCTGCGCTGGTGGCGAGCTTCTCGGCCAACGGCGGGGCCTACTCGGCCGCACATTTCGAGAGCGGATTTGCTGCGGCGATGCGCCTCGCCGCAATGCTGTCGTTGGCCGGCGCGATTGCGGGGCTTTTCCTGCCGGCACGGCGACGGACCGCCAGTGCAGCCGCGCCACAGGATGCGTGACGCTGACACAGGCACGGGGCTGCGGTGACGTTGAGGTGGTGACCTCCCTCATGCCAAGGTAAGGGCCGCCAAGCCGTCAGCGGCGGATACCGCACCATTCACTGTTCGCCCCACCCGAACAGTGAAGCCAATTCCAGCGGGATTATCCAGCCAACCTCCCTGCCTATTATCTCCCCATCAAACAGGGAGACCCCACCATGACCACCCAGCACCCACGCACAGCCATCGTCACCGGCAGCTCGAAGGGCATTGGCGCGGCGGTCGCCGAGCGGCTGGCGCGGGACGGCCTCGCCGTCGTCGTCAACTATGCGAGCGGCGCTGCGCCAGCCGAGGCGCTGGTGGCGAAGATCAAGGCCGCCGGTGGAGCGGCGATTGCGGTCAAAGCCGACATCAGCAAGCTGGCTGACGTGCGCGCGCTGTTCGACGCGGCCGAGACGGCGTTCGGCGGCGTCGACGTGCTCGTCAACAATGCCGGGATCATGAAGGTCGCCCCATTGGCCCAGACCACCGACGAGGTGTGGGACCAGACCATCGCGATCAACCTCACGGGCACCTTCTATGCGCTGCGTGAAGCGGCGAAGCGGCTGCGCGAGGGCGGCCGGATCGTGAATTTCTCAACGAGCGTGGTCGGGCTTTATCAGCCGACCTATGCGGCTTACGCCGCGACCAAGGCCGGCATCGAGGCGATCACCCACATCCTCTCGAAGGAGCTGGGCGTGAGGCGGATCACGGTCAACGCGATCGCGCCGGGCCCTGTCAACACCGAGCTATTCCACAACGCCAATCAGCACGACATCTCGCCGATCATCGATCGGACGCCTCTGCATCGTCTCGGCGAACCCGACGACATCGCGCGCGCGATCTCGTTCCTGGTCGGGCCCGACGGCGGCTGGATCAACGGCCAGATCCTGCGCGCCAATGGCGGCATCATCTGAAGCCGCATCGTCTGGAGATCATGACCATGAGCGATGCGATCACGGGCGGGGCCCCACGGCACAGCCCCGCGTCCCTGCTGTTGCCTGGCTTGCGAAATTTCTACGAGATCGCCAATCCCGTTTCCTATGCGTTTCTGCGCGTTGCCTTCGGATTGATCCTGTTCACGCACGGCTTGCCGAAATTGCTCGGCGAGTCCCACGGCGCCATGGCCAATCCGTTCGCGAGCTCCATCAATTTCATCACCAATTCATTGCATTTTCCGGCCCCGGTGGCGTTCGGCTATTTCGTGATGCTGCTGGAAACCATCGGGGCCATCATGCTCGCCGCGGGGCTGTTCACCCGCCTCGTCGCGCCGATGGTCGCCGTGCAGATGGCGATGATCTGCCTTATCCATTACCCCAAATGGGCCTGGATCGATCGCGGCATGGAGTACCCGTTCCTGATGGGCCTCGTTGCCCTGCACATGTCGTTTCGAGGCGGCGGGCGATTCTCGGCGGACCGCTTGATCGGACGGGAGCTTTGAAGGCGCGCCGGAGGGCCCTGCCCGCTCCGGCCGCGCGAGGTCTTCACACCGCCGCCGTTCGATCCCCCCGCACACAACGCCACAGCAGATCGGCGATCTCGGCGCGGCGCTGCGCCCTCGCCTTTGGCGAGGACATGTCGAAGGCGAATTGCGCCTCGAACGTGTGACGGTTGGCGACCGCGAAGAAGCTCAGCGCATTCAGCGTCATATGCAGTTCGACCGGATCGATGCCGGGCCGGATCGCGCCGCAGGCCGCGCCGCGCTCCAGCACCTTGGCAATCTGGCTGATGCTCGGCTGCGTCATCTCCTTGAGCCTGCGGCTGATGGCCATGTGCCGTCCGCGATGGATGTTCTCGATGCTGACGAGGCGGACGAATTGCGGATGGGCCTGGTGGAAATCGAAGGTGAATTCGGCAAGCCGGCGGATCGCGGCCTCCGGCTCCAGCGCCTCGAGATGCAGATCCTCCTCGGCGGCGCGCATCTCCGCATAGGCCATCTCCAGCACCGCGGTGAACAGCTCTTCCTTCGAGTTGAAATAGTAGAAGATCAGCCGCTTGGTGATGTTGGCGCGGGCGGCGATGGCGTCGGTGTTGCCGCCGGACAAGCCGTTCTCGGCGAACTCCTCGAAGGCGATGTCGAGGATCTCCTGCCGCGTCCGCTCGCGGTCGCGCCGCTTGATCGGCACCGGCTTCGCCGCCCGGACGGGCTGCTTCTTCACACCTGGCATCTGGCCCTTCGGTCCTTCACGGCGGCCGGTCGCGGCATCGCCCTCCCTCCATAGCGCAATCGCGGGCCCTTGACATCAATTATCCCATTGGGTAATTATCAATTAACCTATGGATTAATTAAGAGGGAGGAGACACATGCGCCTGACCGGCGACCGCCGCGCCAGCTCCCGACTGCCGCGATTGCCTGTGCGGGCGAGCAGGCCATGACCGCGCTCGGCCTTGCCCATCTCACCGCGTTGGAGCTTGCGCCCACGGCGCTGGTTGCCGAGGCGGCGCGAGCCGGGTTTGCAGCCGTCGCGCTACGCTTCATCCCGGCAACCAGCGACGGGCCGGCCTATCCGACGCAGGTCGGCACCGAGGCCCACCGAGCGCTGAAGCGCGTGCTTGACGGCGAGGGCGTGCGGGTCAGCGACATCGAGCTGGTCCAGCTCAAGCCCGCCATCGACATCTCCTCGCTCGCAGGCTGTATCGAAGCCGGCGCCGATCTCGGCGCCACAGCGATCATCGCTTCGGGCGACGATCCGGATCGGTCCCGGCTCACCGCGCGTTTCGCCGAGCTCTGCCAACTCGCCGCGTCGTTCGGACTGCGCGTCGACCTCGAATTCATGCGCTGGCGCGCGATCGGCAATTTGGCGCAGGCCGCGGCGGTCATCCGCGACGCAGGCCAGACCAACGGCGCCATCCTGGTCGACGCGTTGCACCTGGCGCGCTCCGGCGGCCGCGCCGCCGACCTGATCCCGCTTCCCGACCATTGGCTCCGCGCCGCGCAACTCTGTGATGCCGTCGCCGAAACGCCGGCAACGGACGCGGCCATCATTGCCGAGGCGCGCGCGGGACGGCTGCCGCCCGGCGACGGCGCTCTGCCGCTCGGCGCACTGCTGGAGGCGCTGCCCACTGATGCCGCCCTCAGCGTCGAGATGCCGTTGCCGGCGCTCGACGCGAGAGAGCGGATCGCCACGGCGTTCAACGCGACCAGGAACTTGCTCGAAGGCCAGGCCCGCGGCGCCAGACGCCGCGACTGCCACGGCTGGGCCTAAACCCAACGGAATGCACGAGATGACAAAAATCAGGATTGGCGTGATCGGCGCAGGATTGATCGGGCGCAAACATCTGCGCAAGCTGGCCGAGCATGGCGACTACGAGCTCGCCGGCATCGCCGACGTCAACGCCGAGCAGGTCGCGGCCGAGCAGCCCGGCGCACGCGTCTTCGCGGATTACCGGAAGCTGCTCGACGAGGCGCGGCCCGAGGCCGTGATCATCGCGTCGCCCAATCAGCTCCACGCCGAGAACGGCATCGCATGCGCGCGGGCCGGCATCCATATCCTGATCGAAAAGCCGGTCACCGATACGCTGGAGACCGCCGCCGGCCTGATCGCGGAAGTCCGCAAGGCCGGCATTCGGTCGCTGGTCGGGCATCACCGCCGCCATCATAGGCAGGTGAAGGCGCTCAAGGCGCTGCTTGGCGAGGGCCGTATCGGCGATGTCGTCGGCGTCTCGGCGATCTGGGCCACGCACAAGCCGGCCGACTATTTCAAGGCTGCGCCCTGGCGCTCGCAAGCCGGTGGCGGGCCGATCCTGATCAATCTGATCCACGAGATCGACTTCCTGCGCTTCGCGGTCGGCGAGATCGTCGCCGTGGAGGCCATCGCCGCGAACCGGCAGCGCGGCTTCGCGGTCGAGGATACCGCCGCCGCGCTGCTCGAATTCGAGAACGGCGCGCTCGGCACGTTCTTCCTCAGCGACTGCGCGGTGACGCCCTGGACGATGGAGCAGGGACTCGGCGAGGCGCCGGAGTTTCCGTTCAGCGGACAGAGCAGCTACCGCCTGATGGGCCGCCGCGGCGCGATCGAATTCCCAAGTCTCGATCAATGGACGCAGGAAGGCGGCGCGCAGGACTGGAACAGGCCGATCCAGGCGCAGGCCAATCATGCGGCGTCGACCGATCCTTATGTCGCCCAGCTCGATCATTTCCGCGACGTGGTCCGGGGCGTGACGCCGTCGCTGCAACCGGTCGAGGACGGCGCGCGAAGCCTGCTGGTGACGCTCGCGATCGCAGAGGCCGCGACGGCGCGACGGCGCATCGACCTGCGCGAGCGCTACGCGGGGCTAGGACAAGGCGAGCAGGCAACGACCTAGAGCACGGCTTTCACCGCCGTCGGACAGACGCGAACGGGCCAAGCCACGCCAAGAGGGCGGCCCGGCCACGCCAAGAGGGCGGCCCGGAGGGAGGAGCGAGGTGAACTACAAGTTCGATTTCGGACCCGTGATCGAGGGCCTGCCGGAGCTGCTCTGGGGCTGTGCCGGCACGCTCGGCCTGGCGCTGTCGGGCATGGTGCTGGCGCTGATCATCGGGATCGGCGGCGTGCTGCTGCGCGATTCCCGGCTTGCGTCGCTGCGCTGGCTAGTCATCGCGTTCGTCGAGGCGATCCGCAACACGCCATTCCTCGGCCAGATCTACTTCGTCTTCTTCGCGCTGCCGATGGTCGGCATCCGCCTCGATCCCACGCTGACCGCGATCATCGCGCTCGGCGTCAACGGCGGCGCCTATGCGATCGAGATTATCCGCGGCGGCGTGCAGTCGATCAACAAGGGGCAGGTCGAGGCGGGACTGGCGCTCGGCCTGAGCCGGACCCTGATCTTCCGCCTGATCGTGCTGAAGCCGGCGCTGCGCGCGATTTTCCCGTCGCTGACCAGCCAGTTCATCATGCTTACGCTGACGACGAGCATCGCATCGGCGATCTCGGCCTATGAGCTGACCTCGGTCGGACAGGCGATCGAGACCAATACGTTCCGCAGCTTCGAGGTCTATGGCGTCGTCACGCTGCTCTATCTCGCGATGTCGTGGATGCTGATGCAGATGTTCGCGCGGATCAACGCGCGCTTCCTGCTCTATCCCGTGAAGTGAGGACGGCGCATGGACAAGAACCAGTTCCTGTTCCTGCTCGGCGGCCTGAAATGGACGCTGGCGCTGTCCGCGATCGGCTTCGCGCTCGGCTCGGTCGCCGGCCTCGGCGTCGCACTGGCGCGCACCTCGGGCCGGCGCTGGCTCGAACGTGGCGCGGCCGCCTACATCGCGCTGTTCCAGGGCACGCCGCTGCTGATGCAGCTGTTCGTTGTCTATTACGGCCTCGCGCTCGCCGGGCTGAAGCTCGATCCCTGGGTTTCCGTCTCGATCGGCTTCACCCTGCATGCCGGCGCCTTCCTCGGCGAAATCTGGCGCGGCTCGATCGAGGCCGTGCCGCGCGGCCAGGTCGAGGCCGCCAAGGCGCTCAGCCTCGGCTATCTCGACCGGATGAAGGACGTCGTGCTGCCGCAGGCGATCCGCATTTCGCTGCCCGCGACGATCGGGTTCCTGGTGCAGTTGATCAAGGGCACCTCGCTTGCCGCCATCATCGGCTTCACCGAGCTGATGCGCGCCGGGACCATCGTCTCCAACCAGAACTTCAAGCCGCTGCTCGTGCTCGGCCTGGTCTGCGCGCTCTATTTCGCGCTGTGCTGGCCGCTTTCGCTCTATGGCGCCTGGCTGGAGCGGCGGCTCGTCACCGCGGCACGATGATGAATTCAACACAGAGGAGGGAATGATGACCAAAAAGACAATCCAGTTCAATCGCCGCCACATGCTGGCGCTCGGCGCCGCCGCGATCGCCTCGCCGTTCGTGCTGTCGCGCGCCGCTTACGCGGTGACGCCCGCGGAGATCAAGGCGCGCGGCAAGGTGCTGATCGGGATCCAGGGCGACAATCCGCCCTGGGGGTTCGTCAATTCCTCGGGCAAGCAGGAGGGCCTCGATGCCGACCTCTCCGAGCTGTTCGCAAAAGAGCTCGGCGTCGCCGCGGAATTTACACCGCTGGCCGTCGCCAATCGCATCCCGGCGCTGACGTCGGGACGCGTCGACATCCTGTTTGCGACCATGGCGATGCTGCCGGAGCGCGCCAAGGCGGTGCAGTTCTCAAGGCCCTATGGTGCCAACATCATCACCTTCATCGCGCCGAAGGAGATCGAGATCAAATCGCCGGCCGACATGGGCAAATATGTCATCGGTGTCGCGCGCGGCAGTGTGCAGGACACCGACGTGACCAAGGCGGCGCCTCCCGGCACCACCATCCGCCGCTTCGACGGCGATGCGCCGACCATGCAGGCGCTGCTGTCCGGGCAGGTGCAGGCGGTGGGCGGCAACATCTTCTACGTTCCGCGCCTCAACGAATCCAAACCCGGCACTTACGAGAACAAGCTCGAATTCACCAAACTCTATAACGGCGCCTGCACGCGGCTCGGCGAGAAGGAGATCAACGCCTTCGTCAACGGCTTCATCGACAAGATCATCGCCAGCGGCGAATGGGCCAGGATCTATCCGAAGTGGATCAACAACCCGCTGCCGGCTTTCCCCGACAGCATTCCCGGCATCCCCTTCACCGTCAGCTGAGGGAGAGTGCCATGTCGGTCACAGCCATGTCGGTCGCAGCCATGCCGGTCGCAGCCACGGCGGACACGATGATCGCGATGCGCGGTGTCAACAAATGGTACGGCACCTACCAGGTGCTCACCGACATCAACCTGGCGGTCCGTGCGAGCGAAAAGATCGTTCTGTGCGGGCCGTCCGGATCGGGCAAATCCACCCTGATCCGCTGCATCAATGCGCTCGAGAGCTACCAGAAGGGCGAGATCGTCGTCGACGGCGTCCATCTCGGCAGCCAAGGCAAGGCCGTCGATGCGGTGCGCCGCGAGGTCGGCATGGTGTTCCAGCAATTCAACCTGTTCCCGCACATGACGGTGCTGGAGAACTGCACGCTGGCGCCGATCCGCTCTCGCGGCATTCCGCGCCCGGCGGCCGAGGAGACCGCGCGGCGGCTGCTCGACCGTGTCAAAATCCTCAACCAGGCGGACAAATACCCGGCGCAATTGTCCGGCGGTCAGCAGCAGCGCGCGGCGATCGCGCGGGCGCTGTGCATGGAGCCCAAGGTGATGCTGTTCGACGAGCCGACCTCGGCGCTCGACCCGGAAATGGTCAAGGAGGTGCTCGACACCATGATCGGGCTTGCGACCGACGGCATGACCATGATCTGCGTCACCCATGAAATGGGCTTCGCCCGGCAGGTCGCCGACCGGGTGATCTTCATGGCGGAGGGACGGATCGTCGAGGAGGCGGAGCCGGAAGTCTTCTTCAGGGCCCCGCAGCACGAGCGCACCAAAAAATTCCTCGGCGAGATTCTGCCGCATCATTGAAGCCGTGCCGGCGCGGCGCGAAGGCGGTCCGGTGTCCACCCTTGCCGGACGCCTCACGCCTCCACCCGATACAGCCTCCACCGCTCCGGCACGCCCTTGAGCTGGTGCATGCCGTGATCCCTGAAGCTGATCGTCGATGGTGCCTTCAGCAAATCCTTGACCGCGCTCGAGACCAAGACTTCGCCGGCCCGCGCTTTCGCGGCGACGCGGGTGCCGATGTGGAAGGCGAGACCGACCATTTCGCCGCCGCTGATCGTATACTCGCCCGCATGCAGGCCGACCCTGATCTCTAGCCCCAGCGTGCGCACCGCCTTCTGGATCGCGGTCGCGCAACTGATCCCGGCAGCCGGCGCCTTGAACGTCGCTAGCACGCCGTCGCCCGTCGTCACGACTTCCTTTCCGCGCGAGCTCTTCAGCTCCTTGCGGACGGCTGCGTAATAATGGCCCATCACCTTGGTCCAGCGCGCATCGCCGAGCTTCGCGGCCTTGGCGGTGGAGCCGACGATATCGACGATCAGGATGGTGGCGAGCGCCCGCTTGAGATCGGTGCCGCGCTCGGCGGGGGGGCGCCGGAGCGCGATAGCTCCGGCCAGCGGCTCATAGCGATGGCTGCGGCGCCGCGCGATCGCGGCCTTTGCGTAATCCTGGGCACGCTGCGCCGTGCCGCACCGAACTGTCTTCTCCTGCGGCGAGCGCGTCCAGTAGACCTTGCGCCCGGCACCGGTGCCTTGGACCTCCACGCCGCCCCACTTCAGGAAAACCGCCGAGCCGACGCGCCTGACACACCACGCCTTCGACGTGTATCCCGATACGTTCGACTGATGGACTCCGATGCGAAGGAATTTTGGCATGAACGCGCGGCCAGTCGAAGGAACGTGGGCGGACCTCGGGCCAACGTATTCGCACATGCCTGCATTGGCAACAGGGCTCCTCGCACCTACGCTCCCCGGCGAGCCTCCTGCTTGCCGATCGAGCAGCGCCACGCCGCGAGACGTTCGGCCGGATGCTGCGCCATCCATTCGGCGAGCTGCGGCGCTCCCATCAGACAGGACTGCATCGTCACGTCAGCGAAATCCGAGGTCGTGACGATCTGCTCGTGGCAATCTGTCGGCGACGAGAGGCTGCAGAGCACGGCAATGATCTTGATCATGTCACGAGAGCTCCTTCGACGTACTCGGGCTCTGCGTCGCCGCCCGAGTGGTCGACCGCGGCTCGACGGGCCGCTCGCCGTCGGGATCGGCCCGCGGAAACACGGCGTCATAGTTAGCGCGCGCTTCGCGGATCAGCCGCGCACGCTCGCGCTCGGCTCTTGTGACCAGTCGAACAACTTCGCCCATATCGGCTCCACGGGGTGGCAAGAGAGGAAACTGACCAGACGGCCCTGATTGGGCGACCGGCTCACCGCGCAACCCGCAATCACGGGTACGATTCGTATCGCGTGCCGGCCGAACGCGCCGATGACCTCGCCGCATCGACGCTTGATGCCTTTTCGGCGCGCCGCTGATAGTCATTGGCCAGCATCTCGAGACGGGTCGCGACCACGATGTCCGTCATGGTCCGGGCCGCGCGCAGCAGGCTCTGCGCCGTCTCGAGATATTCCTTTCCTCGTCGTGACATCTGCATGGTCATAGGCGCCTCGCGCGGTTTTCTGAAAACATGTCGACAACCGACGGAAATCGACCGAACCAGTCGCGCTCACCCTGCCGGCGCGTCGCCAAACGTTCGACGCACTTTTTCGAGCAAAGGGGCTTTCGCCAAGAGTAGTAGCGGACTAGGCCAAACTTACCGTCGCACGCGGCACAGCGAGCGGTTCGACTTCCAGAAACTTGGGAACAGTTTGGCATTGTCGTCTCCTCTTGTGGTCGCGTCCGATGTGTCGATCACCTTTTCTGTTGCATCGAGGCAGCCGCATCGACTGTCCTCGACCAAATCTTGCGGCACCGTTCGCAACGCCGCCAGTGAACCCAACCTAGGCGTCCTGCGCGAACATATCTTTCAACAACGCGTCCGATATTGCCCATAAGCACGACTTCCATCGCGCGCAGGGGACGCACCCCGACGATTGCGCGTTTGCGCGATCGCCCGATTCCGGAACTGGATCGACGTCACGGCGACGCACGCATGCACCGTCAATCACGGCACATCGAGGCCATGACGGGCGGCGATGGCGACCGTCGTTCGGAGATGCCGGGGTGTGCGGGACGATGGCAAGCTGGCCGTGGCCGATGAGGATCAGGATTTCTCCGCCACGCCGCGCAATCGGTGGCGCGCGGGTCATCGGCAATCTTGCGTCAGCGAGATTTCAACCGGACGGCTGCGGCGAGCATGCCGCCTCAGCCGTGAAACGCAAACAGCTCGATCGGATCGCTGAAGCCGCGCACCTCGTATTTGCCGACATGCTCGAGCTCGAACTCCCGCTCGACCAGCTCGGCGAAGGCGCGCGAGAGCAGCACCGGTCGTCCGAGCTGCTTGGTCAGGGCTTCGAGACGGGAGGCCATGTTGACGGCGGGACCGATGACAGTGAAGTCGAGCCGGCTGGACGATCCGATATTGCCGTACATGACGTCGCCGACGTGGACGCCGATGCCGTAGTTCAGCGGCGCGCGGCCGGTCCCGTTGTTCCGTTCGTTCAGCGCGGCCATAGCCTGCCGGGCTTCAGTCACGGCGCGCAGCAGGTTTGCGCAGGCGCCGGGCCCGCTGAGCGGGAAAATGGCGAGCAGGCCGTCGCCGATGAATTTCAGGATTTCGCCGCCGTGCCGCGCGATCGGCTCCGACATCGCGTCGAAGTAGTCGTTGAGGAGATCGATGACGTCGTCGCGCGGCCAGTTGTCCGAGATCTTCGTGAAGTCACGGAGGTCGCAGATCATGATCGCGGCACGCACCGTCGTGCCGGTGCCGCGCCGCGTGGCCCCGGCCAGGATGAGCTCGCCGGCATGGGAGCCGACATAGGTCTCGAGCAGCGTTCGCGCCAGGCGGTTCTTGACGCGGATCTCGCTGACCAGCGCCAGCACCGGCAGCACGTTCTTGAGCGCAACCAGATGCGCGTCGTCGAAGCCGCCGGGGCGATCGGTCGCGAAGGTGACGAGATGGCGCTTACCGAGTGTGTGGTGGAGCGGCCAGGCGACGTAGTCGGTCAGACCTTTCGCGCGCATCTCGTCATAGACCGCGTGCCTGCGGCCGAGCGACGGATCGCCTTCGAGGTTCTCGCGGAGTTCGCTCGCACCGTCCAGCATTTCGCTGACAGGGCTGCCGATGAACTCGGATCGCTCGAGCACATCGAAGTCGACCCGCGAGATCTTCGCCTCGCGCATGCCATCCAACCACATGAAGGCGGCGCCGAGCCATTGCGGATGCTGGATCCGGACGTGCATCGTCGACCGCTTGAGCGGAATGCCCGCCTGCTGGAGGCGGATGCACATCTCGGCAAAGATGTTGTCGATGAAGCGCTCGTCGCTCGTGCCGTTGGTCAGCCAGTCGACGACGCCGTCGGATAGCGTGGTGGGGCGATTTTGGTCTGGCGCGGTCATACCCTGCCTGTTCATATCGTGCCTTGCGCGGCGGTCGGCATTGTCGGGGCAGATATCG
Organism: Bradyrhizobium sp. 604_D8_N2_3; assembly: GCF_051810765.1. NCBI lineage: Bacteria > Pseudomonadati > Pseudomonadota > Alphaproteobacteria > Hyphomicrobiales > Nitrobacteraceae > Bradyrhizobium > Bradyrhizobium sp. 604_D8_N2_3. Next base: position 1,878,946 of record NZ_JBPWPM010000001.1, on the reverse strand, counting down.
TGTTCCGGCGCCGCTGCGTCAACCTAGCCAGGTGCATGGATTATGCGCATCCGCCGGGCGGTTGCCATCTAGCCGACGAGCTGAATCGAGCCCAGTACCGCCAGCCCTGAGACGAGTCCCAATCTGGACGCCTCGGTCAGCTCGACCTTCAGCGTGCTGCCGTCGGGAATGACAATATCCTCGCTATTGAGACGAATGCTGCATTCGCCGGAAACCGCGTAAACCAGGTGCGTGCCGGCGGACAAAGGCCGATCGCCGGGTTCCCTGAGTGCCAGCAACTCGATCTCGGCCGCGCCGCGCCGGGCCATCAGGTTGACGACCTCGACGGGACCCGCCTCGAGCGCGGTCACGATCTCCATCTCTCCGGTGAAGCGCACCGTTGTAAAAGGTTCACGCTCGTCAAAATCCTGCGTGGGCGACTTCAGCACCAGCCCACGCCCGCCGACGACCATTTGCAGGCGGTCGATGCCGGGCATGTAGGAGAAGGGCCCGGGCGCCACGATCGGCGTCGAGGCAAAACGCCAGAGCAGGCTGTCCCAATCCTTCGCCGGCGCGTCGGCGCGATGGGCATCCGCGATATCGGTGAAGATGCCGCCGCCGTTCTTCCAGGGCGAGCGGGTGTAGTCTTCGGACTTCAGCAGCGTGGTTTTCATGTCTTGAATTTATCCGGGAAAGCATGTGGCCGAGATCGCCCGCGCATCATGCGCGGGTTGGGCCGGCTTTGCCAACCGGTTTCACCAGCGATGAACTGCCGTCACGCCTTGGCGTCGAGGTTCAGCCTGGTGCTCAGCTCGTTGACGAGCGAATCCACGATCTGGTTCTGATAGGCCGAGATGCCGTTGAAATAGACCGGGCCGCCGGACTGCACCAGCAGGCCGCCGCCGGACACTTCGGCATCCTTGGCACCGCTCTCGGATTGGGTATCGAGCTTGCCCATGGCGTCGTCGAGCTGCGCGGCGGTCTTGTCGTCCATCTCGCCATTGGCTTGAAGCGTGGCGAGCAAGGCCTGGGAGGCACTGCCGAGATCGGCTCCCGTCCCCGTCTCGGCCGTCGCCGAGAACGTGCCGTTGGTCTTGCCGCTGTAGCTCTTGTAGGTCAGCGTCTCCGTGGTGGTGCCGTCGCTGTTGGTTCGATTGTCGAGCAACAGTTCGAACGCGCTGCCATAGGCGCCCGTCGTCAGCATGTTCGGATCGTTCGGATTCTTGTTCTTGCTCGCGCCTGTCTTGTCGGAGCCTGCGGTCCAGTTCGGCGGAACGGTGTAGCTGACGTTGGTCACGGCGCGAATTCCTGTGATCATTGCGCGGAAACATTCAGCAATTTTTGTGCCAGCGAAAGCGCAGTTGATTCCTGTCGGCTTTCCTTGTCGTAGCGCGCGGACTTCGCACAACGCTGCAAAAATTGCCCGGCAGTTTCATCCCGTCGCGCGATTGTGCGGAGCTTGCGCCTCAGTTCGTAGCCCGGATGAAGCGCAACGCAGTGCCGGGGGCAGCTCGCGCGATGAGGCTGTGCTCCCGGATGACGCTTCGCTCCATCCGGCCGCGCACCTCACTCTTTGTCAGGGGCATTGTTGGCCGTCAGCCTTCATGGCCGCACCAAAAGCCTTGCTGTCGAACTTGCCTATCTTCTCGGTGACGGATTTGACGAGATTTGGGGGGACGGATCGCTTCCCCTTGCCCCCGCCGGCGGCAACTTAGGTCAGAAATCTACCCCTTTTGGGTACCTTGCACGAAGCTTGAAGCGCCGCATAATACAGACACTTATCCAAAGGTAACCCGCTCGCGCCTCGGCCAGGCAATTGCGTAACGCGCTCCTCTCAGTGGGAGAATTGCAATGCCCGTGTTGGACTTGCCGTACTGGTTGATCATTGCAGGCTCCGCGTTGGTATTGGGCGGGCTCATTGGCTTAGGGGTCAGCCGCAACAGGCGGGTTGAGAGCGATCCCATTCTGCTCCCGGGCGATTTGACGGCATGGAGAGACGAGGGATCAGAGACCTCGGACCTTGCGGCTATCCGGGATTCGCACAACTGACGGCTTGCGCCCGTGGCCCATTCTGCGGAGCAAACTCTGGAGAGAGACATGACCCTGCACTTTACGCGCGTCGAGACTCCGGTGCATGAACTTGAAATCTGGATGGCGTGCAGCGGCGGATTTTCGTTCGTGATCAGTAACGAAAACCGCACCGGTCCTGGCCTTCACGGAAAGCCGGGCCTGGTTGCCTCATGGCGACCGGTCGAAGAAAACAAGTCCGCGATCAAGCTTGGCGGCTCCCCCTTCAGTACCTTCGCCGAAGCCGAGAAGGCCTGCGAGGCCGTCCTGGAGGCACTTGAGCAGATGAGCGAATCGCAAACGCCGAAGATTGCGTCCTCGCCGCAATGAAGAGAGACTCTGCTCGCCGGGGCATCGAATTCCGCGCCGCCGGATTGTACTGGCGTCTTACATTCCGCTCAGGCCGCTATCCACCGCGAGCGACTGTGCGGTGACGTAGACGCTTTCATCCGACAGAAAGAACAGCACGGCATAGGCGATCTCCCAGGCGGTGGCCTGCCGGCCGAAGGGGACGTGGCCCTTGCCGCGGCTGGGGCGGCCGGCGCCGGCTTCGCGGCCGTTGGGGGTGTCGACGAGGCCGGGATAGACGAGATTGGCGCGGATGCCGCGGCGCGAGCCGAGATGGGCGATGTTGCGCATCAGGCCGCCGAGCGCGGCTTTTGAAGAATCATACGCCGCCATCTGCGATCCCGCTTTCAGCGCGGCGATCGAGGAGATGAAGACGATGGCACCGCCATTGTCGAATTTCGGCATCGCTGCGCGGCAACAGAGCATGGGACCGCGAACGTTGACGTCGTAGATCCTGTTCCACTCCTCGGGGCTGACGGCATCGAGGCCGGTCTTGCCGAAGGTGCCGATGTTCAGCACCATGCCGTCGAGGCCGCCCATGGCGCGATGCGCCTCCTCGATCATGCGCTGGACGTCAGGCTCCGACGTGACGTCGGCAGTGATGGCAAAACCCTCGCCGCCTTCGTCGGTGATGTGCTTGACGGTCTGCTGTGCGGACGTCCGGTTGAGATCTGCCACCGCCACCTTCGCGCCCTCACGTGCGCACAAAATGCTCATGGCGCGGCCATTGCCGATTGGATCGGTGGCGGCGTCGAACACGCGCTGGCCGCCGCCGACGATCAGGATACGGCGTCCCTTCAGGCGTCCCCTGCCCGGCGCTTCGCCCAATGACTCCGCGCTTGGTGGACGGACGTAACGTTCCGGCTTGCTATCGATTTCCGCCATCTCAGCCGCCCTACTTCTTGCCGCCGTCATAGACCTTCATGCCGGCCGCGGGATCGAGATCGGTTTCGGTTGCCTCGGTCAGGCGCGCCATCATCATATAGAAGCCGAGCGCGACGATGGCTTCGACGATCTCCTGATCGCTGAAGTGTCTTCGCGCGGCAGCGAAGGTCGCCTCGGGCACCCGAACATTCTCGACCACCTCGCGGCCGAACTTCAGCAACGCGCGCTCAGCATCGCTTAAGCCGGCGGCATCGTAGTCAGCCCGCTCCACCGCATCGATCTGTCCTTGCGTGCAGCCGACCCCGATCGCGATCGGCACGTGCTGGCGCCATTCATAGGCGCCGCCCTCGAGCTGGGCGGCCTGCAAGATCAAAAGCTCGCGGTTGACGGCTGAGAGCTTCTGCTTGTGCAGGATCGAATTGCCGAGCCGCATCGCCGGGATCATGTTGGCCTCGGCATGGGCCATCATGCGGAAGATGTTGAGCTTGACCGGCATGCGGTCGAACGAGGCGCGGATATCGCCGCTCGTCGTCTCCGGATCAATCAGGGGCAGCCTTGCCACGCGTTTCTCCCTTGGGTTTTCGTTTCTTGTTGTCTTCGCCATTGCCCGCCGCGATCAGCGACAGGAAAAAGGCGAGATAGCGGTCGATCGCCTCGATCACCTTCGGCCGCGGCGAAGGTGCTGCGCCCATCACGTAATGCTCGAGGCGGATGTAGATCAGGCCGGCCGCGAACAGCCGCGCGGTCTCGCGCGGATCGGGTGTCGAGACCAAGCCGGCGAGCGCAAAACCGCGAAAGTAATCCGTCATCATGCTCTGCTCGCGCGCGTAAAAATGGTCGGCGAATTTGGCGCGGATGCCGGGCACGCGGTTACGCTCGGCGGTGATTACTTTCTGGAATTGGTGCTCGCGCGGGTCGGACCATTGCTCGACGAGATCAAGCGCGAACTGACGGCAGAACGCGGCCGGCTGGCGCGCCAGCTGCTTGTAGCGCGGCTCTTCCAACCGGCTCGCCGAACTGGCGGGGCCGTGCTCGGCCACGATCGCTTCGAGGATCGCGGCCTTGCCGGAGAAATGATTGTAGAGGCTGCTTTCGCGAATGCCGACGCGGCGCGCAAGCTCGCGCATCGAGGCGCCGCCATAGCCGCTCTGCGCGAACAGATTGAGCGCTTCGGAGAGGATGCGCTCGCGGGTCGTGGGCGCAGCCGCTTCCGCCGCGCTGGAGGTGTGGACAGCCATTTGGCTTGACTAACGAACGATCGTTCGCTAGTCAACCGTACGAACGATCGTTCGTTTCGCCAGTCTGGCGGCAGCGGTCGCGGCCCCGCAAGTCCGCTTCGGGCGCTGTTCTCGCGTTTCAACTCCGCTCCAATGAGAGGCGGAGAGCAATTTTGGGGAGACGACCTCATGGCGCGCTTTGCCCGCCTTCGCCTTCGTGCGGCCTGCATCCTGTTGCCGATGCTCGCAGCCAGTGCCGTTCAGGCCCAAAGCGCGAAATACGATCCCGGCGCCGACGACAAGACCATCAAGATCGGCACCACCGCGCCGCTGAGCGGGCCAGTGTCCGCCTTCGCGCAGATCGCGAAATCGGCGGAGGCCTATTTCCGCAAGGTGAACGACGACGGCGGCGTCAACGGCCGGCGCATCCAGATGATCATCGCCGATGATGCCTACAGCCCGCCGAAGACGGTGGAGCAGACCCGGCGGCTGGTCGAGAGCGAGGAGGTGCTGCTGATCTTCGGCGGCGTCGGCACGCCGACCAACAGCGCCGTGCACAAATATCTCAACGACCGCAAGGTGCCGCAGCTCTTCCTGGGCTCTGGCGCCGCGAAATGGGACGATCCCAAGAACTTTCCGTGGACCGTTGGCTGGCAGCCGACCTATCGCGACGAGGCGATCGCCTACGCGAAGTACATCAAGGCGAGCCATGCCAACGCGAAGATCGGCGTGCTCTACCAGAACGACGATCTCGGCAAGGATTCGCGCGCGCGGCTTACGAGACCTCGGCGCCGACGGTCGATACGCAAATCCTGCAGCTCAAGACCGCAGGCGCAGAAATCGTGCTGGTGGCGGCAACGCCAAAATTCGCGGCGCAGGCGATCCGCAAGATCGGCGAGATCGGGTGGAAGCCTGTCACCATCATCTCCAATGTCTCGGCCTCGATCAGCGGCGTGCTGGAGCCGGCCGGCAAGGACAATTCCACCGGCGTGATCTCCAGCCAGTACCTGAAGGACGCCACCGATCCCGCATCGAAGGACGATGCCGGCTACAAGGAATGGCTGGCGTTCATGGACAAGTATTTGCCGGATGCCAACAAGAACGACTGGCTCAACGTCTACGGCTACACTATCGCGCAGACGCTGGTGACGGTGCTGAAGGCGTCCGGAAACGACCTCACCCGCGCCAATGTGCTGAAGCAGGCCACGACGCTCAAGGACGTAAAGCTGCCGATGCTGATCAACGGCACCGCGGTGAACAATTCGCCCGAGCACTACACGCCGATGACGAGCCTCCAGCTCATCCGCTTCGACGGCACGCGCTGGGTGCCGTTCGGCGATCTCCTGAAGAACTGAGCCCATGCGGCAGGTCAGGATCGGCAGCATGCGGATCGATCTCGTCAGCGAGATCCCTTCGCTTGCCTTCGAGAAGACCTGGCTGTTCGCCAACGTCACCGACGAGGTGATCGCGGAGAACCGGAGCTGGCTCGATCACCGCTATATCGAACCGGAGACCGGACGCTTCATCCTCAGCCACCACTCCTATCTCGTGCGCACGCCGCGCTGGACCGCCATCGTCGACACCTGCTGCGGCAATCACAAGCCGCGGCCGCGCGTGCCGGCGTGGGACAACCTCAACCGGCCTTACCTCGACAACATGCAGGCGCTGGGCGTTGCCCCTGAAGAGGTCGACTTCGTGATGTGCACGCACCTGCATGTCGATCACGTCGGCTGGAACACGCGGCTCCTCGACGGCCGCTGGGTGCCGACCTTCCCCAACGCACGTTATCTGATGGGACGCGAGGAGTACCGCCACTTCGAGGCCGCGCACAATGCCGCGCCGAAACGCCCGGTCAACCACGGCTCTTTCGAGGACTCCGTGCTGCCGGTCGTCGCCGCCGGCCTCGCCGAGCTGGTCGAGACCGATCATCGCGTGTTCAGCGATCGCGACGCAGGCTTACGCTTTGCGCCAGCGCCGGGCCACACCGCCGGCAACATGCAGATCCACCTCAATGGCGGCCACGATCATGCGGTGATGTCGGGCGACGTCATCCACCATCCCATCCAGTGCGCCGCGCCGTGGCTGTCGAATGCCGCCGACATCGATCCGGCCGCGGCGGTCGCGACGCGGATGGCGCTGCTGGAGGAGCTCGCGGACACGCCGAGCTATCTGCTCACCGGCCATTTTCCGGCGCCGACCGCCGGGCGCGTGATCCGGCACGGCGAGGCCTACAGATTTCATTTCGAGGATTAGGGGAAGCCATCATGATGCTGCGCACCGTCACGCTGTCGTTGCTCGCATTGCTGTCGGCGGCGCTGCCGGCACGCGCCGAGGATCCTGCCGCCTACCCCACCCACAAGATCAAAATGCTTCTGCCCTATGCGGCCGGCGGCGGCGGCGACGTGATCGGCCGCTTGCTCGCCGACAAGATGGGCAAGACGCTAGGACAGGGCGTCTATATCGAGAACCACACGGGTGCTGCCGGCACACTCGGCACGCAGATGGTCGCGGCGTCGCCGAACGACGGCTACACCATCACCGTCGGCGGCATGACCACGCATGTGCTGGCGCCGGCGATCTATCCAAAACTGCCCTACGATTCGATCAAGGATTTTACGACGATCGGACGCATCGGGACGTCCTCGATCATGCTGGTGGCGACCAAAGACTTTGCTGCCAATGACATCAAGGGCCTGATCGCGCTTTCCAAGAAGGGCGAGCCGATCCAGTACGGCAGCTGGGGCGTCGGCTCGACCGGACAATTCTGTGCGGAAATCCTGATGCAGCAGACCGGCATCAAGATGGATCACGTGCCGTTCAACGGCATCGCCAAACTCGCGGGCGACCTGCTTGGCGGCCACATCTCGCTCGCGACGCTCGACATGGCGACCGCGACGCCGCTGGTGAAGGACGGCTCTATCAAGGCGCTGGCCGCCTGCGGCGAGCGCTCGCCGAGCCTGCCTGACGTCGCAACCTACAAGGAACAGGGCGTGCCGTTCGACCGCAGCCTGTCCTGGGCGATGTATGGTCCCGCCGGCCTCGCGCCGCCGATCGCACAGAAATTGTCGGCGGCGTTGAAGGACGCGCTGGGCGATGCCGAGGTGAAGGAGAAGCTTTTGGGGCTCGGCATCACGCCGCAATACGTGCCTGGCGACGAGCAGCGCGACATCAACGCCCGCGACATCGCGGCCTGGAAGCAGGTTGCCAGGGACGCAGGCATCGAAGTCAAGTGACGATCGCGAGCGATCAGAAGGGAGCGCGGGCATGAGCCGCATTTTCGGCGCGGTGCGCCAGAACGGATACGTCGTGCGGGACATCCGGGCCGCGATGAAGCATTGGATCGAGGTGATGGGCGTCGGCCCCTGGTACTACATGGACCGCGTCAAGACCGACTGGTTCCGCCATCGCGGCCAGGACTCCGCGGTCGAGATGAGCATTGCGCTGGCCAATTCCGGCGATCTCCAGATCGAGCTGATCCAGCAGCGCAACGATGCGCCCTCGCTGTACAAGGAATTCCTCGACGCCGGCCACGAGGGCCTCCAGCACATGTCCTACTGGAGCCACGACTATCAGGCGCTCTACGACAAGGCACTCGGGCTCGGCTACAGGATAGGCCATGAAGGCCAGATCGGCGGAGACAAGGGACGCTTTGCCTATTTCGACACGCAGGCCCATCCAGGAACCATCATCGAAATCTCCGACATCAGCGGCACCAAGGGGCCGTTCTTCGAGAAGGTCCGGCAGGCGGCGATGACCTGGGACGGGACGCGGCCGATCCGCGAAGTCGGCGGAGCGAAACCTTAAAATCCGACCGCAGGATTGCGACCGGAAGAGGCCGCAGATGCGGTACGACCGCGATCCATGGTAGCATGAACCTCGTGTCCGAACCTTCAGCGAGGCAAGCATGTCCAACACTGACAAGGTTTTCGCCGGCTCGATTCCGAAAATCTACGACGAGTATCTCGTCCCGCTGATCTTTGCCCACTACGCCGCCGACATCGCGAAGCGTATCGCGGCTCTTTCCCCGTCGACGATACTGGAAACCGCGGCAGGTACCGGCGCCGTTACGCGGGCCGTGACCGCGGCGCTGCCTCCCGGCATCCGTTACGTCGCAACCGATCTCAACGAGCCGATGCTCGCGATCGCGGCGCAGCGCCAGGGTGAGGACCCGCGCATGACATGGCGTCAGGCGGATGCCACCGCCCTGCCCTTTGACGAAGCCGCGTTCGACGCGGTCTGCTGCCAGTTCGGTGTCATGTTCTTTCCCGACCGCGTCAAAGGCTATGCCGAGGCAAAGCGGGTGTTGCGACCGGAAGGCACGTTCGTATTCAACGTCTGGGACCGCATCGAGGAGAACGTGTTCGCTGACGACGCCACCGCCGCGCTCGGAAAAATGTTTCCCGATGATCCGCCCCGTTTCATGGTGCGGACGCCGCATGGCTATCACGACAAGGCCATTATCAGAGCCGATCTGGAACAAGCGGGCTTCCGCCACATCTCGATCCAAACGCTTGCTGCGGTGAGCCGCGCGCCGTCGGCCGAGTATGTCGCGATCGCGCTCTGCCAGGGTACGCCGCTGCGGAGCGAGATCGAGGCCAGGGATGCCAGCAAGCTTCAGGCTGCGACCGACCTCGTCGCCGAGGCACTCCGATCGCGCCATGGGTCCGGAGCGGTCGAAGGCAAGATTCAGGCGATCGTGATCGAGGCTCGGCCGTAGGTGCGGACCCTCAGCGCAGGTTTGCGCGAAGCTCGCGCACGCCGCGTCCGAGCCGTTCCCGCAAGAGCGTCCGGAGCGTCGCGCCGTCCTCATAGCCGACCTCGGCGGCGATCGCATCGACGTCGAGACCGCTGCCATGCAGCAGTGACTGCGCGCGCTCGACTCGCAGATCCTGAAAGTAGGAGAGCGGAGACTTACCGAGCACCGACTCGCACCGGCGCTGCAAGGTGCGTGCGCTCGTCGCGAGCGCACTGGCGGCCTCCTGCAGCGAAAACCCTTGCTTGAGATGTTCGCGCGCCCAGCGCTCGAAACGCTGGATGAGCGGATCGGCCTGCGCGAGGTGATTGGGAATGATGAAGGGCGCCTGCAGGGAGCGCAGGTCGGCGAGCAGATAGCGCGACACGACGGCCGCGAGCTCGGGGCTCGCCTGGCGTATGAACCACAGCGCAAGATCGAGATGCCCCATCGCAGCGCCCGCCGTGACGACGCGGTCCGATGTCACCAGCATGCGTGCCTCATCGAGACGAACATTGGGGTAGCGTTGGCGAAACAAGGGTGACAGCCACCACGTGGTGGTCGCGTCCCGTCCATCGAGCAGCCCCGCCTCCGCCAGCACGAAGGTACCGATGCAGGACGCGGCGATGCGCGCGCCCTCGGCGTACCAGGACTGGAGCTGTTTCACTGCCTCTCTGACATCGCGCCGGTCGAGCGCCGGAATCAGCTGTTCCGGCCGGCTCCTATTCAACGCCGGCACGATGACCCAGTCCGGCTTCAGATCGGATGTTACCGATTTGACGGGGATCGCAAAGCCCTGCCCGGATCGGACCTTCTTCCGCACGCCGACAATTGAGACATCGAAGTGGGGCGCTCCGCCCGTTTGAGCGGCTGCGAAATTGTTGGCGATGGTGAATGCATCGAGCGTCACGGTCAGCCCGGTGTCCCAAAATCCCTCCAGGGCGAGCAATTGAATGCGCATGGCGGAAACGCTCTCAAAGTTGTCGTTTACGACACTACCGTTCGAACGGAAGCAAGCCTAGCTTGCGATGCAACGGCAACCGGAACGAAGGCCTTCATCGCGATCGATAGATAAGAGCAATCATCTGAACAAACAAAGCTATTCCAGATGTTCGCTCGAGGAATCGATGGCGTAAACGCCTCTAAAAATGGCGTTTTTGCCAACATTGCAGGAGGCCCTTGATCCGATGCCGTCCACTGACAAGCAGCAATCCAAAGGAGCCCACATGAAAGTCATCGCCATCGGTAACATCGGCAAGGCACCGACACCCGAGCAGCGGCAGCAGATCATGCCGAGGGAAGTGCCGGCCACGCTCAAGCTCTATCTCGACGGGAAGATCGAGCAGTTCTGGTTTCGCCAGGACAAGCCCGGCGTGATCTTCCTGATGAACGTCGAATCCCTCGAACAGGCCAAGGCGACCGTGGAAGCACTGCCGCTCGTCACCCACGGCTTCGCCACTTACGAGCTGATGCAAGTCGGTCCGCTCGCGCCGCTGGGCATGCTCATCCAGGGCAGGTGACCGCGCGTCAGACCGACGCGACGCTTCCACCAACCTTCCGAACCGGCCCGCATCGCCGCCGTTCCACGGCGGCGATGCAACGTGCGGCAATCGCTGCCGGCGAAGCATGACTAAATGAAGAGCGTAAACCTCGGAACATGGAGGATTTCAAATGAAGCTTACACTCGCTGCCGGTCTCCTGGCATTCGCCCTGTGCCTGACCTCCGCCGTCCCCGGACGAGCGCAATCACCCACGCCACCGACACCGACCACCCGAATTCTCGCGATCGGCACGGTAAACCCCGGCGCCGATGTCGCCGCTGCGCGCGCCATCCTGCCGATGGAAGTGCGCGAGACGGTGAAGCTCTATCTCGATGGCAAAATCGACCAGTGGTACTCGCTGCAAAATCGTGTCGGCGTCGCGTTCATCCTGAACGTCACGGATATCGCGGCCGCTCATGACATGCTCGAAAAGCTGCCCCTGGGGCAGGCTCATCTCATGAGCTTCGAGCTGATCCCGCTTGGCCCGCTCAATCCGCTTCGGCAGTTGCAGGGCATGTCGACGGGTCCACAGTAGACAGCCGGTATGCCCGTCGTCGGCGCCGCTGCGGTCGCCGACGACAAATATCTTCAGCTCAGGCGATGACGCGGCCCAGCGCGGCGCGCCGTCCTACCAGAAGCCCCGCTGCATCGGCTGCGCCGGCTGATAATACTGATACTGGCCGCGGCGGCGCGGATTGACGGGCTGCGGGTTCGGCTGCGGCTGGAAGAAGAAGCCGAAGCCGTTGCCGCCATTGCCCCAGCTGTCATCGCTTGCCATTTCCATCGGCGGCGGCGCGGTCGGCTTGCGGGTGATGAAGCCGCCCTGCGGATGATTGCTCAGCACCGCGACGAACTCGGTGCGGTAGTTGGTCTCGGCACTCAGCGGCTCGTCCGAAATCACGATCGACGAACGCGGCAATGCCGTCGGCCCGATGCGATCCCAGACGTCCTGCGGAATGGTGATGCGGTCGAGCGCGTCCTTGGCGTCGTCGCCGTTCTCGATCGTGACCACGCTCCAGCGCAGGCCGGTATCGGCCTTCGCCATCGCGGTGAAGATATGCGTGCCGAGCGGCTGGTCGGGATTGCGGATGGTGACGGGCACCTCGATGCTGGTGTCGAACACTTCGCCGCCGCCATCCGGCGCCGGCTTGTGCGTGTTCCGCCGCACGTAGAGCTTCTGCGTCGCGCGGCTGATGTAAACGGACACCGGCTCAAGCGCGAGCTTGGCGTCGGTCGCAGCCGTCACGGCATCGGCCTTCCTGGTTGCCGCGACCTTTGCGGCCTCCTTGGTGGCGGCAACGGCGTCGCGCTTCGGCTGCGCGGTGGCCTTGGCGGCATCGAGCGCCGACGCAGCGTCGGCGGCCTTGGTCGCAACCTTCTGCTTCAGTTCCTCGGCCTGCGCCCGCGCCTGATCGGTCTTGGCGGCCGCGATCTTCTTGTCGGCGAAAGCGAGCTCGGCGTCGGCCTTGGCCTTCTGCTGTTCCAGCTTGCGCAGCGATGCGGGAAGCGACGCGGCCTCCTTCGCGGCCGCGGCCGCAGCCTTCTTGGCCTCGGCGGCAGCCTGGATCGCCTCCTCGGCTTCAGCGGAGAGCTTGTCGGACCGGTTCGGCACGGCCGCGATGGCCTCGCGCTTCGGCACGAACAGCGAGGGATGAGTGAAATCGATCGGGGCCGCGTCGTTCGGCGAGATGATCACGCGCATGCCGATGTTGGTTTTGTCGAACAGGCCCTCGGCAAAGCCGAAGGGCATCCGCACGCAGCCGTGCGAAGCGGCATAGCCGGGCAGCGGCCCGCCATGCAGCGCGATGCCGTTCCAGGTGATGCGCTGCATGTTGGGCATCCAGGCATCGTCATACATGGTCGAACGGTGGTCCTTGTCCTTCTCGACGATGGCAAAGACGCCGGCCGGCGTCTCGCGTCCCGTCGTGCCGGTCGAGACCGGCGCACGCAGGATCCAGCCGTCGGCATCGTAGAAGGTGACCTGCTGGCTCTTGATCGACACGATCGCCATGATCGGCTCGCCGGCCTCGCGCGGCGCCACCGCCTCGGCCGGCTGGCGGGCCTGCTTGGCCGCCTCGGCGCTTCCGCTCAGCGCCGTCAGGGCAACGGCCGTTGCGAGCGCAACAAGTCCGGGGGGCCGCCAACGCCGCATCGCCGTGGTGGATTGCGCCGTCGTCATCAGGTCTTTCATGCCATTCCCCGGTCCAGTACCAGTCCGCGCCTTACGTCGATCACGTCAGATTGCGATCTTTGAATTAAGAATTCGCAGCCACCTTGCGTTCCGTATCCGGCAATATTCGGACCTATCAGGCGGCAAATCTCTCATATACGAGGGCTCGCGCGGGCGGAAGATGGGCTGGGGCCGGAGCTGGCCCGGGGCTGGTCACGAATCGCTGCGGCACAATGTCCGGTTAGTGGGTACGGCGCCCGATCAGCCGGGTCATTGCAGCGCCGAACAGGCCGAACAGCGCATACACCATGAGCGGCAGAGCGTGCGCGGCAGCCTGCCCGACCGGTTCGTGCTCCACGATTAGCAGGACCGCGAACACGGTCAGGCTCAGGAGGACGCAGATGAGGGCGGCAGCAAGGCCCAGCCTGCGCAGAACGAAGGCAAAGTCGGCGGTGGTCATGACCGCATCCGGGGCGAAGATGAACAGACCTACGCTAGACCCGCCCGCGACAGCAGGATGTGACCGTCATCACAGAGAGTCGGTTCCCGAACGCCGGCCGGCTCAGGACGCGACACCAACCGCCTTGCTGTCGACCGCCGCCTGGATTTCCGCATCGCTCAGGCCGGCCTCGCGCAACACCTCGCGCGAATGCTCGCCGAGGCGCGGCGCCATGCGATGGATGCCGGCCGGGCTTTCCGAGAATTTCGTCGCGGGCCGCGCCTGCCGGATTCGGCCTTCGGTCGGATGATCGATATCCGCAAACAATGCGACGGCGGCGAGATGCGGCTGCTCGCCGATCTCGGTGAGCCGGGCGAAGGCGGTGTGCGGCACGTCCAGCCGCAGCAGCAATTCCTCCCACTCCGCGGTGGTGCGGGTCGGCCCGATCTCGCTCATGCGGTCATAGACCTTGTCGATGTTCTGGGAACGAAGCACGGGATCGCGCACCCCGAGTTCCTCGATCAGCTCGGAACGGCCGACAGCCTCGAAGAAGGCGCACCAATTGTCTCCGGAGTAAGGCAGCATCGTCAGCCAGCCGTCCTTGGTCTGCACCGGGCGCCGGTTCTTCATCCGCTTGTAGCCGGTCGGGCCGATCGGCGGATCGAACGCGTGTCCGCCCAGCATCTCGATGCTGTTGAAGCCGGCGATGGTTTCCAGCATGGGGACTTCGACCATCTGGCCCTGCCCGCTGCGCTCGCGCCGGAACAAGGCCGCGGACACCGCGCCGACCATCGCCATCGCGCAGATCTTGTCGCCGATCAGGCTCGGAACGAATTCCGGCTCCTCGTCCGATCCGATCGATGACGCAAGGCCTGAAGCCGCCTGGATGATCTCGTCGAATGCGGGGCGCGCCGCCCACGGCCCGTCCTGGCCGAAGCCGGTCGCCGCGGCATAGATCAGCCGCGGATTGAGCTTTGCGCAGGCCTCGTAACCGAAGCCGAGCCGCGCCATCGCCGCGGGTCGCACATTGGTGACGAGCGCATCGACCGTCGGGATCAGTTTTGCCAGCGCGGCCTTGCCGTCAGGATGCTTCAGGTCGAGCGCGAGGCTGCGCTTGTTGCGGTTGACGGCCATGAACTGGCCGCTCATGCCGCGGTTCCGGAACACGCCGGTGTAGCGCCAGGTATCGCCCGCGGGCGGCTCGACCTTGATGACATCGGCGCCCCAGTCGCCGAGCATCTGCGCGGCGTAGGGGCCGAACAGCACGCTCGTCAGATCGAGAACGCGGATACCGCTGAGGGGACCGGTCGGTGTCATCGTCGTTTCACTGTCGTTGGAGGAAGCAACTGTGGGATAAGACGGGCGGGCAAGGCTGTGCCAGCCCGCCCGTCACACTGCGTCGATCCTATTCGCCGATCACGTCGCCGAACAGCTCCCAGGACTTGCCGTTGAAGCGCGCCATCTGCAACTGCCGGATCGGCGTCACCTGCTCGGCCGAGGTGTTGAGCTTGATGCCCGGCAGCAGCATCGGCAATTCGACGTCCTTGAACGACTGCGTCTGCTTCATCAAATTGGCGCGGGTGAGGTCGTTGCCGGCGCGCTGCAGCACCAGCTCCATGATCTGCGCCATGGTGTAGCCGGTGACGTTGAAGACGTCGGCCGGATCGGCGCTCGAATTGTACGTCTTCATCCACTCGCGCCAGGCTTTCATGCCGGAATCATTCTCCCAGCGCGGATCACCGGGATCCTTCTGGAAAGCACCGGTGACGATGCCGACGGAATTGTCGAGCCCGGCCGGCACCAGCACGGAGCCGACGGAGTTGGAAACGGCGGGAAGGATGATCTGCGGCTTCCAGCCGAGCTCGGCGATCTTCTTGATCGCTTGCGCCGCGAATTTCGGCGTGCACTCGTTGAAAACAACGTCGGCGCCGGCGGCCTTGAACTTGACGATCTGGGAGTCGACGGTCGGATCCGATGTCTCGTAGGTGGCCTCGGACACGATCTGGTTGACGTGCTCCCCTAACCCTTCCTTGAAGCCGGCGAGATAGTCGCGCCCGGGATCTTCGTTCGGCGTGATGACGGCGATTTTGGCATTCGGCTTGTTCGCAAGAATCCACTTGGCATAGATGCGGCCTTCGGTCCGGTAGGTCGGCTGCGAACCGGTGGTCCAGGGAAAATGCTGCGGATCGTTCCAGCGGCTGGCGCCGCTCGACGGGAACAGCTGCGGGATCTTCTTGGCGTTGAGGTATTTCTGCGCGGCGATGTTGGGACCGGTGCCGAGCATCGAGAACATCGCCAGCACCTCGTCGCTCTCGGCGAGGCGGCGAATCTGCTCGACCGTCTTCGACGGCGAATAACCGTCGTCCATGCTGAGCAGCTCGACCTTGCGGCCGTTGATGCCGCCCTTGTCGTTGAGCATCTTGAAATAGGCGATCTCGGCGCGGCCAATCGCGGAATAGGCGGAGGCCGGTCCCGAGTAGGGCATGGTCTGCCCGAGCTTGATCGACGTGTCGGTCGCGCCGGTGTCGTAGTTTCCGGCCGTCGCGGCCGAAGCGGCGCCCAGCGCCGCAAGCAGAGCAACGACTCCACGGACCAGTTGTCTTCCCGACATGCTCGGCATCTCCTTCCCAGGCAAGACGCATCGACGCGCGAGCTCACAGGCTGCCGCCGGCGCCCTCCACTTTCTTCTTGGTTATCATCGGCCGCATCGATTGCGATGCCGGCGAGCGCGACGATACAAGGATTATGAAGCGTGAGATGTAGCGAAGAATTCAGATGCGTATGCGCGGCTTGCAGCCGTTCTATTTTGCGCGCTCGTTACACGGCAATGTGAGCGTCAGACCTCGAGCCATGCGTCAGACTTCAAGCCATTCCTGGCGCACGGCGGCATTGGCCTTGAGCTCGTCCGGCGTCCCCTCGAACACGACGCGGCCGTGACCCATGATGTAGACGCGCTTCGAGATCCGCATCGCGATCGAGAGCTTCTGCTCGACCAGCAGGATTGCGACGCCGGCCTGCGCGATGCGCGCAATGAGATCGCCGACCTGCTGCACGATGAGCGGGGCGAGACCCTCGGTCGGCTCGTCGATCATGATCAGGTCCGGATCGCCCATCAGCGTCCGGCAGGTGGTGAGCATCTGCTTTTCGCCGCCCGACAGCACGCCTGCGGCCGTATCGGCACGCGCGGCGAGATTGGGGAACATCTCGAGCATGTCCTCAAGCCGCCATTTGCCGGGGCGGCGCGTGTCCTTGACGCCGAGCAGGAGGTTTTGGCGAACCGTCAGGCTCGGGAAGATATCGCGATGCTCGGGCACATAGCCGAGGCCGAGGTGCGCGATCTTGTAGCTGGGAAGGCCGGCGATGTCCTTGCCCTTGAAGCGGATCGTGCCTTGCGGCGCGACCTCGCCCATGATCGCCTTGACCGTGGTCGAGCGGCCGACACCGTTGCGGCCGAGCAGGCTCACGACCTCGCCCGCGGCGACGTCAAGGTCGACGCCCTGGAGGATGTGGCTCTTGCCGTAATAGGCGTGGAGATCCCTGACCTCGAGCATCAATGCGCTTCCTCGCCGAGATAGGCTTCCTTGACCTTCGGATCGCGCCGGATCTCTTCCGGCGTGCCCGAGGCGATGATGTGGCCGTAGACCAGCACGGAGATGCGGTCGGCAAGGCCGAATACGACGCTCATGTCGTGCTCGACGATGACCAGGGTCTTGCCCTCGGTCAGTCGCCGGATCAGCGACACCGCGCGGTCGGTTTCGGCGTGGCTCATGCCGGCGGTCGGCTCGTCGAGCATGACGACCGTGGCCCCGCTCGCGATGGTGATGCCGATCTCGAGCTCGCGCTGCTCGGCATAGGTCAGAAGTCCCGCCGGAACATCGCGCCGATGGGTGAGATGGATGTCGTCCAGGATCTGGGCCGTGCGCTCGCGCACTTCCGGCAGGCTGTCGACGTTCTTCCAGAAGGCGTAGCGATGCCCCGTCGCCCACAGCACGGCACAGCGGACGTTCTCCCAGACCGACATGCGGGCGAACACGTTGGTGACCTGGAACGAGCGCGACAGGCCGCGCCGGTTGATCTCGAACGGCCGCAGGCCGGAGATCACATCGCCGTTCAGCTTCACCTCGCCCGAGGTCGGCTTGATGTGGCCGCTGATCAGATTGAACGTCGTGGATTTTCCGGCGCCGTTCGGGCCGATGACGGCGTGACGCTCGCCTTTCGCGACGCTGAGGTTGAGGTCGCGGATGATGCCGACATTGCCGAAGCGCTTTTCGACGGCGCGGACTTCGATGGCTGCGTTCTTTCCAGATACCGCTCCGCTCGTGCCAGATACCGCTCCGCTCATGCCAGATACCCCCGGTCACGGGCGACCGTCGCAGCCCTGTCCCACGCGTCCGCGATCCTCCGCCAGCTCAGCCGCGCGACGAACGCACCGCCGACGACGAGAACTGCTGCGGAAATCCACGTCACCGGGGACTTCGCATTGAAGGGAATGCCGAACAGGTTGATCGGGTCGCCGCCGGAATAGCGCGCGACCGTCTCGATGGTGAGGATGACGCCGCAGGCGAGCGCCAGGGTCGGCACAATAGCGACGAGATAGGACGGGATCACCGTCCACAGCGTTCCGGCGCGAACCAGCGGCCGGTGCATCATCAACAGGCCGGCGATACCGCCCGGCGCGAACATCACGATGCCGATGAAGATGATGCCGAAATAGAGCTGCCAGACGCTGGTGAGGCCTGTCAGCCCGAGCTGGAGATAGGTCACCAGGATCGCGCCGAGGATCGGCCCGAAGAAATAGGCGATGCCGCCGATGAAGGTGGAGAACAGCACCAGACCGGACTGGATCGCACCGAGCAGCGCGGAGTTCGCGATCTCGAAATTGATCGCGGTCAGGCCGCCGGCGACGCCCGCGAAGAACCCGGCAAAGCAATAAGCGAGATAGCGAACGACGTGAGGATCGTAGCCGATGAACTGGACACGCTCGGGATTGTCGCGGACGGCATTGCTGATCCGTCCCAGGGGCGTCCGGGTCAGCGCGTACATCACGATGGCCGACAGCACCAGCCAGAACGCGATCAGATAATAGACCTGAAGCTGCGGCCCGAACGACCAGCCGAACATCTTGGGCAACGCCGTGCGATCCGTGGTGATGCCGGCCTCGCCGCCGAACACCGAGCGCAGGATCAGTGAGGACGACGCCACCAATTCGCCGATGCCGAGCGAGATCATCGCGAACACGGTGCCGGCGCGCTTGGTCATGACCCAGCCGATGATGACAGCGAAGACGAGACCACCGATCCCGCCGAACAGCGGAATGAACGGCAGCGGGATCGGCCAGCCGTGCGACACCACCGCATTCATCATGTGGCAGGCCGCGAAGCCGCCGAGGCCGTAATGCACGGCGTGACCGAACGACAGCAGTCCGGTCTGGCCGAGCAGGATGTTGTAGGACAGCGCGAAGACGATCGCGATGCCGATCAGGCTGAACGACGTCAGCGAGCCGCCGGAGGAGAAGATCAGCGGCAGGACGATCAGCGCTGCGATGCCGATCAGCCAGACGCCGTAGAAGCGCAGGCCGTCGCCGGCGGGCTTCGATGTCGAAATCGCTTTGGCGGTCATGACTCGCGCGTCCCCATCAGGCCCATGGGGCGAACGATCAGAATGAGCACCAGCAGCATATAGGGAACGATCGGCGCGACCTGCGCGATCGTGACGTTCCAGATGTCGGTGAGGACCGACGGTCCCGTCGACGGATCGAGCGGTCCGAACGCACTCGCCAGCGAGCCGTTCAGCGCCACCGCAAAGGTCTGCACCAGTCCGATGACGAGCGAGGCGATGAAAGCGCCGGGCAAGGAGCCGAGGCCACCGAACACGATGACGACGAACAGGATGGGCCCGAGTGCTGCGGCCATGTCCGACTGCGTCACCAGGGCCGGTCCGGCAATGACGCCGGCAATGCCGGCGAGCGCGCTGCCGACGCCGAACACCACCATGAACACGCGCCCGACATTGTGGCCGAGATGCCCGACCATGTGCGGATGCGTCAGCGCCGCCTGCACGATCAGGCCGACGCGGGTGCGCTTGAGCACGACCAGCAGCGCCACGAAGATCACGACCGACACGGCCAGCATGAAGATCTTGTAGGCGGGATAGTTGGTCGAGAAGATCGTGAAGGCCGGGAAGTCGAGCAGCGCCGGCACGCGATAGTCGACCGGGCTCTTGCCCCAGATCATCGACACGATTTCTTCGATCGCAAAAGCCAGACCGAAGGTCAGCAGCAATTCCGCGACATGGCCGTGCTTGTGGGTGTTGCGCAGGCCGTAGCGCTCCACCGCCATGCCGATGGCGCCGACCAGTAGCGGCGCCAGCACCAGCGCCGGCCAGAAGCCGATCCACTTGGTGAGCTGGAAGCCGAAGAAGGCGCCGAGCATGTAGAAGCTGGCATGCGCGAAGTTGAGCACGCCCATCATGCTGAAGATGACGGTCAGCCCGCTCGACAGCAGGAAGAGCAGCATGCCGAACAGCACGCCGTTCAGGGTCGAAATGACAATGAGTTCAAGCACAGCGCACTCGTCTCTGTCCGGGGCCTGATGGCCCCGGTGAACATCGCCCAATCAAGAATAGTCCGGCCACCGCCTTCCCGCGACCGATGTCGGCCGCGGGAAAACGACGGATGTCGTGATTACGGCCGCGCCATCTTGCAGGTCGTGGGGACCATGGCCTGCGCCGTGTCGACCTTGGAGACGAGGTGCCAGCCCCAGCCGGTGTTTTCCTCGTCGAAGGGCTCATTCTCGGTCAGCTTGCCGAAGGAGGAAATGTAGATCGGCTGAAGGAACTGGTGGTCGTCCTTGCGCATGATGCCGGTGCCGCCGTCCAGAACCTCGAACTTCAGGTCCTCGAGCGCCGCCGCCACCTTCACGGGGTCGATCGAGTTGGCCTTCTCGGCAGCCGCCTTGAACATGCGCATCTCGTTGACCGCACGCGGGTACCAGAGCGACAGATTGACCTTGGCGCGGAACGCCTTCTCGTAATCCATCGCAACCTTGTTGCCGGAATTCGCAAAGCCTTCGGTGATCTGGAAGACCTGATGATCGAGACCGGTCTGCTTGACGGCAGTGGGGCCGCCGGCGCCGCCGGCATAATAAGTGTACCAGTTGACCTTCAGGCCGGCGTCAGCGGCAGCCTTGAGCAGCAGAGCGAAGTCCTGGCCCCAGTTGCCGGTAACGACGCTGTCGGCGCCGGACGCCTTGATCTTGGCGATATAGGGCGAGAAATCGGTGACCTTCAGCAGCGGATGCAGCTCGTCGCCGACGATCTGGATGTCGGGCCGCTTGGCGCCGAGCATCTTGCGCGCGTCGGAGCGGACGGACTGACCGAACGAATAGTCCTGGTTGATCAGGTACACCTTTTTGATCGAGGCGGTGTCCTTCATGTAGTTGGTGAGCGCCTCCATCTTGATGTCGGAGCTCGCATCCCAGCGGAAATGCCAGTAGCTGCACTTCTCGTTGGTCAGGCTGGGATCGACGGCGGCGTAGTTGAAGTACAGCACTTCCTTGCCGGGATTGCGCGTGTTGTTCTTGGTGACGAAATCCGACAGCGCCGCGCCGACGGACGAGCCGTTGCCTTGCGTGATGTAGTGGACCCCGGCGTCGATCGCCTTCTGGGCCTGCACCAGGCTTTCCTGCGGATTGGTCTTGTTGTCGAGCGGCACGATCTCGATCTTGTGGCCGAGAATGCCGCCCTTGGCGTTGAGCTCGTCGGCCAGATACTGGAATGTCTTCAGACCACCCTCGCCGACGCTGGCACCACCGCCGGAGAGCGGATCGATGTAGCCGATCTTGAGGGTGTCCTCAGCCGACGCGGCATGACCGAGCATCGGGGCGATCACGGCAATGGCCAAAGTGAGCTTGCGCATTTTTTCGTTTCCTCGCTGGCTATCGACTTTAGTCGATGGGCTTTTTGCGCATGTTGCAGCGCAATTGCAGATCCCTAATGAGCAGAACGAACTTTGATTTTCAAGCTCGGCGAGACATGGCTCCGGCCATCGTTATGAAATGTGAAGGCGGCTACCCGTCTCGCCGGCAGCTTTCCGCGACGAGGAATAGAACGCAAGGGGAAACTGGCCTGCGCGGCGCCTGACGACGCAGGTGTCGCAGCCGTCTACAGGCTGCGATAGTTCGCGATTCCCGACAGGTCGGGCGTGAATCCGAGCCCCGGTTCCTCGCCGAGGACGATCGTACCATCCGTGACACTGGCAACGGCACCGCAGAACCGGTCGCGCAGCGGATTGTCGTTGGCATCGACCTCGAGCCAACCGTCGCCGCCGATGCCCGCCAGCAGATGCGCCGAGGCGAGCAGTCCGATGCCGCCGCCGAGATAATGCGGGCAGAACGTCTTGCCCGCCTTCAGAATGTCGCGCGCGACGCCAGCGCATGCGCTCAGTCCGCCCCATTTCGCGATGTCGGGCTGAACGACGCCGAGCACGTCTTCGGCCAGGACGTCCTTGAATCCCTCGACGCTCGAAATGTTCTCGCCCGCGGCAATCGGCATTTTCGCGGCTGCCCGCAGCCGGCGCCATTCCTCGCGCGGCCGGTCGGCGCGGATGGGCTCCTCCAGCCATCGCAGATCGAACGCGGCCAACCGCGGCACCATCTCCAGCGCCTGATCGACCGACCAGCCCTGATTGGCATCGGCAGCGAGCATGCCTGCACCGACGATCGCGCGCAGCGCGGCCAGATTGGCGAGGTCGGTCTCGGCACCGAAGCCGACCTTCAGCTTCAACGCGCGATGGCCACGCGCGAGCGCGGCTTCGGCCGTCTGCGCGGCGCCGCCCGGATTGATGCCGCTGGCATAGACCTTGATCCTGCGCGACTGCCCACCGAGAAGCCGCCACAGCGGCAAGCGCCGCCGACGCGCGGAGAGGTCCCACAGCGCGAGATCGATGCCCGAAACAGCCTGCGCGAACGGACCGGGCTCGCCGCATTGAAGCGCCAGCACTTCGGTCCCCTTCGTCAGGACCTCGAAAGCCTGGGCGGGACTGTCGAACCTGCGCCCGACAAGCCCCGGAGCCAGCACTTCATTGACAAGCCGGGCGCGGTGCTCGGCGCCCGGTGCAGGAAAGTTGGACCAGGCTTCGCCCCACCCCTCGACACCGTCCTCGTCGAGCGCGCGAACGAAGACGGCCGGACGGTTGAGCATCTTGCCGAACGACGTCACCACCGGCGTCGCCAAGGGATAGCGATAGCAGAAGGCCTCGATCGAGCGGATGGTGAAGCTGTCAGTCATGTTGCAGATCCTGCGATCGAGTTGAGACCACGCGGGACCGTTACCATCTCAGTAGGCGCGCGCGAAGTCACCTTCCTGCTTGATATCAGCGAACACCGGGAAGCGCGCCTTCCACGGCGTGCCCTTGGCCGTGGTCAGTTGATTGAGCCGTTCCAGCACCCCGAGGCCATCCTTGCGCAGGCTGGCCGACACCGCTGCGCGGTCCGGAAAGTTCTTCAGGACGGCATCCAGCCAGATGGTACGGCCCGCCAGGAAACCGCTTGCGCCTGCGGCATAGGAGTAGTCGAGCACGCGCTCGAACTTTTCAGGCGCAGCGCCGCCCGACAGCAACACCCAGGGGATGCTGCGTTCGCGGCAGATATCACCGATCGCATCGAACTCCTTCTGCGCCGCCTTTGCTTCCGTGCTGCCGTCACGCGCCGGCAGGCTGTTGGCTGCAAGCGGGCTCTCCAGCTTGAGAAGATCGACGCCGTATTCAGGCTTTGCGAATTCACGCACGCTGTCGATGACGAGGCCCGGGAGCTTGCCGGGCGATTCCACGTAATCGGCCGTGTGATTGGCGCTGCCGAGGAACGGGTAGACCAGCAACTCGAGCACGTACGGGATATCGTGACGGGCGCAGTCTTCGCCGATTTCGCGCACGAAACGCTTCTGGTGCTCGTTCACCGCGGCATCGGCGTCCGGCCGGTACCAGGCCAGCACCTTGACGGCGTCGCCGCCCATGGCGCGGATCTTCTCCACGCTCCAATTGGTGATCGCGCGCGACTTGCGGCCGCCCGCGGTTTCCTCAACGCGGTGCTCTTCCAGCGTCATGATCAGACCGCAGCGGGGCGGCAGCAGGTCGATCGCGGCAGGCACTGCGAAGTTCGGGTCGAACAGCATCGAGCTGCAATGCGGCGCGAGGTTCTCGACCAAGAGACGCTTGGCCGCCGTGACGTCGGAATATTCGACCTGGTCCCGCGTGATCCCCTTTGCCTTCGCAATGGCATCGAACAATGGCGGCCGCTGATCCAGCGCGACCATGCGAAAATGGCCATCCGCGTCAGCAAGCCGTGCCAGGCCGCGGTTCTTTCCAATCGTTCTCATGGCTTCGTCCTCATGAATACAAGACACTCGTTGATATCGGGGATTCCGTTCCGGCCGCCGGCGTGGCGGCATTTCATGGCGGCCGTCGCCGCCGAAAACGCCATGGCGGCGCGCACATCGAGGCCGGCGCCGATCGCGAGCGCATAGGCGCCGTGGAAGACGTCGCCCGCGCCCGTGGTGTCGACGACGTCGACGGCGTAGGCGGCCTGCCGGTGCAGCTGGCCGTTCTCGTACCAGCTCACGCCGCCCTCGCCGCGCGTAACGGCGATGACGCGGCAGCCGAAGCGCGCAAGGGCTGCGAGAGATCTATCTTCGGCCGAGCCGGCAAAGGCGGCGAGCGCGGGCTCGGAGAAGATGGCGTGATCGGCTAAGGGCAGCAGCCGCTCGAATACCTCAGCATCGGCCATGTCGCCGTCGAGCACCGTCGGAATGCCGCGCGATCGCGCTTCCCGAAACAACGTCGCGGCGCCTTCGACCCAGCGCGGATCAGCCAGCACGGAGGACGCGCGCGCTACGGCTTCGAGCGGAAGCCAGTCTGCGGTCTCTGGGTAAAGGCCACGGAAATTCACGATCTGCCGCTCGCCGCTGCTATCGACGATGATCCCGGAGACCGACGAGCGGCCATCGGGGAACAGCCGGAAATTCTCGACATCGACGCCTTCAGCGGTGAAGGCCGATTTCATCTCATGGCCCGCGGCATCATTCCCTGCCCGCCCCCAGAACGCGACGGATGCGCCGAGCTTTGCCACCGCAACAGAAGCGTTGGCGGCCATGCCGCCGCCGAGCGTGCCGTACTCGACCGCCTTGATCTTCTCGCTTCCACCCGCGAACGGCCGATCGACGCGCCAGACCTGGTCGAGCGCGGACAGGCCGAGGCAGATCACGTGCACGGGCTTCGTGCCGGACGCGAGGTCCGCCAGCGCCGAGAGATCGCCGATGTTTGCCGACGCACTCACCGCAAGACCTGTCCGTTGGATGCAGCGAACAAATGCGTCTTGCCCGACTGTGGGCGCAGATTGATGCGATCACCAACCTTCGGCCGCAGCGCCGGATCGACCCGCGCGATGGCGGAGCCGCCGGCGAGATCGAAATGGATCAGCGTGTCCGAGCCGAGCGGCTCGACCAGCCTGACGTTGATCGCGATGCCATCAGCGGCATCCGCAGCCACAGCAAAATGTTCGGGGCGAATGCCCAGCACGGCGTTGCCGGCCTTGCTCAGGCAGCCAGCGGTCTCGCCGTCCAGCGGCACCACCGTTCCGCCTTGCGACAGGATCGCGCGCTCCTGACGCCATTCGACCGGGAAGAAATTCATCGCGGGCGAGCCGATGAAGCCGGCGACGAACTGGTTGGCGGGCCGCTCGTAAACCGTCTCCGGTGTATCGTATTGCTGGATCGTGCCGCTCTGGAGCACGACGATCCGGTCGGCCATGGTCATGGCCTCGATCTGGTCATGTGTCACGAAGACCATGGTGGTCTTCAGCTCCTGCGACAGCGCCTTGATCTCCGCCCGCACCTGCCCGCGCAGCTTCGCATCGAGATTGGAGAGCGGCTCGTCGAACAAAAAGGCCTTGGGATTGCGCACGATGGCGCGGCCCATGGCGACGCGTTGGCGCTGGCCGCCGGACAACTCCTTCGGCTTGCGGTCGAGATAGGGCTCGATGTGCAGCAGTGCGGCCGCACGCCTCACGCGGGCGTCGATCTCGGCCTTCGGTGTGCCTCTCAGCTCCAGCGCAAACGACATGTTGTCGTAGACCCGCATGTGCGGGTAGAGCGCGTAATCCTGGAACACCATCGCGATATCGCGTTGCGCAGCCTGGACGCCGTTGACGCGCCTGTCGCCGATGTAGAGATCGCCCGACGAAATCGGCTCGAGGCCCGCGATGATCCGCAGCAAGGTCGACTTGCCGCAGCCGGACGGGCCGACGAACACGACGAATTCGTGGTCCGCGATCTCCAGATTGAGATCGGGGATCACGGTGAAATTGCCGTAGCGCTTGGTGAGGTTGCGGATCGAGATCGAAGCCATGATCGCTCAGTCCAGTGCCAGCACGGGCTTGATCAGCTCGCCCTTGGCGAAGCGGGCGAAATTCTCTGGCAGAGCCGACAGGCCGAACTCGCCATCGACCAGGACGCGGTACTCGTCCTTGTATTTGCGCAGCAGCTCGACATTCGGCTCGAAATCCGAGACCGGGAAATAGAAGGTCCGGATCATGTAAAAGTCCTTGCGGCGGAAGACCTTGCCTTCCTCGATGGTCCAGGGCGCGGCGTTCTCGCCGACCAGCACCAGCGCACCGCGCGGCAGGACCAGCTCGATGCCGAGGTTGCGCGCCGCATGGGCGCCGGAGCATTCCATGATGAGGGCGAAGCGCTTCGAGGTATCTCCGACCGGGTGCGCCTTTGCGCCAAAAGACTGTGCGATCTTCAGCCGTGCCGCGTTGGGATCGGCAACGTGGATGTCGTCGTAGCCGAGCGCGCGGAGCGCCAGCACGACGCCAAGGCCGACAGGCCCCGCGCCCATGACGAGAACTGGACCGGCCTCGCTCGGCGGCACCACGCGGCTGACAAAGCGGACGGCGTGGCCTGAGGTGCCGATGGTGTCGAGCAGCAGCGGCGCAAGGCTGTCCTCGATATCATCAGGCACCGGCAGCAGGCAGTTTTCCGGCACCGGCACATATTCGGCATAGCCGCCGGGCCTGTTCCAACCGATCAGGCTGGAGACTTCCAGGCACATCTGGGTATCGCCGCGCTTGCAAGCGGGGCAGTGGCCGCAGTACAAGGGGATATAGACGGCGCAGCGGCGGCCATGCAGGCGATGACCGGGCTGTTCGACGACACCAAAGATCTCATGGCCGGCGGTGAACTCGGCGCCCTTGTGCCAGAGCTTGAAGTCGGAGCCGCACAGCGCGGTGCGCGAGACGCGGACGAGCACTTCACTTGGGCCGACATCGGGCATCGCGACGCGCTCGATGGTGATGCGGTCATTGCCGTGGAAGACCGCGGCCTGCATGATCGAGTTCGGACGGGGCGACACGTTCATTTCGATACCTAGCCTTTCACCGCACCGAGCGTCAGTCCGGACACCAGCCAGCGCTGAACCAGGGCCGCCAGCACCAGCGGCGGCAACGCGATCAGCGTCGCCGCAGCCATGAGAGCGCCCCATTGCGTTGAGCCCTCACCGATGAAGTTGAAGGCCGCCGCGATCAGCGTCTTGGTGTCGCCGTTGGAGAGCACCAGCGCAAACAGGAAGTAGTTCCACGAAAACACGAAGGCGAGGATCGCCGAGACGGCGACGCCTGATGCCACCAGCGGCAGCGCGATGCGCCAGAGGATGCGCGTGACGCTGCACCCATCCACCTGCGCCGCCTCGAACACGCTGCGCGGAATGCCGTCGAAGTACGGCAGCAAAACCCAGATCACGATCGGCAGCGTGATGACGGCATGGCTGAGGATCAGCGCGGTGTAGGAGCCGATCATGCCGACCTGCCGGAACATCACGTACCACGGCAGCAGGAACAACGTGCCGGGCGCCATGCGCGCGGCGAGGGTCAGGATGGCCGGCCACGAAATCCGCGTCCAGGAGACGGCGAAGGCAGCAGGAATTCCAAACAGCAGACCGAGTGCGGTCGAGCCAACGGTGACGATGAGACTGTTGAGCGCGTAGCTGAGGAACGGTGTGGTCCTGGTCAGCTCGACATAGTTTTCCAGCGTCGGCGAGAAGCTCAGCGTCGGCGGATAGGCGGTGACCTCGAACGACGGCTTGAACGAGGACAGCACCATCCAGACCGTCGGCGCCATGATGAGCACGCCGGCGAGCAGGAGCTGCACCGTGTTGAGCCAGCGGATCCAGCGGTCGGTGTTGGCGGCATCGTTCATGACATCACCAGGCCACTGCGCCGCGCAAGCGGTTGAAGGCGAGCACGGCGCCGAACACGATCGCCGTCAGCGTCAGCATCAGGGCGCTGGCATAGCCGATGTTGAAGAATTCGAAGCCGACCCTGAAGCCGTAGATGTTGAGCGTGTTCGAGGCGTTGCCCGGGCCGCCCTGGGTCGTGATGTAAATGATGTCGAAGAAGCGCAGCAGATCGACGCTCCGCAGGATCGCCGCGGTGACGATGGTCGGTAGCAGCAGCGGCAGCGTGATGCGCTGGAAAGTCCTGAATGGAGACGCGCCGTCGATCTGCGCCGCCTCGTAGACGCTCGGCGGCAGGGATTGCAGGCCGCCCAGCACGATCAGGGCGACATAAGGCGTCCACTGCCAGCTGTCGATCAGAGCCACGGTCGGAATGACCCAGGTCGGCGAGGCCAGCCAGTCCGACGGCGGCAGGCCGAACGACTGAAGGATATAGTTGGCAGCACCGAGCGACGGATCGAGGATCACCAGCCACATCATACCCGCCACCACCGGCGGCATCATGAAGGGCGAGATGAACAGCGAGCGCACGATGCCTGGCAGCCGCTTGGCGTGGAACAGCACCAGCGCCAGCCAGACGCCGAAGACGAGCTGCAGCACCAAGGACAGCACGAACAGCGCAATGGTGATCCACAGCCCGTGCCAGAATTCGTAATCGGAGATCAGCTTCGAATAATTGGCGAGGCCCGCGAAAGACTGCTTGCCGGTCGAGGAGAAGGTCTGGAAGCCGAGCCAGATCGTATAGACGACCGGAAACGCGATCATCGCGACCGTGAAGACCACGGCCGGCGCCGAGAGCGCCGCCATCTCCAGCTTCTGCCGGTCCTGCGTGAGTGTCGCAGCCGTATCAGACATGCGTTCGTGTCCTCGATCGAGTTGGGTGCCGGCAGGCAGCAAGCCTGCCGGAATGAGGCCGTTAGTTCAGCGCGATCAGCGCATCCAGCGCCTTGTCGGCATCCGCGCAGGCCTGATCGACGGTCTTCTGCTTCAGGATCAGATCCTGTACCGCCTGCCCGATGAACTCGCGCGATTGCGGATTGGCGACGATGGGATAGCCGACCTCGGAGGAGCCCTTCGTTGCGAGCACGTCGAGCGCGGCCTGCCATTCCTTGCGGACCGGCTCCTCGTCGATCCACTTGCGATATTCGGGATCCTTGGCGACCGACGGACGCGGCGGGGCAATGCCCTGAAGCGCCATCTTCTTCTGCACCTCTGGGCTGGTCGCCCATTGCACGAAGTACCAAGCCGCATCCGGCTGCTTGCTGTGCGAGGACACTGCCATGCCCCAGCCGATCGTGGTCGGCACCTGGCCGGCATCGCCCGCCGGGAACGGCAGCAGGCCGGTGTCCTTCAGGCGCGCGCCGCCTTCCATCACCGTGCGCAACTCATTCGACGACTCAAACGCCATCGCGGCGCGGCCGCTGCGGTAGAGCGCCGAAATCTGCTGGAAGCTGTAGTTGACGACGCCAGGCGGTCCGAAATCGCGCAGCAGCCGGCTATAGGTGTCGAGCGCTTCCTTGCCCTTGGCCGAGCAGAGGTTCGACTTGCCGTTTGCGACATAGCTGCCGCCGATATTGTGCAGCATGTTGCTGAAGGTATAGGCAATCGCGGGCTTGAGGCCGCGCGAGACGAACGGCGTCACGGTGCTGTCGCAGCTCTTGATCTTCTCGGCAGCGGCCTCGACGTCCTTGATCGTCTTCGGCGCCTCGAGACCGCACTTTTTGAAGATGTCGGTGCGGTAATAGAAGATCGGGCCTTCGATGTTCATGGGCATGCTGGTCAGCTTGCCGCCGAAGGTCGCGGCCTTCAGCAGGGCCTGGCTCAACCCGTTGGAGTCGTATTCCCTGGCCACCTCGTTCTTGGCCATCGCGGTGAGATCGCCGTACCAGCCGGCGGCGGCGAACTGCTCGCCCTCGCGCGAGGGCAGCGTCATGAACACGTCCACCTCGTCGCTGTTCGCATTCATGACGGTCACCAGACGCTGGCGCATCTGCTGTTCCTGATAGCCGTCGACCTTGAGGGTCATGCCGGTCAGCTTCTCGAAATCGGCCTTGTAAGTCAGCAGCGCCTGCGACACCGGATTGTTGTTGGCGAGAAAGGTGACGGTCTTGCCCTTGAACTTCATCCAGTCGAAATCGGCGGCGTGCGCCTGCGCGGTCGCCGCAGCAATCGCGAGAACGGGCAACGCGACGTGGGTCGCGAGCATCCTGGCCTTCATCGAACTCTCCTCCCGGCTGGCCGCCTTAAGCTGGCGGACCATTTTGAACACGTTTGAGCAGCGCTTGAAAACGGTTACAAAATAGACCTCGCATTCGCCGTGTCAAGCGATGGACAAGCCGCACAATCTGCGGCAGATTTGCGACATTGCCGCTACCATGCGGTTCGCTATGCCCGATGTAACGTTACATTCATGAGACTGACCAACGCCAAGTCTGTGAAACAGGGCATCCGCGCCGTGGCGGCCCGCGCCGGCGTCTCGACGGCATCGGTCTCGCGCGCCCTCAACAACCCCGACGCGGTGAGCCCTTCCTTACGGGCGCGCATCGAGCAGGCCATCGACGCGCTCGGCTACATCCCGCACGCGCCGGCGCGCATCCTGTCGTCACGACGCTCGCGCACGCTTGGCGCAATCGTACCGACGATCGACAACACGATGTTCGCACGCGGCATCGCCTCGCTGCAGCAATATCTGTCGTCGGTCGGATACATGCTGTTTCTCACAACGAGCGGCTACGATCTCGACGTCGAATTGCAGCAGGCGCGCAATCTGATCAGCCGCGGTGTCGACGGCCTGGTGCTGCGCGGCGATTGCCATCACGACGGATTACGCAAGCTGCTGGCGGACAATGCCGTACCGTTCATCAATGTCGGCATCTACCAGCCCGACCGGCCCTATCCTTGCGTCGGCACCGACAACGAAGCCGCCGCCCATCGCGCCGCCGCGCATGTCATCGAGCTCGGCCACCGCCGCATCGGGATCGTCTCGGCGCTCCAGCGCAACAACGACCGCGCCAGCGCCCGCGTCGCCGGCTTTCGCCGCGCGCTGACGGAGAACGGGCTCGAATTGCCTTCGCAATGGCATGTCGAGGTGCCCTATACGCTGGACGACGCGCGCGAGGCGGCGCGCTATCTCCTAGGCCTCGAGGACCGCCCGACAGCCGTGGTGTGCGGCAACGACGTCATCGCCTATGGCGTGCTGCTCGAAGCCGAGCGCAGCGGTTTTTCGGTGCCGCGTGACCTCTCGGTGGTCGGCTTCGACGACCTCGACTGGAGCCGGCATTTGCGGCCGAGCCTGACCACGATCCACGTACCGACCGGAGAAACCTGGCAGCGCGCCGGTGAATATCTGGTGCGCAGCCTCGCCGGCGAGCAGACCATCATGCATCGCGAGATCGACTTCTCGCTAGTCGTCCGCGAGTCGACGGCTGCGCCTCCGAAATCCCTGAAGTGAGACACTCCCGATGAATCCGAACTTTTCCCTCGCCCCCGGCTTCCATGCCGTCGTGATCGGCGGCGCCGGCGACATTGGTGCCGCCATCAGCAATCAATTCTGCGATCTGGGTGCGACGGTGTCTGCAACGGGCGCGAACGAGGCCGATCTTGCCCGCACCCTCCTCAAACCGCGCGCGGGCCTCACGCTCGCAACGCTCGATGTCACCGATGACGAAGCCGTCACGTCCTTCGCCCGGAAGCACAAGCGCGTCGACGCGCTGATCAATTGCGCCGGCATTCTCGCGCGCGACAAGGAATTTGAGATCGAGACCTTCATGAAGGTGCTCGACGTCAATCTCACCGGCACGTTCCGCACCTGCATGGCCTTTCACTCCCTGCTCGCGGAGCAGACGGGATCGATCGTCAACATCGCTTCGATGAACGCGACGCTGGCGCTGCCGCGGATTCCCGCCTATTGCGCCAGCAAGGGTGGTGTCGTGATGCTGACCAAGGCGCTGGCTTTGAAGTGGGCCGAAGAAGGCATCCGCGTCAACGCGGTCGCGCCCGGCTATATCGAAACCGCGATCAACGCCGCCGGCCGCAGCGACCTTGCGCATTATCAGCGCATCGCCGATCGCACCGCCTTCAAGCGCTGGGGACAGCCGGAGGACATTGCCGGCGCCGTTGCCTTCCTCTGCATGCCGGCTTCGCAATATGCGACCGGCACCGTCGTTGCCGTGGATGGCGGCTTTCTGGCGGGGTAGCGCGCGGGTCTATACGCCCAGCGCCTTGCGGTTGAACGTCCGCAGGAAGCGCAGCGACAACGTCCGCACATTCGCGACGTTGAGCAGCCAGGCCGCAGCGGCGTAAGCAACCCCACCCGCGGAGCTGACGACCATCAACGCCACGATACCGGTACCGCCGACCTGCGTCCGCGCAACGAGGATAGCGCCCGCCATCGCCGCAGCCGAAGCCGCAACGCCGGCGAGGCGGTTGACGTCGAACGGCACGGGATGGGCGCGGCGCATCAGGGCGACGGCGACGACGAAGCCGAGCGCTTCGGTGGCGAGCGTGGCGAGCGCCGCGCCGTAAAGGCCGTAGCCCGCGACCAGCGCGAACATCAGTGCCACGCTCAAAACGAGCGTGAGGAACGACTGCGCCGCCAGCATGAACGGCCGCTCGGCGAGCTGGAAGCTGATCTGCACATAGAATTGATTGGCGATGCCGAAGAAGCGCGCGAGCACCAGCGTCGGCAACAGCGCCGATACGCCGGCGCGAAAATCGACGCCGACGAGCGTGCCCGCGACCTGGTCGGCCGCGAGCGCGAGCCAGACGGCGACGGGTGCGACGACGACGAGCAGCAACTCAAGGCTCTCGCTCAGCCGCTCCCGCGTCGTCTCGCTGTTTTTCTCCGACAGCGACCGGAACACCAGCGGCACGGTCGCAGCGGCGACGCTGGAGGCGATCATGACCATGAACTGGCGCGGCAGATCGGCGGCGACGCCGAAAATGCCGGCGGCGTCCTTGCCGAGCAGATAAGCGACGATGAGCCGGTCACAGGCCGAATAGACCGCAACGGACAATCCGGCCAGCGTCAGCGGCAGGCCGTAGCGCGCCAGCTGCATGAACTGGCTGCGCTCGAAGCGCGCGATCTTGGTGCGGTCGCCGACGAGATTGAGAATGATGCCGGTGAGCGAGCCCAGGCCGAACGCGGCGAGCAGTCCCAATCCACCCCAGCCGAGCCAGATGCCGAGCAGGCCAAAGCCGACGCTCGACACGCTGCGGACGATCGAGATCGCCGCGAACCTGTAGGGGCGCAGTTTGGCGCGTTCGAATTCCTGGCCGACATCGACAGCATTGGCCATGATCGCGACGAACATGCTGGCGAGCAGCAGCTCGACGCTGAGGTCGCTGCGGAACAGAATGACCAGCGGCGTGGTGGCGCAGAGGACCGCGGCCGTCAGCCCGAAGGCGACCATCGCCGTGCCGCGAAAATCCACCTCCGCCGACATCGCCTGATAGCGGGACACCGACAGCTTGATCCAGGCGAAGAAGATCGCGCCCAATATGCCGGCGAGGCTGATGCCGACGACATAGACGCCGTACTCGGCCGGCGTCAGCAGCCGCGTGTAGGCCGTGACCGCGAAGAAACCCACCGCTGCGGGCAGGATGTAGGCGACGAGATAAATCGAGAAATGGCGGTTCAGCATGCGAGCACAGGACCGGCAACGGTGTTGCGATGGTGACGGCCGTTAATCAATGACCTTGGCGGGGCGAACGAACTGCGCCGCAGCATCTCTCAAGAGTGTCACATAAGTCTGCAGATCGGGCGGCGAATGAGGCTGAGAGGCCGCTTTCGCGCGTTAGCGTTAAATTTGCCCTTTCCCTGGGGCGGTTCGAGCGATCACGACACGAAACCCTGATCCAGACTGGAACAGCGATGCAGCGCCACGCGCGTTGCGCACCGGACATCCGCAAAGGTTAACCCAACGACAGGAAACCCCGGCGTCGCAAGGCGCCGCTTGGTACGATGGCGCGTTGGTTCCAAAAGGAACGTCCCACCGTGACCAGGCTCGACAGACGCGAATTTCTCCTTGGCGGCGCCGCAGCACTCGCGGTGGGGGCAGCGGCGTCCGCCGCGCCGGCATCAAAACTCGCGCAGCGCCGTCTGGGCTTTGGCGCTGCTGCGACGCTCTGGGACCTGCAAGCAGATCCCAGGCTCGGCGAAGCCATCAGTACCTATTGCACCCAGGTGGTGCCGGTGCTCGAGCTGAAATGGCCGATGCTGCGGCCGAACGCGCACACGTTCAACTTCGAGCGCGCCGACGCGATCCTGGATTTCGCCAGGGAGAACGATCTGACAATGCGCGGTCACGCGCTCGCCTGGTATCACGACATTCCGGACTGGACCAAGCAGATCAAGGATTCCAAGGGCGTCGAGCGCGCCTATGTCGACCACATCGGCACCGTCGTGTCCTATTACAAGGACAAGCTGACGTCGTGGGACGTCGTCAACGAGCCGATCCCGGACAATCCGAAGAAGATCACCGACCGGCGCGACACGTTCTGGACGCAGCATCTGGGCAACCGCTGGATTCCGCTGGCCTTCCGCACGGCGGCCGCGGCCGATCCCTTCGTCAAGCTCGCGATCAATGAATATGACATCGAGTCGGCGAAGGACTCGTTCATTGCCAAGCGCGCGGCGTACCGCAACCTGATCATGGACCTGCTCGACCAGGGCGTGCCGCTGCACGCTGTGGGCCTGCAATCGCATCTGCACGCCGAGCTCGAGATCGACACGCATGGGCTCGCCGAGTTCGTCACCGAGCTGCGTTCCTGGGGCCTCGAGGTGCTCGTCACCGAGCTCGATGTCGACGACCAGAAACTGACGGGCAATCCGGCAGAGCGCGACGCCATCGTCGCCAAGCGCGTCGACGATCTCCTGACCGCGATCTCGACCAGCGGGCCGGTGCGCTCGATCCTGACCTGGGGCCTCTCGGATCGCTATAGCTGGATCAACGGCACCTTCGCCCGCGCGGACAAGCAGCCGAACCGCCCCTTGCCGCTTGACGGCGAGTTCAAGCCGAAGCCGTTCATGGACGTCATCAGCAAGTTCACGAGGGACGCCTGAGACGCGGCCTTAGCGCGTCTTCGCCGGCACTTCGAATTCGGCCGCATCACCCATATCTTCAGGAGACAGGCTCGGGCTGCGTCGATCCCGCGAGCTAAGGCGGAACACGTCGCGGATGTCGTCGATCGAGGTCGACGAATAGGACTGGATGCAGAGCGCGACCTGTTCGGGCGAGGCCGCGCGCATCATCGCTTCGATGGCCGGACGGTCGAGGGGCGTCTCATCCCAATGCGAGACGGCGATGCTGTCCTCGGTGACCCGATGGGTGGCCAGATGCGCCGGAGAGTTCGCGACGAAATGGCCGTACATCAGATACTCCGAGAACTTCTTCTTCCGGCACAACGCCAGAACCCAGTTCAATCCCGTTGCCGACTTGATGGCGTCGGTCATCGCGCGCGCGGTGTCCTTGTCCCAGACCAGCGCGTTGCCGACATAGTCATCGGCGGGGAAGGACCGGTCCTTGATGCCGAGCAACTGATCGACTGTGCGCAGCCACAGCCCATGCAACGGGTGGTCAGCGCCGATGTCCTTCGGGGTGACGAACAGCGGCGTCTTCTCTCCGCCGGCATATTGGCCGGCGTCGAATTCGCGGAAGAACAGATTGTCCGAATCCAGGATGCAGACGCGCTGCTCGGATGCGTTGAGCACGCCGGCGATTTTCAGGATCTGCTGGATGTGCCAGCCATGCACCGGCGACGACAGCAGCGACAGCCAGACCCGGCGCTTGCTGAGGAACTGAAGCGAGGGCGGCAGCGCCCAGAGCCATTTCGGCAGATAATTCGAGGCCGGAACGATGACGCGCTTGTCGGATGCAAACGGCGCGAACAGCGGCACGTCCTCATCGTTAACGAGAACATAATGCCGCGTGTATCCCGAGAGCCAGGTGTCGATGCTCTCGCTGAGCAGCGAAAAGCGTTCGATATCCTTGGCGTAGCTGGCGGTCAGCAGGGCAACGGAATGCATGGAGCGCGCTCGAATGGCCATCAAGCCGCACTCATAGCCGCACC
Source organism: Bradyrhizobium sp. 604_D8_N2_3 (assembly GCF_051810765.1). Lineage (NCBI taxonomy): Bacteria > Pseudomonadati > Pseudomonadota > Alphaproteobacteria > Hyphomicrobiales > Nitrobacteraceae > Bradyrhizobium > Bradyrhizobium sp. 604_D8_N2_3. The sequence continues at coordinate 1,843,217 of NZ_JBPWPM010000001.1, read as the reverse complement.
GCGAGATGCTGGAAACTCACAAACGGAATCAAGGTAAAACGAAACGAAGCATTAGCCATCCGACGGCAGCCCCTGCTCGATGCCGCGAAAACGCAGTGGCGCCAGCGCGGCGGCGCGCTGCCACCAGTCGGCGACGCGGTCGTCGAGCGCGGTCACGCCGCGACCCTGGCCGGGGAAGATCCTGATCTGCTGCACCGCCTCGGCCTCGAACCCCCTGCCCTTGCGCGTGATCTTGAGGGCGGCGCCCTCGCGGTCGCGCTGCGTCAGCGGCGCCAGGAGGCGGCCGCGCGGGCGGAGCGACTGAAGCCAGAGCGGATGCGGGTGCGGGAAGCCGGCATGCACGATGATCACGTCGGCCGGCTCGCCGATCTCCTCACATCCATCGCCATGCACGACCTCGACATTGCGATAGGGGCGAAGGTAGTTCGCGGCACGCGCCGCAAGCCGCCCGTCGCATTCGATTGCATGCACCCTGCCCCTGGGCCCCACGATCTTCGACAACACCGCCGAAAAATAGCCGAGACCGCAGCCGATCTGGACCACGCGGTCCTTCTCCCCGACGTCGAGCAGATCGATGAAGTGCGCCCACAGGCTCGGCAGCCCGGTGTCGAGCCTGCGGCGCGCATCGATCGCGACCAGCACATTGTCGTAGAGATGAACGGGATCGGGATCCGGCGTCAGCCGGTAGCTGCGCGCCGCCTCGCTCTTGATGCGCCAGGGTCCCTTCGCCAGAAAATCCTCGCGCGGGATGGCGGCGAGCGCTTCGAGCAGGCGTGGCGAGGCGATCCGCTCTCGCTTCGCGATCAACTCGACGTAGCGCGCACGCGCGGCGGCAAGATCGCTCATTTCATCGCATCGGCCTGTTCAAGGACGGGCACGTCTCCGCCGAGCTCGCTGAGGAGCTGCATCGCCTGCTTCAGGTCCGGGGTATAAAAGCCCTCGCTGAACTTGCCGACGATCGGCAAAAGCAGGAGGCTTGCGTGCTCGCGCTTGCCGGCTTGGTGCGACAGGCGCGCAAGGCTGACGGCGGTCCGAAGCTCCCATGACAGCGCGCCCTGCTTGCGCGCGGTCTCCAGCGACAGGGCGAACAGGTCCTCCGCCTCCTGCACCGATGCCGGATCACCGTCCGACATCGTGATCTCGCCCTGCAGGCGATAGACCTCGGCGAGATAGGAGTGATCGCCGGTCCGTCTCGCGGTCGCGAGCGCGCCGTCCAGCGCGCGCAAGGCGGCATCGCGCATCCCGACCTTGGCATAGGCTTCCGCAAGGAGGCAGCGGAACCAGCAGCCGGCGAGCCAGGAATCCATCGCCTCGTATTCGTCGAGGCCGAGGCGCATCTGGCTGAGACCTTCGTCGGCGTCGCCGAGCTGGGCCAGCGCCCAGCCGCGCAGGATCGCCGCCTGCTGCTTCCAATGCAGGAAATTGTGCTCGGTGGCGATGATCATGGCGCGGTTGGCGTGGTCGCGCGTGCCCTCGACGTCGCGCAAATGCTGGCACAGATAGGCGCCGAACACGAGCGCGAAGGCGAGCGTGAAGGGATGGCGGATCTTCTCGGCATTCGCGATCGCCTGCTCGCTGTGCTGGCGCGCCGCGTCGGGCCGGCCGAGGAACCAGAGGAGATAGCCGAGATAGGACAGCGAAACGACGCCGGGATCGGTGCCGTGCCGCTCCATCAGATCGGAGTGCAGATCAGGACTGTAGAGGTTGATGCAGCGGTGCAGATGGTGCTGGGAAGCGGCAAAACGGCCGCGATAGAGCATCGTCATCGCGATCGAGCGGTGCGCCTCGATCAGATAGCCGGTCTGCTGTGCCGGCTGGGTGCGCTCGTTCAGCCGCTCGCGCTTGGCGAACTTCAACAGCTCGACGCTGAGATCGTGCGCGCGGCTGAGATCGGCACGGATGAAATGGCAGACCCAGAGCCCGCGCGTGGCGGCGAAGGCCTTCTCGTCGTCGTCGAGCTGCTGACCGAGCTCGAGCGCGCGGATGTAGTTCTCCTCGACCTCCTGCACAGCGTAGCCCTTGGCGGCAATCAATGCGTTGCCGAGCGCGATGCGCAGCTCCAGCTCCATCTCGTCGGCGCCCTGCATGCGCGCATTGGCCTGCACGACGCTCAAGCCCCGGCGCAAATGCCCGATCGCCTCCAGATTGGCGCCGCTCTTGGCCGCCTGCTTGCCGGCCTGGAGCCAGAAGCTGGCGGCGCCCTCGCTCTGGCCGGATTCGGTGAGGTGATGGGCCAGCAGCTCCGGTTCGCGCTCGGTCTTCTCCGGATACATCTCGGCGAGCACCTGCGCGATCCGCGAATGCAGCTTGCGCCGCTCGCTGTGCAGCAGGCTGTCGTGCGCGGCGTTCTGGATCATCACGTGCTTGAAGGAGTAGAGCGCGCCGGGCGGATGGCCGCGGCGCATGATCAACCCGGCCTCCTCCAGATGATTGAGCGCGGCCTCGATCTGCTCCGCCGGCGTGTTGGCGACCGCGTGCAGCGTCGCGTAGGAGAACTCGCGACCGATGGTGGCGCCGATCTGCGCGATTCGCTTGAACGGCCCCATCCGGTCCAGCCGCGCCATCAGCGAGTCGGTGAGGGTCGCCGGGATCGCGAGCTGCCGCCATGGACCCGACAGCACGTAGCGCCCGTGCCGCTCGGTCAGGAGGTTGGATTCGAGAACGGTCTTGGTCAGCTCTTCCAGGAACAGAGGCACGCCGTCGGTCTTGACGATGATCTCCTCGACCACCTCCTTGGGAAGCTCGCGGCCCGCGACGCGCTCGACCAGCGTCGTGCGCAGCTGTCGGCTCAGGCGGTTCAGCACCAGCGTGGTGATGTGCGAATGCGCGTTCCAGCTCGGCTGGAATTCGGAGCGCGCGGTGATGATGACAAGGACCGGCTGGTTCTGCACCCGGGCGACGAGGAGGTCGATCACCTCGCGGGAGGTCGGGTCGATCCAGTGCAGATCCTCAAGCGCGATCACCAGCGGCATGTCGCGCGCAAGGCCGAGGAAATGATTGACCAGCGCCGCGACGGTCGCATCCTTCTGCTGCTGCGGCGACAGGTCGAGCGGCGGATAGCGGTCTCCGGTCGGGATCGACAGCAGCGCGGCAAACAGCGGCGTGACCTGCTCGATGTCGCCATGGGCGGCCGCGATCGCGGTCTCCAGACCCGCCAGCGAGGTCGCGGATGGATCCTCGCGGTCGAGGCCGAGCGAGAATTTGAGCTGCTCGGAGAATGGATAGAACGCCGTGGAGGTGTAATAGGGCGAGCACTGGAACGAGACGTGTCCATGGCGGTCGCCCGCGATCCGGTCGAAGATCTCCTGGATGATGCGCGACTTGCCGATGCCGGGCTCGCCGAACTTCACCACGACCTGGCCGTCGCCGTCCTTGACCTGCTGCCAGCGTCCCATCAGCAGCGCGATCTCCTCCTCGCGGTTGACGAGCGGTGTCAACCGCCCGCCCATGGCAGCGGCGAAGCGGGTCTCCGCTCGCGAGGCGCGCACCACGTGCCAGGCCTGCGTCTTCTCCGAGATGCCTTTCAGCGCATGGACGCCGAGATTGCGGTAGTCGAACTTGCCCTTCAGCAGCGACTGTGTCGAGGACGAGATCACGACGCCGTTGGGTGGCGCCAGACCTTGCAGGCGAGCGGCGAGGTTGACGGTTTCTCCGACCGCGGAATCGCGCTCCTCGGTGCCCTGGCCAACGAGGTCGCCGACCACGACGAGGCCGGTTGCGATCCCGATGCGGACGGCGGGGGCGTGGCTCAGCGCACCGCGCGGCTCGATCGCGCGCGCAGTCGACAGCACCCGCACGATCTCGAGCCCGGCGCGCACCGATCGCTCGGCATCGTCCTCATGCGCGGTCGGATAGCCGAAATAGACAAGGATACCGTCGCCGACGAAGCGCGCGGCAAACCCTTCGTAATGCTTCACCACCCGGACGCAGGTCTCGCGAAAGCTCGCGATCATGTCGCGCACGTCTTCCGGATCGAACTGCACCGACAGCGAGGTGGAATCCACCATGTCGCAGAACATGGTGGTGAGCTGACGCCGTTCGGCACCGACTTCCGCCCGGACTTGCGGGCGCGCCGCCGCATCGGGCTTCTCTGCGGTCTCAGCCTGGAATAGCGCCGACATCGCGCGCCGAAGCCGCTTGCGATCGCCGAGCGGCAATCCGAGCTCGACCAGGTCGGATTCCGTCAGGTCCCCCATCACATCGAGATCGAGGCGGTGCTGCGCGAAGAGATCGGTGTAATGTCCAAGACCGACGCCTTCGAGCCAGCGCTTCAACCCGCCTTCAGTCCCCGTAACAGGCTCATTCTCCAGCATGGTGATTCTGCCCGACCTTCACTCCGTCGAAGGGCTTTAGGCCCCTCAACCACAGATTTTGGGGCCCGAACTTCACCTCAGACTGGACGCGCTCCCTAAGTCTTGGGAAGAATAGCTCAATCAGATCAAAAGGGAATGGCATTGTCCCACATTGCATCCGTGGCGGGAGAGGATTCGGACAGCGCAGGCGCCGAAACCAGGACGTTTGCCGATATCGGCGGCCTTCTCGACTTTTATGCGCGCAAGACGCCGTCGGCACCGGCTCTCCTCGCGCCGGGCCGGCCGGCCCTCACCTACGGCAAGCTGGGTGAGTTGGTCCAGCAACTGGTCCGCACCCTGCGGGGGCTCGGCATTGCGCCTGCCGACCGGATCGCCGTTGCGCTGCCGCGCGGCGCCGACAGCGCGCTGGCGCTGATCGCGGTCGCCTCGGCCGGCGCCTGCGTCCCGGTCAATCCCGATCTGACGGCCGACGAGCTGCAACGCTATTTCAGCGAATTGAAGCTGACCGCGCTCGTCACCCGGGCCGACATGAATTCACCAAGTCGTGACGTTGCCAAGGCGCTCGATATCGCGGTGATCGATTTCGTGCCGGGGCCGAACGACAATCTCGGCGGCTGCGCGTTCATCGGCCCGGCAGTCGGGCCCGCCAGCACGAGCGGCGCCTCGCGCGGCGACGATGACGCCTTCATCCTGTTGACGTCGGGCACGGCGGCGCGGCCGAAAATGGTGCCGCTGACGCAGCGCAATGTGTGCCTGTCCGCATACAATGCCGGCCGCGTGCTGTCGCTCGCAGCCCACGATCGCCTGCTCAATGCCCTGCCGCTGTTTCACGCCCATGGTCTGATCTCCGGCCTGCTGACGGCACTTGCCGCGGGCTCCAGCGTGATCTGCACCAACGGTTTCGACGCATTGTCCTTCTTCGGCTGGATGCGGGAGCTGCGACCGACCTGGTACACGGCGGTGCCGACCATCCATCGCGCGCTGCTGACGGCGGCCGAGGCCGACCCGGACCGCGCCCGCTCGTCGTCGCTGCGCGTGATCCGCTCGGCCTCATCCTCGCTCGCGCCCGCGATCCTGAACGGGCTGGAGGCGATGTTCGGCGTTCCCGTGCTCGAGACCTACGGCATGACGGAAGCGGCCTCGCAGATCTCCGCCAATCCGTTCGAGCTGCGCAAGGTCGGATCGGTCGGCCGCGCTGCGGGCCCCGAGATCGCGATCATGGACGGGGCGGGCCGCACGCTTGCGAGCGGCGAGCATGGCGAGATCATGCTGCGCGGGCCGAACATGAGCCGCGGCTATTATAATGACGAGGCCGCGACACGGACCGCCTTCCGCAACGGCTGGTTCCGGACCGGCGACCTCGGCTATCTCGACGCCGACGGCTATCTCTTCATCGTCGGCCGCATCAAGGACGTCATCAACCGCGGCGGGCAGAAGATCTCGCCCCTGGAGGTCGAAGAGGTCCTGCTGAGCCATCCGGCGGTGCTGGAGGCCGGCGTGTTCGCCGTCCCGCACCAGAAGCTCGGCGAAAACGTCGCCGCCGTCGTGGTGCTGCGCCCGAATTCCGAAGCAACTCCGGACCAGCTTCGGCAGTTCGCGCGCAAACGTCTTGCGGCCTACAAGGTGCCGAGCCTGATCCGCGGCGTGGCCGCACTGCCGAAAGGCGCGAGCGGCAAGGTCAAGCGTAACGCGCTGGCCGATCTGATCGCAACCGCGGAGCATGGCGTCGAAGCGCAATTGCCGCGCAACGCGCTGGAGACCCAGCTCGCGGGGATCTGGGCCGGTCTGTTGGAGCTGCCGCAGGTCGGCATCGACCAGGATGTCTTCGCGCTCGGCGCAGACTCGCTCGCGGCGACGCAGATGCGCTCGCGCTTGCGCGAACGCTTCAATGTCGACTTCTCCTTCGAGGATATCTTTGATTGCGCCACGGTCTCAGCGCTTGCGGCCCGGATCGAGACCGCCACAACCCATCGCGAGACGATGGTGCCCGCATGGCGCCAGGCGGCTGCGGCAGACGCGCCGCTGTCGTTCCAGCAGCAGCGGATGTATGTGCTCTCGCGGCTCGATCCGACCCGCTACAATTACAACGTCGTCGAAGTCGCCGTTCTCAAGGGCCTGGTCGACGTCGCCGCGCTTTCTGCGAGCCTCGCCTCGATCTGCGCGCGCCACGAGGCGCTGCGCTCGGTCTTCACCGAACGCGAGGGCGAGCCGGCGCAGCGGGTGCTGCAATCACCTCCGCGATTCGAGCGGATCAAGCTCAAGCCCTGCGCCGCGGACAAGCAGGGCGCAATCATCCGGCGCGAGGCGCTCGTGCTCGCGCAATATCCGTTCGATCTCGCGCGCGAGCCGCCGCTGAAGGTCACCCTGCTGTCGTTCGACAAATCCAGCCACGCGCTGGTGGTCAACGTCCATCACCTCGTCACCGACGGCTGGTCGCAACGGCTGTTCTGGGAGGAGCTTGCCGCCCACTATGCCGCTGCGCGCAAGGCAAGCGCGGTGACGTTGCCCTCGCCCGCCTTCCAGTATCGCGACTTTGCGCTATGGCAGCAGAGCTGGGCTCGGACGCCGGCGGCGAAGGAGCAGCTCGATTACTGGCGGACCCAGCTCGACGGTGTCACCACACTGCCGCTGCGGACCGACCGGCCACGCCCGGAGGTCTGGAGCGGTCACGGCGCCCGTCACTATCTCGAATTCTCCAAGGCACTGTCGGCCGATCTGCGCGCGCTGAGCCAGGACCAGGGCGTCACGCCTTTCATGACGCTGCTCGCGGCTTTCCAGTGCCTGTTGTTCCGCCACACCGGACACGAGGATGTCGCGACGGGATCGCTGATCGCCAACCGCAACCAGATCGAGAGCGAGCGACTGATCGGGCTGTTCGCCAACACCCTGATCCTGCGCAACGATTTCGGCGGCGATCCGGGTTTTGGCGAAATGTTGCGGCGGGTGCGGCAGGTCACGCTGGATGCCTACCGCAACCAGGACCTCCCGATCGAGGAAGTGCTGCGCGCGCTGCAGATCGCGCGCCGGAGCGACGGCAACCCGCTGTTCCGGATCATGTTCATTCTCCAGAACGCCTCGATCGAGGCGGCGCGTTTCCCCGGCCTGTCGACGCGGCGGCTGGAGGTCGACCCGAAAGTCGCGCGCTTCGACATCACGCTCGAACTGGTCGAGGCCGACGGCCGCTTCACGGGCTTCTTCGAATACGCCACCGATCTGTTCGACGCTGCGACCATCGAAGGCATGGCCGCTCAATTCAAGACCCTGCTCAAGGCCGTGATCACCAATCCGGAGCAGCGCATCTCGCGCCTGCCGCTCCTGACGGAGGCCGAACGCCGGCAGTTGCTGGCGAAAGGCCAGGGCGTGGTGGCCAATTTCACCACGCGCGGCAATCTTTGCGAACGCCTCGAGCGCCAGGCGAAGAAGACACCAAACGCGATCGCCGTCTCCGACGGCCGCACCTCCCTGACTTATCGGGAGCTCGCCCGCCGCAGCCAGGCGGCCGCACGCTGGCTCGCGCGCGAAGGTGTTGGCGCCGAGAGCGTTGTCGCCTTGCTTGCAGATCGCGGGCCCGACCTGCTCGCCGCGATGATCGCCGCGCAGCGCGTGGGCGCAGCCTTCCTCAATCTCGATCCCGACCAGCCGCCGGCGCGGCTTGCGACCATCCTCGGATCGAGCTGCGCCCGCATGCTGCTGACCGGGCGCGCCCAGTCGGCCATGGTCGAGGCGCTGCTCGAGCCGCTGGTCGAGCGCATCCATGTCGCCGAGCTCGAGGACGCGATCGCACCCGGATCGACCAGGCCGGCCCGCGCGGCGCGGCGCGCGGCCGCGAGCCTCGCCTATCTCATCTACACATCCGGCTCCTCCGGCGCGCCGAAGGGCGTCATGATCGAGCAGCGCGGGCTGTCGAACCATCTGCCGTCGCTCATTTCCGAGCTCGGCCTTACGGCCAGGGACGTGATCGCCCAGACTGCGCCGCAGAGCTTTGTCATCTCGGTCTGGCAGTTCCTTGCCGGTCCCATGGTCGGCGCGCGCGTCCATGTCTGCGACAACGCAATCGTGCAGGACCCGATCCTGCTCGCGCGGGAGATCGAGCGTGAAGGGATCAGCGTGCTCGAGATCGTCCCGTCGCTACTGCGGGTGATCCTCGACCGCATGGACGACGCGCAAGTCCAGCGCGCCTTTGCGGGATTGAGGCTCCTGATCTCGACCGGCGAGCCGCTGCCGGTCGATCTCTGCCGCAGCTGGTTCGCCCGCTGCCCGAAGGTGTCGCTGATCAACGCCTATGGCGCATCAGAATGTTCCGACGACGTCTCGCTGCATCGCCTGACCAAAGCGCCGGCGGCGGCGACGAGCAACGTCCCGGTCGGCGCGCCGCTGCCCAACACCCAGCTCCATGTGCTCGATCAAAACCTCCAGCCGCTGCCGGTCGGCGTGATCGGAGAGCTTTGCATCGGCGGCGCCGGCGTCGGCCGCGGCTACATCAACGATCCCGCGCAGAGCCGGCAGCGCTTCCTGCCCGATCCGTTCTCGCGCCAGGAAGGCGCGCGGCTGTACCGGACCGGCGACCTCGCACGCCGCCGCGCCGACGGCACCATCGAATGCCTCGGCCGCGCCGACCATCAGGTCAAGGTCCGGGGCTACCGTATCGAGCTCAAGGAGATCGAGAACGCGCTTGCCGACCATCCTGCGGTGCGCGCCGGAATCGTCGAGCCGCGCCGCGAGGCGAGCGGCGATGTCAGGCTGATCGCCCATATCGTCGCAAGGGCCGGCAGCCAGAGCAGCGCCAGCGCGCTGCGCGACTTCCTGAAGAGCCGGTTGCCGGGCCATGCCATCCCGTCCGCATTCCTGTTCCTGGACCAGATACCGCTCAATGCCCATGGCAAGATCGACCGGTCGGCGCTGCTGGCGCCCGCGCAGCAGGACATCTCCCCACCGGACGCCGCCGTGCCGGCGCGGCACTTCACCGAAAAAGTGCTCTCGGACATCTGGGTCGACCTGCTGAAGGTCGAGAGCCTCGGCGTGACCGATAATTTCTTCGATCTCGGCGGCCATTCGCTGCTGGCGGGCCAGGCGATGGCGCGCGTCGCCCGTGCGCTCGGCGTGTCCTTACCGATCAAGACCATCTTCGAGGCTCCGACGATCGAAGAACTCGCCCGGCGGGTTGACGAGGCCGTGGCAGCAAAGCCGCGCAAGCCGGCAACAGGCATGTTGCGGCCTGCTGAAAGCGGGCTCCCAACGCTCTCGATCGCACAGGACCAGATGATGCGGATCGAGCAGAACCTGCCGGGCCTGCCGCTGTTCAACCTGCCCTTTGCCTTCCGCCTCCAGGGCCCGCTCGATCCGACCACCCTCGCGCAGGCGTTCGGCGACATCGTGCGCCGCCACGAATCACTGCGGACCGGGTTCGGCCGGAGCGGCGAAGAGCCCGTCAGCCGCATCGCGACACCCGGTGAACTCGGACCGGCCCTCACGATCGAGGTCATCGGCGACGGACGTCCCCACGACAACAAGCGGCGCAAAGCCCTCGAACTCAGGAAGATCGATCTCCTGATCGAGCAGGAGACCTACGCCCCGTTCGACACTGCGCGGCCGCCGCTGTTGCGGGCGCGGCTGTTGCGGCTCCATGCCGACGATCATGTGCTGCTGCTGACGCTGCATCATGCCATTGCCGACGGCTGGTCGATCGGCGTGCTGTTCGAGGAGCTGTCCAACCGCTATGCGGCGCTGGCCGGACGTCCGTCCGTGCCGCTGCCGAAATTGCCGCTCGCCTTTTCGGACGTCGCCCGCTGGCAGCGCTGGTGGTGCGGCACCGACGCCGCCCGCCGCCAGGCCGCCGACTGGACGGAGAATCTGCGCGGCGCGGCCCCCGTCTTCGACGGCGAAGCAAGCCCCGGCGCGTCCACCGGGCATCACCCCGTCAGCCTCGAGCGCGAGCTGATCGGCCGGCTCACGGCGTTCGCCGGCCGGCATAACAGCACGCTGTTCATGTGCCTTCTCACCGGCCTGAAAGCCCTGTTGCTGGCGCAGAGCGGCCGCAGCGACATTTCGGTCGCCACCGCCATGGCCAATCGCGCCCAGCCGGATACCGACCGGGTCGTCGGTCCGTTCGAGAACACGGTGATCGTCCGTACCCGAATCACGCCGGAGCTGTCGTTCGCGCAAGCCCTGGCCCGGGTACGCCAGAGCGTGCTCGACGCGCATGCGCGCCAGGAGCTGCCGTTCAACATCCTTGCCGACCATCTGGAGCAGGAGGGGATCGAACCGGCCTCGCTGCTGCAGGTCTATTTCACCCTGCAAAATCCGCTGCGCCAGCCGCTCGATCTGGCTGACGTCACGATCGAATCGATCGGCAACGTCGCGCGCGAAGGCCAGCCGGTGCTGCCGATCGACCAGACCTGGCTGTCGCTGATGCTCAAGGAGCGCCCCACCGGAATCACCGGCTCATGCAATTACAAGGGCGAGCTGCTTGATGGCCGCAGGGTCCGTGAGTGGATGGCGAATCTCGTCGCGCTGCTGGATGCGGCCGTCGCCCACCCCAACACGCCGCTCGGCCGATTACTCGCTCGCAGGGCGGCATGACCGGCTGTACGGGACGGGAGAACACAGGTTCACTCGCCAAAGCTGTGAATGACCAAGTTGCATCTTGATTATTTGGCGCCAGCGCGCAAGATTATTCCCTCGATTTGATTTGGACGATTATTTTCAACCGGGGGAGTATGTTATGGGTTTCATCAAATTTACCAAGGGTACCTCGTTGAGCGACAAGGACCGCAAGGCCCTGCAAAAGCTGCTGGGCGCCGAGAAGAAGAAGCTCCAGTCCGCGCTCAAGGATGTCGACGCCAGCCTTTCGATGCTGGGCGGAGCGAAGAAAGCCAAGAAGAAGAAGAAGTAAGGATCGTCGGCCGGGACGCCGCACGAATCCTCAGGCTTCATTTTCCGGATATGGGCCGCTCGCTTGTCGAGTTGGGGTCTCGCACAAGCTTGCGCCTGTAAACCGGCCTGCAAATCGACAAGAAATTGCCCGGGTGGACCGTTAGAAGCGGTCCGCTCAGTTGATTCTTGCTCAGTTGATTCTTCCGTCAGGGCCGGAGACTTGGCCTCCGCCTGACGCCATGGGCCTTATTGATGGCAGACGACAGAATTGAACTGTTTGTCGGACTGATCGAGACCATTGACGCTCCGGGCGCAGTCGATGCGTGCCGGCGCCTGCTCTCGGTCGACGAACGGATCCGCGCCGATCGCTTCATGTTCGAGCGGCATCGGCGGCAGTATATCTTCGCGCACGCGATGCTGCGCCTGGCGCTGTCGCAGGCCGCGCCGGACGTCGCACCCACCGATTGGTCCTTCGGGGCCGGTCGCTACGGGCGGCCGTTTGTCGCGGCGCCCGCGACCTCGACCGCGCTGCATTTCAGCCTGTCCCATGCCGATGGCTGCGTTGCCTGCGTCGTGTCCGGGCATGAGACCGTCGGCGTCGACGTCGAAACCGTGTCACGGCGTGTCGCGCCCCTGTCCACTGCGCTTCGCTTCTTTGCGCCGGAGGAGGTCGAAACGTTGCGCGGACTGCCGGAGCCCGCCGCGATCGAGCGCTTTTTCGACTATTGGACGCTCAAGGAGGCCTATCTGAAGGCAAGGGGGTTTGGGCTCAATCTGCCGCTCGACGCTTTCGCGATGCAGGTGTCCCGGGAGGCCATCGAGATCAGCTTCAAGCCCGATATCGCCGACGATCCGCATGCATGGCGCTTCTCGCTGTGCTCGCCGTCGCCCTCGCATCGCCTCGCGATCGCCGACGGCTCCCGCGCGGACGGCGGCCTTCCCATCACCCGCAATTCCTGGCCGTTCCAGGAAGCGGCTGAATGACGCCCCCGCGGCTGCGCGTCTTTCCCGCGATCTCGCGCAACCGCGATCCCAAGAAATATGTCGGCGAGCTGATGCGGGTGGCACAGTTCGCCGACCGTAACGGCTTCGAAGGCATCCTGCTGTTCGAAGGCAACGACGTGTTCGTCGAGCCCTGGGCGATGGCCCAACACATCATGGGTGAGACCGCGCGAAGCTCGCCGCTGATCGCGGTCAATCCGGTCTACATGCACCCGTTCACCGCGGCAAAATTCGTCTCGTCCTTTGCGCAGCTCCACGGCCGCAAGGTCTATCTCAACATGATCACGGGGACCGCGGTCAGCGATTTGCAGGGGCTGGGCGACGAGCAGTCGCATGCCGACCGCTACGTCCGGCTCGGCGAATTCGTCGCGCTGATGCGCCAATTGCTGGAAAGCCCTCGCCCGGTGAATTTCGAGGGCCGGTTCTACCGCGCGAGCAATCTGCAACTTCGCCCGCGCCTGCCGGCGGAGCTGATGCCGGAATTCCTGGTCGCGGGCCAGTCGGAGGCCGCGCAGCGCGTGGCGAAGGAGACCGGCTGCATCAAGATGCAGATGCTGCCGCCCGATCTCGATCGCGGCCTCGATGCGCCCGGAATGAACTTTGGCATCTTCGCCCGCGAGGGACGCGACGAGGCACGGCAGGCGGCAACGGCGCGTTTCCGTGACAATGCCGATGACCGCGAGCTGCTCGCGCTCACCGTGGAGAACAGCGATTCCGTGTGGAAGCGGCGGCTGTATGAAGGCCAGAGCGGCGAGCTCGCTGACAATGGCTACTGGCTGCTGCCGTACCTCACCTTCCAGGCCGACTGCCCCTATCTCGTCGGCAACTACATCGAGATCGGCGCAAAGCTGAAGGATTTTGCGGCGAAGGGCCTGACCACGATCATGCTCGACATGGTCGCCGACGAGGCCGAGATGCAGCACGTCCGCAAGGCGCTCGCGGCGAGCGGGATGTTCTAGGACGTCACGCCGAGCGGACTGAGCCGTGCCAACGGCTCGCTGCCCTCCGGCCGTCGCAAAAGCTGCATGACATGACGCTTCAGGCGTACGAACTCGGGTTCGGTCACGAGATCGTGGCTGCGTGGCCGCGCGAAAGGCAGCACGACATCCTCGATCACCCGGCCGGGTCTTGCGCTCATCACGACGATACGATCGGCGAGGAACAATGCCTCGTCGATGTCGTGGGTGACGAAGACGGTTGTGGTCGGGATCTTGCTCCAGATGTCGAGCAGGACCTCCTGCATCATGCCGCGCGTCTGCGCGTCGAGCGCGCTGAAGGGCTCGTCCATCAGCAGCACCCGCGGCTGGTTGATCAGGACCCTCGCAATTTCCACGCGCTGCTGCATACCGCCCGACAATTGCGTCGGATAGAACGCCTCGAAGCCGGAAAGGCCGACCAGCTTCAGGATCGCGTCGGCGGCGCGGTCGCGCTCCCTCCTCGCGAGACCCCGCATCTTCGGGCCGAAGGCGACATTGTCACGCACCCGCTTCCAGGGAAACAGCGTGTGCTGCTGAAACACCATGCCCCGGTCCGGGCTCGGACTCTGGACCTGCTGGCCGTCGACCGTGAGACGTCCAGCCGTGATCGGCAAATGCCCGGCCAGCGCGCCGAGCAGCGTGGATTTGCCGCAGCCGGAGGGACCGAGGACGCAGACGAGCTCGCCCGGCGCAATCGCGACATCGAGACCGCTGACCGCTTCGAATGCATCACCGCCCGCTCCGAGCGAGATCGAGACATCGGCGAAGTCGATCCGACCGACGCTCTTCGTGCCGATATCCGCGACCCGAATGTTCATCGCGCCACCTTCGGGCTCCGCCAGGGCATCAGAAGCCGCCCGGCCGTCGTCAGCAGCCAGCTGGATCCCATGCCGAGCAGACCGATGATCAGCATGCCGACGATGATGTCGGCGTAGTTCTGGAGCGTGTAGGCTTCCCAGGTGTAATAGCCGATGCCGAACTGGCCTGAGATCATCTCCGCGGTGACGAGGCAGAACCACGAGGTGCCCATGCCGATTGCAAGCCCGGTGACGATGCTGGGCGCGGCGTCCGGCAGCACGACCTCCCTCAGGATCGCCAACTCCCCCGCGCCGAGGCTGCGGGCGGAGGCAACCAGCCGGCGGTCGACATTCGCGACACCGTGGACGGTGTTCAGCACGATCGGAAACAAGGCACCGATGAAGGTGATGTAGATCATCGAGAGTTCGGACGACGGAAAGATCAGGATCGACAGCGGTATCCATGCCACCGCCGGTATCGGCCGCAGCAATTCCAGCGGCGGCAGCAAAAGATCGCTCGCGGCGCGTGACCGGCCGATGGCAAAACCAAGGATCACGCCGATCACGACCGCCGCCCCGTAGCCCGCGAACACCCGCCAGAGGCTACTGGTGATATGTGCCGTCAATTTCGGCGAACGAAACAGGGCGAGCGCGGATTGAACGACCTCGACCGGCGGCGGCACGTTGCGGAAGGTCACGATCCCCAGATTGAGATGCGTGGTCGAAGCGACCTGCCAAAGGGCAATGCAGGCCAGGATCGAAAGGCCGCGGACCATCCAGCGGATGCCCGCAGGCCGCGCCTTGATAGCGGTGGCCATCGCCTCACCGGCTCGCGACGAGGGACTCGCGCGCGGCCGCGAAGTCGAGCACCGCGCCACCGTTCTTCTTCGACCAGCCCTCGGCCGCCTGCTTGAGCAGGAACGCGCTCAGCTCGCCCTTGGATGACCGCACGAACCAGGCCTGGTTTGCGAACAGCTTGATGCCGCTCTCGCGATCCTGAGCGTAGACGACGCGGATGGTCTTGCCGTCCTTCTCGAGGCCGGCGAGCGCCTTCAGCGCGTTCTCGGGCGAGGCATAGTGGCGTACATGAGCCTCGTCCTTGACCCAGATCTGCGCGACGCGGCTGTAGTCGTTGATCTCGGCGCCCGTCGCAGCGTCCTTGGCGCGAAGCGGAAGCTGCGCATAGTTCTTCAGTTCGGAGTCGTAATCGCGCCCCGCCTGCGCCGCCGCGATACGGATGAACTTGTCGGTGACGAACTGGTTGATATCGAGATCGCTGTCCGCGCGCTTGAGCAGCTTCAGCGTCTTGATCGAGGTTGCGACCGCCTGGCGGTACTCCGGCTTCCAGGTCACATCGCGGGTCTGGAGACCGAGCGGTCCGTGAAAGAGGTAATCGACCTCCGCCTCGATGCCGGTCACCTTCGCGATCAGCTCGCTGTACTTCTCCGGCTCTTCAGCGATCAGGCGATCCGCTTCCAGCGCTGCGCGCAGATAGGCGACGACGATCTCGGGATATTTCTCGGCGTATTCCGCGTCGACCAACCCACCGTGGAATGTCGGGGCATTGGCCTGCGCGCCGTCAAAGATCTTGCGCGCGAAGCCGCGCCACGGAAACAGTTCGGCGAACGGAACGAAGTCGGCATGCGCCTCGACCTTGCCTGCCTGCAAGGCCGGCCCCGCAACCTCCGGCGCCTGCGTGATGATGTTGACGTCGGTCTCGGGATTCCAGCCCTTGGCCTCGATCGCGCGGAGCAGCATGCCGTGCGAGGTCGAGGCGAAGGGAACCGAGATGGTCTTGCCTTTGAGCTCATCGAGCGATTGCACCGGCGAGCTCGACGGCACCACGATGCCGTTGCCGCTGCCCTTGGTGCTGCCGGACAGCACGCTGATGAAGAGGCTGCGGCGTCCGGCCTTCTGGAACGCCACGCCGTTCAGCGAGCCCGGAAAGTCAGCCATCGCGCCGAAATCGAGCTTGCCTGCGACCATCTCGTTGGTGAGCGGCGCGCCGCTCGTAAAATTCTTCCACTGGATGTCGTAGGTGACATCCTTGTACTTGCCATCATGGGGCAAAAATTTCTCAAGCAGCTTGAGCTCGCGGATGAGCAGTCCGCCGGTCGCGCAATTGATCGTCGTGTCCTGCGTCCCGACCGCCACACGGATCGTCTCCGCCTGGGCCGGCGCGAACATCGCAACGGTGATGGCCACAATGGCCACACTGAATCTCAAAGAGCTGAATTCGATCATCGAACTGTCCTCGGGAGGCCGGGCGCGTGCCGGCGACAACGCTGGCCGGCACTATCGAAGGCGCGGCGCAACGCTTGAAGCAATTACTTGCATCGCTGTCGCAGGACGTTCGCGCCATGATTCCGTCGCGCAACGACGCAAAGGATTTTCTCAGGACGGAGCCATGGACAGAGGAATCATTCCACTGCCGATCGCCGCGCGTATCAAGCTTTGCTAAGTGATTTGGAACGATCGCAAAGAGATGGACATCGCACCATCGCCGCACTTACCTATTCGCAGGCCCCTGGAGAGCTGACGGATTGCGATGACCATACTCAAGGAAGCTGCCGCGATCGAGCCTGCCGCTTTCGCCGACCGGCCTCATGCAGGCGTTCCGTTCGACTGGATCGACCACAAGAAGACGCGGCGGGTCCGCAGCACACGTGCAAGGCCCGCAAGCTCGGCGCTGTTCATGAGCGAGACGATCGACGGGCTGAATGCCGGCGCGCATTTCCTCGACCGTTTGTCCGCGTCGGAGCAGGCGCGCGTGCACGCGGCCGGCCGCATCATCTCGGTGCCGCAGGGCGAAATGGTATTCAGCCAGGGCGATGGCCACGACGGCATCTTCATCATCCGCCGCGGACAGGTGCGGGTCTATTACACCGCGCCGTCGGGACGCGAGATCACGCTCGCCTATTGGACGCCGGGACATTTCATCGGAGGCCCCGAGATATCCGGCGGTGGCATTCACATGTGGTCGGGCATCGCCATCGAGGCCTGCGAGATCACGACACTCTCCGGGCCGGCGCTCGAGAAGCTGTTGACCGGCATGCCGAGCTTCGCGCTGGCGCTGATCGACGGCCTCATCGCCAAGGGCAAATGCTACTCCTCGATGGCGCAGATCCTCGGCACGCGCTCGGTGATCGAGCGGCTGGCGCAGTTCCTGCTCACGCTGTCGGAGTTGCACGGCACGGCCGACGGCGACACCATCATCATCAACCGCAAGATCACCCATGACCAGATCGCGGCCATGGTGGGCTCGACCCGGCAATGGGTGACGATGATGCTGAAGCGTTTCCAGAACCGCCGCATCATCGCCATCGACGGCAGCACCATCCAGATCAGGCGGATCGACCTGCTGGAGCAGATCCTTTTCAAGGACTGAGGTTCGCCTCTCCAGCGCCAGCGCTTTGGGCGTTGAAGCACCCTCAGCGTCATGGCCGGGCTTGTCCCGGCCATCCACGTCTCACCCCTCGGCGCAAAGAACGTGGATGCCCGGGACAAGCCCGGGCATGACGACCTACGCGGGGAGAGGTGAAGCTCACCGCGCCTCTTCGAATCCCGCCAGCACCGAGGTCAGGTTCGCGCCCAGAATATCCGAGAGATAGCCGCCCTCCTGCACGAACACGGTCGGCAGGCCCATCTTCGCGATCGCCTGGCCGATGCGGCGGAAGCCCGGCGTGGTGACGGCGAGGCCCTTCAGTGGATCATGCTCGGAGGCATCTAAGCCGAGTGCGATGACGAGGGCGCCGGGGGCAAAGGATTCGATCGCCCTGCGCGCGACATCCATCGCCTGGATGTAGCCGTCGTCGCCGGTGCCGATGGCCAGGGGGACGTTGAGATTGGCGCCGAGGCCGGGTCCTTCGCCGCGCTCATGCGCGTAGCCCCACACATAAGGATAGTACGCGATGGGGTCGGCGTGGATCGACACCGTGTAGACGTCAGGGCGTGCGTAGAAGATTCCTTGCGTACCGTTGCCGTGGTGGACGTCGACGTCCAAGATCACGACGCGCTCGTGCTTCAGACGCAGATGCGCCGCGGCGATCGCGCTGTTATTGAGGAAACAGAAGCCGCCGGCCATGTCGCGGTAGGCGTGATGGCCGGGCGGACGGCAGAGTGCATAGGTCGCATCCTCGCCGTCCATCACCATCTGCGCTGCCGTGACCGCAACATCGGTGGCAGCGCAGGCCGCGGCCCAGGTGCCGGGACCGATCGGCGCCGCGGTATCGGCGGTGTGCCAGCCAAGCTTGCCGACGATGTGGGTCGGATAGGTCGCGGCATGGCGCACGGGATGGATGTTGCCGATCATCTCCGGGCCGGAATCGCCGAGCGCGGTCCAGGCGTCCCAGGCTTCGCTGAGGAACGACAGATATTCCGGGCTGTGAATCCGCGCACGCGGCCCCTGTCCGAATGTCGTCGGTTCGACCAGTTGATGCTTGCCGTCCTTCAACCCCTTGAGCAGGCGATCGGCGCGCTCGGGCTGCTCTGTGGTGCGCTTGACGACACCGCGAACCAGGAAGAATTGCGGATCGTGGCTGCGATGCAGTTCGGTATGGACGGCTTTCACTCAAACACTCCGTGGTCGCGTTGACGGTGCCCACAGATGTCTAAATGCCTGCGGCGGCCAGATGCAAGCAAGAAGAATGCCGCCGCTTTGGTGCTGCTCTGCGCCGGAGGCAGACCGCCCGTGATGCTCTAGCAGCGCCCGCGCTGGAGGCAGTGCTCGCGGCCCTGCTGGTCGGTGCGGAAGGACTCGACGAAGCCGCCCTGACGCTGGGTGACGAAGACGGTCTTGCCGTCGCTGCCGCCGAAGGCGAGATTGGTCGGCTCCTTGCCCTTCAGCGCAATCTCCCGCTCGACAGCACCATTGGGCTTCATCAGCGCGATGGTGCCCTTGAGGATGCGCGCGACATAGAGACGGCCGGCGACGTCGGTGCGCAGGCCGTCGACGGTGTCGGGCTGGAAGGCTTTGACGAGTTTTGCGCCGGTGAGCTCGTTACCGCGGACGGTGTAGGACCAGATTTCGCCGCTGCTGGATTCCCCGACATAGAGCGTCTTGCCGTCAGGGCTGAGGTCGATGCCGTTGGTGGTGCCCATCGCGCGCGGCGCGGGCATCACCTGCCCCTGCACCGTGCCGTCCGCAGATTTGGCGATGCGCCAGATGTGGCCTTCCCTGCCCTTCCAGTTCGGATCGCTCGCATAGATCGTGCCGTCGCGCGCGACCGTGATGTCGTTGGGCTGGTTCATCTCGTCGGAATGAAACCAGACGACGGGCTCGCTCGCGCCGTTCGGGACAGCGAAGATGTTGTGCTTCTTGTAGTCGGCAATGAACATGGTGCCGTCACGCGCAAAGCGGATGGCGTTGCCGACGCTGCCCGCGGGCAGTGCCGTAAACTGCTCCGAAGCCGCGCCGCCCACCGGCAGCTTGCCGATGGTGCCGGGCTTGCCAAAGTTGACCACGAAGAGATTGCCGTCGAGATCGGCCGCCGGCCCTTCGATGCCGAAGGTGTATTCGCCCGACGGCGTCACCTGCACGCTTTCGAACAGCTTTGTTTCAGCATGGGCCGGCGATGCCGCGATGACGAGAAGGAGGCTACTGCACAGGCACCAGAAATTCCTGCCGAATGTAATAGCCATCGTCGTCGCTGCACTCGCCATTCAGATAGGGATCGGCAGGCCGGAAGAATCGGCTGAAGCCGGGTTTGTCTACAGCGCTCCTTTGTGTCACGACAACGACCTTGGCGGCCGGTATTTCGCCGCATTCCTTATTGGTCTTGCCAAAGAACTTGCGCTGCGGCGGGCCGGACTTGATCTGCATCCGCGTGCCCGGAACCATTTTCGCAACCAGCAGGTCCGCGGTATCGAGCACGCGCGTGTAGCCAGGTTCGGTCCTGGGCAGGCTTTCGCCGCCCGGCGGCATCAGCTTTTCGGCGCCGATACCGCGCAGCCGCGTGCGCAGCTTGCCGGAGCCTGGATCGCCCGGATAGATCCAGCCGTCCTGCGACAGCATGAAGCGTAGCACCGTCGCGTCCTTTTCCGCATCCGATTGCCCTGCCTTCAGGCCGAAATCCGAATGGCAGCCGACGCAGTGCTTTTCGACGAGCCCCTTACGCAGCGTGGTGAGCCGGATGCTGTTCTGCGCGTCTTTTGCGACGAAGGCGGCAAGCTGATCGATCAGCGCCTGGCTGCGCATGTCGCAAGGCAACGGCGGCGGATCGCCAGCAGCGCGATCGATGCGGATTACCGTCTGGTTCTTGTCCTCGACCAGCCAGATTGCGCCGTCCTCCGCGACCGTCATGCCGACGGGCGCTCCTTGCGGCCGCGCGCCGTTGACGCGGTGCCAGCCTGCGATCAGCTCGTCGAACGGCGCGGCGGCGACGTCGCCGGCGTCGGTCTGAAAGCTGTGGGTCGGATCTGCCGCGCAACTGACGTGGTAACGCACCGGCGCCGGGGCGGGCTTCGGGAAGCCATGGTCGTCGACGTCATAGACGAGGACGCGGCTGCCGGTCGGGCGATAGCCGTGCAGGCCGACCAGCAGCTTGCCTTCCAGTTCCGGGAATTTCGCGCCGTGATAATAGAGCATCGCGAGCGGCGCGCCGTGCGGCGGCATCAGCGAGAACGGCGCCTTGTAGAGCGCATTGGCCGTGCAGAGCGATTTGTAGACCCCGGATTGCAGCACGAGCTTGAATTCGGGGCTCGGCGTCGACAGGTCGTAGCAATAGGGCCAGCCATAGTGCCTGCCCTGCTCGATCGCGTTGATCTCCTCGTTCGGCTTGAAGATGTCGGGCAGGTCGCGCCCGTTCTCGCCTTGCAGGAAGGCGTAGCCGGCATCGGGAAAATTCGGATGCAGCGCCAGCGCCATCGAATTGCGCAGGCCGCGCGCGTAGACGGTGTGCGGCGGGTCGGGATCGGCCGGCTTCAGCGCCGGGAAGGTGCCGCCCGCGGGCGGTGTGAACAGCCAGATCGAGGCCATCGCGGACGCGCCCTCGGCCGCCGCGCATGGCCTTGTGATCGGCGCCGGCGTGATGCAGTCGTCGCTGTGCGAGCCGACATTGACGAACAGCCGCCCGTTCCTGTCAAAGACGAACTGCTTGAGCGGATGCGCGCTCTCGTCGAGCCTGGTGCCGTCGGGCAATGTGATCCGGCGGCCGGGCATGTGCCGGATGATGGTCTCGACCGTGCTGCGGGGATTGTCGGCGAGCGGATCGAACCGGAAGATCGTCTCCGCGGTCGAGGCGTACAACTTCTTGTCCGGGCCAATGACGAGGCCGAACGGATATTCGATGGCGGTCAGCAACTCCTTGAACCGCTGCCCCTGGGGCGCGCGGGGATCGAGCAGCAGCAGCCGTCCATCGGTGTGGCCCCAGCCGCCCATGTCGGCGACCACGAACAGGTCACGGCCCGGCACCTGCATGATCGAGCGCGGAAATTTCAGGCGATCCTCTTCGCTGGCGACGAGGCCGGCGCAGAATCCCGCCTTCATGTCGATCTGGATTCTGGGAAAGGCGAGATCGCCGCTGCCACAGGTTTCCGTGCCGATCGCGTAGCCGCTTTTCCTCACCGGCTCGGAGGAGGCTCCCGGGGCAAGACCGAACAGCGCTCCGGCGACGATCGCCGCAAGCAGGCTTCGGCGTTCATGCCAGAATGTGAGCTGGTTCACGGCGGTCCCCCGGACTTTCGGTCCAAAGTTGTTCCATGCCATGGGAACGCCGTCCAGTTGATCATCACCCCCCTGTGATCAAACCCGCTCGGGCCTTCGCAGCGACCAATCTCCGTAGATTCCCTTACCGGGCTCGCCCCGAATGTTTCGCAAAGGCCTCGGGTGGTATCGATTTGCCATCCCAGTCGCTCCCGACAGGAGACGCATATGGTCCAGGTCTATTTTCACTGCTCCAACACCGAAGGCACGCTGATCGATCGCAGCGGCACCGCGGTGGCCAGCCTGACCGAGGCGCGTGACCGTGCGGCCCAGATCATGCACTCGATGATCTACACCCCGGGTGCCGAAGACTGGCGCGACTGGGTGATCCATGTCAGCGGCTCCGACGGCGAGGAGATCTTCGACCTTCCCTTCACCGCCATGCTCGGCAAGCCGCATTGAGGTGATGTCGTGCTGTTCGCTTCATTAACCCTGCTCTGCCAGCCCCTCAACCTCGTCGCCACCAAGTGGCAGAAGCTGGTGCGGATCGCAGGCAACCCCTACCGCCCCGAGCTGCACTACATGCGCGGGCCTGGCCCGAAATGGCACGCCAAATATCGGGCCAGCCGGCTGGATCGCAGGCTCTGAGCGCCGCGGCTCTTTTCCTGCTAACGATCTCTCGTCATGCCCGGGCTCGTCCCGGGCATCCACGTCTTGGCCACCACGAAAGAACGTGGATGGCCGGGACAGGCCCGGCCATGACGACCAGCGAGCACAGGTCACTTCACTTCCCCGTAAACTTCGCCTTGCGCTTCTCGACGAAGGCGGTGCGGCCTTCGATGGCGTCGGCGCTCTTGCGGATCGTGGCCTGAACCTCGATCTCGCGGCGGAACTGCGCCTCGTAAGCCGCATGCTCGCTCTCCTCGACAAGCGCACGCGTTGCGACCAAAGCGCGCGTCGGGCCGTCCGCCAGACGGCGCGCCAGGGCCAGCGCCTCGTCCATCAGCTTCGCATCGTCGACGACCTGCCGCACCAAGCCGATCTCCTGCGCGCGTTCGGCCGTCAGGGGCTCGTTCAGCAACATCAGCTCGAGCGCGCGCTGCCGGCCGACCAGCCGCGGCAGCAGCCAGGTCGAACCGAGGTCAGGCACCAGGGCGATCCGGCTGAACACCTGGATGAAGCTCGCCGACCGCGCCGCAACAATCATGTCGCCGGCCATCGCAAGGCTGAAGCCGCCGCCGGCCGCGACGCCGTTGACGGCGACCACGACAGGCACGCGGCATTCGCGCAACGCCTTGAACGCCGGCCAGTAGAACCGCATCACGCCGGCGGCGATGTCCTCGCCCAGCGCTTCCGATGCCTTCAAATTCTGTCCTGAGCAAAATCCGCGCCCCGCGCCGGTGAGGATCAGTGCGCGAATGCCCTCATCCCCAGTCATCTCGGCGACGGCGGCAGCGAGCGCGCCGAGCAGGTCCGGCGTCATCGCGTTCAGACTCGCCGGCTCGTCGAGCGTCAAGATCCCAACCGCGCCATCCCGCGCCTGTTTCACACCTGCCATGCCGCTTCTCCCTTTGGATTTTCTCGTTGGCGGCAATGTGCCATCCTTCGCGCGCCCCGCCAATGCTGCAGCTTCCGCGTGAAGCCAGAACAACCGAATCCAGAGATCAAGACGACATCATGCCTCATCAGTTCAGCCTCGCCCAAGCCGTCCGCAAACCCGCCGTCACATCCAAGGGCGGCATTGTCGCTTCGCAATCGCGGCGGGCGGCCGAAGTGGGCGCGCAAGTGCTGGCGGCAGGGGGCGACTGCGTGGACGCGATCGTCGCGACCACCTTTGCGCTGAACGTGCTGGAGCCCTGGAACAGCGGCATCGGCGGCGGCGGCGCGATGGTGTTGTACCGTGCCAAGGAAAATCGCACCGAGGTGATCGACTACGGCATGTGCGCGCCACAGAGCCTGCGCACCACCGACTACCCGCTCAGCGGCGAAGGCGCGGCCTCCGATCTGTTTCCGTGGCCGCGGGTCAAGGACGATCGCAACATCCACGGCCCCGGCTCGGTCGCCGTGCCCGGCGTCGTCGCCGGCATGGAGGAGGCGCATCGCCGCTACGCCAAGATGCCGTGGAAAGACCTGGTCGCACCGGCTGCCGCGCTCGCCGGCGAAGGCCTGCTGGTCGATTGGTGGACCACGCTGACGATCGCGGCATCGGCAGCCGATCTCAGGCGCTATCCCGCGAGCGCGGCCGCGTTCCTGAAGGATGGCCTGCCGCCGAGCGCGCCGTGGGGCATCAAGTCCGAGACGCGGCTGCCACTGGCCACGTTGAAGGCGACGTTGTCACACCTCGCCGCTGCCGGTCCGCGCGATTTCTACCAGGGCGACCTCGCCAAAAGCATCGCATCCGACATCAAGGCCGACGGCGGCTCGCTGTCGGTGGAGGATCTCGCCGCGTTTCGCGCCCATCTGCGCGAGCCGCTGGCGATCCCCTATCGCGACGGCAAGGTGTATGCGACGCCGGAGCTCACGGCCGGACCGACAATGGCGCATGCGCTGCGGCTGTTGCAGCAGAGTCTGAAGCCGGGAAGCGCACCCGACGCGACCACCTACAGCGAATATGCGCTCGCCTTGCAAGCGGCCTTCCGCGAGCGGCTCAAGGACATGGGCGATGCCGACGGCAAGCGCTCGCTCGGCGCCGAATATCTGGCGCCCGCCTGCACAACGCATTTCTCCGTGGTCGACCGCCACGGCAATATCGCAGCGGTCACACAGACCCTGCTCTCATCCTTCGGCTCGAAATACGTGACGCCGCACACCGGCATCGCCATGAACAACGGCATCATGTGGTTCGACCCGACGCCGGGCACCACCAACTCGCTCGCACCAGGCAAGCGCTGCCTCTGCAACTACACGCCCGTCATCGCCGAAACGAAGGACGGCAAGCGTCTCGCGGTCGGCGCCTCCGGCGGCCGCCGCATCCTGCCGTCGGTGATGCAGCTCGTGTCCTTTGCGATGGATTTCGGCATGGACCTCGATACAGCCATCCACCAGCCGCGGATCGACGCCAGCGAAGGCGCGGTCGTGATCGGCGACATCAGACTGCCGGCGGACGTACGCAAGACACTTGCCGCACGCTTCGATTATGAAGAGACGCAAGTGCAGGCCGTGCCGCAGAAGTTCGCCTGCCCCAGCGTGGTGATGCGCGAGGGCGATACGAATTCGGGCGCGGTCGAGATCTTCCAGCCCTGGGCCGACGCTGTCGCCGAATCCTGAGCGTCACGACTCCTCCGCATTTGCACGCGACACCGCGATCGATGTTCGTTCGTCGAACGGACAGATGCGTGCCTAACAGGAGAGATTTCGGATGAAGAAACTTGCGCTCGCCGCAACACTGATCATCGCGGCCGGCTTCACCATGCCAAACGCCGCATTCGCCAGGGGCGGCCACGGACATGGTCATGGCCATGGTCACGGCCATCATGGCGGATACCATGGACATCGCCATGCCACTCCTCCCGGATGGCATCACGGGCGCAAGGTCGGCTGGCGCGGCAGGGGCTGCCCGCCCGGCCTGTGGAAACAGGGCCGCTGCTGACGCCCTATCTGCAAGTCATGCAAGGCGTCGCTCCTGACGGGGCGGCGCCTTCTTCTTCAAACGCCCAGCCGATCCCGCACCCGGCCCGCGATCACAGCAGTCGTAACCCCCAAGGGCCAGAACGCGTGCATCGGGATCGGCTTGATGCCTGTGACCGGCATGTCGATCTCGGCCTTGGCACCGCCGATCAGCCGGCGCGCGAGCTGCGCGCCCATCGCGGTCGAGAGCGCGACGCCGCGGCCGTTGCAACCGAGCGAGATCAGGACGCTCTCCGTCGGCTCGTGCACATGGGGATAATGATCCTTGGTGATGGCGAGCCGGCTGTTCCAGCCGTGCGTCCAGGCGGCGCCCTTGAGCTGCGGCCATAGCCGCTCGGCATAACGCATGAGATAGGCGACGTCGTTGGGCGACTTGATCCAGCGCATCGGGCCGCGGCCGCCCATCAGCAGGCGGTTGTGCTGATCGATGCGGTAATAGACCGTGATGTGGCCGCTCTCGTAGAGCACCGGCCGTGTCGGCATGATCGAGCGGGCGACCGCGTCGGAGAGCGGCGCGGTGGCGGCAATCGAGGAGAATACCGGCACGATGGTACGGCGGAGCGCCGGCCAGAGATCGTCGGTGAAGCCGTTGGTGGCGAGCAGGACCTTGTCGGCATGCACCACCGCGTGCGGCGTCTCGATGCGCCAGCGCGCGCCGTCGCGACGGAGCGACAGCGCCGGCGTCTCGCCATGGACCTTCGCGCCCGCGGAGATCGCAGCGCGCGCAAGACCGCGGGCGTAGCTGAGCGGATGGAGATCACCGCCGCGCGTGTCCAGCATCGCGCCGATGTAGCGGTCCGTGCCGGTCATCTCGCGCAACTGCTCGCGGTTCAGATATTGCACCGGCATGCCGCGGCGGATGCATTGCTCCGCCGTCTTCTCGATCGCGGCGGCGCTGGCCTCGTTGTAGGCCGCGCGCAGCGTGCCATTCTGCCGCGCTTCGCAAGGGATCTGGTAGCGGCGGATCAGGTCGTGCGTGAAATTGGTCGTGCCGTAGGAGAAGTCGATCATGCGGCGGCCGAGCTCGGCGCCGAAATCGGCCTCGATCTGATCGGGGTCGTGCTTCAGGCCTGGATTGGTGTGGCCGCCATTGTTACCCGACGCGCCCCAGCCCGGCTCCTGCGCCTCGAGCACCAGAGCCTCGACACCTTGCTCCGCCAGATGCAAAGCCGTGGACAGCCCGGTGTAGCCGCCACCGACGATAGCAACGGAGACGGTCTTGTCGACATCGAGCGGCGGCGTGGCAACCGGCGCGACGGCGGTGTCGGCATAGAGCGAGGGCGGCAGAGGCAGGCGCGTCGTCATGACAAGGACCGATCAGAGCGGATGTAGCACGCGGCGCAAAAAGTCCTGCGTGCGCGGGTGCTGGGGTTGATTGAGGACGGCCGTCGCCGCGCCCTGCTCGACGATGACGCCGCCGTCGATGAACAGCACGCGGTCGGCGACGTCGCGGGCAAAGCCCATCTCGTGGGTGACGACGACCATGGTCATGCCGTCATCGGCGAGCTTGCGCATCACGCCGAGCACGTCACCGACCAGTTCGGGATCGAGCGCCGAGGTCGGCTCGTCGAACAGGATCGCCTTTGGCTGCATCGCGAGTGCGCGCGCGATGGCGACGCGCTGCTGCTGGCCGCCGGAGAGCTGCGGCGGATGCGCATCGGCCTTTTCGGCGAGGCCCACCTGACCGAGCAGCGCGCGGCCGCGCTCGAGCACCTGCGCACGCGGCTCCTTCTTTACAAAGAGCGGGCCTTCGACGACGTTCTCCAGCACGGTCCGATGCGGGAACAGGTTGAAGCGCTGGAACACCATCGAGACCTGGGTGCGGACCTTCACGATGGAGGACGCATCGCGATCGACCTTCAGTCCCTCGACGTTGATCTCGCCGCGGTCGTAGCTTTCCAGCCCGTTGATACAGCGCAGGATCGTCGACTTGCCGGAGCCCGAAGGGCCAATGATGCAGACCACCTCGCCCTTCTGGACGGAGGCCGTGATGCCCTTGAGCACCTCGTTCTGGCCAAAGCTCTTGTGGACGTCGGTGAGCTCGATCATTTCTTGCCCGCCCGCTTCTCGAAGTGACGGACCAGCAGGATCAGCGGGATGCTCATGGTGAGATACATCAGCGCCACCAGCGTGAACACGTTGGTGTTCTTGAAGGTCGAGGACGCGATCAGCTTGCCTTGAAGGGCGAGCTCGGCGACCGTGATGGTCGAGGCCTGCGACGAATCCTTCAGCATCATGATCATGACGTTGCCGTAGGGCGGCAGCACGATGCGCACCGCCTGGGGCAACACCACGCGGCGCATGGTCAGCCACCAGCCCATGCCGATCGACTGCGCCGCCTCGATCTGGCCCTTGTCGATCGCCTCGATGCCCGCGCGGAAATTCTCGGCCTGGTAGGCCGAATAGGCGATGCCGAGCCCGAGGATCGCGGCCTGCAAGGCCGACAGCGTGACGCCGAGATCCGGCATCACGAAGTAGAGATAGAACAACAGCACGATGATCGGGATGCCGCGGATCACGTTGATCAGGCTGGCGCTGAGCATCGACAGCACCTTGATGCCGGAGACCCGCATCATCGCCCAGATCAGACCCAGCACCGTCGAGAGCAGCAGCGAGCCGATGGTGACGACGATCGTCAGCTCGACGCCGCTCATCAGGATCGGGAAGAATTCGACGGCGTCGTGCCAGAAGCCTTTCATCGGTTAGCCTTACCAGCCTCTGTCGATCAACCCTGCGCCTTCTGACCCCACTTCTCGAGGATCTTGTCGATGGTGCCGTTGGCCTTCAGCTTCGCCAGCGAGGCGTTGATCTTGCCGAGCAGCGCGGCCTCGCCCTTGCGGACGCCGATGCCGACCGAACCGACCGTGACGGGCTTGTAGCCGTCGACGAGACGCACCTCGGGGAAACCGCCCTGCTTCAGATTGTAGGCGAGGATCGGATAGTCGGCGTAGCCGGCCTTGAGGCGACCGGTGTTGACGTCGCGCAGGATGTCCGGGATGTTGTCGTAGGCCTTGACGTCGGCGAACAGGCCGGACTTCTTCAGCGCATCGACGAAGGCGGTGCCGACCTGGGCGCCGACCGTCTCGCCCTTCAGATCATCCTGCGTGGCATAGGCCTTGGTGTCGCTCTTCGGGACCACCAGGCCTTCGCCGTAGGTGTAGATCGGATCGGAGAAGTCGACGACCTCCTTGCGCGGCGCGGTGATGAACATCGCCGCCGCAATCATGTCGATCTTGCCCGATGTGAGCGACGGGATCAGCGCCGAGAACGCCATCGGCTCGATCTGCACGCTGAGGCCGGCGTCCTTGCCGATCTCGGTGACGATGTCGACCATGATGCCCTGGATGGTGTTGGTCTTGGTGTCGAGGAAGGTGAAGGGAATGCCTGTCGGCGTCGAGCCGACCTTCAACGCCTGCTGCGCCGAAGCCGGCATCACCGCTGCAATCGCGAGCGCCGCGACCGCGGCCAGACCAAAACGCTTCATCGCATCCCCCTTTGGGCTTGGCCGATGTCGGCGCTCGCGCATGTCGTGATCAGACGTTGCGGGCCAAGCCGTTTCGGCCTATTTTCACCAATATGAAAATTTGGTCACACTTTCGCGGGCGATGCAAGCGATTTTCATGCACATGAAGGAAGCGGTTTGACGTGAGCGGTGGCAAAAGAATGCGCAAACCGGCCGCCGCAAAGCCGGCGAAGGTGAAAGCCAAGGCTACCACCAAGCCGGCCGAGCCCGCGATGGATGTCGCGGTCGGCCGCCGTATCCGCGATCTCAGGCGTGTCAGACAATTCTCGCTCGAGACCGTCGCGGCGCGCACCGACCTGTCGATCGGCTTCCTCAGCCAGATCGAGCGCGGCCTGTCGTCGCCATCGCTGCGCGTGCTGGCAACGCTCTCCGACGTGCTCGGCGTCGGCATGGCCGCTTTGTTCGGTGCGAGCCCAAGTCCCGACGGCGCCTCCGGCCAGGTGGTGACGCGCGGGCTTCAGCGGCCGGAACTGAAACTCTGGCGCAGCGGAATTTCGAAGCAATTGCTGAGCGCTGCGGGCAGCGACAACCGGCTCAACCTGTTCCTGGTGCATATCGATCCCGGCGGCTCCGCGGGCGACGAACTCTATACCCATGACGGCGAGGAAGCCGGCCTCGTGCTCGAAGGCGAGATGATGCTGACGGTGGACAGCGAGACGTGGTCGCTGAAGACGGGCGACAGTTTTCGGTTCGCGAGCCGAAGGCCGCACCGGTTTTCCAATCCGGCACAGGATGCGAAGGCTGTGGTGCTGTGGGTGAATTGCGTGACAGGGGCGGGGTAGCTTCTTTTCGCGCCGCGAGCGCAATTCCAGTCCTGTCATCCTGAGGCGCTCGCGCAGCGAGCCTCGAAGGATGCACGGCTCCGATAGAGCCGGGCCGTCGCCCTTCGAGGCTCGCTGAAGAAGCGGCCACCTCAGGGTGACGGAGAGGGAGTGAGTGAGCGATGCCTCTCCACCGTCATTGCGAGCGCAGCGAAGCAATCCAGGCTGCCACCGCGGAAAGATACTGGATTGCTTCGCTGCGCTCGCAATGACGAGCAGATGGAGTCTTAGCCGAACCGATACTTGTACCGGTCCACCGTCAGCGCGCTCACATCGACCTCCGGCTTCTTGCCCGACAGCATGTCCGCGAGCACGCGGCCGGAGCCGCAGGACATGGTCCAGCCGAGCGTGCCATGGCCGGTGTTGAGGTGGAGGTTGCCGTATTGCGTCGGGCCGATCACCGGCGGGCCGTCCGGCGTCATCGGACGCAGGCCGCTCCAGAACGTCGCCTTGGAGAGATCGCCGCCGCGCGGGAACAGATCGGTCAGCGAGTGATCGAGCGTGGCGCGGCGGGCGTCGTAGAGCTGGCTCGAATAGCCGGAGATCTCGGCGGTGCCGCCGACGCGGATGCGATTGCCGAGGCGGGTGATCGCGACCTTGTAGCTCTCGTCCATCACAGTCGATTCCGGCGCGCCGGAGGCGTCCTTGATCGGCACCGTGATCGAATAGCCCTTCACCGGATAGACCGGCAATGAGATGCCAAGCGGTGCAACGAGCCGCGACGACCAGCTTCCGAGCGCGAGAACGTAGGCATCGGCCTGCAACGTGCCCGCACTGGTCACGACACCACTGACGCGCGCGCCATCCGTGACGATGCGGTCGATGCCGGTGTTGAACATGAAGCGAACGCCGAGCGCTTCGGCATGCTTGGCCAGCGCCTGCGTGAACATGTGGCAGTCGCCGGTCTCGTCCTGCGGCAAGCGAAGCCCGCCGGCGAACTTCTCCTTCACGGCGGCGAGCGCCGGCTCGACCGCGATGCAGCCCTCCCGGCTCAACACCTCGAAAGGAACGCCATACTGCTTGAGCACGGCGATGTCCTCACCGGTGCCATCGAGCTGCGCCTGGTGACGGAACAGCTGCAGCGTGCCCTGTGAACGCTCGTCATACTGGATGCCGATGTCGCGGCGCAGGTCGCGCAGGCAATCGCGGCTGTATTCCGCGATCGGGATCATCCGGCTCTTGTTGACCGCGTAACGCGCGCTGGTGCAGTTGCGCAGCATCTTGGACAGCCAGACCCACATCACAGGGTCGAGCTTCGGCCGGATCACCAGCGGGCCATGCTTCATCAGCAGCCATTTGATCGCCTTCACCGGCACCCCGGGGCCGGCCCAGGGCGACGAATAGCCGGGCGACACCTCGCCCGCGTTGGCGAAAGAGGTCTCCAGCGCCGGCTCGGGCTGACGGTCGACGACCGTCACCTCATGTCCGGCACGCGCAAGGTAGTAGGCAGAGGTGACACCGATGACACCGCTGCCGAGGATCAGAACTTTCACGCTTCGTCAAACTCCCGCGGCATCACGCTCGCCGCTGCAAGAACAAACTCCGCAACGGCGAGAGCAATTATCAGGCCACCCGCTTGATGGCGTCGCCGAGGATCGAGACCATATCGTCGATATGGCTCTTCTCGACGATGAGGGGCGGCGACAGCGCGAAGCTATCGCCGCTCATGCGGAAGTACAGACCGCGATTGAAGCAATCGACCATGACGTCGTAACCACGCGCGCCGACCGCACCGTCACGCGACGACAGCTCGACAGCGCCCATCAGGCCGCAATTGCGGATGTCGACGACGTTCGGCAGGCCCTTCAGCGAATGCAGCGCATCGCCCCAGTACCCGGCGATCGACGCACCGCGCGTGAGCAGACCCTCGTCCTTGTAGATGTCGAGCGTCGCGATGCCGGCGGCACAGGCGGTCGGATGCGCGGAATAGGTGTAGCCGTGGAACAGCTCCATCTGGTTCTCCGGGCCGACCATCAGGCCGTCGTGAACCTTGCGGCTCGCGAACACCGCGCCGCAGGGAATGGTGCCGTTGGTGATGCCCTTGGCCGTCGTCATCAGGTCCGGCGTGACGCCGAAGAAGTCGGCGGCGAACGGCGTGCCGAGGCGGCCGAAGCCGGTGATGACCTCGTCGAAGATGAGCAGGATGCCGTGCTTGTCGCAGATCTCGCGCAGACGCTTAAGATAGCCCTTCGGCGGCGGCAGCACCGCGGTCGAGCCCGGCACCGGCTCTACGATGACGGCGGCGATCGTCTCGGCGCCATGCAGGCCGACCAGACGCTCGAGATCGTCGGCGAGCTCGGCGCCATGCTCAGGCTGGTCCTTGGCGAAGGCGTTGCGGGTGAGATCGTGGGTGTGGCGGATGTGGTCGACGCCCGGCAGGTGGGTCGCAAACGCGCGGCGATTGGCGACCATGCCGCCGACCGACATGCCGCCGAAGCCGACGCCGTGATAGCCGCGCTCGCGGCCGATCAGACGGGTGCGGCTCGCCTGGCCGTTGGCGCGGTGATAGGCGAGCGCGATCTTCAGCGCAGTGTCGACCGACTCGGAGCCGGAGTTGGTGAAGAAGATGCGGTCGAGGCCCTTCGGCGCGATCTCGGCGAGACGCTCGGCGAAGTCGAATGCCAGCGGATGGCCCATCTGGAACGACGGCGCGAAGTCCAGCGTCATCAGCTGGCGCTCGACCGCGGCGGCGATCTGCTTGCGGCCGTGGCCGGCATTGACGCACCAGAGGCCGGCGGAGCCGTCGATCACCTTGCGGCCGTCGACGGTGGTGTAGTGCATGCCCTCGGCCGAGGAGAACAGGCGCGGCGCCTTCTTGAACTGACGGTTGGCCGTGAACGGCATCCAGAACGAGTCGGTCTTGATAGTGTTCGGAATCTGATGAAGGGTCACGGGCCACGCTCCTTTGCTGACCGGATAGCAGAGGCACGGCTTCGGAAGCGCAACAAGTCCTTTTCTGGTCACCTGCAAGCCATTGATTTCACTGGGGCTGCCGGTCCATATTTGCGCGATCCGCAACACCTGCAACAGGGACCAGGGGCATGAGCGTCGACATCGGTGGACGGCTGCGATTCATCCGGGCGCACCACAAGCTGTCGCAGCGCGAGCTCGCCAAGCGCGCCGGGGTCACCAATTCGACGATCTCGCTGATCGAATCCAACCAGATGAACCCGTCGGTCGGCGCGCTCAAGCGCATCCTCGACGGCATCCCGATGGGGCTCGCCGAGTTCTTCGCGCTGGAGCCGGAGTCGCGGCGCAAGATCTTCTACCGTGCGGAGGAGCTGACCGAGGTCGGCAAGAAGCCGATCTCGTATCGCCAGATCGGCGACAATCTGTTCGGCCGCAGCCTGCAGATCCTGAAGGAGCGCTACGAGCCCGGCAGCGACACCGGGCGCGTTCACCTCGTCCATGACGGCGAGGAAGGCGGCATCGTGATCTCGGGCAAGCTCGAAGTCACCGTCGAGGACGAGCGCCGCATCCTCAATCCCGGCGATGCCTACTACTTCGAGAGCCGTCGCCCGCATCGCTTCCGCTGCGTCGGCGGCAAGCCGTGCGAAGTGATCTCGGCCTGCACGCCGCCGACGTTTTGAGGCGCATCGACATTATCCGGAATCTTACGGAGTGCCCCGGTGTCTTACGGAGCTTGAGGCATCTCAAATTCCGCGCGTCGATCCTCTATATGTTGCGAACCCAAGCCGAGGAAACATTCCGGCGCCGCTTCATAACTGGGCTCGAAGATGAAGATCACGCTCGCCAATGCAGAGGCTGCGCTCGATGAAGTGCAGCGCGACACCGACAAGCTCCATTCGCAGGAGCTGCGTAAGGCTATTGCCGACTACATCGAGACGCAGCGAGAAGCGCTGAAGGCGCTCCGCAAGAAACTGCATTAGCAGGACGCGGCGGAACGAGAAGATCTCGTCCCGCCTTTTTGCCTCAACGCTGGGTCAGCAACTCCTCGATCTTGATCGGGAAACGACGCACCCGCACGCCGGTCGCATGCCACACCGCGTTGGCGACCGCGCCGGCGCTG
Source organism: Bradyrhizobium sp. 604_D8_N2_3 (assembly GCF_051810765.1). Classification (NCBI taxonomy): domain Bacteria; kingdom Pseudomonadati; phylum Pseudomonadota; class Alphaproteobacteria; order Hyphomicrobiales; family Nitrobacteraceae; genus Bradyrhizobium; species Bradyrhizobium sp. 604_D8_N2_3. Next base: position 1,809,612 of record NZ_JBPWPM010000001.1, on the reverse strand, counting down.
CCGGTAATGCCGATCTCCCCGACGCCCTTGATGCCGAGCGCATTCACATGCGGATCGTGCTCCTCGACCGTGATCACGTCGAGCGGCGGCACGTCCGCATTCACGGGGATGTGGTACTCGCCGAGATTGGCATTCATGATCCGGCCGCTGCGGCGGTCGGTGATGGCTTCCTCATGCAGCGCGAAGGACATGCCCCAGATCATGCCGCCGAACAGCTGGCTCTTCACCAGGTGCGGATTGACGATGCGCCCAGCCGCGAAAGCGCCGACCATGCGGGTGACACGGACCTGGCCGAGTTCGGGATCGACCTTCACCTCCGCGAACACCGCGCCATGGGCGTGCATCGCATACTCCTCCATCGCCGCAGGATTTGGCGCACCGGTGCCGCGGGCCTCGATCTCGGCAACGCCCGCACGGGCGAGGATCTCGACGTAGCTCTCGCCGCGGCTCTCGTCGTCGCGCCGGATCAGCCTGCCGTCGCGCGCGATCACGCCGGCATTGCCGGCACCGAACAGCGGCGAGCGCTCGTCACTGGTGGCGAGATCGGCGAGCTTTGCGACCACGGCCGCACCGGCGCTATGGATCGCAGCACCCGCGGTCGCGGTGTGCGCCGAACCACCGGCAATGCCGGCGTCGGGCAAGTCGGATGAACCAGCCTTGAACTCGACACGGTCGATGTCGAGCCCGAGTTCGTCGGCCGCGATCTGGGCGAGTGCCGTCCAGGCGCCCTGCCCCATGTCATGCGCGCCGATTTCCATCGCGCCGGAGCCGTCGCGGCGGATGACCGCGCGCGCTTCGGCCTGGAACATCAGCGCTGGGAAAGTCGCCGTGCCCATGCCCCAGCCGACGAGAAGGCCGGCATCATCACGCATCTGCCGGGGCTGGAGCGAACGCTTCGACCAGCCGAAGCGCGCCGCGCCCTGCTCGTAGCAAGCACGCAGCGCCTTGGACGAAAACGGCTTGCCAGTGATCGGCTCGACCTCGGCGTAGTTCTTCAGGCGGAAAGCCAGCGGATCGATGCCGCACGCCCAGGCCATTTCGTCGATCGCGCTTTCGAGCGCGATCGAGCCGGTGGCCTCGCCGGGCGCACGCATGAACAGCGGTGTACCGGTGTTGACGCGCACGGCGTCATGCGAGGTGCGGATTGATGGGCTGGCATAGAGTGTATGCGAGGCGTCCGCCGCGGGCTCGTAGAAATCGTCGAACGTGCTCGACACGGTCCGGGCGTGATGATCGAGCGCAGTCAGGCGCCCTTCGCCGTCCGTGCCAATGCGCAGCCGCTGACGCGTCGGTGCACGGTGACCGACCGGGCCGTACATCTGCTCACGGCGCAGTACCAGCTTGACCGGCTTGCCGACCAGCTTTGCGGCCATGATGCCGAGGACCGGCGGACCGGCCATCAGCCCCTTCGAGCCAAAGCCACCGCCGAGGAACGGGCTGCGGATGTGGATCTTGTCATGCGCGATGCCGAACAACTCTGCCACGCGCGCAAGCGACAGCATCAGACCCTGGGTCGGCATGTCGATCTGCAAATTGTCGCCATTCCATGCGGCCACTATCGCATGCGGCTCCATCGCGTTGTGATATTGCGGCGGCGTTTCGTAAAGCGCGTCGATCTGCTTCTCGGCCGCGGCAAGGCCGGCCTCGACATCGCCGAGGTGATTTTCGGTGGGGTTGCCGACGCCGACGACCGGCGGCACGTAACTCTCGCCGGCATCGAGACCGACCAGCGCAGGCAGCGTCTCGTAGCGCGGCGCCAGCAGCACCGCGCCTTCAGTCGCGGCCTCCAGCGTCTCGGCGATCACGACGGCGATGGGCTGGTTGGCGTAGCGGACCTCATTGCTCTGCAAGACCTCCATCCGGAACACGAACGGATTGGTTTTGATTTCAGGGTCGATCGCAAGCTGTGGCTTGTGGTCTGGTGTCATGACGTCGACGACGCCGGGATGGCGTTTTGCGGCGGCGACATCGAGCGAGGTGACGCGGCCATGCGCGATGCTGGCGACCGCCATCACGGCAAGCAGCATGCCGGGCGGATGATTGTCGGCGGCGTAGGTCGCCTGCCCCTTGACCTTGAGGACGCCGTCGCGGCGGGTCAGCGGCTGACCGATGTTCGAGCCGTGGCGCAGATGGGCGGGAGAGCTGGACAGATTAAGCTCAGGCATGGATGGCTCCGGACGTCGAGGCAAAGGGAGAGGCCGGCAGCGCGGGGATGCGCGCGGGCGTACCGGCGGCGGCAAGGGTCAGCGCGCGCACGACGATGCGGCGTGCGAGCTCGATCTTGAAGGCGTTGTCGCCGGACGGCTTTGCGTCGGTAAGCGCGCGCCAGGCGGCTTCCTGAAAAGCGTCGCTCGTCGGCGCGACGCCCTTGAGCACATCTTCCGCGGCGCGGGCACGCCAGGGCTTTGCGGCGACGCCGCCGAGCGCCAGCCGCGCCTCCGCGATCTTGCCGTTCTCGATCCGCAACGCAGCCGCGGTCGAGACCACGGCGAACGCGTAAGACGTGCGCTCGCGAACTTTCAGATAGCGCGCATGTGCGGCAAAGCTGCGTGCGGCAGGCGGCAGGCGCACCGCGACGATGAGGTCGCCGGGTTCGAGCGCCGTTTCACGCTCGGGCGTATTGCCCGGCAGGCGATGTAGCGCGTCGAGCGCGATCTCGCGGCGGCCGTTCCTGCCCTCGATCTCGACGACGGCATCGAGCGCGACCAGAGGTACACAGAAGTCCGACGGATGCGTGGCGATACAGCTCTCGCTCCAGCCGAGCACGGCATGCGTGCGGTTCTCGCCCTCGCGCGCGTCGCAGCCAGAGCCCGCCTCGCGCTTGTTGCAGCGGCTGGCGGTGTCGTAGAAATAGGCGCAGCGCGTCCGCTGCAGCAGATTGCCGCCGACGGTCGCGGCATTGCGCAGTTGCGCGGACGCACCGGAGAGCAGCGCCTCAGCAACGGCCGGGTAGGACTTCGCGAAGTTTGCGTCATGCGCGAGATCGGCGTTGCTCACCAGCGCGCCGATGCGCAACGATCCGTCGGCGAGAGTCTCGATCTGATCGAGTCCGTCGAGATGCGTGACATCGACCAGCCGATCCGGTCGGCTGACGCCGCCCTTCATCAGATCGAGCAGATTGGTGCCGGCGGCGAGATAGGCAGTGCCCGGCTTAGCGGCCGCCGCAACGGCCTCGGCCACTGTGGCCGGCCTGATATAATCGAACGGTTTCATGCGGAGCGCCTCTGATTGGATTCGTCCGTGCCGGCCTGGGCTTCCAGCACGGCATCGACGATGCCGGCATAAGCGCCGCAGCGGCAGAGATTGCCGCTCATGCATTCGCGGATGCGCTCGGGATCGTTGCCGGCCTGCGCCTCTTGCATCATGCCGATCGCGCTCATGATCTGGCCGGGCGTGCAGAAGCCGCACTGAAAGCCGTCATGTGCGATGAAGGCCGCCTGCACGGGATGAAGCTGGTCGCCGCGCGCGACGCCTTCGATGGTGAGGATGTCGGCGCCGTCATGGCTGATGGCCAGAGCAAGACAGGAGTTGATGCGCTTGCCGTCGACGAGAATGGTGCAGGCGCCGCACTGGCCGCGATCGCATCCCTTCTTGGTTCCGGTCAGATGGAGGCGCTCACGCAGGAGATCGAGCAGCGTGACGCGCGTATCGTCGAGGACGAAGTCGCGCCGCGCACCGTTCACGGTGAGGCTGATGGAGTGGTTCATACAAGGCTCCGATCAGATATGGACATGAGTCATCGGCCAGCGCGCCACCTCCGTGGCCGCTGTCGATATGCGTTGGCCAGGCGGAACCCAGCCAACATCTCAAGGAAGATACGGAGGCACCCTCCGCTTAACAAGGGTCGCCGAAAAATATTTGGAATTCGTCAAAAGCCCATGCGCAGACAACGCGATGCAGCCTTGCAAGGGTTCATTGCGAGGGTTCAATCTAACCAATTCGTGATCTACATTACCGTCATGGACGACCAGACCGACCAGATTCGGAAGCCCCGCGCCGATGCCGTGCGCAATCGCGAGCGCGTGCTCGAGGCGGCGAAAATCGTGTTCAACGCGGGCGGTCCCGAGGCAAGCCTGGAAGCCGTCGCAAAACGCGCCGGGGTCGGTATCGGCACGCTCTATCGGCATTTTCCAACTCGCGAGGATTTGTTCGAGGCGGTGTACCGGCGCGAGGTCGAGCAGCTCAGCGAGCTCGCTGAGCAATTGAAGAACGCCAAGGACCCGGTCGACGCGCTGCGGCGCTGGCTGCGCTCCAATGTCGAATTCGTTGCCACAAAAAAGGGCATGTCGGCCGCGCTGGCGCTGACGTTCCAGAGCTCGTCGGAACTCGCGGCGTTCTCGATGGACCGGCTCACCAAGGCGATCGGCTCGCTGCTCGACCGCGCGGTCGCGGCCGGCCAGATGCGCGGCGATGTCAGCCCGGAGGATCTGCTCAGGGCACTCGTTGGCATGTGTTACATGCACGACCAGCCGGGCTGGCAATCCTCGGTGCTGCGCATGCTCGACGTGTTCGTGGACGGGCTGCGGGTGCAGCCGGCCGGCAAGTCCGGCACCAAGGCCAAGGCGCGTGCCGCCAAGCCCGCAAAGCCCGCGGTGAAACGGAAGCGATAGCACGCCGTATTTCGCTGAGGGCGTGCTAGGATTGGCATCGCCGGGATTTCAACGCGGAGCCTGTCATGCGCATCGCCACCTTGCTCGTCGCCCTTATGATTATCCTTGGTGCCGCTCCAGCATGCGCCGCCGACGTTACTGCGGCACAGGGCGTGATCCGCGCCCAGGAGCAGGCTTTCGCGCGCGACGATGCGGCCGCGGCCTATTCCCACGCCGCGCCGGCGATCAGGGAAATCTTCCCCGCCCCTGACATCTTCATGTCCATGGTGCAAAACGGCTACGCGCCGGTCTACCGGCACAAGAGCTTTGAGTTTGGCGAGAGCAGGAGCGAAGGCAACTGGATCTCCCAGCACGTCCACATCATCGACGCCAACGGCGAAGCCTGGGAAGCGCTCTACACACTCGAGCAGCAGGCGGACGGCAGCTACAAGATCACCGGTTGCTCGCTGCTGAAGGTGGGACGAGAAGTCTAGGTCGCAAAACCCGGTCCCGTCTTGACCGCGTTCATTCGCGACCGGATCAGCAGCGTCAGCACGATGCCGACATTGAGGGCATTCCACGCCACGCCGTTCGCGAACGCCGCAGCGTAGGAGCCCGTCGCGTCGAAGATGACGCCCGACACCCAGCCGCCGAAGGACATGCCGAACACCGAGGCGAAGATCACGATGCCGACGCGGGTTGCCGCCTCGCTCGCCGGCATCGCCTCGCGCACGATGATGGCGTAGCTCGGCACGATGCCGCCCTGAAACAGGCCGAACATCGCGGAGATCAGATAGAGCGAAGTCAGGCTGTCGAAAAACAGATAGAACACCAGCGCAAAGCCCTGCGCCAGCGATCCGACCAGCAGCGTGCGGATGCCGCCGATCTTGTCGGCAAGGTAACCCGAGCCGATGCGGCTGACGATGCCGCAGGCCATCATCAGCGACAGCATCTCGGCGCCACGCGCCACGCCGTAACCGAGATCGCCGCAATAGGCGACGATGTGCACCTGCGGCATCGCCATGGCGACGCAGCAGGAGATGCTGGCGATCGAGAGCAGCACGGTCAGCGTGTTGGTCGAAAGCTTGAGATCGACCTGCGGCGGCCGCGCATTGGCGTGATTGCGGACCTTGTCGTCGCCCATCTGTGCGCGCAGGACCAGCACCAGGATCGTCATCAAAACCACGCAAACGAGGGCGATGCCGATATGCGTGGTGCGCCAGCCGATCGTCTGCATGCCCTCGCTGATGAGCGGCGGCCACATCGTGCCCGCGACGTAATTGCCGCTCGCGACGATGGTCACGGCAAGTCCGCGATAGCGCTCGAACCAGTGCGAGGCCTCCGCCATCAGAGGCGCGAAGGTCGCCGAGGTGCCGAGCCCGATCAGGAAATAGGCCGCGACGAACTGCCAGAGCTGGGTCGAGAGCCCCGCCAGCACGTTGGCAACGCCAATGAAAGCGATGCTGATCGCCATCGCCGGCACGATGCCGAACTTGTCGGTGATCTTGCCGGCGATCACGCCGCCGAGGCCGAAGCCGAACATCATCAGCGTGAAGGCCAGCGACACCGCTGCTCGCGTGGCGGCGAACTCGGTCTGCACGACGGGAATCACCACGACGACCGCCCACATGCCGACGCCGCCGATCGAACCGATCAGCAGCGCAAGCAACAGCCGCACCCAAGCCTGACGCGAATCAGGGGTGAATGAGGCCGGTCTCTGTCCTGGAAGATTTGGCGCGTGCACAGGCCGGACCATGTTCGCTGACCGCCTTGGGGTCAAGCATCGTGCCGCGATATTGGGCATGCGCGGTGCACTGCGGTAAGAAGATGCTTGGCGAAGCCGCGCTTTGCCATTAGTTTGCAATCTGCGTGTGCAACATTGCCGCGCGAGGAGCCTATCGGCGGAATGCTGTTGCGATTGACGCGATCGATGCGGATCAGGGTGGGGCGGATCATCGCCCTCGCCTATCTGTTCTGCGTGCTCGCGCCGGCAGCAGCCCTCGCCTGGGGCAGCGGCCCGGCGCCGTGCCTCGACGACGCGCTCCTCGCCGATCTCGTGCCGGTGCATCACGAGATGCAGGCCGGCCACGTGCATGACGGTGTGTCGCATGACCACGCAGGCCTGCACGCGCATCACCAGGCTGCCGCACAGGATGCGCCAGCCCAACATCACCATGACGGCAAGGCTGGCCCGTGCTGCGCGATGATGTGCGTGAGCGCCCTGCCGGCCGACCTGCCCGGCATCGCCAAGCCGCTGCAGCCTATTTCCGCCTGCGCGCCCGAGATCGTGGTCAGCCTGCACAGCGCGGCGCCGCCTCAGCGCTACCGCCCTCCCATCGCCTGATCTGACGCGACGACGTCAGGACCGCACGCGCATCCGCGCGCGCGAACCTGTGGTCTCTACGACAGATCAGGGATGACTCATGCTTACGCTTTCCGGGGCGAAGTTCGCCGCCGCATCCGCGGCGCGTGGACGACACTTTCGATTCAATTGGCCGCTGCTGGCCGCAATCGCATTGATATTGTCCGGCTGCATGCCGGCAACTGTGCCCGTGGCCGGCGCCGATCCTGCCGATCCGGCGGCGAAGGTCGCGCGCGTCGGCTATCGATCGACGATTGCGCCCTATACCAGCCTGCGGCCCGCGACGCCGGGGCCATGGCGCGACCGCAACGACGCTGTCGCACCGCAGCCGAAGCAAGACCGGTAGGGGCGCGCCATGACGCATCATTTTGCGCGGGGCCTGCTCGTGCTCACTGCGCTGGGACTCTCCGGCTGCATGGCATTCTCGCCGGACGGAGGCATGACGACGGTCTCGGAGCTCACCAGCCAGACCATCAACAAGGACGTCGCCTTCGTGCGAACGGCCGAAGGCGCGGAGGCCGTCAACGCGACCGTCCGCCGCTTGCTGGCACGCACGCTGACCACTGAGACGGCCGTGCAGATCGCGCTGCTCAACAACAAGGGATTGCAAGCGACCTATAACGAGCTGGCGCTGGCCGAGACCGAGTTGGTCGAGCAGAGCCTGCCGCCCAATCCTGTGTTCTCGATCTCGCGCATCGCAGGCAATGGCGCGAGCGAGATAGAGCGTCAGGTAGTTGGCGACATCCTCGCGCTGGCCACCCTGCCGTTCCGCTCCGACATCGCCCGCGACCGTTTCCGTCAGGCGCAATTGCGCGCGGCGTTGGCGACGCTGCGGCTGGCCGCGGATGTCCGGCGCGCCTATGTCCGCGCAGTCGCCGGCAACGAAATGGTGGCGCTGCTCACCGACGCGAAGGCGACGGCGGAATCGACGGCGCAGCTCGCGGTCAAACTCGGCGACACCGGTTCGATCAACAAGCTCGACCAGGCCCGCGAGCAGGTGTTTTATGCCGAGACCACGGCCGACCTCGCCACCGCGCGGCAGGCGGCAACGAGCGCGCGCGAAAGGCTCGCGCGCCTGATGGGGCTGTGGGACGGCGGCCTCGACTTCCGTCTGCCCGATCAACTGCCGCCGCTGCCGCGCCGGCCGCAGGCACTGCCCTCGATCGAGGCCGATGCGGTGGCCCATCGCATCGATCTTCAGATCGCGCGGCTGGAGCTGACGGCGCTGGCAAAGTCACTCAACCTCACCGAGGCGACGCGCTTCGTCACGCTGCTCGACCTCGCCGGTATCTCCCGCCGCACCCAGGATCCCGAGGGCCCGCCGTTCCGCGAACGTGGTTTTGACGTGCAGTTCCAGATCCCGATCTTCGACGGCGGCGAGGTGCGGGTGCGGCAAGCGGCGGAGACCTACAATCTCGCCTTCAACCGCCTGACCGAGCGCGCCGTCAACGTTCGCTCCGAGGCGCGCGATGCTTATCGCGCCTATCGCTCCAGCTACGACATCGCCAGCCATTATCAGCGCGAGATCCTGCCCCTGCGCAAGATCATCACCGAGGAGATGCAGCTGCGCTTCTCCAGCATGCAGGTCGATATTTTCGCGCTGCTCACCGAAGCGCGGCAGCGCCTGGCGTCGCTGCGCGGCGCGATCGATGCCAAGCAAAAACTCTTCCTCGCCCAGTCCGACCTCCAGACTGCCGTCAACGGCGGCGGCGCACCTGCGTCGGGCGGCGACACTTCAACCACCATCGCCGCGGCAGCGCCTGCCGATGGCGGTCACTGAGATGGAGGCCAACATGTATTCCCGCCGAGGATTTTTGGGCACCGCCGCGCTTGCCAGCGCGTCAGCCGTCAGCGGCCGTGTGCAGGCCGCGTCCATTCCGGAAGCGCCTCACATGGACAAGGTGGTGATGCAGCCGCCGCTGCATCCGATCAGCGGCCCGGACTACCGCCCCGTGGTCACGCTGAACGGCTGGTCACTGCCGTTCCGCATGAACGGCGACTGGAAGGAATTCCATCTCGTCGCCGAACCCGTGGTGCGCGAGTTCGCCGAAGGCATGAAAGTGAATCTGTGGGGCTATAACGGCCAGTCACCGGGCCCGACCATCGAGGCGGTCGAAGGCGACAAGATTCGTGTCTTCGTCACCAACAGGCTGCCCGAATACACCACCGTGCACTGGCACGGCATGATCATTCCCAGCGGCATGGACGGTGTCGGCGGACTGACGCAGCCGCACATCCAGCCGGGAAAAACCTTCGTCTACGAGTTCGAGATGAAGAAGAGCGGGACCTTCATGTACCACCCGCATTCCGACGAGATGGTGCAGATGGCGATGGGCATGATGGGCATGGTCGTCGTGCATCCGCGCGATCAAAGCTTCCGGCCCGTCGACCGCGACTTCGTCTTCGTGATGAGCACCTATCGCGTCGATCCCGGCACATACCTGCCGCAGGTCAACGAGATGACCGACTTCAACATGTGGACCTGGAATTCGCGGGTGTTTCCCGGCATCGATCCCTTGCCGGTCAGGCTCGGCGACAAGGTGCGCGTGCGCATCGGCAATCTCAGCATGACCAACCATCCGATCCATCTGCACGGCCACAGCTTTGCGGTGACCTGCACCGATGGCGGCTGGATTCCGGAGAGCGCGCAATATCTGGAGACGACCACCGATGTACCCGTGGGCGCGGTGCGGGTGTTCGACGTGCTCGCCGACAATCCCGGCGACTGGGCGTTCCACTGCCACAAGTCGCACCACACCATGAACGCGATGGGGCACGAGGTGCGCAATCTGATTGGCGTGTCGCGCAAGGACCTCGCCAGGGCCGTCGGCAAGCTCGCGCCCGATGCCATGGCGATGGGTTCGACCGGCATGGCCATGGGCAACATGGAGATGCCCGCGCCCGACAACACGCTGCCGATGATGACCGGCACCGGTCAGTTCGGGCCGATCGAGATGGGCGGCATGTTCACGGTGATGAAGATCCGCGACGACCTCGCGCGCGACGATTACCGCGATCCCGGCCCCTACCAATTCCCGCAAGGCACCGTCGCCTACGAGGTCACGCCGCCGTCCGCCGAGCCGGCGCGGCAGCAAGGCGCGCCGATGAAGAACATGAAGATGTGAGCGTTTCGATGAACCACCAACTGGAGAACAAGATGAAGAAGACGATCAAACTCGGACTTGCGCTGGCTGCGCTTTCGACCGCACCGGCGTTTGCCCACGACCAGCACGGGCACGGGACCTTTTCGGCCGGCGAGCCCGGCGATCCCAGGAAGCCCGCGCGCACGATCGAGATCCTGCTGAACGAGATGGACTACGCGCCCGCCAGGATCGAGGTCAAACGCGGCGAGCAGATTCGTTTCGTGCTGCGCAATGTCGGCAAGGAGGACCATGAATTCCTGCTCGCCACGACGAAGGAGAATCTCGCGCATGCCGTGGAGATGAAGAAGCATCCGCACATGGAGCACGACGATCCCAACGGTGTCCGGCTCGCACCGAACAAGACGGCCGAGATCCTCTGGAAGTTCAGCAAGGCCGGCACGTTCGAATTCTCCTGCCTGATTCCCGACCACCGCGACTACGGCATGGTCGGCCACGTCACCGTGAAGTAACAAGGAAGACTCCCATGAACCGCACCATCCGTATCGCCGCAGCGCTGGCGCTGACCGTCGGCCTTGCCGCCGAAGCCTTCGCGGCCCAGGGCGCCGCGATCAGCGGCGAGGTCAAGAAGATCGACGAAGGCGCCGGCAAGATCACGCTCAAGCACGGACCGGCGAAAAGCCTCGGCATGGATGAGCCCATGACCATGGTCTATCGCGTCAAGGACCCCGCTTTGCTCAAGCAGGTGAAGGTCGGCGACAAGGTGACCTTCGAGGCCGAGGAGGCGGCCTCGGGGTATACGGTAACGACGATGCAGAAGGCGCAGTAGGGCTACGTCCTCCGCAGCTGATTTCGGCGCCAAACGCTTCCACAACGTCATGGCCGGGCTCGTCCCGGCCATCCACGGCTTGGGCGCGACATGAAGAACGTGGGGATCCCCGGGCCTTCGCCGCGCCGAAGCGGCTTGGGCCGCGCAGGCGGGACAAGCCCGGGCATGACGACTTCGTCCCTGCCAGGTGCCCGAAACACCCCGGTCTGACCTCCTGCCGCACCCTCCGTTAACCCTTTGCTAACCATACACCCGGCAAGAATTGCCGAGTGAAGTCGAGTGTCGTCAGCCGCGTAGAACGGGAGGTTCCCCGTGGACGCCAGTGCGGTGCCTCACTTTCGAAACGGCGGCCCTTCGGCCGCCGCGCAGACATTTGGGGCGCGCGGACGGCAGTCGCGCGGGGGAGCAGCTACCATGGTCGACGTCACCGCGGGACAGGGCGTAGGCAGCACGAACGCCGGCTTCCCGACCCTTACCGAGATCGGCAACATCCTCAAGCGCGGCGATATCGCGCTGGCGCTCGGCGTCCTCACCATCCTGGTGGTGCTGATCCTGCCGCTGCCCGCGATCGTGCTCGACCTGTTCCTGGCGATCTCGATCACGCTCTCGATCCTGATCCTGATGACGTCGCTGTTCATCCAGGCGCCGCTGGAATTCTCCGCCTTCCCGACCGTCCTCCTGATCTCGACGATGCTGCGCCTGTCGCTGAACATGGCCTCGACCCGCCTGATCCTGTCGCACGGGCACGAGGGCACGGATGCCGCCGGTCACGTCATCGAAGCCTTCGGCAGCTTCGTGATGGGCGGCAATTTCGTCATCGGTATCATCGTCTTCGCCATCCTGATCATCGTCAACTTCGTCGTCATCACCAAGGGTTCGGGCCGTATCGCCGAAGTCGCCGCCCGCTTCCACCTCGACGCCATGCCCGGCAAGCAGATGGCGATCGACGCCGATCTCTCCGCCGGCCTGATCGACGAGAAGGTCGCCAAGCAGCGGCGCAAGGATCTGGAGGACGAGAGCGGCTTCTTCGGCGCCATGGACGGTGCCTCCAAATTCGTTCGCGGCGATGCCATCGCGGGCCTTTTGATCGTCTTCATCAACATCGTCGGCGGCATGATCATCGGTGTCGCGCAGCAAGGCCTCTCCTTCGCCGATGCCGGGCGCAGCTACACGCTGCTGACCGTCGGTGACGGCCTCGTCACCCAGGTGCCGGCGCTGATCGTTTCGACCGCGGCCGGCCTGCTCGTCTCCAAGGCCGGCGTGTCCGGCGCCGCCGACAAGGCGCTGATGAAACAGTTCTCCGGCTATCCGCAGGCGCTGGCGATGTCCGCGGCGGTCATGCTGGTGCTGGCGGCGCTGCCGGGCATTCCGACCATCCCCTTCCTGGCGCTCGGCGGCGGCGCCGGTGCGCTCGCCTGGCACGCCCGCAACCGCAACCGGGCGACTGCCAGGGCTGACGAAGTTGCAAAGACCGCACCCGCTCCGGGAACGCCGGGTTCACCTGGCGCCGCTGCGGCCGAAGAGCCGATCTCCGCCGCGCTCAAGATCGACGATCTCAAGATCGAGCTCGGCTATGCGCTACTGCCGCTGGTCAACGGCCCTGATGGCACCGACCGCCTCACCGAGCAGATCAAGGCGCTGCGCCGCTCGCTCGCGATCGAGATGGGCTTTGTGATGCCCGCCGTGCGCATCCTCGATAACGTCCAGCTCGAAGCCAACACCTACATCATCAAGATCAAGGAAGTGGACGCCGGCACCGGCAAGATCTGGCCGAACCAGTTCATGGTCATGGACCCCGGCGGCAGCCAGGTGCAGGTGCCCGGCATCCATACCACCGAGCCGACCTTCGGCCTGCCCGCAACCTGGGTCGATGCCAGCCTCAAAGAAGAAGCCTCGCTCAAGGGCTACACCGTCGTCGACGCCGCGACCGTGCTCTCGACCCACCTCACCGAGCTGCTCAAGGCCAACATGTCGGACCTGCTCTCCTACGGCGAGGTGCAGAAGCTGCTCAAGGAGCTGCCGAAGGAGCAGGGCGAGCTGGTCAAGGACATCGTGCCGGGCCAGGTCACGGTCTCCGGCATCCAGCGCGTGCTGCAGCTGCTGCTCGCCGAGCGCATCTCGATCCGCGACCTCTCGACCATCCTGGAAGGCATCGCCGACTCGCTCGCCTTCTCGCGCAATCCCGCGACCATGGTCGAGCATGTCCGCGCCCGCCTCGCGCGGCAGATCTGCGCGCAAAACACCTCCTACAGCGGTTATCTGCCGCTGATCGCGCTGTCAGCGCGGTGGGAACAGGCCTTCGCCGAATCCATCATCGGCCAGGGCGAGGAACGCAGCCTCGCGATGCAGCCCTCGAAGCTGTCGGAATTCATGACCGGCGTGCGCGAGGCCTTCGAGCGCGCCGCGCGCGAAGGCGAGGCGCCGGTGCTGGTCACGTCTGCGGCAATTCGTCCCTTCGTACGCTCCCTCGTCGAGCGGTTCCGGGCCCAGACGACGGTGCTGTCGCAGGCTGAAATCCACCCCAGGGCGAGATTGAAAACGGTCGGAAGCATCTGATTTGCCTTAAGAAGCCGTTTGTTTTTCGGCCACAGGCAAATGGTTTTTGAGTTCCTGGCGCCTTGTCGACCAAATGCAAACAAGGCGCCTCGCAAGCACATTACACCTTTGAAATAATTATATAATCGAACGATTGAGGGGTCGCTTTCGATCGCGATCTTTCACGTCCTGTCACGCTCTTGTGATCGCCCCTTGGGAACGAATCCCCCCAATACTAGGTTGTTGGGGACCGGAAGCATGAACCTCCCCCAACAGGGTAGCGACTACTTCGGGTAGATGGCGGCAGGAGCCTTCCATGAACCACTCGATTTACAGCGCCGATCGCTCGACCCACTTGAAAATCGTGGTCGTAGCCCTCGTCGCCGGCATCGCGGTGGCAGGCTTCGGCATCACGGCGGCGCGCACGGGTTCGGACGAAGGTCTGACCCAGACCGCCCGCGTCATCAAGGCCGGCAAGCCGGTTGTTATCACCAGCTCGAACGCATCCCTCGTTCGATAAGGAGATTTGACGAGTTTTGTGAATTCACGCGGCTCTTTACCAGCCCCCCAAAGTCGCCACGTGGATATGTAGACGACCCCAACCCCAAGTCGACTACGGAAAGCGCCCGCCCCCCACGGGCGCTTTCTCATGTCTGGGGTACCTCGTCATTGCGAGCGTAGCGAAGCAATCCAGACTGTCGCCGCGGTAAGATTCTGGATTGCTTCGCTACGCTCGCAATGACGGAGCAATTGGCACAGCCGCGATCCTCCAACCAGCCCCGATCAAATTCTACCGCGCCCCATAAGTCGGCGGCGGCGCCTGGACCGTCGGTGCTGCCGCAGCGAAGAGCTCGGCCTTGCTACCGGTGAGCGGCGGGTAGATGCGCTTGCAGTTGATGGTCTGCTTGGTCGCCTTTGCGGCCGCGCCAGTGGTGCGAACCTCGCGATCCCACCCTTCGGTATAGAGCGCGCCCCAGCCGCCGAGGTCGAGCACGGTCACGTACCAATCGATGCGCAGCGGCAGCATCGGCAGGCCCGCCAGATCGGCTACGACGTTGTGACCGGCGAAGCGGCCCATGGGACGGGCGAACTGGCAGGACATCACCGTCGGGTGCAGTCCATCGACCACGCTCGAGGCGACGTCGCCGGCGGCGAACACGCCCGGCACATCGGCCACCCGCATGAAAGGATCGACCAGCAGGCGGCCGAGGCGATCGCGCGCGCCCGCGAAGCTCTCGGCCAGCCGGCTCGCGCGCATCCCGGCGCACCAGATCACGGTTTGCGCCGGGATGAACTCGCCCGAGCTCAGGTGCATGCCGGCGGCCTCGACGGACACGACGCGCACGCCAAGCCGCGTCTCGACGTCGAGCGAGGCCAATGCCGTCTCGATGACGGGACGCGCATGCGCGCCGATGGTGGCGCCGACCGCAGGGTTGGGATCGACCAGGACGATGCGGCGGCTGCCGGTGATGCCGACGCGCGCCAGCCTGTCCGGCATCTCGGCCGCCACCTCGATGCCGGTGAATCCGGCGCCGACCACCACGACAGTCGAGCGCCCCGGCGAGGGCGCGCTGTGTCCGAGCGAGACGAGATGATTTTCGAGGATGAGCGCGGCGGCATAGGTATCGACATCGAAAGCATGCTCGGCAAGGCCGGGGATGGCGGGACGCATCACTTCGCTGCCGAGCGCCAGCACCAGGCGGTCGTAGCTCAGCGTCTCCTCGCCCCCGCTCGTGACGAGCGAAATCTCGCGCCGTGCCGGGTCGATGGCTTCGACCTCGCCAATGCCATGAGTGACGCCGATCGGATCGAGCAGTTGCGGCAACGGCAGTGCGACCTCGCTGAGGTCGGCCTCGTAATTGCGCACGCGGATGTTGTGATAGGGATTGCGATCGACGACACGGATCTCGATGTCACGGCCGGCCGCGCCGATCTCGTCGCGCCTGCGCGCGGCGCCGATGGCCGCCCATAGACCCGCAAACCCCGCGCCGAGCACGACGATACGCGCCATGTCCGTTTACTGCTTTGTCCAAGAATTCCGGCGGCCTGCCCGCGCAGGCAGATATAGCTCATTCGACCGGATCGACCAACTGCGGCGGCGCCGCTCCGCTGCATAAAATCGCGGCTCAGGCCTCGCGCAGCTCCGACGGCGTCGCGCCAAAACGCTTGCGGAAGGCGCGGTTGAAATAGGACAGGTCGGAGAAGCCCGAGGAATGCGCGATGTCGCTGATCTTGCGCGCCCTCGCGCGGGGATCGCCGAGCAGCTTGCGCGCCAGCACCAGGCGCTGCTCCAGCACGAATTCGGTGAAGGTCGTGCCGGCCTGCTCGAACAAGCGTTGCGCCTGGCGCGGGCTGAGCCCTGAGCGCGTCGCGATCTCGGACAGACAGAGATCGTTGCGGCCGAGCGCGGCCATCACGTCGGCACGCATGAGATCGAGACGGGCCGCCGCATGTCCGCGACCGCGCGCGAGGCTTGCATGCTCCGCATCGGTGCCGAGCAGCAGGCCGACGAGATCGATCACGTGCTGCGCGGTCAGGCGCTGGCCGACGGCGTCGAGATGCGGCGCGTGGTTGGCGGCGAGTGCGTGGTAGCGGAAGATCGTCTCGGCCACCGCGCCGTCCGAGAGCACTTGCGACAGCTTGTCCTCGGCACGCGGATTGATGTCGAGCAGCGCGCGGCGCGGCATGCGGATGCTGGTGAAGCGATCTTCCTGGGTGTGGCCGACGGTGCCGGTGACGCCCATGTCGACAAGCACCATCTGCGCAGGCGCAAGTTCAACGGTGTGGCCGTTCTGCCCGACGCGGACTAGACCCGCATGCGCGGCGATCAGGACCAGATCGTCGCTGCCGTCGGCCAGATGGCTCTGCGTGCGCGAGTATTGCGCGGAGGCACCTTCGGGAATGGCCAACGCGATATTGTCGACCACGCTGACCTGGAGCCGGCAATCGATGTTGTCGCCATGGCTCGGCCCGACGTCGAGGCCGCAGGGACCGAAGGCCCGCTCGCGCCAATGTTCGAAGGCCGGACCATGCGGAAGGCCCGCATATTGGTGGACGAAGATGCCCGGCGTCTTAGCTGCGTCCATCTGACTTCTAGCCCCTTTTCCGGCGCCATGATGTGCGGCGCCGACTGCAAATTCCGGGCATTTGACGCCGTGGATTGCGGGGAGGTTCAACGCGGGAGTGGATTCGGCGGGACTTGTCGGGGTGCGACGGCTGGACGGACCTTGGCGACGGTCGAGCGCCGTGTGCGCTCCATCCGGGCTACGGCGCCACGACACCTACTTCTTCGCGGGCGCCTGCGGCTGAGACGGCGGCACGGTCTCGATCAGCTTGCCGGAAAACACCGGAGCCGAGGTCGGCTGGCCGTTGGGCGAGCCGCCGGCCTGCTCGACGGTGACGGCGTAGGTCGCACCGTTGACGACCTCGGGATCGAAGGAGCCGAGCACCGGGCGCGCGGTGAAATCGCCCGCGCCAATCACGCCAAGCGAGCGCGGACGCGGCAGCTTGTCGGAGATCAGCCAGAGCTCGAAGCTCTTGCCGGCCTCCGGAGTCGCGCCCACCTTGCGCACGGTGAAATTCCGCGTCGCGCCGTCGACGGTGAGGATGAAGGCGGGACCGCCGCCCTGGCCCTGCAACAGCGCGACATACTGCGCAGCAGCCGTGAGCGGCGCCGCCGGCGTCTTCACTTCCACCGTCTGGATGCGCGGCGCCGGGCGCAAGCCGCCCGGCAGCGCATCGGGCTGGAAGATCTGAAGCGACAGCGTCACCAGCAGTGCAGCCGCAAGCGCGCCCACCGCGGAGGCGATCGTGCGCCAGCGTTTCACGCGGCCCTCGAGCCGGATGACATTGCTGTTGTCGGCAACCGGCGCCGGCGGCGCGCGCGCGACGTCAGGATCGGGTGCATGGACCTGCGGCATGAATATCGGCGCGATGTCGGGAAGCGCATCGGGTGCCGGCCGCGCCGTCCCGGGCTGCTCTGCTTCGGAAGGCTGCAGCTCCGGTTGCGGCACGGCGTCCGGCGCCAGCTCAGGCGGTGCAGCTTCGATCGAGGAGGACTCGGGCACAGGTGGCGGCGGCGGCGAAGCTTCCGGCGCAGGCGTCTCCTGCGCAAAGTCCGTCCGCGCAAGCTCGGACCGGATGTTCTCCCACACGATCGGACGCGGCTCGACCGAGCCGACCATCTGGTTGAGGACGCCGAGCCGGTAAGCCCAGGCCTGCACGACATCGGCGAACGCCTTGTCCACGGCCATCATGGTCTCGACCTGCGCGCGCTCACTGGCGTCGAGCGTACCGAGCGCATATTCCGCGGCGAGCGCGATATGGTCCTCCGTGTAGGCCATCACTTCCAGTCCAGAACCACCCTCACAATGCAAGTCCTCATAGTCCGAGGCACTCGCGGATATCCAACATGCTGCGCCGGAGCCACGTCTTCACCGTGTTGACGGGCGCGGCGAATTTTTCCGCCAATTGCTCGCGGCTCCAGCCGTTGTAATAGGCGAGAAGCACGAGCCTCTGACGATCCGGCTCGAGCCGGCCGATGCATTCCAGGAGCCGCTTCAACTCCTCGGTCATCTCCCTCCGCGCCAGCGGATCGGGGCTGTCGGCAGCGACTTCCATCGCCTGCGGCTCTTCCTCGATGGAGACTTCCGTCTTCTTGCGCACGATGTCGATGGCGCGGTTGCGCGCGATCGATGCCATCCATGTGATCGGCGACGACAAGGCCGGATTGAACTGGCCCGCGCCGTTCCAGATCTTGACGTAGGTCTCCTGAATGACCTCCTCTGCGAGATCCTGTCGACGCAAGATACGGAGCACGACGCCATAGAGTTTCGCGCGCGTGGCGACGTAGAGGCGCTCGAACGCGGCCTGATCGCCCCTGGCGACCTCCCCAATCAGCCCGACCAGCTCTGCTGGCGTCAGCATTCAGCCCCCCACGCACGGCCTGTCGCGTTCGGCGCAGGCCCTGGCACTCCGCTACCATAGCGCGCGGCAAAGCCCATCACCAAGGGGCGGCGCGCCACACTGTGGATAGCAAACGCGAAACCCGGACCTTGCGGGTCCGGGTTCGACGAATTCTCGGCTGTTGGACCGCTGGCTGCGCCGTCAGGCGACGGCGCCGATGCGGGCGCGCATCAGGCCGATGCTGTCGAGGTCGGCCTGCTCGCGGACGTTTTCTTCGGCGCGCTCGCGGGCCTGGTCACGCTCGTCGAGGAGCTCGACCTTCTTCAGTTCCTCGAAGGCTTCGGCCAGCGCGGCCTTGGCTTCGTCGAGCTGGCCCTTCAGTTCGTCGGCCGAGCGGGTCAGGTTCTCGCGGCGCTGAATCGCGGCCTTGGCATAGGTCGGATAAGCGAAGTGCGAGGGATCGTTGATCCCGGCACGCTCCTGCTCGGTCGTGATCTCGCGTTCAAGATCGGTCGACATCCGCTGGAAGTCGGCGATCATGGTCTCGATCTGGGTGACCCGGCGGCGCTTCTCGTCGACCTGAAATTTCTTCAGGCGGATGAGGGTATCACGTGACTTCATCGACTCATACTCCCCAGAAGTCCCCTGGCTGCACGTGGGACGTCACCGGTCTCCCCACAGGCCCTGATAGGGCCAAGACCGGCTCTGCTACTCTGTGAGAGCGGATGATGACCTGACAAAGTTAGCGTTCCGTTTCCAAATCACCGAGGATTTGCGCCAACTGGCGGTAGCCGTCCGCCAGTGATGCATTTTCGTCCTTGCGCTGGCGCAGGAACGCCTCCAGCGGCTCGTGCAGCCGGATCGCCTCGTCCACCTCGGGGCTGGAGCCGGCCCGGTAGGCCCCGAGCCGGATCAATTCCTCCATGTCGGCATAGGTCGCCATCACCTGGCGGGCCCGCTGGATGGTCGGCCAGAACTGCGGATCGGCCGATTTCGGCATGGTGCGGGAGACGGATTTGAGGATGTTGATGGCGGGGTAACGGCCGCGCTCGGCGATCGAGCGCTGCATCACGATATGGCCGTCGAGGATGCCGCGGACGGCATCCGCGATCGGCTCGTTATGGTCGTCGCCGTCGACCAGCACCGTGAAGATCGCGGTGATCGCGCCCTCACCGAGGCCCGGCCCCGCGCGCTCCAGAAGCTTCGGCAACTCGGTGAACACGGTCGGCGTATAGCCCTTGGCGGTCGGCGGCTCGCCGGCGGACAGGCCGATCTCGCGCTGGGCCATGGCGAAGCGCGTGACCGAGTCCATCAGGCAGAGCACGTCCTTCTCTTCATCGCGAAAGTATTCGGCGACCGCGAGCGTCAGATAGGCGGCCTGGCGCCGCATCAGCGCCGGCTCGTCCGAGGTTGCGACCACCACGACAGAGCGCGCCAGGCCCTCCTCGCCGAGGTCGTCCTGCAGGAATTCCTGGACCTCGCGGCCGCGTTCGCCGATCAGCCCGATGACGCTGACCGCGGCATCGACGTTGCGCGCGAGCATCGACAGCAGCACCGATTTGCCGACGCCGGACCCTGCGAAAATGCCCATGCGCTGGCCGCGGCAGCAGGTGAGGAACGTGTTCATCGCGCGCACGCCGAGATCGAGCGGGGCGCCGACGCGCTTGCGCGAATGCGCCGGCGGCGGCGAATTGCGGTATGGCATCGGCGCCGGGCCCTGCGGCAATGGCCCCTTGCCATCGATCGGCTCGCCCAGCGCGTTGACGACGCGGCCGAGCCAGGCCGACGACGGACGCACTTGATTGGCGGCATTGGCGATGACGGCCTTGCAGCCGCGGCGCACCCCGTCCAGGCCGGCGAACGGCATCACGACAGCGTTGTTGCCGGAGAAGCCGATCACCTCGCAGGGAATGGAACGGTTCGCGCCGGTCTCGATCACGAGCCGCGCACCGACCGACATCGCGTGAATGGGTCCGGCCACTTCGACCATCAGGCCGCGAACGCCGACCACGCGGCCATAGATGTTGACGCCGTCGATGTCGCCGATCTGTTCGGCAAGAGCCTTCATCAGGGGCGCGCCTTTAATAAGAGGACCTTCATAAGGTGATCGCCTCCGATCCCGGGCTTCATGGCGAAAGACTTAAGTTTCGCCATATTTCTGAACGGCGCTTAACTTCGTGTTTACCCGCATCGTTAATCATTGCGTCACTGTCTTTGTGACTGAGCGTGACTCCCCTTCAGAAGAAGGCTGAGTCGCGGGAGTCGGTTAGGCCCGTCTCTTAAAGTGGAACTTGAACGGTACGGGGTGACGAAAGCTGCTTCGCGCGCAAGACCTTAGGGCGATTCGACAAAAATTGCACCGGGGGGACTTGCGTTCCAGAATCAGAGTTTGTTAACCATCTGTTGTCAGGATCCGAATCAGTTGTTCAAAGGCGTTTTGTTGAGTGCCGCGAATGCGGCCGACCTGACGCCCAGGAGCGGCGACTATGGGGAACTGGCATGCGCGTTTTGCTGATTGAAGATGACAGCGCCGTCGCGCAGTCGATCGAGCTGATGCTGAAGTCTGAGAGCTTCAACGTCTACACGACCGATTTGGGGGAAGAAGGCGTCGATCTCGGTAAGTTATACGATTACGACATTATTCTTCTCGACCTCAATCTGCCCGACATGTCCGGTTACGACGTGCTCAAGCAGCTTCGGGTCTCCAAGATCAAGACACCGATTCTGATCCTCTCCGGCCTCGCCGGCATCGAGGACAAGGTCAAGGGTCTCGGCGTCGGCGCCGACGACTACATGACCAAGCCCTTCCACAAGGACGAGCTGGTAGCCCGGATCCACGCGATCGTGCGCCGCTCCAAGGGTCACGCCCAGTCGGTCATCCAGACCGGCGACCTCGTCGTCAACCTCGACACCAAGACGGTGGAAGTCGGCGGCCAGCGCGTGCATCTGACCGGCAAGGAATACCAGATGCTGGAGCTCCTCTCGCTCCGCAAGGGTACGACGCTCACCAAGGAAATGTTCCTCAACCACCTCTATGGCGGCATGGACGAGCCCGAGCTGAAGATCATCGACGTCTTCATCTGCAAGCTCCGCAAGAAGCTCGCCAACGCTTCCGAGGGCCGCAACTTCATCGAGACCGTGTGGGGCCGCGGCTACGTGCTGCGCGAGCCGCACGAGCACGAAGAGCGCATTCCCGCCTGATCACTAAGTTTACGTCGCGAGCCCCCGGGGCTCGCTCCTCCCAGCCTGGACCCCGCCGCAAATGGCGGGGTTTTGTTTTTTGGGGACGCCAACGCGGCCTCATCGTCCTTGCGCCATTGAACCGCTATCCTCCCCCCGCCGACGAATGGTCGCTGCACGATGGGGGAACGATGATCCTGCAATCACTGGCCGGCCTGCCCGCCTTCCTGGTTTATTTCTGCACCGGCCTGATCGCGATCGTGGCGTATCTGTTCGTCTACACCCGCATCACCCCGCACAACGAGTTCCAGCTCATCCGCGACAACGAGCCGGCCGCCGCGATCGCGCTCGGCCTCAGCCTGCTCGGCTTCGTGGCGCCATTGGTCAGCGCGATCGCGCATTCGGCCAATGTGCTGGACTGCCTGATCTGGGCGGTCATCGCGTTGATCGTGCAGATCATCGTGCTCTTTCTGGTGAAGGTCCCGGTGCCGAACCTGTCGGCGCGGATTGCCGCAGGCGAGCTTGCGCCGGCGATCTGGCTCGGGCTGTCTTCGCTCGCGGCGGGCCTGTTGAACGCCGCCTGCATGATCTACTGACATGGCCAAACCCTCCAAAAAGGAGTTCGGCAAGCGCCGGCCGGCGCCCGTGGCGCCGCCATCGGGTCCGCCTGTGAAGCGCTCCGGCCATGTCGCGCTGCTGGTGATGGGCACGATCGCGGTCGGCACCACCGCCTACACGCTGATGCCGCGGCAGCACTGCGAACCCTCGCCCGGAGCCGTGCCGGGCCAGATGACCACGACGTGCAGCAGTAGCAGCAGTTCATCGGGCGGAAGCGACGGCAGCAGCTCGCGCTGGTCGTCGCGATCGAGCTTCTTCAGCAGCGATTCCTCGAGCCATTCCTCATCGGGAACCTCTTCGGACTCAGGCTCCAGCAGCGTGAGCCGTGGCGGCTTCGGCTCGTTCGGCCATGGCTTCTCGGGCGGCGGCTAGCGCATGATCCGGAAAAGCGGCCACCGATTTTCCCTCGCGACAAACGCGGAACGCGTTTGCGCGGAGATCATGCGCAGGAAATAACATGCGACGCATCGTCTGCCCCGAGCGCGACGACTGGCGGCAGACCGCCGAACAATGCGGCTTCGCCTTCCACACCATCGACGGCGAACGCTATTGGGACGAGAGTGCCTATTACGCCTTCACGCTCGACGAGATCGAGTGCGGCATCGAGACGCCGACAGCCGAGATCGACGCGATGTGCCTGGAGCTTGCCGGCCGCGTGATCGGTGACGAGCGCTATCTGCGACGCTTGAAGATTCCGGAGGCGTTCTGGAGCTTGATCGCCGAGAGCTGGAAGCGCGACGATCGCAGCCTCTATGGCCGGCTCGATCTGAAGTTCGACGGACAGTCGCCTGCAAAGCTGCTCGAATACAACGCGGATACGCCGACCTCGATCTTCGAGGCTGCGGTGTTTCAATGGACCTGGCTCGAACAGGCGATCGAACGCCGCATCATTCCGGCGCGCGCCGACCAGTTCAACTCCATCCACGAGCGGCTGATCGCGGCGTGGAAGGAGATTGCCGCAGGCCGCCATGTCCATCTCACCGGCACCACCGGCAACGAGGAAGACGCCGGCACGCTCGCTTATCTCGAGGACACCGCGCGCCAGGCGGGGCTCTCGACCAGGATGCTCGACATCGAGGAGATCGGCTGGCGCGACGAGCCTGGCGGCTTCGTCGATCTCGACGACGGCGACATCGCGTTCGCCTTCAAGCTCTATCCCTGGGAATGGATGTTCCACGACGCCTTCGGCGCCAAGCTGATGAGCGCGCCGACACGCTGGATCGAGCCGCCGTGGAAGGCGGTGCTCTCCAACAAGGGCATTTTGCCGCTGCTCTGGGAGATGTTTCCGAACCATCCCAATCTGCTGCCGGCCTTCTTCGAGGACGACGCGCGGGCAGCCGAGCTCGGCAGTTCCTACGTCCGCAAGCCGCTGTTGTCGCGCGAAGGCGCCAATGTCACGCTGGTGTCCGGAGGCATGCCGCTCGACGAGCAGGCAGGACCTTACGGCGCAGAAGGCTTCGTGCGGCAGGCATTGTCACCGCTGCCGAATTTCTCAGGCTTCTACGTTGTGGTGGGAAGCTGGCTGGTGAACCACGAGCCGTGCGGCCTGTCGATCCGCGAGGACGAGAGCCCGATCACGGGAAACCGCTCGCGGCTTCTGCCGCACGCGATTTTGTGAAATGCGCTCGCGACCTCATCGGAACGGGACGCGAGCGCAGAGACTTGCGTGCTTACTCAGGGTGTCTTGACGATGAATCTCCCGTCGTAGAGGCCCGCGCCCTTGAAGCCGGCTTGCGCACTTTCGAAGCCGCCCGTGCCCGTCGCGTTTGCATACGCCCCGGTGCCCGACAGGATTGTGTATTCGCCTTTCGCCCGACCATCCTTGATCGCGCCGGCGTAGCGCGCCGTGATCGAGGATCCGTCGTCGAAGGTGTAGGTGCTGTAGCCGTAGATGGGTCCTGAGCCCTTGATCAGGTCGGCGGAGTGGACGAAGTCCTTCACCGCAACGCGGCCGTCCTTGAAGAAGGCAACGCCAAACATTTTGCCAGACATGACCGTCTGACCTTCGACGTTCGCGACCTCGGTGACCTTTAAGTCCATCGGCTTGGTGACAAGCTTGAATTCGAGGACCTGCTCGCCAGCGAGAGCAGTGGCGGGCAACGAAAGCGCCGCCAACAAGAAATACGAGGCACAAGACATTCGCATGGTATGTCCTCCTCAGTACAATTCATGATGGAATGGAATCCCGCCTCGGTTCGGCGGGACCATCGCCAGCATAGCACAACCGTCAGATGCTGATCAGGGCCGCGATTGCATTGCATCGCGGCACGAGCTCTATTGCGCGGTAGTCGAGTAATCCGCAATGCTCAAACGCGTGTGAAGCGTCACGCACTCTGACGGAACGATATCCGCCAGTTGTTGCCGATCATTCGCGACGACGGCGTTCAGTGAGATTGCCTGTCGTTCGGCGAATCACCTCGCCGCGGCGACCTTCAGCGGCTGCGGCATCAATCCGCCCATCGGACGGCCGGAGCGCGCGGGGTTGAGCTGATAGAGACCGCGGCGCTCGGTGATCGGGCGGAACGCGTCGGTGATGCCGACGACGGATTCGGCGGCGCCAAGCAGCAGCGTGCCGTCGGCTTCCAGTCCCTTCGCCATGCGCTCGAAGATCACGGCCTTGGTGTCCTGGTCGAAATAGATCAGCACGTTGCGGCAGAAGATCACGTCGAACGTGCCGAGATGGGAGAAGTCCTGCAACAGATTGAGCTGGCGGAACTGCACCATCGCGCGAATGTCGGCATTGAGCTGCCAGAGCTCGCCGACTTGCGTGAAGTATTTCATCAGGTGCTGGATCGGCAGGCCGCGCTGCACCTCGAACTGGCTGTAGATGCCAGCCCTGGATTTCTCCAGCACCTCCTGCGACAGATCGGTGGCGACGATCTCGATGCGCCAGCCGGCGAAGGCCGCGCCCATCTCCTTCACGCACATCGCGATCGAATAGGGCTCCTGCCCGGTCGACGAGGCCGCCGACCAGATGCGGAGCGACCTGCGCGCCGCGCGCGCCTGGAGCAGGCCCGGCAGGATGGTTTCGCGCAGATGATCGAACGGGATCTTGTCGCGGTAGAAGAAGGTCTCGTTGGTGGTCATCGCTTCGACCACGTCGGTCGCAAGCCGGCCGTCGCCGTTCCTGATCTTCAACACGAGATCGGGAATGCCGGGCAAGCTCGCCTTGCGGGCAAGCGGCAGCAGCCGGCTCTCGACGAGATACTGCTTGTCGGCGGAGAGATCGAGGCCGGAGCGCTCTTTCAGGAACTTGCGCAGATATTCGTAGTCGACCGGCGTCACGAGCGGTCTCCCGCGAACAGGCGGTTGACCTTGGCGCCGATCTGGTTGAGCGGCAGGATCGCCGCGCAGATGCCGGCATTGGCCGCCGCGCCCGGCATGCCCCAGACCACACTGGAGGCTTCGTCCTGCGCGATCACGTTGCCGCCGGCGGCGACGATGTCCTTGCCGCCGCGCATGCCGTCCGAGCCCATGCCCGTCAGGATCACCGAGAGGATGTTACCGTGCCAGATGTCGATGGCGGAGGTGAACAACGGATCGACCGCGGGCTTGCAGAAATTGACGGCAGGACCGTCGTCGAGCGCGATCGCCGCGTCCGCGCCACTGCGCACGACACGCATGTGCTTGCCGCCGGGCGCGAGGTAGATCCGTCCCGGCTTCACCGGCTCGCCGTCGACCGCCTCGGCCGCCGGCTTGCGGCTCGCGCGCGCCAGGTGCTCGGCGAGAATGGTGGTGAAGGTCGGCGGCATGTGCTGGGTGATCAGCACGGGGAAGCGGTCGATCACCGGGCCGAGCTCGGTGACGAGCGCCATCAGCGCCTGCGGACCGCCGGTCGAGGAGCCGATCAGCAGCACCTTCGGTGCGTGGGCCGAGAACGGGCGCGTGGACAGCGCCCCCGACGACGGCGCATGCAGAGCCGGTACGGGCGCGGCGGGCCGCACGACAGCCGGTGCACGTGCAGCCGGCGCCGGGGTCGCGGGCGCCAGCGGCGGGCTCGCGACTGCGGGCCTGCGGCGCAGCCGCGCGCCGAGGTGACGGATCTTCTGGATCAAATCGTGATGAAAGATGTCCGCGGCCGACGCTTCGCGCGTCGACTCCGGCTTCGGAATGTAGTCCGCCGCACCGAGCGACAGCGCCTTGAAGCTGATCTCCGCGTTACGGCGGGTCAGCGTCGAGGCCATGATGATGACGAGATCGCGCTTCTTCGCCAGCAGTTGCGGCAGCGCCGAGATGCCGTCGAGCTCGGGCATTTCGATGTCGAGCACCGCAACGTCGGGATTGATGCGTTCGAGCTGGTTGACCGCCTCGAGCCCGGTGCGCAGCGAGGCCGCGACCTCCATGTCATGCTCGGCACCGATCCAGCGCGAGATCAGACCGCGTATGACGACCGAGTCGTCGACGACCATCACCCGCAGCGGCCCGGCGTCGCGCGACGGACCCGTGGTCGAATTACCTGCGAACGCAACACTCATTACTCACCAACTCAGACTGAAACGGTTCAGTTGAAACAATCGCCGAAGGATCCGTTCAGCCTCCGGATGTTCGCTCAGATAAGTCCGACTTCCTGAAATTTCGCCGTCACGATGTCCTTGTCGAAGGGCTTCATGATGTATTCGTTGGCGCCGGCGTGCAGCGCACGGGCGATGTGCGCGACGTCGTTCTCGGTGGTGCAGAACACCACCTTGGGCTGGTCACCGCCGGGCATCCGCCGGAGATGGCCAAGGAATTCGTAGCCGTCCATGACCGGCATGTTCCAGTCGAGCAGCACGGCATCGGGCAAGCCGCGCTTGCAGGCCTCCAGTGCCTTCTCACCGTCCTCGGCTTCGAGAATCTGGAAGTCGAGGCCCTCCAGGATCCGGCGCGCAACCTTGCGGATGACGCTGGAATCATCAACGACGAGACAAGTGCGCATGTGAACCTCTGCTTCCTACCCCCTTGTGGGGGTACTTCCATTGCGAGTCCGTCGGCGGCGATGCCGCCGTATCAGGCCGCCATCATCTCGGGCGCGAGCTCGAGGACGCGATCGACGTCGAGGACGACCATGAGCTGGCCGTCGAGGCGGTGGACGCCGCCGGCGAGCTTGGCCATGCGGGGATCGAGGTTGACGGGGTTCTCTTCCATGCCGGCCTCGGCAAGCCGCAGCACCTCGCCGATCTGGTCGATCAGGAGGCCGTAGGATTCACCGCGCAGGTCGACGCCGACCGCCATCGGGGCCTTGCCGTCCTCGGGCTTGGGCAGGCCGAGCCGGGCGCGCATGTCGACCACGGTGACGATGCGGCCGCGCAGGTTCAGCACCCCCGCGATCTCGCGCGAGGACAAGGGAACGCGGGTGACGCGCTCGGGCATGAACACGTCCTGGACCCGGGAGATCGGCAGGCCGAACAGCTGGCCGCCGATCATCGCGGTGACGTATTCGACCATGGCGCCTTCGCCGATCTGCGTCTTCTTGTTGCTCATAGCGGTATCTCCTGATCCCCAGTGCCGTTACGCCGCTGCCCGGCTCAGCTCGGAGGCGCCGGCGGCGCCCGCGGTCTGTTCCTTCAGCGCCGCGATCAGACCGGGACGGTCGAACTTGGCGACATAGTCGTGGAAGCCGGCCTGACGGCCGCGCTCGATCGCCGCCGGCGACACCAGCGCGGACAGGCCGATGATCGGCATCGCGCCCAGATTGGTGTCGGAGCGGATCACTTCGGCGAACTCGAACCCGTTCATGTCGGGCATCTCGATGTCGGTCAGGACCACGTCGAAGCTCTGCGCACGCAGCGCAGCCAGGCCCTCCTGCGCGGTCGGCGCGGTGCGGACGCGGTAGCCGGCCGCCTTCAGCACGGGTGCCAGCATGTTGCGGAAGAACGCCGAGTCGTCGACCAGCAACACCGACTGCGAGTGCTGCGACGGCTTCATCTCCTTGCGGGTGAACCAGTCGGCGAACGCCATCGGCAGGAAGTGGCCGACGTCGATCACTTCGGTGGCCTGGCCCTTGATCACGGCCGAGCCGAGGATGCCGGAGGCGGAGCCGCCGACCTCGATGTTGAGCCGTTCCTCGACGATGTCGATGATCTCGTCGACGACGAGGCCCATGGAGCGGCCGTCGTCCGCAAACACCAGGATCGGCTGGGCGCCCTGGCTGGCGATGGTGACGCTCTCCATGGCGACGAGCGGCATCAGCTGCTCGCGGTACTGCACCATGTAGCGGCCGTTGCTGAACTCGATCTTGTCGGCCGGCAGCTCCTCCAGGCGGGTGACGAGCCCGAGCGGGACCGCCTTGGGCTGGCTGGAGCCAGCGCGGAAGACGAGCAGCGAGGTGGTCTGCTCGCCCGATCCGATGTGATGCGCGCCGTTCTCGTCGCCCATGTCATGGGCCGAGGAGCCGGCAGCACCCAGCGCCTTGGCAATGCCGTTGGGATCGATGATCATGATGACAGCGCCATCGCCCAGAATGGTGTTGCCGGAGAACATGTCGATGTGACGCAACTTCGTCGACATCGGCTTCACGACGATCTCTTCGGTGTGGAACACGCCGTCGACGACGATGCCAAAGGTCTGGCTGCCGACTTGCGTGACCACGATAAAGCCGTTCTCGGGATCGCTGGCGGCGCCGTCGTCGATCTTCAAGAGCTTCTTGAGGTGGATCAGCGGCAAGAGCTTGTTGCGCAACCTGAGGACAGCGGTGTCCTTGATGCGCTCGATGCGGTGCTCGCTGTTGGCCCGCGCACGGACGAGCTCGACCACCGAGAGCTGCGGGATCGCGAAGCGGTCGCCGGCGGCTTCGACGATCAGCGCCGAGACGATGGCCAAGGTCAGCGGGATCTTGATGGTGACGGAGGAACCCTCGCCGGCCACCGACTTGATGTCGATGGTGCCGCCGATCTGGTCGATATTGGTGCGCACCACGTCCATGCCGACGCCGCGGCCGGAGACCGAGGTGATGGCGGCCGCGGTGGAGAAGCCGGGCGCGAAGATGAACTTGTGGATCTGGGCTTCGCTCATCTTCTCGAGCTCGGCCTCGGTGACGAGACCGGAGGAGATCGCCTTGGCCTTGATCCTCTCGGTGTTGAGGCCTCTTCCGTTGTCGGCGATGCAGATGATGATGTGGCCGCCCTCGTGATAGGCGGACAGGCGGATGGTGCCCTGCTCGCCCTTACCGGACGCGAGCCGCTCGGCGGGGGTCTCCAGGCCGTGGTCGGCGGAGTTGCGCACCATGTGGGTGAGCGGGTCCTTGATCAAATCGAGCACCTGGCGGTCGAGCTCGGTGTCGGCGCCGTGCATCTCCAGCTCGATCTGCTTGCCGAGTTCGCTCGACAGGTCCCGGACGATGCGGGGCAGCTTCTGCCAGGCATTGCCGATCGGCTGCATGCGCGTCTTCATGACGCCTTCCTGCAGCTCGGCGGTGACGTTGGACAGGCGCTGCAACGGCACCTTGAACTCGGTGTCCTCGTTGCGGCGGGAGATCTCCAGCAGCTGGTTGCGGGTCAGGACCAGCTCGGAGACCATGGTCATCAGATGCTCCAGCGTATCCACGTTGACGCGGATCGACTGGTTGGCGATGCGGTCGCCCTCGGCGGCGCCCTCGTCGGCCATCGACTTCTTCGGCGCGACCTTTTCCTTGGCCGGCTTCGCAGCTTCCTTGGCGGCGGGCGCCGGAGCTTCAGCAGCCGGCGCGGGCTCGGCCTTGACGACGGGGGCCGGCGCTTCGATCGCGGTCTCGCGGAAGGCGCGCTCGAGCTCGTCGAGCGAGACTTCGCCCGGACGCAACGGGCGCTCCAGGGTCTGATCGATCAGCGAGCCCTGCGTCATCTCCTTTGCGGGCGCAGGCGCAGCAGCAACAGGGGCTTCAGGCGCCAGTGGCGGAGATTCGGCGACAGGAGCAGCGGCCCCAGCGGCCATTGCCGCCATGCCCTGCTCGACCATCGCTTCCAGCTTGTCGATGAGATCGCGGTCGGTGCCCTCGGGCTCGGCTTCGGTCGCCTCGAGGCCGGCAAGGATCTCCTTGATGCGGTCGATCGAGGACAGGATCACCGTGACGGCCTGTCCCGTCACCGGCATGCCGTCGCGGAATTTGCCCATCAGCGTCTCGCCGGCATGTGCCAGCGCTTCAAGCCGCGGCAGTCCGAGGAAACCGCACGTGCCCTTGATGGTGTGGACCAGGCGGAAGATGTTATCCAGGATCTTGGCGTTGTTCGGCTCCTGCTCGAACTTCACCAACTGATTGTCGACGGTGTCCAGGCTCTCGCTGGTCTCCGTCAAAAACTCCCGCAACAGATCATCCATGAAAACAGGCCTTCATACAGGGAGGGCGCGCACGACTTGTGATGCGCCATTTCGGAATGGGGCCAGCTTCACCGCAAAGCGTTTAATAATGGTTGAGTATGTGCAAAAGAACGGAACCAACAAAGAGATAAGGCGCTCCGGACAAGCCGAAGCGCCTCGTAAAGATTCGATTAACGTTTGAGGGCCGCGGCGCGCCTACGACGCGGTGATGGTGATGGCTTCGCCCTCGTGCGCGAGCCGCACGGTGAGCCCGCAAGCCTCTGCCAACAGCCGCGTATAATAAGGCTGGATCGCGTGCGCATCCGCGGCCGGGCCGCGCTCCCCGCTCAGGAGTTCGGAGATGTTCTGCGGCAGGCGCGCATTATGACCGGTCGCGGTGACCCGGAAGCTCATGGTCTCGCCGTCACCGATCGGATCGATCGTCAGCATGCCGCCGCGCGGGATCGTGTGCTGGGAAACAACCAGCATATTGAGCAGCAGCTTGACGCGATTCTTCGGCAGCAAGAGCCGCGGCAGATTCCACGTGATCGAGCACTTGCCGTCCTCGATATGGCCGCGCGCCATGGTCTGGGCGTCGCCGAGGTCGATCTGCGCGCCGGACGAGCCGGCCGCGCCGAAGGCCAGGCGACAGAACTGGAGGCGGGCGGAGGCGGTTTTCGCGCTCTTGCGGATCAAATCGAGCGCGAACTCGCGATCCTCGGGCTTGGGATCGTCGTCGAGCACTTCGAGCCCATTGACGATGGCGCCGACAGGGCTGATGAGATCGTGGCAGACCCGCGAGCACAGGAGCGCGGCGAGTTCGAGCGCATCTGGAGCGGTAGCGGTACCGGGTGACGAAGCGTCAGACATAAAGGGTTCCTGGAATTGCACGGCGCGGACGCGGCGAATCACGCATGCTTGACGAATGCCGCAGGTTCTAACATTCGCAAGCCCGTGGCAGCTAGCTTGCGATCGGCTCGAAGCGGCCCTAAAGCCGCAGCGAATCAGTCGAGTAGGATGGAATTGCCGATGAATGAGGCATGCAGGTGAAGCGGATCATCGACGGCCCGGCCGCCTCCCACCTGATGGAGCCGCTCACTGCGCTGGTGGTGAAGGCGGGCGAAGCGATTCTCGCGGTCAACCGCGCAGCGATGCGGGTCGACGGCAAGCAGGACGGCTCGCCGGTCACCGAGGCCGATCTCGCCGCCGACCGCATCATCGCCGACGGCCTGGCGCAGCTTGCGGGCGACGTGCCGACGCTGTCGGAAGAGCGGACCCAGCTCGCCTCGCCGCCATTCCGCGACAGCTTCTTCCTGATCGACCCGCTCGACGGCACCAAGGAGTTCGTCGCCGGCCGCGACGAGTTCACCGTCAACCTCGCCCTTGTGACCGAAGGCGTGCCGTTGCTGGGCATCGTAGCCGCGCCCGCGCTCGGTCTGCTCTGGCGCGGCATCGTCGGCCGCGGCGCCGAGCGCGTCAGTTTTGACGGCACGAGCATCGGTGCTGCCGAACCGGTCCGCACCCGCACGCTGCCGACGCAGGGCGAGCCCTGGATCGCGGCGGTGAGCCGTTCCCATGGCGACCTCAGAAGCGAGGCGTTCATCGACGGCCGGCCCAATGCGGTCAGGAAGACGGTCGGCTCGGCGGTGAAATTCGGCCGGATCGCGGAGGGCAGCGCCGACATCTATCCCCGCTTCGGACCCACTTGCGAATGGGATGTCGGGGCGGGCTGCGCGGTCGTAACGGCGGCCGGCGGCAAGGTCACCGACGGCAAGGGTGGCGAGCTCCGATTCGGCCAGCGCGGCGACACCGGCTTCATTATCCCGGAATTCATCGCCTGGGGCGATCCGCAGGCGGCGGACCGCTACTGACTGAGCTGTTCCTGGAGCGCCGGCCAGCGCTTGCGCACCTCATAGAGGAAGCGCTCCGGGTCGGCGGCGAAGGCATCGCGGTTGGCCTCCCGGCTGAACAGATAGAGCCGCTGCGCCGAAATCACGTAGAAGCGGGGATTGGCGGCGACGGCGACGCCGCGGGCGATGTCGGCCGGATCGTAGCCGCCGAACTGCGGTCCATAGATCTCGGGATGGGCCAGGAAGGACGCCCGGTTGCCCTCGTTGCGGAAACGCCAGACCGCGCCCCAGAGGTTCGCCTCGAACTCGGCCGTCCCCTGCACGGCCGCGCCATCGACGAAATAGGATACTGGGTCGAACCCCTCGATCGCCACGCCGCTGAAGCGGTTGACGACGATCCGCTCGGTGGTGGCGGCCTCGGCCGGCAAACCTGCGCAAGCGATCCAAATGCCGGCCAGCAGGCAGACCAGAAAGCGGATCAAGGCGATTCCGGGGCGCAAAGGGCTATCTTCCTGCCGTTGTGCCGTCATAGTTGCTGCGGATAACATCCGAGTCGAGGGGACATCCGGCGCAACCTAGAGCCGTGCCTGTTGGCGTCAGGTTAAGGAAGCGGCGGGATTCGATACCAGGGGTTCTTTTATGACTTTCGCATCACGCCTTGCTGCGGTCGCGCTTGCCGCGCTGGTCGGCTGGATCGTCCCGGCCTCCGCCCAGCAGCCGCCGCCGCCCAATTTGCCGCCGCCGCAGCGGAGCCCGTCACCCAGCACCTATGGGCCGGACGAGCTCGTGACCGCCGGCCACCGCTTCTTCGGCAACGTCTCGCGCGGGCTCGCCTCGATCATCGAGAAGGCCGTCAGCCAGTGGGGCCTGCCCAACGGCTATATCCTGGGTGAGGAAGGGTCCGGCGCCTTCGTTGCCGGCCTGCGCTACGGCGAAGGCACGCTCTACACCAAGAACGCCGGCGACCTGCGCGTCTATTGGCAGGGCCCCTCGCTCGGCTTCGACTGGGGCGGCGACGGCGCGCGCACCATGACGCTGGTCTATAACCTGCCCGCCACCAACGCGATCTACCAGCGCTTCGCCGGCATCGACGGCTCGGCCTATATCATCGGCGGCTTCGGCATGACGGCGCTCACCGCCAACAACATCGTGCTGGTGCCGATCCGCTCGGGCCTTGGGCTGCGGCTGGGCGCCAATATCGGCTATTTGAAATTCACCCCGCGCGCGACCTGGAACCCGTTCTAAAGCGCGATCGCGCTTTAGATTGTTGTTCGAGCATGATCTTTCCGGAAAACCGTTGCGCACTTTGCGCTGACGCGGCCCTTCGGGTCCGGATCATGCTCTAGGGCTCCCTCCTCCGGTCCGATTCCGGATTCACGTTAACAACAGGGCGGGGCTGGCTTTTTGCCGGCCCGCCATGCATTGTCTTTGGTAAATTTTTCCTTGCTTTCGGAGTTCTGGCCCCATGGTCGAACCGATCATGTACCTGGCGATCGGCTTCCTGCTCTCGATGCTGTGCGGGCTTGCCATCGTGCCGCTGGTGCATAACCGCGCGGTCCGCCTGACCACGCGCCGGCTCGAGGCCGCGACGCCTCTGTCGATGGCCGAGATCCAGGCCGACAAGGACCAGCTCCGGGCCGAATTCGCCATGTCGGCGCGGCGGCTCGAGATGAGCGTCGACCAGCTCAAGAACAAGACCACGAGCCAGCTCGCCGAGCTCGGCAAGAAGAGCGACGCTATCAACCGCATGAAGATCGAGCTCGGCGAGAAGAACGCCACGATCTTCGCGCTGGAGGCGCGCGAGAAGGCGGTGAAGGAACAGCTCCGCGCCACCGAAGAGGAATTCAGCGCCAAGACCGAGGCCCTGCGCGCCGCCGAGAATGCGCTGACCGACAAGCAGGGCGAGCTCGCAAAAATTAATTCCGAGCTGTCCGACCGCTCGATGATGGCGGAGAGCCGGCAGGTCGAGCTGGTCGCGGTGCGCGCGCAGATAGAGAACTTGAAGAATCGCGTCGGCGACGCCGAGAAGGAATTTGCCGCCACGCAGGCGCGGCTGACGCAGGAGCGGACCGAATCCGAGACCGCCTCCCGCGAGCTCGGCGATGCGCGCGGCCGTGTCGAGAATCTGAGCCAGCGCGTCACCGAGCTCGATCGCCAGCTGATCGTGCAGGTGAAAGAGGCCGAGATGCTGTCGGGCCGCGTCGCCGATCTCGAAGGCCGCCTCGCCACGCAGGGCAAGCTGCTCGCCGAGCGCGACTACGAGAACAACCAGCTCCGCCAGGCCAACGAGGGCAATGATCGCATCATCAAGGAGCTGCGCGTCGAGATCGCCGGCTTGAGCGGCGGCAAGTCGTCGGCGGCGTTCGAATCGCTCCGCGCGGAAAAGACCGCGCTGGAGGAGCAGCTGCGCACCGCGCGCGACGAGCGCGCCAAGCTCCAGCGCGACATCAATGCGATCCAGCAGCAGGCGGAGAGTTCCTGGGCGACCGAGCGCATGGAGAATGCGCTGCTGCGCGAGCGCATCAACGACATCGCAGCTGAAGTTGCAAAACTCGCGATGCAGCTCGAAGGCCCGAACTCGCCGATCGAGGCGCTGCTGGCGGCCGAGGCCGGCCAGCCCCCGAAACCGGCGCCGCGCCCGGCCAATGACGCCGCTGGCAATGGCGCGGCCGCAATCACCCTGCCCGAGGGCGGCGGAACGCTCGCCGAGCGCATCCGCGCGCTGCAGGCCCACGCCTCCCGCGCCCGCCAGCAGGGCGCATAAGCGGCCCAAACCACGGTTTCGCCTGCGATTGCGTGATTGACGGAAGGTTTTCCGGCTTCGAGGCGCCTGGAAACTTGACACCTTTGGCCCGCACTTCTAAATCGCGGGCTCCGATGTGCCGGCCGGCCGAAAGTCCGGCCGTCGGCATGATGGTCCCGGGCGCATAGCTCAGCGGGAGAGCGTTCCCTTCACACGGGAGAGGTCCAAGGTTCGATCCCTTGTGCGCCCACCATTTAGCTCTTTCGATCAGATACTTACCTATGCAATTCCCCAAGCATGTGCCCCCAGAAAGCCGGGGCACAACAGGGGCACTAATCGCCCGGCTCCGCCTTTCTGAAGACCCATCGAGAGATTGGCCGATCCATTCCGATGACATCCGTTGGACAGCATCGTTAAATGACACTGACCAATAGAGCCCTGAAGCTAGCTAGTAGGGCGTTCGACGACATCTCGGCCTTTGTGTAGGCGCGTTTGTTGAAGGGATGGGTGACGGTCTGATTTATGGGATTGTGGGCTTGGCGCCGCGGCGAACGGTTTCGCCGCGCAAGTTGTTGCCGTCATGCCCTTTGTCAGCGAGGAGCGCGCTAATGGGTGTGGCGCGAGCGCCAGGCCGCAGCAATATCGGCATCCGGGCCTGGAGCCAGATCCAGGAGGACCGGGCCGGCAGAGCGTATCACTCAGCGCATAGCGTCGTCCCGTCCTCATCCAGAGATCGGTTCGATTCCGCTACGAGCGCCAAAGCTTCTGGCAAATTCAATGCGTTAGGGTCGAAATCGGCTAACCCGGTTTTTGGGGTAGCCAAACTGTCCATTGCCATCTGCGCCAGTATACGTCTCGATCTCGGCCAAGTTCTCGTGGTCCGTTTCGCCCGAATCTGGGGCCGGGTGCAGCCTGCCTCAGCCGAGTCGAACACAGATGGCGTGCCGCAAGCCATGAGGGCTGGAATCGTTCGGCTTTCCGGTCTTTATGGGCGCCGGTGCGTTTGCAGTTTGTCGCGCCCTTAGCGCTCCGGTCCTTGTCCCACTTGGTCGGCAGGAAGGTCCGCTGGTTGCGCGGGATGTCTTTGATGTGGTGGCTCAACCGATCCGTAGATTTTCCGCTGAGTCTTTTCCGCGATTGTTCACGATGTCGAAGCTGACTTTGGCGCCCTCGGCGAGAGAAGTGAAACCGGCTTTTTCAACAGCCGAGATGTGAACAAAAACGTCCTTGCCGCCATTGTCCGGTTGGATAAACCCATACCCCTTTGTCGGGTTGAACCACTTTACCGTCCCCATAGCCACGTAACTGCTCCACTTTTCAAAAACGAAAATTAGTGCCCGAATTCCGACAAAAGGAAGGCAAGTTGCGGTCGCGAGCCGATAGACCGCACGCTGAGTTAGTCGCTATGCCCCGAGTCACGTAGATCCAAATACCGAATGTGAAGCGTGAGCGGTTGCTTGGAACCGTCTAAGAGCACACGTACCCGGTTGCTCGTAGCGCCCAGGCCAAGGACAATGCCGAGCCTGCCGGACAATCTTCGACCGGCCGCCTCAGCCAATACGATGCGACAACCCGGTGCCACCCTATCCTTGATGAGGGACAATTCTGAAAAGGGCGGACAAGACTTGTGCTCGGACATGCAGGCGAAAATATCGTAAAATTGGCCCAAATGAAAGCCGCGCAGGCTCGAAGGACACAAACCGAAACAACGAATGGTACCTTCGATCGAATATCCTCATTGGTTGATGTTGGCGGGAGCCATCTTTGTGCTGGCATGATTGGTCGGAGGGGCGGTTGAAAGAAGCCGCCCCCCACGTTGACGCGGGAGAAGTCGTAATCCCTAAAGGCTGATCAACCAGCCCTCGAACCGGAGGCGAGTGCCAGCGAGGAACGGCCCCAAGCCAAGCCGACGATGTGATGCCGACGGCGGGGGCGCTCGGGGTGCACGAGATCGCGCCCCTTACAAGGGCGCGCGCTTTCGGCAGCAGTGTTTGGGCAATTTGGCCTCAACTTTTGAATGGGAGAGACGCGCGAAACGGGGCGCGGGCACGCATCTTCGCTTCAATGCAACGTTTGGCTGCCATACCGTTGCGCGGCTGATATGAGCCGAGCTTGCGTCACCGTAAGCACGCCAAATGACGAGGCTAATCTCGTAAAGCCTTGCCTCTGTGATCAGCCGCCTGGGGACGGCGCCGCTGTCGTCCCACTCCTCAACGATCGGCGTGAAGCTCACACTGACTTCCGTGACCGTGCCGTTGCCGATGGTTGCTAATGCCTCCTGCCCTAGGGGCGCATTGGAAGTCGGGGTCAACGAGTAGTAAAGGCCGATATTGTCGGACCTGAGGGAGAGCGTGCCCTTCGATACCCTCCCTGTGGCCTGCTTGGATCGTGCACCCAGAGCGCGGCAACATCTGGATTTCGCGCGAGGTGCTTGTCGAATGCACGTCTCGCAAATCTCTCTTCGAACACAGCCGCACAATCCCACGCTGATTCCACGAAATCGGAACGCCGGAAAATAGTATCAGCCGATTTCGCTGCAATGCGTCTTTGGCGTTTCGCTTGCCTTATCTTGCGCGCAATCACGGCTGGTGAGTCCGAGCATTCGGAGTGTCGGTCTTCGCCAGGCAACTTGACACTGCGGCGGATTGGCTCTCAGTCCGCGACCTCAGAGACGCGTTCGGATCCCTTAGACTGACCTATCCAACTTTCCCATCGCGCCTATCGCCAAGAAAATGCGGAATACCGACTGTAGATAACATCTTCGCGGTCAAGATCGTCAAGCAATTCATCCTGCGACTGACGGGCCGTTTCTACCTCGGTCAGCAACTTGCACAGGAGACTGAGGCGGCGATCGTATTCAGATCGCAGGGTTGCACAGACTATCGCGCTGGCTCGGCCGCGGGGTTCTTCGATAGGACGTCGAAGGGTTTCCTGCGCGGCCTCGATATTGCCCATCTCGGTGGCAACTTCACGCAGACGCGCCGACAACAGGGTCAAGCCATCCGGACTATCGCCTAGTAGCGCAGCTACGCCAGGCGAGAGACCCTGACCGCCGCGGCCTTTTTAGCTTCGATTTCGCCGCCTAGTTTAGAGCGCTCGCTCGGCATTCAGCTCCGGTAGCGATCGTTCAACGCTTCGCGTTTGGCTACCAAGCTAGCGTAGGTTAG
Source organism: Bradyrhizobium sp. 604_D8_N2_3 (assembly GCF_051810765.1). Taxonomy (NCBI): domain Bacteria; kingdom Pseudomonadati; phylum Pseudomonadota; class Alphaproteobacteria; order Hyphomicrobiales; family Nitrobacteraceae; genus Bradyrhizobium; species Bradyrhizobium sp. 604_D8_N2_3. Next base: position 1,771,483 of record NZ_JBPWPM010000001.1, on the reverse strand, counting down.
ATCCGACTCCGCCAAGCTCGGTACGCGAAACACGTCGGCGCATTTTATCTCCAAAGGTGCCAGTTTAGAAAAGATCCTTCATCAAATTAATGAACCACTCGCCCTTCAACTCGGTGCGGCGCCTGTTGATGCGAGGCCAACTGTTCTGGCAGAACGAATCGCGTTACCGTCCATTCCGGAGGGTGCGCTAAGAGCTCCCGCCAACCGTGCACGAATTCAAATCGATCGGCGCGAACGTCGTCACGGCATCGGCCGTCCCGCTGACTGCGATTTCGGGATTTCAGTTCCAGATATTCGAGCGCTAGCGCGGAATGCTACCGGCTGTGTCAGCCGACAGTACCGCCCTGCTGGTGTCATTCCCGCATACGCGCGCGCATGGTCCACGGGTTTGTTCAATTTCGGCGCGCTCATGAGCGTCGCCAACAGCAGCACACGTCTGGCTGGTCCAGTTAGGGCGCAACGGCAGGCGCGCCGCAGGGCATTCCTGCAAGCGTCTGCTGATGTCGGCTACTGCGTGAACGCGGGAATCCAATATGCCGCTCGATGGCGTCGAGCGAATTGTTGAGCGTGCAGCCGCTTGGCGGCCCGCTCCACTCCGGCCGGGAAAAAAGGACGCCGGGATAGAACCCGCGCGAGTTTGCACGTCACCTCGGGATTCAGCATCCCTACAACTCAATACGGTCCGAGTTCAGGATAGGAACGCGCGTCTACAAAGACATCGACGGTCAGTTCAGAAACTTCACAGCGAGACGGCGCTCATCACGCCACACAACGGAGCAATCAATATCCAAGCCAGCACCTGGTACACGCAGGCCGAAAGCCGCGGGCACGAAAGGCGCGTTATCGATTTGGACGATCGCAGAGGAATCCGTGAGGTGGCGGACCTTGCACCGCACAGGACTGCCGTCCACCAATATCTGCGCAGCATAGACGTTACGTCGCCGCTCGTTCGTCACGTCTCGCATTCTCCCCCGCTCTAGCGCGCGGGAGATATTGATCGACGATTCCAGTCTCAAATGAGGCTAGACCGTGGTTTCATTGCTAGGCCGGGAGCTTTTTCTCAAGCGCGGCCGACGCCGCCAGGGCCAGATCCTCCGTTGCCACGGCCTTGGGCTCACCGGCTTTGCGATCGCCCCAACCGTTCGCAGCGGCGATGCCGCGCGCGGTCAGGCCATCGAGAGACTCCTCAAGCACATGGAAGTGTTCGCCAAGCCCCGCCCTCATGTTCGGCGCGTCCAGCCCGGCGATCAGCACATCCTTGAGGGCCGCCGCAGGGCGACGAAAATGCCGGGCGTCGCGGTGACGTTTCGGTGCGGGCGATAGCCCATGAACTCAGTGCGCCAGGCAATGCCGATCGGACAGCGCTCGGCAGGCGCAAAGCCGGCATTGGCCCGGCCTGGGTGAAGCTAGTTTGCGAACTCAGACCCTTGCGATCTATCTCCGCCCGGCGATTGTCATTGCAGGCACACGGGCTTGCGCCCAATAGGCCGCGCGAAGCCGATGATAGTTCTCGCAGTCGCTGCCCCGCTCGCGATGGGTCGACGCCACCAGAAAGCCACCACTGCCGCGAACAGCGAGGTGTCGCTGATTGTCGGCCTCCCGCTTCTCATCGGTCTAGCGGCGGGCACCCTTCACTTGCCGAAATAACACCGCAGCGTCGTGCCGGATCTTCGGCCGCGGCCGAAGTGCCGGCCGGCCTCAACTGCTTCCACGAAATTAAATTTGACGGCTACCGCATGTGCGCGCCGCGCCGGGGCGATGACGTGCGGTTGATCACCAAAAACGGCCACGACTGGACCAGCCGCTACCGATGGATTGTCGAATCCGCATTAAAGAACCGCGAGAAGCACTTTGTTCTCGACGGCGAGGCCGTGGTGCTCGGCATCGACGGCGTCGCCGACTTCAGCGCCCTACATTCGCGGAAGTACGATCACGAAGTCCAGTTTTGCGCCTTCGACGTCCTTGTGCTTGGCGGGGAGGATCTGCGGCCGCTGCCGCTCGACATGCGCAAGAGCAATCTGGAGCGGCGGCTGCTGCGCCGGCGACCGCATCTTTGTGGCACCGTTCGAACCAGGTGCGATCGGGCCGGACCTGTTCCAGAAGGCCCGCGAATGCGGCCGAGAGGGGATTGTCTCGAAGCGTCGCGACCGGCGCTATATCGCCGGCCGCACAAATGAGTGGATCAAGGTCAACAACCGGACGCATCCGGCTATGAACCGGGTTGAAGATGCGCTGTCAGCCTAAAGGACGGAGGTCAACTCAGTGGCACGAAGCAGAGCTTCGCGCCCCCCTAGGCCCCGACGTGTCTTGTCGACGCAGGGGCTGGGATATTTGAGCTGCCGCTTCCGTGGGGCGCAATTCCGCCCGACATCCCAATGTTCAACTGGGTGGAAACGCAAGACATACACGCCTACTCGATTAGCTCGCAGGACATGAAATGGGTCGGATAGCCGATCAGGCATCCGCACCCTCCGGCTCTTGATCAGAGGAATCCGGAAGTCCGAGAAAACGCTCCTCACGCCAACAATGGCAATCCAGCCAGCGCGAAGCCAAGTGACCGCTTCCCACTAGCAGTCACTTGATATGATGCTGCCACCGCGAAGCTTTGGGGATGACCGTCGATCAGCCTCCATGGCGATGTGAGGTCAACGCAAAACTCCTCCATCGCATCGCTACCGGGAACGATCATGCTGTCAGTAAGATTAGATTGCTCATTCTGCTCAAACATATCCGAATCCCTGTTGCTCGATCATAGCCGTCGCCTGGCGTGCCATGGCAGTATCTTTGTGCGTTGTCATCCACCTCTAGCTGCTACATCACAACCGCGTCTTGGCGCAACACCGCACTCCCTTCCCGTGCTATACAGCAGTGGTTATACTACCGCCCCTGTGCCGCGCGATCTCAGCATCCGGGGCGTCAACCACGATTACGACCGTGCCCGCACCACGGTGATATTCGGGATCGCCGGCGATATCCTGAGCGACACGGGCGCCGTATTGGACCGCTAGTTCAGCAGAGCGAAATAGCTCCCCCACATCATCCGCCTGTGTCTCTCCGTTGTGGAAAATCGGGAAGTAGTAACGTCGCATAGCTGCGGCCCTCGTCTTTAGCCGCGATCATGCCCACATCTCGGGACGGCCCGCACCTGTCAAAAACGACAGGCACCATGTTCAGGACCGAGCTGGCCGATTTCGGCCATGGTAACCTGTCATAGCTGCAACAACTTAGTTCATCATTCGCCAGGCGCGCCTTGTCCGGTTTCACTCCGGTCCGCACGGAGCACCAATCACGCAGGCTCCTCAAGCGGGAAGTCCGGCGCTTCACCGTGTTGGGCGCGCGGTCCAGTGCGATGATTTATCGTATTTGCGGCCAAGCCGGCGGATTCAGACGGCCGTCGCAACACTCGGAGTTTGGAGGTTGCGATGAACGTTGTAATGCGCATATCGGCGCGGTCAGGACGAGCCCGGTTGCCATGGCCAGGACGCCCCTCTGTTGCAGGCGCAGTGAACAAGAATAAATTTTGGCGGCGATTGCCGCAGGGTTAAGCAGCGAAGATGCTGCACTCGAAGCCGGATTGCACAACCTGTCGAGAAGCAGATTATCCTCCGGGCGGTACCTCTCGTTGATTGAGCGCGAGGAGATCGCACTTCTCAAGGTACACAGCCATTCCATACAGGAGACTGGACGGCGCCTGGGGCGGGCTGCTTCGACAGTCGCCCGTGAACTGCGGCGCAATGCGGCCACCCGCGGCGGGGGTTTGGAGTGTCGGGCAACAGCTGCCCAATGGCATGCGGATCGATCCGCCCGCCGGCCCAAGCCGACCAAGCTTGCGCTCAATGCAACGTTGCGCACTTATGTGGAGGAGAGACTTGCTGGCGGCGTCGTAGCCCCAACCGGCGCTCCCGTTCCTGGTCCTTCTGTCCCGTGGAAGGGGGCCGGCATGGCCCGCGCAAGAATCGGCGATGGGCCAAAGCCTGGAGCCCTGAGCAGATTGCCCGACGCTTGCGATCGACTTCCGGGACGACAAGACGATGCGCATCAGCCACGAAGTTATCTATCAGGCTCCCTTCGTTCAGGCCGCGGGGCGCTGCGCCGCGAGCTAACGGCCTGCTTGCGAACAGGCGTGTATTACGGATGCTCAGGGCGCGCGTACGCAGGTGAGGCAAGGGCTTTGTCTCGCCGGCGCTTGAGGCAAAGCGACGCGACATGACCGGGCTGAGCTTCAAAAAAACGATCCTGCCAGCCGAACAAGTTCGCCCCGACGCCGCCGGTAAACGGACACGCCGGAAGGCCCGTCAGGGCAAGATTGATGCTTCACGCGCCCAGCTTGTTTAGCACTAAGCCGGCCGGGACCATCCGATTCTGTAGGCCAACTGCGGCCGAGCATCCCTGTCCGATCTGGACAAGCACGGCTCGCAACCCAGAAGGACGACGGACCGGGATCGCGCAGGCGCGCTTGAATGTCGGCCTTGTCTGCCTGGCCGGTCTGCAAGCGGGCCTCCCTTTCTTTCCTCATCACGCTGCGATGGCGCTCTCAGCGCTCCCCTCCACGTCCGTCCCAGGGGCCTTCTTCACCCCCCTCATTGCCGGCGCTTCTCAGCCCTCCCCTGCGGCGAAAGCGAAGTCGCCCTCATCGCGCGCCTGCTACGAGGCCAGCCTACGGGGCGTAGCGACGGACGACGGCGATAGCGCTCCCGCTCGTCATCGAAATCATCGACCGCGCCCTCTAGTACCTCGTCACAGGGATTATGACTCTTTGGAAGTGGCGGGGTAGGCGCCAGCCATTTTGGCGCGAGCCTTGTCTGTTGTGAACATCCATTTGATGCGGGAGCGGGCGGCATTTCGTTGTCGTTCCCAGGCGGTGATTTCGCGGCGCAGTCGCTTAGGGTCGTCGATCCTGCGATCCAGGCACTGGCCCCGCAGGACGCCGATTTCGATCTCGACCATGTTGAGCCAGCTTGCGTGTTTTGGGGTATAGTGGAACTCGAGCCGTCGCAAAATCCGCCTGGCTTCGGCGGGCGGGAACGCCTGATAGAGGGCGCCGGCGGAGTGGGTCGATAAATTGTCCTGGACGACCCGGATGATCTCGGCGTCGGGATAATGGATGTCGACGAGATCACGCATGCATTGGGCGTAATCCCTTGCCGCTCGCCGCTCGGTGACCTTGACCTTGCGCCAGGGACGATGCACGTCGAGGAGAACGAAGAGATTGACCGTGCCATTGCGACGATACTCATAATCGTAACGTTCGAGCCTGCCGGGCTTGGCCGGGATGGGCTGACGCGTTTCGCCGATGAGTTGCACCGGGCTTTCGTCGAAGCACACCACTGGCCGCCTGGAGTCGGGTGCCTCGGCATAGAGGTCGAGCACATCCTCCATGCGGGCGACGTATTCGCCGTCGACCTGCGGAATGCACCACATGTCTTTGCGCCAGGGCTTGAGGGCATTCTCGGCCAGGCGCCGCCGAACCGTCTCGTGCGACAGGCTCTTGTGTTCGGTGAGCTTGACCATCGCACCCGCCAGCAGCTTTAGCGTCCAGCGGGCACGGCCCCTTGGCGGACTGGCGCAGGCTGTCGCCACCAGCAAGGCTTCTTCCTTGCCCGTGAGTTTGCGCTCCGCCCCGGGACGCGGCTCTTCGCTCAGCGCCCGCTCCAGATTGCCTTCCACGAAGCGTCGCTTGGTCCGGTACACGGTCGAGCCGCTCACGCCGACGCTCCTTGCGATCTCCTCGTCGCTGGTCTCGGCATCGGCGGCCAGCAAAATCTGCGCTCGCTTGAGCTTGCGGGACGCATGCTTGCCGCCGCTGAGCAGTGCCCTCAGTTCGGTGCGCTCGATTTGGCTGAGTTCGACCCGATAGCGTACATTCATGGCGTGCCTCCTCGTTCGAGGCACGCACGAACAACTGAATCGGATGGCCGGCGTGAGTCCTTCGACAAAACCCTTCACGCCCACGCAGGGGCAGTATCTGGCTTTTATCCACCTCTATACCCGGCTGCATCGCAGGCCCCCGGCCGAAACCGACATGCAGGAATATTTCCGCGTCAGCCCGCCTACGGTTCACCAGATGGTCCTGACACTGGAACGCGCCCGCCTCATCAGACGGCAGCCAAGGACGCCTCGCAGCATCGAGGTCCTCGTTGATCCGAAACTCCTGCCGGAGCTAATCTGACCGCCGGACCCAACCTGTCAAAATCACTGTGCAGAGCCACTAGTCGCGAGATCGAGCCCTCCAGTCGCGAGATCGAGCCGAGCGGCGTGACCGTGACAGGCACCTCGATCACCCCTTCGCGGGCGCGTGCAGCGCGAAAAGGGAGATGACTGTTTCGCCTTCCTGCTGGAGCTGAACGACGGCGCTCTCGATGCTCAGGTCTGTGCCTTCCAGAAATACTGCCGCAGCTACCCTTGGTATTCTCGTTAGTGCCGCGCTGCTAAGCGCTTTGCGGGTTGCAGAAGTAGATGTGGATATCGCATCGATCTTGAGACGATCGTGCTGAGCGATTTCGGCTCCCTGGGTTAGCCTCCGGTCAACCGCGCCAGTCGCGGCGCTCCGCGCCATGCTCGCCCACCCAAAACAAGCCCCCGGCCCGTGGGCCGGGGGCATTCGATCCACCGACGCAAGTACCGATCAATATTTAAGCAGAATCGGACCACCGAACTTATAGTTCAGACGTGCAGTCATAAGATCGAAATTTTGGCGGATGCGATCGCCGCCCACTGGACCAGTAGCCGTGACAAAGTTCACGTCGGCATCCCGCATGAACAAGTGGTCGTATTCGACGCTCACCGACCAGTTCGGCGCGAACCCGAATTCGATCCCGGCCCCCACAGTAGCGCCCCAAGGGCTGCTATTGGAGCTCGCGAACTGCACGCCCGCGACTACGGAGTTGACCTGATAGGTGTTGCTCGTCACTGCGGCGCCACCTTTGACGTAATACAGTACGTTGTCGAACGAATAACCGATCTGCCCCGTGATCGTACCAAACGCATCAATTTTGCTCTGGTTAAAATCCGCAAATGGGATGCTGAGATTGGATCCGCTCAGATCAGCCCAGTTCCCCTGGCCCTCGACGCCCACCACGATGTGGCCGATCTGCCATCGATAGCCGATCTGTCCACCTATGGTCATGCCGGTCGCATCATGGCAGCCCTCAGGCGTGCGGCCATTGAAATCCCAGCAATTCGAGCTTGAGCCCAAGCCGCCGTTCATACCTACGTAGAGGCCGCTCCAGTCGTAGATTGCAGCCGCGACCGCCTGCGGAGCGTTGGTGTAGAGAGGCAGGACCGGCTGCGCAGCCAGGTCCGCGCCGAATGCGGGCGGCACCGCGCCAAGCATCACAATGCTCACAGTCGCAAGCAACAACTTCTTCATTTCTACTCTCATGTCTTGAGTGCCCCGAGCCTCGTGGGTGTTAACAACGTGCGCGGGAATTGCTGTAACTGCATCGCAACATTCGGACCGAAAGAAATGCGTGAACCAGACGCTGCGTCAGGTTGCGTCGTTGCAGATCATCTCCAACAGCGTCGCAATGCTCCTTCGCGTGCGAGTAGATTGCGTAAGACTGAGCGAGCAGCGGCCCGCTCATTTGTGCGGAGAGAGCGCACGGCAAGTCAGATCGTGGCAAACCAAACCGCAAGTGAGACGAGTGAAGCGCTTTGCAAAACTCTTGCTCTTGTCCCGTGCCGCCACTAAAGACCCCGTTACGACTACGCTCGTGTTGCACCCATTGGCGCGAGAGATCAGATGAACTCTATTCGATTGAATCAATGTCCTGCAGATGCTGCCCCGTTCGTCGCAGACGCCGCTGTGTCCCGCGGTCGACAGAGCATGCGAATCACAACCTGCGCCCTCGGCGGATGAAGGATGCGGCCCGAAGGATTTTGCTTTGGTTCAGCGAGCCGTTCTCCACCCGAGGCTTCCTACCACACCGCCAATGCCCAGACCGCCGACAACGCTTGCCGACCGTTCCTGCGCTTGCCGCCAGATATTGGATGCTCCATCACCTTTGCGCGAGCGCTTGGGTGTGCGCGCGAGTAGCCTCTTGTCAGGAATCAGGTGGCCAATGACCACGGCGAGTTCATCTTCTGAGCTGAAGTTCTAAGTCGATAAAGGACAGCGAGCATGTTCGTTTCATTCTTCCCTCGACCAAAGTTGTTCTTTGCGTCGTCAATCCTTTGGACGGCGTTGGCGATGGCGTTTTGGTATGGATTTGCCAGCAATGTCTTTCAAGCGCCGGACAAGCCGGTCGGGCTTGCGACGTTCTGGTCGGCTCCGGCGCTGTGGTTCGATCTCTATTTTGCGATAGCTGTTGCGGTCTTCGCGGCCGCATGGATGTTGCTTGCCCCGCATCCCTGGGCGACGTGGTCCATTTTTGGTTCGGCGCTGATCCTGTTCACTTCTTACTTCCAGGTCCAGGTCTCAGTCGCGATCAACAGCTGGTATGGACCGTTCTATGATCTGGTCCAGGCCGCACTTTCGAAGTCGGCGCCGGTAACAGTCGCGCAGTTCTACAGCGAACTATCGACCTTTGCCGGTATCGCGCTCGTGGCCGTCTTGGTCGGCGTGATGACACGATTTTTCGTCAGCCACTACATCTTCCGCTGGCGCACGGCGATGAACGATTTCTATGTCGCCAACTGGCCACGGCTGCGCACGATCGAAGGCGCCTCCCAGCGTGTCCAGGAAGACACCATGCGCTTTGCCAGCACCATGGAAGGTCTGGGCGTCAATCTCATCAGCGCGGTGCTGACGCTCTTGGCCTTCCTGCCGGTTCTCGTGAGGCTGTCCAGTAACATCACGGAGCTGCCTCTGCTCGGCTCGATTCCTTATCCGCTGGTGTTCGCCGCAGTCATCTGGTCGATCATGGGCACCGGCGTTCTCGCGCTTATCGGCATCCGCCTGCCCGGAATAGAATTTTTCAACCAGCGGGTCGAGGCGGCCTATCGCAAGGAGCTCGTGCTCGGCGAGGATGATGCCGCGCGTGCCAATGCGCCGACATTAAGCGTGCTGTTTAGCGACATTCGCCGGAATTACTTCCGGCTTTATGTGAACTTCATGTACTTCAATATTGGACGGATCGTCTATTTGCAGACTGACGTTATCTTTCCTTACCTTCTGCTCGCGCCAACGATCATCGCGGGCAAGATCACCCTCGGCGCCATGAACCAGATCCTGAACGCGTTCACGCAAGTGCGAACCTCGTTTCAGTATCTCGTCAACTCGTGGAGCACGATTGTCGAACTGATCTCGATCTATCAGCGGCTGCGGAGCTTTGAAGCAAAGCTCCACGGGGAGCCACTGCCGTCGATCGAGACCCAAAGGGAGCCAGCCTCATGATTGGCCTCGCTGCAGGAGTTGACGAAACCCGGCCTTCCTTGGGCGCCAAACGGTGCTGCGCTTTCGGTACCGCGAATTTCATCTCTAATATTACACGGCGGCAAGGTCCCCAGGGGCCGTCAGTAATCCAAGGACTCGGCCGTCCTGAAGCTGCGTCGCAGATTGGCGCCGCGGTACTCACCGGCTATCTGGGCTCGGGGGAAAACCAGACGGTTCAACGGCATTCTCACCGAGGCCAAGCGCTTGCCTCTAATCGTCGAATTCGGCGAGGTCGATCCTGCCCGTGGCCGACATCGTTCGATTGTCCGAAACCTGAGTTTGAGCGCATTCGTTTGGTCGGGAGGCTCGCGCGGTATACGACCAGTATATTCCATGTTGTTGGCGAGCGGCCGGATGGTCGAGCTACCCAACTAATACAGCCGAGCAAAAAAAGGACCCCTTCAGAAGAAGCGGACGGATCATAAACGACCTCGTTCGGAATTCGTCATGAAGGGACAGTTCTCCCTTGCGCCCCGCTTGACTTCTTGGAGCCTCTCGCGATCTTCGCTCGCGGTGGCCTTTTCGCGAAGCAAGGCTTTGAAAAAGTGCCTCTTTTGTGGTGCTTGCTGTTGACGTCGGCGCAAAGGGTCCGAATGCGAGCGCAGATCAGGCAGCGACGACTATGGCACTTGTGCTGACCACGATCAGCGTTCGGCTCCGCGGCCGGAACCGCTCGCTCAGCATCGTAGATCCACAACATCGGCCCTGCCACGCATCGCCGCGCAAAGCACAACAAGTGCGGCCGGCGCGTGCCGCATCCGGTGCAGCCGCAGCGTAGAGTATGGAAAGCCAGATCACTATGCCAAGGGAAGACCTTAGAGGACGTTCAGTGGCACGCACAGGCGAGCTACTGGAAGCAGACCGCGGACTGCCGCACGGCCACACTCGCGGCTCGGATGGAAGACGCCCTCGGAGTTCGCCTTCACCTGCCATCGGCGCCAGGATCTGGCGCTGCGCTCTGGAGGCCTCCGCGCCCAGCTCCCGTCGGTACCACCGCCCAGCGCAAGTCCAACAGCCGGGACGAACTCAGGCAAAGCAATCGCCGTCAATGACAATCCCGCTCCTACTCACGTCAGCGCGGTAACGGCCGATGCTTGGCTGCAATTGCCTCAGCAAGATCTCCGCGAACGGATTGCTCTGCTGAAGAGTCCGACCGGATACGGAAGCCATCTGTCCTCGGACCGGTACCAAGTGCCAAATAAGAGCGTATAAGCTATGGCAGGTGGCGAACTCAATCATTCTGACTAGCATAGGACGCTCCTCGGTCGCGCATCCCCGAGCAACGCGGTCGGTGCGGAGACGAGACGAAGGACATCAAGCATGTCCTCAGCCTTATAGGCCGCAGCCGTGTGGAGCGGCTCGTCTTTGGGAAGTGCCTCAAAACGGGCACCTTTATCGGCGGCGAAATCTGGCCTCACGCTCGGCGTCCGGGAGCCGCAGCATGCGAAGCGTCTCCGAATTCCGCTCAATACGCCTTTCGCAACATCGGCGTGAGTGGCGGCGAGCAACCGTGCTGTATCTCTCCAATAGGCTTGAACCCGTGGCGTTGGTAAAAGGGAATGTTTTCAGGATTCGAACTTTCGAGGTAGGCAGCGATGCCCTGCTCATCACATCGTTGAAGAGCGTACTTCATCAGCAATGTGCCAAGCCCTTGTCCGACCCAGTTCGGATCGACAGCGATGAGGGGCAAATACCAATGTGGCTCGGAGGGATGATGTTCGGCCATTCCCTGGCGTAGGTGTGCCATATGTTCGCTGATTTCCGGGCGCAGGGACAGCGCCATGATGGCGTCCAGCGCATCCTCATCCTGCTGCACTCCGGGAGGCAGCCACAGGGCCGCGGCGCGACTCTCTTCCGTGACGTATGCCGTGCCATGCTCGAATGCTCGTCCGCCACAGGCCTTGATGAACTGAGTCATGCTGCCAAGATATTGCCCAGGGTCCGGCCAACTCCAACGCATCAAAGGATCGGCGGCAAAGCCGAGGACAATTGTCCAGACGGTTTTTGCCCGAATGCTTGCGTTCGCCGAGGTGACGCCCGGCTCCGTTGTCATGATGCCGCTTTTCGAACGCAGAGTTGCAGGTTGGATACCTTTGGACGTGAGCGGAATGGATGTACCCCCGAACATTCCTCGGCCTTTAGTGCCCTTGTCCGGCTCTCATCCCGCCTCGGAAGGCCGCCTTCGACGGCCACTTCGGACGAAGGTTCCTCGCTGGAGGCCCCGGACCCTTGGACCTGGATCTGGCTAGTACTTGTGCTTTCGGCATGAGAGCGTCATCTGGATCCCGCCCTTTCCGAAGGAAAGGGTTCGTTTTATCGGAGTCGACAACTCTTTGTAAGGTGATCTTGTTTCGCCAAACTTGCGAGTTGCATTCGCTCGGCCAGTCTAAGCACCGCAGGACAATTTGGAACCTGCTAACCCAGGTAGGTGCTTGGCATTCCTTCTAAACAATGTCTCTGCCCTAAGGATTACCCGCACTCCAGCATCAATATTGACGCTAACCGATCTCGCGTTGCGGCTGCTCGGCAGCAATGACACGCGGCGCCGCCGCGTCCAGTGCGTCGCGTTACGCGCCGTATCGGGCACGCACGAAGAGCAAGACGGAGAATGGCGTCGACTACGTCAATAAGAACGCGATCGCGGGGCATTCCTTCGCGAATTGGGTGGCATTTGAGGCATATCTCGCCGAGTGGGAGCGAGAGGTGGCGAACTTGCGTATCCACGGCACGACCGGCGAGACGCCGATCGGTCGCTTTGCATGTGACGAGGCACACCGGTTGAAGCCGCTTGGCGGGCAACGGCAGCGCACGCACGCCGCCGCGTCCCGCGCGCTCAGGCGGGCGCACGCTTGGCTTCCCCCGGCGCGCGCCGAGTGCAGCGTTGCCGCGCGTCGCCGGCGCCGCTGCCTCGCCACACGGGGCATGCGATGCCAGCTCATGAGAATCCGATGCGGACTGTCATGGACGGATGTGCGGTCGGGTAATAGCGCCGGCCTTTTTCGACGCCGCTCAGCAACCGCGGCCGCACCCCGGCCTTGTGCATGGTCAGTGCCAAGGCGATGCAGAACTGCACCAGTTCAAGCCATACCAGGTGGTAGCCGATGCAGACGTGTGGGCCGTTACCGAACTGCAGCATGTCTGTCATTCGGCCTGCAATATTGGCTCTGACGCATATTCGATGATCGTGATTGTTTTTATGGCGCGCCAATCAGCCTAGCCTGAAGGAGATCGAGCTTAGCGCGTCCGTACATTTGCCGTTTGACCAGCTTGAGCTTGGTGATCTGAGCTTCCACTTGGCCATTGGACCATGGTTGCGTGATAGCCGCGTGCACCGCGCCCTTATCGTTGGCAATGCCATTCGCGAACGAGGCAATGAGGCTCCGCTTGGATTCCTCAATCCAAGGTTCGAGCTCCATCTCGGCCTTCTTTCGGATCATCGCGTGGAAGCGGCCAATGAGAGCTTGGGCATCGGCCAGCATAGGAACGTTTTGTTCGATGACGGCAAGCGTGACGGTCTCGGCCCTGGTCAGGTGGTCGCGCTTCGTCGTCATCAGCTGCGCTATCGTCCTGGCGGCGGGGACCTTCTGCAATTGTTGATGGCTGATAGTCTCGGCACGCCGCCGTCGCGTCGCCCATTCCGCCACCACGCGCAGCGATCCCATAAAGCCTTGTCCCTTCAAACGGCGCCAGAGTTCGGCACCGTTGCGACAGCCGCCTGACCATTGCGCGTCCAGGAACGGCAGATGCCCGTCCAGGGTGCTTTGACGGGTGCGGAACATATCCGTACCGCCGCCGCGGCTAATTTGGCGAACCAGATTGCGACTATGTCCTGTGCGGCGGACGATCTCCTTGAACGGCACACCGTCGCTGACGAGAGCCGCAATTGCGGCATGGCTGTCCCGGCGCCGCAGATAGCCCTGATAGCGCAGCTTTTCCGCATAGGTCAGCAATTCCGGGTTGATCGTTGTCGCTCCGATTGCGGTTCGGATTCTGTTCATGGAGCGGCGCACCGCATCAAGGAAGGCCGCGCTCGCATTTTCCATCAGATGCCAGCGGTCGGCGACCTGGATGGCGTTCGGGAGCGCCTTAGCTGCTGCCTCGCCGTATCCACCACCGCGATCTCGCGACACAATGTTGATCGCTGGGTGCTTCGATAGCCACGCCCGAACGGTCGCAGTCTCCCTGTCGGGCAGCAGGGTAACGATCCGCCGACGCTCCAAATCGCACACGATCGTCCCGTATCGATGGTTTCTCCGGAACGCCCAGTCATCGATGCCCACAACAAGCAATGGATCTGTCGGCATCGCCGTCCGCCGACGGACCACCCGTAGCAAGGTATCGTTGCTGACAGGCAGCATGAGCCGCTTGGCGAAGCTTGCCGCCGGCCGGCCGCCGAGCGCCAACCCCAGGTGATGGACGATGTATTCCAGCCGTGCTGTCCGGCGCCGTCGCAGCGGGACGATGTCTTCTCCGAACCGCTCCGCGAAGATCCGCCGGCGGCAATGCGGCACCTCGCATGTGAAGCGCCGCGTGAGTAATCGGAGGCGCACCTTTCTGCCCGCTGATGGCAAATCGGCAACGTGCCGGACGTAGCGGCTATGGATGCGGCTCGACGCTGTCGCGCACAAAGGGCACCGAGCCTCCGCAGCTTCCGACCTAACAGACAGAATAAGCGAATCCATTGAGTCACTTACACCATCAACCACCAAACCACTCGGTACTAGCGATGAGATTTGAAAGCCCGTCCGCATGGCGCTGATTCTCCGTTTGAGAACCACAGTCGCCCGGCAAACTTCATCGGAAATGAGTCAGACCCAAATTTACAGGCCGATTGACACTCGACGCTGAGGCCGTAGGAATGCGCTATCGAAGCACCCGACAGGTTATCGGCGTTTTTGAAACCAGACCGAACCGCCCGTGCCGCATTCTTCTCGACATCATGAACGGGCGACCGCTGTATTTGCGTGGCGAGGAGCAGCCCGTGTATCTCCGGCTTCAAATCGCGCAGATGCCGCAATTGCCGGCGGGCATGCGGAACAGCCTCAATCGCTTCAACAGTCTAACCGTGCTTTGGACGGCTCTCCATCTGGTCGAGGAAGATCAACGCATTCTTATCTCCGTCGCACAGGAACCAGAGCAGACGATGCGCTGGTTCAAGGAAGCTCTCGAACTGCCGACTTGGGCGGCAGCGCCTGGCTTCGCGGCGCCCGAAGGGGAGCTGCGCGCGCGGTACGACGAAGCACGGGCTGCTTGTATTGACTATTGCGGCGTCGATTCCTTTGAGCTCGCACTCCTTGATCGGGGGATTGCGACGAGCCACGGCCAAATGCCGCAGCGGCTTCGGCGTCTGATGACCGAAATGATCGAGCGGAGAATTTGCCCGATAACGGTCGCAACCGCGACACTGACAGAGGGAGTGAACCTTCCGTTCGACCTAATTTTCCTTACATCACTTAAGCGGCGTTCCTGGGACGCAGAGAACGAGCAACAGATAGTCACTCCACTTTCCACCGCCGAGTTCCGAAATCTCGCAGGCCGGGCTGGACGGCCCGGCGCAGCCCGAGGGATCGAGGGCATGACGCTTGTGGCGATCCCAACCACGATCTCCACGACGGCAGACAGCTTCGCAGACGTTCAGCGCAGGCAACGTCGTGATCTCGTCGCAGACTATGAACGACTTCGAAGGGCGTTGCTGATCGAGGAACGCGATTCTGATGCGGTCGAGAGTCCGTTGGCGATGCTGCTGACCGCAATCCGCGATCGTGCAATCAATGTTCTTGGGCTGCCGCCTAATCGATTTCTGGACTGGCTCGATCAGGCCCTTCCGCCGAATATCAGTCGGGATGCCGGTGAGGGAGCGACCGGACTGCGCGCTCGCCTTGCAGACTGTCTTGATGAGCTTGACGGCGTGTTGCTCGCGGCGATCGAGGAGGTCGCACATGCAGACGAAGCAGACATGACCGGCGCGGAGGCCGAGGCCCAGCTCGTTGAACTATGGCGGCGAACGTTTACCGCGGTTGCTGCAGCCCAGGAGGAATGGATGGAACAGGCGTTTATACGGCGTGGCCGCGCGATAGTGGAAGCCGTCTACCCGGACGCGGACGAACGTCGACGCCTTTATCAATATGGCTTCTCGCCGCTCATTGGCCGTCGTTTCGAGGCTGTTGCTCCCCAAATCCGGGATTTGATGGCGGCAGCCCAAAATTACGGCGTTGATGATCCGGACACGCGGCTGCGCGTATTCGAACAAATCGGAGGGCTTCTCGCTAATGATCGCGGGTTTGGCTTTCGTGTACGCGCCACAGTCGGTGACCAGGCGCTTCTTGTAAATTGGCAAGGTGTGTTGGCATGGTGGATGCAAGCACCCGGCGCCGATGGACCTGATGCGGATCAGCTTCGGAGTTGGCAGCGCTTTGTCGCCGAGAACCTCGAATTCAAATTGGGCGTCGCCATGGGAGCGGTCGTCGCACAAGCTTGGTCGGCTGGCGCGGGCGATCCCTACGCGGTCCCGTCGCTTGCGGAGTGGCGCGCAACCACGGGTCTCCCGTGGTTCGGTTTTTGGGCTCGCGAACTGTTGCGGTGGGGTACCCACGATCCGTTCGTTGCCTATGCGCTCGCACAGGGGCTAGCTCACACACGAGAGCGCGCTGCCGAACGTCGTGGAGAGTTCGAAACCTGGTTGCAGGCAAACCACGTAGATATCGAGCCCGACGACTACATCGATCCGCAGCTCTTTCTCGAATGGCAGAACAGCCTGCCCAGGCGTGAGCGCACCGCCACAACGGTTGCTCCCGTGCCCGTCGAATTGACCGGAACCAACGGCGCCAGGCACCGATACACTGTGATGCCCGTTCCGTGCGATACGCATGTCAGTTGGCTTGACCCGGCCGGATTTGAGCTGGCAAGGTCGAAGGACGCCGCCGGCACGTATGACAATAGTGCGGTTCGAAGCGATTACGAGCTTCGCGCGACGCGGAGCGGGGCTTCCGTGAACAGAACTTTTCGGGCGGGCGCTCAATAGTGCGCTAAGACAAATGGACGGGTGGCTCGGTGTCCTCGGATCGCGTTGATGTGCTAAGTTCGCTGCCGAACCATCAGGCCACGGGTTCGAAACACCAGACCGCCGCCTGTTGCTCTTCGCTCTTCCCGGCCACGAACCGCATGCTCAGCCGCTGAGCGGCTTCGCAAATCGCCGCGGCGTCGATCAGAGCTAGTGATGAGCCCGGCCACATACCTCCAGCCCGACGGTGCAACTCGGCTGAGCGGCGAAGAAGTCCAGCACCTTTCCTCTGGACAAAGTATATCGAGCGACGTCCAATCTGACCTCCAACAACGCACCGCGAGAAAACATGCTTGCCCTTGGCATCTTCAAAAGCGAGAAGATCGTCTTCGCCGGCTTTTTTCTCGATTGCAATGATCCACGTGTTTCCTGGACGCACATCAGCGTTCACCAAGCTCAAGAACTGTACGATCGCTGGACCCGTTTGATCGAGCTTGTTGGCCGTAAAGGCGTCGCGCCTGCGCGTCGTTCAGCCCCTGGGTGACGCCGCCCTGAGAAACTGTCAGCGCTCGCGCCATCGTCGCCTGGGCGACCCGCGGCTGGAAAGCGACCTCGCAGGTAGACTCTCGTCAGCAGGTTGTGCATCAAGTGCGCCGCTCATTGACCAAAGAGCAGCTAGCTGGTCCATGCCGCGGAGATTCAGCGTTTCCTCGGTCCAACCGACAGCTCGGCGATAGCTGCCCACCGCCGCCCTTCGCTTGAGCGCGGTGGCGTCGCTCGGTCTCATCGGCAAAGGGCAAGACCCAAAGCGCGTCTTCGGGACAATAAGCTCGCAAAGGAAGCAAGTCCGCCAGTCGTCTTGGCGGGCAATGACAATCGCTGCAAAGAGCCCGGGCTGGCGTTATTTCGTCGTAACGCGTACCGGCAGCGAGCTAGTGCCCGCAATCCGCTGCTGTCGCGGTATACCGGCTCGCCCGTCATCTCGATTGATGCGACGCTCGCCGCCAAGGCGGCCAGAACGGCTTCGCCTTCGAGCCGCGCGACCATCTGCCCTACACAGCCGTGGATTCCGGTGCCGAAGCCGATATGCCCTGAAACGCGCCGGGTGATGTCGAACTGCTCGGGCCGTTCCCACCGCGTTTCGTCGCGATTTGCCGAACCGATCAGCAGCAACACTTTCTCGTGCTTGCCGATCGGCACCCCTGCGATCTCTGTTTCATGGGGTGTGGTCCGGAAGACGTAAGGTGCGGCGGAATCGTAGCGCAGGCTCTCATCGAACGCCGCGCGCGCCAGCGAAGGATTGGCAGCCAGTATGGCCCATTGCTCCGGATGACGGGTCAAACTAAAGAGGGCCATGCCTTGTGCAGTGATTGTCGTATCCAGTCCCGCCGAGAGAAAGGACCGGACGAGCAGAGGCGCTTCCTCCTGGGTAATTTCGCCGCTATCGGCGGCCTCGTAGACCTGCGCGCCAAAACTGCCGGGAGCTAAGGCCTCCCGTTGGCATTTTGCGGCAACCCAAGGCAAGACTTTAGGTGCCTGGGCCATAAGAGTGCGAAAATAATCGTTCTCCGGCCCCATGCCGGCAAACACCATTGCGCCGTAGGTCAGAAAATTTTCGCGGCCCTCATTGTCGATGCCCAGGGCGTCCGGAAATACAGTCACCGGAAATATTTCGGCAAGGTCGCGGACTGCATCGAACGATCTCTTTTCGATCAGTTCATCGACCAGCGCGGCGGCCTTGGCCTTGAAGCCGTTCTCGAGGCCCCGCATCGCACCCGGCGACATAATCCGCGCTAGCACCTTTCGGGTGCGTGTATGTAGCGGTGGGTCAGCTTCAAGAACAATGCTCGGCGGACGCCACGGCTTCTCCTTGAAGTAATTGACGATGCCGGCACCACCGGCATTGCTGAAGTTCACATGTTCGGCAAGGACCGCCTTCATCTCGGCAAAACGCGGCACGGCGAAGATGCCGTATTTCTCAAGCCGGACGACGGGTGCCTTCGCACGAAGGGCGGCATAGGCCGGATAGGGGTCGATGCGAGTGTCCCAGTCGAACGGATCAAAATCGCTACAGGCATACTCGTGTGCCGACGTTGCCACTGCTTCCCTCCGTTTGTTCGCTTTAAGTTAATTGACTATAGTCATTTATTACGAGAGTTGGCAAGCTACGAACGGAGTGGCGTTTTTTACTTGTGATTCCAGCCATGTAGCTGCAGGACACACCGGGCGGAGATTGGGATGTCGACCGAGAGATCAGGAAACCCTAAGCGGATGCGGCGCTTTCAGAAGCGCGCGCGCCAAGAAGCCGACAAGCGGGCGTTGCAGGCTCGAATCCTTGAAACAGCGCAAAAGGAGTTCGCGAGCGGCACACTCGAAACCGTTTCGATCCAGAAGATCGCCGATGCTCTCGGTTACTCGAAGGGCACGATTCTCAAATACTTTCCGACCAAGATCCTGCTGCTGCTGGCAGTGAAGGAGAGGAATCTGGAGGAAATGGCGGATCGGCTCGAACAAGTCCGCGCGCTCCACTCCAGCGGCGAGGCCCGGCTCCGGCGCGTCATGGAGGCCTATATCGATTATTGGGTCGACAATCCCGATCATTTTCGATCGCTCTATTCGATGGCCGGCACGGTCGAGGACAGGCGTTTTCCCGACGGGGTTTATTTCGGTCAAACTGAGATCGCACGAAAGGGCTACGGGCTCTTTGTGACCTCGATCGCGGATTATCTTTCCGAATTGGGGGTGGAGGCGACGCCAAGGCTCACGGAGCGCCTAGCGACCGGCCTGCTATCGGCAGCGCATGGGGTGATCTCGCTGCCACTGGGAACACCAACGATGAAATGGCCGGACATTCGCGGCAACGGACGATTGATCCTCGGCAATCTCATCGACGCTTGGTCGGCGAAGATCAAAGCCGCACGGCGAACACAGACCTGGCCGAGAATTTCCATTGGTGATTTTCTTTAGTTCGGCAGCACTGGCGTGCTGGCAGCCGATCTATCCTCGCAGCCAAGAAATGGGCTGACGTGCGACGGGATTCGCTGAGCGTACCGAAACGAAGGCGGACACCTACGCGACAGAAGCGACGTTTACTGGCCGGCGAGCCATAATGTCCCGAAGTATCTGAAGGATATCGGAGAGTTCTTTGGGATCGTTGGGGGCGCCGAACGTGCCTGCCCACGGAAGCGAAACGCAGGTCCTGTCCGCGTTGTTTGGCGAGGTGGTGCGCGAACCTGATCTTGCACCGCTGTTGGGCTACCATCCTCATGGTGGCGTCAGCAAGGCCTATCAGGAGACCGAACAACGCGGCATCATCAGCGGACATGTCGGGCAGGGCACCTTCGTCCGGCGCCGTTCCGCTGCGCAGGCCGAGGCGGCCACGGCAAGACATGAACCGGTCAATTTACCATGTCAGCCAGATCCTGACCGTCACATCGGCGCTGGCGATCCACGCCTGCATTGCCGACCTGCTGACCGAGCCAACCGTCGTCACAGGTTACAGCGTCGGCGAGATGGCGGCCTGGAGCATTGCCGGAATATGGACGGCCGACGAAGCCTTGCGGTTGACGGATGTTCGCGCACAGCTGATGGACCGCGTGGCCGGAGCGGATGATCGCCTCGGTATGTCCGCGGCCTCGATCAGACCACGCTCGACACCCTGCTCGAAACATATCGCTGCGAGATCGCGATCAGGAATCCCGATCGTCTTGTCGTGATCGGAGGCTCCGAGCAGGACGTGATCGACCTCTGCGAGGCGGCCATTCGACAGGGCGCCGCACGCAGCGGTGTTCTCGCCGTGAAGATCGCGTCGCACACGTCACGGCTCGCGCGCGCCTGCAAACCGTTGCAAGATGCGCTCGACGCCAGCAGGCGCATCCCGATCGCAAGCCAGCGGATCCTGCTCGCAGGAGGCGACGGCGAGCGCATGTTCTCCGCAAGCGATGCAACCGTGAAGCTCGCCTGCCAGGTCGCGCGCCCCATCGACTGGTCGGCGACGCTGGAGGCCCTGGCAGAGCTGGGGGTCAGCAGGGGGCTGGACCTCGGCCCGGGACATGCGCTCGCCGAGATGATGCAGGCCTTCCGTCCCGACATCCGCTGCTACGCAGCCGATGGATTTCGCACTCTCGATGGGCTTCGAAACTGGATAGCCTCTCAAGAACGACGCTGCTCAGCCGGTTGACCCAGCGAGGCGATCTTCCGCCTCGGGCCGGCCTACCTACGTCATGCGGAGGTGGTCGTTGACCCGCAAGGCCATCGCTGCTCGGGCTGAGATGTCAAAGCCGATTGGTAGAGCGGTGTGTGACGATTTCTTTCAATGACTCACAAAGTCGGTCTATTCTTGACTTCAAAGTACGAGCGGATAGGTAGACCAGAACGGCCATGGCCAGGCGCCGAAACATTATCGCAATTCCCTCGCTGGGTTCTCTCGACAAGACCACAGGCCGGGTCGGACACCAACTCACGCAGGTACTTCGCGAGGCGATATCAAACGGGACCCTGAAGCCGGGCGAACGGCTGCCTTCCACCCGAGCCCTCGCTGCATCGCTCAAACTCGCTAGGGGTACGGTCATCGAGGCGTTTGGTCAGCTACATGCGGAAGGCTACCTCGAAGCGCGCGCCAGAGGCGGCACGATCGTAGCGGACGTCAATGGCGATAGCGAACTCGTGAACCGAGCGCAGGCATTCATTGAGCCGCCGCGGATCGGCCCTGTGTTGCGGGAGAACGTCACCCGTCTTGCAGAGGTCGCGCAAATTCTTCGACCCCAAGGGACGACGCCATTTGCAATCGCTCATCCGGCAGGCGCAGTCGCCCCGGATGACAAGTGGCGCCGCCTTGGTAATCGCGTCCGAGCGCTACGCGTGGCTGCCCCGTCCGGATACATTGACCCGAAAGGATTGCCCGATTTGCGGATCGCGATTGCTGACTACGTCCGTAAGGCCCGTGGAGTGAAATGCGAGCCCGGTCAGGTCGTGATCACGGCAGGTACGCAGCAGGGTCTTTTTCTGGCTGCAACCGTTCTTCTTGCGGACGGAGACGCAGTATGGGCGGAAGACCCCGCCTATCCCGGTATTGTCGCGGTCCTCGGAAACTTCAGCGTCAAGACCTCTCGGATTCCCGTCGACGACCAGGGCATCGACGTCCAGGAAGGTCTCGTCCGATGTCCGAAGGCTCGGGTCGCCTTCGTTACACCATCGCATCAATACCCGCTCGGCATGCCGATGAGCATGGCCAGGCGCACGGCTCTGTTGTCGTGGGCCCGTCAAAATAATGCATGGATTGTCGAGGACGACTACGACAGCGAGCTTCGCTACGCGGGACATCCATTTCCCTCCTTGCAGGGACTCGATCCTACACGTGTCGTTTATCTCGGGACGATGAGCAAGGTGCTGTTTTCCTCGATGCGGATCGGATACGCCATCGTTCCCCTTCCCCTGGTGGATGCGTTCGCGGGCGCCCGTGCTCTTATCGACCGCCATTCTCCGATGGCCGATCAATATGTGCTCGCACAATATATGCGCGAGGGCTATTTCGAAGCTCACATACGGCGCATCCGGGGCGCTTACGCAGAACGGCGCGCGGCCCTGATCTCCGCCATCGGGAGAGAGCTGCCGTCCTGGGCAACGCTCCAACCAAGCGACCAAGGTATGCACCTGGTGCTCTGGCTTCCTGCCGGCCTCGACGATGTCAAGCTTGCCGACCAAGCACACAACGCCGGGCTGGTGGTGCGACCGATCTCGCCCATGTATCAAGATGCGCCTGCTCGCTTCGGTCTAATGCTCGGGTTTGGCGGCTTTTCCGTCGCGGAATTGCAGGCCGCCGCAGTCCGCCTGAAGGGCGTACTTGAGGCATCGGTCCGCGCGAACAGGAAGGCCAAACTGTCCAAGCGCCCACGGATGAAAACTACCACATAAATGTGGATGGCCGCGCTCAGGTCTCTTTCGCGATAATCGGCGCTCGCCGCGAATTAGAACATTGGGTCAGGTGTTCCGCGGCGCGACGGGAAGGACGCACATTGATCTCAAGTCTTTGAGTCCGACAGCGGCAGACGATCGTAGGGCAAATGAGATTCATCCATGCTTGCGCACGGCTGCCGATGGGTTTGGCCCCGCCATACCCTGCCACGACGATGACAAGTAGGTCGTTGTGCCACGATTTCTCCGTGCATGTCGCTCCGTCGGATATGGGTCAGGCCTGCTCCGCCTTGGCAGCAGCGGCGGCCAGCATTGCATCGCCGATCACATCCTTGCCCTGCGCCTTGAGCGCGTTCCCTGCACCAAGAATGTCCCGGACCTCTTTATTTTGACTAAGCTTCGACTTGCCAACGAGCCGTGTGATCTCGATTTCGATCCCGACGATCATCTTGAGCATCGTGTCGATATAATCCTTGGGGCTATCGGTCATCTTCCAAGGATTGGCCTGCTTCGCCTCATGGATGCGCGTCAGCCGCGCGACCATGCCACGGACGTAACGCTCATCGTCCCGGATCGTCGCGCGTCCGTACACATGTGCCACCATATAGTTCCAGGACGGAACCTGCTTCTTGAACTCGATCTTGCTCGGATACCAGTTCGGCGCGATGTAGGCGTCCCCGGCACGGAACACAATCAGCACCTCGTTCCCCGTAGCGATATCCTGCCAAATGGGATTTGCGCGGGCCACATGTGAATGAAGCACGCCCTGCTGCCCTTCGTTCGCGTGCAACTCGAAAGGCAGGTGATTTGCGTCGAGCCCGCCCTTCCCGTTGGTAAAGAGGATGCCGAGAGGATTTTTGTCGATGAGATCGTGAAGCGCCTCGGGGCGCGACTCGGCGAAATGTGGAGGGACGTACATGCTGGCTCCTTGGCAATTGATGAATGCCGCGCACGCTGCTCGCACCATCAACGGGATTTCTTCAGGCCTCGATCATCTGGAATTCACTCTTGCCTGCGCCGCAATCGGGGCAGATCCACTCGTCGGGGACGTCTTCCCAGCGAGTGCCCGGCGGAATGCCCTCGTCCGGCCATCCCTCCCGCTCGCTGTAAACAACCCCGCAGAGCGCGCACATCCAAGTCTTGTAAACCGGTTTGTCGACCGCCGTTTCAGAGTGCAGGTGAGCGCTTTCATTGCTCATCTCTCTAATCCTATCCCGTGGAGGGTTCATGAGACCGATGTACGCCATAACTGGATCACCCCACAGAGCCAGTTCGTGACATTATTGCTAGACCAGATTGGCACCCCCGGTGTTACTCACCGCACTGCGAGGCCCCTAGTCAGGAGGTGAATGCGTTGTTCGAGCAGGCGAAACGTTTCGCTTCCCAGTCAAGCGGCTGAAGAACATCCAGGAGACTGGGCGTTTCCAAGCATTGTGCTTCGTCAGCAATGCGCCGCTACTTCATCGCGCAAAGGCCTGTAACTTATGCCTGTGGAACTGGGGCTTACTCCGCGGCCCGGGCGACCGCAGCGCCGGTCCCCTCCGCGACGTCGGGCACCGCAAGCGCCTTCGGCCTGCGCAAGCGAACGTAGACCTGCGCCGCCAAAAGCGCCACGCACAGGAACAGAAACAACGCGCTGATCGGCCGCTCGACGAAGATCATGGCGTCGCCGCGAGAAATCAGAAGGGAACGGCGGAAGTTCTCCTCCAAGCGCGGGCCCAGCACGAAGCGAGGCCGGGTGGAAGTCGAGCAGCAGGAGCAGATAGCCGATCAACCCGACGACGACGGTCTCGCCGACCTGGAACATGTCGTTGTTGGTCGAGTAGACGCCGATCGCGACGAAGAACAATGCGCTTGGATAAAGATATTTGTACGGAATCAACAGGAGCTTCACCCACAGCCCGATCAGCGGGACGTTGAGCAGCACCAGCATAATGTTGCCTATCCAGAAGCTCGCGACCAAGCCCCAGAAGATGTCCGGATGCTCTTTGATCAGCTGGGGACCTGGCACGATGCCCTGGATCATCAGCGCGCCGAGTATGAGAGCCATGACTGCGTCCCCGGGAATGCCGAGGCTCATGGTCGGGATGAAGTCCCCCTGTACCGACGAATGCGTGGAGGCTTCCGGACAGGCGACGCCTTCGATCATTCCGGTGCCGAACTTCTCTGGTGTCTTCGAAACCTTCTTCTCGGCCGCGTACGAGATGAAGGAAGCGATCGTCGGTCCCGTTCCAGGAATGAGCGAACACAGGCTGCCGATGATGGTGCCGCGCAACATCGCCGGGATCGAGCGGCGGAGTTCATCACGTGACGGACGCAGATCGCGCAAGCCGACGTTCGAATAGCGCGTGTTCACCTCAGAATACTGGTTCACGCTCTTCATGAACTCGGCGATACCGAATAGACCGAGAGCGAGTCCGACGAGTTCGATGCCGTCAAGGAGATTCGGGATGCCGAACGTGAAGCGCTCCGCCCCGGTCTCGACGTCCGTCCCCACGATGCCTAAAAATAAGCCAAGCAACGTCATGGCGATGCCTTTGAGAGGCGAGCCTCTCGCGAGTGTCGAACCGGCGAGTAGGCCCAGAAGCATCAGCGAGCAGATTTCGGTCGGACCAAATTCCAGCGCGACCTTTACCAGTAGCGGAGCTAGAAAGATCATCTCCAAGATGCCCCAGGAAGCGCTGACGAAAGACGATAGTACCGTAATGCCAAGCGCCGCGCCGCCGCGGCCCTGCTTCGTCAGCGGAAATCCGTCAAGACACGTCACCGCGTGCGGCGGATGACAAGGCAGATTGAGCAGGATCGAGCAGATCGCGCCGCCGTATTGGGCCCCGTAGAACACGCCTGATAGCATCAGGATCGCGCCTACCGGTTTGATACCGAAGGTCAACGGCAGCAGCACCGAGATCGTGGCCAGCGGCCCCATCCCCGGCAGGACGCCCACCATGTTGCCGACCAGGACGCCGACAAAGCACCACATAACGTTCTGCGGCTCGAAGGCGACACCGAAGCCGTACCAAAGATCTGAAAGCGCGCTCGCGAACATCTAGAACCCCCAACGGTACAGCGGGAAAGGAACCCTCAGCACGTAGGAAAAGAGGAGACCGCCGGCGACAGTGACGACCGCGGCCAAGGCGGCCGAGCCTTTCAGGGTGGCCGTCCTGTCGCCGAGCGCCGAGACGAAGACGCACATGAAGGTAGCCGCGGCCATGCCCAAATAGACGCCGAAGAGGATGAACATCAGCGGGCCCGCGAGGATGCATGCCCAGCCGCGCCATTCCATCGCGGCGGGCAATATGCGCTCCCCCTCTTCGAGAGGCGTCGCCAACCCGGTGACGAAAATCAAGGCTCCGACGAGAACCATGATGACGCCGATCATGAACGGAAACATGCCCGGTCCGACGTGGGCCAAGGACCCGAGCGAATAGGCCGTCGAGTTGAGACCGATCCCCGCGCCCAGCAACACCAAGAGCAGCCCGGCGTAAAAGTCTTTCTTTCGCAGCATGATCGGCATTCTCAGCACCTCTATGCGGGTTTGGTCGCTATGACGACGAGCGCCGACGCCGGTCCGGAAGAGACCTGGATCAGCTTGTGCGGGATGGTGGAATCGAACTGGATGCAATCGCCCGGATTGAGGGTCTCCTTCCGCTTACCGATGACGAGTTCGATTCGGCCGGTGAGGATGAACAAGATCTCCTCACCTTCGTGATGACTCATGATGCGACCGCGTTTGGCCGTCTTGGTCGGCCGCACGATGAAGGCGCGCATCGTGCGTTCGGGAGCCAGTCCGGCGACGAGCGACAGGTGCGTGTCGACGTCGCCCGCCTTCCCCTTCTTGGCGCGGACGATCGTGATGGGGTCGTGGTCGTCGGGCTGACCGTAGAAGCGGTCGAGGGTCGTTCCGAGAGCCTCGGCGATCTTGAGCGCGGAGCCTATCGACGGAGAGGAGAGCCCGCGTTCCAGCTTGGAAAGATAGCTGCGGGTCAGGCCGGAATCGGCGGCAAGCTGCTCCAGAGTCATGCCGCTCTGCACGCGGAGAAATTTGAGGTTGAGTGTCATTGCGCTCGGATCTTTCCGAAGTTATTGCCTGCATCGATCTCGCACCAAACCACCGACAATTCAAATCGTGGACCGGGACCTCCGACGATCTACAGATCCAGCACCAGTCTCTGTCCCGCGCAGTCGCCCACGCACACGATGAGCTCCTGCTGCCGCTCAGCAGGCGAAAGCACGCGATCTCGATGGATAGGCGGCCCCTCAGTCCAGCGCGTGCGGCAGGCGCCGCAGATGCCGCCGCCGCAGGACACGGGTACGTCGACCCCGAGCGCTTCAAGCGTTCCGAGAAGGCCGACCTCCGGCGTGACGGTCGCCCGCTTGTTGCTCGCCGACAGAAAGAGTTCGTAGGGAGGCACGTCGCTTCTGGCGGTGATCTTCGGCGGCGTGAACATCTCGATGTGCTTGCGCTCGTCCGGCCAGTCTGAGACGGCTTCTTCGAAGTCCTTCAGCATGGTGTCAGGTCCGCAGCAAGCCGCCAGACCGGATGCGGAGAACTTGCCGATGATCTCTGCGACGATCGGCTTGTCCTGCGTAGTCGTGTCATATAATCGGACCCGGCCCGCTTTCATCGCCGGCCCGATCATATCGGCCAGGACCGGCCGCCCGCGGGTGGTCCAGTGGAGCACGTAGTTAGACTGCCCCCTGCGCTCGAGATGCTGAATGGCGGAGATGAATGGCGTTACACCGATGCCGCCTGCGACGAACAGGTTGGTCCCCTCCGGGGCCAGCGCGATCCCGCCGCGAGGTAGTGAAACGTAAACAGGCTGTCCCACCTTCACTTGATCGTGGATGAAGTTCGAGCCGCCACGGCCGTCTCGCTCGCGCTTTACCGCGATCACGTAGCGCCAATCGTCGTCCGGTTCGTTGCAGAGCGAATAGGTCCGGACAAGACTCTGCCCCAGGTGCACGTCGATGTGCGCTCCTGGCCGGAACGGCGGCAGTTCCCAATCGTCCTGGTCGACGAGGGTGAAGCGCTTAGTGTCGTTGCCGAGATCCTCGATATTGGAGAGGACTGTGGAGACAGTCTTGATCGCCTTCGCCATCTAGATCGGCCTCACGGCGTCGCCCACGCGCAGTGTGCCGCCAGCGATGATCTTGCAGTTCAACCCGGACCGGTTGATCAGTGGGTCGAATACGGCCTTGCCGAGGATCTCCTCGATGTGACGGCACGGCGTCGAAAGGCGGGTCGCCTCCACGATCGTCTCTCCAAGCCGGAAGCGACGCCCGACCAGATGATTCAGCGGGACTCCTTCGACGGTGACGTTTCGGCGATGTTCCTCCGGCAACAATTCGATCTTGTGGTCTCGCCGCAGAGCCTCGAGAGTTTCCATCTCGAAAAGCGTGATTTGCCGCCCCTCCTCTGGCTTGTGGGAGTAAAACCCCGTTTCCTGGCCTACGAAGTACCGGTCGCCCTCGATGCCGCGGCCGGCGACGAGTTCGAGCGAAGGAAACGAGCGCATCGGAAGGAAGGCTCGCGGGGTCTTGTGAAGAAAGCGTACGACGCCCTGCCAAGAGGCTGCGACCCCGGCTTTCTCGCTTGCGACGGCATCCATCATGTTTCTCCCTGCACAATGATCCGGTTCGGCCTCAGCGCGGCGCCGCAAGCGACTTGTCCAGCGTCTGACGCACGTCCGATCGCACTTCGATCACCACCGGTCCCTCGATCTGCATTGCGTCCGCCACGGTCAACGCGGCGCTGCCTGCATCGTCGATGACGAATCCCGCCGCGCCGAACGCGCGGGCAAGAGCGGCGAAGTCGGGGCTCGAAAGATCGGTGCCGTATGGGCGGCCGGGAAAGGCCCGCTCCTGGTGCGAACGGATGGTGCCGTAAGACCGGTTGTTCGACACGACGATTTTGAGGTTCGCTTTTCTCGATACCGCCGTCGCCAGTTCGTTGCCAGTCATCAGGAAGCCGCCGTCCCCGCAGAACGCCACGACCTGTCGCTCCGGAAAACGAAGGCTCGCAGCGAGCCCGGACGGGACCCCGCTGCCCATTGCACCGCAAGCCGAGCCGAGCAGCCGTGCAGTCGGCTCGAGGCTGAAGATGCGATGGACCCATCCCGCGAAGTTGCCGGAGTCCGTCGTGACGATGCCGTCGGGCTTGAAGTGTGTAGCGATGGCCGCCACGGCGTGACCGAAGACGTCTGCGGACGGTACGCCGAAACGAGGCCAACCGTGTGTGGCCGTCCGCACCGTGGCTGCTGCTCTGAGCCACTCGGTCCGGTCCGGCGCTGCCGCGGAAACGGCGAGCATGGCCGATACGAACGCATGCGATCCAGAAACGACCGCGACGTCGGTCTGGACGCGCTTTCCGATCGCATCAGGATCCGGATAGACATGGACCAACGGCTGGCGCGGCTCGGCCTGCCTCGGAAACGCAAATCCGAGCGAGGACAGGTCGCCCAGACGCGTTCCGACGGCAACGACGAGGTCGGCGCGCTCGAGCAGTTTCGCATGGGGCTGGGACGTGAAGAAGCCGAACTGACCGGCCCACAGCGGGTGAGCGTTGGGAAACTGGTCCTGCATCTTGTTCATGGTGACGGCCGGGACGCTCCACGTCTCGGAGAACGCGACCAGATCTTCGCGGAACGATGCCGTCCGGCATTCACCGCCCACCAACAGGATCGGCCGCTCCGCGGCCGTCAACGCCGCAGCCGCCTGTTTGATCGCCGCAGCGCCCGGCTGCGGACGCCCAGCCCCGTTGACCGTGGCGACAAATCCCTCGGCCGAATCCTTGAGGAGATCTTCCGGGACTTCGACCGCAACCGGACCGGGCGTTCCCGCATGTGCCACCGCGAACGCGCGGGCCATCATCTCCGGAACGAGATCGGCGGAGTTCAGACGCACCGACCATTTCAGCACGCCGGCGAACGAACGGCCACAATCGACTTCCTGGACGGCGTCCCGTCCGAGGTTCGGACGATCGACCTGACCGACCAGCATCACCAGCGGAATCGCCTCCTGCGCGGCCACGTGCAGTCCGAGCGCGGCGTTGAAAGCGCCCGGACCACGGCTCGCCATCACGACGCCGGCGCGGCCCGTGAGCTTGGCGTCGGCGACGGCCGCGAGACTCGCGCTTCCTTCGTGGCGGCAGGTCACCAGATCGAAATCGGTGCGGTCGCGCAGTGCATCGAGCACCGCCAGAAAGCTCTCCCCCGGCACCCCGAAGGCCCGGTCGACCCCATGGGCGACCAGGCAGTCCGCGACAAGTTTGGCGACGCGATAAATCATGCGACGCTCCCGTCCTGTCTGATGGTCTGGACCTCGCCGGTGACGTGCAGCGGCGCCTCCGTGCGATCGCGCAGCGCCTCCATTGTAAGACCGTCGAGGAGAGCGCGGATCGCTAGCCCTTCCTCGGTCACGTCGAGGATGGCAAGGCTGGTGAATATGCGGCTAACCACTCTGCGCGCCGTGAGCGGGTAGCCGCATCGCTCCACGATGCGGGAGCGACCATCCTTCGTGGTGTGGTCCATCATCACCCAGATCGACTTCGCGCCGACTGCCAGATCAATGGCTCCGCCGATCCCGGGCGGCGAGCCGTTGTCACCGGTCGTCCAATTCGCGAGATCGCCATCTTTCGAGACCTGGAACGCGCCGAGCACGGCGACGTCGAGATGGCCACCCCGCATCATCGCGAACGAAAGACTCGAATCGAAATAGGAGCCGCCGGTCCGCAGCGAGACCGGCATTTTCCCGGCGTTGATGAGATCCCAGTCCTCCGCGCCGGCCGCGGGCTTTGGGCCCACGTTGAGAATACCATTCTCGCTGTGAAGGATCACGCCCGAATCGGCCGGCAGGTAATCGGCCACGTGCGTCGGAGCGCCGATGCCGAGATTCACGAAGCCTTCCTCGGGAAGATGCAAGGCAACCATGCGCGCCAGCGCGTCGCGTGAAAGCGGGGTCATCGGGAGCTCCTTGCGAAAACGCGGTCGACAAAGATGCAGGGCGTGACGATGGCTTCCGGGTCCAAATCGCCCGCCTCGACCACGCGATCGACCTCAACGGCGACCGTCCGGCCGGCCGTCGCCATGACGGCGCAGTGATTGCGCGCCGACTTGTTGTAGGTGACGTTGCCGAGCGTGTCGGCGAGGTGCCCCTTGACGAAAGCAAAATCCGCGCGAAGCGGAAGCTCGAGAATGAATTCACGTCCTTCGACGACGATCTTCTCCTTGCCCTCCGCGAACACCGTCCCGACGCCGACGGGAGAAAGGAAGCCGCCGAGACCGGCGCCGCCCGCCCGTATGCGCTCCACCAGCGTTCCTTGCGGAACGAGTTCAAGCTCGACCGTGCCGGCACGATATTGTTCGGCGAACTGCTTGGCGCTGCGCGGATAGGAGCAGACGATCTTGCGGACGATTCTGGCCTCGAACCACAGCGACAGATCGTCTTCTGTCGAACCGGCGTTGTTCGATATCAGCGTCAGGTCGCGGACGCCCCGGTCGAGCACCGCCTTGACCACTCCGAGCGGAAGGCCCGCGCCGCCGAACCCGCCCATCAAGACGGTGTCGCCGTCCTTGATGCCTTCGACAGCCGCCGCCGCGTCCTCCACCACTACGTTGCGCATCGTTTCGTCCGCCGTGCTTGCTAGAGGATTGAGGCTTGGTACGTCGTGGACAGGCCGCGGCCGACCCGGTCGAGCAGCATCTCGTTGGTGCCGTCGGCGTAAGCGGCCATCCGGACCTCGGCGAAATGCATGTTCAAGCGGTGAGCCACGCCGGCGCCGGTCGCGCCCATGATCCGGACGCACTGATCGATGCCCCAGAGCGCAGTGTCGACGGCGAACTTCTTGGCTTGCGCGGCCAGCGTGACCGGATTTCTCCCGGTCTGTATCTGCTCGGCGGCGCGGAAGACGAGCGCGTTGGCGGCCTCGAGCCGGGTCGACACCTCCGCGAGCTCCCAGCGCAGGCCCTGATGCCCCGTCAGCGGTTTTCCAAAGGCTTTCCGGCCTTCGCAGTAGTCGACCGCTTCGCACAGCGCCGCGTGCAGCGTCGCGACGCACATGGCCGCCACGTGGACCCGGGCCGCGTTAACGGAAGCCATCGACGCCTTGAGCGCGGCGCCTGGCGCTGCGATCAGACACCACTCGGGCACGAAGTGACCGTCGAAGACTATTTCGGCCAAGCGGAAGGATCGCGCTCCGGGAACGACGATCTCGGTCCGCTTTACCGTCTCGGCTTGGCCGAGCGGCACATAGAAACTGGCAATGTCCCCTGCCCCCATAGTGTCGCCCACGCGGGCCAACACGATGAGACCACCGACCAGCAGACCGCCCGTCATCCACGCCTTGGTGCCGCTCAGAGCCCAGCCGCCGTCGACCGGAACGGCCGTCGTGGTAAGGGCGGAGACATCGCTGCCACCCGCCGGCTCGGTCATGGCGGTCGTCAGAAGAAGCTCGCCGCACAGCGCGGGCTTCAGGAGGCGCTCAACCTGGATTGGCGTGCCAGTCTGGGAAAGTCGCGTCGCCCCGCCTTGGTGATGATTCAGGCAGAACGCCGCGGCGAAGCCGTGACGCGCCATTTCCTGCGCGACGCGGATTTTGCACAGGTAGGACGCTTCCATCCCGCCGTGAGCGCGCTTAGCTTGAAGCCCGAACATGCCGAGCGCCGCCCATTCGGCAATCCACGTCTCGGGAAACGCCTCGCCCGCCATGTGCGCGGCGAAGACGCTGTCGGAAAAGGCCCCGGCGCAGAATGCCCGCGCCTTCGCCACGTGATCGCGCTCGTCGGCAGAGAGATGAGCATCGTACTGGTGATAGAACTCCATCGTCGATCCCTCGGCGAGCTACTTCTGAAGAGGCGCCCCGATGTCCTTGGCCCACTTATCCCAGTAGGCCTCTTCCTTTCCGACATCCGCCGTGAAGCTCTCCACGGTCGACCCCGTGATCGGCGTGGCGCCGATCGTTTCCATTTGCTTCAGGAATTCCGAATCGCTCGCAGCCTTGTCGAGGGCGGCGCCAACTTTGGCGACGACGTCTGCCGGAAGGTTCGGCGGACCCGCGACGCCGAACCACGGCGAGATATCGAGAGGTTTGCCGCCGGCCTGCTCGATCGTCGGCAGATCCGGGAAGGCCGGCGACCGGTCAGCCGATGTCACCGCGAGCGCGTTGAGGGAGCCGGCCTTGACCTGCTGACCGATCGTGGCTTCGGTAAAGAAGCCCACCTGCAAGATACCCGACATGCAATCGACGATCGGTTGATTGCCGCCCGAATAGTTGATGAACGACATCTTCGTGTCGTAGGCCATGTCGAACAGCGTGCCGCCAATGTGGGATGTCGCGCCGAACGTACCGCCGAAGTTCACTTCTCCGGGGTGGGCCTTCAGATAGGCCACCAGTTCCGGAACGCTGGATACTGGAAGTTTAGGGTTCACGACGAGCAGGTTGCGCTGCTTGGCGACCTTCCGGATGTAGGTGAAGCCTTTCTGTTGATCGTAGCGCACGGAGGAATAGAGCGCCTTGGCGCGGGTATTCGAGGATTCGACCGCGACGAGTAGCGTGTAGCCGTCGGGGTTCGCGCGGGAGACATTGGAGGCGGCAATCATTCCGCCGGCGCCACCATTGTTCTCCACGATGACGTTCTGGTTCAACTCCTTGGCGAGCAGACGCCCGATCACCCGACCGATAATATCCGTCGGGCCTCCCGGCGGAAATCCGACGACCAGCTTGATGGCGGTCGAAGGGTAGGCGTCGGCTGCGATCGCCGGCACGGAAAAAAGCCCCAGACACACGGCGCCTGCAGCGGCCAAACCCGCGGCTTTCCTGAACGATTGAATCATGACGAAGCTCTCTCCAAGGACGGCTCACATTCGAGCCAAGGACACTTTGTGTCAAGTATGAAACCACCCCGTCGCGCCGCGCAATCGCACAAGGGGGCAGCAAAAGCCGCGGAAAAAGCGTGCACATTGCATAATGAGCCGACATTTCTGCTCCCAATACCGTTTCTCCACAAGGTGGCGCCGTTTTCCGGCTTGCCAAATTCGGGCAGCTGTGTTCTAGACGATCGGTCTAATCAGGATACAATTCAGTGGCAGAAGAGAGCATTCGACGGAAACCGGGCGAGCCGGACCGACGCGACATTGGATATGCGCCGACGCGCCACGTCCTCTTACGTTGCGGGATGGAGGTGATGACCCAGCAGGGTTTTGCAGCCACCGGACTGGACGCGCTGCTGCGCCGTGCAACCGTGCCGAAGGGGTCTTTCTACCACTACTTCGAAAGCAAGGCGGACTTCGGCCGCGAAGTCATGAAGTCCTACGATTCTTTCTTCCGGCATAAGCTGGACCGGGCCCTGAACAACGAAAAGCTCGCGCCGTTGGCGCGCATGCGAGCTTTCGTCGAGGACGCCAAGGCAGGTATGGCCAAATACGGCTATGCGCGGGGCTGTCTGGTTGGAAACCTCAGCCAGGAGGTTGAGGCGCTGCCAGACGATTACAGGCGCCTGTTGGACGAGATCGTCAGGGGTTGGCAGCGGAAGGTAGCGCGTTGCCTGGAACTCGCACGCGACGCAGGCGAGATCAGCGCCGCCGCGGACTGCGATTCGTTGGCTGAGTTCTTCTGGATCGGCTGGGAGGGAGCGGTGATGCGGGCCCGCCTCGTCAAGAACGGCCGTCCGCTCGATACTTTCATCGTCGGCTTCATCGCCGGCCTACCGCGTCCGGACGGGCCGAAGGCCAGGTCCAGAAGAATCTCGTGAAAAGGAGCTCGAGTTGTTTAAAGTCGTGTTGATCGAGAAGGACGAGCGGGGATATCGCGCCGATGTTGCCGAATTACCGGAAAGCCGCCTCCCCGAAGGTGACGTGACCGTCGAGGTTGAGTTCAGCACGCTGAACTACAAGGACGGCCTCGCGATTACCGGCAAGGGCCCGATCGTGAGATCCTTCCCGCTCGTGCCCGGGATCGATTTCGCGGGTGTGGTCTCGTCGAGCTCCGATGCGGCCTTCACGCCGGGGGACCGCGTGGTCCTCAACGGCTGGGGCGTCGGCGAACAACACTGGGGCGGCCTGGCGCAACGGGCGAGGGTCAAGGCGGGCTGGTTGATCAAGCTGCCCGCTTCGATGCCTTCCCGCCGCGCGATGATCATCGGTACCGCGGGCTACACCGCGATGCTATCGGTTATCGCACTCGAGAAGTACGGAATTCGTCCCGGTTCCGGCGACGTGCTGGTGACTGGCGCAGGCGGAGGCGTCGGCAGCATCGCGATCATGCTGCTCCACAAGCTCGGCTTCCGCATCGTGGCTTCGACCGGACGACCGGACGAACAGCCGTATCTCAAGAGCCTAGGCGCTGCCGAGATCATCGATCGGTCCCAACTGTCGCAGCCCGGCAAGCCGCTGCAGAAGGAACGATGGATCGCCGCGATCGACTCGGTCGGCAGCCACACTCTCGCCAACGTGTGCGCCGGTATCAAGGCTGACGGAGCGGTCGCCGCGTGCGGTATGGCGCAAGGATTGGATTTTCCCGCAACCGTCGCGCCCTTTATCCTACGCGGAGTGGCGCTGTTCGGCATCAACAGCGTGACTCGCCCGAAAGCCGAACGCGTCGAAGCCTGGGATCGTCTCTCTTCCTTGCTCACCGAAGCGGATTTGGAGAAGACGGCGGTCGAGATCGGCCTGAACGACGTCGTCCTCGCAGCGGACCGCCTCATGAGGGGCCAAGTGCGTGGACGCACGGTTGTCAACGTCAATAGGTGACTTCGACGAGAAATTAGAGTGATGCGAGGTCTGGAAGACGAGGCAGGTTTCCTCGGCGACCTGGAGCTATCGGTGGACCGTCTTTAGTTCACCCGCAGGAGCGTTCGTCAAGGAAAGGTCAAACATGATTGCCCCGCCGTCAGGACTCGAGCCCGCTATGGACCTTGGTAGAGTTGTAAAGGGAAGTTGTCCGAAGGTTCTACAACGACATGTGGGACCATGCAGACGGCGAGCGTTACGCCGCGGGATCGGGAAGTGGCTGCCTATTTGCACTCAGGCCTGAAACGAGTGTATCCGTGATGTACGAAGACTGGCGCCACGAAGCCAGTTAAATCGATGACGGGCTAAGCGATGTTCGACTTGCAGACCTTCTTCGTGTTCCTGGCCGCGGCACTGCTCGTAGCGGTCACGCCGGGACCGGGTATCTTCTACATTGTGGCCCGGACGCTTGCTGGCGGCAGAAGCGAAGGGCTGGCATCGAGCGTTGGCCTGGGTATTGGAGGGCTTGTCCACGTTTTCGGCGGCGCTGTCGGTCTATCTGCCCTCGTTATGGCAAGCGCGGAAGCCTTCACTTTGCTGAAGATCGTCGGAGGCCTATATCTCATCTGGCTCGGGATCAAGACGTGGCGCGAAGCGCGTATCATCGAGCCGGTAGAGGTGCAGACGACCGATGCGCATTTGGCCTTTCGCGAGGGCATCATCGTCGAGGCGCTCAACCCCAAGACAGCCGCATTCTTCCTTGCGTTCATCCCGCAATTCGTCGACCCATCCGGGAGTGTCGGAGCGCAGTTCATCGTGCTAGGCCTCATTTCGGTCGGACTCAACACGAGCGTAGATCTGATTGTGACCTATTGGGCTGCGAAGGCGAGGGACGGGTTTGCAAAAAGGCCCTCATTCGTCGCTAAGACGCGACAGGCATCGGGCGCCATTATGTGTGGGCTGGGAGCGACGCTACTCTTCGCACGCCGCACGAGTTGATGATTCCAGGCAGATTCGGCGGTCGAAAAGCGCGCAGAGTCTCCACGCCCTGCCCAAGATGTCAATCGGCGTTCGACTGGGACCCCCTATCGGCATCCAAAAGGGGGTCTGACTCATTTCCGATGAAGTTTGCCGGGCGACTGTGGTTCTCAAACGGAGAATCAGCGCCATGCGGACGGGCTTTCAAATCTCATCGCTAGTACCGAGTGGTTTGGTGGTTGATGGTGTAAGTGACTCAATGGATTCGCTTATTCTGTCTGTTAGGTCGGAAGCTGCGGAGGCTCGGTGCCCTTTGTGCGCGACAGCGTCGAGCCGCATCCATAGCCGCTACGTCCGGCACGTTGCCGATTTGCCATCAGCGGGCAGAAAGGTGCGCCTCCGATTACTCACGCGGCGCTTCACATGCGAGGTGCCGCATTGCCGCCGGCGGATCTTCGCGGAGCGGTTCGGAGAAGACATCGTCCCGCTGCGACGGCGCCGGACAGCACGGCTGGAATACATCGTCCATCACCTGGGGTTGGCGCTCGGCGGCCGGCCGGCGGCAAGCTTCGCCAAGCGGCTCATGCTGCCTGTCAGCAACGATACCTTGCTACGGGTGGTCCGTCGGCGGACGGCGATGCCGACAGATCCATTGCTTGTTGTGGGCATCGATGACTGGGCGTTCCGGAGAAACCATCGATACGGGACGATCGTGTGCGATTTGGAGCGTCGGCGGATCGTTACCCTGCTGCCCGACAGGGAGACTGCGACCGTTCGGGCGTGGCTATCGAAGCACCCAGCGATCAACATTGTGTCGCGAGATCGCGGTGGTGGATACGGCGAGGCAGCAGCTAAGGCGCTCCCGAACGCCATCCAGGTCGCCGACCGCTGGCATCTGATGGAAAATGCGAGCGCGGCCTTCCTTGATGCGGTGCGCCGCTCCATGAACAGAATCCGAACCGCAATCGGAGCGACAACGATCAACCCGGAATTGCTGACCTATGCGGAAAAGCTGCGCTATCAGGGCTATCTGCGGCGCCGGGACAGCCATGCCGCAATTGCGGCTCTCGTCAGCGACGGTGTGCCGTTCAAGGAGATCGTCCGCCGCACAGGACATAGTCGCAATCTGGTTCGCCAAATTAGCCGCGGCGGCGGTACGGATATGTTCCGCACCCGTCAAAGCACCCTGGACGGGCATCTGCCGTTCCTGGACGCGCAATGGTCAGGCGGCTGTCGCAACGGTGCCGAACTCTGGCGCCGTTTGAAGGGACAAGGCTTTATGGGATCGCTGCGCGTGGTGGCGGAATGGGCGACGCGACGGCGGCGTGCCGAGACTATCAGCCATCAACAATTGCAGAAGGTCCCCGCCGCCAGGACGATAGCGCAGCTGATGACGACGAAGCGCGACCACCTGACCAGGGCCGAGACCGTCACGCTTGCCGTCATCGAACAAAACGTTCCTATGCTGGCCGATGCCCAAGCTCTCATTGGCCGCTTCCACGCGATGATCCGAAAGAAGGCCGAGATGGAGCTCGAACCTTGGATTGAGGAATCCAAGCGGAGCCTCATTGCCTCGTTCGCGAATGGCATTGCCAACGATAAGGGCGCGGTGCACGCGGCTATCACGCAACCATGGTCCAATGGCCAAGTGGAAGCTCAGATCACCAAGCTCAAGCTGGTCAAACGGCAAATGTACGGACGCGCTAAGCTCGATCTCCTTCAGGCTAGGCTGATTGGCGCGCCATAAAAACAATCACGATCATCGAATATGCGTCAGAGCCCCGATTGGATGCCGATCACCCCGAAAACGGGGTCCTTATTCCATGCCGAAACACAGAGCCCAAGACTCCTTGCCGTCAGGGGTTCTTGCTTCGCCGTGCAAGCTACTCGCCCTTGGTCGGAAGAGCCCTCATTGCAATGACACGCTCTGTACAGGGTTGGCAACACGCCCTGCGGAAAGAGCCGGATGGCGCAATGTCGATAAGCGCCATCGTGCCGCCCACCTCGGATCATGAGGCTCCGATGAGGCACTCTCCACCATCGACCCAGAATCTGCGTGCCAGCCATATAACTCGAAGCGTCTGACGCGAGAAAGAGTGCTACGCTGGAGATTTCATCCGTTTCGGCGGCGCGGCCCAACAACGAATTGCGCGCGAACACGGCCTCCACAGCCGCATCCTGCATTGCACCCTGCCAATGTTGGTGGCGAAATTAGCCGGCGCTATAAAGTTGACGAGGATGTTATGGGGCACCATACCACGTCGGAGGCGAATTCTCGCTGCGAGTTCGTGCAAGGTGTGTTGCACGAATTCGCGAGTCAGAGCGCCATTCGTGTTGCCGTATTTCAGGCGACCTGCCGACCGGCCGCAGGCGCGGCGCCGAGCTCGCCTGAGGGTTCGGTTGCGGCCGGCCTGGGCAGGCACAGGACATTGACCATCGCGGTCAAAACCGCGATTGCGATGGGATAGATCAGACCCGCGTAAATGTTGCCTGTGTAGCTGACGAGCGACAGGCCAATCAGCGGAACGAAGCCGCCGAATATCCCCGTTCCGATATGATACGGGAGTGACAGCGAGGTATATCGTAGCCGCGCAGGGAAGAGCTCGACGAGGAACGCGGCATTCGGCCCATAGACGAGCGCAACAAAGATGAGTTGCGCCAGGATAAGAGCCGTGACGACGATGTAGTTGTGAGCCGCTGCGGCCGTCGCAATTCCCGTGTAGATCGGAATGTAGAGGGCTGCAGCAAGCAATAGTCCGGTAACTATCAGCGGACGGCGTCCGATGCGGTCTGAAAGAGCGCCAATCACGACGATCAATGGTGTTCCGATCGCCAAGGCGACGGCGACGCAGAGGTTCGCGGTTAGGAAGTCCATTTTGAGGACGCTCTGTAGGAAGTACAGTGCGTAGAACTGTCCCGTGTACCATACGCAACCCAGCCCAGCTGTTGCGCCGAAAAGGGCATAGAGCGAATAGCGCAGGCCCTGCCCCGTGCCGAAGCTCTCCCGGACGGGCGCGCGAGAAACCTTACCGGCTTGACGCATCTGCTCGAAAATCGGCGACTCGCTTAGTTTGAGGCGAAGATAGATCGAAAGCACGAGGAGAAGGGCGGACAACAGAAACGGAATGCGCCATCCCCATGCGCGGAATGCCTCTTCGCCAAGCGACAGCCGACACGCGAGCACGACGAGTATCGCGACGAAGAAGCCGACGGTCGCGGTGGTTTGAATGAAGCTCGTGAAGAAGCCGCGACGATTTGCCGGAGCATGCTCAGCCACGTAAATTGCGGCGCCGCCGTACTCTCCGCCGATCGCCAACCCCTGGACGAGGCGCAGTACGACGAGCGCGATGGGCGCGGCGAACCCGATGCTCGCATATGTCGGGAGGAATCCGACCAGCGTGGTCGAAATGCCCATCAAGATCAAGGTGAGAAGGAACGTGTGCTTGCGCCCCAACCGGTCGCCGAGGCTGCCGAACAGGAGGGCGCCGAACGGACGAACCACGAATCCGGTTGCAAATGTAGCGACACTGACGAGGAGGGCTGCGGTGGGGTCGTTTGAAGGGTAGAAAAGAGTCGAAAAAAATACGGCAAGGCTGCCGTACAGATAGAAGTCGTACCACTCTATGACCGTGCCTGCGCTGGAGGCAAGCACGACGGTCCAGATACCCGGAGCCCGGGC
This sequence comes from Bradyrhizobium sp. 604_D8_N2_3, assembly GCF_051810765.1. Lineage (NCBI taxonomy): Bacteria > Pseudomonadati > Pseudomonadota > Alphaproteobacteria > Hyphomicrobiales > Nitrobacteraceae > Bradyrhizobium > Bradyrhizobium sp. 604_D8_N2_3. The sequence goes on along the minus strand of NZ_JBPWPM010000001.1, from coordinate 1,731,817 downwards.
ATCAGCTTTAGGTTCGCTCATCAACATCTCCTTCGCCTTTTGGGCAAGTGATTTCCAAGGCGCGTGCGCCATAGCGCACGCGCTGTCTCCACCCGGCAATACGTAGAAAATGGGCGACTTGCTTAGGCCGCGATCGAAGTTTGCGCAGGCGCGTATCGCAAAAGACATGCGCTTGCTTCCGCCGAAATGCGCTTCACCAGCTCACCAGCAGTCGGAATGTCCCTGATCAGGCCGATGCCCTCTCCAACTGTGACATTGGCCGTGTCGTAGTCGCCCGAGACCCACGCCTTTTCGACGCGCTGCAGCTCCGCCTCCTGGAGATTGCGCAACTCGTCTTCTCGGCCGTGCCACTTCTCGATGAAGCCATTCTTCATCAGTCGGCCAGTGTATTCCGCGGGCCAAGCCTTCTTGCGAACGACGTCATAGACACGGGTCCGGATCGTTTCGTCCCCGGTGGCCGTCACTACCTTTTCCTTTGCGTTACGATGGATGACCGATTCCTGTGTGGCCCAGAAGCGCGTTCCCATCAGCGCGCCGTCGGCACCAAGCATCAGCGCCGCAGCAACGCCCCGCCCGTCGGCAATGCCACCTGCGGCAAGCAAGAGAACACGAGAAGCTCTTTGTGAGATCAGGTCGGCGACCGCCGGAACGAACGGCATCGTCGAGCGCGCCGTTAGTCCATGGCCACCTGCTTCGGTGCCTTGCGCGATAACGACGTCGGCCCCGACATCGATCGCCCTCTTCGCATGTTCAAGTGTTTGTACCTGACAGATCAGCGGAACGCCCGCCCGCTTGACTTTCGGTGCAAACGGCGCGGGATCGGAGAACGACAACATGATCGCCTTGTTATGCCGCTGTAGGGCCAGATCGAGCAAACCCGGATCGTTCGCCAGCGCCCAGGTTATGAAACCGCAACCTACGTCTGGGCGGCTCACCTTGGCCGACTGCTCTTCGAACCAGGTCCGATTTGCATAACCGCCGCCCAGCATGCCCAAGGCCCCGGCCGCGGAAACCGCTGAGGCCAGTTCGCCCCCGGAGGCTGGGTCCATCGGTGCCAGGACGATCGGGTGCTCGAGCCCGAAAAAGTCGGTCAATCTCGTCTTGATAGCCATGTTGTCGTCCTTTGCTCTGGCGCAATCCGCCTTTTCGATGGAAAGGCTAGATCAGTCATTGACAACGGGAAAGTGATTACTTTTGATGAAGGTCATCATTATGGGAGATGACCCTATGGATAGCACCGATCTCAATTTCTTTACGGCGGTGGCGATGGCGGGCGGGATCGGCCGCGCGGCAAACGACCTCCACACGGTGCAGTCCAACGTGACGCAGCGGATTCGGGCTCTCGAGGTCCAACTCGGTGTCCAGCTTTTTCACCGGTCCAAGAAAGGTGTTACGCTCACCTCGATGGGGAGCAGGTTGCTTCCTTACGCCAATCGGATCAGCGAGCTTTTGGCAGAGGCCCATCGTGCGCTCAAGGACGAGGCCTTCCCGAGCGGCGAACTGCGCATCGGTTCGATGGAGACGACGGCCGCCTTACGTTTGCCACCCCTGCTGACCCACTACGCGATCGCCTATCCCGACGTCGACGTTCAGATCGAGACGGGCCCTACGGCGATTCTGGTCGACAACGTCATTTCGCGGAAACTGGATGGAGCCTTCGTCTCCGCGCCCATCACACATGGCGAACTCGCCTGCAAAACGATCGTGCAGGAGGAGTTGGTCCTGATCACGTCACCGATGGTGACGTCCGCTCAACATCTCAACAAGTTCCTGGCAAGTGGAAGCGGCCGGAAGGTGATCGTTTTCCGCGCAGGCTGCTCCTACCGGCAGCGTTTGTCGGAATATTTGGCGCATCGTGGCTTCGTCGACCTGCGCTGGATGGAGATGGGAACGCTTGACGGTATCATCGGCTGTGTCGCGGCCTCGGTCGGCATCTCGCTGATTCCGCGTGTTGTGGCCGAGCAGGCCGAACGGCAGGGCTTGATCCGAATTCATTCGCTGCCGAATGGCACCGGCAAAGCGACAACCGTCTTTATCCATCGGAAGGATGCGTTCGTGTCATCCGCACTGCGGGCGTTCATTGAATGCGCCGGATCGGGAGCGCCCCCAGAAGCACCACCCGAGCGACCAGAGACGGCGCTCAACCCGCCTCGAAAGATGACCTAGCCGCCTTCACCGAGGCGGCGATGAAGCGATGGACCTCCTGAACTCTCCGCGTTTCGTGCGTGTCGGGATGCGAGGTGAGCCAGTAGTTTCGAACGAAGCGGAGGTCAGGAAGCAGACGCGTCAGCTCGGGGTAACGCCGGGCAGCGTAATCATGAAGAATGCCAAGGCCGTGGCCAGCTCGCACTGCCTCCATCTGTGCAACGACGCTTCCGCATTCGTAGCGTCGCGACATGAGACGGCCAAGAGCCGATGCGTAGTCCAAAGCGCGGCTGTAGACGAAATCCTCAACATGCGTGACGAACAACCGCCCCTCAAGTTCGGCCTGAGTTTTGACCGGCCCCTCCCGTGCAAGGTAAGTGTCCGCCGCGTAGACGCTGAGCGTGTAATCAGTCAATTTTGACAGGATGAGCCGCCCCTGCTTGGGCCGCTCCAGCGTGATTGCGATGTCGGCCTCTCGCCTCGACAAGGAGAAGGTCCGTGGAAGCGGGACGAGCTGAATCACCAGCCCGGGGTGGTTTGCTGCCAGCGCGCCCAGACGATCGGCCAGGAAATAGTTGCCAAGTCCGTCCGGCGCGCCGACCCGCACCGTACCGGTGATCGCCTCGCTCGCCGCTCCGATGCTGGACCCCACTTTAAGAAATTCGCTTTCTGCGCGCTCGGCCGCAGCGAGCAGGGCCTCGCCGGACGCCGTCAAGGTGCAGCCTGACGTGTGCCTTTCGAGCAATTTGGTTTTCAGACTGCGCTCCAGCGCCGTGAGCTGGCGAGCGACCGTTGCATGATTCAGGCGCAGGTTCTTTGAGGCCTTCAGAATTTGCCCCGCGCGCGCAACCTCGAGGAATATCCGGACCCGCTCCCAATCCATTGACTACACTTTCTGCACAACGAAGCCGCAAATTCGGTCGTTGATATGCATTTTTATGCGCTTCATATCGACCTTGATCAAGCTTCGTATGGAGGAGAGGACCGATGCCCGCGACTATTCTGAATTTCATCAATGGCGAGTTGGTGCCGAGCCAGGGCACCCGCACTTCACCCGTCTACAATCCGGCGACCGGCGAGCAGTCCGGAACGCTTGGACTCGCTTCGGCGCAAGATCTCCAACTGGCAGTGACGGCGGCCCGGAAAGCCTTCCCGGCCTGGGCGAACACCCCTCCGCTTCGGCGCGCGCGCATTCTCAACCGCTTTCTACGGATCATCGAAGAGCGGATCGATCAGCTTGCCGAAGTCATCACCGCCGAGCACGGCAAGGTGCTCTCGGATGCCAAGGGCGAAATCCAGCGTGGCATGGAGGTCGTCGAGTTCGCGACCGGTGCACCGCAGCTTCTCAAGGGAGAGGTCACCGAGAACGTCGGCACGCGGGTCGACAGTCACTCTTTGCGCCAGCCGCTCGGAGTCGTCGCCGGTATCACGCCCTTCAATTTTCCGGCGATGGTCCCGATGTGGATGTTTCCGGTCGCACTCGCCTGCGGCAATACTTTCATCCTCAAGCCGTCGGAACGCGATCCCTCGGCCTCGCTCGTCCTCGCGCAATGGCTAAAGGAGGCTGGGCTGCCGGACGGCGTCTTCAACGTCGTGCACGGTGACAAGGAGGCGGTCGATGCCATCCTGACCGATCCGGATATCGTCGCGGTGAGCTTTGTCGGCTCGACTCCGATTGCCCGCTATATCTATGAGACCGCCACGCGTCACGGCAAGCGCTGTCAGGCCCTCGGCGGCGCCAAGAACCACATGATCGTCATGCCGGACGCCGATATGGACCAGGCGGTCGACGCGCTGATGGGCGCAGCCTATGGGTCCGCCGGCGAACGCTGCATGGCGATTTCGGTGGCCGTGCCGATCGGGGATACCACGGCCGAACGGCTGATCGAAAAGCTGGCGCCCAAGGTCCGCGCCCTGAACATCGGTCCTGGCACTGATCCCGACGCCGAGATGGGTCCGTTGGTGACGAAGCCACATCTCGACAAGGTCCGAGGCTACATCGACGCCGGCGTCGAAGAGGGTGCAAAGTTGATTGTCGACGGACGCGACTTTCGGCGTCAGGGCTACGAGAAGGGATATTTCATCGGTGGAAGTCTGTTTGATCGCGTCACGACCAACATGAAAATTTACAGGGAAGAAATCTTCGGTCCCGTCCTCGCCGTGGCACGCGCCAAGTCCTATGATGATGCAGCGGAGATGATCAACAAGAACGAATTTGGCAACGGCACCGCCATCTTCACCAGGGATGGTGACGCGGCGCGCGAGTTTGCCCATCAAATTCAGGTCGGAATGGTTGGCATTAACGTTCCGATCCCGGTGCCGATGGCGTTCCACTCTTTCGGTGGGTGGAAAGCGTCCCTCTTCGGAGATCACCACATGCATGGTCCCGAGGGCGTCCGCTTCTACACCAAGCTCAAGACGATCACGACAAGGTGGCCGACCGGGATCCGCGCTGGAGCCGAATTCGTAATGCCGACGATGAGCTGATCGCTCTTTCGAAGCAGAAGGCCGCGGACGCTTCCCGCGGCCTTCCAAAATGCTGATCTCCGAATTCACCAATATAGCGCGCGGGTGGCAGGTTTCTCTGAACTTTGCTCGGTCAATTGTGGGAAGATCGTCTATCGAAAACCTGGTCGTGCCTGCTTCGCGGGCACGCGTCCGCGCGGCGGCGTGAACTCTCGTCAAAATGGATAGTCATGACTGCATACTCGCCTAGGGTTCGTGCCAAAAAATGAGGGCCAAAACGCCCCGCCGAATTAGAAAAGCCCGCGGAGGAGTAATCGCTGTTTGCCGGAGCCCTGATAGGAATGCCGCGAGGTGATGCTACCCGCAGCGACTACGCGGCTGCCACGGATCGCGAGCCCCACTGACATCGTCGACGTCGACATCTATATCGGGATGCCGATCACCGTGGTGCTGATGCTGGTGCTGCCGATGATGATCATCATTGGCGTCGACAACGACATGTCGATCATGCTGATCGGCACCATGCTGCCGATCAGCATGATGCTGCTGGCGGCCGTCGCCGGAAACTATGCCTCACCGAGCAGTCGACGGCATTGCCCGGCTCTTGCGATCAGGTGCTCGGCGAGACGCCCGATGATGGCATTGTCCAATCCGTCTTTCTGCGCTTGCTTCCGTACGGTGGCTACAATATCCGGAAGCTGCTCGGCCATGGAAATGAGTCCGGCGATCACCTTGTCAGGATCAAGGCGCGTTTCGCGCGCGAACTTCTGCCAATCGCGCAAATTAATCTGGCTGAGCTTGTAATCACCGCCGATTTTCATCGCGAGTTTGATCTTCTGCAGATCGACGTCATCGTAGGGAAGAATGCTGGCGATGTCGTAAAGCGGGGCGAGCCGTACGTGAGGGCCTCCGGCCAGCAGCAGCGAATAATTCTTGGCATGAGCATCCGTACCCGCAATCAGCCAATTGAAGCCTAGCGCCTCGACAAACGTGTCAACGTCGGCGACGCGATCCGTGGAGTAGGTGCGCAAAAGCTCGATCACATCGGCAGGGCTTGGTCCGCCATCGTTTTGATACTTCATGGTCGGCAGGATGCCGAGCGCCTGGCAGATATCTTCCTGATGGACACGGACGATCTCGTTGCCACTGAACTGCCGGTCGTAGCGCTCGATGACGATGGCGATTTCCTTTCCGAAATGCATCACCTGAGTGTCGGCGACGGGCAGACCGAGATTGCGCGCAAGTATGAGGCAGATATGTTCATTTTCCGCGTGTCCATCGAAATGGCCGGTCGGCGGTTTGAGGATATGCGTCGTCGGAATCCGCCCAGAGGGAATTCCCCACCTGCCCTTTTGTAGAAGCAACGCGGTTTTGGGTTGGGCTCCCGCAAGGCTGAATTGTCCAGTATCGCGCGGCAACCGCCAGGCGGCGTGATCCTCGTGTAAGGTCTGCAGACGTTTGGCGATCGCCGTTTCGTCAAGCCATTCGACCTTGTCGTCAGCACCGTTTCGCAACGCCTCCAGCCGATCGGGCGTGACGAACTGAACGGCACCCGCGCAGTCCTCGCCGACATGGGAAATAAGGGCAAACACGTTGCGCGCGGACACCTGAAATCTCCTGGCCCACCGTTCGAGCACGCGCTCGTTGTCGGGCAGGAGTCCCCAGAGGAATGCCTGCACGGCGGAAGGTCCGTGCTCTTCGGCCGCGAGCGGCATGGACAGCGACAGCGGATGGGCTCCCTCGGCCTGGCGCCAGCCCCTGTCATAGACAAAAGTGAGCCGGCCGCGGGCGTCATTGCGCACGCGGCCGATTTCCTGACCATCTAGCAGAGCAACAAGTTCGCTCGTCATGCCTTTTTCTTCCTGGCCTTGGCCACAATGGCGTTGATATCGACGGCTGGCCTGGTGGTCCCGCGGGCGGGCGCTTGGTCGGTGCCCGCATCCAGGCGAATGTCCAGGGCGTCAAGGGCGCGAAGGATCAGCCCGAGCTCAGCGCGCGCGTGACCGTGCTCAACCTCGATCACCCATTGGCGGCTGACGCCAATGCTCTTGGCAAAGGTCGATTGATCGAGTTTGAGCTTCTTGCGCCGGTCGCGAAGGACGGCGCCGAGTTCGGCCGGGGTGCGTATAAGCATGAGATTTCCAAATGTCAACGTTCGCTTACTTTAGCATAAGTCGACGTTCGTTGACAATTCGAAAATGTCAGCGTTCGATGACATATATAAATGTCATCGATCGCTGACATAGCACCCAAAATTCATGTGTTTTCAATTGAGCCAAGCGGATCGGCATAGATATTCACCCGGGCATCGGCTTCGGCTCCGGCTTCTTCCACCGGGGTCGTGATCGGCCATTATCGGCGACAATGTCTGCATCTATCAGGCGGTCAGCTCGAGGCGCCGCTTTCCGACGGAGGACAGGGCAATGTGATCAGGGGCGACAACCGCCATCCGATCGTGGAGAACGACGTCGGATCTACGCCGGCGCGACCATCCTCGGCCGCATCACGATCGGCCGCGGATCGACCATCAGCAGCAACGTCTGGCTGACGAAGGATGTGCCGCCGAACAGCGTGGTGACGCAGGCCACCGCTCGGAACGTCCGGGCGGCGCCTGATTCCAGATCTCACGCCGTCATCGGCGCCTTCCACCGCATGAAGCGCCGCTCCAGTGCCTCGAGGACGGCATGGCATAGTCATAGGCGTTGCTGTGAATGCCCACAGTTCGTCGGCGAGCTTGCGCAGCGGCACCGGCAGGTCGAGATAGGCGGCCGCCGTGTTCGACCAGACGGTATCGCCGCCGTAGGGTGGAATCACCACGCCGCGCAGCACCGAGATTTTCGGATAGGCGTCGACGAACGTGACATCCGTATGCCATTGGTCGGCGCGGCCACCGCCCCGGCCCGAGTCCCGCTCCAGGATCGAGGACGTACCCTTGACCGCCCCGACGGTCGGATGCGGCACCAACTTGCCGAGCCTGATGGCAACGCGCTCCTGTTCGGCATCGTCGAGATGTCCCTGGTCAGACCTGGTTCGAGAATGGGGCAGCCGATGGTTTCAACGTCATGCCGCTCTGGCTGCCCGGTGGATTCGACATCTTCGCCGAGCAGGTTGTGCCCATTCTACGAAAGCGCGGCCTGTTCCGTCACGACTACACGGGCACAACGCTGCGCGATCATTACAGCCTGAGGCGGCCGGCGAACCTCTTCTCCAGTTTGGTTCGGGCGATTGCATAGGTCACACTCTCAAAATCATCGGTTCTTCACGAAACAAACGTACGGACACGAGTAGGTGGCAGAGATGGTTTGATCCAATGATCGTGCGGCGAAAATGGGGTGATCGCCGGAAGGCAAGACTGACTGGAGGCGTGCTGATGCGGATGCGGCGCCGACCAACGAGGAGATCGAAGCGGCGATCAAGAATGATCCCGACTGGCAGGAGTTCATGGACGTCGGTTGGTCGGATGCCGTGCTCGTGATTCCGCCGAAGAAGGCGATCTCCATCGCGTCGATGAGGACGTGCTCGAGTTCTTCAGGCGTGAGGGCGAAGGCTATCAGCGCCGTCAACGCGGTGCTGCGGTCCTATATGCAGCAGAAGACGAAGCCGAAGAAGCGCGCGTGACGTGCGACGCTGTAGGCCTGTCCGTCGACAGCCGCTTCGCCCCCGTTTGACGTACAAGATTTGATCGCGGCTACTTGATTTCGATGCTACTGTAACGGCGGCGCCAGCCCTTTGCGACCGCATATAACAAGTAATTCCAGAATTGCATCCGGGAAGAGGCGCTCATTACCCAATCGCGGAGCCGGTATCGTTTGCGCGCAAGGCGGCGGTGGCACTCTCCGCGAGGTGTTCGAGGATGCGGAACAGAACTAGTATGCCAAGACGGCTGCCGATTTCACGCCGATGATCTTTTTCGACCCGGACGGCTTCTGGAAACACGCGCCGAGCTCGACCGCGGCAGTGTAACCAGACGCGGATTGAACGTTCTGGAGCTCATCCAGAAAGTGTTTCGTCATGGGCGCAAGGACTTGCGTCGACGCTCGGCAGCTCAGGTCCACCACGGACTTTGTGGAGATCGATGCCGTCCTTCGCGCGCGCCAATCGCACAACACAATCTGGCGTTTGCGCTGACTTCCTCCGCATGCGAGCTCCTTCGCTAATGCGCCGACAGCACTCTTCAAGAGCTTCTCGATTCATTCGCGCTGTAATCTCATCACACTGCTAATACTTGCTGCGATATCGCTTGACTGCCGCTCAGTGTAGGTCCCGATAGGCGCCGCGCCGCTGGCGCGCGAACGCATACTGGGGATTGACCCCGCGATAGGCGTTAGTACCGCTCGCGGTAGCCATGCGTTGGGCGTAGCTGGAGAATTGGCAATTGCCGGGATAACCCCATATGCGTCCTTGCAAGCAGTAGCTATCCTGCCCAGCAGGTGCAGGCAAAAAATCATAGGTCTGAGCCCGGGCTTGCCCTGCTGCCATAACCATACCCATCATCAAAATAGTCAAAGCCACAGTGCGCATTGGAACCTCCTCGAAGTCGACACAACGCTAGTGCACTTAAGCAGTAGGCAATATCGACCCAAGTCAATTCACGTTCCCCCTCACAAAACTACGCAGGCGGTGGTCCGGAATAGGTTAGCCGTAGTTAGGATATGCGCGCAGTATCACGCGTGACCGGAGATGGCCTTGATCGCTTGGGAACGGATAAAACTCGGCTGCGCTCGCGCTTTTCACTTTCAATTTGACCATCCCAATTGCGGCTTCGCAAGCGCCTCAGTCGGGATCAATCATTTCAAGCCGACGGTCTCATGTCGGCGTTTGATACATCGAGTCATTGCGATACGGCAGTTAGCACCGGCTTTTCTAACCAATTGCCGCTACGTTCGTTCATCAACGCATCCATGCCATTGCGGTGCAGTCTAAGAAGCCCTCGGGCAAGTTGCCGTAAGTCGTTGCGGTCCGCGCCAATAGGTAACCTTCTTGCACGACGGAGAGCGTCGGCAGCCTGCCGCTCCAAAGATGATAGCTTGCGTTCCATCTGCTGCCCGGCAACTCGATATTTGGCCCTTGGCGAACGCTTATCTAGCTCACTTCAGATGTCAGCATTGTGAAATAGCCCACAATTCAGCCGCCGGCTTGTGCGCCAGGCACTGTCGCTCATTTCTATACCAAATTGGTTGGCTTCCGCCCGAGGAAGAACTCTCCACCGGTGCTGGCCTAGCTCGTTAGGTGTGTCGCGCTCGCAACGTCACAATTGTTCCATTGGCCTTCGAATCGTTTTTGACTTCACAGGGCGGCGAGTCCGGCGTTTGATTATGGCGGACCCCGGGTAAGGGCTTCATCTCGAAGACGCCTTCAGGCGGGTCCAAGAGATCGCTGTCCAGCGCCAGCGGTCTCTTCGTTAGCTTCATCGGGAGAGGCCGTCCGATGCCGACGCAAGTATGGGCTCTCGCCACGTCGATCGGCTCGACAGTCGTCGTGGCCGTGATCCTGCTCTATTTGATCTTCAGCCCTGGCTAATCCGGCGGTGCGAGACGCCTAAACGTCGTCGATAGCCAGCCGTGTCCGCGGGAATGCCGGTCGGATAGACGAGATACAAGGCTGATCGTGCGACCTTAAAAGGAAGATCTGTTTCCACGTGTCGTGCAGGGGTACCTAGACGCGAAACGGGCCATCACGAATCGGAGATTGAAGGGGCGTTCGCCTGAAGAAATAGCCTTGCGCGCGATCCAGCGCTCGCTCGAGCGAGCTGCTGTTGGTCGGACCATCATCCAGCAGTTTGGATAGCTGCGCTGCCGTATGGCAAGCCGATAAATCTGCAATAAGGATCCTCGGGACCGGCAACACTATCGGGATGATGCTCAGACCGCCAACTGAGGGGCCCTACTTCTTTAGGAGCCTCGGCAGAACGGTTGCGAGGGGTACGGTACCGAGCGGTCGCCCCACCTCATCTGCGATGACCAAAACCACCGACATGTCTGGTGTACCTCTCTTGATCGCTTCGACTAGAAGCTCGCGCGCGGCTAATACGGCCTCACCCTCAGCGGCAGATAAATCTGGTAGCTCTGTTCCTTCCTCATCCAGCGTAATCTCGTCGCCGGCACGTAGGTGAAAGTAGAAGCGCCCCAAGGCGAACTCCAAATGAACAGAAACCTATTTGATGAGTGGATTTTCGCAAACGTATACCAAGCTTGGCAGGAGGCAGCGAACACCGCTAATTGGGACTACGCAACAACCGGCTCGTGTGCTGCGTTCGATGCTGTACCGTAACGAGATGTCGATATTGATAAATGCAACGCGTCGCGGAGCTATCGCCGAAAGTTGGTGACGGCGGGAATCGGGAAGGCGGCATATCGTGGGGGTGCTTGACGCCTCCACTTCTCCACCAAAGGAGCGATATGCCGTGCCCAACGATAACGTCACCAGACTGATTCAGCCAGGATTCTTCGACGATCAACTCACCGAAATCTTACGCAATGGAGCCCGTGCGCTGCTTGCCAAGGCGGTCGAGGCCGAGGTCGCGGACTTCCTCGACAAGCATGCCGATTTAAAGACCCAGGACGGTCAGCAGCGCGTCGTCCGCCACGGTCACCTGCCGGAACGCGAGGTGATGACCGGTATCGGTCCGGTCACCGTCCGCCAGCCGCGTGCGCGCGACCGCACGGCCGCCGCCGGCGATCCCGGCCGCATCCGGTTCTCACCGTCGATCCTGCCGCCCTACATGCGCCGGTCGAAGTCGATCGAGACGCTGCTGCCGATCCTTTATCTGAAGGGTATCTCGACCGGCGATTTCTCCGAGGCGCTGGCGGCGCTGATCGGCAAGGATGCTGCCGGGTTGTCGGCATCCGCCATCGGCCGCCTGAAGGACGGCTGGTTCGACGAGCACGCCGCGTGGCAGAAGCGCGATCTGTCGGCGAAACGCTACGTCTACATCTGGGCCGACGGCATCCATCTCGAAGCCCGCCTCGAGGACGAAAAGCAGTGCATCCTGGTGCTGATCGGCGCGACGCCGGAAGGCCGCAAGGAACTGGTCGGCTTCACCGATGGCGCCCGCGAGAGCGCGCACGACTGGCGTGATCTGCTGCTCGACCTGAAGCGGCGCGGGCTCGACGTGCCCCCGCGGCTCGTCATCGCCGATGGCGCACTCGGGTTCTGGAAGGCGGCCGGCGAGGTCTGGCCGAAAACGCGCGAGCAGCGCTGCTGGGTGCACAAGACCGCCAACGTGCTCGCCAAGTTACCGAAGAGCCAGCAGCCGAAAGCCAAACGCGCGTTGCAGGAGATCTGGATGGCCGAAACCAAGGCCGCCGCCGAACTGGCGTTCGAGGCATTCATCGAGAGCTACGCGTTGAAATACGACAAGGCGGCCGACTGCCTGGCCAAGGATCGGGATACGCTGCTGGCATTCTACGACTTCCCGGCCGAGCATTGGAAACACTTACGGACCACCAACCCCATTGAAAGCACCTTCGCCACCGTGCGCCATCGCACGATCCGATCGAAGGGCTGTCTGTCCAACAGGACTGCGCTCGCGATGGTCTTCAAACTGATCGAGGGCGCCCAAAAAGGCTGGCGCCGTCTCGACGGTCATAACCAGTTGCCAAAACTCGTTCTCGGTGTGACATTCAACAACGGGATCGAGGTCATCGCAAAGCCGACCGACCGTCAGCCCACAACCGCCGCCGCCTGACCGGCCCCGGCCGTCACCAAAATTTGGCGATAGCTCCGCGTCGCGTTTTGACGCTCAAATCCCGCGTTCGAGCGCGCCTTTCGACGGATTTCACCACACCGATTGTCCGATAATTGCGCAGTATTTGGATCTGCAAGGCCGGTGCGAACGCTTTCCTACGCTGTGATCCGTCTGGTTGCTCGAGGAAGCAACTCGGCAGCTCCGCGTGATGTTGACGTGTCCCAGCTGCACGCGCCGAGCTCGTGAGCCTTTCGTAAGTCGTCCCATCCGTACGCCTTGGGAGACTGGCCAGCGTTGGGCCCTTACAGAAGGCTCATCGCCGCACAGAGGCCGGCCCCCCGCGCGTCCCTTCGAGCTGGGCACGCGGATGGCTCACTCAGAACGAGGGGTCTGGCGTGCGCCGGTGCTCTCCGACTTGTCGGCTGGACTCAAAGCAGCCGCCGGTGGCATCAACGCCGGCAATGCCGCAGCCTATGCGCAGGCTGGCGCTGATGTTCTGGTGACGTCGTCGCCCTATGTGGCGAAGCCGAGAGATGTACAGGTACGGATCCTCTCGGCCAGGGGGGATGCCAGTCGGCCAATGAGTTTCAACTCCGGTACAGCCGAAGCAACTGAACTAAGTCCAAGAAAGCAGAATGCAAAGTTGGCAACCCGACTTCCTGCGCTGCTGGGGGCTGAGATTAAGTCTCTCGACCGTCCATAGAGCCAAGCTCCGCTCGGGTGCGGCAGGATCCGACAAGAGCCCATCCTTTCGGATCGCGAAGCTCAATCGCGTAGTCCGGACGTCGCGAAAGCATTACGCCAGGCTTGCGCTCCGTTGGATGGACCGGTCGCGTCCCCCAAGCCTTGCAGCGCTTGCGCGACGCGTTCCCTGGCCGTGTGACGCCCATGACGAGGGGTCGGGATCCCTCGTTCGGGAAGCCAATCGTCCGGCTGTCGAAGCTGAGGCGCCGCGGGTCGCATCGCCCGATACGCCGCCGGGAAGCGTGATGGCCGAGGCATCGCCCGTTGCGCCGCCGGACGATCCGCCTTTCCCGATGGCTCGATGTAGGCGCGCGGGCCGTCCTGCTGGCTATCTATGATGCGAGCATTTCGCGATCGGTCGGCTTGCAATTCGAAGGGGCCGACAGCGGCGATGCGCTCGGCGCGAACTTCCGCTCGCGGCTCGGTCTTCCCGTCATCAACGTCGCGGGTTGCGCGCCGCATCCGGGCTGGATGATGGAAACCATCCTGGCACTGACCACCAAGGACCTTGCCGCCACCACGGCTGCTCGCGCAACGAGTTCTACGAGTTCAAGGCCAGCGCCGAGACCATGTCGGAGAGCGCCTGCCTGATGGAGCATCTGGGCTGCAAGCGACGCAGGCGGTCGGCGACTGCAACCAGCGCTCCTGGAACGGTGGCGGCTCCTGCACCAAGGGCGGCTATACCTGCATCGCCTGCACGTCGCCGGGCTTCGAAGGGGCGCAGAACTTTCTGGAGACCGCCAAGCTCGCGGGCATTCCGGTCGGGCTTCCGACCGACATGCCGAAGGCGTGGTTCGTCGCGCTCGCCGCGTTGTCGAAGTCCGCGACGCCGCGCCGCGTGCGGCTTAACGCGACCGCCGACCATGTGGTCGTGCCGCCGGGTCGCGCGACGACGAAGGGCAAGCCATGACGCGGATCACGATCGGCCCGTTCAACCGCATCGAGGGCGATCTCGAAGTCCACCTCGATGTCGAGAGTGGCCGCGTCATGCGCGCCGAGGTGACGGCGCCGCTCTACCGAGGTTTCGAGCAGATCCTGGAAGGTCGGCCGCCGCTCGATGCGCTGGCGCTGGCACCGTGGATCTGCGGCATCTGTTCGGTCTCGCAATCTGTCGCGGCTGCGGCCGCCCTGCGCGCGCCATGTCGATCGAGGCGGCGCCCAACGGGTTGCTCGCCACCAACATCGCCCATGCCGCGGGGAACGCGGCCGACCATCTGACCCATTTCTACATCTTCTTTATGCCGGACTTTGCCCGCGAGTCCTATGACGCCCATGGCTGGCACGAGGAGGCGCGCGAGCGCTTTGCCGCCACCCGCGGCAGCGCGGTGCCTTGCCGGCGCGGGCGCGGCTGCTCGAGACCATGGGATCATGCCGGAAAATGGCCCCACAGCATGGCGTTCCAGCCCGGCGGCACCAGCGCGCCATCGATCTCGGCGAGCGGATCCGGCTCTTGTCGATCACGACGGCGTTTCGAGGTTTCCTCGAGCGTATCGTCTTCGCGGATTCGCTGGAGAACGTGCTGGCGATCGCAACCGCCGACGAGCTGGACGGCTGGCGCGAGGGCCGTGGCGGCGACTTCGCGCATTTCTTGCGGCTTGCGGACAGTCTGGCATTGACTGAGCTCGGTCGGGTCACGGGGCTGATGATGAGCTACGGCGGCTATGATGGTATCGACGGCGAGTTGTTTCCGCGCGGCCTGTTCAGCCAGCGCGCAATCGTCGAACCGCTGCCGCTGACGCAAACCACGGAGGTCGTCTCGCATGCCTGGATGCGGGATTCCTTTGCGGATCCCGCCCATAGCAGCACAGTCGCAGATCCCGACAAGCCGGCGGCCTATAGCTGGTGCAAGGCGCCGCGGCTGTCGGGCCAGCCGATCGGGGTCGGTGCCATCGCGCGCCAGACGGTGGCGGGCCAGGCACCGATCACGGATCTGGTCGCGCGGGACGGCACCAACGTGCGCAGCCGCGTGATCGCACGGCTGATCGAGACCGCGCCCATCGCGCTTGCCATGGAGCAGCGGACGCGCGCGCTGCGGCTGTCGGGGCCGTTCTGCGACAAATCGCGCGAGCTCCCCGACAGAAGCTATGTCGGGTTGGTCGAGGCCGCCCGCGGCTTCGGGCACTGGATGGCGGTGCGCGACGGCAAGATCGAGCGCTACTAGATCATCGCCGACCACCTGGAATTTCTCGCCGCGCGATTCCTTCGACGTCGGCGGCCAGCTGGAGCAGGCGCTGGTCGGCACTGATGTCGGCGACGCAGGCCCGCGTGCGGTTGCGATCCAGCACATCGTGCGCTCGTTCGATCCCTGCATGGTGTGCACCGCGCATTGACCGGAAACTTCGTTGCCGGCTGCAAATCGAATTGTTTCTGCTTCTCGTGTTGGCAGCGTCCTCGCGTACCGTTCATGAAAGTGGTTCAAATTCGCAACGTTATGGAATCCCTCCGCTTTTGAATCTCTCCAGGCTGTTGGCCTGCTTCTTGCTACCCTTCGCGTCATCGAAAAGTCAAAGCCGAAGGCGGGAGGATTCATGGGCGCGGCGACGGAAACGTTTTACAGGTGATCAGGCGGCAAGGCATCACGCGTCGGCGCTTTCATATATTCTGCAGCTTGACGGCGACAAGCCTCGGCCTCGGACCGCTGGCGGCGAGCCGCATCGCGAACGCGCTCGAGACTAAGCCGCGCGTGCCCGTGATCTGGATGCACGGCCTCGAATGCACCTGCTGTTCGGAGAGCTTCATCCGCTCCGCGCATCCGCTGGTCAAGGATGTGGTGCTGTCGATGATCTCGCTCGACTACGACGACACCATCATGGCGGCTGCGGGCCACCAGGCCGAAGCCATCCTCGAGGAGACCCGCGCCAAGCACAAAGGCCAGTATATCCTCGCGGTGGAAGGCAATCCGCCGCTGAATGAAGGCGGGATGTTCTGCATCGACGGCGGCAAGCCGTTCGTCGAGAAGCTGAAGATGATGGCCGAGGACGCGATGGCAATCATCGCCTGGGGCGCCTGCGCCTCCTGGGGCTGCGTGCAGGCGGCAAAGCCCAATCCGACACAGGCAACTCCGATCGACAAGGTGATCACCAACAAGCCCATCATCAAGGTGCCGGGATGCCCCCCGATCGCCGAGGTGATGACCGGCGTCGTCACCTTCATCACCACCTTCGGCAAGCTGCCCGAGCTCGATCGCCAGGGCCGACCGAAGATGTTCTACTCGCAGCGCATTCATGACAAGTGCTACCGGCGCCCGCATTTCGACGCGGGGCAGTTCGTCGAGGAGTGGGACGATGAGGCCGCGCGCAAGGGCTATTGCCTCTACAAGATGGGCTGCAAGGGGCCGACCACCTACAACGCCTGCTCGACCGTGCGCTGGAACGGCGGCGTGTCCTTCCCGATCCAGTCGGGTCATGGCTGCATCGGCTGCTCGGAGGACGGCTTCTGGGACAAGGGCTCGTTCTACGACCGTCTCACCAACATTAAGCAGTTCGGCATCGAGAAGAACGCCGATCAGATCGGCATGGTGGCGGCCGGCGCCGTCGGCGCCGCGGTGGCTGCGCATGCGGCTGTGACCGCTGTCAAGCGGCTCGCGACCAAGCGCGAAGACGCCGACCACAATAGCTGATCGAAAAGACACAGCAGGGCAGGACAATCATGGGTATCCAGACTCCCAACGGTTTCAATCTCGACAATTCCGGCAAGCGCATCATCGTGGACCCCGTGACACGTATCGAAGGTCACATGCGGGTCGAGGTCAATGTCGACGCCGACAACGTCATCCGCAACGCGGTCTCCACTGGCACGATGTGGCGCGGCATCGAGGTGATCCTGAAGAACCGCGATCCGCGCGACGCCTGGGCGTTCACCGAACGGATCTGCGGCGTCTGCACCGGCACGCACGCGCTGACCTCGGTGCGCGCGGTCGAGAACGCGCTCGGGATCACCATCCCGGAGAACGCCAATTCGATCCGCAACCTGATGCAGCTTGCCCTGCAGGTGCACGACCACATCGTCCATTTCTATCACCTTCACGCGCTGGACTGGGTCGACGTCGTTTCCGCGCTCTCGGCCGATCCGCGGGCGACCTCGACGCTAGCGCAGTCGATCTCGAGCTGGCCGCTGTCGTCGCCCGGCTACTTCAAGGATCTGCAGACCCGGCTGAAGAAGTTCGTCGAGTCCGGACAGCTCGGTCCGTTCAAGAATGGCTATTGGGGCAGCAAGGCCTACAGGCTGCCGCCCGAAGCCAATCTGATGGCGGTGGCGCATTATCTGGAGGCGCTCGATTTCCAGAAGGAGATCGTCAAGATTCACACCATCTTCGGCGGCAAGAACCCGCATCCTAACTGGCTCGTCGGCGGCGTGCCCTGTCCGATCAATGTCGACGGCACCGGCGCTATCGGCGCCATCAACATGGAACGGCTGAACCTGATCTCCTCGATCATCGACCGTCTGATCGAGTTCAACGAAATGGTCTATCTGCCCGACGTGGCGGCGATCGGCTCATTCTACAGGGATTGGCTCTATGGCGGCGGCCTTTCGAGCCAGAGCGTACTCTCGTATGGCGATGTGCCAGAACATGCCAACGACTATTCGGCCAAGAGCCTGAAGCTGCCGCGCGGCGCCATTATCAACGGCAACCTGTCCAAGGTGCTTCCGGTCGACCACGCCAATCCCGACGAGATCCAGGAGTTCGTGGTGCACTCCTGGTACAAATATCCCGACGAGACCAAGGGACTTCATCCCTGGGACGGCGTCACCGAGCCGAATTACGTGCTGGGACCCAACGCGAAGGGCACCAAGACGGCGATTGAGCAGCTCGACGAAGGCGGCAAGTACTCCTGGATCAAGGCGCCGCGCTGGCGCGGTCACGCCATGGAGGTCGGCCCGCTGGCGCGCTGGGTCGTCGGCTACGCGCAGAACAAGGCGGAGTTCAAGGATCCCGTCGACAAGTTCCTTCGGGATCTGCACCTGCCGATGTCGGCGCTGTTCTCGACGCTCGGCCGCACGGCGGCGCGTGCGCTCGAATCCGTCTGGGCCGGACGCCAGATGCGCTACTTCCAGGACAAGCTCGTCGCCAACATCAAGGCCGGCGACAGCTCGACCGCCAATGTCGACAAGTGGAAGCCGGAGAGCTGGCCGAAGGAGGCCAAGGGAGTCGGCTTCACCGAGGCGCCGCGCGGCGCGCTCGCGCACTGGGTCAAGATCAAGGACACCAAGATCGACAACTACCAGTGCGTGGTGCCGACGACCTGGAACGGCTCGCCGCGCGACCCCAAGGGAAATATTGGCGCCTTCGAGGCGTCGCTGATGAACACGCCGATGGTCAATCCCGAGCAGCCGCTGGAGATCCTGCGCACCATCCATTCCTTCGATCCGTGCCTGGCCTGTTCGACGCACGTCATGAGCCCGGACGGCCAGGAGCTCGCCAAGGTCAAGGTCAGGTAGGAGAGGATCATGATGGATGCAGTTGCTCCCGCCTCGGAAGCCAGGCCCGACCTCGCAGCGATCGCAGCCGATGCTTCCGGGGAACGTGCGGTGGGTCGTCCCAGCGCCTATGTCTACGAAGCGCCGGTACGGATCTGTCACTGGGTGAACGCGTTCTCGATTATCGTGCTTATGGTGACCGGCTATCTGATCGGAACGCCGTTGCCGACGGTCGCGGGCGAGGCGTCCGACAATTTCGTGATGGGCTACATCCGCTTCGCCCATTTCGCCGCGGGGCAGGTGCTTGCGGTATTCTTCCTCACGCGCATCCTGTGGGCTTTCGTCGGCAACCACCACTCTCGGCAGATCTTCTACATCCCGGTTCACCGCAATCAGTTCTGGAAGGAAGTGCTGCACGAAATCCGCTGGTACGCGTTCCTGGCGCGCGAGCCGAAGATGCATGTCGGCCACAATCCGCTGGCGCAGACCGCGATGTTCACGGGATTCACGCTGTTCGTGGCCTTCATGATCGTCTCCGGCTTTGCACTATATTCGGAAGGTCAGGGCATCGACAGCTGGCAGCACAAGCTGTTCGGCTGGGTGTTTGCGATCTGGCCGAACAGCCAGGACGTCCACACCTGGCATCATCTCGGGATGTGGGCGCTGGTCGTGTTCGTGATGGTGCACATCTACACCGCGATCCGCGAAGACATCATGTCGCGCCGGAGCATCATCTCCTCGATGATCTCGGGCGAACGGCAATTCCGCGACTGAGACGCGGACGCCAAGTGAAGCCGACATTCTCGCAAGACGATCGCATCCTGGTGCTCGGCATCGGCAATATCCTGTGGGCCGACGAAGGGTTTGGCGTGCGCGCGGTGGAGGAGTTTCACCGCCGCTACGCCGTGCCCGACAACGTCACCATCCTCGATGGCGGCACGCAGGGGCTCTATCTCGTCAACTATCTGGAAGAGGCGGACCGCCTGATCGTGTTCGACGCGATCGACTATGGCCTCGAGCCCGGCCAGTTGAAGCTTGTGCGTGACGACGAGGTGCCGCGTTTCACCGGGGCCAAGAAGATGAGCCTGCACCAGACCGGCTTCCAGGAAGTCATCAGCGCGGCCGACCTGCTCGGCCGTTGCCCGACACATTTGGTGCTGATCGGCTGCCAGCCGCTCGATCTCGAAGACTGGGGCGGACCGCTGACGCCGCCGGTGCGTGACCAGATCGCGCCGGCGATCAATCTCGCTTGCGCCATCCTGGCCGAATGGGGCCTCACGGTGAGCCAACGCGCCGAGCCATTGGCAGATATCGAGCGGCTGCTCGCCAATGACATCGATCATCTCCATTACGAGACGCGGCCGGCCTGATCGGCCACACTGCCGGAGATTTGCCCATGTGCCTCGGCCTGCCCATGACGATTGTCGAGACCGACGGGATCTCGGCGCTGTGCGCGTATCGCGGCGAGCAGCGCCCCGTCTCTGTGCTGCTGCTGTCGAATCCTCCGGTCGGCGCCAAGGTGCTGGTCTATATCGACACCGCGATCCGGCTGCTGGACGAGGACGAGGCACGCCTGATCGCGAATGCGATCGAAGGTCTCAGCGCGGCGCTCGACGGCGAGGATTGCGACCGCTTCTTCGCCGACCTCATCGACCGCGAGCCGCAACTACCCGAGCACCTTCGGTCCGACTATAGGATCGCCGCTGCTTCTCCCGTTTGATGTGTTGACGACATCAGTGACCGGCCGGCCTCGGCGGCAGTCGGCGCCAAGAAATACATGATCTGGATCAATGGGATAAATCCGGACATGTGATAACCGATCCTGGCACGTGGCTTGCTAACCTCTAGTTTGGCAAAAACACAAGCTTGTCAGGAGAGGTTCGATGGAATTCCAGGTGGGAAAGCATGATCTGGCGCGGAGTGGTCTGCCCGAGGTCGATGCTGCGACGGTCGATCATTTTCTTGGCGAAGCGGACGAGGCCGGTGCGGTCGCGGTGCTGCTGTCGGCGGGCGATCCCAACAGCTTTCCGGAGGCAATCGATGTCGCCGTGGTGCTGCCCGAGCTTATCGCAGCGTTCGGCAATCGACTGCGCGGTGCGATCATCGCACGCGACGCTGAGCGTGCGCTCGGCGAGCGCTTCGAGGTGCGGGTGCAGCCGACGCTGATCTTCGTCGCCAACGGCAAGACGCTGGGGTTGATCGCCAAGATCCAGGACTGGTCGGTCTATGCCGACCGCATCACCAAGCTGATCGACCGGCCGCGCGGGCAAGGCGCCGCAGTCGCCGTCACCATCGTTCCCCAGCATTGCGCACAAGAGGTCCGGCTATGAAGGCCGGCTTCTGGGATGTGCCCGAAGGCGCCGAGCAACCAGTCAACGTGTTTCCGATCGGCGACGAGAGTCTCAATGCAGCGAAGGGCAGCCTGACGGCGGCCGGCGCGCTCGCAAAGCTTGCAACGCTCGACAGTGCGGAGCTTGCAAAGAGCTGCCCGAACGCGGTCGCGCTGCTCGCGAGGATCGCGGATGCCATCGCGGATCAAAAGGCGAACGCGCCGACAAAACTGTTTCGGCTGGCTAATCTCAACGATCTCGAGAGCAAGCTGGTGGCCGACGTGCTCGGCGAAGGCGAGGTCGCCGGCGTCGTCGCGCTGCCGGACGGATCGCTGGCGCAGATCCAGGAATCGGTGCTGGCGGGAATTTGGCGTCTGCGGCTCGAGACCGACGCCACTTCCGAATATCTCGAGATCGGCGCGGTTCCCGAGATCGTCAAGCGTGCGGCTGCCGACCTGACATCCGCCGATTTCGAGATCGGGCAGGTGCCGGAGGGCGTCATGAACGTGCTGCCGGTGCTCGCCGAAATCCGCGAGCAGGCACAGGCCTGGCGGCCCGGCATTCGCTCGCAGATCATCAATTTCACGCTGCTGCCGATGAGCCCGGTCGACATGAGCTTCCTGCAGGACACGATCCGGAACGGACCGATTCAGCTGGTGTCGCGCGGCTACGGCACCTGCCGGGTGCTCTCCACCGGCATCCGCAATGTCTGGTCGGTGCAGTTCTTCAACGCCATGGACACTATCATTCTCGATACGCTCGAAGTCGGTGGCGTGCCGACGGTTGCGCTGGCAGCGGACGAGGATTTCGAGGATTCCGCCGAGCGGCTGCAGGAAATCATCGAGGCCTACTTCAAATGAGCGCCTTCGAGAATTTTGGCGTGCGCCAGGACGTCGCCGACTTCACGCGGCATCTGCTGGACCGTCTACGATCCGGCGGATGGCGATGAGGTAGCGCAGATCGCGCCGGGCACGCCGTTCGCGGCGCTGCCGGAGGAGTGGCACTGCCCGAATTGCGACGCGCCAAAATCCAAGTTCATGGCGATCGAAACATGACAGGCAGCGCGCCAGCGACTGCGTCAGGTCCTGCAGGCGACGCCGACGCCGCGGCGTTGGGCGAGCTTCTGGCCGCAAGCTACCGGGAGATCGGCGAGCGCGCGATGCGTGATCTACCCATCTACAACGATGCGCTCGGCGTCGAGGCGGTCGGTTTTCGTCCCTTCAACGGCACGATCGTCGGCATCATTGTCACGCCGTGGTTCATGAACGTGGCGATGACGGCGGGCGCGGTGACGCTAGCCACCTCGGGCGCGACTGTGCGAATGCGTTTTCCCGCGGGCGATATCGAATTCGCCCTCAACGAGGTCGCCCGGATCGGCCGGATCGCGAGCTGCTCGCTGTTCTCGCCGATGTTCCAATTCGCCGACATGGATGCCGCGCGAGCGACGGCCGAAGCCGCGCTTGCCGAATTGATGCTGCCGGCAGACAGCGAGGAGGCGGTTCGCCGCCGCGAGCCCGCGACAAGCCCGATCGATCGGCGTAACTTCCTGCGGGGTGCCTTGACGGAGCGGCATGGATGAGTCTCTCGTTCCGCAACGAGATCGATATTACGGTGCTGTTGTCCGGCGCCACGATCGCCGACGTCGCGATCAAGCCGCGCAACCGGCCGCCGCTGACGCGGCTGTTTCCGGGAAAGCCCGCGGCTTCGCTGCTTCCGGTACTGCCGCGTCTGTTCTCGCTGTGCTCGATCGCCCATCACGTGGCGTTCCAGTCGGCGGTGGAAGCCGCGCAAGGGCGGGAGGCGGCTCCCGCAACGGTGGGGCGCCGCGTCACCGCAGTCGTCGTCGAGCGGCTGACCGAACTGCTGCGCGGCCTGTTCGTCGGGCGGCTCGCGCTCGACGGCACAAACGCTCCGGCGGTGCGCGCCGTAATGCAGGCAAGCGCGCTGCTTGGGGGCGCGGACGAGGCCGTCCCGCCGGCCTTGCATCGCGACGCGGTGGCGCAGATCAAGGCCGCGCTCGGCGCGATGGGGATCGCCGGCGAAGAAGACGAGACGCCCGCGCCGAGCAGCCCGCTCCCCGCCTCCGTCCCGGGATGCCACGGCAAGCTGGTGTCAGAGCGGGAGGCCGATCCATCCTTCCTGACGGTGGCGGACGATTTAGACATCGTCACGCGTCTGCTGGCGGACGGTGCGGCCTATTCCGATGCGCCAGACCTCTGCGGCCGGGTACCGGAAACCGGCGTCTGGGCGCGCAGGGTACGCCGTGAAGCGGTCTCGGCGGCGGAAGCGGGCTCCGCCGCGCGTCTGAAGGCGCGGATTGCCGAGGTCGCGCGGCTCTGCGCCTGGCTCGCTCGTGGCGATGCGGATTTCGATGAAGGCGTCGTCGCGAGCTACCGGCTCGGCGCGGGCAAGGGGGCAGCCGCGGTCGAATGCGCACGCGGGCGCCTCCATCACGCCGTCGCACTGGACGACGAGGATCGCGTCGTCAACTTCGAGTTCCTGGCACCGACCGATTGGAATTTTCACGCCCGCGGACCGCTGGTCAGGAGCCTCAAGGGCGCTACGCTCGCGACCGGCCGGCAGGGACAGGACGCGGTTCGCGCGCTGGTCGGCTCCTTCGATCCCTGCGTCGGCTTCAGCCTGAAATTTCGCGAGGCCGGCCATGCATGAGATGGCGCTGTGCGAAGGCATCGTCGGTATCGTCGAGGAGGAAGCGCGCAAGCGCGCTTTCACCAAGGTGAACGTCGTCTGTCTGGAGATCGGTGCGCTGAGCCATGTCGCGCCGGAGGCGCTGAAATTCTGCTTCGAGGCCGTGGCCGCGCGGACCATCGCGCAATGCGCGCGGCTCGAGATCGTCGAGACGCCCGGCACGGCTTGGTGCATGGCCTGTTCCAAAACCGTTGAGATCGGGCAGCGTTACGAGCCGTGCCCGTCATGCGGCGGCGACCAATTGCAGGTGACGGGCGGCGAAGAGATGCGCGTAAGGGAATTGGAGGTCGACTGATGTGTACAGTCTGCGGCTGCAGCGACGGCAAGGCATCGATCGAAGATGCGCATGGTCATCATCATGATCACGGCGATGGCCATGAGCACGGCGGGCACCATCATCATCACCGCGGTGATGGCCACGACCACGGTCACCGCCATCACCACGGTGGTGCCCACGACCACGCCCCCGATGAGGCCGGGCTGCTCGACTGCGGCGCCAATCCCGCGGGCCAGAAGATCGCCGGCATGAGCAGCGACCGCGTCATCCAGGTCGAGCGCGACATCCTCGGCAAGAATGACCGGCTTGCGGCCGACAACCGCGCCCGCTTCGCGGCCGACGGTGTGCTCGCCTTCAACCTGGTCTCCAGCCCCGGCACCGGCAAAACCTCGCTGCTGGTCCGCGCCGTGTCCGAGCTGAAGGCAAGCTTTGCGATCGGCGTGATCGAAGGCGACCAGCAGACCTCTAACGATGCCGAGCGCATTCGCGCGACCGGCGTGCCGGCGATCCAGGTCAATACCGGCAAGGGCTGTCACCTCGACGCCGCCATGGTCGGCGAGGCCTATGACCGGCTGCCCTGGCTGAACGGCGGCCTGCTCTTCATCGAGAATGTCGGCAACCTGGTTTGCCCGGCGGCGTTCGATCTCGGCGAGGCCTGCAAGATCGTGGTGTTCTCGACCACCGAGGGCGAGGACAAGCCGCTGAAATACCCCGACATGTTCGCAGCCTCGTCGCTGATGCTGATCAACAAGATCGATCTCGCGCCCGTGCTCGATTTCGATCTGGCGAAGACCATCGACTATGCGCGCAGGGTCAACCCGAAGATCGAGGTGCTAACGGTGTCGGCGCGCACCGGCGAAGGCTTTGCGGCGTTCTTTGCCTGGATCCGCAAGCGGATGGCGGCGACGACGCCTTCCGCGATGACGGCGGCGGAGTGACGATGGGCGGCGAGGCCGCGGCGCGGGACGGACGGCGGCTGCGCCTGCACGTGCGCGGCGCGGTACAGGGCGTCGGCTTTCGCCCCTATGTCTACGGCCTCGCCACGCGCTACCGCCTCGGCGGCTTCGTCGCCAACGATTCCCATGGCGTCGTCATCGAGGTCGAGGGCGAGCGCGCGTCGGACTTCGTCAGGGCACTGCCGCTGGAAAAGCCGCCTCTCGCCCGGATCGACGAGATCTCGGTGCAGCCAGTCGGGGCGGTGGCGAGCGAGGGGTTTTATATCCGCGCGAGCGACCAGGGCAGGGTGTCGACACGCATCGTCGCCGATGCCGCGACCTGTCCAAAATGCCTGAGCGAGCTGTTCGATCCAGCCAGCCGGTTCTATCGCTACCCCTTCGTCAACTGCACCCATTGCGGTCCGCGCTATACCATTGCCGAGCGACTTCCTTACGACCGCGCAACCACGGCCATGAAGCGCTTTGCGATGTGCAAGGCCTGTGCGGGCGACTATGCCGATCCCGGCAGCCGCCGCTTCCATGCCGAAGCGATCGCCTGCCCGCAATGCGGCCCGCGGCTCAGCCACGGTATCGAGGACATCGCTGCCGCGATCGCCGCAGGCAAGATCGTCGCAGTCAAGGGGCTCGGCGGTTATCAGCTCGTCTGCGATGCCCGGGACGAGGCGGCCGTGCAGCGCCTGCGCCAGCGCAAGCAGCGCGGCCAGAAGCCGTTTGCCGTCATGGTCGGCTCGGTGGAGGCGGTCGCCGGCATCGCCGACGCCGATGCTGCCGAGCTCGCCTTGCTCGAGACGTCGCCGCGGCCGATTGTGCTGTTGACATCGCGCCATCGGCTCTCGCCGGCGATCGCGCCGGAGCTGGCGCGGATCGGCATCGCGCTGCCGGTCACTCCGCTCCTTCATTTGATCTTCGAGGCGCTGGATGCGGCGCATCCGCTCGCCGGCGAGAGCTGGGCGATCGTCGCCACCAGCGCCAATCCCGGCGGCGAGCCGCTTCTGATCGACAATCGCGAGGCCGAGCTGCGGCTTGCCGGCATCGCCGACCTCATCATCAGCCATGATCGCGACATCATCACCCGCGCCGACGATTCCGTGGCGGCCGTCGTCGCCGGCCGGACGCAGTTCATCCGCCGTGCCCGCGGCTACGTGCCAGAGCCGGTTCGGCTGGCGCGACCGGTGCCGCCGATCCTTGCGGTCGGCGGCGCGTTGAAGTCGACCGTGACGGTCACGCGCGGCAGCGAGGCCTTCGTTTCCCAGCACGTCGGCGACCTCGATACCGCCGAAGGCGTCCGTGTCTTCGAGGAAACCATCGGCCACCTGCTGTCGACGCTGGACGTCGAGCCGGCGGTTATCGCCCATGATCTGCACCCGAACATAGCCTCGACCCGCCTCGCCGAAGCGAGCGGGCGGCGGCTGATCGCAGTCCAGCACCATCATGCCCATGCCGCCTCCGTGATGGCGGAGCATGGCCGCGCGGGATCTGCGTTGGCGCTGGTGCTCGACGGCTTCGGCCAGGGCAGCGACGGCGGCAATTGGGGGGGCGAGCTCCTGCTGTGCGAGCGCGCGCAGTTCCGGCGGCTCGGCCATCTAGCGCCGATGAAGATGGCGGGCGGCGATCGCGCCGCGCGCGAGCCGTGGCGCATGGCTGCAAGCGCATTGCATGGCCTGGCCCGCGGCAACGCGATCGCGACCCGGTTTGCGGCGCAGCCGCAGGCTACGCGTCTCCATGCCTTGCTCGACCAGCCGGGCGTACCGGTGACGACCAGCGCCGGCCGGCTGTTCGACGCGGCGGCGGGGCTGCTCGGTCTTTGCCAGGTGCAGAGCTATGAGGGCGAAGCCGCGATGAAACTGGAGGCGCGGGTTCGCGCGCCGCGCTCCATGAAAGACGGCTGGACGATCGAGGATGGGGTGCTGTCCCTGTTTCCGTTGCTTGCGCGCCTTGCGGCCGAGGGCATCGATCCGGTCGAGGGGGCCGGGCTGTTCCATGGCACGTTCGCCGCTGCCTGCGTCGACTGGATCGCCCGTGCGGCGCGCGAGACCGGCGTCACGACCGTCGCCCTGAGCGGCGGCTGCTTTCTCAACGCGATCCTCAGTTGCGAGATCGAGCGCGGCTGTATCGCCGCCGGTCTCTTGCCGCTGCTGCCGCGGCAAGTGCCGCCCAATGACGGCGGTCTCAGCCTCGGCCAGGCCTGGATCGCCGCGCTCCAACTCGAACAGTACGGCCTCGAAGGAACCGCCCTGATGTGTCTCGCGATACCTGGTGAGGTCACGAAGCTCCTACCCGACGAGATGGCAATCGTCTCGATCGACGGCGTCAGCAAGGAGATATCGGTCGCCTTGATCGAGAATCTCGCCGTCGGCGACTATGTGATCATCCATGTCGGCTTTGCCCTGACGAAGATCGATCCGGAGGAGGCAATGCGGACGCTCGAGCTGCTGCGCGAGCTTAGCGCCGAGGGGCAGGAAGCCGCGTCATGAAATATGCCGACGAGTTTCGCGACAAGGAGATCGCGCTCGGGCTTGCGAAAGCGATCCGCGCGGAAGCCGATCCGCAAAAGCTCTATCGCTTCATGGAATTCTGCGGCGGCCATACCCACGCGATCTCGCGTTACGGCCTCGAGGACATGCTGCCGAAGAACGTGCGGATGATCCACGGCCCCGGCTGTCCGGTGTGCGTGCTGCCGGCCGGACGCATCGACATGGCGATCCGGCTCGCCGAGCGGCCGGACGTCATCCTGTGCGTCTATGGCGACCTGATGCGCGTTCCCGGCTCGCAGGGCGCATCGCTGTTGAAGGCGAAGGCGCGCGGCGCCGACATCCGCATGGTCTATTCCACCATCGACGCGATCCGGATCGCCGAGGACAATCCCGGACGCGAGGTCGTGTTCTTCGCCATCGGCTTCGAGACCACGACGCCGCCGACTGCAGTCCTGATCCGGCTGGCGGAGAAGAAGCAGCTCGAAAACTTCACCGTGTTCTGCAACCACGTGCTGACGCCGCCGGCGATGCAGAACATCCTGGAAAGTCCCGACATCCGCAACATCGGCCGGGTCGAGATCGACGGTTTCGTCGGGCCGGCCCATGTCTCGACGATCATCGGCACGGCCCCTTACGAGTTCTTTGCCGAGGAGTTCGGCAAGCCCGTGGTGATCGCGGGCTTCGAGCCACTCGACATGATGCAGGCGATCCTGATGCTGGTGCGGCAGGTCAACGAGGATAGGCACGAGGTCGAGAACCAGTACAGCCGCGCGGTGAACCGCGACGGCAATCTGCGCGCCAAGGAGGAGGTCTCCAACATCTTCGAGCTGCGCGATCAGTTCGAATGGCGGGGGCTCGGACAGGTTCCGTATAGCGGGCTGAAGCTGAAGCGCGCTTACGCCATATACGACGCCGAGGTGCGCTTCGACATGCACGAGCTGCGCGTCGACGACAATCCCGCCTGCGAATGCGGCACCATCCTGCGCGGCGTGAAGAAGCCGGTCGACTGCAAGCTGTTCGGCACCGTCTGCACGCCGGAGACGCCCATGGGCTCCTGCATGGTCTCCGCCGAAGGCGCCTGCGCCGCAGGCGCCTGCGCCGCACACTGGACCTATGGCCGCTTCCGCGACCACCAGCAAAGGCGTGTGTCATGAAGACCTACCAGCGCAAGCTCGACATCAGGAACGGCTGCGTCGACCTGTCCCACGGCTCGGGCGGCCGGGCCATGGCGCAGTTGATCTCGGGTCTGTTCCACGAGGCCTTCGGCAATGAATGGCTGGCGCGCGGCAACGACCAGTCGGCATTCGACGTTGGTGCCGGGCGCATGGTGATAACGACCGACGGCTATGTGGTCTCGCCGCTTTTCTTCCCCGGCGGCAATATCGGCTCGCTTGCAGTGCACGGCACCGTCAACGATATCGCCATGGCCGGTGCACGCCCGCTCTACCTCTCTGCAAGCTTTATCATCGAGGAAGGCTTCCGCTTCGCCGACCTCAAGATGATCGCGGAATCGATGGGCGAGGCTGCGCGCACGGCCAGCGTTCACATCGTCACCGGCGACACCAAGGTGGTCGAGCGCGGCAAGGCCGACGGCCTGTTCATCTCGACCGCCGGCGTCGGGGTCGTGCCCGACGGGCTCGATCTCTCGGCGGAGAATGCCCGCGTCGGCGATCGCGTCCTGATCTCGGGCACGCTCGGCGATCACGGCGTGGCGATAATGTCGAAGCGGCAGAATCTCGCCTTCGAGACCGAGATCGTCTCGGATTCGGCGGCGCTGAACGATCTCGTCGCGAAGATGGTCGAAGGCGGCGGCCGCGGTATCCGCCTGATGCGCGATCCCACCCGCGGCGGGCTTGCAGCCACGCTGAACGAGATCGCCCAGCAGTCCGACCTCGGCTTCCATCTTCGCGAGGAGGCGATCCCGGTCAAGCCGGGCGTCGCGGCAGCGTGCGAGCTGCTCGGGCTCGATCCGCTCCATGTCGCCAATGAGGGCAAGCTGGTCGCGATCGTGGCGCCCGAAAGTGCTGCTGCAGTGCTGGCCGCGATGCGGGCGCATCCGCTTGGCCGCGACGCCGCCGACATCGGCGAGGCCGTGGCCGACGATCATCATTTCGTGCAGATGGCCACGAGCTTCGGCGGCGGGCGGATCGTCGACTGGCTGTCGGGCGAGCAATTGCCGAGAATCTGTTGAGGCAAATCATGCGCATCCTGCTCCTGTCGCATTCCTTCAACAGCCTGACGCAGCGGCTGCATGTCGAGCTCAGGGATCGAGGCCACGATGTCGCGGTCGAGCTCGACATCCATGCCGAGGTCACGCGCGAGAGCGTGGCGCTGCATCGGCCGGACCTTGTGATCGCGCCGTTCCTGAAGCAGACGATTCCCAACGACGTCTGGCGCAGCCTTCGGTGCCTGGTCGTCCATCCCGGTCCGCCCGGCGATCGCGGTCCGGCGGCGCTCGACTGGGCGATTTTGGACGGTGCAAGCGAGTGGGGCGTCACGGTCTTGCAGGCGGATGGCGAGTTCGACGCCGGTCCGGTCTGGGCGTTCCGCAGCTTCCCGATGCGGCGCGCGCCTAAGTCCAGCATCTACCGCAATGAGGTGACGTCCTGCGCGGTTGCGGCGGTGCTCGAAGCCGTCGCGGCGATCGAATCCGGACGGCCTGCCCCGCAGCCGATGGACACGGACGACCCGCGCATTCGCGTGCGCGGACCTTGCCTCCAGGCGGGCCGGGCGATCAACTGGCAGCACGACACCACCGCGACCGTGCTGCGCAAGATCGACAGCGCCGACGGCATGCCGGGCCTGGTCGACAGCCTGTCCTTCCAGGAGGTCAGGCTGTTCGATGCGCATGAGGCGCACGGCATCTCCGGCGTGCCCGGCACCGTCGTCGCGCAATGCGACGGCGCGCTGGCGCGCGCCACGGTCGATGGTGCGGTCTGGATCGGGCATGTCAGGAAGCTCGCGCCGAAGAGCCTGAAGCTGCCGGCGGCGAAACTCTTCGCCGCCGAGGCGGCGCATCTGCCGCACCGGCCCGGCTGCGGCTACGCCCCGATCCGGTATCGCGAGCATGGCGAGGTCGGCGAGCTCGCGTTCTCCTTCTACAACGGCGCCATGCCGACCGGCGACTGTGAGGCCCTGCTCGAGGCCTATCGCGCGGTGCTGGCGCGCCCGACCAGGGTGCTGCTCCTGACCGGCGGCCGGGATTATTGGTCGAACGGCATTCATCTTGCAGAAATCGAGGCGGCCGACAGCCCCGCGGATGAGTCCTGGCGCAACATCAATGCGATCGACGATCTTGCCCGCGCGATCATCGAGACCACCGACCGCCTGGTCGTCTCGGTCATTCGCGGCAATGCGGGTGCGGGCGGCGTCTTCCTGAGTCTTGGCGCCGACGAGGTCTGGGCAAGCGACCAGATCGTCCTCAATCCGCATTACAAGGACATGGGCAATCTTTACGGCTCGGAATACTGGACCTATCTGCTGCCGCGCCATGCGGGCGCCGCGAACGCAACCCGGATCACGCAATGCCGGCTCCCGATGGGCGTGGCGGAGGCGCGGCGCCTCGGCATCGTCGATCGCGTGCTATCGGGCGAGGAGCTTGCCGATATAAGCCTCGTACAGCGCGGCGCCACCATGGCGTCGGATGCCGGCTTTGCCATGCGCCTCGCCGCCAAGCGGCAGCGGCGCGCCGCCGATGAGGCCGAGAAGCCCCTGCAATCCTACCGCGATGAGGAGCTGCGGCGGATGAAGCTGAATTTCTACGGCTTCGATCCGAGCTACCACGTCGCGCGCTACAATTTCATCCACAAGGTGCCGAAGTCGCGCACGCCGCTGACCATCGCTGGTCACCGGTCCCGGCGTGCGCCAGATCGGCCTGTCGGCATGGCGGTGCCATCGTGAGCATTCAGGGAACCATTCTTGTCGTCGACGACGAGGTCCGCTCGCAGGAAGCGCTGCGGCGCGTGCTCAGGGAGGATTTCGAGGTGCTCTGCGTCGGCAATGCGACCGATGTGGAGAAGCTGCTGGAGGGCGAGATCGCCCACGCGATCCTCTGCGACCAGCGGATGCCGCACGAATCCGGCGTGAGTCCGAGGACATCATCGCAGGACTGAACGAGGCCGGCATCTATCAATACATCACCAAGCCCTGGCAGCCGGACCAACTGGTCGAAACCGTCAAGGAAGCGGTTCAGCTCTATCGGCTGCAGAAGGAGACCGAGACCGCCGGCGTCGACGTCAAGGCGACCTCGGGGGACATCAAGAAGGTCGTCTCGGTCAAGCGCGGAGTGGCCAAGCAGCTCTACGATTTCGACCGCATCGTGCATTCGACGGAAAGCCCGATGCACGCCGTGATCGAGAGCTCGGCAGGCGCGCCGCCGACTACGATATCTCGGTTCTGATCACCGGAGAATCCGGCACCGGCAAGGAGCTTCTGGCCCGCGCGATCCATTACGGCTCGGCGCGGGCCAACAAGGCGTTCGTGGTCGAGAACTGCGGCGCGCTGCCGGACGAGCTCTCGGAAAGCGAGCTGTTCGGTTACAAGAAGGGCGCCTTCACCGGCGCCTACCAGGATCGGCCTGTTCGAGGTCGCCGATGGCGGCACGATCTTCCTCGACGAGATCGGCGAGACCTCCCCGGCGTTCCAGGTCAAGCTGGTGCGTGTACTGCAGGAGGGCGAGATCCGGCCGCTCGGCGCGCAGCGCGTGCGCAAGGTCGACGTTCGCGTGGTGGCGGCGACCAACCGCGACCTGGAGGCCGAGGTCGAGGCCGGTCGCTTCCGGCGCGACCTGTACTACCGCCTCGCCGCATTCCCGGTGCACATGCCGGCGCTCCGCGAGCGCCCGATGGACATCCCGCTGATTGCGGAGGGCGTGCTGTCGGCGGTCAAGAGCTCCTTCAACCGGCCGAATCTGCGCTTTGCGCGTTCGGTGTCATCTCCACCTTCCCGAAGACAAGTCGTCTCGGGCCAAGGCCCATCATGTTTCATCATGGCCAAGGCGGCAATGCCGATAATGGCGCCGCGCCCTGCGACGAAATGACGAGATGGAGGGAGCCCCTGACGGGCTTTGATCCGGACCGCCGCCTGAGAGACCCAGGCGGCGATCCAGTGCGAACTAAGCGAACTTGCGGAAGTTCTAAGGCCGCGCGAAACGCTAACCCGGCCGGTGCGGGCAAATCAAGTTTCGTAGTGTTGCTCCGGCCGGAGATTCATTGCAGCCACCAGGAAATTGCCACACATCGCCAACGGAGGTTCCAACGCATCACGGCCATTCGCAAGCCTCAGCGCCGCCTCGACCGCGTCCGCCAGGATCTCCTCCGACAATTGCCGATCGCTCACCGCGACAAGCCGGCATTACAAACTTCGTCGCGGGTAAACCGGGCGCCGGCAAATCGACGCTCACGCAAATCTTGAAGACGAATCCGGGATACAGCGGCCTAGCGCGCGTTGCCGCCGAGGATCTAACCGCGATCTCCCCGCAGCATTACCTTTCGCACGTTGACTAGCTAAGCCGTGTAACGGCAACTTGAGGCGTGGGCCGATCTCCGCAAAACCGGCCTTCAAGTACAATGCTGAGTTGGGGCTACGGCTCCACATGGGTTGCCTCGGCGCCCCCACTTCAAGCTGGCCCCAGTCCTTTAGCGTACCCAGGCCCACCGCAGCCTCAATGAGACGCATCGCGACCCCAGACGATCGCTGATCCGGCACCACGTAGAGTTCGGTGATAATACCGTAGGTTCCGCCCGCAAAAAGGGCGGCGCTTTCCGACAACATAATGAGGCCGACCGGGCGTTCCTCCGTGAAAGCCAGAAACCCATAGACGCGCTCTTTCATGGCCAGTAGGTCGACAGCAAGCTGGGCATCTAGTCCGCCCTGCTTTTGTCCGCCCTCAAGTTCGGCAAGTAAGGCAGCAACCATGTGAGTCACCGTTGTGGCGTCATCGATAGACACTTCACGCGTGGTCACCATGTCATATCCTCTTCTAAGGTTTAACCAACATACGACCTGATCCAGCGGCGGCCTAGGGTCAGGAGGCTGCCGCAGCCCCCGGTTCAAAACAGATACGCCGCGCGGTTGAAGGTCAGATGACGCCTTAGCTCACACTGAGGTGATAGCGTCTTCGTGTCGTTCCTAGCTAAAAACATCTCGCTCCTAGCTAAAAACATCTCAGAAAATCGAACGATAACTTGTCGAACTCCGTAATGGTCGCACGGAGCGCTCTCTTCTTCTTTGGACCTGCGTGTCGCCCCACATCGTGTTCATGCTCGGACGTTACAGGAGGGCGGCTGACCGCTTGCGAGACGGATGGATCTACTTTCCCCCTTGTAAAGCAGCTCGAGCAGCAGGCCGACCAGCGATTTTCCGGATCCAATTCCGAGCAATGACGTTCAGCGGCCCCATTGCGATGGCTGCGCGCGAGCATCATGAGCGTCCCTGACCAACAGCATTGCCTGAGATCAATGCTCTCAGAAACTTGTCGAACGCGCGAGTCCAAGACATGCTGTTTTTCTTGTGTTTAGATAATCAGTTTTCTTTAATTTCTCATCGGACGCGCCATTTGTTGCGGTGCGACGTAGAACATCGCGGGCGTCCGACAAGGGGTTCAATTTGGTCGTTGAGCTCGCGATTGAGGCCAGCTTCTCTCGTGTTCTTCGAATAGACAGCCCCCTGATGAGCCGGGTTCACGGCGAGCCATCGCTTTGCGGTTCAATGCTTTATGAGAGTAGCGTCACGCAATGTCGTGCGAGATTGTCTCTATTGTTTCCTTGGATCACTTTACGGACCTGCTTGTTGGAAGACTGTTCTAATGCTTGCGGACACGCGTTACAGCGAAAGACGGTCGCGGCATTTCAGCAGAAGAAAGCTTAGGTCATCGATGAAGCGGTGGGCTTCTGCTATTCCAGAATCAGGTAGTGCCGCACGACGAAGATGCCGGGCTATGCGCGCCAGCACTCCTGCCAGCGCGCAAACGGCTAGGACGAGGCAGGCGTCTGAAGTAACCTACTACGTCACTTTACGGTTCGTAGGACAGAGCGGTCCCGAAACGGCTCAGGCGCGCTTCGCCCTCCATCATTGCGCCGGCTAGCATAACGAAGGCTTCGTTGATTCAAGATTACTCCATTCTACGCGCGGCGTGACATTTCGCCATCAATGCGTATCAGCCTTCCTCTGCTCCGGCGCTGTCGGAACGATGTGAACGACGTGATAGCCGTTGTCGTGCAGGTGCCGTAGGAAGGCGGGCATTATCGCGGCGGTATGTGCCTTGGCGTCGTGAAATTGAATGATACCTTCCTCCCAGCATTCAGTCGGCTGGTGATGAGCTTCAGCTCCTGGTCTGGTGTCATTTCCTCCCAGTCGCTGCCCACAGGTCCGCTCCAAACACGACTATGCCCCGGTCCTGAAGCAGATCGAGCGTCTTAGGCGTCGAGTCGAAATTGGGGAAGCGGAAGAACGGCGTCGAGGGCGCAATTGTCGATATGCCATGGAGCGCCATTTCGTCGGCCGCGATCCCGCGGTCGATGTCCTCTTTCGCCTTCTCGAAGCTGATCTTCGGACGCCATCGAATGCGACCATGTGTGGTGCGCGATGGTGTGGCCTTGCGCGGCCGCGCGCCGCACGAGCTCGGAAAATTGGGCCGACGACTTGCCGACCAGGAAGAATGTGGCTCGGACGCACTCCTGCGCGAGCGCTGTCAGCACTTTTTCCGTGTACGGCGGCCGGGGCCCGTCGTCGAAGGTCAACACAACTTCGTGGTCGGCCAAGCGCAGGGTCTGAGGAAAACTCTATAGTCCGACCCGCGGATAAGTCTTGGCGTCAACGGCGAGCACGCGTGAAGTCCCGAGCGCGTCCTTACGCGGGCAGTCGGCCGCGTCCGCAGCCGCGATGCCGGCAAGCACCGCCGTCGCGGCGCTCACAAGCAGCAGGGTCCATTCGTGCAGGCATCTGCCATCAAGGTTGTGCCCGGACAGGTCTCTGGTTGCGGCATTGAACAAGATAGTCCTGCCGCCCTGGTTGGAGTTACATTAGCTTGCCGGCAGTTTCAGACGCCTCGTTTCCATTCCGGACTAGCTGACCCGTCGCGGTCGACCAGCGCTCGGATCGGACTACTTCGCTCCCGAGCGCATCAGGTTGTCCTGCAGCCAGATCATTTGCTGATTCGTCGTATTGGATAGGTTTAGCCGCGCAATCGTACTTTGCCGGTCCCCATAAACATCGGCGGTGACGTTCGCCCCTGCACAGTAGTCATATGGCGATATTGATTAATGCAATGTCGCGGCACTGACGCCTGAATTCCCTATTCTAACGCCTTTTCCGACGGATTTCGGATACCCGGCTTGTACCGACGCCGCGGCTTTTTCGCGAAGCTGCAATGCCGCAGGACGCCTCTGGATGCCGACGCATCGTTCACAGCAGCGAGACCATCGGATTTCACACTTCCATATGCACGATCTCGATCGGCTCCTCGTCGTCCGATGCAGCCGCTAAGCGAAGGCAAAGACGAGCAGGCTCGAGCAGAGCAGCGCGAGGCTGGCCGCGGTCAGTGGCAGGAAGCTACCGGAAACAAGGTCATGATTTGCGCATGAAATACACTCGATTGCACCTCAGAAGAGAGAGCAGCAATCGCTGCGTTGCGCCGTTTGACCGGTCAACACAAGTCGTCAAAATGGCCATGTCACGCTCAAACTCAGTCATCGGTGCGAATTCGTCCGGATAGCTCACCCAGGATCTTCAGGACCGTGACCTCGACATTTCATTTGAGGGACTACCTCCACATGCTCGGTCTTTGGGAAAGGGCTTCGCGGCCGATTTGTTTGAGGCGCTCGGGCGTCGTCTCACCTCTGATAGCGGCCTCCAGAATCTTCGAGGCGACGTAGGTGCGGGCACCGGTATTGTACGGGGAAAGGCTCTCGCAGACCTCGTCGAGGATCGCGCGCAGAAGCACGGTGGTAGCGGCATCCAACATTTGGAGATCTCCCCATCCCTAATGAGGAAGATAATGCATATTTCGCGTTTCGCGATTCAAGTGCGTTTGATCGGATGAGAACTCTGCGATTCCACCTCGCGACAGAGCGCTCTCTAGCTTTTCCTGACGCCTACATTCTGCGTTCGAGCGGCTTGTTTCGATGGAGTCAGCGCATCGATGGCGCGCTGGTGCTGGCCGACAAATCGCCTTGGCCGCGATCGCCAGGTCTCCGATAATTAGCGTTGGCATACGCGACGTACCTTTGGGAGGCGAACTCGCCGACCCCAGCACCGGAATTCACAATTCCATCTGTCCGATCTCAATCGGCTCGCCGCCGAGACCGTGGGAGAAGTCGCCTCTGCCCAGGCTTCTGAACCCGAGATTTCGATAAAACCTTTCAGCATTGCATTAATCGTCGCCTCGAGACTTATTGGCCCACCTTGGCCCAACCTGCCTGCTCGATTGCAATCGCCAACCGGCGGCGCCCGAGTCCGAGACCAGCGACGTCAGGCAAGGTGAATAGCCGAGTTAGTTCACTAGGCTGGGCGTCGACAAATCCAACCACAACACCGTCGCACAGACACGCGGTCAATCGTCCCTTGGCGATCAGTTCATCGTAAAAGGCCGGCTTGGGCTTACCCATCCAATTCTCGATTTCCGATAGGACGCCCCTGCAAGGCCGGCGATTGACGCCTTCGTGATGCAGTAAGTCGCCTCCGCGTCCTCGAAGCGCGCTTCTCGGAAAGAAAATATGCCGTCGGCTGTCATAAGAAGCGAGTTCCAGATCGTCGCTCAAAATCCAGGAGTCTCATTCTGACGAAGAGGACTGCCTGGAATAATCCGAGCCCGGCTCCCTCAAAAACTGTTCGTCCACGAAAACACCCATTCACTGAAAACTTCAGTATTTCATTTCTGAGCTCATTCCGTCGTTTGGTTGCGAACCGTACTGAGGGGTCGACAACGGCAGTATCACGTTGTCGATCAACCGTGTCGAACCGACGTAGGCTGCGGCGCATAGTGCAGCTGTACGCCGCAGAGAACTCTCGGCGCGCTTGAGCGTATCAGCGTCGACAAGCTCGAGGTACTGCAGTCGATCGACTGTATTCAAATGCGCCTTTGCGATCGCAATCAGCTGTTCCACGTCGCGCTCTCCTGAGCGAAACTTATCCGCAGCGGCGAACAGCCCACGGCTGATGGCAAGAGCGCGCCGGCGTTCTTCCTCGCTTAGATGGCGGTTGCGACTGCTCATCGCGAGTCCGTCCGGTTCCCGCACGGTTTGTACGGTGACGATCTCAATTGGAAGATTGAGGTCAATTGCCATGCGGCGCACCACCGCGCATTGCTGAAAATCCTTTTGCCCAAAAAAGGCGACATCCGGCTGCACTATGTTGAACAGCTTGCCGACGACAGTCACCACCCCACGAAAATGATCAGGCCTGAAAGCTCCGCACATTGGTTTTGCGAGCTCGCCCGGTTCGACGAAAGTCTCAAATTGAGTCGGATAAATCTCCTGTACATCCGCGCAAAGACGATCGCAACGCCCGCATCGCGACACAGTTCTTGATCGCG
Organism: Bradyrhizobium sp. 604_D8_N2_3; assembly: GCF_051810765.1. Lineage (NCBI taxonomy): Bacteria > Pseudomonadati > Pseudomonadota > Alphaproteobacteria > Hyphomicrobiales > Nitrobacteraceae > Bradyrhizobium > Bradyrhizobium sp. 604_D8_N2_3. The sequence goes on along the minus strand of NZ_JBPWPM010000001.1, from coordinate 1,694,080 downwards.
CAAGAAGTCGCGCGGATACGTGCTGAGATCCTCATTTGGCGCGAACTGAGCGGGGTTGACGAAGATGCTCACTACCGTGACGTCGGTTTGAGCCCTGCTCGCCTCGACCAGTGTCAGGTGGCCCTCGTGTAGGTAACCCATCGTCGGAACGAACCCGATGCGCTTGTCAGCCCTGCGAGCTCTCGCGACAACGTGACGCAGCTCAGCTACCGTCGTTATTGTTTGCATGTTGTGCCTTCGATCACGTTGGATTAGAGGGGGTCGAGTTCGCGAATCTATCGCGAAAGCCTTCAGGAAGCCGATAGGACTCTTGTTGTGCCGGGAATGTACCGTTACGAACATCCACAGCCCAGCGCGACAACGCCTCTTGCAACAGCTGAAAGCCACTACATAGGCCCGAACGAAATTTGGGACGATGACCTTCGGTCAATCCCAGCACATCGTGAAGTACCAGCACCTGGCCCGAGCAATTGGGTCCGGCGCCGATTCCGATCGTCGGTGTCCTCATGGATTCGGTCGCTCGCGCTGCGGGCTCAGCCGGAATACCCTCCAGGACGAAAGCAAAGCGGCCTCCTGTAGACGGTGGCGTCATCGAGCAAACGCAACGCGTCATCGGCCTTCCGGCCCTGCACCTTGAACCCACCCATGACATTGACGCTCTGAGGGGTGGGGCTGAGGTGGCCCATCACGGAAATCTCTCAATCGACCAAGGCGCGCACCATTTCGACGCGCTTGACTCCGCCCTCGAGTTTCACGGCGTCGGCGCCGCTGCAAAAAGCCGCCGGAGTTGCGTATCGTCTCCTCTGGGCTGAGATGGAAGCTAAGAAAGGGCATATCGGTCACAAGCAAGGCACGAGGCTTCGCGCGTGCAACGGCTTCGAGATAATGGTTCATCATCGCCATGCTGACCGGAATGTATCATCGAATCCAAGATAGACGCTGCCGACGCGATCCCTGACAAGGACGACATCCACGATCGGATCGACGACGCGTGCTGTAACCGCGTCGTAAGCGGCGGTCATAGAGATACGACGCCCCTCCTGCTTCCATCGCTGCAGGACTGGAATCGTGACGCGTTGAACAGGCGGCTCTAGAATATGGCTCATCTTAGATGCCGATTCTCCCCGCCTACTGGGATTCGGTGCCTCCTTGGGAAGGCGAGAGGAAGCTGTCAATGGGGAGGGAAAAAAGAACTTACCTCTCCGGGGTTAGACAGACGCATCGAAACGATGCCATTAGGTGTTAGCCGCCCGCCTTTCCCATTTGTACGCCAACTTTCATGAGTCTTCCTTCTGCACCGGCCCCAGACCATAGATATTCGGAGTAGTTATCGATAATTTCGGATCCGATGGATGCCGGTAGAGTCTTCGAGGAACTGCCTTTGGCGAATGTGCCGCCCAATGTCTTGGTTCGGCACGCCGTGAGCTAACGCTCGCGCCACCCTAAAGTCTAGTGCGATGCGAAAAGACCGCAAAAGCCGGGCGGCATTGCATTAATCCTGCGCGACGAAGCATTTCTCGCCCTTCCGGTGCCGCGCTGCCACATGATAGATAATCTCGGTGAACGGTGAGAACACGACAATCGCTGAGCGCATCGCCAACGCGCTCGGAAAGCGGATCATCAACGGGGCACTGCGCCCGGACGCACCGCTGCGACAGGATCATATCGCGCGAGAGTTCAGTTCAAGCCACGTTCCGGTACGCGAGGCATTTCGACAGCTCGAAGCCAAACTTCTGGTTGTCGCCGTCCCGCGCCGGGGCATGCGAGTGGCTTCACTGGATACTCAGTCCGTGAAGGAGATCGCCGAGATGCGAGCAGCGCTCGAGATGGTCGCCCTGCGCAATTCAGCCTCAAGGCTCACATCTTGCGGCTTTGGAGTGATCGAGCTGGCTCTGATGAATGGAGACAACGCTCGGACCATCGAGGAGCTCGAGAAGGCCAACCGTGCGTTTCACCACGCGCTGATCGCTCCTTGCGGAGTGCCGCGACCGCTTGCGAGTCTTGAATTCGCGATTGATGTTCGCGAGGGCCTGCAGTGCCGGATGGCGACCACGATCAAATCAGGATCACCGCCCGATTTTACAAGCGCTACACGTACAACGTCGATCGGGCCTGCGATCTGCTCGTCCGCCATATTCAGACGATCGAACGGCTTTCCCTTTCCGTGTCTGCACGCGGACGGCGATCTGGCACGCCCATAGCAGACGCACAGGAACGAACTGTTGAGCAGTGAGTAATGCGACGGCCATAGCAGCCATCTAAGATCGTTATCTGAACTTCTTGCGACATCAACCCAGGTCTCCATGATTCGTCACATCGTCCTGTTCAGCGCCAAAAGACGACGCCTCTATAGACCAGATCATCGCGGGTCTCTCTGTTCTCACTCTAATCCCCCATGCACGCCGGCTCGAGATTGCTCGCAATCGCAAGAGCGACCAACTCGGCAACGATATCGATGTCGTCGTCTATGGAAGAGTTTGATAACGAGACGGAACTCGCAGCGTATAAAGCCCATCATCTATACAGGGAATCGATCAGGCGCGTACGGCCGCTGTGGAGATCAGTGTGAGGAGCTTGATGAACCCCGACACGCGGTCATTGCGTCTGCATGGGTATCACGATCAAGCTACACTGTGCGCCGGCGTCTGATTTGACTGACAAGCGATGCATATTCGCGAGTTGCAGTGGATCGAGCCTATCCAAGCGATGCGACGGCTGGAGAGAGACGCGGTTTGCGGCCGACTATGACGAATCAACTGATGCCTATGTCGGCCCGATGGCGGCGGCCGGGCCGCTCGTGTCGCGCGGTGATTCATGAGGTTATGCTAAGCTTGACGGACGGAATGTCGAAACTCGGCCCATCAAAGGCACGATCGCGCGTTCATGATTGCGGATGCACAGGCGAGCTGGAATGGCGATGTTGTCAAGGGCGATCCGTGGAACGTTCTGCGCGACCTGCTGGCCAGATATCCGCAGGAGCATCGTCCTGAACTGCCGCCCTTCCAAGGCGGCGCGGCCGGGTTCTTTGGCTATGATATGAACAGGACCCTGGAGCGATTGGCAGCGCCCGCGATTTCTGGGCAGCGCTTGCCTATACGTGCTGAATGGGTCGCAGCTCAGATAGGAGCAGCGCCCAAGCCCCTCGTGCCCCGCGGCGCTGTCTAGAAAGGCAAGATTCGCCCGATCTGCCAGACACGATTAAACATCTCTGAAACGGATGGTCGAAGCTGACGACCACGTCATAAAAATGCAAGATCGCCTGCGTACGGGCTGGCCTGAGCAAGATCCTGCAGCTCGCGCCGAGCGAGCGCGCTCCAGAGCCGATGAGGTTGCAGCGCTGCTTGCCGCCCGAACGCCGCTGCAGGCTCCCCTCCCCCCGTTGACGCCAAGGAAGACCAGCGCCGGGCCGAGTTCCTCTGTGCGTCCGAAAAGGACCGCGCCGAGAACATCATGATCGTCGACCTTTTGCGTAACGATCTGTCACGCGTTTGCACCGCGCATTCGGTTGAGGTCCCGGTGCTATGTGGTCTCGAGTCTTACGCCTCGGTACACCATCTCACCTCAGTCATTACTGGCGAGCTTACACCGCAGGAAGACGCTGTGACGCTCCTTAAGGCCTGCTTTCCTGGGGGATCCATTACCGGGGCGCCAAAGATCCGATCGATGGAGATCATCAACGAAATTGAGGGGGTGGCGCGAGAAGTCTATTGCGGCTCGATTGGCTTTATTGGCTTCAGCGGCTACATGGACACGAACATTGCAATCCGCACCGTCACTGTCAGCGACGATCTGGCGGCGTTTCACGCAGGGAGCGGCATAACGGCGATGTCAGACCCCGGGGCCGAATACGACGAGGCGATCACCAAGGCGCAACGCATCTTCGATGCATTTGACGACGACGGTCATGGTGCATCGTGATCCTCATCACCGATAACTACGACTCATTCGTGTTCAATATTGCCCGCTACTTCCACAAGCTTGGCGAAGCAACCGAGGTGATCCGAAACGACGCCATCGGCGTCAGCGATCTTGTTCAACTCAGACCGCGCGCCGTTGTCATATCGCCGGGCCCATGCACACCAACGGAGGCCGGAATATCGACTGCCCTCGTCCGGGAGCTTTCAGGTTTCGTCCCAATTCTTGGGATTTGCCTCGGACATCAGTGTATCGGGAGTGCTTTCGGCGGAAGTGTGAGACGTGCCCGCCATCCAATGCACGGCCGCTCCTCATCCATCGCGCACGACGGTCGAGGATTGTTCGATGGACTCCCCTCTCCACTTCGCGTCGGCCGCTACCATTCCCTCATTGTCGAGCTTGAGGGTTCGTGTGCTCCCGATCTCACGGTGACGGCGCGCTCCGAAGAGGGCGAGATCATGGCTCTCGCCCATCGCGAGCACCCAACCTACGGCGTGCAGTTTCATCCCGAATCAATCCTGACCCAACACGGCCATTTGCTGCTGGCGAACTTCTTGCGGCTCGGATCCAGGCCAAGACCTTCGAGAACGCGTCCTACCTGGTCCGCTCACGCTCCGGGCTCGTGAAGCGCGCCATGAGTGCTCGGCCTCGGCCGCCAACCCGTGACGTAGATGGCGATTAGCCAAAGCACCGAAGCATGGGAAAGAGCGTCTTGAGTTCTTCTCCACCGGCCCTGGCGCCGTCTCTGGTTGCAAATTCGCGCTTGAGTCGCCCGTCCACCTCAAGCGCGTAACCAGAGGCCGGCGATTCACGGGTGGCAGCAACCATTTCATCCCCATTGGACGCTAGGATGATTGGGAATGATAGGTACCTTGTTGAGTCGCCAAAAGCACGGTAGTGCCATCTGCCTAACTGCGAGCATCATCCATAGCACGTTGTGGATTTCGATGAGACAGTCCGTCACCAGAATAGATGCGAAACACATGTCTTGCCCCTTTTCGCCGCCAAAAACAGTTCGGCGCAGCTGCATTCAATATGAGTCCCCCTGAATGTTCCGCTCTTCGGAGAGCCCACGTGTTCTAGGTGAAAGGGCGGAAGATCCATGGCCTCAAGTGGTGCCGCCGAGCGCGCAAGGAAGATTCAGCGAGCTCACCTCGCCTAGGATTTCGTGATCGGCCCGATCCGACGCAGCAGGGAATTGGCATACTCTTCACGCTCGCGCATGAAGCGCTCTTGCTGCGCTTTGAAGCTCTCGACCCGTTTTCTGATCTCATCGCGTTCGCTGCCGCCATAGTCGGGCAAGCTGAGGCAACCCGGCTCGACGACTTTTTTCGGCACAGAGCGGGGCCGCTCGATCTCCACCTCCAGCGACTTGGTGAATGCCATCGTTTCAGCGACGAGCGCGTCAAGTTCCTTCTTCCAATCATGCATTAGCGCCCCCGTGCATCACAAGCAGAGCTGCGACCACCGATGCCGATCGTGTATAGGGTCGGCCCAATCTTCATTCGCCTATCCTAAAAAGGGCCGCCGAGAATATCGCCAGTGGCCTTCCGAGTTTATTCTAAAATGCGTATCGTGAATGAATGCAGTCCAGCCCCGGTAGCAAAGATCCTAGACCAAAAACGCATCGTTTTCTAGTTTTGCCGTTCAGGAAGCTTAACGCAGGTCGAAGGGTTTCCACTGGAAACAGGATGCGGGGTCTGGAACAGATTACGGCCGCCCTCTTTCAAATCGTGCAATCGGCCCGGACATATATATTCGGATGGCTTGCATCAAAGCGCGTAACGAGGATGCCCGCCGCAATGCGGCGAACTGTCGCTTGACTTGCTGGAAAACTGCGGCCCATCGCGAGACCAGCAGGAATTGTGCGCGCCATTTGAATAATAATCTCAAGATTGGCTGGAGAGGGGAGCGAAGCGGCGATTGCCGATCTCTATTCCTCGCCGCAGAGGTCGTTCATGGGCAGTCATGATCTTGTCTCCAGCAGTTTCCTAGGGCTGACCGCAGCCGGAATTGCGCTACTCTGCTCGAGCTTGCTTGTCTTCGTCTTCACATGAAGTAAGCCTTCGCTCGTGCGGCCCCTCTGCGCTCATCCAGTTCATCGGCTGGACGGACTGCTCCACTGGAATTGCAGTCATCAGCGGTCGCCGATCGAGCTGCATGACCATGCAGGTCAACAAGGCCTGATCACGTTACCACCCTGAAGCGTGTTGCCGAGGATCTTGGTGAAGATGAAGACTGGCTGCTAAGAGACGTCGCCAATGAAATGGAGATCGAAGATGGTGCCATCTGGGTCTATGGCGGAGAGAACATGGCATCCAGACTTACTGAATCGGATCAAGAACCTGATCGGACTCGTTCGGATGTACGAGGAATGCCCGTAGCCGCGTAAACGCTCGCCGCCAGAACAATCCAATGAGCCCGCGGCCAAGGTCTCCGCCGAGCATGTGCTGTCCCCCGACCGATCCTCCTTAACGCACATTGCACCCGCCGTTCATGTGAGCACAACCTTAAGCCTTGGATACTCGGATACTTTACGCTGCGCAGGTTTACGCTGGGACGTGTCATGAATACTGCGACAGCAAGTTTAGGAGCCGGGTCCGTGTGGCCTGTTGAAGAATATATCCGCTTTGCGTGCGGGGTCGACGACCTGAAAGTCGCTGAGAACTGGACCTCAGTCTGGCTTCTTCAATCGGATGCCGAATGCTGAGGACAGCTTTGTCGAGCCCGCCGCAATCTCCCCTGTAAGGCCGACTGTATTAGAGGTGGGACCTCGGCTCGGACCGACCTCCGCCGCAAGGCGCTGCGGACGTCCGATCAAGTAACCCTGCATCTCGTCACAGCCCTCCTCGACAAGGAGCGACATCTGGAGCTTGGTTTCGATCCCTTCCGCAAGAACCGGTACGCCAAGACCGTGGGCAAGCCCGATGGCCGCGCGAACGATGGCCAATGATCGCTCGCTCTGTCCGAGCGAGGCGACGAACGACCGGTCGATCTTGATCGTGTCGAGGGGGAATGCCTCGGCGTAGGACAAGGAGGAATACCCGGTGCCGAAGTCATCGAGCGCGATCAGGATACCGAGGCCCTTGAGCGATCGCATCGTCTTTTTGGCGCGCAAGACGTCCTCAATCAGGACGCCTTCGGTGATTTACAGTTCCAAGCGGGACGGCGCCAGCCCGCTTTCGCGCAGCGCCTTGCGGACCTGTGCGTCGAGGTTTTTCCCTGCGGAATTGCGCGGGCCAAGACGTTGACGGCGATCCTGAAGGGCCGGTCGCACGATGCCGTCTCGCGGCAGGCCTCCATCATCACCCAGTCGTCGATCTGGGCAATCGAACCGCTCCGTTCGGCGACCGGCATGAATTCTCCGCGAGCGACGATTCCACGCTTCGGCCGCCGCCACCGAACGAGGGCCTCATATCCCGTAGTGCCGCCCTGGCGGTGCTGCTGCGGCTGATAAGCCAGATAGAGCTCTGCGCGCTCGACGGCGAACCGCAGATCATGCTCGAGCGCGCGACGGCCCTGAAGCTGCTGGTCAATCGCGCTCGTGAACAAGCGGATCGCCCCTGCCCTCGTGCTTGGCCCGATAGAGCGCGGCATCGGCGTTCGCGAGCAGAGAGACCACGTTGCCCGCATCCCTGTGAAACAACGCGGCACCGACGCAGACGCCCAGCTTACATGACCATCGACTTCGATCGGGCCCTCGAACGCGGCCCGCATCCTGGTCGCGAGGAGTTCCGCGCTTGCCTACAAAGGCACCTGGTCCGTGACGCCAAAGAACTCGTGTCCCCGCCCACCCGCCGCGTAGCAGCCTTGCGCGGCCTCCTGAAGACGCTGGGACGGTTATAACCGGACGACTCGTGGACGGGGGGATGGTTCGCCCGGAATGCCTCCGCGTCCGCCAGGGTAGCCACTCTCTGAACCGTCGAGCTGGAGGGGTGTTACGCGAGCCGCACACCAAGCTCTCCAGTAACAACGATGCGACAATCGGCGGCGTGATGAGTATCACAACGGCCCGGCCAAGATCTTCGACGGGATAACGACGCTGTGGCCCTGTCCGCAATCTTCGAAAGAACCACAAGCCCGTAACGCGACGCCGGTGAACTTACCCGGACAACTGGTCTCCATAGGGCCGTGGTCCTAACCGCCGGTTCTGCACGACCAGCGTTGAATGTCGTTCGCAAGCGAGCCTAACCTGGAATCTGCACCGGCAGTGCGGTATAACCGTGCACAAAATTAGATTCAACTCGCTCCGGTTCGCCGACCACCTTTACCTCCAGAGATCGGTTCAGCATCTCCTCCCACAGGATCTTCAGCTGCAGCTCTGCAAGAGGCCTACCCACGCAACGATGAATCCCAAATCCAAAAGAGAGATGTTGCCGTACATTTTCTCGATCAATGATGAAGCTGTTGGGGCTCGCAATGACCTCGTCGTCTCGGTTGCCAGAGATATACCACATCACAACTTTATCGCCTCGCCTGATTTGCTTGTGGCCTATTGTGAAATCGTCCACAGCGGTCCGGCGCATGTGCGCGATAGGCGTTTGGTATCGTATAATCTCGGATACCGCCCCGGGCACCAGCGAAGCATCATCGCGGAGTTTTCGCAGTTCGGACGGATTTTGACTCATGAACAAGACGCCACCGGTAATTGAGTTACGCGTAGTATCGTTACCTCCAACAATCAGCAGAATGAGGTTGCCCAGGAACTCGCGCGGCTCCATGTTTCGGGTCGCCGATGAATGCGCCATCATCGAGATCAGGTCAGCGCGCGGCTCGGAATTCACCCGTTCGCTCCAAAGTCGTGTGAAATAGTCCAGGCACTCGGACAGCACCACCTTTCGCTTTTCCCAGCTGTCGATCTGGTGGCCCATTTGTGGAGTCAAGGCGGCTACGTCCGACCAGTAGGTCAGCAGCCGTCGATCCTGAAATGGAAAATCGAACAGCGTGGCCAGCATTTGGGTCGTCAACTCGATCGAGACTCTGTCGACCCAGTTGAAGGGGTCATTGCGCGGCAAACCGTCCAAGATCTTCTTAACCCGCGAGCGGATCAAGCCTTCAAGCTTCACTAGGTTCTCCGATGCCGTTATCGGACTGACAGTCTTACGCTGCTGAGCATGGACAGGAGGACTCATCTTAATAAAACTAGGCGTCCAATACTGCTCCGGCGGGTCGACAATTGTGACACTTCGCTCTGACGAGAACACTGTGTGATTTGAGTCCACGGCTATGATGTCGCGATATTTTGTTATCGACCAATATGGTCCGTATGGGCTGTCTTCGCAATAATGGACGGGATCTTCCCTTCGCAGCCGCTCGAAACAAGGCCAAACAGTATCATCCTGAAAGCGCTTGGAGTCGCTTACATCCAGGCGGCTCAGCGGAACATCAGCTTCCTCGCGAGCGTTCTCTGTCGATAAGGCTGTCATGATTGTCTCGCGGGCATTGGCGTGCAATTTTGCTTGCTCAGGTGCGCTGTTTGGAGTTCGCATGCAAGCTCGGTCGAGAAACAACGAGCTCGGGCCGTACGGTAAAGCTGTGTGACGCATGTCCATGGCTTGGGCTCGCGAGAGCTCGCACGATCGTCAGAACTTCGAAATCATCTTACGGGCGAAGTGAGGGGAGATTTGGCTCGGCCCCTGTCGATGTAGAATATCGGAAACACGAGCGAAGCTGCCCTATCAGGATTGGGAGGCGCGCGAACTCGCTTTTGTGGTAACGGACGCAAGTACTCACGAAGGCCCACAGTCGCTTATCCTCATTTTCTCGGGCAGGTACGCCCCGTTGCCACCCGACCACTTACATTGCGCGAGCAGACGGAACCCTTATCACAGTAGGGACTGCGAAGAGATCGCGGTCCGCCAAGGGCTCGTTTTCCGTCTGCCCGCGATGCGGACTTTCGTAGAATGAATGAACAGGAGGAGGAGAAACAGGAGCACGAGACCAAACCGGCGGTGGTGCGCGAGCCGGAGGAAGGGTAAACTAGCCTGAGGTCGCAGCTGGCATTAGAGTAGCATCAATGCGCTGGATTAGAAGAGAATTGGCAGAGTTCGAAAAGCCCTGGGCCGCGCGACTGAGTGCCGCGCAGATCGCGCGTCATCTCGAGTGCAGTCGCAGTTTGCTGGGCTAACACGGTTGGGCCTGACTCGAGGTCACAAGCCACCAACAGCAAAAACCCAAGATTAGACCCGCGCCCAAGCGAGGGCCCGACATTGATCGCTGCCTGCCGCGATTGCGTCGGAAAGAAGTTGTCGCAAAAGGACACTAGATAGGCAGCGGCCTCAGGAAATGAGCAGGCGGCGGCTTTACGCAATGCTAGCTGAGACGGTCAGGAATACCGCGTAGAGCTATCAGGCACCGCGATGTCCCGGGCCTAGGCGCCGCGCTGGGTCCATTCGGATGCTTGTTGGTTTGTGCGCTTTGCGGCTATCCGACGAACAGTGACGTCGAGAACTTTCGCGGCAGGAGGTCTCGATCGTAGGTCAAGTTATCTAATCTCAAAAGGTTGGATGCACCGAAGCAGAAGAAGTCAAAGGCGTTCTGGTTTTGAGCGTCGTTTTCGGAGAAGCGCCCGGTGGCCTGATTTGCGCCAGTGTTTGGAATATTCGCTAGCAACGTGTGGAGAGCTGGACTGGGACTGAGCACGCGGGAAATCATCGAGGTTCGTCCGTGCCCGGGGGTGAGACCAGTGGCGCCCCTCCGACGGAGATCGGTCCTTGTGACTTAGACGGAGGCGCGAGTTTCCTCGCCGGCGTCGGATCGGCTTGAGCTGACGGCGGGGAGGGAACGGAAGAAGGCAAACCGGTGAGTACCAGATTTGGTAACGAGTCGATTCGTGAGGTCAGCGCTGCAATTTGATCGGAAATTCGTTTTAACTCAGCCTGCTGGGCGGTGATGCTGTAATTGAGCTCCGCTATCTCATCGCTCGCCTTCTGTTGTGCCGATAGAATCTCCGATAGGACCGCCGTGTCATCTGGAGACAAGCTCAGGGTTGGAGCGACTTCACGGGCCGCCGAGCTCTCGAGATATTGTCTGACGTCGGTCAAAAAGTAGACTCCTGCGGTGCACAGGCACACGAAAACGACCACCACCCACCCTAGGCGCGTTGACGATCTGTACAAAACCGGTGGCAAGTCTAAAGCGGCCGGCTGTTCAATTGCATCCATCACTTGTCGCTCGCCTACCCGGCTCATTACTTTTTCCATCCCAACTCAAGAACATACTCACGCCAACAGCCGTGGGCCGCGCGACGGTCGCCAATACGCTGTCCGCACTATTGCCGATGGTTTGGCGTTGGCTCCTATGCGGCTGAGCGAGCGACGCGAGACTCGTTGCACGCGGGGCGCTCCTACATCATAGCGCGCGCACAAAGCAATAGTTGTCGTGTTGATCGGCGACCTTTTGGCGCCATTTACGACGAACATTCCCACAAGCATTTATTCGCCTCCTGCCCGAATGCGAGCCGGCTGCAATTTCTTGGACCTCACCTTGATCTTGATGCGAAGAAGACCAACTGTATCGGCGCCATTGGGTGGTGATCATTTTGCAAGCACTTCGCCACTCGACATAATCTTGTGATCCCCATTTCAGTTTTTGCGGCTTACGTCCTCCGCATCCTGATCAGGATTGATAGTTGTCACCCAAATCGCGAACCCATCCACGGCTCCCTAAGCCTATCCTCAGACTGGCAGCGCTCGAGGGACCCCATGAACGAGACCCTCCGACAATCCTCGCATTGGTGAAGTTCGACTACGTACCGGGGCGGCCCCGAGCCGGCGCAGGATACCTGGGTGGATGGGGACACACCACGCGGAAGTCAACTACCAACCTTATCAGTTGATGGAGATTGCGGGGTACGTATCAATCTTGGTCGATGAACCTCGCACGAGTCAGGTCGTGAGGCAGTTCTAGCAGCGTCAACGGCCATGGTCGATGTCTCGGTGGCGAACATTGGAGATTACCGACGCGGAGTTGAATCTGGGGTCTCGTCGTGACCGTGTTGATTCGAGTATCTCGCCTGCAGCAATTTCTCTGTCTTCGAGAGGAACGCCTTGCTATCCGACAGCGTGTTTCGTCAGCAGATCGGCCGTCACGCAAGCTCCCAATTGCCTTGCGACACTCCGGATTACTGTCGGCAAACAAAGGAATGCAAAAGAATTCGCTTGCGACCACAAACTTCGTAAACATGGGATAACAATCGTTGCAGACCTCGATTCTAGCAAAGTATTGCGATGCTCGCCTTCCTTGGTACACCATCTATCCAACTGTAGCCCAGTTCTCCACAGTGGTCGGCGCCGAAGCCTCTGAGAAATGGCTGCAGCGGCTGCCGGTCAATGACTCGGTGTCGCTCTATTTTCACATTCCGTTCTGTCGATCGATTTGCTGGTATTGCGGCTTCGCTCGAAGCATCACTCGCCGGGATTCACCCATCCTAGAGTTTTTGGCGGTTCTTCGTAAGGAGATCGATTTGGTCGCGGCGCAGGTGCCGCAACCGCTGCTTGTGAGCGACGTGCACTTCGGCGGTGGAACGCCGACCCTCATCGAGGCAGCGGAGTTCCGGCGACTGATGGAATTTCTGCGCTGCCGCTTTGCGCTTTCGAAAACGGCCGCCATCGCTGTTGAGATCGACCCGCGCACGTTCACGCTCGCCACATCCGAAGGGTTAGCAGCTGCCGGAGTGAACCGCGCAAGCCTCGGCGTCCAGAGCTTCGATCCAATTGTTCAAAAGGCCATCAACCGCGTCCAGAGTGAGGCACAAACAGAGCGCGCTGTCGAAACGCTGCGGCAGCATGGAATAATCCGCATCAACTTCGACCTCATCTACGGTCTGCCAAATCAGACGGTGCAGTCCTGCGTTCAGACCGCGACAACGGCGGTGGCCATGCGACCAGACCGGCTTGCGGTATTCGGCTACGCGCACGTTCCTTCCTTTAAGAAGAATCAGCGCCTGATCGACGAGGCAGCGCTGCCAGACAGCCCTGCCCGTGCAGAACAGGCCGCCGCGATGGCCAATACACTGATTGCAGCGGGCTACCGCCAAATCGGACTCGACCATTTCGCCTTGCCGGACGATGAGCTCGCGCTGGCGCAGAAAGCCGGTCGCCTGCGGCGGAACTCACTGGGTTACTCGGCCGACACCTGCAATAAAGTGATCGGCTTCGGCCCGTCGGCCATCGGTCGGCTTGGCGACGGTTACGTCCAGAACGAAGTTACAGCAGGTTCCTACAGCGGCCAAATCAAAGCCGGCCGTCTGGCGACGTCAAAGGGCTACTGTCTCAGCCTCGAAGACCGCGTCCGGGCCGCGATCATCGAGCGGCTAATGTGCGATTTCGAGGTCGACGTGCCGGCAATTTGCGTTACTCATGGATTTGACCCGGTCTCTTTCCTCGGTTCAGGCGAACGCTTGGCAATGCTCGCTGAGGACGGGATCGTGCAAATGGAAAAGGGATTCATCCGCGTGAGGCCGGAGCATCGTTTTCTAACCCGGGCTGTGGCAGCCGCATTTGATGCTCATCTTGGCACGGCGCTCTGTTAAGACCAGCCAAGGAGCGATGACCGGATGAAATGCATTACCTTTCGCTGTACGCACCAGGAAGCGCGGCGAACGAGTTTCGCTCGCCTGGTGCAGTCACAAACAGCTCCAAATCGGTAAAGGACGTCGCGGGCAGCCGTGCGACTAGAGCCGCCGGCCCTAGCCGCGAAGACAGCTCGACGCATTGCTGCCGGGAATTTGACGCCTCCGACTGCAACGCGGCATGACCACGCACCTGGACAAGGTTCATCACATCACCACCATTGCCCTTGTGATCGCGGACCTCGACCAGGAGGACGATTGGCTGCGGGACGTCCCCAACGAGATGGAGATTGAGGACGGCTCATCTCGGTCTATGGTCAGGGAAGATGGCATCTCGGCGTTCAGCGACTTCGGTATCGAAAACCTGATCGATCTCGTCCGGATGCAATACTCCATCAGCGCGCCGTCTACGCTGGATGCGTACTCCCAGTAAACCGCAGCGATTCGTCGTGATGACACGACGGCCCCTATCGATGTGCATGATCGCCGCTCCCTACAGGCTGCGGCGTGCAATCCAGAGCAGCAACTCGTCCACGCCATGAGCTAGACCACGGGCACAAAACGACCAGCGCCGGCGCGACACGGCGCGAACGATAGTCGAGCAGCAGTTAGCACCAGATCCGGCGGAATCACGGCCTGCGAAAAGATCGTTCCCGTAAGAGCTTCGCGCAACCTGGATCGAAGCGACGATTTCCCGAATTGCACCCGTCGACGTTGCCATACCGGTCCTCCGTGAACGCCGGGACGGCCTCGCGCCGAGCGGCACAATACCTGCGATTCGCGCAGCGACAGCCGACCTCCCGCCCGGTCAACTACCAAACCTAGCAATTGATGGAGATGCCGGATGCATGCCAGTCAGTGCCGGTGAAACTCGCTCGGGCCACATCAGGCAAGAAGTCCCGACGCGATATAGATCTCGTAGATCCAATGGAGCTGATGGATGTTCTGTCTCGTCGTCCGCAGGTGAAATGGACCCCGGTTTTGGGACCAGAGGCTAAGTTGGAAAAGGGCCGCTCCGTTTGATAGACGGAGGGCATGATGACGAAGAAGACGAGACGGAAAATCGACGCGGCACTGAAGGCGAAGATTGCGCTGGAGGCGGTGCGGGAGCAGGCGACGGTGACCGAGCTGGCTCAGTGCTATGAGGTGCACCCGAACCAGATCTATGCGTGGAAGAAACAACTTCTGGAACAGGCGGCGCGGGCCTTTGACGCGGGTGTCGGGCGGGAGAGCGAGGAAACGCGCGAACGCGAGATCGAAAAGCTGCACGCCAAGATTGGGCAATTGACGGTGGAGCGCGATTTTTTAGCACGGAGGTCCGGAAGATGAGCACACCGGACCGTCGAGAAATGCTCGATCGCGCCGACCAGGCGCTGTCGATCCGCCGGCAATGCATGTTGCTTGGCATCGCGCGCTCTGGGGTCTACCGGCCGCCACGGCCGGCTAACGACAACGACCTCGCCCTGATGCAGCGGCTCGACGAGCTGTTCACCGCCTGGCCATTCCTAGGCTCGCGGCGAATGATCGCGATGCTGAAGACTGAGGGGCTTCAGGTCAATCGCAAGCGTGTGCAGCGGTTGATGCGCAAGATGGGCATCGCGGCGCTGGGACCGAAGCCGAACACGACAAAGCCGGCGCCGGGCCACAAGATCTATCCCTATCTGCTGCGCAACATGACGATCGACCGGCCGAACCAGGCGTGGGCGGCCGACATCACGTATCTGCCCATCGGGCGCGGCTTTCTCTATCTCGTCGCGATCATCGACTGGGCGAGCCGTGCGGTTCTGGCGTGGCGGCTGTCGAACACGATGGACGTCTCGTTCTGCGTGGCGGCTTTGGAAGAGGCGCTGGCGAAGTACGGCACGCCGGAGATTTTCAACACCGACCAGGGCAGCCAGTTCACCAGCACGGCCTTCACCGGCGCGCTGGCGGGCGCAGGGATCAAGATCTCGATGGATGGCCGCGGCCGCTGGATGGACAACGTCTTCATCGAGCGGCTGTGGCGGTCGCTTAAGCATGAGGATATCTATCTCAAGGGCTATGCCGACGGCCGCGAGGCCAAAGCAGGGATCGCAAACTGGATCGCCTTCTACAACAATCGCCGCCTTCATCAGGCGCTCGGCTATCGCGCGCCGATGGCGGTCTGGCGCGAACGGATGCGCACCGCGAAGGCTGTGGACATGGTGGACAACGCTGACGCGTTGACCACATGCCCACAGCAACAGCAGCAGACAGAATCTCTGGCAGCGTGATAGAAAGTGATCAGGAGCGGTCAGTTTACAACTAACAAACCGGCTCAAGTGGTCCCGTTCCGCGGGTCCATTTCATCTACCACAAAGCGCGACAGTGCCCTGGATACTGCCAAGAGCAGAATTCAAAGCCGGATCGACCCACTCGCAAAATTCGAAAACCTCCGCGAAAAAGGTGCGGCGTTTACTGCTCCTGGTCCTGCGGACACGATAGATCGGGATACAGCTTCTGTCAGATCCGAGCTTTCGGATCTCGGGATTGGATTTGCTGGCTGGACCCTAAACACGCTTGTCGACAATGAACTCGGTCACGCCGCCAGAAGCACCATCGCCAATCAGCAATATGTCGGCCAGAATCCGACATTTAGTACGATCAACTCTATGATCGTCACATATGACCTCACTCGGTTTGGAATTCCCGACGGTCAGATCGTGGTCGGAGCCGAGCATCAATACTGGACATGGAAGAGCGCCGGGCCAGACCGACTGGGACTCAATGCATTTTTCTTACTATCAAACGTTCTTCGACAGGAAGATCGAACTCAAAGTGGGTTACCTCAGGAACCAACATGAGTTTGCGGGCGCCGGAGAAAAGGTTTTTGGACCCTCGTCGAAAATGCTGTTCCAAGCAGGCATGAGCAGCAATTGGGCGCCAACGCCGGCTCTTAATCTGAAGTACAATTTTGACGATCGGATTTATAACAAGCTCTCAATCCAGCGGTCTCTCAGTCCAGCCGGTCAATATACGCATGTAAGCGAAAATCCCACTGGGTTGAACTGGAGCACGCGCGACGCAGGCATTCTTCTGCTTGATGAAGTTTGCTATAAGAACAAGCCTACTCCCGGGGTACCCGAGACTTGGCTGCGGGCTGGCGCGGGGTTTAATAACAGCAGCTACACGGACCTACAGCATCCGACGCAACCGACAGCCAAGGCGAACAGCGTCTACTATGTAGCTGCGGATAGGCAATTCTGGCAGTCTGCCGTCCACGGCTCGGCATCTCGCGGAATCTATGGCGGATTCTCTGCAATGTACGCTCCGCCCGACCTAAATAGGGCTAGTCAGTACTACGAGCTTCGCCTTTATGCGAAAGGCCTGTTTGACAGCCGGCCCACTGATCAGATGAGTCTTGTTGTCAACAACACCATCTGGAGCCATTTCGCGGTGGACGCTGCCCTTGCGAAAGGGCAGCTGGCGCACCGCGACAGCACAGCAATTTCGGGACTGTATACGGCCCATCTGGCGCCCGGGATATATACTACCGTAGGACTGACGTACATCAATCACCCGACAAGCGTTACCTACACGCCGCAAACCGGACACGCCCTGAATATATTGGTATCTACGTCGGTATTTTTCTAAGGCTTCAAGACTGCGCGTGAATTCGTCCTTTTCAACGGCTTGGGCCCACTCATCACGGCGATTTTGGTATCGCTGTGCTCCTGATGCGAAGCCGGCTACCGCGTAAATGGCCGTGATGTCCAAGGTAGTATGCTGTTGGGAATAGTAGGTTAGAGCCTTTGCTGCTTGGTCTACGAGCGATAGGCCGACGTCGTATTGCGCAAGATCTTTACCCTCCGGCCGCGGAATAATCGAATGGTCTCCGGTGCTCATTTGTTCAATCGAGTGCTGATCTTGCGGCAGCGACATTACTTTTCGATGCCTCAGACCCGCGTCCGAGCTCCACACTCTGCCATGACAACGCCCAAAGTCGTGTCCTCAGAGCTTAGTTCACCTCGCGCCGAAGCGTGGTAAGCGGAACCGCGATACAGATGCCAAGCCTAACCAACTACGGCAATCGCGCTATTTCTGTCGACCGCTGTGGCGCTGGCCGAAAGGCGATGCGCAAGGTCGGCGGACACGTAACCCCCTTCCGCGGAAAATCAACCAGCCGCGGCCGGATGACTTTCGCCACTCGAATGCTGAATCATCTTCCGCTGGGTCGAGATGAGCTGTAAGCGGGGCTGCGAGGCCCATCAGATTGTTTGTGCGTAGACCTATTAGCGCCGTTAGAAGAGTCATCTTCTGCAAGGGTGCTCGAGCTATCGCCGAAAGTTGGTGACGGCGGGAATCGGGAAGGCGGCATATCGTGGGGGTGCTTGACGCCTCCACTTCTCCACCAAAGGAGCGATATGCCGTGCCCAACGATAACGTCACCAGACTGATTCAGCCAGGATTCTTCGACGATCAACTCACCGAAATCTTACGCAATGGAGCCCGTGCGCTGCTTGCCAAGGCGGTCGAGGCCGAGGTCGCGGACTTCCTCGACAAGCATGCCGATTTAAAGACCCAGGACGGTCAGCAGCGCGTCGTCCGCCACGGTCACCTGCCGGAACGCGAGGTGATGACCGGTATCGGTCCGGTCACCGTCCGCCAGCCGCGTGCGCGCGACCGCACGGCCGCCGCCGGCGATCCCGGCCGCATCCGGTTCTCACCGTCGATCCTGCCGCCCTACATGCGCCGGTCGAAGTCGATCGAGACGCTGCTGCCGATCCTTTATCTGAAGGGTATCTCGACCGGCGATTTCTCCGAGGCGCTGGCGGCGCTGATCGGCAAGGATGCTGCCGGGTTGTCGGCATCCGCCATCGGCCGCCTGAAGGACGGCTGGTTCGACGAGCACGCCGCGTGGCAGAAGCGCGATCTGTCGGCGAAACGCTACGTCTACATCTGGGCCGACGGCATCCATCTCGAAGCCCGCCTCGAGGACGAAAAGCAGTGCATCCTGGTGCTGATCGGCGCGACGCCGGAAGGCCGCAAGGAACTGGTCGGCTTCACCGATGGCGCCCGCGAGAGCGCGCACGACTGGCGTGATCTGCTGCTCGACCTGAAGCGGCGCGGGCTCGACGTGCCCCCGCGGCTCGTCATCGCCGATGGCGCACTCGGGTTCTGGAAGGCGGCCGGCGAGGTCTGGCCGAAAACGCGCGAGCAGCGCTGCTGGGTGCACAAGACCGCCAACGTGCTCGCCAAGTTACCGAAGAGCCAGCAGCCGAAAGCCAAACGCGCGTTGCAGGAGATCTGGATGGCCGAAACCAAGGCCGCCGCCGAACTGGCGTTCGAGGCATTCATCGAGAGCTACGCGTTGAAATACGACAAGGCGGCCGACTGCCTGGCCAAGGATCGGGATACGCTGCTGGCATTCTACGACTTCCCGGCCGAGCATTGGAAACACTTACGGACCACCAACCCCATTGAAAGCACCTTCGCCACCGTGCGCCATCGCACGATCCGATCGAAGGGCTGTCTGTCCAACAGGACTGCGCTCGCGATGGTCTTCAAACTGATCGAGGGCGCCCAAAAAGGCTGGCGCCGTCTCGACGGTCATAACCAGTTGCCAAAACTCGTTCTCGGTGTGACATTCAACAACGGGATCGAGGTCATCGCAAAGCCGACCGACCGTCAGCCCACAACCGCCGCCGCCTGACCGGCCCCGGCCGTCACCAAAATTTGGCGATAGCTCAGGGTGCTCACAATGGACGACCATTCGGACGACATAAGACGACCGTTGTCACCGCGCATAGAAGTGTACGCCGGCGGCGGCCGGAAACAGTGGCCAGATGATTTGAAGGCGCAGATCGTCGCGGACAGTCTCGAGCCGGGCGCGATCGTAACAGATGTCGCACGTCGCCATGGCTGCCGGCCCCAGCAGGTGCATGACTGGCGGCGCCGGGCGCGTTCAGGTCAACTGGTGCTGCCAGCTGCGGGGGGAGCACTGTCGTTTGTGCCGTTGGTGTCGGAATCGTCGCCATCGGTGGTTGCAGCTCCCTCCGGGTCGCCGGAAGCAGCCGTTGTGACGGTTGAGCTCCATGGGGCACGAGTTGAGGTGCGAGGGACGCCTGGCCTTGCTGTGTTGAGTGATGTGTTTGTTGCGTTGCGCCGGACACGTTCATGCTGACGGCTCCCGCTGGCCTCATGATTTATGTTGCGACCCGACCTGTAGACTTCAGGAAGGGCGCAGATGGCCTGGCGCTGTTGGCGAAGGAGACGCTGGGCCACGATCCGATGAAGGGCGTGGCGGTGGTCTTCCGTGCGAAGCGCGCTGATCGGGTGAAGATTGTTGTCTGGGATGTAGTGGCCTCGTGCTGTATTGGAAGCGGCTTGAGGGCAGCGGCTTCAAATGGCCACCCATCGTGGCCGGTGTGATGCGGATGAATGCGGCCCAGCTGTCCGCGCTTCTCGATCACCCATGTTGATGCCCCTCCTTGTTAGGCTGACAGATTCTTAGATCAAGTTGCGCAAGGACGTGGTTTCGAAGGTTTCGGACAGCGTCAAGAACGGATGGTGTATTCGGGAAGAGATAGGCGCCGCTTGGCTGGCGATCAATCAGCAAACGCTTACTTCGGATCTGGACATAGAGCCAGTTCACCGGAATCTCGAGCCTTCGTGCCAGTTCGGGCGGGCTGAGGAGTGAGTCGTCATGCTCCCATCGGCTGCGCTGGGTAGCTACCTTGATGGCAGCAGCACGACGGAGCCGCCCAACGGTGATGGGCAGCACCTTATCGGCGCAACGCGGAGAGCGGTGGCCTTCTTGGGTAAGGATTGCGGCGATCTCGTCGTCTGGGACGCCGTCGCGGGCGAGCGCCAGCGAGCGCTCCCGCATCTCTGTGCCTCGTGTCAATTTGGTGACGGAGTTGACGCTCATCTTCACCTCGAGCTCCGTCACGGCGCCTCCGCGCCAGACGATCCTGGCCAGGGCCAAGTCGTTCTCGCCACGATCGAGCACGACCTTTTCGATGAGGCATCGCAGCAAAGCCTTGCGATGCGCGTCCGAGATAGCCTCGTCACCCCATATCTGCGGGAGGCGGCCGGTGAGGCTGATGACCTTGTCGTTGAGCTCCTTGCTTATGGCTACTTGCGTGATGGCTTTGGACGGCATCTGTCGGGCAAGCGCTTCTTCGGCGGCGCGCACGTCGTTTAGCGCCGCTTCCCATCGGCGCTCGAGTTCCGAGGCGACCAGCCGATTATCTGGATCAGCTCGGTTGAACTGCCGTTCGGCGAGCGCCGCCGTGTACCGCTTGCGCTCGAGCTCTCGTTCTGCGCTGGAGCGTAACGCACTGCTCATCTGCTGCTGGACCCGGCGGGAACGCGACAAGGCATCGAGTTCAGCCGGCGCTAGTGCGGTCAGGAATGCATCGCCAACGGCCGCATCGATATGAGCGGCGCGAATGTGTTGGCAGGTTGGATGACCTCCCTGGGTACGCAGGTGGTTGCATACATACTCGCCACCGCCCTTGTAGCGGACGTACATCTTATGGCCACATCGTGCGCACCAGGCGATGCCGTGGAGCAGAAGCTCGCCATTGCGAGGCGCGTCTCGGATTTTGATGCGCATGTATTCGGCTCGATTATCTCTGATGACGGCCCGGATTTTTTCATAAATTGGCCAGTCGATATAGGCTGGATATCGATCTTTGACGACGATCCGCCACTCCTCCATCGGCCGCGGAGCCTTTTGTGGCAGGGCGCCCTCCCGCTTCGGCGGCTGGAAGCGGGTTCGTCCATAGACGAAGGCGCCCGCATAGGCGGGGTTCTTCAAGATGGCCGCTACGGCAGCCAGCGTCGCGCGCGTCCAGCACAAATCACCATACCGACCACGACGCGGCAGTTCCAGGTCACGCTCGTTCAACGCTCGCATGACCTTGGCAACGCTGCGCAGCTGCAGGAACAACTGGAAGACGAGACCGAGCCGCCCTTGCACGGCCATGTCGGGATCCTTAACGACCACGCCGCTCGGGTCCCGCATCAGTCCGATTGGCAGCATAACCGCAAGTTCGCCGCGTTCGGCTTTAGCCAGCAGGCCGGCGGTCAGCCGACTGCGGATCGTATGTAGCTCAAGCTCGGAGATCGAACCTTTCAGCCCGAGAAGCAACCGTCCGTTAGGAGTGCCCGGATCATAGACACCATCGCGGTCGGCGATCAGACAGCCACGCAGACCACAGATATCCAGGAGCGGATACCAGTCGGTACAATTACGCGCCAAGCGGGTCACGTCGATCGACAGGATGAGCCCCACTTCACTCAGGCCAACACGGCCAACGAGTTCTTTGAAGCCGTTACGATGCGCTGTAGACGCGCCGCTCAACCCGAGATCGGTGTCAATCACATCGATGGCCGCCTCACGCCATCCGAGTTCGCGGGCGCGCTTGCGAAGCGCGTATTGAAGGCGCAGGCTCTCCTGATTGCTTACGACCTGGTGGGGCGTCGACTGCCGGATGTAGACTACGGCTTTGCGCGCCAAGTGGCTTGGTGTGACCAGCTCGGACTTCATGAGGGATCTCCGCCAAAATCGCGGCGACGTCTTCGACGATCTGGCGTCGGAGCGCGGGCGTCAGCGTCGACCAAAGATCGGCTGGATCCATGCTCATGTGCGTCGGGACAATCCGCTGTCGATAAAAGCTCGAGTAGAGCCTCCATACTCAGCTTAATCTGATTTGCTTCTTGTCCATAATATTCGATTGCGGTTGCCTGAATCAGGAGACTGCTTCCCGTGCGAAACTCAACTTCATACGAAGCGGGAATGCTTCGGCCTCGCTGGCCGATCTTCCTAATCACTCGATATGAGCGGCCGTACAAAGGATGGTGGGGGTCTCGAACTTGGACCACCTCCGGAAATGATTCGTCAGACTCACTATTGGGGACATTCCTCAATCCCCTCGCTGGCCGGCATGGATTGGACGCGCATGCACGCGCCTCGAATCCCGCAGCCGAAAGCGCTTGCGTAAAGATACAGATCATCGCTGCATCGGGACGCGAAGCATGGCAAGCTCGGGTCAATGAGTGATTTGCCCGATGAGCTGCCGAGCGATCCCGCCGAGTTGCGTATCTTTGCCGCGGCTCTGCTGGATCGCTGCGCCCGGCTCGAGCGGTTGCTCAAGCTTGCGAAGGATGCGCAGTTCGGTCGGTCCTCGGAAAAGCTGGACGCTGATCAGCTCCAGCTTGTTCTGGAGGATATCGATCAGGCCGTCGCGGCCCTCGAAGCCGCCGAGGACCGCGCCAATCCCAAAGCACGCGAGAAGAGAGCTGCCGAGCGCAGGGCCAATCGTGGCAAGCTGCCGGAGCATTTGCCGCGCATCATCGAGACCCTGATGCCCGCTGCAACCTGCTGCCCGTGCTGCGCAGGCGACCTTTTTGAGATCGGTCACGATGAGAGCCAGAGGCTGGACGTCGTACCGGCGCAGTATCGCGTCATCGTCACCCGCCGCCCCAAACTGGCCTGCCGCGCCTGTCACGGCGTCGTCCTCCAGCATGCTGCTCCCGAGCGATTGATCAGGGGAGGACTGCCGACCGAGCGGCTCGTCGCGCATGTGATCGACGCCAAGTATCATTGGCATTTGCCGCTTTACCGCCAGGCGCAGATGCTGGCGACGCACGGTATCGCCATCGACCGTTCCACGCTCGCCTTCTGGGTCGGCTACGCCGCCCAGGAATTGAAGCCCTTGTGGCATCGTCTGCGCCAGCTTCTGCTCGCCTCTTCGAAGCTCTGTGTCGACGAGACCCCCGCACCGGTGCTGGACCCGGGGCGCGGCAGGACCAAAACCGGCTACTTCTGGGCGCTGTCACGCGATGACAGGCCCTGGGCCGGACCTGACCCACCTGGTGTGGTTTACGCCTATGCACCGGGCCGTGGGGCCGTTCATGGCTTGCAGCTACTTGAGGGCTTTCGCGGCATCATCCACTGCGACGGTTATCAGGCTTACAAGACTATGACCCGAGAGACGCGTGCGGACGCCTTGTCCGGGACGCTCGCCTTCTGCTGGTCGCATCTCCGGCGCCAGTTTGTGAAGATCGAGCGCGAGGCCGCTCCGGCGCCAGCTCCGGTTGCCCGCGAGGCTCTTGAGCGCATCGCCCAACTTTACGCGGTCGAAAAAGCGCTCCGCGGCCGATCAGATGTCGAGCGCCGTGCTGGCAGGCAGGCGCATGCCCGACCTCTGGCTACAGCCTTGAAGCAGTGGTTTGAGGCCAAGCTTGATCACCTTGCACAGAAGAGCGACACGGCGAAGGCCTTGCGTTACGCGCTGCGTCATTGGGACGGCTTGACGCTCTATCTTGATGACGGGCGCATCGAGATGGACACGAATGCTGTCGAGCGTGCGATGCGGCCGATCAAGCTCAACGCCAAGAACTCCCTTTTTGCCGGTTGCGACGAGGGCGCCGAGAATTGGGCAGTTCTGGCTTCGTTAATCGAGACCTGTAAGCTCAATGGCGTCAGTGCCGAGCACTGGCTCGCTGATGTTCTCGCGAAGCTCGTCAATGGTTGGCCTGCGGCGCGACTGGACGAACTGCTCCCTTGGGCATCGATCTACACGATGCATGCACACGATCCGAGGCTGGCGGCATGAGCCTGAACACGACCGCGGTCCGGATCAAGGTGACCCTCAAGGACGTAAAACCGGAGGTGATGCGTCGCCTTGTCGTGCCGCTCCCGCTGCGCCTTGATCGGCTGCATCTGACGCTTCAGGAGGCATTCGGCTGGACGAACAGTCACCTCTTCGAGTTCTTCGCTGGTGAGGCACATTGGGGGGTTCCCGACCCCGACAATGATTACGGCCACCAGCCCATGGATGCCCGTAAAGCGCGGCTTTGCGATATCGTTCACGAGACCGGCGCGAAGACGATCCACTATCTCTATGACTTCGGCGACAGCTGGGATCACGTGATCAAGCTCGAAAAATGGTTCGACAACACCACGACGGAGGGCATGCCCTTCCTGCTCGAGGCCGCGAGCCGTTGTCCTCCGGAAGACGTCGGTGGTGCGCCAGGCTATGCCGAATACCTCGACGCCATCAGCGACCCTGCTCATCCGGAGCACGAAAATATGCGCCGCTGGGGCCCGGAGCGGTTCGATCCCAACGTGATCGACCGGAAGGCCCTCGAGGCCGCCGTCAACGCGTTGTCCGACACATGGAAACCGCGGCGACGCGCCACGCGGACAAAATAAGCGTCAAGCGCCAATCAAAAGGGCCGCAGCGCTACGCTTACGATGAGCTTCGCCGTCTCACTTCAGCAAGGAGGTCGCCTCTCGAGTCTACGGCGCGCCTTAACCCCTCCCATCCAATTGCGCGCAGCGTTTTGCTCGGTGAACTTCTCTTCGCAAACATCTATTCGCGCAAACATGCGATAAGAGCAGTGCATTATCGGTGAATGTGCCGAGCTGCTAGGCAACCTTCGTGGACGGGGGCTTCGTCGTCTTGAGGCGCGTTACACTGCATCGACCGTCGACGCTGACGGGCGCGTCACCATCGATTGTGGCACGATGAACGACGCGATGCTGGTCACCGTAATCGTTGACCGCATAATGCTGCGTTGCGCGGTTATCCCAAATCGCGACATCGCCTTCTTTCCAGCTCCAGCGTACGGTGTTTTCGGGCGCCGTGATATGGGACTGGAATAGATCGAACAGCCTCTGACCGTCGCGCTTTGGGATATCAATAAACCTTTGCACCACATCGCCGAGCACCAGCGCACGCTCGCCGGTCTCGGGATGTACACGGACCACCGGATGCTCGGTCTCATAGATTGTTTTGGTAAAGACCTCATCAAAATGCTTCTGGTCGATTTCGCGAACACGGCAGGTCCCGGCGTAGTCGAAGGCGTTGCTGTGAACGGTCCAGAGCTCGTCGGCAAGCCGTTGGAGCGGCCGCGGCAAATCCAGATAGTGGCCACAGCGTTCGACCAAATCGTATCGCCACCGGACGATGGGATCACAACGGCTCGCAGGACCGCAAGTTTGGGATAGGCCGCGAGAAACGTTCCATCGGCGTGCCATACATCAGCCCGACTACCTCCGCGCGCGGAATCAAGCTCGATGATCGAGGTCGTTCCATTGATGGTACCGAGCGTCGGATGCGGCACCAGCCTTCCCAAACAAGCAGCAAAGCGCTCCTGCTCCGCGTCATCAAGATGACCCTGATCGCGGAAGAAGATCACCTTGTGTTCGAGCAGCAAGCTGTTGATCGCAGCGATGGTTTGGCTCGGTAGATCACCCGAGAGCTTGACATTTCTGATTTCAACACCGATGCGCGCTGCGCGCTTGACGACGTCAGTCAGTGGAATGACCCTCTCGATCGAAGCCGTTTCTTTCATTGCGAACTTTTCCAAGCGTTGCGGATTCTTCAAGCAGACGAGGGCGCATGTCACTCGGTTTCGGAGGCGAACCTCGCGCTACGGGTACTTTCGAGCAAGCACCATGCCAGTCGGAAAACGGAGCTGTGAAGGTCCGTCAGTAGCTGATCGGATGATAATTCGAACAGTTGCCAGGAATTCGATGCCGCCTCCCCTCCTCTTTCCAACCCGAACCCGCCAAAAACCGGACGCAACAATTTGAGACGAGCGCCTGGGTCGGCGGTGAAAGGCATAGGGCGCATAACCGACAGGAATTGTACCGTTCGGCACCCGAAGAGAATGGCCATACGGTCCTCGTGCAACGTCGGGCAGCCAGCCGTGCGTGCCGTTCTCGTCCAGTATGCGCCTTCCGCTCAACTGTTTGCGGCAATCGGCCAAGTCTCGAGCCGCGTCTGCGAACGAGCCATCACCGGCTCTCAAGGTGTCCGGGGCCTGCCCCGGCCGTGATCACGGCCGGAACATCATCCGCTCGAAATGGAAGAGCAATAGATGACCTTGGAAGAGCTCCAAACGATTGAATTACGGTTTCATCCAGACGAAAGCCATTGATCTGCGGCACTGGGGTCGCGATGTTCTCGATGCAGCGACGTCCGAGCACGGTAAGGCAGATGTTCCGCACGGTCCCGCTGGGTTCGCCTAAGAAGCCAAAGATATGTCCACTACCAGTCTTTACAGGTATTTCAATATTGTCAAAGTAATTACCCTCGATCAGTGCTTGCACAGATGATCCAGCATCCACCGCATGGAAGAATCCGCCGCTCTGTTGCGCATTCGTGTTGTGGAAGTAATTGTTAACGAGATGAATATTGGCCTGCGCCCCCTCGATGTGCGGCGCCCGCCCCGAGATCTCATGGAAATAGTTATTTGCGATGGTGATCGTCTGCGGGACACCAAGAAACAGAAGATTCCAATAGTGCTCCCCGTTACAATAGGAGGAAAAGGTATCGCTGCCATCGAAGTCGTTCCAGGAAATCGTAATATTCGTTGTAGGGCCAAAGCCGCCGGCAATCATCTGCCGCCCGATGTTACGAAATCGGTTGTGGTCGATCCAAACCAGGTCGGCTCGTGCAATTGCAATAGCATCGCCGGCAAATATTACGCCTTCATTGATATCACTGATGGTCAGGTTGCGAACAACGACGTTGCTGACGCCATTCAGACGCAGTCCCTTCCCTTTGATTGTAGCGCTCGGGCCAACGCCGATCACTGTCTTGTTTGAACCAATTTCCAGCGGGCGCTTGCCGGCCCTGTCGAAGCCGACCAACGTCCTCTCCTTGCCATCGCAATGCGCGTCGTTGCCATCCATAAGAAGAAGAGATTCACGCTTGTAAGGTGCCGAACAAGCACGGCCATATTGGCAACCCTGCCCCTCGCCCCGCCCTTCCGTATCGGTAAAGTCTATGGTTCCGATTACCTGGATCTCGCGCGGACTATTGTCATCGCAGTACCCGAAGCTGTACGAACGACACAGCTCATAGTTCAGATCTTTGGTTGATCTGACCTGAACTACCTCGCCTCCAAGGCCGCCCGCCGCTCCAAAGCCAAAGCCTTTGAGGGCTTCCGATCGCACATTGTTCGATCCGAGCACGGAAGAGACGCCGAGGACGACAGCAAGTCCGAGCACGCGCAACGAACGCGTGATGTGCTTCATCGTGTCCTTCATAGGCACATGCTCTCTCTGTTACCCGGAGAATCCGCGCGAGGACTGGGACTCTCGAACCCAAATGCTGAACTGGAATAGGTCATCAGCGGGCGGCGTTAACGCCATCAGATCGTCCTCAATAAGGCAGGATCGGAATATCGGAGCCATGCTACACCACAGCCGAAGTGTGCGGCCGCAGGCTTCGTACCAGCTGCGATGGATCTGGGTTGAACAAGCGACCGTTTGATCGAGATAAGCTTGGCAGTTCCAGAATACTGAAGGCTGCAACACGTTGGCCTGGGCGAATGGGCCGTCACTCGTGAAGTTTCGCTGAACCGGCGGGAGGCGCTTCAACTCTTCGGCATTTCCCGCCAGCACCAGAACGCGTTGTGCATGATAGTCGCATCGCGCGGGAAATAGATAGGCCGGGCAATTCTGGTCGTGCCACTCATGGCCCTGAGGTGAAGCTGCTCATGTGCTGCAGTCATCGCCATGAAGAGCCGAATCCGTCTGCAAGCGCCGCGTGGAAGCCAACGGCTGGACCAGATTGCAAACGCGCTCTTTTTATCTGCACTTTTGGCGCATCATGGATTTGCCGCCCCCAGCGGTCTAGTGCGCGCGGAGGAATGAAAACTAGCCACCAAAACTGATTGTTTTTGTGATCCAGCATGAGGTGTACCAAAGCTGAAATCATGAGTCGCCCGGCTTTCCATCGGGCCGCCGGGGAACTTCGTCGATGTACACGCCGCCCTGCTTCCAAGTTGTCGATATCGCCGACCTTCATCGGATGATGCGCGATGCGCGCGCGGCGACACTGATCACCGCCACTCACGAGGGACTTGTTGGAACGATGCTGCCCGTAGTACTCGACGAGCGCGAAGGCTCCATGGGCACGATTTACGCGCACATGGCGCGTGCGAATCCGCAGTGGAAGCTGGCACCGACTGGCGAGGCGATGGCCATTTTCGCTGGGCCGCAGGCCTATATCAGCCCCTCCTGGTACGTGACCAAGCACGAAAGAGGCGAGGTCGTACCGACGTGGAACTATGTCGCTGTGCATGCCTACGGACCGGTCGAATTCTTCGACGATGCCGATCGGCTGCTGGAGGTGGTCACGCGAGTGACCGATGCGCATGAGCGCTCGGGCAAAGACCGCTTGAAATGGACCCGCGGAACGGGACCACTTGAGCCGGTTTGTTAGTTGTAAACTGACCGCTCCTGATCACTTTCTATCACGCTGCCAGAGATTCTGTCTGCTGCTGTTGCTGTGGGCATGTGGTCAACGCGTCAGCGTTGTCCACCATGTCCACAGCCTTCGCGGTGCGCATCCGTTCGCGCCAGACCGCCATCGGCGCGCGATAGCCGAGCGCCTGATGAAGGCGGCGATTGTTGTAGAAGGCGATCCAGTTTGCGATCCCTGCTTTGGCCTCGCGGCCGTCGGCATAGCCCTTGAGATAGATATCCTCATGCTTAAGCGACCGCCACAGCCGCTCGATGAAGACGTTGTCCATCCAGCGGCCGCGGCCATCCATCGAGATCTTGATCCCTGCGCCCGCCAGCGCGCCGGTGAAGGCCGTGCTGGTGAACTGGCTGCCCTGGTCGGTGTTGAAAATCTCCGGCGTGCCGTACTTCGCCAGCGCCTCTTCCAAAGCCGCCACGCAGAACGAGACGTCCATCGTGTTCGACAGCCGCCACGCCAGAACCGCACGGCTCGCCCAGTCGATGATCGCGACGAGATAGAGAAAGCCGCGCCCGATGGGCAGATACGTGATGTCGGCCGCCCACGCCTGGTTCGGCCGGTCGATCGTCATGTTGCGCAGCAGATAGGGATAGATCTTGTGGCCCGGCGCCGGCTTTGTCGTGTTCGGCTTCGGTCCCAGCGCCGCGATGCCCATCTTGCGCATCAACCGCTGCACACGCTTGCGATTGACCTGAAGCCCCTCAGTCTTCAGCATCGCGATCATTCGCCGCGAGCCTAGGAATGGCCAGGCGGTGAACAGCTCGTCGAGCCGCTGCATCAGGGCGAGGTCGTTGTCGTTAGCCGGCCGTGGCGGCCGGTAGACCCCAGAGCGCGCGATGCCAAGCAACATGCATTGCCGGCGGATCGACAGCGCCTGGTCGGCGCGATCGAGCATTTCTCGACGGTCCGGTGTGCTCATCTTCCGGACCTCCGTGCTAAAAAATCGCGCTCCACCGTCAATTGCCCAATCTTGGCGTGCAGCTTTTCGATCTCGCGTTCGCGCGTTTCCTCGCTCTCCCGCCCGACACCCGCGTCAAAGGCCCGCGCCGCCTGTTCCAGAAGTTGTTTCTTCCACGCATAGATCTGGTTCGGGTGCACCTCATAGCACTGAGCCAGCTCGGTCACCGTCGCCTGCTCCCGCACCGCCTCCAGCGCAATCTTCGCCTTCAGTGCCGCGTCGATTTTCCGTCTCGTCTTCTTCGTCATCATGCCCTCCGTCTATCAAACGGAGCGGCCCTTTTCCAACTTAGCCTCTGGTCCCAAAACCGGGGTCCATTTCAGTCCATCGCCCAGACCTGGTTCGGTCGCGTGATCTCCATGCCGCGCATGCGGCGCGGCAATCAGGATGGAAGTGCAGCGTCAATCAGGATGAGAGAGCTTCGCCGGGCTCGTGACGCAGGGAGGGCGTAGCTCGACCGGAGTTACGAGCCCGGCGACGGCGCGATCCGAGCGGACCGCGCCGTCTGGTGATCGCGGCTGGCCGGTGATGGATGGTTCTTCTCGCCAAAGAGGAATCACCCGTTGCCAGGCTGCCATGTCACCGATCACCAGATGAGGCTCTACATGAAGTTCCGTCAAACCACTTCGCCGCCAGTGGCGGCCGCGAAGGTGTCGTTCAGTTCGTCGACCGCCTATCGGCTCGAGAAGGATCTGCGTCTTCCGTCGCAAAAGAAGTCACCGCGGCAAAGGCGCCGGCCGGATCCCTTGGCCAACGTCTTCAACCTGGAGGTCGTGCCGATGCTGAAGGCGGCTCCCGGCGTGCGGCCCGTGGCTATCTTCGAGGAGATACTCCGACGCCATCCTGAGCTGGCGGCCGGAATCCGCCGCACCCTGGAGCGCCGGATCCGCGCCTGGCGAGCAATCCATGGCGCGGAGCAGGAGGTCATCTTCCGCCAGACCCACGACGTGGGCCAGGTCGGCCTCTCCGACTTCACCGATATGGGCGAGCTTGGGGTCACCATCGCGGGCGTGCCGCTCGATCATCGCCTCTATCACTTCCGGTTGGCCTATTGCCGGTTTGAACACGCCCATGTCGTGCTCGGTGGCGAGAGCTTCGTCGCATTGGCCGAAGGGCTGCAGAATGCCCTGTGGTCGCTCGGTGGGGCACCGCGGCAGCATCGGACCGACAGTCTGTCGGCCGCCTTCTGCAATCTCGATCGCAATGCGAGGGACGATCTGACCAGGCGGTACGAGGACCTCTGCGCTCACTACGGCATGCGGCCTTCCCGCAACAATCGCGGCATCGCCCACGAGAACGGGGCGATCGAGAGCTCGCATGGCCATCTCAAGCGGACGATGCCGATGCGCTGCTGTTGCGCGGCACTGCCGACTTCGATGATCTCGCCGCCTATCGCGGCTTCATCGACGAGATCGTCAGCCGCCGCAATGCCCGCAACGCCAAGCGGATCGACCACGAGCGCGCCATCCTGCAGGCGTTGCCAGATCGCCGCACCTCGGACTACGAGGAGGTGATTGTCCGCGTGACGTCAAGCGGCGGCTTCACCTTGCGCAAGGTGTTCTACACCGTGCCGTCGCGTTTGATCGGGCACCAACTGCGGGCGCGCCTTTACGACGATCGTCTCGACGTGTTCGTCGGCGGCACCCATCTCGTCACCCTGCCGCGTGGGCGGCCACATCCCAACGGCAAGCACGACCAGGTCGTCGATTATCGGCACGTGATCCATTCCTTGAGGCGCAAGCCAATGGCACTGCTCAATCTCGTCTACCGTGATCGGCTGTTCCCGCGCGATGCCTATCGCCGAACCTTCGATTGCTTGCGCGAACGGCTGCCGGACAAGAAAGCCTGCCGGATCATGGTCGATCTGCTCGCACTGGCCCATGAGCGCGGCTGCGAGGCCGAACTCGCCGATTATCTCGCGACCGACCTTGATGCCGGCCAACTGCCCGACCTCAACCGGCTGTGCGCTTACTTCGCGCCCGATCCGGCCTGCGTGCCGCACGTCGTGGTGCAGCTCGCACCACTCGCCACCTATGAGTGCCTCATCGGAGCCGGCGAGATCGGAGGTGCCGCATGAGCACGGCCAACACCATCGACACCGCGCGCCTCAATCTGTTGCTCAACGAGTTGCGGCTGCCAGCCATCAAGGTGCTGTGGCCGCAATTTGCCGAGCGGTCCGACAAGGAAGGCTGGCCGGCGGCCCGCTTCCTCGCCACCATTGCCGAGCACGAGATCGCCGAACGCGGCCGCCGCCGCGTCGAGCGCCATCTCGTCGAGGCGCGGCTGCCCGCTGGAAAGACCTTCGACAACTTCGACTTCGAGGCTGTGCCGATGATCTCCAAGGCGCAGGTGACCGCGCTCGCCGCCGGCGACGGTTGGCTCGGCAAGGGCGCCATCTGCTGCTGTTCGGCCCGCCTGGCGGCGGCAAGAGCCACTTGGCGGCAGCCATCGGCCTGGCCCTTATCGAGAACGGATGGCGCGTCCTCTTCACCCGCACCACCGATCTCGTCCAGAAGCTCCAGGTGGCGCGGCGCGACCTCAATCTCGAGGCCGCCATCAACCGCCTCGATCGCTTCGACCTGCTGATCTGCGATGATCTTGCCTACGTCACCAAGGACCAGGCCGAGACCAGCGTGCTGTTCGAGCTCATCAGCGCACGCTACGAGTGGCGTTCCATGCTGATCACCGCCAATCAGCCCTTTGGAGAGTGGAACAGGGTCTTCCCGGATCCTGCTATGACGCTCGCCGCCATCGATCGCCTCGTTCACCACGCCACCATCGTCGAGATGAACGTCGAAAGCTATCGCAGGCGCACCGCGCTCGAGCGGAAGCGTGGTCCAGGGCGACCATCCTCGCACGCGACACCAAAAACACTCGCTGATTGACGCTCCGCGACAACCAAAGCGAACAAAACTCTTGCGCGCGACAATCATCGCGGCAATCATCACCTCGCCGCGACACCAACTCGCCATCCTGATTGTCGCGCGCTTCCCATCCAGATTGTCGCGCTATAGCTTGCGGATACGGCCAGATCGGCTCCTGCTGCAGGACCTTCGCGATGGGACGGCGTTCTTCTATTTGAGGAATGTGAACTCCGAATGTCCGGGTCCATCACAACGGTCCATGCCGACAGGCCCGGCTCGCCTTCGAGCAACTGACCTTGTTGGTGAAAGGAAAGCGCGAAGGCCCTGACCTTCATCGCGACGATATCCGCTCGCTGCTGCTGCTTCTGCCGACGTCATCGTCCAGATGCAGAAGCGAGATGGCCACTACCGCATCTCGTAAATCTATTATAACCCCGTTCGCAAACGTAACCACGCCAATTATACGAGCGATTCCATGAAACCTGCGGTGGACCGGGTTGAATCAGCGCTGTGTGGCGCGAGCACTGGCCGATGGCACGCTGGTGGCCTTCGATGATCGTCCGCGACACGCCTGAGGCCAAGGCCTGGCTGGTATCGCTGGCGTATGACAGGGCCAAAGACCATGGGCTATCCGCATGAGTGGACGACGCGTAGAGCGCCTCTATTCCCTTCCGCCGCATCAGCGTTTTGACATGCCGGCGGCCGATCTTGCACCCCTCGGCAGCTAGCAGGCCTCGCAGCAGTCGCGAACCGGCGAAGGGAAACTCCAGATGCAGCCGGTCGAGGCGTTGCATGATCGCGAGATCGGCGTTCGGCACTGGGCGCGGCAGGTAATAGACGCTGCCGCGTCTGATCTGCAGAAGTCCCGCCTGCCTGGTGATCGATAGATCGAGCCCGCCGTCGATCATCGCAAAAACTGATCTTGGCGCTGCACGCCCCCTGTGGGGTAGAAACGAATTGGCGATAGACTGCGTTCGGAAGGGAGCGGCCGATACGATTTTGGTGGCATTTAACCCCGTCAAACAACCTGGTCCATGAGCTGTTGCGGACTTGAGAGTGGTGACGCCGCAAAGGCGATCCCGTTTAGGAATCTGATCAATTGCGCAGCTCAGCCCTTCTCTGTCAGCAGGAGGATTGCAGATGTACCGCAAGGAGTCGAAGTCCAAGGTCGACCGTACCATGCCCATGGTGCACCCGAATGCGGCTGCCATAGATGTTGGTGCGACTATGCACATGGCTGCCGTAGGACCTGATCACGCACTTGAGCCAGTACACAGTTTTGGCACATTCACGACTGATCTCGATCAACTGGTAAGGTGGTTTGTGGAGTGCGGAGTCGAGACCGTCGTGATGGAATCAACCAGCGTCTACTGGATTCCGATCTTTGAGCTTCTCGATGCACGAGGATTTGCCGTGTTTCTTGTCAACGCGCGCGATGCCAAGCACGTACCGGGGCGCAAGACCGACGCCAGCGATGCGCAATGGCCGCAGCGGCTCCATTCGTTCGGATTGCTGCGGGCGAGTTTTCGGCCCAAAGGGCAGATTGCGGAGCTGCGTGCCTACGTGCGTCAGCGCGAACGTCTGCTGGAGTACGCCGCCTCACACATCCAGCATATGCAAAAAGCATTGACGGAGATGAATCTTCAACTCCACCACGTTGTGGCCGACATCACGGGCGCGACTGGCCTGCGCATCATTCGCGCGATCCTTGCCGGTGAGCGCGATCCTGAGACGCTGGCGTGCTTGCGCCACTACAGTTGCCATTCCAGTGTCGAGACGATCGCGAAGGCGCTCACCGGAAGCTTCCGCGCGGAGCATCTGTTTGCACTCGATCAGGCACTCGCCCTTTACGACGCGTATTGGCATCTGCCTGCGATTCCCGAATCGAAGCTGTGTTGAAGGAACTCACTATCCATAGGGATCATGATCATGGATCAGCGCCGCCGGTCTCGCGGCGTCGGAACAGAACCGATCAAGCGAACGCTCTGGCTTTCGACGTCCGCGCGTCGTTGTTTGCGCTGCTCGGAAAGGACGTCACCGCCATCGACGGCCTCGGTCCTTACCTCTCGCTGAAGCTGATCGCAGAATGCGGCGACGACCTTGCCTCGTGGCCAAGTGCAAAACATTTTACCTCCTGGCTGGGGTTGGCACCGAGCAATAAGGTCTCCGGAGACAAAATGCTCTCGTCCCGAACGCGCCGATCCGGCGGCCGGGCCGCAGCTCTTCTGCTGCCTTGCTGCCGTAACCGTCGGACGCACTGATACCGCGCTCGGGGCCTTTTATAGAAGACTGTCGTCCGGCATTGGCAAGGCCAAAGCAGTCACCGCGACGGTCCGCAAGATAAGCAGTCCTGTTCTATAACGCTGTGCGTCACGGAATGGACTACGTCGATCCCGGGGCCTCGTCCTATGAGACACGCTATCGGACGCGAGTGATCAACAATTTGCACCGACGTGCCAAGGCATTCGGCTTTGTCCTGCACCCCTTGGAACCGGGAGCTGGGTGCCGTTTCTTAGGAATCGTTCTCCAGCGTCAGCTCCCCGATCTTGGCATGCAGCGACTTCACATCGATCCCAGGCGTAGCCGGCGCAGCGCCGCCAGGTCCAGAAACTCCGGAAGCGCTACCCCCCAGCTGCGCCTTCCACGCCGTGATCTGATTGGGGTGGACGTCAAAGTGCTCGGCCAGCTGAGCTATCGTCCGGTCGCCCTTGACGGCGGCAAGCGCCACCTTCGCCTTGAAGGCCGGTGTGTGGTTCCAGCGTGCTCTTCTGCTCATCGTCGCTCCTGATTTGCAGGCATCAGCGTGCCCGCTGTCAGGCAGAAACTCCACTTATCGACCTGTTTTTGCGGAGCCGGCTCTCACTACTCACAGAAGGGCTATAGTCACCTAGCTGAGAACCGCGGACAACGAACCTACTACTTTTGGTACAGAACCGGGTCCGCACATTTTGAAACGAGCGATGATGGAGTGTCAGCGTGACAGTGGGCACGCTGGTGCCCACTCATCAGGCGCGGCAACGAGCAGACGAGCACCGTCGTCGATGTCGACGGTGGCGCCTGCCGCCATTAAGGGCGAAGGGGCCCGGCTCGCCTATCGACGCGCGCAAGCTGCTTGACGAGATCGCCAGGAGGTCCCGAACAAGTTTTCACTCGAGGTTCCGGACTTGAGCAACTTCCAACTCAGAGTGCTGCGACCGACCGTTTGAATTCAATTGGCGCAACGCCCTGTCAGGCACGGCGCGTCTTTGCCGACGGACCATGCGCGGCGGCCCAGCAGTCGTTTGTGGGGCCGACGGTTCCGATCGACATCGATGCGGATTCTGACGCGGGAGCTGAAGCGGCGGCCCCTTGACGATCCTGATCAGCGACAAGATCGCCGTCGATCGATCATTCCGCCCGAAATGCTTTCTTTGAATCGATCAGGGCTAAACAATTTATTGTCTCTGGAGGTCGGCTGCACCACGGATGCCGCGATCCGTTCACCTGGGGCGGTCTTTGCACCACCGCGATCTCGCGAGAATGTTGATCGCGGGCTGCTTCGAAAGCCACGTCCGAACGGTCGCAGTTTCCCTGTCGGGCAGCAGGGTAACAAACTGCCGATCCGACGAACTGGATAATCTCTTGCGCGGAGTAGACGCCTTGCGGCTTCAGCAGCGTAAGGGGCGGATTAGCAAGGCGTGCGGCGGGCGCTGTCCTGCCGACGCTTCGTCCCGGCAACAGCTACCTAAAGGGGTAGGCCCAGCTCCTCCGACGATGGGTTATGTTGTGATGCGTCGCATTGGTCCGTTGGCAAGCGCGTGGGAGTGTCAGCCCACCGGGCGGGTTCACATTCGCGAAAACTCGAACAGCTCTCGGTTAAGCTGAATAAATCATGGTTGCTGCGAGTGCCGGAGACTACTTGACTCCTCCAATGCCTCCGATTTGACGCTCCGCAACGTCAGAGATCCAAATAAGAAGACCGTGGGGAGAGCAGGAGCCCCCCATTGCCCGAAACTGACGACCACCGGATCGACATACGCGAT
This sequence comes from Bradyrhizobium sp. 604_D8_N2_3, assembly GCF_051810765.1. Lineage (NCBI taxonomy): Bacteria > Pseudomonadati > Pseudomonadota > Alphaproteobacteria > Hyphomicrobiales > Nitrobacteraceae > Bradyrhizobium > Bradyrhizobium sp. 604_D8_N2_3. Next base: position 1,657,499 of record NZ_JBPWPM010000001.1, on the reverse strand, counting down.
ACGACCTGTGTTCTCGGAGGACCTCATGTGCCCAGCGCCCCAGTTATCGCGCCCCCTCCACAGGCGGCTCCACGTAGAACCTATTTGGTCGGAACGGGCATCGCCGCGTTGGCGGCTGCGGCCTATCTCATCAAGGAGGGCGGGCTTATGGGCCCCAGTGTGGTGCTGTTCGGAGAGACCGCGCACTTTGGCGGTAGCCTCGACGCAACGGGCAATCCGAAGGATGACGATGCGAGCCGTGCGGCTGGAGAAGGGGGCGGAGGTCACCGATATTGATGTCTTGATCCAACACGGGCAGAAGACTGCCACGTGCCTACGCTACAAGCAGGGCGGAGAGCATCGCGCTATAGATCTGACGGAGCGAGATCTGGTTTTCATCACGAACGGGTCGATGACATCCGACACCAGCTACGGCTCAATGGACACGGTTCCGGTTCTGAACAGAGAGCGAAACGGCAGCTCTTGGAAGCTATGGGAACGTTTGGCCAGCATAAGCCCGGACTTCGGTCAGCCCGCGGCCTTTGTCTCTAGTCTTGCCAAATCCAAATGGGAGTCCTTCACGGTCACGGGCGATGATTCGACCTTCTTCGATCGGCCTGAAGCCTTCACCGGAAGCAGTGCCGGGCACGGCGGACTGATCACGATCAAGAATTCCAATCGGCTTCTGACCTTTGTCCTTAACGCACAGCCACACTATTTCGAACAGCCGAAGAATGTTTGGGTCTGGTGGGGTTACGGGCTGTTCCCAGACCAACCCGGTAACTTCGTCCATAGGCCCATGTCAGAGTGCACGGGGCGTGAGGTCCTTATCGAGTTGCTTTCGCACTTGCGCTTTACGGATAGTATTCCGCACATTCTCGGCAGCTCACGCGTCGTGACCGCGATGATGCCCTACATCACGGCCCAGTTCATGCCACGGACTGGGACGGACCGACCGAAGGTCATTCCCAAGGGATCGCGCAATCTCGCCTTCACCGGCCAATTCTGCGAAATGCCTGACGACGTCGTGTTTACGGTGGAATATTCCGTTCGCGCCGCGCAAACCGCCGTGTTCACCTTGCTCGACGTTAAACGCGGGCTGACACCTGCTACTTCATTGCGCATCGACCACAGCAGAAAAGACACGACTAGCCGCGTAGGGCGGCCCAGTCAACCTCTTGCAATAATACCAAACGATCCGGAAAAATGTGAGAGAAGTCCTGCAAGGGTGCGGCAGCTATTCCGGGACTGAGACTAGTTCTCGCGGCGGTCCTTTATGCGATCCGGCAAGGTGCGTCCTGAATTCCGTCGCGGTGGACAGCCTGGCAGTTCGCGGCGCGAAATACATCCGATTCGCCAGCGAGCGCGCATGGATGTTGTGGGAGCGAGTTGCGACCTCTTCCCGAACATAGGCGGCAGATTGCCCGCCCAGGCAAGTATCACTTTGTTCCGGGACCATTTCGTTTCCCTACCTAAATCCGCAGTATGGAGTTCTTTGCCTTGGATCACGATACCATCCGCGCCGAGCTGATGTACTTGGAGTCGCTTGGCTCCCGACTCTCCGGCTCAAAGTCCCATGATCGACTTATCGAGCACGTCAAACAGCAGTGGGCCGATTTCGGCCTGCGAGTTCACGAAGACATTCTGCATTTCGATCGTTGGAGCATGGCGGCCGAAAACCGGAACAGTCTGCGTCTCGATATCGACGGACGCGACGTAGCGATCTCTTCGGTCTTTCCCTATTCCGGCACGACCGGCCCCCCAGGGATCGAAAAGCAATTGCATAGATTACGGGGCCCAATACCCCGATGGGCTAAAGCTCGCGGAGGAATTGCAGTCGTCGAGGTCCATAATCGTGAGTTCCCGCTTGGTGCGGTGGTCAAGACTTGGGACCGGGCTCGCGCATGGGGCAAGACCACTATGCCGCTGATCCCAGCTACACTCGCCGGCCTCGGCCTGACGCCTGCGAGACGAGCTGGCGTCGAAGCGGTGATCTTCGCTTGGCGCGGCATAAGCACCGCCAACGCCAAAGGACAGTATTTACCGTTCACGTTGCCCTACCAGAACATTCCAGCCGTCTTCGTGGCTGGAGACGAGGCCGACTTTGTACTCGCCGCCGCTTCACGAGGCGGCCAGGGAACGCTGATCGTTGATGCCGTGATGGAACGAGACAGCACCATGCGCACGATATGGGCGGTTGTAGAAGGTCGCAGCGCAGCCCATCAAACTGTGCTATTGGTGAGCCACAGCGACGGTACCAATATTCTCGAGGAGAACGGTCACATTGGTTTGGTCGAACTCGCCCGGCAGATGGTCGCTCAACCATTGGCGCGCACCGTCGTGTTCGTGTTAACCGCTGGACACCTGCGGATTCCGGCGCTCACTGACGATGGCCAAGCGACTTCGCGCTGGTTGCGGGATCACCCAGAGTGGTGGGCCGGCGGCCCCGGAAATCGCCACGCGGTGGCAGGTCTCGTGATGGAGCACCTCGGCGCTCGAGAATACCGGGACGATCCTGTCAACGACGCCTACGAGCCGACCGGCAAGCCCGAACCCGAATTGCTCTACGCCTCCACTCCGCAGCTGGCTGCGCTTATCGAATCAGAGTGGCGCACAACCGACGAACGACCGAGAGTGTCAGCCCCAAACGCGCTCATTCAATTCGGCGAAGGCCAGCCGCTCTACCTCAAAGGCATCCCGAACATCGCGCTCGTCACCATACCGCAGTACCTGCTAAGTGTTGAGCCGGGTGACTACGTCGACATCGCTCTGCTGAACAGACAATTGAGCAGCTTCGCGCGCCTGCTGCGACGAATAGACACCATGCCAATAAACGAGATCGGCACCGTCAAACCCATCACTTCACTCGTGAAAGCGGCTAGTGCGTTGCGTGCGATCGCTATTTTGGCTCACAACTGGTCGCACTGGCGATAAACCGCTTTCAGCAACCTGCGAATTTCGGGGAATAGATCCTCCGGTCCGGACCGAACCTGGGGACGGTTGCCTTCCTCGGCAGGCTGCCCTCGATCAGCCGGGCCAGCGTCGGCCTGCATGCGCCATCTTCGCAGGCTCGGCAGGCGTATTTGGGCGTCGGGTGACGACAACGCGGAACTGCGCCAGCACCATGTCCAGCCGCTCGCTCCTGTCTTCACCGATCTGATCCAGTCCGCCTTGGCAGGAGGAGCAGATCTTGTCGTCGGGTCGAGGACGACCTCGATCCGCGGAACATGGGCCGGAAGTGCCCCGCGATTGTTGCGGCGCTTGCGCGCCCGTTCGGTGCGACCTTCCGGAGCTGTCTCGTCCTGGCTGGCTTCCGTACAAGCCGCAACCTGTTGGACATCCTCTAGACCGAGTACCATCTGCTTCTCAGGAGGCGTCTCGGTCTTCCGGCCAAAAGCGATGACGCTGCAGCTCCTTGATGATCTGGCGCAGCCGCTCGCTCTCGTGAAGCGCTGCCAGCGGCAGCGCCTTGAGCGTTTCGGGATCATCAGGAAGGTTGTCGCTCACCGGCAATCAGCGCATATTCGCGCCAGCTTGACGATGCGCTCGATGCCCCTGATTCGCGCGGCCCACAATTATCCGGCTTTCGTCGGGACGATCGTCTCCCGTGCCGCGTGGACACACCGGCAGTCAAGCCCCTCAAGCAGCGCCGACAATTCCGCCGCCGACAAACGCGTCACGCCATCCCGATCTTCAGCCAGCGGAAGACGCAGTCTTCGCTTGATGGTCCGGCGCAAGATTGAGGCGGGACTTACCCCATGGATCGAGCGAGCCCGCGCCAGTCTCGTAGCTTCGTTCGCCAATGGTGTCGCCAAGGATGAGGCGGCAGTGCGGGCGGCGATCACTTCACCTTGGTCCAATGGGCAGACTGAGGGTCAGATCACGCGCCTCAAACTCGTTAGACGTCAAATGTACGGTCGCGGGAAAATCGACCTGCTTCAAGCCAGACTAATTGGCGCAGAATAATCGGAGCTGCACCAAAATTGCGTCAGAGCCCAAGCGGGACCCCTGGATCAGGGTCCACAGTGGCTTCCATCGAGTCATGGAAGCCGAGGTTGGGATGCTGGTGGTGGAGACGATTGGTAAGATCCGTCGCGCCTACTTTGTTGATGGTCGTCCGATCAAGGCGATCTGCCGAGAACTTGGCGTATCGCGGAAGTTCGCAAGGTCATTCGTTCTCAAGCGACGGAGTTCCGGTATGAGGGCGAGACGCAGCCACTCCCGAAGATGGGCGCCTGGAGTGCCGAGCTTGACCGGCTGCTGGCAGGGAATGAGAGCAAGGCGGCGCGGGAACGGCTGACGCTGATCCGGCTATTCGAAGAGCTTCGCGGCCTGGGTTATGCCGGCGGCTATGATGCGGTTCGTCGATACGTGCGAGGGTGGAGCAAGGAACGCGGCACCTCCACAGCGTCGGCCTATGTGCCGCTGAGCTTTGCACCAGGCGAAGCCTACCAGTTCGACTGGAGCCACGAGGTCGTCCTGCTGAGCGGCACCACGGTGATGGTGAAGGCTGCTCATGTCCAGCTCTGTCACAGCCGCATGCTGTTCGTGTGGGCCTATCCGCGGGAGACGCAGGAGATGGTGTTCGACGCCCACGACCGGGCGTTCGCCCTGTTCAAAGGCACCTGCACCCGCGGCATCTACGACAACATGAATACCGCCGTAGAGACGATCTTCGTCGGTAAAGGCCGTCTCTACAATCGCCGCTTCCTGCAGATGTGCAGCCACTTGTCTGATTGCGGTTGCTGGCACAAGGGTTCAACTCGTTACCGACAGCCTGCGAGGCTCGCTCTTGTCTACGAGGTCGACGTTCATAGCCGCCTCACGATGGTAGTCCGAAGATCGGGAGCTGCTATCTATTAGGCGCGTGCTGCAGGCACAGAGGTTGCAGCGCAGTCACCCCGACCTCGTCCTCGCAGGACGTCGTCCCGCCTTTTCGGCGGATCCGCTGAATTGCTAATTGATCATGCGGTCGCCTCCTCGCGGGTCCATCGGAACTCGCTTCCATCGGCCCAGATCCGATGCATCACGATCGCTAATTTTCGTGCGACTGCTACGACCGCTCGGCGAAGGCCGCGTCGCCTGGCCACCCTTACACCCCAAGCCTTCAATGCGGGCCAACGCTTGGTGCGGGTTAGAAGTGCAAGCGCGGCCTGATAAAGTATGGTCCTGAGCATCACATCGCCACACCTCGAAATAGCGCCATTCCGATCGGTTTCCCCAGATGCGTATTTGCGTGGCGTAAGGCCAAGATGCGCGCCAACATCGCGGGAGCGTTGAAAGCGATCCGGGTCATCAATGGTTGTTAGAAACGTGATTGCCGTCAGTGCACCTACGCCCGGTATCGTCATGAGCCGCTGACATGTCGGTTCGCGGCGTACTATTTCAAGTACCATCTTGTGCAGGACGCCGTACTGTTCACGCAGCGCGGCTCGAGCCACAAGCATTGGGCGCAGCATCGCCGCGAGTCGTGGATGGCCATCTGTAAGTTCATTAGTCTGCTGCTCAAACGTCGCTTGAGATATACGACCAGACAGCTTTAAGCCGAAGACGCGTAAGACGCCGCGAATTTCGTTCTCGATATCGATCTGCTTGATCAAAAGCGTCTTGCGATTGTTGAGAAGCATTCGTAGCTCCTGGCTCACGTCACCCTTGTATGAACAACGGTGTACCAGCCGACCCGCATTACCTGTGCAATGGCGCGAGCGTCGTTTCGATCGGTCTTAATCGGCATCGTCTTAGTCACGCCACGCAGTCTTCGGGGATCGATGCAGACTGCGTGTAAGCCGGCAGCACGCAGTTCGCTGTACAGCCAACGAGCGAGACCACCAATCTCAATCCCGATCTTGACAATGGGCAATCCGCTTTCATTGAGCCAGGCAACAATAGCCTCCGGTTCCGAAAGTGCCTTGCCCTCGCGAATGACGACGCCATTCTCGTCCACAACACAGATAGCCGTCTCCTTTAGCGAAACATCCAGACCGACATAGTGCTTCATGTTCCCGCTCCTGCTGCCACCGGCTCGCCGGCTTCCCTTCCAGGCTGAGCCTTTCGAGCAGCAACCGCAATCACCCCATCTATCTGGTCGATCCGGTCGCCTGTACGCCAGCGTCGGGCTGGGAGAAGGGGCAGGTCGAGAACCAGGTCGGGCTGGTCCGAGAACGCTTCTTCACGCCGCGGCTGCGGTTCAAAAACCTCGACGAGTTAAACGCCTGGCTGCTCGACAAATGCATCGCCTACGCCAAGGCTCATCGCCATCCGGAGCTGGCCGATCAGACGATCTGGGAGGTGTTCGAGGCAGAGCGTCTCAACCTCGTCCCCTATGCAGGTCGGTTGCGCGTTTCGCGGGATCGTGAGCACGGATTTCAGACGATCGTGAGCACGGATCGTGAGCACCTTTTGGCGGTGCCGGGGGCCGACAACTCAACTGGGCTACGGATTTCTCATTCAGCCAATGAGGAAGCCTGATGCCTACCCAGAGATTGTCGATGCACCGGATCAGAGAAGCCAGGGCCTGACCGAGCGCTTCATCGCGCGGACGTTGGAGTGAGCAATGGCGTCGTCCATGGTTACGGGCGGCGTGCCCGCCTTGCCGGGCTGAGCTGGCCGCTGCCGGAGGGCATGGAGGACGAGCGCCTGGAGCTGCTGCTGTTCCCGACGCCGACGGCAGCCTCGCAAAGCGACCGGCGACCGGCCCCCGATTGGGTTTATGTGGAGAAGGAACTGCGCCGTCGCAGCGTGACACGGCTGCTGTTGTGGGAAGAGTATCGCGCCGCCAATCCCGACGGCTTCGGCTATACTTGGTTTTGCACGACCTTCGAGGCCTGGAAGCAGCGTGCGCGCCCGAGCATGCGTCAGACCCACATCGGCGGGGAGAAGGTGTTCGGGTCGATTCCGCCGGCGACACCATCGACATCTTCGATCCCATCACCGGCGAAGTGCGCGCCATGAAGCTGTTCGTCGTCGGCGATGGGGGCCTCGAACTACACCTACGCCGAGGCGTGCCCAAGCGAGAGCCTGTCCGACTGGATCGGCGTGCATGCCAACCTGTTCAGGTACCTCGGCGGCGTGCCGAAGTTCGTGGTCTGCGATAATCTCAAGGCCGCCGTGACCAACCCCGATCGTTACGATCCTGAATCAACCGAACCTATGCCGAGATGGCCGGCCATTATGGCACCGCGATCCTGGCGGCGCCGCCAAGGCGACCAAAGGACAAGGCGAAGGTTGAGGTCGCCGTCCAGATCGCGCAGCGCTGGATCCTGGCCCGCCTGCGCAATCAGCGCTTCTTTTCCCTGGCGGAACTGAATGCTGCCATCCACGTCCTGGTCGGCGTACTCAACGCCCGCCAGATGCGCGGTTTCGGGTCAAGCCGCGCCGAACTGTTCGCCGAGATCGATCGTCTCAAGCTGGGAGAACCGCCGGACCAGCCGTATGTCTTTGCGCGCTGGAAGCGTTGTCGCGTCGCCCCTGACTACCAGTTGAGATCGACGGCCATTGGTATTCTACCCCTTACCGTCTGATCCCTGAACTCGTCGATGTCCGCATCGCCGACAAGACCGTCGAGATCTTCCACAGGGGTCAGAGGATCGCGAGCCACGCCCGTGCGCCCAACCGCCGCAGCCATGCCACGATCGCCGATCATATGCCGAGCGCCCATCGCCGCTACGGTAAGTGGATGCCGAGAGGGCTGATCGCGGCCGGCGAGAAGATCGGCCCCTCTGCCGCGGCGTTTTTCCAGGGCATCATCGCGGCAAGGCCTCATCCCGAGCAAGGCCTTCGTACCTGCCTCGGCATCCTGTCGCTGACCAGGAGCTACGACAATGCGCGCGTCGATGCGGCCTGCCGACGCGGCATCCTCATCAAGGCTCGCTCCCTCGCCTCGATCCACTCGATTCTCAAGAACGGCTTTGATCGCGCGTTCCTTGACGAGACATCCAACGATCAACCCCTGCGCCACCGCAACATCCGCGGTAAGGGTTATTTCCAGTGAACCATGGAGATCTCAATGCTGATGCATCCCACCCATGAACGGCTGATCGCACTCGGCTTGACCCGAATGGCCGAAGCCCTGGAGGAGCAGCGACGATCGTCAGATCTCGCTGCCTTATCGAGATGGGCGGAGTCGACGATCCGCAGCCGGCGCCCCTCCGATTGCTTATGGACCGCAACCTGGTGCAATCCATGGCGGACCCGCACCTCGCCAGCCGCCGCCGTTACCGCCACGCGCTCGCAATAAGGCGCCACGGTACAGAGTAGCTGTTCGTATCGATCTCGACCGCGCAATCGTTGCCGACGACGCGCCTCAGTTCGCGCTAGGATCCGAACGATGGCTGCCCGCTGAGCGGTTTCAACCGGTGCCCTTCGTCTCGCGCGAAGCGGATCATCGGCGCCTCGCCGGTCGTCCCGTGGATACGAACGTTCGCAACCTCACGCTCCCACTTGGCGAGATGCGCCTCGAACGCCTCCCAGCTCGCAAATGAATGACCCGCGATTGCGTTCTTCTTCACGTAGCCGACGCCATTCTCCGTCTTGCCCTTTGTGCGCCCGTTACGGAGCGCAGGCGCGAGGACGGAAGCCTCAATGCTTCGCGAATGCAATGAGCTTGTCGTTAAGCTGAACCGACCGGCCCACCGCGTCGTGGCGCACCACGAGCGCGCGTGGGTTGTCCATCAGCGCTTCCTCCGGCACGCCGCCGAAGGTCGTGAATGCGCTCTCGAGCCCGGCGAACCAGTGCTCTTGCTTCTCGGCTCGGAACGCACGCACAGTAAGCGCTGTTTCGGTCCCACCTTCCATTGAAGGCGTCGAGCGAGGAATGATCGATCTCTGATTGGAGATCGGCTTGTGTCTAAGCTTGAACATATGCTTGAGCCCAGGACCTCGGTTCGTCTGGTCGAGGTCATCACGGAGAGCGGCCGACGCCGGCAGTTCTCGGCCGACGACAAGGCGCGGTTCGTCGAGGAGACGCTGGCCCCGGGAGCCGTGGTATCGGAGGTCGCGCGGCGGCACGGATTGTCGCCGCAACAGCTGTTTACGTGGCGCCGGCAAATGCGACAGCCGGCTGCGATCCCTGTGGCTCCCGAGCCGCAGACGTTCGTGCCCGCTGTCGTTACCCCATCGTCCACGCCGCCGGAGCGCTCACCGCGGCAGCGCCGACGCCTCCGGAAGGCGCTCGAGGGCGCCGAGAACAGCAGCACATGTTCAAGGAGCCATCCGACGTGGCATCGATCAGCCATTGTCATGTCTAGCAAGGATCTTTGCACCGCGCACTCCGACGGAAACCATGGGATGAAGGGCGTGAGTCGACAGAGGTTCACGAACCCCCCTAAGATATCGAGCGAGTAAGTTCGCGGAAGCTGGGTACGGGTGGGGCAGTGAACTTCCAGGTGACGGTTCTCAAGGTGCTGGTCAGCTATCCAGACGGGTCGCCGCCATGGCGGACCTCAAGCGAGATATGGCGATTCTGGCCACGAGCGGACCGGACTGGACCGAAAGGACGAAGCGATTGGCAGTCCGCGTGCCCGACTTGGATATCTTCTCCCAAGGACTCATTGAGCGGATGAACGGCGGCTGGCGTGTCACTGATAAGGGACGCGCGGTTCTCGAGATCAAGGAGGCTCGGCCCGCACCCGCTCAACAAGCAAGAGAGCTGCCTGAGGTCCTCGCGGCCGAGGAGCCGGCGCCAGCCGCGACTCTGCCGCCGATGCCTTCGATAGGGCCGGTTCGACGCATGCGGGAACGAAGGCGACGCCAACGCGATGCTGCACGGCGAAGCCAAGCGAGCGCGCCGTAACGAAGCTCCGTTCACGAACAGCGCATTTCCGGCTGTGCGTGATCAGACGGATCGAACGTTCGATGATGTTGTTGTCGAGCTCGATGCGGCCATCATCGACAAAGCGCGTCACACCCTGCCAGCGTGAGGACGTCCAGCGGATGGCGACGGCGAGCTTGGCGTTTAGTCGGCTAGCCAGTATTGAAGTTGGCTGCGGGTAATCCTTAGGGCGGGGACATTGTTTAGAAGGAATGCCAAAGCACCTACCTGGCCTGGCAGGTTGCTAACTATCCTGCCGTGCGTAGACTGCTCGAGCGAATGCAACTCGCGACATCCAGCGAAACAAGATCACTTTGCAAATGCTCATCCGCCGATGAGTCCTCGAGGGTACATCCATTCAGCTCACGTCCAGAGGTATCGGTGCTGCGCTCTAAATTCACAGCTCTGCGCTCGAAAGCGCCATCATGACAGCTGAGCCGGGCGTCACCTCAGCGAACGCAAGCATGCGAGCAAGAATCGTCTGGACAATCGTCCTCGGCTTTGCCGCCGATCCGTTGATGCGTTGGACTTGGCCGGACCCCGGGCAATACGTTAGCAGTATGACTCAGTTCATCAAGGCCTGTGGCGGGCGAGCATTCGAGCATGGCACAGCATACGTCGCGGGAGAAAGTCGGGCGGCCGCCCTGTGGCTACCTCCGCGCATCCATCAGGATGAGGATGCGCTGGACGCAATCATGGCGCGGTCACTGCGCCCGGAAATCAGTGAACATATGGCACATCTGCGCCAGGGAATCGCCGAACATCATCCCTCCGAGGCACATTGGTTTTTGCCCCTCATCGCTGTCGATCCGAGCTGGGTCGGACGAGGGCTCGGTACATTGCTGATGAGATACGCTCTTCAACGATGTGATGAGCAGGGCATCGCTGCCCACCTCGTAAGCTCGAATCCTAAAAACATTCCCTTTTACCAACGTCACGGGTTCAAGATTATTGGAAAGATACAGCACGGTTGCTCGCCGCTGCTCACGCCGATGTTGCGAAAGGCGAATTGAGCGGAATTCGTAGACGCTTCGCATGCTTCGGCTCCCCGAGTGTCCTGGGAGACGCTGAACTGACCCGCATTGCCTCATCCAGAATATTACTGGACAACTTCTCGCCGACGATTGGGTCGGTGCCATCGAATTGGTTCGGTGGCGTCTATGGCGGGAAAGATCAGCATGGGCGCCCGGCGCGAGGTGGTGTCTGCGGTTACGGAGCGTTACCGGTCGGCCAAACGAGGTGAGAAGGGGCGGATCCTCGACGAGTTGTGCGCGAAGACGGGCTGGCATCGCAAGCATGCGGTGCGCGCGCTTCGGCGGAGCGCAACGGTTGGACCGGAGAAGATGGAGGCGCCCGGAGAGCGCAAGCGCAGATATGGCGCGACGATCAAGGACGCGATGACGGCGCTGTGGGAGGCGTCGGATCGGGTATGCGGTAAGCGGCTCAAGGTGATGATCCCGACCTTGCTGCCGGCGCACGAGCAACATGGCCGATTCCAGCTTGGTGAGGCCGACCGTGATCCTGTTCTGGCGATCAGCGCCGCAACCATCGACCGCTTGCTCGTCGATGTGAAGATTACGGCGAGCGGCGGCAGGCGGCGCCGTGCCGGATTCTATTCGGCAATCCGGCGCGAAGTCCCGATCCGCACGTTCAATGACTGGAACAGCCCGGTACCCGGCTTCTGCGAGGTTGATTGGTCGCGCATGGCGGCACGTCGGTGGCCGGCTCGTTCATCCAGACCCTGACGATGGCCGATGTCGCCACGGGCTGGACGGAGTGCCTGCCGTTGCTGACGCGGGAGGGTTCGCTGGTCGTCGAGGCGATCAACCGCGCCCAGAGCCTGTTCCCCTGGCTCTTGCGCGGCGTGGACTTCGACAACGACAGCGCCTTCATGAACGATGTCGTCGTGCCATGGTGCCGCGAACAGAAGCTCGAGGTCACACGCTCGCGCGCGTACAAGAAGAACGATCAGGCGTTCGTCGAGCAGAAGAATGGTGCGGTCGTCCGCCGCCTCATGGGCTATGGCCGCTTCGTTGGCGTCGAGACGGCGCGCGTGATGGGCCGCCTCTATGCGGAGGCATGGCTCTACGTCAACTTCTTCCAGCCGTCGTTCAAGCTGAAGGAGAAGCGCCGCGAAGGGGCTAAAGTGATCAAGCGCTATCATCCCCCGTCGACGCCCTATGAGCGCGCATTGGCGCATCCCAAGGTGACCGCGGCCGTGAAGAAAGGGCTGCGCGATCAGTATCGCTCGCTCGATCCGGTCGGGCTGTTGGCCGAGATTCGCGCGACCCAGGACGAACTCGGCAATCGCGTCGATCGTCGTGCCGGACAGGCGTGGCCTGCAACCCGCTTGCACGAGCACCGCGCCGGCGACCGCAGCGACGTTCGCGAAGACGCTCGGCAAGACGGCGACGGTCGCCGAGCCGCGTGCCACGCACCGGCGCACCCGTCGGCCCTATAAGAGGGTTCGCATGCCGTCCAAGCTCGACCCGCATATTGCTGCGATCGAGGGTTGGCTCGTCTAGCAGCCGCAGTTAACTGCACTCGCCATCGTCGGCCGGCTGAGCGAGAAATACCCCGAGGAGTTCGGAACGAGACAGCATTCGATCGTGCAGCGGCTGCTCAGGACGCTTAGACGGAAGACGGCCGAGCAATTGGTCGCGGAGGAGCCGCTCGGCGCCGCCACGACCGCTGCCCCATTGCCCGGGGTTGTGGACGGCTCGGGCTATGTAGGGCCCGAGCCGCCCACAGCCCCTCTCGTCGAGCAAGCCGGGAAAGCCACTTGGCGCGGCCGATCAGTCGACATCGGATCGTCATCGGCAATTGAGCTATCAGGGTAACATTCGCTGATGCGGCAATACGACGGGTCAAATTTGCAAACGATGACGTAATTGCGGTCGGCGCCCGCGGCTTGAAAGGTCCGCTATCTTCAAGCCTTCCCGCAATCTCGCAAATCGGAGTGGGCTATGAAGCAATATGTTGGGCTGGATGTCTCGCAAAGCAAGTTCGATAACGAAGTCCGCCAGTTGGCGAAGTCGGATGAGACGACGCGCCGCCTGATGACGGTTCCTGGTGTCGGCGTGGTGACCGCCTTGACCTTCCGCCATACGATCGACGACCCATCGCGCTTCCGATCGGCATCAAGCGTCGGCGCCTATCTGGGTCTTACGCCTCGACGCAACCAGTCTGGCGAAACTGACATCAATGGCAAGATATTACGATGGGGCGACCGTCTTCTCCGAACTTACCTGTACGAGGCGGCGACCGTCCTGCTTTATCGAACGAAGAAATTGTCCTCTCTCAAGGCTTGGGGCATGAAGCTCGCCAAGCGAAATGGCATGCGAAAGGCAAAGGTCGCCATCGCGCGCAAAATCGCCTGTTCTTCACTGTATCTGGGGCGACGGCACATCGTTCGATTGGGACCAGGCGAAGGAAGCCTGATCAGATCTTGTAAAATTCCTGGTCCGGTCTGCCGGACTGGCGATGTCCCGCTGGGACGGTGTTGTGGCGACCTCGGTCAATCGGCTGCTGGCGCCTCGACCGCACTCCGCTGCAAACGTTGAGGCGCCCGACCCGGACATCATCATGAGGCGCTGCGCGACCTCGGAAAGGACCATGACCCCAGCGAAGACATCAACCAGCCCCGGCGATCCAATGCCTAGCCGGCTAAGCACGTATCAGCCGCGCCCGCGCCGTCTCCGCAACCCGGACCAGCTCCGACGGCGCGAGCACTACCACCGTGCCGTGGGCGAGTTCAGAAATGTAAACTTGACAACAAACCGCAATTAAAGGGCGATTGACATTATAAGACCATGTGTGGATGACGGGGTGGCGATTGACATCGTCGATACCGGCCATGATGCGCTCCTTGAGCTCATGTTTTGATGCGACCCGGATGTGGCGCAGGACCGAACGAGCGAACTTGGAGAAGAAGCCCTCGATGAGGTTGAGCCACGAGCCGTGCTTGGGCGTGAAGGTGAACTCGAAGCGCCCGCTTGGTCGGGTAGCGAACCAGGCTTTGGTTTCTCTCGAGATGTGCGTGGAATGATTGTCGAGGATCAATTTGATCGGGTGCTCCTCGGATAAGCGGCATCGAGAAGTCTGAGGAGTTCTATGAACTCGCGGCTGCGGTGACGGTCTCTGACGAGAGCGTGAACTCTGCCGGTGAGCAGATCAATCCCGGCCAATAGGCTGAGCCTGCCGTGCCGCTTGTACTCGTGGTCGCGCGCAAAGCCGGCGTGGATGCCGGGTTCGGGCGGCAAATCCGGCGCCGTCGTTGCGATGGCCTGGATTCCGGCTTTTCGTCGCACGACACGATCGCCACCGGCTTTCCCCGTCTCTTCGACTTGGCAGGGGCTTTTTTCAGGACTGCGACTTCACGACGCACAGGACCTCGGCCATCTTCCGTTCGAACTCAGCATGGCGATTTTCAAGATAGTAGCGCACCTTGTGCGGCTTGATTTCCTCCTTGCCGAGGGTCTTGCACAAGGACCAAATTGGTCAAGCATGCATGCCCTGCAGCCGGCCCGTGTTCGCGCGCATGGCGCGCCAACAGCCGCGTCGTCCACAACTCATGTGGATAGCCGTGGTCCTTCGCCTTGTCACACGCCAACGACACCAACCAGGCTTTGGCCTCAGGCGTGATGGTTGGTTCCTTGCCGGGGCGGGGGCGATCGTCAAGGGCGGCCAGCGGGCCATCGCCAGCGCTCGCTCGACACAGCGCTGCACCGTCTGATGATGGACTCCAAGTCTTTGACCTACTGCGCAAAACGACGGATTCTCGCGATACGCCAGCAGCATCTGCGCCCGCGAGACCCGGTTCGCTAGTTCAGTTCTCGACCGCGAAAGAGCCGCCAATGCTGCGATCTCTTCGTCGGCCATCGCCAACTGGACCGCTCGCCGCCCTCCAGCCATAATACAGCTCCTCGTTTCGCCGACCGCAAACGAGGAATCCACCAACTGCCCGTCCGTTCCACCCATTCAGCCGACTCCAGCATCGCAGGTTTCATGGAATCGATTTTCTAGTGTGCGAGCGGCAAGGCAGGCCGAGCTCTTACCAGAAATGGTAGGTTCGTTCTGCGCAGGACTTCGCTATGAGTAGAGCCGCTTTTTCAGACGTATGCGTGACCAGAAGCACTCGGAAACGGGCGACTAGTGGTAGTAAGTCATCAACCTGCAGTAATGGAAAACGACATGGCTAACCCACGCCAGGAGGACAAGTCCACACGTACAAGCGATGCAGCTCGACGGCCTCGGAGCTGCGCCATGGTGCGCCCCGGTGGATCACCTCGGCCTTGTAGAGACCGTTGATGGTTTCGCCGAGAGCATTGTCGTAGCAATCTCCAACCAGATGGCTGAGTACATTCAGTGGCTTGCGTCTAAGGGAGAGCGCTCGTGTTTCGGCATGGAACAAGGCCGTATTCGGGGTAATCCGGCGTCCAATCGGGCTCTGAATTCACTTTTCATGAAGTTCAAGCGCCGGCTCGCGTTGGTTTCACGAAGGAAACTATATGATGCAACGAGCCCTACATCCATCGGCTCTGGTACCTCGCGGCTGGAGTGGCGCACAACCGTCACCGTACCTCCCCCACGAGGGGCACGAGTTTCGGTTCCGACTGCGGGACCAGTTCTAGGCGAATACATAGCCAATATCAGCGCCCTAACCGATCTGCCGCTGGCGGGAGGCAGGTTCGCCTAGTGGTCGTGGCGCGCCGCTTCGGCTGCGTTACCATTCTGTGCAGCCTGCGTATTTTCACCGAGCGCTTCGATGACCGCGCTCTGGCACGGTGGGCGCGGCGAACGAGCTGGCTCGATCTGATCGTCCATCACCCTGGCCTTGCCTTGGGAGGCCGCCCGGCGGCGCGTTTTGCCCGTGGACTTAGTCGTTCGTGAAGAACGTCCCTGAGCACCGTTTTACGCAAGGTGTGGTTGCGATAGGTGGCGACAGAGTATCCATAACAGGCCGCATAAAAGTTCGGTGAGCCAGCGGCGGAGCAGGCTGAAGTTGTAGCCGGCGGCGGCGAGCACGGCGTTGGTGCGGTCGCCGTCGCGACCCTTGAGATGGTTACGGCGCATTCGGTGGTCGTCCTTGAGATGGCCGATCACAGGCTCGACGGCGGCGCGACGCCGCATCTCGCGGCGGATGGCTTTGGTGACACGGCGAACCTGGCCGCTGATCCAGACCTTGAACCGGTCGGGATAGTTGTGGCCGCGGTAGCCCTTGTCGCCGTGGATGCGGCGCGCTGCAACACCAGTGAGCTTTTCGAGGTCGGCGATGACGGGACCGAGCGTGTGGCCGTCATAGGGATTGCCGTGCAGGGCCTTGGCATGCAGTACGAACTGCCCGCCTTTGGGCGCGGTGGCAGGCGTGGCAATCGAGACTTTGCAGCCAAATTCGTAAGGTGCCCGGGCCTTGCCTTTGCCGATGCACTCCACCTCGGGGGCGTGCAACGAGTAGACCTTGGGACCGCGCTGACGCTGCTCTTGATGGCGAACCCGGTGGGCGAGATCGAGCAGCGGACCAAAGCGATCCTCAAGCGCAGGGTCGCCCTCGATCTTGCGTCTGATGTCACGGATGATGCGGCCAAGCCGGGTGCGCAGGAATTTGAGCTCTCGCCGGGCACGCTTGAACTGGTGGGCATGCGTGTAGCGTCCCACCATGATGGCGGCGCGCCTGGCCACGCGCAGATAGCTTTGGCGCAGTTCGACGCTCTCGCGTTTGGCCAAACCGACCAGCTTCTCGATCGCCCGGTGCATGAGCCGCGCATCGCTCGGATGCGCGATCGCCTTCTCCTGTAAGGTGGTATCCACAACGACCCGCTCGAGATCTTTGGTCTCGATTGCCCCAGTTCGATGCGCCACCGAGAGGCTTTCTTGCAACAGCGCGGCGATCTGCTCCTCACCCAGCCGCTGGCGCCAGCGGGTCAGCGACGAGCGATCGAATGGCATGTCGTGCCGGAACAACACCTCGCCGCAGAAATACTGAAAATACGGGTTCTCGACCCCACCTGTCGCACAGCGCCTCGTCAGAGAGATTGTGCATGTGCTTGAGGATGAATAGTCCGGCTACCAATCGTGTCGGCAACGGTGGCTGCCCCGGCCCGAGGCGACAGACCGAACTGAAGCGTCTCGCCAGGAAGTCCCAATCGATCTCCGCCGCCAGACGCACCAACGGATGGCGAAGGTTGATGATCTTCTCCAGAGATGGACGAAACAGATCGTCCTGACGATCGTCGCGCGGATGGCTCATGGGTTCTCCCCAACAGCGAATCTCGCCGTCAAAGGAATCACGAAGCCGCCCAATCCGGAATCCAAAAACGCAAGAAAACCAGGACCTACCCACGGCTTTCTTGCAAAATCGAATACTTGCTCGCGTCAAATCACTGCGACAGATCAATCGCTTCCGAATTCTTCACGGACGACGACTTATGCTGCCCGTGAGCAACGACACAATGCTTCGGGTGGTTAGGAGGCGCGGGTATCAGCCCTTTGCTGCGCCGAGCGTTATCGGCATCGAGGATTGGGCATGGCGCCGCAATCAGCGGTACGGAGCAATCATCCACGACCTCGAGCGGCGACGACAGATCACTCTCCTACCCGAGAGTCTCGCGGAGACAGTACAGAAACGATCGCCCGCCAGATGACCAATGGCGGCGATACTCAATCAAAGTCAGAAACCGTCACCATTGCGGCGATTGAGCAAGGCGCTCCTCTCCTGGCGGAAGCTCGAGAGATCATAGGCGCTTTCCATGCGATGATCCGCAACAAGGCTCACGGAGAGCTTGGACCATGGTTGGAACGAGCATGCGCAAGCCTCATGTCTTTCGCCAGCGGCGTCATTAAGGACAAGGCCGCCGTCAGCGCAGCGATCACAACGTTTTGGTCCAACCGAAAGACAGAGGGCCCGATCACCAAGCTCAAACTAGTCAAGCGCAAAATGTACGACACGCCAAGCTCGACTTGCTGCAGGCTCGGCTGCTCGGCACCACATGGCCAGTGCTGCATCAAAATTGCGTCAGAGCCCCCTTTGGACCCAATCGGGGGTCCCAGTCCAATACCGATTGACACTTTCGCCGCTGTCGAGATGGCGCGGCCCTGGCACGCCAGGATATTGACGCCTGGGCTTGGTGGACCGGAAAACGGATATCCTCCTTCGCCTTTTGCCGTAGTTTTTGCACAGGCCCACACGCTCGGATGGAAGACGACGGCGCATGCTGGCGAAGAAGGCCCGTCAGACTATGTGGCTGCGGCGATCGGCAGGCTAGACGTCGGCCGCATAGATCATGGCGTTCAATGTGAGGCTGATCCGCGGCTGATGCGACGCCTTGCCCGAGAAGGGCATTGCCCTTGCGGTGTGCCCACTCTCAAAGTCGAACTGAAGGTGTTTCCTCCGCTCGAAGAGCACAATCTTCTCGGCTCTGCATGCTGGCCTCTACTTCAAGGTCGACTCCGACGACCCGGCATATTTCCGGAGTGCTTGGACGACACTCGTTGTCCGATCGACGGAGGCAATGGGCTTGACCGCGGACGAGCAACTGACCGTGGCAGACAATAGCCTCAGGACCGCGTTCATGAATAACAAGTACCGGCTAATCATCGACAACATGAGACGGCCGGAATCTTCTCACTCTGGGGTCCGATAATGACGAGCGACGGTACAGATTCTTCGCTCCGCATCTGGCTCGCCGTCATCGTGCTGGCATCGCCTCGTTTGATAGTGTCTCGGCAGAGTTAGCACCTATCGGGCTGTTGTCTCAGATTGCTCGCGACCTAGGACGCGATCAGGCAGCGGTCGGGCTCATCGTGAGCCTCTATGGCTGGATCGGTGCTGCGAGCGCTCTGTTGTCGCCTGTTCTGCTTCAGAAGTTTCCTCGCAAGCCGTTACTCATCGCCTTTATGCTTATTCTTTCCGCAACCAATGTTGCGGCGATGATTTCTCACAGTTTCGAAGGGCTACTGTTGGCACGCACGGTGGGCGCTGTCGTTCACGGTTTCTATTGGGCCATGGCGGCTGCGGTCGCGTCTAAGATTGCCCCGTCCCGCCGTATGGGGAGCTATCGCCAAATTTTGGTGACGGCCGGGGCCGGTCAGGCGGCGGCGGTTGTGGGCTGACGGTCGGTCGGCTTTGCGATGACCTCGATCCCGTTGTTGAATGTCACACCGAGAACGAGTTTTGGCAACTGGTTATGACCGTCGAGACGGCGCCAGCCTTTTTGGGCGCCCTCGATCAGTTTGAAGACCATCGCGAGCGCAGTCCTGTTGGACAGACAGCCCTTCGATCGGATCGTGCGATGGCGCACGGTGGCGAAGGTGCTTTCAATGGGGTTGGTGGTCCGTAAGTGTTTCCAATGCTCGGCCGGGAAGTCGTAGAATGCCAGCAGCGTATCCCGATCCTTGGCCAGGCAGTCGGCCGCCTTGTCGTATTTCAACGCGTAGCTCTCGATGAATGCCTCGAACGCCAGTTCGGCGGCGGCCTTGGTTTCGGCCATCCAGATCTCCTGCAACGCGCGTTTGGCTTTCGGCTGCTGGCTCTTCGGTAACTTGGCGAGCACGTTGGCGGTCTTGTGCACCCAGCAGCGCTGCTCGCGCGTTTTCGGCCAGACCTCGCCGGCCGCCTTCCAGAACCCGAGTGCGCCATCGGCGATGACGAGCCGCGGGGGCACGTCGAGCCCGCGCCGCTTCAGGTCGAGCAGCAGATCACGCCAGTCGTGCGCGCTCTCGCGGGCGCCATCGGTGAAGCCGACCAGTTCCTTGCGGCCTTCCGGCGTCGCGCCGATCAGCACCAGGATGCACTGCTTTTCGTCCTCGAGGCGGGCTTCGAGATGGATGCCGTCGGCCCAGATGTAGACGTAGCGTTTCGCCGACAGATCGCGCTTCTGCCACGCGGCGTGCTCGTCGAACCAGCCGTCCTTCAGGCGGCCGATGGCGGATGCCGACAACCCGGCAGCATCCTTGCCGATCAGCGCCGCCAGCGCCTCGGAGAAATCGCCGGTCGAGATACCCTTCAGATAAAGGATCGGCAGCAGCGTCTCGATCGACTTCGACCGGCGCATGTAGGGCGGCAGGATCGACGGTGAGAACCGGATGCGGCCGGGATCGCCGGCGGCGGCCGTGCGGTCGCGCGCACGCGGCTGGCGGACGGTGACCGGACCGATACCGGTCATCACCTCGCGTTCCGGCAGGTGACCGTGGCGGACGACGCGCTGCTGACCGTCCTGGGTCTTTAAATCGGCATGCTTGTCGAGGAAGTCCGCGACCTCGGCCTCGACCGCCTTGGCAAGCAGCGCACGGGCTCCATTGCGTAAGATTTCGGTGAGTTGATCGTCGAAGAATCCTGGCTGAATCAGTCTGGTGACGTTATCGTTGGGCACGGCATATCGCTCCTTTGGTGGAGAAGTGGAGGCGTCAAGCACCCCCACGATATGCCGCCTTCCCGATTCCCGCCGTCACCAACTTTCGGCGATAGCTCAACAGCGTTGAGGACACTTGCAAGCTTCCAGCCGAGATTCACCGCATCCTCGATCGCCGTGTTGTAGCCGAGACCGCCGGTGGGGGTGAAGAGGTGGGCCGCATGACGAGGAAGACCCTGCCCCGCTGCATGCTATCGGCCACCAGTGCATGGCCTGCGGTCCAGGTGAGAAATGAGAGAACCTCGCAAATATCGGCGCACCGCACGCGCGCTGAAAAGCGGTCTTCGCCTCGGTGACCTTGATCGCGTGCTGATTCCGCTCGATGTCGCCCACCATTCCGGAATGATCTCGCCCACTATTCCGGGATGATGTCGCCCGGGGGTGACGAGGCCTCTTCTGGCTCCGATACGGTCCCGCCTTTCGGCTTTGCGAAGGGGGGACCTGGATGCCGACGGAGAGGCTTGCGATGCGCCATGTGCGCGATGTGATCAGATTGAAGTCGGCCGGGATGCTGACCCGCGAGATTGCGCGGCGGGTGGGAACGGCGCCTTCAACGGTGCGGTTGACGATCCGTCGGTTCGAGGCGGCGGGGCTGACCTGGCCGTTGCCCGATGACGTCACCGACGCTGTGCTGGGGGCCCGGCTGTTCGCCAGCGCCGTTGCCGGTTCCGGCACGCGGCGGGGCCATCGCCGGCACGCGGAGCTGGCGCGATTGCCCGCCCGACTATGGCCCTTACACGACGATCTACAATGGGTTCAATCGCTGGGCTAAGCGCGGACATTGGCAGGCGATCTTTGAAGCGCTCGCCCGCTGCGGCAACGACGGCCTGACTTTGTCGATCGACTCCACCTCGATCAAAGCACATCGGTCGGCGGGCGGCGGAAAAGGGGGGAGCATGAACAGGCGATCGGCCGCTCGCGCGGCGGGCGAACCACGAAAATCCGCGCGCTGAGCGACCCTGATTGCAAACCTTGCGCATTTCGTCTCACTCCGGGACAAGCCGCAGATATTGCCGCAGGGCCGGCCCTTTTGAAGCTCGCGCCGCCCATGTCTTCCCTCATTGGAGACAACGGCTGCGATGGCGATGGCTTTCGCGCCGAAATCGTCAATCGCGGCGCGAAACCCGTCATTCCGAACAAGTCCAACAGGGTGACCCTCCACAGCTTCAGCAAACGCGCCTATAAAGGACGCAATGTTATCGAGCGCTGCTTCTGCCGGCTCAAGGATTTCAGGCGCGTCGCTACTCGCTACGACAAACTTGCCAGAAACTTCTTGGCTGCCGTCCACCTCGCCGGGGGATGTCCCGGGTTCTGTTGAATTTCTGAAGAGGTCGGCGTTGCCCACCTTGAGCCGGTAGGCTCGGGGTGCTGATTCCACAAAGGAGAGCAACGCCATGACGAGAGATATCACACCGGCTGGTCCGCCGGCGACTGGGGCTGTGGACGAAGCGTTTGCAGAGGTGCGGGCGAGCTTCGATCGGTTCTGCCTTGCGGCAGGGATCGAGGCGCTCGGCACGATGATGGAGGCGGATGTCACGGCGGCCTGCGGGCCGCGCCACGGTCGCGACGCGGCGCGGCGGGCGCACCGTTGGGGCCGAACGCGGGGACGGATCGGCTTCCACGGCGGCAAGATCGAGGTCGATCGCCCGCGGGTTCGGGGCGTGGACGGCCGCGAGGTCACGATTCCGAGCTGGGAAACGGCGGCGCAGGAGGACTGGCTCGGTCGCTGGGCGATGAACCTGATGCTGATCAACGTGTCGACGCGCCGGTTCGGCCGTGCTGTCCGGCTGCCCGAGGGTGACGTGCCGGCACCGCCCGGATCGGGGGTTTCGAAGTCGGCGGCCTCGCGGAGGTTCGTAGCGCTGTCGGCGGCGCGGCTGGCCGACTTCATGGCTGCCGACCTGTCCGCGCTCGACCTTCTGGTGGTCCAAATCGACGGGCTGCATCTCGGCGACGATCTCGTGCTGGTCGCCGCGATCGGGGTTGACGGCGAAGGCAACAAGCATCCGCTGGCGCTGGTGGAAGGGGCGACCGAGAATGCCGCAACGGTTCAGGCCCTGCTGGACAACCTGGTCTCGCGCGGGCTCGACCCGACGGTACCAAGACTGTTCATCGCCGACGGCGCGAAAGCGTTGTCGAAGGCGATCCGCCGCACCTTCGGTTCGGCCGCTGCGATCCAGCGCTGCCAGATCCACAAGGCGCGCAACATCATGGAACGCCTGCCGAAAGAACATCATGCGGCCACCCGTCGGGTGCTGCGCCAGGCCTGGGAGCTCGATGACGCCGACAAGGCTGAAAAATTGATCCGCAATCTCGCGCGTCGCCTCGACCAGCAATGGCCCGGCGTCGCGGCCAGCATCCTCGAAGGCCTCGACGAAATCCTGACTGTCGTCCGGTTGAAGCTGCCGAAGGAGCTTCATCGATCGCTCGCCTGTACCAACATCGCCGAGAATATGATGGGCACCATTCGCCGCGTCACGCGCAACGTCAAACGCTGGCGGGATGCCGGTATGGCCTTGCGATGGGTCGCGGCCGGCATGATCGAGGCCAACAAGGGCTTTCGACCATTGAAGGCGCATAAGCAATTGTCGGTTCTGCGTGCAGCCCTTCAAGCTCACCTCGATCGCATGACGATCAAGCCCATTGCCCACGTCTCGAGGGCCGCGTAACATTCATTCCGGCAACGTCGGCCCGACGTAGTTCAACACCGATCGGGACATCCCCGACGGTTGGCGGTCGGTTGGACTGCGCCGCGAGCTACTGCTGCACCAGCTTGATCGTTGAGACCGGCCACTTCCCAGGATGGCCTGCGACGGAGAGCCGCAAACCGTGCTCTTCGTCCAAAATAAAGTTGCTCGACGGTGCCCGCCTTACCGTCCGTAAGCACTACAGCCTTGCCGATCAATTCCGCCTCAGCTTGGTGATACTCCCGCAGAATTGCAGAGGCGCGTTCTTCTGCCCGGGGCGTAGCCTCAGAAACCACGAGCTCTCTTACGGACATACATGTCGAATGCGCCCGGTGCGCGTAGAATGGCCTTTTCCAATTCAATCCTGTTTCCAGCGAGCACGCACAATTGAAAACTGGCGGAAATGAACGGGGTTCCCGCCGGGAGGGATCTTCAAAGTCTGCGTCATACGGCCGCGACCCGTTGAGCAACACGAATGTGGCTGTCAAGAATGGCGTTCTGCTTCTGCGGCGAGGTGGTCGCGCAATCCCGTCGGGACCTCTGCGTCGGCAGGGGCATTGGCCGATGCCGGATAGAAGCCGCCGCAAGACCCGCGCCCCCATTGCGGTGACGACGTGGGCACGCCTGCGCGGCGGCCGATCGCGCCAACGTGGACGTCGCCAAAATAAATCAGCTACGTCTCGCGGTGCGGATCGCACAGCGACGCCGGCGGATGAGGGCGGGCATGCGGTCGTGAAAGCATACCATCAGCCATTTCGATGAAACAGCTTTGCTGTCCTTCATTCGGATCCGAAGCGGACCTGGGCATTTGAGCGCTTCACGGTGATCTGAGACTCGTCATGCAGCCTTCGTGCTAGTCTCTGTCGCGGCAGTTCTTCGTCTTGTGCGGTTCAAGAGCATGTCAAACAAACTAAGAAAACTGCGCATCTTTACCGACAGAGGTCCCCTGATTGCGCTAACCATCGCTCTGGGGATGGTGGTCGGCGTTGTCGGCCCGACATCGGCGCAGTTCTTCAATTTCGGCGGATATCAGCAGCGGCAGCAGCCGCAACGCGGTGGCGGGTTCGGCGGCGGCTGGTTTGGTAACGACACGTTTGAGCCGTCTGCTCCCCAGCCTCGTTGGAATCGGCGGCAAACCTTACCCCCCGCGCGGGAGGATTTTTCGAGGGCGCCCGCGGCCGGAAAGCGCGATGCTGTACCGGAGCGCCATGTTCTTGTGCTCGGTGATGCCATGGCGGACTGGCTCGCCTATGGTCTTGAAGACGCCTATGCCGAACAGCCTGACATGGGCGTGATCCGCAGACATAAGACCGTCTCAGGCCTTATCAAATATCAGCCGAAGGGCAATCCGGCCGATTGGGCCGCCGCTGCCAAAGGCATTCTCGCCACCGAAAAAGCGGACGCCATCGTTGTCATGCTCGGACTCGATGACCGAGTCGGGATCCTCGAGCCGCCGGCTGAGAAATCCGATATCAAGCCGTCGGACAAAAAGGTAGACAAGAAGGATGCCAGAGCCAAACCGGAGGGCGGTACGAACGCCGACGCGAAGCCGGATGGCAGACTGGTCGATACGGAATTGTCGCCAAATGACGCCGCCGACGCGCCGGCGATCGAACCGGAGAGTAGCACGCGCTCGCCGAACGGCCTCTATGAGTATCGCGAGAAACGCTGGATCGAGCTCTACAAAAACAAGATCGAACAGATGATCGGCGTGCTCAAATCTAAGGGGGTGCCGGTGCTGTGGGTTGGCCTGCCGGTGGTACGTGGCCCTAAGGCAACAGCCGACACCCTGTTTCTGGATTCGCTCTATCGCGAGGCGGCCGGCAAGGCCGGCATAACTTATGTCGATGTCTGGGACGGCTTTGTCGATGAAGCCGGCCATTTTATGCAGCGCGGTCCCGACTTCGAAGGCCAGATCCGTCAGCTGCGCTCCTCCGATGGCGTGTATTTCACCAAGCCCGGCGCCCGCAAGCTTGCGCATTATGTCGCACGCGAAATCAACCGGTTGTTGGCTACTCGTTCCGCGCCGATCGCGCTGCCGACGGAACCGGCAACACCCGACGTCAATGCGCTGCCGGGTCAACCGGACCTGCGCCCGCTCGCCGGACCGATCCTTCCCTTGGTGGCCCCCTCTATCGGCGCCGATCAATTGCTCGGCAGTCCAGGGGCGCCGGTGGAAATGGATGCGCTAGCAGCGCGTGTCTTGGTCAAAGGTGAGCCCTTGTCGGCACCGGCCGGCCGCGCCGACGATTTTGTCTGGCCGCGCCGCGAAGTCGGACGCGAACGGTCTAAGGATACTCCAATGGCATCGGCATCGCCCGATGATCGCATCCCGATATCGACCCCGGCGCCAATGCTAAAGCAGAAAAAGAATCGCAGCCAAAGGTGAGGCGCTGACGTTTTGGCCCGCAGGTTTCGCTCAGTGGGGCCGCTTCGGGGGCAATCGCATCGGTTTGCACCTGAGCCCGTGGGCGTGACAAACGCAGTGCGCACCTGGAGCAACAGCGTGGTGGTATTGTGCGCGGAGACGAACGCCTCGATGGTCGGGATGAAGCCAAAGTCATTGCTGACGAACGGTATCCATACCCGGTCAGGCACCAGCAAACGGCGCTGACCAGCGAGGTCTTGCCCGCCCCGTTGAACCCCCGAAACAGTGTGGCCGGTGCCGCGAGCTCAAGCTCGAACGGCTTGGGGTCTGAACCTCCCTCGGCGCAATGACGATGCAGCCCCCGGAATCGATGCGCCTCGATCTTGGTGAGTTGCCATTTCTGAAATTGGACCGGCGCCTTAGCCGGTGCGGACAAGGCTTTAGGTACATTGTCAAGCGCGGCGAGGACGCAATCCACCTCCCCATCCTGAATGGCAGTGTCTTTATCCGGATTCCAGTACGCTCGACGGTCTTGATTGTAGAACGCGAGAACAGCGCGGCTATCACTCAACGGCGGGAAAAATGTCTCTCCGCTGGCAACGTGCAGAATCTCTCCCGCGATGAGGTGAGATACGACCTCATCGAGGGTCATGTCTGCAATATTATGTTCCATCTCCACTCCTAAAATTATTCTTTGATCACAACTTGCAATACGTTCATATCGGCGGCGGAAACGAAGAAGCGGCACCCAGCCCACCTTCGGTATCTGATTCGTCGGTTGGCTCAACTTCTCCTGCGCGACGGTGATGGAGTGCGTGTCCGACTTGCAGACAATCGTCCCCCGTCCGGCGACGCGAGCCTCACGCCAACGCGATCAGCGAGCGCGTTCTCGTGGCGCTTGTGGACGCACGCGAGTGCGCAGCTCGTCATAGAGAGCGATTTCTCCTAGCATCGCAATAGTTACAGCAAAACCGAAGAGAACGGCATCGTCGATTGTTTCGCTCGCGTCAGGCTCGCGTTGAACTCTCGATGAAAGAGTCGTATTGGTGGTCACCACCGCGGCGCGATCGCCGCTCCAACAACGCGTGCATACCGTTCCCCGATTGATTTGGTTTCCGTTGGGCTGATTTCCGTGGGCGGCGACACCCAAGCTACCGATGTCGACCGGGTCCAGAATTTCCATGCGCACAGCCTTGTAAGCCTTGCGCCGGGAACGACCGGCGTGAGCCACGCGAGCGTGGCGGCGACGGAATGTGGCTGCGCCCTCCCGCCGATCGCGCCCGGAATTGGTATCGATATGTCGACGCTGCGCTCATTTGCCAGTGATCCGACGGCCCAGAAGGTAGCGCGATCCGCGGCGCATGCTACGGCCTCGTTCGGATAAAGGGAGCCGTAACTGTCAATCGGCTTTCGACTGGGGCTCTGACGCAAGTTTGGTGCAGCGCCGGCTATTCTGCACCGATTAGCCTGGCCTGAAGGAGATCGATTTTCCCGCGACCGTACATCTGCCTTCTCACGAGCTTGAGGCGCGTAATCTGACCTTCGGTCTGTCCGTTCGACCAAGGTGAAGTGATTGCCGCCCGTACCGCATTCTCATCCTTCGCGACGCCACTGGCGAACGAGGCGACAAGGCTGGCGCGAGCGCGCTCGATCCATGGGATGAAGCCCGCCTCGGTCTTGCGCCGGATCATCAGGTGGAATTCGGCGATGATCTCGCGTGCCTCGACCAGAGTTGGCACGCCAGCTTCGATCGCCGCGACCGTGACGGTCTCCGCTTTCGTGAGCAGGTCCCGCCCGATGGTCATGAAGCGAGCGATTGTTCTGGCTGAGGGAATCCGTTGCAGGTTCTGTGCATCGGCCTTATCGGCCTGTCGTCTGCGGGTCGCCCACTCGCTGACGACGCGGAGCGAGCCGCGGAAGCCGCGCGCTGCTAGGCGGCGCCAGAGTTCAGCCCCGTTTCGACAGCCGGACACCCATTGATTATCGAGCCATGGCAAATGCAGATCCAACGAACTTTGCCGGGTCCGAAAAACATCGGTGCGTTCGCCGCGGATCACCTGCCGTACCAGCTTCCTGCTATGGCCAGTCTGGCGCACGATCTGCTTGATGGGTATGCCGCTCTTCGACAGAGCCAGGATGGCCGCATTGGTCTCCTCGCGGCGCAGGTAGCCTTCATACTGGAGGCGCTCGGCGGCTGTGAGCAGCGCGGGATCGATCGCGGTTGCACCGATGACGGTGCGAATCTGGCGCATCGATTTGCGGACGGCGTCAAGAAAGGCCCGACTGGCGTTCTCCATCAGATGCCAGCGGTCGGCGACCTGCACCGCGTGCGGCAAGGCTTTGGCTGCCGCTTCGCCATATCCGCCGCCACGATCGCGGGCGACGATTGCGATCGTGGGATGCGCAGCGAGCCAGGCTCGGGCGGTCGCGGGCTCACGATCCGGCAGCAGGGTGACTACCCGGCGCCTTTCCAGGTTGCAGACGATGCTGGCGTATCGGTGATTGCGACGCCAGGCCCAGTCATCGATGCCAATAACCTTGAGCGGCTCAGCCGGCGGACGGTGACGGCGTCGGACCACGCGCAGAAGCGTGTCCTTGCTCACCGGTAACATCAGCCGTTTTGCGAAGCCTGCCGCCGGTCGGCCGCCAAGCGCCAGACCTAGGTGATGGACGATAGAGTCCAGCCTCGCCGTGCGTCGCGCTGATGGAGCCAATATCCCGTCGGAGAAACGCTCAGTGAAGATATGGCGCCCGCACAGGACGGCGTCGCAACGGAAGCGGCGGGCAATCACCGAGAGCTCTACGATCCGCCCCGAAAGCGGCAGATCAGTCACACGGCGCCGATAGCGGCTGTGGACACGGCGGGAAGCCGTTCCGCACGATGGACACACGCCGAAACTTCCGGACGCCCGAACCGTGATGACGGCCTTATCACCCTCGTAGCAAGCACTCTCTACAACAAACCCACGCGGCACCAGACTGGAGCGGTGGAGTGCTTGCTGCATGGCGCTGATTCTCCTCCAATCAAAACGCCAGACATCCCTCGAACTGCATCAAAAGTGATGGTGTGGAACGGCCCTTCGAACCGGCATCAAAAGTGCCTAACGTGGTCGCGTAGAGAGGCGCCACAAAGGAAGGACCGTTCCATGGAGAAAATTATCACGGTGGGTTTGGATTTGGCCAAGTCGATCTTTCAAGTTCACGGCACCGCCGAAAACGGGACAGTCTTGGTTCGTCGCACATTGCGGCGATCGCAGGTTCTACCCTTCTTTCGGAGCCTTCCAGCTTGCTTGGTAGGTATGGAGGCCTGTGCGAGTGCCCATCACTGGGCGCGCGAGATAGCGGCGCTGGGCCACGCTGTCCGCATGATGCCGCCAGCCTACGTGAAGCCTTACGTCAAACGTAACAAGACCGACGTGGCGGATGCTGAGTATTCCTGCGTTGAGGGCCGCCTTGTTTGACGGACGCGAACGCTGCAGGTCCTAGGAGTAATCCTAGGAGAAGCGCTATGACGATTTCGAGGGCGGAGGTGATCACATCGGTCGAGCGGCGGCGCCGGTGGTCACAGGATGAGAAGGAACGGCTTGTTGCAGCATCGCTCGAGCCCGGAGCCTGCGTTTCCGAGGTGGCTCGCATGGCTGGCCTTCATGTGAGCCAGCTGTTCAGGTGGCGCAAAGAGCTTTGCAAGCACGCTGAAGCGAGTATAGCGCCGTTCGTGCCGGTCGAGATTGGGGCGTCTGTGCCGCCGCGGGCGGTTGCCGAAGCGCCACTGACGACGACGGCGGCGCGTCGACGGAAGAGAACTGGGCATCATCGAGATAGATCTTGGTAGCGGGCACTGCATCCGGGTCGATGGCGACGCACTACGTCGCGTTCTCGATGCTTTGGTGCGCCGATGATCCCGGTTCCGACGGGCGCACGCGTGTGGCTTGCGACAGGCTACACGGACATGCGGCGAGGCTTTCCGACGCTGGCACTCCAGGTGCAGGAGGTGCTGCGCAAGGACCCGCTCAGCGGTCATCTGTTTGTCTTCCGCGGTCGCCGAAGCGATCTTGTGAAGGTGATCTGGCACGATGGCCAGGGAGCATGCCTGTTCACCAAAAGACTGGAGCGAGGGCGGTTCATCTGGCCTTCGGTTGCGGGCGATGCGGTGACGATCTCGCCGGCGCAGATGAGTTACCTGTTGTCCGGGATCGATTGGCGCAACCCGCAAGAAACCCAGCGTCCGACGCGGGTCGGATAGCCGTTTTGGGTTTGAATCTGCTGCTTGATCTGATTCAATGGCTTCATGATATCGAAGCCGGACGACCTTCCATCGGATCTTGTCAGTGCCCTGGCGGCGCTGCAGGCCGAGCGTGAGGCCCGGCTGCGAGCCGAGGCGATGGCTGCCAGCGCGCAAGCGGAGCTGTCAGATAACGCGGCGCTGATCGCGCATCTCGAACTGCGGATCGAGAAACTCAAACGCGAATTGTACGGGCAGCGCTCCGAGCGCACGGCGCGGCTGATCGAGCAGTTGGAATTGGAGCTCGAAGAACTCGCCACCACGGCGAGCGAGGATGAGCTTGCCGCGCGGGCCGCGGCGGCGAAAGCCCAGAGCGTGCGCGCCTTCACGCGCAAGCGGCCGGTGCGCAAGCCCTGGCCGGACGACATCGAACGCGAGCGAGTCGTCATTGAGGCGCCAACGACCTGCGCCTGTTGCGGTGGGGCGCGCCTTGCGAAGCTGGGCGAGGATGTAACCGAGACGCTGGAGGAGTTCCCGCGCCGGTTCAAGGTCATCGAGACAGTGCGCGAGAAGTTCACCTGCCGCGATTGCGAGAAGATCAGCCAGCCGCCGGCGCCGTTCCACGCGACGCCGCGCGGCTTCATCGGCCCACAATTGCTGGCGACGATTCTGTTCGACAAGTTCGGCATGCACATCCCGCTCAATCGGCAGAGTGCGCGCTTTAAGGCCGAGGGGATCGACCTGCCATTGTCGACGCTGGCCGACCAGGTCGGCCATGGGACCTTCGCCGTGATGCCGCTCTTCCACTTGATCGAACGCCATGTGCTTGCTGCCGAGCGCCTGCATGGCGACGACACCACCATCCGCGTCCTGGCGAAGGGCAAGTGCAAGACCGGTCGGATCTGGACATATGTGCGGGATGACCGGCCCTTCGCCGGGCCAGCGCCCCCGGCTGCGGTCTATTACGCCTCGAGCGACCGTCGAGGCGAGCATCCACAGAAGCATCTGGCCGCCTTCGCCGGTATCCTGCAAGCCGATTGCTACAACGGCTTCGAGCCGTTGTTCGATCCGCAGAAGAAGGTGCTGCCGATTACGCCGGCGTTTTGCTTCGCCCATGCGCGGCGGGGCTTCTTCGAGCTGGCCGACATCGAGAAGAACGCCCGGGAAGGCCACAGGGGCAAACCGGTCTCGCCGATCGCGTTGGAGGCGGTCAGACGCCTCGACGCTTTGTTCGAGATCGAGCGCGCCATCAACGGCCGCGGCGCCGACGAGCGGTGCGCCGTGCGCCAGGAAAAGAGCAAGCCGCTTCTCGAGGACATGCATGCCTGGCTGCTCCTCGAGCGCGAATCCCTCTCGCGCTCCTCCGAGGTCCTGAAGCCCATGAATTACATGCTCAGGCGCTGGGACGACTTCGCCCGCTTCCTCGACGATGGCAGGATCTGCTTGACCAACAATTGTGCTGAGCGCGCATTAAGAGGAATCGCCCTGGGAAGGCGCAATTGGACCTTCGCCGGCAGCCTGCGCGGTGCCGACCGCGCCGCCATCATGCTGACGATGATCACCACCTGCCGTCTTAACGATATCGATCCCAAGGCCTCGCTCGCCGATATCGTCGCCCGTATCGCCGATCTTCCCGTATCGCGTCTGCACGAACTGCTGCCCTGGGAATGGAAGCTCCTCCGCCAAGGCGACACTCCCGCCGATCAGCAGGCTGCCTGATCTTCACGCAACGCCCTTCATAGAGCTCGTCGCGCTCGCGCGCATCCGTCAATCAGGCGGCCTTCGTCGTATGCGTACGATGCTGAAGCCATTTGTGAGGCGGTCACCCGCCCGACAATGCGGTTCGTACCGGTGAAGACCGAACAACAAGCAGCCAGCATGATTTTGCGAACGCGAGAGATGCTAATGAGGCAGCGCAGCCAGACTGCAAATGCTCTGCGGGCTCATATGGCCGAATTGGGCATTATCGCTGGCACAGGCATGGCAAGCATCGCAAAACTCTTGGTGCTTCTCCGGGACGAAAAAGACAATAGGATCCCCGGCGCCGCCCGCTTTGCCCTGATCCTATTCGCTGAACAGATTGAGCTGCTTACAACCCGCATAGAGAAGCTCGACAGAGAGATTTTGGTTGACGTCAGAAAGGACCCCGATGCAAGGCGTCTGATGAGCATTCCGGGTGTCGGTCCTCTCTTCGCCGCTACCGTTCGGACATCGGTTTTGGATGCTCGCAATTTTGCGACTGCACGAGATTTTGCGGCTTGGACGGGGCTCACACCGAGGGCACAGTCGAGCGGCGGAAAAGAAAGGCTCGGCGCGATATCAAAGCGTGGAAATCGGCAACTACGGACGCTCTTGATCGTTGGTGCGACCTCGATCATCAAGCTTGCTAAACGAGGCTTGAAAGTCCCGCTCTGGATTCGGACCATGCTGCAAAGACGGCCGGTCAAGGTCGTATCCGTGGCGCTCGCCAATAAGATGGCGCGCACCATCTGGGCCTTGCTGGTCAGAGGCGGCATCTATCAGGCGCCGGCTGCAATGCTGAAAACCTAATCTTAAGAGCTCTCCGGCGGAAGAAGAAAGCTGCCGAGGAGGCAAGGTGCAAATCTGGATGAATCCCGAATGACGACATTCCCGGTAGCGATCAGACCGCCTGACTCACTGCGCTTCGAGCGCGAGAAATTGATTGGGCGATTGCTTCCGCGGATATCATCGTGGCCAGCGGCCAGGCGCCGCGTTTTACAGGCCGAACATATGACCGCACCGTCATCCCTTGTTCAACCAGAGAAAGATCTTGCGGCCCGGGCCGTTCCACATATGAGTCAGAGCCCTTATTCCATGCCGAAACACATATCGGCCGATCGAGCTGCGCGCTTGTTGATCTTGTCATAGGCCCTCACGTATAATTCCGCGCATTTGCCGCTGCGCCACAAGCCTGTGCCGGGCGCTCCTGCCGTCCATGCTTATCGGGATGTCGTAGTCGGCGAGCAAGGAGGGATCGGTCGAGAGTTTGAAGCTGCTTTGACGGATGACACAAGCAGTCGATGTTTCTCAAAAGATGCTTTCCGGTGGAAGACATTTGTGCGGGAGACCTATCGTCAGACCACCATCAACCACGATTTCCGAGCCGGTTAGATAGGAGGACTGGTCGCTGAGCAGGAACAACACTGCTTCCGACACTTCTTGCGGCTGGGCGGCCCGCCCGAGTGGAATAGGAAAACAGTAGCCATCACAGTTCCTGGTGGTCGGGGTGGCGACCAAGCCGGGATGAACAGAGTTCACTCGGACACCAGACGCCGCTGCCTCCAGGGCGGCGGACTTCGTCAGACCCCGAACCCCGAACTTCGAGGCGACATAGGCATTGAGCCCTGCACTACCACGCAGCCCCTCGACTGATGAGATGTTCACGATCGAACCGCCGCCAGCGCGGCGCATCGCGGGTAGAGCCGCCTGCATGCCGAGGAACACACCAGTAAGATTGACTGCGAGGGTTTTGTTCCACTGATCGAGCGAGAGCTGCTCGATCGGGGCAAAGCTGCAGATACCCGCGTTGTTGACCAGGCCGTTCAGCGCGCCGAAGCTATTTTCCGCGCTCGCGATCGCGTTGCACCACTCCTCCGGCTGTGTGACGTCCTGACGCACATATAGAGCCGACGTACCAAGTTGAGCCGCGAGGATCTCTCCTTCTTCCTGAAGAAGATCAGTGATCACCACTCTTGCCCCCTCGTCTACCAGCAGGCGGGCATGAGCGGCACCCATCCCTCGAGCTCCGCCCGTGACCAGAATGACTTTCTCATTCATACGCCTCACGACAGGGGCCACGCTTCGTTTGTTGGCTAACGGCGGTGCAGCGTTTTCCAAGCACTAAAAAGAATGCCGGGATCACGCTGGCCCTTGTAGAGGGGCGAGACCCCGCGTTTAACGTCGAGCAAGGTGAACACGGCGGTTTGCGCCGCGCGAACGGAATATTCCACCGTAAACACGACGTCGTCAGGCATTTCGCAGAATTGGCCGGTGAAGGCGAGATTGCGCGATCCCTTGGGAATGACCTTCGGTCGGTCCGTCCCAGTCCGTGGCATGAACTGGGCCGTGATGTAGGGCATCATCGCGGTCACGACGCGTGAGCTGCCGAGAATGTGCGGAATACTATCCGTAAAGCGCAAGTGCGAAAGCAACTCGATAAGGACCTCACGCCCCGTGCACTCTGACATGGGCCTATGGACGAAGTTACCGGGTTGGTCTGGGAACAGCCCGTAACCCCACCAGACCCAAACATTCTTCGGCTGTTCGAAATAGTGTGGCTGTGCGTTAAGGACAATGGTCAGAAGCCAATTGGAATCCTTGATCGTGATTAGTCCGCCGTGCCCGGCACTGCTTCCGGTGAAGGCTTCAAGCCGATCGAAGAAGGTCGAATCATCGCCCGTGACCGTGAAGGACTCCCATTTGGATTTGGCAAGACTAGAGACAAAGGCCGCGGGCTGACCGAAGTCCGGGCTTATGCTGGCCAAACGTTCCCATAGCTTCCAAGAGCTGCCGTTTCGCTCTCTGTTCAGAACCGGAACCGTGTCCATTGAGCCGTAGCTGGTGTCGGATGTCATCGACCCGTTCGTGATGAAAACCAGATCTCGCTCCGTCAGATCTATAGCGCGATGCTCCCCGCCCTGCTTGTAGCGTAGGCACGTGGCAGTCTTCTGCCCGTGTTGGATCAAGACATCAATATCGGTGACCTCCGCCCCCTTCTCCAGCCGCACGCCTCGCATCGTCAACCACGCGACGATCGGGCGAACTATGGCATCGAACTGGTTGAACCGGGTCCGGTAGATCCCCCTCATGCTGTCGATGGTCGGAAACAGGTGCAGGAACCTGAGGCAGTAGCGCTTGAACTCGACCGCACTATGCCAGGGCGCAAAAGCGAAGGTGGTGCACCAGATGAACCAAAAGTTACTGTTGAAGAACTCGGACTCGAAGCAGTCCTGAATCGTCCTAATGCCAAGCACAGATTCCGGGGTTGCGCATAAGGCCACGAGATCGAGTCGGTCTTTCTCCGTAAAACCAAGGTCAGACACGTCGACGATCTCACCGCCCGAGATCAGGCGTGCTTTGTCGTCCCAGGAGAACTCCTGATGAAACTCCATCAGTTCGTCCTTCACCGACTTGGCCGGATCGCCGATCGAGGGAATGAAGGAGAGTAAATCGAAGGTGCAGTTAAAGTTCTCCTCGAACATGCGCCCGCCGCGCATCAAATAGCCATCTTTCGGATTGCCCGTTGCATCGAGGCTACCGCCAAAGTGCTCCGTCTCCTCGAACAGCACCACATTAGGGCCCATAAGCCCGCCCTCCTTGATGAGATAGGCCGCAGCCGCCAACGCGGCGATGCCCGTTCCGACCAAATAGGCTCTACGTGGAGTCGCCTGCGGATGGGGGCGCGATAACTGGGGCGCAGGGCACATGAGGTCCTCCGAGAAACAGGTTGTACCAGGGCGTGTCGATCCGGTGATCGTCAGTTGGGGGCTCAACGGACCTATGTGACCAACCACAACATAGCTCTCCGTTGCGGGAGCTGGGCCTACCCCTTTAGGTAGCTGTCGCCGGGCCGAAGTGAGCTGCTGCCGGTTTGATGGACACCGAGATTGGGTGTTTCATGAAGCCGGAGGGGCCCGAACACTTCGATCCCAACGTCATCGTCAGCAAGGCGCTCGAGGCCGCCGTCAACGCTTCGTCTGAAATTTGGAAGCCGCGGCGCCGCGTCACGCGCTCAAAATAGGCGTCAAGCACCAATCAAAAAGGGCCGCAGAGCTACGCTTACGCTTGTGCAGCGTCGCCGCATGAAAGACCGTCCGCACCCCTTCATCGCCTGCTCGATGAACACTGGATCGCCGATTGACCCGCGTGATCGGTGAACACCGACCGCTTGATCTCTACGCCGCGCGCCGGCAACGCCGCAGAAGGACGGCTAGCATCAGCGCCGCCCAATGCCCGGCGCCACCCGTCACAAGTATTGTCATTACTTCCACATCTGTGTTGGCACTAAAAGCGTAAGAAGGCAGCTACAACTGAAGATGTGGGCGCATAAAATATGCGCAAATACTCCTCCAGTA
The DNA here is from genome assembly GCF_051810765.1 of Bradyrhizobium sp. 604_D8_N2_3. NCBI lineage: Bacteria > Pseudomonadati > Pseudomonadota > Alphaproteobacteria > Hyphomicrobiales > Nitrobacteraceae > Bradyrhizobium > Bradyrhizobium sp. 604_D8_N2_3. The sequence goes on along the minus strand of NZ_JBPWPM010000001.1, from coordinate 1,621,931 downwards.
CGCCCTTCACATCTCCGGCTTTGGTATTGTCGCATTCGTTAGCGAATCTTGGGAACGGGCAGCACATACTCACGTGTGAGTTGCGCCAGCGCCAGCTTACGTCTTTCTACTTCGATTGGATTGGCCCAAGAAAGTGCTCGATCGACACCGACCGAGATGTTCGGGTACATCGGCGGACACTTCGATTCCGAGTTCCTCAATCAGTTCTTGGGACAGGGCCTCGCGTGGTGTTTTACCCCGTTCGATCTTTCGGTCTGTGCTGCATGAAACTTTCGGTCCCACGCTTGCGTACCAGCAGAATGTTACCTACGACATCCGTCATGGGGGCAGTAGCGATCTGCGTTGTGCGCCTGGCTGCGGCGTCATCCATCAAGCAACGACCCTTTTTTCAAAACAGTCTGTGGGACCGCTTGCGGTAGCACTATCAGCAGCGGGACAATGACGACCATACCGGCGGCCAGCATCACTCCCGATACGCCGGCTACAGTCAATATCTGGGCGCCAAGGACAGCTCCGAAGCCGATGGCTGAATTGATGACCGCCGAGTGTATCGCGGCAGCAGTCATGATTGTCGAACCGGCGGCGCGCAGGATCCAGGTCTGCAGTCCCGCGAACAGCGCCGCGGCGGCGGCGCCCCAGATGACCAGCAAGACAAGGACCCGATCTGTCCCAGTTGGGGACCGAACCATCCAAGGCCAACGAGCGCCAGACACAGGGCCCAGCAGTGATGATGGACTTGGTGAATCGGTGGATGAGAACGCCGGCCAGGATGTTCCCAAGAAATCCTGCTCCACCAAAGCTGAACAATAACGCGCCAATCATGACATGGGCAAGATTTGGAATCTCTCTGAGGAATGGTTCTATAAATGTGTACGCCGCGAAGTGCGCCGCCGCCATGAATGCCGTTACGGCATAGATCCCCAGCAGGTCATGTCTGCGGCAGACCGATCCAAGCTCTCTCCATCCCGCTGGCGTCCCGGCCTCCATTTTCGGAAGAACTGCCACCATCAGGGCTGAGGTGATCAGTCCGATGGCTCCAATTAATCCGAACGCTGCACGCCATCCGCTCACCTGACCGACGAGGTTCGCGAGCGGCACGCCAACAACGGTCGCCATCGAGATCCCGCCGAATACGATTGCGGTCGCAACACCCATACGGGAGCTATCGCCGAAAGTTGGTGACGGCGGGAATCGGGAAGGCGGCATATCGTGGGGGTGCTTGACGCCTCCACTTCTCCACCAAAGGAGCGATATGCCGTGCCCAACGATAACGTCACCAGACTGATTCAGCCAGGATTCTTCGACGATCAACTCACCGAAATCTTACGCAATGGAGCCCGTGCGCTGCTTGCCAAGGCGGTCGAGGCCGAGGTCGCGGACTTCCTCGACAAGCATGCCGATTTAAAGACCCAGGACGGTCAGCAGCGCGTCGTCCGCCACGGTCACCTGCCGGAACGCGAGGTGATGACCGGTATCGGTCCGGTCACCGTCCGCCAGCCGCGTGCGCGCGACCGCACGGCCGCCGCCGGCGATCCCGGCCGCATCCGGTTCTCACCGTCGATCCTGCCGCCCTACATGCGCCGGTCGAAGTCGATCGAGACGCTGCTGCCGATCCTTTATCTGAAGGGTATCTCGACCGGCGATTTCTCCGAGGCGCTGGCGGCGCTGATCGGCAAGGATGCTGCCGGGTTGTCGGCATCCGCCATCGGCCGCCTGAAGGACGGCTGGTTCGACGAGCACGCCGCGTGGCAGAAGCGCGATCTGTCGGCGAAACGCTACGTCTACATCTGGGCCGACGGCATCCATCTCGAAGCCCGCCTCGAGGACGAAAAGCAGTGCATCCTGGTGCTGATCGGCGCGACGCCGGAAGGCCGCAAGGAACTGGTCGGCTTCACCGATGGCGCCCGCGAGAGCGCGCACGACTGGCGTGATCTGCTGCTCGACCTGAAGCGGCGCGGGCTCGACGTGCCCCCGCGGCTCGTCATCGCCGATGGCGCACTCGGGTTCTGGAAGGCGGCCGGCGAGGTCTGGCCGAAAACGCGCGAGCAGCGCTGCTGGGTGCACAAGACCGCCAACGTGCTCGCCAAGTTACCGAAGAGCCAGCAGCCGAAAGCCAAACGCGCGTTGCAGGAGATCTGGATGGCCGAAACCAAGGCCGCCGCCGAACTGGCGTTCGAGGCATTCATCGAGAGCTACGCGTTGAAATACGACAAGGCGGCCGACTGCCTGGCCAAGGATCGGGATACGCTGCTGGCATTCTACGACTTCCCGGCCGAGCATTGGAAACACTTACGGACCACCAACCCCATTGAAAGCACCTTCGCCACCGTGCGCCATCGCACGATCCGATCGAAGGGCTGTCTGTCCAACAGGACTGCGCTCGCGATGGTCTTCAAACTGATCGAGGGCGCCCAAAAAGGCTGGCGCCGTCTCGACGGTCATAACCAGTTGCCAAAACTCGTTCTCGGTGTGACATTCAACAACGGGATCGAGGTCATCGCAAAGCCGACCGACCGTCAGCCCACAACCGCCGCCGCCTGACCGGCCCCGGCCGTCACCAAAATTTGGCGATAGCTCGAACGCTGTTAACCCCCCAACGCTCCTTGCGAGCTGCGATGTCGAGCGCCGTCCAGTGGCGCTCCGCAACACCGCCTACGCGGGGCAATTCGCCGACTCACTCGGACTGTTCGTCCCCTGCGTCAGAGATCGAAGACGCGACCGATGCCGGTATTGAGGCGACGCGTCGCTGGCGCGTATCTAGGCCAGCACGCGCGCGCCGAATTTAACGTTCCCGGCGTCACCTTCGGCGGGCGCTACGATGGTTCGCCCATCATCATATCCACGGCAGCGCCGCTCCGCCGGATGCAGCAAATGTCTATGTGCCGAGCGCATGTCCCGGCGGTCGGGCACCCCATGCGTGGCTCGACAACGGCATTTCCCTCTACGACTTATTCGGCTTCGAATGGACGTTGCTGCAATTCGGTGAAATGTAAGCGTCGTTATCAGGCCACGGCTTTGAGGAACTGAGTGCGGTAGGCCCAAGGCAATAGCTGGTCGATGTCGCGGTTCGGATGACCACTGACGATCCTGGTCAGGACGTCGGTGAGATAGGCAAGCGGATCGACGTCGTTGAGCTTGCAGGTCTCGACCAGGGACGCGACGACCGCCCAGTGTTCGGCACCACCGTCGGATCCGGCAAACAGCGCGTTCTTGCGACTGAGCTTGATGCCGCGGATCGATCGTTCGACCGTATTGTTGTCGAGCTCGATGCGACCGTCATCGATGAAGCGCGTCAGCCCCTGCCAGCGCGAGAGAGCGTAGCGGATGGCGGCGGCGAGCTTGATCTTCTGGCTGATGAGAGCCAGCTTGGCGCGTAACCAAGCCTCGAAGGCATCGGCCAGCGGTCGGCTTTTCTGCTGACGCACGAGACGGCGCTCCTCCGGGCTGCGGCCGCGGATCTCCTTCTCGATCGCGTAGAATGCGGCAATGTGCTTCAGCGCCTCGCTTGCGATCGGCGCGGGGCCCGCCGTCGCGAGTTCGTAGAAGTTGCGCCGCATGTGCACCCAGCAGAAGGCGAGCTCGACCTCGCCGCGCTCGGCAAGCTTTGGATAGGCGGTGTAGCCATCGACCTGCAGGACGCCCTTGTAGCCGGCAAGATGGCTGAACAACCGCTCGGCCTTGCGGTCGGGTGCATAGACATAGGCGATGCCGGGCGGATCGAGGCCGCCCCAGGGCCTGTCGTCGGCGGCATAGGCCCAGAGCTGGCCGGTCTTGGTGCGCCCTCGACCGGGATCGAGCACCGGCACCGTCGTCTCGTCGGCGAACAGCTTGGACCTCGCTCGAAGCATCGTGAGAAGGCGCTCATGCAGCGAGCGCAGGTGGAAGGCGGCATGCCCAACCCAGTCCGCCAGCGTCGATCGATCGAGAGCGATGCCCTGGCGGGCATAGATCTGGGCCTGCCGGTAGAGCGGCAGATGATCGGCATATTTGGACACCAGAACCTGGGCGACCGTGGCGTCGGTCGGCAGGCCGCCCTCGATCAGCCGGGCCGGAGCCTCGGCCTGCACGACACCATCCTCGCAGGCACGCTGGACTACGCGGCCCGTGCGCCAGAGCCGCTCGACAAACACGTTGTCGCGCCAAGCGCCCTTGCCGTCAATGATGATGGCGATCTTCGCGTTCAGCAGCACATCGGTGAACTCGAGGCTGGTGAACTGGCTGCCCTGGTCCGTGTTGAAAATCTCGCCTGCCGTGCTTCGCCAACGCCTCCTGGACCGCTTCGACGCAGAAGGCCGCCTCCATTGTGATCGAGACGCGATGGGCCAGGACCCGTCGGCTGAACACATCGACGACCGCCGCGCGATAGACGAAACCACGCCGCATCGGAATGTAGGTGATGTCCATTGCCCACGCATGGTCGCGCCGCTCGATCTTCAATCCGCGCAACAGGTACGGGTAGATCTTGTGACCCGGTGCCGGCTTGCTCGTGTTCGGGCGACGATAGACCGCCTCGATCCCCATGCGCTTCATCAGCGTCGCGATGTGGCGGCGACCAGCGTATACGCCCTCCCGCCGCAGCAACGATCGCAGCATACGCGCTCCCGCGAAGGGATAATCGAGATGCAGCTCATCGAGCCGACGCATCAAGGCAAGGTCCTCGGTCGAAACTGGCCGAGGTTCATAGTAGACCGTGCTGCGAGCCAGCTTCAGGACCTTCGCCTGGCGCACGATAGAAAGATCATGACCGCGGTCGATCATCGCTTTGCGGTCAGCAGGCCCGCCTTGGTGAGCGCGCCGGACAAAAAATCGTTTTCCAACGCCAGCTCGCCGATCTTGGCATGTAACGCCTTCAAATCGACCGGCGTCTCGGCCGATGTCTTGTCATGCCCAAACACGCCGGCGGCGCCCTCCAGGAGCTGGTTTTTCCAGATCGTGATCTGGTTCGGATGAACATCAAAAAGTTGCGCCAGCTCCGCCAGCGTCTTGTCGCCTTTGACCGCAGCCAAAGCAACCTTCGCCTTGAATGCCGGAGAATGCGTCCGGCGGCTCTTCTTCGTCATCTTCGCTCCTGATTCGCGGCAAGAATCCTCGCCGCTGTCAGGCAGAAAATCCACTCAAGCTACTGTCCGAATTTGCGGGGCCAGCTCTCTGGCAGATGCCATTGAGGTGCGCGGCGAAGCGGGGGATCGCCCCTCGTAAAAAGCTATCCGAGAATGCTTCACAGTAACGACGTCACGGGCGCACCTTCATTGCAGCATGTGAATCCCGAATGCGAACGCGAGTAGTCCCGGATTCCGGACCCGGCCGTAGCCACGGCCGTTAGACGGAGGTGGACAGGGCCGTGCGTCCCTCAGGGGAGCGCTCAATGTGCTCCGCTTGCGGTACCGTTCGAGATCGCGCGCGTTACACTTTCCAGGCGGGCTGCGATGCCGCTCATCCGGCGCGCCGCGTGTTGAAGCGCTGCTATGTCGGTCGGCCCGGCGCCAGTCGCGAGATTGAGTTCGTTTTGCAGGTGCTGGAATTCTGTCCTGCACCGGTTGGCGAGAAGCATCGCGAATTCGTCCATTGGCGAAAGGCCCTAAAGGCATGACGGCCACGATGCGTTCGTGGTAATCGCTGCCGGCGGGCCGCGGTCGTCAAACGGCAAAGCTTGTAAGATAGTCATTGGTCGTCGTGACGGTGCCATATGCAAAGCCAAGCGCGGCCATGAACGCCGCATGTACTTGCAAGGCGGGCACTGTCATGCCGCCGAAAGTCAGATCGCACGTGGCGCAGGCATCGTGCACAATCGTGATCTTGTAGCCGTGATCGGCGGCGGCCCGGCTGGTGGCGTCGATGCACATATGGCTCATCGCCCCGACGATCACGACCTCCTTAACGCCCCCGGCCTCCAGCCGCTGGTTCAGGTCGGTGCCGCGAAAGGCATTGGGATGGTGCTTGACGAGCAGAGCCTCGCGCTGCAGTGGCTGGACAACGGGATTGATCTCCACGCCCCAGGTGTTCGGAGTGAAGATAACGGCGTCCGGTGCCTGCATTTCGTGCTGAACGTAAATGACCGTATCGCCACTCGCGCGGCCGGCCTGAATGACCCTGGCCGCATTGGCAGCGGCCTGCTCGATACCAGCAAGGGGCAGCTTGCCGCATGGGAAGTATTCGTTTTGGATGTCGACAACGATGACAGCGCGCTGAGTCATGCGTACATTTCCCTTCAACTTTAGACGAGCAGTCGATCGGCATTAACCTGCGCAGCCTCGGGAGCTGATCGGCGATGTGTATTCCATGAGCTATCGCGTTCGATCGTTTCGCTCTTTGTAGCCAGACCTACTCGCTGTCGAGCTGAGCGTTCGCTGATGTAAGCCCCCTTCCACCCTAGTCTGGTTGGGATTCTCAGAAGCGCGACAGAGAGGCACGCGAGTGAAGCGACCCTCACCTTGATTTTAGTAGATCTATTAAGTGGACGGTGCCGACCGCTTGTTATCCATCCTAGGTGTCTGGATGGGTTGCGCCTAAGGCCTTCAGAGGAACCACCTGCAGCGCCGGTCCATCCAGATTGAAATAGGTTTTGCGATTGCGATCGAATGTGTCGAGTTCGAGCACGAGGCGATAGGGATAGAGCCCGGGCTCCAGTTCCAGATCGACTGAGCCCGCCCAATAATAGTAGCAGGGCGTCGACGGACTACGAATCTTGTCCGGGCCACCATAAATCTTAAGATCATTACATAATTTGCGGAGCTGCGGCGTGCCGTCGGGCAGCACGAAAACGATGTTCACGATACGCGCGAATAGAGGCCAGCTCCCGTCCGAACGCTTTTCCATGTCAGTACAATAAATCAGCCAGTTCAGGACTTGGCCCTGGCGGCATACCGTGCGCAAGGTGTTCGTACCTTTGCCGGTACTGTCGCCGCCATTGTCCATCAGCCCAGTTTTCCCGCTGAGGCCGCCGTCCCGGAGGGTGCCGGCAACGTCTATGAGCGTGACGATATTTAACTGGGTAGAGGGCAGAGTGGGGCCGTCAGGCTTCTGGGATGCCGAAGTAACCATCATCAACTCCTGGCTCGCGTGGAAAGGGCGGAATCTTCAAGAGCGGGATCGATGAGGCGGGGGTCAGCACCCTTGTCGAGCGTCCGCGTCCGGCTGCCCAGTTCTAAGGTCAGGCGATATGGTAGGTCGCCGACCGGCTGCTTCACGGAACCAACCCAGTAGGTGACATCTGATTCACGATAGGTTTCGCGCCGAACTTCGCAGATTTCCGCCGGCAGTTCGAGAGCTCGTACCGCGGCATGCGTTTCGCATTCGATCGGCAATATCGTCCAGATGATCCGGTCTCCTGGTGCCACCGCCGTAGCCAGCTCGGCGGTCGCCTGATTACGCGAGCCGCCGAGACGGTTGTCATCGATCATGTAGAGAAGGCCAGCGAGCGTATCGGCCTCCAACGCGGCCGCGACATTCACGACCATTCGAACGTTGATCGTTTTCATATTGCGTCTCCTGCACTGCACGAGGGTCCGGAGGTCAGGATCGGCAGCAGGCCTGGTACGAAGCCGCGAGTGAAGCCGTTGACGCTCGGAGCGGTGCCAACCTGAATACCGCACGACATGGTGAAGATCTGCGGCTCCCAGAGCATCTCTCCGTTCTCCTGAACGGAGCGGTAGAGTGCCACCTCCATTGTATAGTCGTGGCGACCGACCTTGGCGGTATCAACAGTGGCACTCCAGTACCAGCCCTCCGTCGACGCATCGGGCGAACCGTAGAGGGCTGGATAAAGAACACCGTGTTCTACCGCCGCGCCGCGAATGCGGATGACAACTGGAGGCACGCTGGCCGCCGCAGTGGAATCGCTCGGTTCCAGGACCTCACCGGCCGCGTTCAGCAGGGGGGTGTCATAGGTGCGAACCGCACCGCGGTCGCGAACTTGCAGGAGCTTCGGGACGCGAATGCCGCCTTTCTGGTCGGCCAGCGCGTTGGCGACATCCTCCGGAGTGCGAGCGGAGAGGCGGCTCAGCAGCCGTCGTGCGGTGGTCGCGGTGTTGAAGCGGTGGGGATAGCTGCGGGGCAGCGTCGTTGGCAACTCGGCGACGCCCAGGGTGATCCAGTTCAGAACAGCCTCCATCGCCTGCGAACCGTCGGCATTATAAACGCCGGGAACATTCGTGACGCGGACGCCGGCGCCGGTCATGGGGGCGAACGGCCCCGTATTATCGATGAGATAGGCATTTCCATCGAGAGTGCCCTCCCTCAGGGCCGTCTCGATATCGATGATCGTGATAATCGAGATCTGCATTTCGTCATCCTCTATTGGAGCGGATTCTGCGGTCGCTCGACAGGAGTCGGCGAGGGTTGAGCCAGAAAGGCCCCTTCTTGCGGTGGAGGCACGAAGAAAAGAGACGGTCCCTCGATGCTGACCGTGCGCCCACTCAGGGCGCCCATAACGAGCGTCAGCCGGTAGGCATGATGCGAGCCCGGAGGGATCCAAGTGGGGGCGTATCCCTGCCAGTGGAGCGTCCAGGGGAGCGCGCCGCCCGTTACCGCTGGAGCGTTGCCATCAAACGACACGCCGGTCAGCCAAGCCATGGTCTGGACGTCTAGCGGTGTTAAACTCCAGCGGACCAGTTGTCCTGGCCAGACCGAGCTGACCAGCTTGGAGGTGCCAAGGCCCTCTCTGCGACAGGAGCCATCGTCAAACATGAAGACGTTGCTGTCCACTGTGTTGCGAAGCAACAGATCGACAACATCGACAAAAACTCGGATGTTGAGTGGTGTCATTGTTTCTCTCCCGCCGGGTGCGGTCCTGGTTCCCGTTTCAAATGCGGTCTACGACGAGGGGCACCTTGCCGAACGCGGTGCGGACCAAATCCGCATTCCGTGGATCTACAAGCCGAATGGCAAAGCTGTAGCGGGAGCTACGCAGACTTGCCTCGTTCGCCTCCAGCGCGTTGAAGACTGACAGGGATCGGACCAAACCCGCAATGATCAAGGGCGAGGAGCCTTCGGGGCCCAGCCGCGTGGCCACCTGTGTCGAAAGGGATGCGGCTTCCGGCGTGCCGATCACTAAGTGCAACCGCCCCTTCGCGCGGTCGACCTGGAACTGCATGTCGGTAGCGACGCTATCGATGTCCAGGACTTGCCGCTGCCGGAATTCGGCAGTGATAGCTGCTAAGGCCTGCGGTGCCGAATACTGCGTGTCGCCGATATGCATGAAGTCGCCACTGCGGCCGACATATTCAAATTGCATGGCATTCAGGCCGGCCGACCGCAAGTCCGGGCGACGGACGACTCGATCGCCTACTTTGTAGCGCAGCACGGGGGCAGCATTACCAAACAGGCGCGTCACCACCAGTTCGCCTTCTTCCCCTATTGCGGCCCATTGCCCGTCCGGCTTGACCACCTCCACCAGGTGTAAGCCGGGTACCGCAGTCAGGACGGGGCTTTCCGGATCGAGCTGCAGGCCGATGGTTTCCGCCTGGGTCGCCGCGAAGTAACTGAGTACGATCAGGTTTGGATAGGCTTTTCTGAGATCCGCCCGCACCCTGGGAGTGAGCACGCCACTTCCATACAGGGCGACCCGGAAGCTGTCACGCACCTCGCGAGCTAGACCGTCGGCGAAATTGGCCATTAGCGCAATGCTTTGCGTAATGCCCATCATCGCCTTCGGCCCCGGATAGGACATCATGAGCTGGAAGACTTCTCTGCTCATCGGGCCCGCGCCGATATAGTTCACGCCAGGGATCTTCTGGAGCACGCCACCCACCATGGTGCCGCTGCTCCACATCTGATAGTCGGCTAGCGTAGTGGCTACCCATTTGGCGCCGACGCCGATAAGGTGACGTGCCATAATGTGTCTGCCTATGAAATCCCCCGCCCAGCCGTAGGTGTCCTGCAGCTCGGCGAGCGAATAGACGGTTTCCGAGGGATTGCCGCAGCTGGTACCGCCGCTGGCCACAATTTCAAAGCCGCAGCGCTCGATCGGCACGACCATACCAGGCCGCGTTTCCGTGAACATTTGCCGGAAAACTTCCTTGTCAGTAAGCGGCAGCGCCTTGAACTGCTCGTAATTTTCCACCGGACCGGTCCCGACAGCACTATCGATGCGCTCGCGCCACAACGGATTGATGCGCGAGATGGAGACAAGTTGCGAGAGCCTGCGCTCAACGATGGCGGCCTGGCTTTCTTGAGACAATTCGTCAATCCTGCAGCGGGCATCGGTCTGCGCACGCAGAAGCGAGGTTAGAAAAGAAGGTAGAGCCAGCACGTCATCCACGGTGGACGGATGCAGCGTCGTGCCCGGCAGTACCCGGCCAGCGTAGTCGCGGGAAGAAGAGGGGAACTGGCGCATGTTCATTCCTGAGGCTGCAGTCGGATGGGCCGGTTCTGCTCGCGCTGTGTGGCGTTGTTTTCGAGGATCTCGCGGGCATGGCGTCGGATCTCCGCCACGATCCCCTCGATGTCAATCTGGCCGATCCGATGATTCATGAGGACGATGCGGAGCATTGTCTGTCCATCGAGATCAACCTTGGACAAGAGGTAACGCCCGCCCGCCCGTACGCGGTTGCGCAACTCTAGTTGCAGGCCCGACAGCCGATTGCCGTACACTCCAAGCGGCCGATGGACGAAGCAGAGGATATTGGATTCTGGTCGATACGGGACGATGAAGTCAGGCTGGTCGGCCAAATAATCGTGAGCCGCTTCCGTCATCATCACCAGGTGCTCCAACTTATCCGCGAAGGCGCGGCGACCATACAGTGACCAAGCCAGCCACAGGTTCAGGATCGCCGGCCGCTTTGTGCATTCAAAGTTCTTCACGCCGCTCTGCACTGCTGTCATCTCATCTTCAAAGGGGTCAAATACGTAACTGTCCTTCTGAGGAAACGCGGTCTCCGCCAAACCCTTCTCGCGGTAGAACAGCAAGGTGCAAAGGGCCGGGAGGAACAGGGCCTTGTGGGCGTCAAGGCAAAACGAATCCGCGAGCTCCAGTCCAGCAAGCCTTGGCCGCAGCCGGTCCGAAACCAGAAAAGCGCCATTGTGGGCCGCGTCGACATGTAGCCATGCGCCGCACCGCTTCGCCAGGGCTGCAAGTTCGGGCAACGGATCATTTGCCCCAGTCGCGGTCGTTCCAGCCGAAGCGATCAGGCAAAAGATATCCAGCCCCTGCGCCGCCGCTGCGTCGAGGGTCACTGCGGCGCGCTCCAGGCAGATCTGCCGACGACCGTTGAGCGGCAGCCGTATCACCTGATCCTGGCCAATGCCAATGATGCCGGCTATGCGGGAGACGGAGAAGTGGGCGTCCTGGCCAATGGCAATGGCAGGCCGGGTTGAGCGGCCGGCCGCGAGTCCGCCGTTCCAGCTTCCGGAAACGTAGCGGTTGCGGGCTACTAGTGCCGCGGTCATGTTAGCAAGCGAGGCCCCAGACGTCGTCACCATTTCGAAGCTAGCCGGTGGCCATCCGATGAAACGGCCAAACACCTCTTCGATGAGCCGGTCGGCAATGTTGGCGAGCTGTCCCGCCTCGTAGTAGGAGGCTGGCTGCGGAGCCATTGCGGCAACCATTTCGAAGACAGCAGTGACCGGTATCACCGAACTGAACTGCCGACCCATATATCCGCGTGAGTTCACTTTGATGCAGGTTTCAAGATAAAGTTCAAGAATGTCGGCGAAGCGGGCTGCATCAAAGCCGTCCAAATCAGCCGGAGTCATGAGACTCCGGGCGCTCGCCATCAGATCGGCTGGTCTTTGGAGGTGCACACCTTCAACGTCGTCGCGCGACAGCATACCAGCGAGCCGTTCGACGGCATAATGAGCGGCTGCGGCGAAATTCCGGACGTTAAAAAGCGATTCTGTTTCGGGGGCCACCGTCTGGCGCCGCTGCGACGAACCTTCATCGAGTATATTCGGCCTATCCATACTACGCCTCAAGATTTCTGATCATTGCCGACGCACCCATGCCGCGCAGGTATTCTCGAACGCCCGAAATTGTGCTGTTGGAGCAACCAAACATTCGGACTTGTTCGCCATTCGGAAAGATCTGTCATGGAGAGGCCCTTATGTTGTCGGCGCCGCGTCCTTTGCATATCTTGGGAGCAAACGCCGTCCCAGAGCGCAGCATGCGCCGTCCCAGAGCGCAGCATGTCTTATTGGACAATGCGATCGTTTCCTCCTCTCCCGACACCCGCCCTCAAGGTGGAGGGCATCGAGCAGCAAGATGATCGGTCCCTAGAACTTGGCGTCGACAGTCTGGTACTGTGGTGGTCGTGTACTGTGGTGTGCTGTGGTGGTCGTGCTGCAGTACCCCAAGGCTACTCAACCCGTACTCTCGTCGCCACTACCAGCTCCCGTAGGTCTGGCCTTGCCCCAATATGTGGAACGGCCGGCGCACCAAAAGCGTTTTCGGTCGACTTCCACATCGGAGCGATGCGGTCATATGTCCGGCCGTTGCGGGGGGCACACGGCCGCGGGCGTCAGAGATCCGCGGAACGATCATAATGGCTTCCATCAATCCTCGCCAAAGTCGTAGGATGGAGTTTTAGGAATCGGTGACATCCCCTGGCTATGTTCGCGTGAACGGTCGCCTTATTCGCATGATAACTCGCATATTGTTCAGTTCGATCGTCCTGCTCCTGGGGATGACAGTTGCGGCGTCCTCCCAGCCGAAGCGCGTGTTGATTGTTCATTCCGTTGGTCGGGACTTTTCACCTTGGGATGACTACGCGAGGAAGGTCCGGGAGGAGTTGAGGCAGCAATCAGCCGACCCCATCGATATCTTCGAGGCCTCCCTCTCGACTGCGCGCTTCCCCGACGGGAACGAGGACGCCTTTGTCTCTTATTTGAATGCAGTGTTTTCCGAGCGGAAACTCGACCTCATCATGACGATCGGCGGTCCCGCGGCGCGATTCTTTCAGCAGAACCGTCAAAGGATTTTTCCTGCGATCCCAACTTGTACGCCGCCCTCGCGCAGCAGATGTCTTCGAACGCAGCGGCGACCGATGCAATGGTTTCGGTATCTGTCGATGCATTAAGCTCTATCGAGCAGATCATAAAGTTGGTTCCGGAGACAACCAAAGTTTTCATCGTGATCGGGAATTCTCCGATCGAGAAGCTATGGCTGGAGGAGATGCGCAAGCTGTTCCAGCCGCTGACCGGCCAGCTCGAAATTACTTATTCCAATGAACTGTCTCTGGAAGAGATTCTCAAGCAGGTGGCTAACCTGCCTCCCCGGACTTTCATCGTCTATGGGCAGATGTTAGTGGACGCCGCGGGTGTGGTGCACGGTAAGCGTAGCGCCGCGGCCCTTCAGAATGTCTGTGCGCGCTTTTGGGAGCACCGCTAGAAGAGTCATCTTCTGCAAGGGTGCTCACAATGGACGACCATTCGGACGACATAAGACGACCGTTGTCACCGCGTATCGAAGTGTACGCAGGCGCAGGTCGAAAGCGCTGGCCGGACGATTTGAAGGCACAGATTGCCGCGGACAGTCTCGAGCCGGGGGCGATTGTCACAGATGTCGCACGTCGCCATGGGTGCCGGCCCCAGCAGGTGCACGACTGGAGGCGCCGGGCGCGTTTGGGCCAGTTGGTACTGCCGGCTTCGGCGGACACGCTGTCGTTCGTGCCGGTGGTATCGGAATCGGCGTTACCGGCGGCCGCAGAGCCCACCGGGTCGCCGGAAGCAGCCGTTGTGACGGTTGAGCTCCAGGGGGCACGAGTTGAGGTGCGAGGGGCGCCTGGCCTTGCTGTGTTGAGTGATGTGTTCTTGGCGCTTCGACGGACAGGTTCATGCTGATGCCGCCCGCGAGCCTCATGATTTACGTGGCGACGCAACCTGTGGACTTCAGAAAAGGTGCGGAGGGTTTGGCGCTGTTGGCGAAGGAGACGCTGGGCCACGATCCGATGAAGGGCGTGGCGGTGGTCTTCCGTGCGAAGCGCGCTGATCGGGTGAAGATCGTTGTCTGGGATGGTAGTGGCCTCGTGCTGTATTGGAACTACGTGCATTCATACTACAGCTCCTTCAGCTTCAGTTGAGGGTTTTGGCACCGTTGCCGTCTTGAAGGGGGCGGCTCGATCGACAAGACGATTCCATCGACTGCATTGCTTGCGCGGCGGGTTCGATGCGGGAATCTCGTACAGGCAATAGTGCGCATTGTAGGCATGCCGGGCGACGAGTCCATTTTCAGCCCACCTGGCGAGCGTCGTTTCGTGGATGTTTAGGCGCGCAGCCGCTTCTCGTTTTGTCAGCATTCCGCGATCTCGCAGTCGGTCATAGCGCGAGCGCAGGCCGTCCCGATGGACGAGATAGGCGACTAGCGAGGCTGTGAAGCGGGCGCCGTGGCGGCCGCGCCGCGCTGATCCTCCCGGGCGATATCCTTGCTCGTTGAGGAGTTCGGCGATCTCCGAATAGATGTGTTTGTCGAGGAGCTTATCGACCAATTCGACGATACCGGGCGGCGTCTTCACCTGCTGCGCCGATGATTTTGGGCTCATAGTGGAAAGCGTTTGGATTTTGCCGCCCTTGAAGCGGACGTGAATCTTGGTGGTGCCCTCCGCCGGCATCTTGATGAGGGTGGCATCCTCGATGATGTGGGCGAGCAGCCGTTTGCGCTCGCGGTCCGGCGTATCCGGATCTGCCCAAAGCTTGTTGAAGTCGACTGTCATTGCGATCAGCCGCTTGCGAACAGCTTCATCGAGAATGAGCTGATCTTGCACTCGTGCGCGCTCTCGATCTTCGCGGGCTTTGGCCAACACGCGGAGCTTCTCGTTCCATTCACCTTCGAGCGTGTCGGCGACGAGACGATTGTTTGGGTCGACCAACATGAAGCGGCGCTGGGCGAGATCGGCTTCGATTTGGGCCCGTTCGATCGCGCGACAGCGCAACCGGTCTGCTTCCTCATACCGGACTTCGATCTCCCTGCGGATCTCGAGCGTCAACTCGACGGCGGCCGGCGTCATCTGTTCGGCAATCAGCATGCCGATGGCGTTGTCGATCGGAGGCCCGGCGATTGACTGACAGTTTGGTTCGCCGCGATAGCCGTGAGCGCGATCACAGACGTACCAGGCATCCAGCCGTCCACGCCGGGCAGTGTAGCGGAGACGGAAGTGCTTACCGCACAGTCCGCATACTGCCCGTCCTTGCAGCAGCGCCGTACCTTCTCGCGGAGGCGATGCGCGCGCCACCTCGTATCCCCACCATTGGTCTCGAGAATCTTGAGATTCTCCTGGAATCGTTCCCAGCTGATGTAGCCGGGATGAGCATTTGGGATGCAGGCCAGCCAATCATCGTGGTCACGCTTCCGCTGCACGATCTTCTTGCCGTCGATGGCTCGTCGATAGCGCCGCCGTCCATAGACGTAGCAGCCGGCGTAGCGTGGCTTGTTCAAGACGCGTATTGCCGTCGATGCGGTCAATGGCCGAAAGACCGTTGTCTGGCTGTTGCGCAGACGCGAGGGAAACAGAAGGCCATCCTTGCGAAAGGCTTTGACGGTTTGGCATGCAGAGCCCACGCGAGAGAACGTGTCAAAGAAATGGGCGATCGTCTCACTGACCTGCGTGTCGGGATCGAGCCTCACGTTGCCGGATTGGTCATAGATCAGGCCGGTTGGAAGGGTGCAGCGATACTCGCCGCGTCTCACCTTATTGAGGATCCCGCCGCGTAGCCGTGCCTTGATCACGTGCAACTCAGCCTCGCTCATTGTTCCCTTGAGGCCGAGCAGGAGCCGGTCGTTGAAACTTGTCGGATCGTACACGCGTCCTCGTCGAGGATCAGGGTGTCGGCCAGCGCGCAGATCTCCAGCAAACGTTGCCAGTCGGCATTGTTCCTCGCGAGCCGGGAGACCTCCAGGCCCATGACGATCCGGCGCGCCCCATGCCGACGTCGCTGACTAACCGCTGGAAACCCTCGCGCCAGGCGGCCGATGCGCCGGACTCGCCCTGATCATTGTCAACGACGATGATTTGCTCGTCGCGCCAGCCGAGGGCAGTTGCGCGTCCGCGAAGCGCATATTGCCGCTTTGTACTCTCGACGTTCTCAACGACTTGTCGCATCGAGGACTGGCGAATGTAGAGGTAGGCATCCCGTTCGAGGTGGTGAGGCTGGACTTTGAGGGACTCCCTCATGGCGTTCTCCGCTCGAGTGTGCTCATCGCCATTGTCGCGAGCACGTAAACGACAGCTGTGCGCTCGTTACGCGGCACTGGTGGAGTACGCGATGCAACTGACTGTTGAACAGAGCCCGCGGCGGCCAACGTCTGCGCCCACCCCCACATGCCCCGGCGCAGAAAAAGCATGAGGCCACTGCGGGCCGTAGGCGGCAGCGCTTCGCCGAGAGCTGCCATACGCAGCACCTCATACTGGGCCGCAATGGCGGGTGAGAGGGTCGAATGCTGATTCCGCTCGATGTCGCCCACCCTTCCGGAATGATCTCGCCCGCCGTTCCGATTTGACGTCGCCCATCATTCTGAGATGATCTCGCCCACCCTTCCGGGATGATGTCGCCCGGGGTGACGTGGCCTCTTCTGGCTCCGATACGATCCCGCCTTTCGGCTTTGCAAAGGGGGATCTGGATGCCGACGGAGAGGCTTGCGATGCGTCATGTGCGTGATGTGATCAGATTGAAGATGGCCGGGATGCCGACCCGGGAGATTGCGCGGCGGATGGGGACGGCGCCGTCCACGGTACGGCTGACGATCCGCCGGTTCGAGGCGGCCGGGCTGAGTTGGCCATTGTCCGACGACGTCACCGACACAGAGCTGGAGGCCCGGCTGTTCGCTGGTGCGGGAGCCGGTGCCGGCACCCGGCGGGGCCATCGGCGGCAGAGGGAGCCAGACTGGGCTTTGGTGCATCGCGAACTCAAGCGCAAGCACGTGACGCTGTCGATCCTGTGGGAGGAGTACATCGCCGGCGAACCCGGCGGATATCGCTATTCGCGGTTTTGCGAGCTGTACCGCGCCTGGGAAGGCCGTCTGTCGGTGACGATGCGCCAGTCGCATGCGGCCGGCGACAAGCTTTTCGTCGATTATGCCGGCGACGGGGTGCCGGTGGTGATCGACCGGCGCACTGGCGAGCGGCGCGCCGCGCAGATTTTTGTCGCGGTGCTGGGCGCGTCCAGCTTCACCTACGCGCAGGCGACGTGGACGCAGGGACTGGCCGACTGGATTGGCAGCCATGTCGGCGCCTTCGAGGCGATCGGCGGGGTGCCGGCGCTGCTGGTGCCCGACAACACCAAGGTCGCGGTGATCAAGGCCTGCCTCTACGATCCCCAGATCAACCGCAGCTACGCCGACATGGCGACGCATTACGGCACCGCCATTCTGCCGGCCCGGCCGCGGCGGCCACCGGACAAGGCGAAGGTCGAACAGGCCGTCCTTATGGTCGAGCGCTGGTTGCTTGGGCGGCTGCGCCATCGGACCTTCTACAGCCTCGCCGAGGTCAATGCGGCGCTCGCCGAGCTGCTGACCCGGCTCAACGAGGAACGGCCGATCCGGCGGCTCGGGGTGACCCGCCGCAAGCTGTTGGAGGAGATCGACCGGCCCGCGCTCATGGCGTTGCCGGAGAGCCCTTACGTGTTTGCCGAGTGGCGGATCTGCCGGGTCAGCATCGACTATCACGTCGAGGTCGAGGCACATTACTACAGCGTCCCGCATCGCTTCGTTCGCGCAGAGGTCGAGGTGCGCTTCACCGCCCGCACCGTCGAGATTTTCCACAAGGGCGAGCGGATCGCCGCGCATCAGCGCATGAGCGGCAACCACAAGCACACCACCGTGCCGGAACACATGGCGTCCAGTCATCGGCGCTACGCCGGCTGGACCATCGAGCGCATCCGCCAGGATGCCGCCGCGATCGGGTCGGCCACTGCGGCGCTGTGCGACCTGATCCTCGATGAACGCACGCACCCTGAGCAGGGCTTTCGGGCCTGTCTCGGCATCATCCGGCTCACCCGGTCCTATGGCCGCGAGCGGCTCGATGCCGCCGCCATGCGAGCGATCGATATCGGCGCGCGCACCTATGGCTCGGTCAAATCGATCCTCGCCAACAATCTCGATCGGCGTCCTTCGCAAAAGCGGTCCGCGGACGATGCGCCGATCCTCCATCCCAACATCCACGGGCCGCGCTACTACAACTAGGAGATCTCGTCTTGCTCAATCATCCGACCCTCGATCAACTCCATCAACTCGGCCTTCACGGCATGGCCAAGGCCTTCGCCGACATCGAAGCCGGCGGTGACGCCGCAAGCCTCGGACACGCCGAATGGCTCGCGTTGCTGCTGGAGCGCGAAGCTTCGCTACGACGCGACAAGCGGCTGTCGAAGCGGCTGCAATACGCCAAGCTGCGCCAGCAGGCCTGCGTCGAGGACATCGACTACCGCACTCCGCGCGGCCTCGACCGCAGCCTGCTGACGATGCTGGTCGAAGGCCAATGGATCGACGACCACGCCAACCTGCTGATCTGCGGACCCTCCGAGCCCGCTTCATAATGCTCACCTTTCTATCTCGTTAGAGTTCCAGTTCTTTTTGTAGCGGATTGCCAGACGGCGGGCGTCTGAGGCGCCGCGCGGTGGCGGCTCGTTTGACGTCTGGACGCTCAAGATCGGCTGCTTTGATGATCCAAGGTGCCCCTTTGCAAAGCTGGCCCGCCGCGAGCTGGCCGTCCTTGATCAGACGTCGCACGGTTGATGGGCTGACAGAGAGGGCCGCGGCAGCCTCGTCCAGAGTGACCTCGCCGCGGTCGCGGCGCTCGCCTTCGCGATAGGCTGCGACGTCGTTGTGGCTGCGCAAGCTGCACACTCGCGACTTGGTCCAGCCATTGCCGCGCCCCGTGGTCTTGCCGGAGCGGTTGAGCACCGACGCGATCGCTTTGTCCGGCATCTGCCGCGCCAGCACGCGCACGAGATCGACTGTCTCTCCCGCTGCACTCCAGCGGTGCTGGCCGGAGCGATTCTTCTTGACCTTGAGAGCGGAATGGTCGCCGCCGTGCCAGCGGATCACCAGATCGAGCTCGGTGTCCTCGACGCGGACGACGATCTCGTCGATCAGCGTTCGCACGATCCGCTTGCGCGTCTCGGGTGCCACGCTGGCACTCGACCAAGCACGCTCCAGGTCGGCGCCCAGCGTCATCAGCCGCTCCCTGTCCGCAGGTGTGAGATCAACAGCGGGCGAAGCCGTCAGTCCCTCCAGCTCCGTCTCCAGATTGCGCGCGACCGCCAGCCGGTCATTCCATCGCTTTTCCAGCTCGGCGGCGACGAGACGATTGTCGGGATCGACAGCATCGTATTGGCGGCGCGCCCGCCCCACCTCATAGCGAGCCTGCTCCAGCGCCAGTTCGGCTTGGCCGCGTTTGTCTTCGTTCGCACGGCTGCGCGCACCCTGCGCGGCGAGTGCCGCCTCGATACCGAGCGGTTGCAGGCGCTGGATCACCTCAGCGGCCACGTCACGATCGATCCGCATGCCGCCGAACGAGATGCAAGGGTCACCACCATGATTGTTGGCGCCGCCCCGACAATGGTAGCGCCCGGTGTTGCCGTCCTTGCCGGAGTAGGCGACGTGAAGTTTGCGCCCACAATGGCCACAGCGCAGCAGGCCGGCGAGCAGAGCCTCACCTCGGCGCAGGGCACCGCGGCTCATCGGGTTCTTGCCGTTGGCGTTATCCGCAATCAGGCCGAGGTTCCTCTCGTGGTCCGCCCAGCTCAGATAACCCTCATGATGGTTCGGGATCAACACCTCCCAATCCTTGCGCTCCCTCTTGAAGCCGCGAACCACCTTCTTGCGACCGGCCTCCATGCTGATGCGGCTGCCGGTGCGCCCGAATGCATACGCGCCGGCATAGATTGGGTTGGTCAGAATGTGCAGGATCGTGTTGTAGACCGGCAGCTTCCACTCGACCAAGTGGCCTTCGGCGCCATAGGTAACGGCGGGCAGCGGAACGCGCTCGTGTCTGAACCAGAGGTGCACCTGACGCACCGACTGCATCTCGGTGAACTTGGCGAAGACGAGCGCAATCGCCTCGCCGACGCGCCGATCCGGGTCCTTCTCGATACGGTTGTGGCCGACCCGCACGTAGCCGACGGCGACCGTCATGAACAGCTCGCCCCGGCGCGCCTTCTGCTTCAGCGCTTCGAGCGAACGCTGGCGCAGTACCGACAACTCCATCTCGCTCATGGTACCCTTCATACCGAGCAGTAGGCGATCGTTGGGCTGTCGCGGATCGTAGACGCCGTCCTCGTCGGCGATCAATGTGCCGACGAGACCGCAGAACTCGAGCAGCGTGTGCCAGTCGCGACGGTTGCGTGCGAGCCGCGACGCTTCGATCGAGACCACGACCCCGACGCGCACCTCACAGATGGCAGCCAGCAGCTTCTCGAAGCCGGGCCGCGCGACGCCACCGCCGGAGCGGCCGAGATCGTCATCGATGACGGCAACATCGCTCCAGCCCAGCTGTCGCGCGCGCTCCGGCAAATTGTACTGACGGCGCTTACTTTCCAGGTTGTGGGCGACCTGATCAGGTGTCGACTGACGGATGTAGACGACGGCCTGACGGGCGAGGTGCTCAGGCGTAACCTTGCTCATGAGCGGCCTCCCTCGTCTCTGCGGTTGGCGTGCCCGTCTCGATATTGGCGCCGTCGGCGAGGGCCTCGACCAGTAGCCCCTCGATCAGGCGCACGAGAGTGCTTCTCTGCGACGCCGGAATCGCCGGCGTCTGGCGATCCTGCTCGAACAGGCTCCGTTGCAAGTGGCGTCTTGGTTGCATGATCCCCTCCTTCACGCAGGGGCCATGCCCCGCCTCGAGAGGCGATAAGCACATCGATTCGCGCCCGCAGCTCGACGAGCCTTTCGACAGCCAACCGAGGGCTTGCTGTGAGCGTTGCAGACCGAGCAATATCCTCGCTCATCCAGGCCGGGATCAGGGCGAGTGTCCCGTCGGGCTGCACCACGACCAGATGGTCCTCGCCGGCGAAGCGCTTGCGGTGCGCGACCTGCACCATCTGCCCAGCCCGAGGATGGAACGGAAGAGGATCAAAACCTCGAACGCCGGACACCCGGCATTGTGACGCTGTCTCGACCGGGGTCGGCAAGAGCTGGCTCGCCTCGGCGCTCGGCAACAAGGCCTGCCGCGACAATCGCTCCGTGCTCTATCAACGCGTGCCGCGGCTGTTCGGTGAACTCGCTCTCGCGCGCGGCGACGGACGCCACTCCCGTCTGCTGCGCGCGCTCGGCCGCATCGATTTGGTCATCCTCGACGACTGGGGCCTCGAGCCGCTCGACGCCGCCGCCCGTCACGACCTCCTGGAGATCCTCGAGGACCGCTACGGTCGCCGTTCCACCGTCGTCACCAGCCAACTCCCCGTCGATCAATGGCACGCGCTGATCGGCGACCCTACCTACGCCGACGCCGTCCTCGACCGCCTGGTCCATAACGCCCACCGGATCAACCTCAACGGCGAGAGCATGCGGCGAACCCGCAAACCCGGCCGCGAGGCCTGAGCCCGTGGCGCTGTGGACATGCCGCTACGCTTGGACAACGCGAAGGGCGTTGCCCACATCCCCACAGCAGAGCAGCAACAGACAACGAAGACTTCGAGCCGCGATTCAAGGTTGACCTCGCGGCTTCGCCGATGCCAAAAAACCAACAGCCAGAACGCCTGACGCCCGGGCGACATCAAAATCGGAAAGGTGGGCGAGATCATCGGAATCGGCACTCCCACCGCCCAACACGGCAAATCCAGCGGCAAGGACGAACTCAGAACTGGATAAAACCTGGGTTCAAGGTCACGGTCCGCAAGCTGATCCTGCCGTGAGCCGACCAATGGGACCCGCGCGAGTCATCCCAATAAAGGGGCGAAAGAGAAGTTAGGACTTTTACGCTTTCAATCCAAACCTTCCGGGTTTCCGAGGTCAATCAATTCGTCCAAAACGTGATCTAGACTACCCGCGTCCCGATCCAGCTCGACCAAGAAGGCACCGTAGAACTCGTTATGATGGATTCGTCCAAAGCGCCGGTCCTCATAGATCTCTCTTTCCGCAGGCCGCGCTAGACGCAAGCGCATGATGCCGTAATCGTCGCACAGAGGAGCCCCGCCAGACTTCAGGGCCGAGAGTTTGGTGCGCAATTCCTCACCTTTTAAGATCGCTTCAGCTGCCACATGGGTTTTTGAAGCAAATGCAAAGGCGGGACGCCGGTCGACCTCAACCGCGAAAACGGAAAGGGAGGGGGATTCTCTCATTTCTTGATCTTCAGACCGATCTCAACGAGCCGGCGAATTGCTTCGGACAACGTTGGCTTGTCCGGCTTGCTTTCAGCCCACTCCACGATGGCGGCGCGCGTAGTTGAGTCGGCTCGAAACCCCATAAGCGGAGTGGTTCCGGTCCGGGGGCGCCCCATGATTTTTTGTTTAACAGAGCTTGATTTCTTCATACGTTCTGTATAACAAAATAACAGGCCGGAGGGAAGTGGCGCTTCCGCTCCGGGCGCCAGCGCCAGCAAGGCTGCTGGACCCCGCGTTCGCCCTTATCGCCGAGAAGAGGGCGGCCGACCTCGCTCACACCAAGGCCATTGAGCACACAGACACCTTTTCCCCCGGCGACCATTCCGACGCCTGCGTGCATGCTTGGGACGCTCACGTCGCTCGCCTCGTCTGAGTCAAAGACCCGCCCGCCGTCGAAGCGTCGTGGCTTTAACGTGAAACGTGAAACAAAAAGTGCGTTTCATGGCTTCCGAAATCGCTGTGGGCGACCTGTTCACAAGTGAAATCGGAGTTGATTGCTCCATGCAAATCATATGTGAACGAGTCTGGGGGACGGAGATAGCCCGGCGTCGCCGACAAGCTGGTGAAATACCTCCGAGCCCTCTTCAAATGGGCGATCGGCAAAGCCTCGCCTCGCACAATCCGGCTGACGGTGTTGCAAAGATCAATGAATCGGAAGGCTGGTACACTTGGACCCCCAAGAAGTGAAGCAATATCGGGATTACCACGCAATCGGCACCAAGGCGCGGTTGGCGCTCGAAATCATGCTGACCATCGGTGCTCGTCGATCTGACGCATGCCGGATAGGCAGGCAGCATGAAACCGATGGCGGGCGATGGTTCACCTTTGTTGCGTGGAAAGGCCGTAACAGAGCCAAGACGCGGAAGACGATCAACGCCGAGATTCGGCCCGAACTTCGTCGAGCGCTGGCGGTGATCCGAAGACCTGGACATTATGATTGTCGACCTCATCATTGAAGCCACCCTAGCCGTCCGCGTCCGCCATGCCTCTGATCTGCAGCGTCGAGCTGTTCGGGAAGATGATGTCAGTCCAGACCACTAGGACGCGGCTTTGTCCGAATGCATGCAAGCATGAAATCGTACCGTCCCATCAGTTTGGCGCCCTGCGGGATCAGCAGCTGATGGCCTGTGGCGCTGCCGTAGACGTTTGGCTGACCGGGGCGGTGATGCGACCGGAAACTCGGAGTTGATGCCGGTGAGGTGAAGTCGCGGTCGCGAAAGTTACACGACGCCCCGGATTATTTGGGCGCTTCTGAAAAGCGCGGGATATACCGGGGCTCCCGAGCCGCTGACTACCGTGGCCGTCGTCTGATGAACGCGGTGAGCGCCAAAGCGATCTGAGACCGGCGCAGGCCGGCAGAGCGCAAGGTGCAACAACAGGCGTCCCGAAACGAGTGAAGCGACCTGCCAAAATGCGCTCAAGCGCGTAAACTTGATCTAGCTCCTCGTTCCGCGAATCTCAGACGCCCGCGGCCGTGTGCCCCGCGCAAGGGCCGGACATATGACCGCACCGCTCCCATGTGTGAAATCGACTGAAAACGCTTTTGGCACGCCGGCCGCTCCACATATTAGGGCAAAGTCAGACCTACGTGAGCTGGTAGTGGCGACGAGAGTGCGGGTTGAGTAGCCTTGGGGTAATGCAGCACGACCGACCACGGTACCAGACTGTCGACGCCAAGTTCTTGCGAGCGATCATCTTGCTGCTCGATGCCCTCCAGATTGAGGGCGGGTGTCGGGAGAACCTTAAGCGTGGCGCAACAAGTCAACCGCATAAGGCAGATAAGATCAACACTGACGGGGTGGTACGTGTGGCCGTGGTACGCCTTCTGCGCGCCTATATTGCGGCTATCGGACAGAGCGACGCGGCACGAGCGGCACTCCTAGAACGGCTATGGGGCGAGGTTGGCGAGCGTCGTTTCGATCCGGCCGACACTCGGACTCGCAAGAGCGCCAAAGTTGAGAAAAACAGTTCGCGAGCAAAGTTAGTTATTTGACGCTAACTATGCGCGCGCAATCGGCGGCTGCGAGGCAGATCTTTATACTCGAATTCAACTGGCATTAGTAGCTTACTTTCGTCGCTGGCGCCGCTTGGATTTGGCCAGCTCTCGATCCACTGCTCCAACTGACGCAGCGTCACGCGGACCGCTTGCCCACACCCTGATGCCATGGCAGCGCCGCACAGCGTTCGCGATATGAGGGCGCATCAATGCCGAGAAGTGTGGCCGCTTGCACGCGGCTAGCGGCAATTATTGCGCGTTTTGAAGATCAATCTTCATGCTGGAGATTTTAAGGCTGCAAGACTCGACAAACAACTAACGTTTTGCGTTCGTGCTCTGCACGCGCTTTGCTCCGAAAATCACACTGCTTTCTGCGAATCATACGAGCCGGCGATCTGTCGACGACGTAGGAGACTGTTCGATCGTTATGCGCGCGATCGATCCACCGCGGAGATCAGGGAACGCGTGTCGCGCTGTTGGTGATCAGGTCCGCTTCATCTCGAACAGCGGACCTAGCCGGGGAGCGCTCGCAAGGTCTACTAAAGGCCACGAGCTGTCCATGAGGATTTGCAAAAGGCCACCAATTGAGGCTGCCTTATTCAGCTGGGGCGGAGGTTCTCATCCGGCGGGGGTTTGGCGTGGTCGGTCCACGAGTTTACTCCCGGCTTTATGCGCGCTTGGCCTCATCGGCGGCGAAGCGGGCGGCGATGGCATCAAGAACCGCTAGCCGTGCCTGTTCAACCGACGCGATCGCGTAGTCGATGGCGAAGCCGGCGTCCGACTCCAAATCCTCGGCGCGTGTCTCGGCTAACTTCACGCTGAGACCATGCTTTGCTTCGACTACATGCGCCTTGAGCGTGTTGACGTCGGCAGTAATTTTCGCTTGCAGCGCTTTCAAATCTCTGGTGGCGGATTCTCCGGCAGACTTGATTTGATGGTTGACCTTTTCGACTGCGATCTTTGCAGCAGAAAGCGCTTCTGACTTCCGCGCTTCGATCTTGTCGTGCGCTTCCTTGTTTGCGGCAGAGAGGGCGTTTTCAGCGCCTTTTGCACGTAGCGACAGGTCGGCGAGCTGTTCTGAGAGTCGCGTCATTTGCTGCTCCTTGTGAAAGACTCAAAGCGAAGCACGCCAATCGTTTAAGCCGCGTTGATCTGGGTCAATTCTTCTTTGCCCAGCATGCGATCGAGAGGCCGCTTGTTCATAGGTCAGTGCTCCGACCTCCCTTCAAGTCGTGCTTCTGCGGACGCGTTTTGCGACCGGAGGATGGCTGGCGTCAGCCTTCTTTGCCTAGGGGCAGTGATCGGCAAAGTCAGCACCTCGATTCTCTATTCGGCAACACTTTATAACATCAGCACAGGCGACAAGAAGTTTGACCGATAAAGTATTCTGACCTTTGGCGTGGGTCCGTTCTGGCTTTCGTCGGTCTTCACATCCTATTCGGCCGGCAGCCCGATCAAGATGTCCGCGTCCTCCGACAGCCGGTTACGGTCTGATTCACCTGATGCATTCACGAGGCGTGATTGAGCCCCGCAGGTTCGAGCACGAGCCTAACATCGTTTCCGTTCGTTCGCTGCCGTATTCAGGACGGTATGACGCAGGCGAAATCCATCCGATGCCGAGAGGCAGTTACGCGCTTCAGAATCTCATCCTTCGTCTCGCGAGTTGGTCGATTGTTGACGAGATCGGTCTCCGCGTGCATGTTCAAGGAGCCATCCAACGGCATCTTCAGCCATTGTCATGTTCAGCAAGGATCTTTGCACCGCGCACTCCGACGGAAACCATGGGATGAAGGGCGTGAGTCGACAGAGGTTCACGAACTCCCCTAAGATATCGAGCGAGTAAGTTCGCGGAAGCTGGGTACGGGTGGGGCAGTGAACTTCCAGGTGACGGTTCTCAAGGTGCTGGTCAGCTATCCAGACGGATTCGCCGCCATGGCGGACCTCAAGCGAGATATGGCGATTCTAGCCACGAGCGGACCGGACTGGGCCGAACGGACGAAGCGATTGGCAGTCCGCGTGCCCGACTTGGATATCTTCTCCCAAGGACTCATTGAGCGGATGAACGGCGGCTGGCGTGTCACTGATAAGGGACGCGCGGTTCTCAAGATCATGGAGGCTCGGCCCGCACCCGCTCAACAAGCAAGGGAGCTGCCTGAGGTCCTCGCTGCCGAGGAGCCGGCGCCAGCCGCGACTCTGCCGCCGATGCCTTCGATAGGGCCGGTTCGACGCATGCGGGAACGAAGGCGACGCCAACGCGATGCTGCACGGCGAAGCCAAGCGAGCGCGCCGTAACGAAGCTCCGTTCGCGAACAGCGCATTTTCCGGTTGAGCGTGATCAGACGGATCGAACGTTCGACGATGTTGTTGTCGAGCTCGATGCCATCATCGACAAAGCGCGTCACATCCTGCCAGCGTGACAACGTCCAGCGGATGGTGACGGCGAGCTTGGCGTTCTGTCGGGTAGCCAATATTGATGTTGGGATGTGGGTAATCCTTAGGGCGGAGACATTGTTTAGAAGGAATGCCAAAGCACCTACCTGGGTTGGCGGGTTGCTAACTATCCTGCCGTGCGTAGACTGCTCAAGCGAATGCAACTCGCGACATCTAGCGAAACAAGATCACCCTGCAATCTCAAACCGTGCTTTCCGCTTGCTTGCAGAAGGCCCATCCTCCGATGAATCGTCGAGGGTACATCCATTCAGTTCACGTCCAGAGGTATCGGTGCTGCGCTCTAAATTCACAGCTCTGCGCTCGAAATGCGGCGTCATGACAGCTGAGCCGGCCGTCACCTCGGCGAACGCAAGCATGCGAGCAAGAACCGTCTGGACAATTGTCCTTGGCTTTGCCGCCGATCCGTTGATGCGTTGGAGTTGGCCTGACCCTGGGCAATATCTTGGCAGCATGACTCAGTTCATCAGGGCCTGTGGCGGACGAGCATTCGAGCATGGCACAGCATACGTCACGGGAGAGAGCCGCGCCGCGGCCCTGTGGCTGCCTCCCGGCGTCCATCAGGATGAGGATACGCTGGACGCAATCATGGCGGTGTCCCTGCGCCCGGAAATCAGCGAACATATGGCACATGTGCGCCAGGGAATGGCCGAGCATCATCCCTCCGAGCCACATTGGTATTTGCCCCTCATCGCTGTCGATCCGAACTGGGTCGGACAAGGGCTTGGCACATTGCTGATGAAGTACGCTCTTCAACGATGTGATGAGCAGGGCGTCGCTGCCTACCTCGAAAGTTCGAATCCTGAAAATATTCCGTTTTACCAACGCCACGGTTTCAAGATTATTGGAGAGATACAGCACGGTTGCTCGCCACCACTCACGCCGATGATGCGAAAGGCGAATTGAGCGGAATTCGGAGAAGCTTCGCATGCTTCGGCTCCCAGAGCGTCCTTGCACCCTCCGAGCTGACCGCATTGCCTCACGCAGAATGTTACTGGACAAGTTCTCGCCGGTGATTGGGGCGGTGCCATCGAATTGGTTCAGCGGCGTCTATGGCGGGAAAGATCAGCATGGGCGCGCGCCGGGAGGCGCTGCCGACCGCAACGGAGCCACTGTAAATTCCTCTGGACTTTTTCTGGGAATAACGACGTACGTCAGTGGCCCCCTTCTAATCCATTGTGATAGTGCCCAAATCCCACTTCCGCACGTCATGTTCTCTGGCGAACTTGGGTACTGGCCTGTTTCCGACCTCAGTGGCTTAGTTTGAATTTGAGAGTGGCCTGTTTTCGTTTCGTGCCAGGCCTTGATCTATCTCAAAGGAAATTGGTCCGCGCCGAACATTCAATGAACGCCATGGAACGGCACTACCGGCTTTGGCTCGTCTGGCTGGCGATCATGGTCACCTGCCAAGTGGTTCATCACAGTGATTTTGACTCTTTAGCGGTGGCTGGATAAGCGCGGCCGAGTTTGGCGCGGGCTTTGTCGGTTGTGAACATCCATTTGATGCTGGCTCGGGTTTTGTTTCGCCGCCGTTGCCATGCTGCGATCTCGTTTCGGAGCCTTTTGGGGTCGTCGATGCGGCGGCCGAGACACTGGCGCTGCAGCACGCTGATCTCGCACTCGACCATGTTGAGCCAACTGGCGTGTTTCGGAGTGAAGTGGAATTCGAGGCGGCGCAGGATGCGTCGGGCCTCGGCGGGCGCGAAGGCCTCATACAGCGCCCCAGGTTTATGGATCGACAGATTGTCCTGCACGACACGGATGCAGGCGGCGTCGGGATAATGGACGTCGACGAGCTCACGCATGCAGTGGGCGTAGTCCACGGCGGCGCGGCGGTCGGTGACCTTGACGTTGCGCGAGCCCCGACGCGGATCGAAGGTGACGAAGAGATTGACGGTGCCGTTGCGGCGATACTCGTAATCGTATCGCTCGCGCTGTCCCGGTTGGGCCGGGACAGGCTGGCGCACCTCGCCGATCAGCTGGACGGGGGTTCGTCGAAGCAAACCAGCGGCCGGGCGGGATCCGGCGTCTCGGCGTAGAGATCGAGCACGTCCTCCATGCGGGCGACGTATTCGCCATCGACATGAGGAATGCACCACATGTCCCTGCGCCATGGCTTGAGATCGTTCTCGGCCAGCCGGCGGCGCACGGTCTCGCCCGACAGGCTGTCGTGATCGGTGAGCTTGACCATCGTGTCGGCCAGAAGCGTCAGCGTCCAGCGTTTGTGGCCGGCGGGCGGCTTGGCGCATGCGGTCGCCACCAGCAGGGCCTCCTCCTTGCCGGTCAGCTTGCGCTCTGCGCCCGGACGCGGCTCCTCGCTCAAGGCCCGCTCCAGATTGCCTTCCACGAAGCGGCGCTTGGTCTGGCCGACGGTGGAGAGGCTGACTCTCACGGTCCGGGCAATCTCCTCGTCGCGGCCGCCCCTATCGGCCGCCAGCAAAATCTGCGCCCGCTTCAGCTTGCGGGCGGCGTGTTTGCCGCCACCGAGCATCGCCGTCAGTTCATCGCGCTCGGCTTGGCTCAATTCGACCCGATAACGTACATTCATGCTTTGCCTCCTTGTCGGAGGCCAGGACGAATCCAGCGATGAGTCAAAAATCAGGCGCGCACTTCACCGAGAAGCAGGGACATTACCTGGCCTTCATCCATACCTACGCCTACATGTTCGGACGCCCACCCGCCGAAGCCGACATTCAGCGCCACTTCCGCGTCAGCCCGCCTTCGGTCCACCAGATGATTGTCATCCTCGAACAGAAGCGGCTTCATCCGACGTCAACCCGGCGTCCCCAGAAGCATCGAAATCCTCGTGCCGCCCGAAAGCTTGCCGATCCTCGAATGGCTCGGCATCAAAACATCAAAATCACTGTGGTGAACTACTAGTCGTGGTTCTCATGCAGTAAGGCCGCCTCAGTGGGCGGCCTCTTTGATTCGGGACGCGCAGTGCTATGCCCGACGTGCAGCCTTGATGCTCGCCTGGTCCATGGCGACATTATCCGGTCTGATGGCGGTGGGCGCTTCAAACATTATAGCGCCTGATATTGCGCGGATCGCCGTGTTCGGAGAGCCCTCGGCAAAGATCAAATCATACCATCGCGCGCTGCATCGCGGCGTTCAGGCTGCCCTAGAAATGATAGAACCGGGTGTGAAGGCAGCACACGTGTTCGCGAGAGCCGTCGATGTAAGGCGAAAGAGAGTATTCATCACCTTTCACGTTCGCATGTCGTACATGGGATCGACTACGATCTGCCCGACCTTACCCGACTAGACCCGACCTCATCGAGGAGGGAATGGTCATGTGCGTCGGGACACCATATTACGAGACAGGCTGGGGGGCCTTCAAGTGGAAGGCACTGTGGTCGTACGGCCGACGGGATCAAAGCGTTCATGAGCACCGAGGGCAGCTTGATGGTGTCGCGCTGGCGGATGGATGGCCCTTTTTTCAGACCTTGAGCCCGCAATAGGTGCCTCACACAAGGGAATGCTTCTTAAAGAGATGCCGCGGAACCTGTGAGATATCCGCAAGCGGTTGAGCGGGCCTTCACAAACGTGAGACCTTCCGTCTTTAGGTCAACGCGCTGCGGATTACGCTTGTAAGGAGGCGAGTTCGGTAGACCCGGTGCCGCAGCATCCTCCGGAACCAAAAAGCTCGCGTAAGCATTCCTCAGACATCTAAACCGTAAACCGGACCCTGCCAATTTTGGTAGCTGCACCCCCAGTCCACACCTGCCTTATGTAGGCTCATAGACTGTTTTTTTATGGGGACTCACAATGAAAACAAAGATCTCGGCTGCCGCTATTCTCCTCGCTTCCACAAGCCTGAGCTTCGCCGCCGATATGGCCGTCAGGGCGCCGATGGTGGCTCCCGCTGCGGTCTGGAGCTGGACCGGCTTCTACATCGGCGGTCACGCTGGCGCTGGTTGGGGCACCACCGAGACCACGCTGACCGCGATCACCGGTGCACCCGCAATTCCGGGTGGAATTGCGCTTACCCAGAACAGCAAAAGCGGATTTCTCGGCGGAGGACAGGCTGGCTACAACTGGCAGTCCGGTTGGGCCATCTTTGGCGTCCAGGGTGACATCGCCGGTATGGACGTGAAGGGCACCAGTCCCTGCCTTGGAATTGGGCCATCGTGCACGGCCAAGAGCGATTGGCTGGCGACCGTGACGGGTCGGGTCGGCGGTGTCGTTGCCGACCGGACCCTTGTGTACGTCAAGGGAGGTGCGGCCTGGATGCACACCGATCATAACTTCAGCGTCCCTGCCGGTTTCGGCAGAGGGGGTGGGACTTCCGTGAGCTCTTCCAGCACGAGCTGGGGTTGGCTGCTTGGCTTGGGTGCGGAATACGCGCTCTCGCCCAACTGGAGCGCATTTATCGAGTATAACTATATTGAGTTCGACAAGAAGAACATCGCGCTGGATGTCTCGGCCTTCGCAGGCGCCCCCGCAATTGCTAACATCGACGTGAAGAACAAGCTGTCGGTGGCCAAGGTTGGCGTGAACTATAAGTTCGGCGGGCCAGCCGTCGGATGGTATTGATTCTCAAGGCTCTGAAGGAAGGCCGCGCTCGCGCGGGGCTTTTTCTTTGGCATCTGGACTCACCAGGCGCCTCGAACCGCAAAGTTTCCGTCCGTGCGCGCTCGAGCCGTGCGAATGCTTCCCCAGCTTCCGTGCTGTCCTCGAAGGTTTGGATCATGATCTGCCCGCTCGTGCCAATCCGGCCCCAGTTGCGGATCAGCGAGACCCCGCCGAATAAAGTCGGCTGAATCGAAAGCAGGTAAAATCGCCGCATGTTGCGGGTCGCGTCGATGCGGCGAAGCTAAAGCGGCCTTTGCTTGCGGTTCAGCATGCTTGGAGTCTGGCTCCTCGCGGAAGCGAGGTCCAATGCTTTCTTTGAATCGATCAGGGCTAAACGATTCATTGTCTCCGTACATCGGCTGCACCATGGATGCCGCGATCCGTTCACCCGGGACCGCGGTAGCATTCACGCAGTACGTATGAAGACGCGTCGAAGGACAGAGCTGGCCCCGCAAATTCGGACAGTAGCTTGAGTGGATTTTCTGCCTGACAGCGGCGAGGATTCTTGCCGCGAATCAGGAGCGAAGATGACGAGAAGAGGCGGCTCCGCAAATTTGAACATGTCGATAAGTGGAGTTTCCGCCTGACAGCGGGCACGCTGGTGCCTGCGAATCAGGAGCGACGATGAGCAGACGAGCACGCCGGAACCACACACCGGCCTTCAAGGCGAAGGTGGCGCTTGCCGCCGTCAAGGGCGACCGGACGATAGCTCAGCTGGCCGATCACTTTGACGTCCACCCGAATCAGATTACGGCGTGGAAGGCGCAACTGGAGGGTGGCGCTTCCGGAGTTTTTGGACCTGGCAGCGCTGCGCACGCCTGCGATCGACGTGAAGTCGCTGCACGCCAAGATCGGCGAACTGACGCTGGAGAACGATTTTTTAGAAGGAGCGCTCACCAAGGCGGGATTGCTGAGCGCAAGGCGATGATCGACCGTGAGCACGAGCTGCCGATCACCGGGCAGGCGGAGGCTTTGAACATCAGCCGCGGTAGCGTGTACTACCTGCCGCGGCCGGTGCCGGACGCCGATCTCGCGATGATGCGGCGTCTCGACCGGCTGCATCTGGAGTTTCCCTTCGCCGGTTCGCGAATGCTGAGAGGCCTGCTGGCTGCCGAGGGGTGCAAGATCGGCCGCCGGCATGTCAAAACGCTGATGCGGCGGATGGGGATAGAGGCGCTCTATCGCCGTCCGCGCACCACCAGACCCGAGCCCGGCCACAAGATCCATCCATACCTGCTGCGCGTATAGCGCGACAATCTGGATGGGAAGCGCGCGACAATCAGGATGGCGAGTTGGTGTCGCGGCGAGGTGATGATTGCCGCGATGATTGTCGCGCGCAAGAGTTTTGTTCGCTTTGGTTGTCGCGGAGCGTCAATCAGCGAGTGTTTTTGGTGTCGCGTGCGAGGATGGTCGCCCTGGACCACGCTTCCGCTCGAGCGCGGTGCGCCTGCGATAGCTTTCGACGTTCATCTCGACGATGGTGGCGTGGTGAACGAGGCGATCGATGGCGGCGAGCGTCATAGCAGGATCCGGGAAGACCCTGTTCCACTCTCCAAAGGGCTGATTGGCGGTGATCAGCATGGAACGCCACTCGTAGCGTGCGCTGATGAGCTCGAACAGCACGCTGGTCTCGGCCTGGTCCTTGGTGACGTAGGCAAGATCATCGCAGATCAGCAGGTCGAAGCGATCGAGGCGGTTGATGGCGGCCTCGAGATTGAGGTCGCGCCGCGCCACCTGGAGCTTCTGGACGAGATCGGTGGTGCGGGTGAAGAGGACGCGCCATCCGTTCTCGATAAGGGCCAGGCCGATGGCTGCCGCCAAGTGGCTCTTGCCGCCGCCAGGCGGGCCGAACAGCAGCAGATGGCGCCCTTGCCGAGCCAACCGTCGCCGGCGGCGAGCGCGGTCACCTGCGCCTTGGAGATCATCGGCACAGCCTCGAAGTCGAAGTTGTCGAAGGTCTTTCCAGCGGGCAGCCGCGCCTCGACGAGATGGCGCTCGACGCGGCGGCGGCCGCGTTCGGCGATCTCGTGCTCGGCAATGGTGGCGAGGAAGCGGGCCGCCGGCCAGCCTTCCTTGTCGGACCGCTCGGCAAATTGCGGCCACAGCACCTTGATGGCTGGCAGCCGCAACTCGTTGAGCAACAGATTGAGGCGCGCGGTGTCGATGGTGTTGGCCGTGCTCATGCGGCACCTCCGATCTCGCCGGCTCCGATGAGGCACTCATAGGTGGCGAGTGGTGCGAGCTGCACCACGACGTGCGGCACGCAGGCCGGATCGGGCGCGAAGTAAGCGCACAGCCGGTTGAGGTCGGGCAGTTGGCCGGCATCAAGGTCGGTCGCGAGATAATCGGCGAGTTCGGCCTCGCAGCCGCGCTCATGGGCCAGTGCGAGCAGATCGACCATGATCCGGCAGGCTTTCTTGTCCGGCAGCCGTTCGCGCAAGCAATCGAAGGTTCGGCGATAGGCATCGCGCGGGAACAGCCGATCACGGTAGACGAGATTGAGCAGTGCCATTGGCTTGCGCCTCAAGGAATGGATCACGTGCCGATAATCGACGACCTGGTCGTGCTTGCCGTTGGGATGTGGCCGCCCACGCGGCAGGGTGACGAGATGGGTGCCGCCGACGAACACGTCGAGACGATCGTCGTAAAGGCGCGCCCGCAGTTGGTGCCCGATCAAACGCGACGGCACGGTGTAGAACACCTTGCGCAAGGTGAAGCCGCCGCTTGACGTCACGCGGACAATCACCTCCTCGTAGTCCGAGGTGCGGCGATCTGGCAACGCCTGCAGGATGGCGCGCTCGTGGTCGATCCGCTTGGCGTTGCGGGCATTGCGGCGGCTGACGATCTCGTCGATGAAGCCGCGATAGGCGGCGAGATCATCGAAGTCGGCAGTGCCGCGCAACAGCAGCGCATCGGCATCGTCCGCTTGAGATGGCCATGCGAGCTCTCGATCGCCCCGTTCTCGTGGGCGATGCCGCGATTGTTGCGGGAAGGCCGCATGCCGTAGTGAGCGCAGAGGTCCTCGTACCGCCTGGTCAGATCGTCCCTCGCATTGCGATCGAGATTGCAGAAGGCGGCCGACAGACTGTCGGTCCGATGCTGCCGCGGTGCCCCACCGAGCGACCACAGGGCATTCTGCAGCCCTTCGGCCAATGCGACGAAGCTCTCGCCACCGAGCACGACATGGGCGTGTTCAAACCGGCAATAGGCCAACCGGAAGTGATAGAGGCGATGATCGAGCGGCACGCCCGCGATGGTGACCCCAAGCTCGCCCATATCGGTGAAGTCGGAGAGGCCGACCTGGCCCACGTCGTGGGTCTGGCGGAAGATGACCTCCTGCTCCGCGCCATGGATTGCTCGCCAGGCGCGGATCCGGCGCTCCAGGGTGCGGCGGATTCCGGCCGCCAGCTCAGGATGGCGTCGGAGTATCTCCTCGAAGATAGCCACGGGCCGCACGCCGGGAGCCGCCTTCAGCATCGGCACGACCTCCAGGTTGAAGACGTTGGCCAAGGGATCCGGCCGGCGCCTTTGCCGCGGTGACTTCTTTTGCGACGGAAGACGCAGATCCTTCTCGAGCCGATAGGCGGTCGACGAACTGAACGACACCTTCGCGGCCGCCACTGGCGGCGAAGTGGTTTGACGGAACTTCATGTAGAGCCTCATCTGGTGATCGGTGACATGGCAGCCTGGCAACGGGTGATTCCTCTTTGGCGAGAAGAACCATCCATCACCGGCCAGCCGCGATCACCAGACGGCGCGGTCCGCTCGGATCGCGCCGTCGCCGGGCTCGTAACTCCGGTCGAGCTACGCCCTCCCTGCGTCACGAGCCCGGCGAAGCTCTCTCATCCTGATTGACGCTGCACTTCCATCCTGATTGCCGCGCCGCACGCAAGCACTCTATCATGAGAGTATCGACAACGTCACTCCTGCCGATGTCTACTCTCGGCAGAGCTGAGAGATCGCAACACCATCGCAAACCGCCGCTTGCAGCATCAATCGCAAGCAGCTTAACTCTAACCCCTGATGAGCCAGATCCTCCCTTCTTGAAACGCCTGATCAGTCTCAAATGTTCTGACGACGGACAATCCTTACGTAGTCGTCCGTTAAGAAGCCGGATCGATCGAGGCTGGGCGGGCGAGCGTGCGCCATAGCTGGGCCAGGAACAGGCACAAGAGATATCTCAGCCAGGCGAGGATGCGGCGGAAGTTGTGTCCGACGGCTGAGAGGACGACGGATCTTGCGGCGGATGTCGCGGATGATCCGGCCCAGCCGGCTACGCAGGATACGCAACTGCCGCTGATGCCGCCTGAACTGTTTGGCATGGGCGTAGCGGCCGGCCATCATCGCGGCGACCTTGGCGATGCGAGCATAGGATTGCCGCAGCCTGACGCCGTGCCTGATCGCCAGGCGGTTGAGCCCCTTGATGGCCGCATGCAGCAGCTTGGCATCGGTCGGAAAGGTGATGGCCTTCGGCTGCACCGTGGTGTCGACCGTAACCCGCTTGAGGTCCTGGCTGCGTAATGCACCGGCCTCGTGCGCTACCCGCAAGCTCTCGGCCAGCAGCAACTCCAGCTTGTCGCCAAGCCGCTTGCGCCAATGGCTCAGGTCCGAGCGCTCGTGCGGGAACGTGTGCTGAAAGAACTCTTCCCCGGCGAAGAACTGGAAGTATGGGTCATGGACCCAGCGCTCGCACACCCCCTCATCGGACAGCCCGTAAATGTGCTTGAGCAACAGCAGACCGATCATGAAGCGCGTCTCGATCCCGGGCCTGCCGTTCTCGCTGTAGAGCGGCGCGATCTCGCCGTCGATCCAGTCCCAATCGACCTTGCCGGCGAGCAGAACCAGCTCGTGCTTCATATTGATGATCTGGTCGAGCCGAGCCCGGAACAGATCGTTCGATCCCGTCGTCTTGTGCTTCTTCGGCCGCATCGTCCCCTCCGATGCAGACAAGGAATCATGCTTCCCGCTTCTAAAGCCAAATCGCAAGGTTCTGACGCCCAAAGCAGCAAAACCTTGCAATCTGGAAATGCCCCGTAGCCCAAATCGAGATTCCCGATCAGTGGCTTAGGCCTTCTTCACGGACGACTACGTAGTTTCTGGAAATGACCTACATCAATGATTGCTACCTTGAGAGACGAGCAGCGCAGGATTATTCGGCTGTTCGTGCCCCCTGTGAAGGAACGCTTTCGTTCTGGCGAAGATCAATATGTCGTGGCGACGGCGCCACCCCAGCGATAGTTCACGCGGACCACACCGATATCGACGTCCTGACCGATACGGGCAGTCCCTGCAAAAGCGTCCACCGGAACACCCGGGATTCCTGTTGAAAAAAAGAAGTCTACGTCCCGGTGACCCATGAACAGATGGTCGTACTCAACGCCGATGGACCAGTTCGGAGCGAGGCCAAATTCCAGGCCCGCCCCTACCGTGCCGCCCCAACGAGTTTCGCTGCCGTTGTCAAAACTCAGCCCGGTCGCAATATCGGAGACCCGGTATTTGTCGCGGACAACCGCCGCGCCACCTTTCACATAGAGCAGCACGTTATTCCAGGCATGGCCGACTTGGCCCGTGAACAGGCCGAATGCATCAAGCTTGGA
Source organism: Bradyrhizobium sp. 604_D8_N2_3 (assembly GCF_051810765.1). Lineage (NCBI taxonomy): Bacteria > Pseudomonadati > Pseudomonadota > Alphaproteobacteria > Hyphomicrobiales > Nitrobacteraceae > Bradyrhizobium > Bradyrhizobium sp. 604_D8_N2_3. The sequence continues at coordinate 1,585,073 of NZ_JBPWPM010000001.1, read as the reverse complement.
CTCATCCTGGACGCCTGCAAAAGCGAGGTTGGCGCTGGAGCCCTTGAAATCGGCCCAGTTGCCCTGCGCCTCCAGGCCGAACACCGAGTTCGCTATCTGCCAGCGATAGCCGATTTGACCGCCGACCGTGCCTCCCGTCGCATTATGGCACCCCATGCTGACGGGCGGAGCGACGACCACGTCGCCAGAATTAAGCAGGTCCCAGCACTGATGCGCGGAGCCGCCGCCGCCATTGAAGCCGATGTACAAGCCGCTCCAATCATAGATTGGAATGACCGTCGGGGGCGCTTTGACGTAGGGTCGCGGGGCCAGATCAGCGGCAGAAGCAGGAGCAGCTAGCGCAATGAAGGCTACCGTGCCCAGCAGGACGTCTTTCATCTCCAAACCCAGCTTCATATCGATTTCCTTGATGATGGATTAATGAGGATTGCCATGTGACCATCTTCTCCATCAACTCCCAAGAGAGGTAGTTGACTGGGCGCAAGCGTTGCCTGAGCATCCGATGGATGGTCAAAAGTGCGGGCCTAGCCGGTCCCGGATGCTGTGGCCCGCAGGAACGCACTTGAGCCAATTTGTTTAGAACTTTGACTGCGAGGGCCCGCAGACCATCTTCACCGAGCTCCTCGATAGATACACGCGAGCCGACAGTGATATTCGCCCGACCTTCCAGAACACTGCAAAGCTGAAGTAGATCTCCTGGCGTTAGCGCTCTCAAGGAAGCCGAACTCGCCGCCTGGATCGATCCGCTCCACGGCGCCAACCGGCTCTCCTTCAGGGGAATTTATATGGCCGCCGCCCATCAGGTGCTCTTGCATCCGTCGGCAAAGGAGACCCCCACCGCGACGCGCGAATAGTGTTTCCTGATCATCGCATCGCGACCGCCAGCGCGCGGCTTTCGCTTTGCCCGGCAAGGCTTCCGATAACGCCAGCCGGTTCAATTCGAGAAAGCCGTTCCACGCCGTATCGCGAAAGTCTGCTCGCATCGGCAACAATGCGCGTTCGGCAAGATCGCCATTGCCCGCTTGCCTCGTGGAGAAGGCGCGGGCAATGTCGGGTTCGCGATTGCCGATCGGGAGACCGCACCATTGCGACCGGCAACCCCGTCGAGGTGGGCGGAATCGATGATCCGCAGCCGGCGACCTTCCGATCGCTTATGGACCACAACCTCGCGCATGCCGTGGCCGATGCGCACCTCGCCGGCCGCAACCGTCACCGCGCGCGCTCGCCGATCAGCCGCCACGGGACCGAGTAGCTGTTCGTGTCGATCTCGACGGCTCAATCGTTGCCGACGCCGCGGGCCAGTTCGCGCAGCGATCCGAACGACGGCTGCCCGCCGAGCGGCTTCAACCGGTGTGCCTCGTCAGGCGCAAAGCGAGATCGGCGCCCCGCCGGTCGTGCCGTGGATACGTACGTTCGCCACCTCACGCTCCCACTCTGGCGAGATGCGGCTCGAATGCCTCCCAGCTCGCGAAGGAATGCCCCGCGATCGCGTTCTTCTTCACGTAGCCGACACCATTCTCCGTCTTACCCTTCGTGCGCGCCCGATGCGGCTCGCGCAGGCACGAGGACGGAACCCCAATGCTTCGCGAACGCGATGAGCTTGTCGTTAAACTGAACCGACAGGCTCACCGCATCGTGGCGCACCACGAGCGCGCGTGGGTTGTCCATCAGCACTTCCTCCGGCACGCCGCCGAAGGTCGTGAATGCACTCTCGAGCCCGGCGAACCAGTGCTCTTGCTTCTCGCCTCGAACGCACGAACATGCAGCCGCCGCGAATGCCCGAGTGTCGCCGAACACGAATGCTTTGATCTTCACCTCGCCGACCTCGACCAGGCGCTCGCCGAAGTCGATCTGCAGCTGCCGGCCCGTGGGCATCTCGAACGGTGTCGTCGCCAGCGCTTCGGCCTTGAGCGCTTGGCGATAGGACTGCACGGCGCGTTGCAGCGTTCGCCGGCTGGCTGCCACGCCTTTCTGGGCCAACAGGTCCTGGCGCACCACATCCGCATTGCCGCGATGCCGAATGAACTTCTCGCGCAGCCAACCTTCGAGATCATCGAGCCGCTTCGGGCGCTCAGGCGACTTGAACGCCTTCACCCCGCCCGCCACCACGTAGTCCCACCCGCACTCCCTCAGGCGCATCATCTCCGCCACGTCATCCGGCGTCTTCATCACCTGCCCCCGGGGATCAATCCACGACGAGCCTTCCGTGATTCGTTCCTCTTTCTTTCACTCTCTCCTTGGCTCATCCAAGGAGAGAGCAATTCCTCGTGACGCCGAGGGAGCAGTTTTCCATGGTTGGCCCCTGGGCACGCCGGCAAGTGCATGGGCGGTGTTGCGCGCCAGAATAGATATTGAACGGCTGGACCTATTGCGGCCAAAGCTCCGGCTCGACGGGAAACGGATTGGTCGGGTTGGCTAGCCTGTGACTGTCAAATCCCAGTTCCGGTAGTTGAACAAGGGCGCAATATCATCTTGAACTCTCCTGCCAAGGTTCAAAGTCGAGCTTGACGAATGATAAGGGTTTCTCCTCGAGATCATTTCGGCGTGCTCCGGCCAGCCCAGCTTGTCGCCGTCCAGGGTCGCTGGTTCGAGTGGCTGGACATTCGCACCGAGACTTTCGCCCAGCTGCGCGATCCGGTGACGCTCGAACGAGCCTGGGTGCCCCTGAGCGCGATTACCGTTCCGCCAAAACCAGACTGGGCACCGACACATCCCGCGGTCGCCCAGGCTGGTCGCCCCAGGAAATGCCGGGACCGCCCTGATTAGTATCGCATTTCTGGAGCGGATCAAGGTTCATGCGCTCGACCTGACCATTGGTCCAGGGATTGCTTGATCCAAGGCAGCCTCGCGAAACATTGTTCTGACAATCGGGACCAGCTCATAGGTCGATAAGAGCGCCCCGTCGCCGACGGACCGTGTCGGTGAGGCTGCGGCGGATATAATTGCAGACCGCCGCGGCGAAACACTTGAAACTGAAATTGGTGGTCCGAAACGTCAGGTCACGTCCCAAGTGAGCCTGTTGACGGCAGCGCGAATGATGGTGCCAATCGATCTTGTAAGAGGCCTGATAGAACGTACCGACGTGTCGTAAGTCCGACAGTCCGCGTCAGAGACGCTTGGTCGTTTCTTCGCTGCTCCGCGCGCCATAATAATCTTGACGCGCATGGTATCGGACGCTGACTACGCTAGAACGACCATGCGAGAATGTAGGGTGCGGCATGCCGCTGGGCTAGCGTTGATCGCGATGCGGCGGATTTGGAAGTGACCGTTGGATCGAGCAAGTCAACCATAACGTCCCCAACGTCGGACCGCGGATCTGCAGAACGCGCTCGAGCCACTCATCATCAATAATGATGCGTCTCTTCGGGTGATCCTGTGACGACGGCTATGTTTTGTCCTCGCGTTAGCGGATTAGGCCGGCCATGTCGTTTTGTTCGGCGTTATCGGGGCGAATGGCGCCATGGCGCGTGGAAGCACATTCGTTACGGCGCCGCCCGGACTTGATCGAGCACACCGTCGAAACGTTGCTCGGACAGCGGGTCTTTGGCATCTCACTTGGCTACGAAGACCTCAACGATCACGACGAGCTGCGGCACGATCCGCTGATGGCGGTGCTGGCGGGCAATCTTGCCGCCCGGCGCGAGGACTGCGCACCAGTGGCCGCCAAGTCGACGCTGAACCGGCTGGAACTGGGCCAGGAGGAACCTTCGCGCTATCACAAGATCGCTTACGGTGCGGCGGTGATCGAGGCGTTGCCGGTGACGCTGTTCCTGGAGGCGCACCAGCAGCCGCCGAAGCAGATCATCCTTGATCTCGACGCCACGAGGACCCCCTGCACGGGCATCAGGAGGGGAGCGTCTTCCGCGGCTGTTACGACTGCTACTGCTATCTGCCGCTGTACGTGTTCTGCGGCCGGCATTTGCTGGCGGCCAAGCTGCGGCGCGCCGACATCGACGCCAGCGCGGGCAGCATCGAGGAGGTCGCGCGGATTGTGCGGCAAATCCGCGCCCACTGGCCGTTCGTGCGCATCGTGCTGCGCGCCGACAGTGGCTTTGCGCGCGAGGCGCTGATGGCGGGGTGCGAGCGGAACCGCGTTGATTATCTGTTCGGGCTCGCCCGCAACACGCGCCTGGTCGCCATGATCGAAGGGGAGCTTGCCGCGGCGAGAGCCGCGGCCGAGACGACCGGCCGCCCGGCACGCCGCTTCAAGGACTTCCAGTGGCGTACGCGCGATAGCTGGAGCCAGGAACGCCGCGTCGTCGCCAAGGCCGAGTGGACAACAAGGCGAGGCCAATCCGCGCTTCGTCGTCACCTCGCTCAAGCAGGCCGAGGCCGGCGCGCGGCAGCTCTACAGGACATCTACTTCGCGCGCGGCGAGATGGAGAACCGCATCAAGGAGTGCCAGCTCGATCTCTACGCCGACCGCACCTCCACAGCGACCATGCGCGCCAACCAGCTGCGGCTGTGGTTCGCCACGATGGCCTATGTGCTGATCTGTGCCTTGCGGCTCTTATCGGCCTTGCCGAAACTACCGCGGACGCCACCTGCGGCACCATCCGCCTCAAGCCTGACCTATCCCACCCCGAAGAGCAATTGGCAGTGTGAGAAGTACGGGAAAGCGCCCCTCTGGGCCAATCAAGGGCCAAGGCGCTGGGAAGATTGCCTGCTGCAAACCAGCTAGGCCCGTCTGTCCGGGTGCTTGCCCACGTCAAGTCCGACATCGCTGTTATTAGTCGGACAAACCAGGAGGCAATGGAACACGAGTAGACACTGAAGTTGTCGGTCTTCTCTAGGCATGAACTCGACTTCTGCAGGAGATTGATGCTCATGTCGGCGTCGACGGCCGGCTGGCATCGCCATTGCATGTGGACCATTGGAACGGTTGAAGTCACCACTAGGCTCGTACAGCGTCGTCGTAGGCGTGGCCCACTCGCTAGATGGAATGAGCATCGATCGGGCAATCCGGCACCATAGCAAAACTACGAGCATATCGGACGGCGTCTACTCTAGAACTAGAGAGGATAAGCCATGTCGAAAGCTATTAGATTTTCCGATCCAGTCCAGTGGATCAGAGCGCAACGCGCGGAACTCGATAGTGCGGTCGTCGAAAGTCCCCTTACAGCTTGCGCCAAACGCTTCGCAGAAGCGAGCGCCGAGACCGCCAACATTCTGCATATAGCCGCATTGCGTCGCGCACACCGCATCTGCGACAGCCAGTCTAAGCGGCAGCAAGAACTTTTAGTTGGGAGCGAACGTCTGGCTGAGGCTCTACGTGAGAAGCGCGATAAGGGAAACCTTGGCCTCGATTGGATGGAATACCTGCGCGATATCGGTGAGCGCGCCGTGTTGTGCATGGATACTCTCCGAGAGCGCGGCGACATCTTCCTCGAACATGAGGCGGCCGGCTGTCCGCCGGTCCTCTTCTACGAGTACGAGATGGTAATGGACGGAGCGGATTTACCCCTGAAATCTAATTACGTGTTGTTCCGCATCATTCCACCCCAAGGGGTCACGGTCGCCGAAACCAATCGCCCATTTGTAATCATCTGTCCGCGCGCGGGACACGGTCCCGGCGTGGGGGCCCATAAGGCTGACAGTCAGGTGGGCGTCGCATTGCGGGAAGGTCACCCGGTCTATTTAATAGCCTTCCGAAGAGAACCAGAGCAGGACCAGTACCTCTCTCACGTCACGCATGCTGAAGCGGCGTTTGTTCGGGAGGTCATGCGCCGCCATCCGCACGCCCCCGCCCCGGTCATCGTCGGCAACTGCCAAGCTGGCTGGGCCACCCTCCTCGTCGTCGCGACAAATCGGGACCTGACCGGCCCAATCGTCCTCAGCGGATCGCCAGTAACACCGACCTCCGGCAACATCGGCGAAAATACACTCCGCTACATTGCGGGAATTTTCGGCGGCGCTTGGCTACCGATGCTTTTATCCGATCTAGGCGGCGGGCTTTTCGACGGCGCTCATCTCGTACAGAATTTCGAAACCCTAAACCCCGAACGCCAACTGTTCCTGAAGTATGCCGAACTGTTCCGCGATGTGGACACGGCGCACGAGACCTTTCTTGCAAGTGAGAGGTGGTGGGGCGGGTTCTGCCTGATGCGCGAGAACGAAATCCGCTGGATTGTTGAGCAACTTTTTGTTGGTAACCGGCTAGCCAGAAACAACGCATACGGCGAGCCGGAACGGCGGCATTTCGACCTCAAACGGGTTCGAGCGCCTATCATCATATTTACCAGCCATGGCGACAACGTTACGCCACCTCAGCAGGCTCTGAATTGGATCACCGAAGTGTATCAAAGCGAGGAGGAGATCCGCGTTCGCGGTCAGCAGATTGTGTATCTTGTGCACGACGACGTCGGCCATCTCGGCACGTTTGTCGCTTCGAGAGTAGTCAATAAGGAGTACAGTGAAGTTGCCACGACCTTGGAGGCTATTGAAGCACTATTACCTGGACTCTACGAGATGCGTATCAAGGACATTCAAGAAGACGGGGGCCGGAAGCGTTACAGCGTTGAGCTGGTCGAGCGCACCTTCGTGGATATTCGTGCGTTCAACGACGGCTATGACGATGATCGATCCTTTGCCGCGGTCGCCCGCGCCTCTGAAGCTCAGGCGCAGATCTATCATGCGGTTGCCCGTCCGTTCGTGCAGGCGGCAGTGACAGGTATTTCGGCAGAGGCCAGCCGAACCTTGCACCCTAAGCGTCTGGGGCGAGCGCTGCTGTCGTCCCAGAATCCCATGATGGCCGGCTACAAGGCCATTTCCGATCAGGTGCGGAAGTCGCGAGCGAAGGCCGCAGCCGACAATCCACTCCTCGCTGCCGAAGCGCTCTTTGTGCAGAGTTTGGAGCAGGCGATCGTTGCCTGGCGCGACTTGCGCGACATGGGCTACGAGCTGATATTTCACACGATATGGAGCAGCCCTTGGCAGCGTCTCTTAAGCAATCCCTACGAAGCTTATCTCAAAAGGACGACACTTGACCACTTGAGGCGGGAGCCCGAAGTCTCCATTGCGCTCAATGCAATTGCGAGCGGCGGGCTAACCGAAGCCATTATCCGCATCATAGTGCTGCTGGTTACCGATCGCGGCGGCTTCCGGCGTGACCGCCTGGCCCGCTGGTCACGTGTCCTGACTCAGGACGAACCCTTCCGCTCAGTACCTTCCGATCGTCTGGCGGACATCACTCGTCAGCAGACCGCCATCGTCACCTTTGAGCCGGAGCAAGCAATCCAGACCCTGCCACTATTGCTGACCGACCCCAAGCAGCGGCAACTAGCCTATGCAGTCGCGTGCTATGTCCCCGGCCCCGTCGCGGAAATGGCTCCAAGCACGGTCACCCTCCTACAGCGCCTCGCCGAGGTGCTTGGACTGCCATCGAAGCTGACCGATGTGATCGAGGATCCCCTAGCGGCGTGAAGCTGGACTACAACGGAGCCAAATAACCAGGTGGAGTAACTCAATGAGTCGCGATCTGCGGGACGCCGCGCTTCAATATCATCGCCTACCCAGGCCGGGAAAGATCTCCGTGGTGCCAACCACGGCTATCGCAACGCAACGCGATCTGACGCTGGCGTATACCCCCGGCGTGGCGGAGCCGTGCCTCGCCATTGCGAAGGACCCGCTGCAGGCGCATGCGTTGACGGCGCGCAGCAACTTGGTCGGCGTCATCACCAATGGGACCGCCGTGCTTGGCCTTGGGAATATTGGCCCGCTGGCGAGCAAGCCAGTGATGGAAGGCAAAGCGTGCCTGTTCAAGAAATTTGCCGGGATCGACGCGTTCGACATCGAGCTCGCCGAAGAGGATCCTGACGCACTCATCGAAACGATCGCCAGGATGGAACCGACGTTCGGCGGCATCAACTTAGAAGATATCAAAGCGCCGGAATGCTTCTACATCGAGCGCAAGCTACGGGACCGAATGAAGATACCGGTCTTCCATGATGATCAGCACGGCACCGCGGCTGTCTTAGCGGCGGCGATGCTCAATGGACTGAAGCTGGTTAAAAAGAATATCGCTGAGGTCAAGCTAGTCTGCTCCGGCGCTGGCGCGGCGGCCCTTCCATCTCTCGATCTGCTCGTCAGTCTCGGGTTACGCCACGATGCAATCATTGTGACCGATGCGGATGGTGTTGTCTACGCGGGGCGCACGGAAAGCATGGATGACAACAAAGCGCGCTATGCTGTGATAACCAACGCGCGAACGCTGGACCAAATCATTCAGGATGCGGACATCTTTCTGGGCCTTTCGACTGGAAACGTGCTTTTGCCACATATGGTCAAGAAGATGGCGCGAGATCCGTTGATCTTCGCCATGGCCAACCCGACACCCGAAATAATGCCGGCGGACGGGCTGGCGGTTCGCCCTGATGCCATCATTGCGACGGGCCGTTCGGATTGCTCCAACCAGATCAACAATATCTTATGCTTTCCATTCATCTTCAGGGGCGCGCTTGATTGTGGGGCAACCACCATCAACGACCACATGAAGCACGCAACCGTCCGCGCGCTCTCGGAGTTGACGATGGCGGAAGTGCCGGAAGAGCTTGCGGTCGCCTACAACACGCGCGGGCTTCGCTTCGGTCGCGACTATCTAATCCCAAAACCGTTAGACGTGCGTTTGCTACAGGTGATCGCGCCGGCGGTAGCCCAGGCGGCCGCCGATAGCGGCGTCGCGAGGCGGCCAATCGCCGATATGAAAGCCTATCGTCAGGAGCTCAGCCGCTTGGTCTAGCAGTCTTGCAAGGCGATGCAGTCGGTGTTCTCTAAGAAAGGTGGCAAGCCGCTGGCTAGGTAGAGAGCGGCTGACCTTGCCCCGCGGGTTTAATCCGGTTTGAAGTTCGTTCTGGCCCACGACAAGGACCAGAGCATGAAGCGCAGCCGCTTTTCGGAAGAGCAGATCATCGGGATCTTGAAGGAGCATGAGGCCGGCGTGTCGCCGATCTGTGCCGCAAGCATGGCGTCAGCGACGCCAGCGTCTACAAATGGAAGGCCAAGTGCGGCGGGCTGGAGGTCTCGGAGGCCAAGCGGCTGAAGACGCTGGAGGATGAGAACACGCGGCTGAAACGGTTGCTGGCCGACGCCATGCTGGACAACGCAGCCTTGAAGGACCTCGTGGGAAAGAAATGGTGACGCCCGCGGCCAAGCTGAAAGCTGTCGCCCATCTCCGAGACGCCTTCGGGATGAGCGAACGGCGGGCGTGTAAAGCCATCGGCTGCTGTCGCATGACCATGAGATACCAGACGACCCGGGCGGACGATGCCGGCCTTCGCCAACGCATGAGGGCGATCGCCCAGGAGCGCCGCCGCTTTGGCTATCGGCGCCTCCACGTTCTGCTCAAACGGGAGGGCTATGTGATCAACCACAAGAAGCTGTTCCGGCTCTACCGGGAAGAGAAGCTTGCGGTGCGTCGCCGTGGCGGCCGCAAGCGGGCGATCGGGACCCGGGCGCCGAAGACGGTGCCGATGGCGCCGAACGACCGCTGGTCGCTCGACTTCGTATCGGATCAGCTCACCGATGGTCGCCGCTTCCGTACCCTCACCGTGGTCGACGACTGCACCCGCGAGTGCCTGGCGCTGGTGGCCGATACCTCGCTCTCGGGCCCCCGGGTGGCGCGGGAGCTGGACCGGCTGATGATTGAGCGCGGCAAGCCGAAGATGGTGGTCAGCGACAACGGCAGCGAGCTCACCAGCAACGCCATCCTGACATGGGCTGATCAGAGCCGCGTGGCATGGCACTACATCGCGCCGGGCAAGCCCATGCAGAATGCCTTCATCGAAAGCTTCAACGGCCGGCTACGCGATGAACTGTTGAACGTGACGCTGTTCACGTCGTTGGCCCAGGCCCGCGTCGCGCTCGGATGCTGGCGGGCCGATTACAACGAGGCACGACCACACTCGCAGCTCGGATGGAAGACGCCGTCCGAGTTCGCCTTCACCTGCCACCCGCGCCGGGAGCTGGCGCTGCGCTATGCCGAGGGCTCCGCGCCAGCTCCGCCGCTGCCACCGCCCAACCGGGCAAATCCAACAGCCGGGGCGAACTCAGGACTGGATAAAACTTGCGGGCAAGGTCACGAGCGCTGCATGCACGCCAGCCTCAAGCTCAAGTGCTGTTTGAACCCCGGCGCATCCTGTTCCAAAGACGACAAATTTCATCACTGTCTCCCGTCCACCTCGACAAAGCCAACCGCTGTACCGAAATTGTTCGCGGGCGTGAGGACATGTCGGTTGCCTGTCTTTGCAAGAGGCAATTCCGCCAATGGGCCGAGAGCCCGGCAAGCGACGGTGAACCCAGCGAGATGCGGGCCGTCCTCGGGATGGGGCGGCGTTACGCCGAAGGCGGCTTCGAACGCTTGCGCGCGGGCGAGCACAATTGTGCCGGTGCCCGTTTGAATTTCGATAGCATCCGGGCGCTCGCTGAAGCTGTTTGCACCCGTGACCGTCCGAATGTAACTAGCGAGATCCATTGCCGTTTCGCCCACAATCCAGACGTCCCGGACAGTCGAAGCACCGTTGGAATGCTTGAGATATTGTGGCTGCTCGTAGTACTCGGGGCGGTAGTGCTGGCAAGCAAACAAGCCGAGCCACGGTGCCGCGGGATGGTTCACAAACGCGAGGGAGAACCCCACCTTCACATCCGTCCCGTCGGGCATCTTGCCAGTTCTCGAAAAATCGAATGGCTCAAAGGTTTTCAGACCGGCTGCATGCCAAGCCTGAATATCGGCGCGCGCATCCGAAGTATCGAGCACCATCATCGAAAAGCCGTCGTGTCTCAAAAGGTAATCGCGATTGAATGCGGCAAACGAAAAATTGCCAGCGCGATGTTCGGGGACGTCCTGCGGATTTGTAACCGAAAGCAGTTCGAGATACGTACCGCGTAGCTGAATGATGGAGTTGCCGGTCCCAAAGGGATGCTGACCGCGCGGGACAATCGTAAATCCCAACGCTTGATAGTTCGAGCGCATTGCCTCCAGGTCGCGGCCCGCGAGAATCAAATGGTTGATGCCTTTCATCGATGAACACTCGCTCGGCTGATACCCATGCGCTTCGATGCCGCGCGCGCGGGCTTCAAGGCAGCCTCGCCGGAATTCCCAGGTTTGGTCTACCTCCTCGCAAAGAAGTCCCGTCCAGTCATTTGTGAAAGTTCCAGTCCGATCCCACGTAGTACAGTGTCCATCTAGTTGGAATATTGTTAGCAGCTACACGGCCATTCCAAACTGTGATCGTTTTGCAGTTCGGAGCTGAGGGCGCCGTCCAATTGACGTAGAAATCTATCTTGCTTGCCATGACGATACCCGCGACAGGGTAAGGCTGCCCCCGGCACGAAAATCCAGTCGCGTTGTTGATATACGTTCCCGTGAAATTCCCTGTTGATGCGTCTAGCGTTTGGATCGAAAGAACCGAGCCCCTTTGATTTACCCATGTAGATGGGGCCGGCAACTGCGCGTGAGCAGGCACCGAGATGAGCGTAAAGAGCACGAGCACAAACAAGCGTGTCATGGTATTCCCCTAGGCAACAAGCAACTGCACAAACCGTGCGGGATATGAGTTCGTTCTCATGCTCAGTTCAGGCGCGGAATTGCCGATGATCTCATTTTCAAGGCCAGCCTGAACTCCGAAAGCTGCTCGCCAAAGGCAATTTGGCACGAGCGAGCGCATCGTTGCCGACAGCTGTTGAATTCGCGGGAGGAAACGACGCAGCGGGTCAAAGCGTCTTGAGGTATTCGATCAGCGCCTTTTTGTCTTGATCGCCCAAACTCGTCCCGTACTCGTGGCCGCATCGGCTGTCTCCAGAATTGATGTCATTACAATCCGTGACGGATAGTGTTTCGCTTAAGGGTTCCTGGGTGGCAGCAAGACCAACGTTTTCAATGTCGTATTTCCGCCCAATGCTAAACTGCGATTTGCGCTGTCCCGATGGCTTGAGCAATTCCGCCAGGGTAGGGACCGAGCCGTTATGAAGATAAGGTGCGGCGGCCCAAATACCCTGCAGAACACGAGCCTCGTAGGCGCCCCATGGAGGGAGCCGACCGCGAGATGCTTTTTCTGCCCCCTTCCGCTTGGCTTTTTTGACCGCTTCCGAGGTGCTGACAGCGTCGAAAGCCGTTACCAGATCCTGCAGGGTCGGCGGTAGTCTTACCAGCCCCAGAGACTCCGGGGTCTCCGACGAACCCGGATCTGACGCCGTCGCGACCCGTGCGTTGGAAGAGACACCGCCGGCCAACAGGTGTTCTGCGATCGAACCAATGACCGAGGTTGCAAGGATGTCAAGGATTTGATCGGTCTCCTTGAGCGGCGCGGTCGCGAAGGGAATGTACGCTCCATTCAGCACGCCCGTCTTCGCTTTCCAGGCGAGCACATCGTATTCTCGTGTATCCGTACCGACGTTCTGGACCACGGTTCTCCATGTTTTGATGAATGGAAAGCGCTGCTCGCCGTCTTCAATGCCATGGCAGCCGCTACATCCCCCTTCAGCGGGATCTCTTTCGAAAATCATTTTGCCCCGGATGGCTAAGGCAGCGTCAATCTTCCAGGGCCATTTCGGAGGGCCGATGCGCTTCACCAAGTTCTCAAGCTCGCTTAGGCCGTCGAAATTGGTGGAATTGCCATTGAGGAAATTGATGACCGCACCCTGACGCTTAGGCTCGAACGTAGCGAACACCCCTAGGACCTCGCCGACGTTCCGGGCCAGCCCCAAGATGTCACTTCCATTCTTTGCAAATCCCGGCCATTGCGTCTTGTCTTGCCGCGGCGCATTCCAAAGGAATGGGTATCTCACGGGAGCATCAGCGGTTTTTATGTTTTCCGGGATCATGAAATCGGGGGGCGGACCGATGTCCAGTCCGGATAAGCGGTTGAAGATCATCCCGACAGCATCCAGACGGCCCACTCCCCAGCCGTTTTTGGGCAGGGCTCGCACCATAAGCGTGTGAAACCGCAAGTACCACCTATCTACCTGCCGGCGAAGATCCTCAACATCGGCTATATCGGGAGTTGCGGACTGCAGAACAGATGCAGCAAACGAGGCAAACGAATCGTCGCTAGCAAGCACATCACCGACTGCCTTGTCCAAATCGCGAAGCAGCGCGTAGAAGTCCACGAGCCCGGGCCCACCGTCGACGCGATACACCTTGCCGTCAACTTCGATCTGGCGCGTATGACATGCCGAGCAGGTCATTCCGACAAGCTGGAAACCTTCGGGACCGGATGCTTGAAAGCCGATGGGAAGGCCGGCCTTGCTTCCAGGATTGAGTAGATAGCCGTACCGCTTCAGACCATCGGCGAGGAACGGTTGTCCGTTTCTTTGCTTGAGCGCCTGCATCCAGGATAGGGTGATCAAACGCGAGCCCTGATCGCGCACATAGAAGTCCGCTCTCGCCGCCGCGGTCCAATCTAACCCTTGGTCAACATAGATGGGATTGGCGTCAGCGCCCTGGGCGCTCGACCGTGTCGTGACAGCAACGGTTACTATCAGAAAGAGAACACGCAGCATCTTACGGCCCACCGTCTTTTAGACTCGTCCGAAGAGTTGTTCGCGGTACTAACTCCTCTCGCCGTCGCTGCAAGATGATCTCAGTCCTCGAACCTGCCTCCGACTGCAAGTCGCCGCGTTATTAAAGATCTCAGGCCCAATAAATTCAACCTACCAAGCTTGGGAGTGATGCCAGTTGCCGGAGCCGGGCTCAAGAATCTGAACAAGGCGATAAGTGGAGTTTCTGCCTGACGGGGGGCAAGATTGTCCCGCGAATCAGGAGAGACGATGAGCAAACGAGCCCGCCGGCACCGCGCACCGGCATTCAAGCCCAACGTGGCGTTAGCCGCGATCAAGGGCGAGATGACGCTGGCCCAGCTGGCTGAGTAGTTCGACGTGCATCCGAACCGGATCACGCAGTGGAAGTCCCAGTTTCAGGAAGCGGCGGCAGAGGGATTTGGTCCTGGCGGAGGCAACAGAACGATCGAGCCTGCCGTGGACGTGAAAACGCTGCACGCCAAGATCGGGGAGCTGACGGTGGAGAACGCTTCCTAAGAAACGGCAGCACCGACTTTCGGTTCCAAGGGAGAACAAAGCCGAATGCCTTGGCACGCTGATGCAAATTGTTGATCACCATCTGTGTTAGCCAAGTTGATTTGACGTTCTCGATAGCGGCGTTGTCACTCGTAACGCCGGTCTGGGCGAGTTCGAGAATTGTGCTGTCCTCTCAAGTGCCGATGTTGATCAAGCCGTTAGGGATGTCATCTCGCTCCATAAAAAACACGCAGGCATCCGCCAAATCATCGACATAGAGAAAGCCGTGCTCGGCCCTGATCCCAGACCGGGTAAGCCGCTCTCCCCTCTCCTTTGCATCCTTTGCCTTGCGGATCAAAGCGCGCACGACATGCTATTGTTCTGCTCATAATCGTTCTTGGGGCCGTACAGGTTACCCGAGCGCCCGAGCGGCGGCTCGTCCCAATGCGAGAAGTGGAAAATAATGGCGATACATGTTGAAGCTCAACATGAATCCACGTGATAGCTCGGTGCCCTGTTGCAGCCGGTTTGCGAGCTCCTGGGCCGCTAAGTTCGTACGAGCGCCAATCCCGTAGCCCGGAAAGCCCGTCGCGGTGTAGAAGTCTTCATCCCAGGTCCCATCGGCCTTTTGGGTAGCACAGAGATACTCAACACTCTTCTGTATCGCCGCACTGGTTTCGCGGCTGCTATCGACCGAAAGAAGGCACATGAGACCCCACGCAGTTTGTGATGGCGTGCTCGGCCCCCTCCCGCGAAGCTCCGGATCCATGTAGGATGCGCAAGTTTCACCCCAGCCACCGTCTTGATTCTGTTTCGATAGAATCCAAGTAATAGCGCGCATCACATAGGCCTGTGTCATGTCCTCGCCTATCGCTTGGAGAGCGGGCAATACGGCAGCGGTGCCGTATATGTGATTGACCCCCCATCGCCCAAACCAGCTCCCCGCTTCTTCTTGTTCGCTCCGGATGTAATCTAGAGCGCGGTGAATAGCCGGATGCTTGATGTCGTGTCCTAGCGCGGCAAAGGCTTCAAGGACGTGTGCGGTCACATCGACGCTTGGTGGATCGATCGCCTCTCCGAAATTGCAAAATGGAATCTTCGAGATAATCTCGTTGTTGTTGTCTCTGTCAAAAGCACCCCAACCGCCGTTGCGGCACTGCATAGCCAACGTCCACTCGACACCGAGTCCAATCGCTCGCTCGACTCGTTCTCTCAGACCTCCGATCGTCGACCTCAGTTTCCCGAGAACAAGTAAGGCGACGGCCGTATCATCAACGTCGGGATAGGAGTTGTTGGCGCGTTCAAAAGCCCAGCCACCGGGGCTTACGTCCCTAACCTTTACAGACCAGTCTCCAGGAACAAGAACCTGCTGATTGAGAACCCATTCTAGAGCTTTGCAAAGTTCGGTCTTGTCGGAGGACACGCCAGCCTCGAGGAGCGCAAGGACCGAGAGTAACGTGTCCCACACTGGAGATTCGCTAGCCTGAATATGGGTAGCGCCGTTACGCTCGTAGCTCCAGTGTGCTCCCAACGCGGAGATAGCCTTGGCCACCGAAGGATGATCAAGCCGGTAGCCCTCGTTGACTAGCGCAATTAATCCATAGACCCAGGGTGGTTGGAGACCTCCCCATGCGCCGTCGGCATCTTGATGCCTGATCATCCATTCGAGACAAAGCCTAATGGAATTCTCACGAAAGGGAATCAGCTTCGATCGTTGGGCTTCGTGAAGACCGCGATCAATCTTTAGGAAGAGCCATTCTAACGAAAGCAGGCGGGTGTGCTTCGCGGGAATTGAGAAATCGAAATCCTCATAAGGACAGGGAAAGAGTTCTTCGAGCTTGCTCCCGTCGGGAAGAGGCCAAACAGGCGTCCGCGCCGCGACGACGGTGAGAGGCACCATCGTCGCGCGAGCCCATTGAGCGAAGTTATAGATGTTGAACGGAAACCAAAGCGGCAGCCGAATTATCTCTGGGGGCAGATTGGGCGTGTGTTGCCACGGCCAAACCCCCAACATGGCCAGCCAATATCGCGAGAACACCCGGAGATTTCTTAGCGCGTCATGCTTCTGAATCCATGCACGCGCACCAGCGAGTTCGTCGCAGTGCAGGTCTAGCCCCTTGGCGCGCAGCGCCGCGTAGACCTCCACGGTCGAGTTGATGTCACCATCCGGTGCTCCTGGATATATGCCCCAAGAACCGTCCGGCCGCTGCCGTTGCAGCAAGGCCATAATGATTTTCTCTTCAGAGGGCAAATGAAACCCGGCTATGTGACTGGCGAGCAGCCACTCGGCCTCAATGGTCGAGTTTGACTCGACCATGCCAACCCAAAATCCAGATGGATTCTGAGACTTCCACAGCCAGTCGATCGCCGATTCGATTGTTTGACATAGGCGACCGGTCCCGAGTTGAGCGGGCAACGAGTCTTCCGAATCATCGGAATCCATAAGAGTTTCGGACGCCATGTTGCGGATCCCTACAGTTAGATGACATGAACCGCCCGCCCCGGATCTGCCGGGGCCATTTGGTTTTAAGTTATGCCGCCATAGCCGGTTGTTCCAGCCTGGTGTAGTTCGGCCGGCGGTATGTTTCCAATGATCTCCAGGAGCCGCCGGTTGTTGAACCAATCGACCCATTCGAGGGTGGCGAATTCAACGGCCTCGAAGTATCGCCATGGTCCGCGCCGATGGATCACCTCGGCCTTGTAGAGACTGTTGGACCGTTGATGGTTTCGAGCGTTGTCATAGGAATCTCCGGCGCTGCCGATAGAAGGCTCGACGTCAGCTTCAGCCAGGCGTTCGGTGTACTTGATAGAGACGTATTGGGCGGCCCCTGTCGCTATGATGCACGAGCCCGCGGCGATGGACCGGCCATCGATCATGCAGTGCCTGCTAAGCCCATCGAACGCGAAGCCCGCATGCGCCGTGCGCGAGGCCCGCCAGCCCACGATCCTGCGGGCATAGGCGTCGATGACGAAGGCGACGTAGACGAAGCCGGTCCAGGTAGCGACATAGGTGAAGTCGGAGAGCCAAAAGACGTTTGGCCTTGGCGCCTTGAACTTGCGGTTGACGTGATCCAGCGGGCATGGCGCAGCCTTGTCGCTGATCATGGTCTTGACGGATTTGCCGAAACCCATGTCCTGCATCAGTCGCGCCACGGTACAACGGGCAACATCGAAGCCTTCCCGCTTGAGCTGCCGCCAGACCTTGCGCACGCCGTAGACGCGGAAGTTCCGATCGAAGACGCGCCTGACCTCGATTTTCAGCGTAGCATCCTGCCGGGCGCGCGCCGACAGCCTGGCGGGATCCCGCCGCCTGGCCACATGGGCGTGATAGGTCGAGGGGACGATCGGCAGGACCTTGCAGATCGCTCGACCCCATGCGCCCACGATGATTGTCAATGAAGGCGATCATGGCTTGGACCGGCGGTCGAGCTCCGCCATCGCAAAATAGGCGCTTGCCTTGAGCAGGATCTCGTTGGCCTGCCGAAGCTCGCGGTTCTCTCGTTCAAGGGCTTTCGGCTTCCGGCCCGCTGCCCTCTATCGATCTCGGCCTTCTTGACCCAGTCATGCAGCGTCTGCGGTGTGGAGCCGATTTTGGCAGCAGTCGAGGTCACTGCCGCCCAGCGCGACGGGTGCTCGCCGGCGTGATCTAGAACCATCCGAACCGCTCGGTCCCGGATTTCAGGCGAAAACGTGTTCGTGGTCTTGCTCGTCATGGCTCATCCTCTCAGGAGTTGGAGCCTCCGGCAAATCCGGGGCGGTTCACAAGCATGAGGACATCTATCTAAGGCTATGCCGACTGCGAGGCTAAGGCAGGAAGCGCAAACTCCGATCGCCTTCTATAATGGTCGTCGCCTTCATAGGCCATCGCAGGCCGATGGTGGTTTGGCGCGAATGGATGAAAGCCGAGGGCTGTGGGCATGTGGACAACGCTGACGCGTTGACCGCATGCCCACAGCAACAGACAGACTCTCTGGCCGCGCGATAAAAAGTAATCAGGAGCGGTCAGCTAGCAACTAATAAGCTGATTCAGCTAGGCGAGTGCCGGACCTCTTATATACTTTGCTTAATCTGCTTTCCGGTTTCGTCGGTCATTTTGATCGACAGGTCGGCGATTCGACGACTGATATCCAGAGCAGCTTCCAGCGTCTGCCGCAGAACCTGACTTTGTACGGCAACAAAGTCCTGAGGAGTTCGACAGAGCCACAGCTTTCGGCTGTAGTCCATGTGAGTCTCTACTTCTTTCCGAACCATCTGGCAGTACTCTTGAGCTATTTCACTCCCTAATTTGGCAGCAGCCGTACTAGCGAAAAGGATCGTTCGCCCCTCGCGCGCCCACCCTTCGGTTGCTTCTGTTGCGTGCTGCAGCCGTTCTCCTGAGACACCGAACATGTGACCAAATTGCTCCGTATACCGTCCAATGGCTGAGGTCGTCGCTTGCAGGCCGGCTCGCCATGCGCGCTGCACCGTCTCGAAGTTCTGCTCAGCGATATTGGCCGTTGATCGGGCTATTTCTTCTCCGGCTTGAGCCGCACTCTGGCCAACGCGCGCACTCTGATCAGCTGCAGCCTGTTCCTTACGGTTGGTCTGTTCAGCCGCTTTCTCGCCGGAGTGGCGAGCTGCATCTTCCATTCTTTGTGTGGACTTATCCTCTTGGCGTGGGTTTGCCATGTTTGTTCTCCAGTTATTGCAGGTTGACGACTTGCTTCGTATTAGCTTGAATCGTCCCGAGTGCTTCGGGCTTAAGTTGCACCGCGTGCTTCTCACCAAACGGCTCTACTCACCTAGCTGAGAACTGAGTAGAACGAACCTACTAATTCTGGCACCACGCTATATTGCGAACTTCTGGTTCAGGACACTAGCAGTCTGCTGAAGAACCCATGAGCTATCGCCAAATTTTGGTGACGGCCGGGGCCGGTCAGGCGGCGGCGGTTGTGGGCTGACGGTCGGTCGGCTTTGCGATGACCTCGATCCCGTTGTTGAATGTCACACCGAGAACGAGTTTTGGCAACTGGTTATGACCGTCGAGACGGCGCCAGCCTTTTTGGGCGCCCTCGATCAGTTTGAAGACCATCGCGAGCGCAGTCCTGTTGGACAGACAGCCCTTCGATCGGATCGTGCGATGGCGCACGGTGGCGAAGGTGCTTTCAATGGGGTTGGTGGTCCGTAAGTGTTTCCAATGCTCGGCCGGGAAGTCGTAGAATGCCAGCAGCGTATCCCGATCCTTGGCCAGGCAGTCGGCCGCCTTGTCGTATTTCAACGCGTAGCTCTCGATGAATGCCTCGAACGCCAGTTCGGCGGCGGCCTTGGTTTCGGCCATCCAGATCTCCTGCAACGCGCGTTTGGCTTTCGGCTGCTGGCTCTTCGGTAACTTGGCGAGCACGTTGGCGGTCTTGTGCACCCAGCAGCGCTGCTCGCGCGTTTTCGGCCAGACCTCGCCGGCCGCCTTCCAGAACCCGAGTGCGCCATCGGCGATGACGAGCCGCGGGGGCACGTCGAGCCCGCGCCGCTTCAGGTCGAGCAGCAGATCACGCCAGTCGTGCGCGCTCTCGCGGGCGCCATCGGTGAAGCCGACCAGTTCCTTGCGGCCTTCCGGCGTCGCGCCGATCAGCACCAGGATGCACTGCTTTTCGTCCTCGAGGCGGGCTTCGAGATGGATGCCGTCGGCCCAGATGTAGACGTAGCGTTTCGCCGACAGATCGCGCTTCTGCCACGCGGCGTGCTCGTCGAACCAGCCGTCCTTCAGGCGGCCGATGGCGGATGCCGACAACCCGGCAGCATCCTTGCCGATCAGCGCCGCCAGCGCCTCGGAGAAATCGCCGGTCGAGATACCCTTCAGATAAAGGATCGGCAGCAGCGTCTCGATCGACTTCGACCGGCGCATGTAGGGCGGCAGGATCGACGGTGAGAACCGGATGCGGCCGGGATCGCCGGCGGCGGCCGTGCGGTCGCGCGCACGCGGCTGGCGGACGGTGACCGGACCGATACCGGTCATCACCTCGCGTTCCGGCAGGTGACCGTGGCGGACGACGCGCTGCTGACCGTCCTGGGTCTTTAAATCGGCATGCTTGTCGAGGAAGTCCGCGACCTCGGCCTCGACCGCCTTGGCAAGCAGCGCACGGGCTCCATTGCGTAAGATTTCGGTGAGTTGATCGTCGAAGAATCCTGGCTGAATCAGTCTGGTGACGTTATCGTTGGGCACGGCATATCGCTCCTTTGGTGGAGAAGTGGAGGCGTCAAGCACCCCCACGATATGCCGCCTTCCCGATTCCCGCCGTCACCAACTTTCGGCGATAGCTCGAACCCATCGCCACGGAGGAGACTTGATGATTCACTTTGTCATCTCGAATCGGCGGAGGCGATCATGCGCGGCAGGTTTGCGGACCAGGGCGGCCTGTTTTCGTACATCGCGCCCGATAAGCGTGTGCCAGCGAACCATCCGCTGCGGAAGGTCCGGGAACTTGTCCGGAATGTTTTGAGTGATTTGAACCGCAGCCTTGGGAAGCTCTCCCCCAGCGAGGGGCGTCCTTCGATCCCGCCGGAGCAATTGTTGAGCGCCTTGCTGCTGCAGGTGTTCTACGGCATCCGCTCGGAACGCCAGTTGATGGAGCAACTGGACTTCAATCGTTTGTATCGCTGGTTCGTGGGACTGTCGCCGGACGATCCGGTCTGGGACCCGACCACCTTCACCAAGAACCGCGAGCGGCTGCAGAACGGCGATGTGTTCACGAAGTTCATGACCAGCCTTCTGAACCATCTGAAGGTCCAGCCACTGCTGTCGGACGAGCACTTCTCGTTGGATGGAACGCTGATCGAAGCCTGGGTTTCACAGAAGAGCTTTCGTCCCAAGGACGGTAGCGGTGATGATGATGACGGCGCCAACTTCCACGGCCGGAAGCGTAAGAACGACACCCATGCCAGCACCAGCGACCCGGACAGCAGGCTTTATCGCAAGGCGGCCGGACAGGAGGCCAAGCTTTGCTATATGGGCCACGCCACCATGGAGAACCGCCATGGGCTGGCGGTAGCCGGCAGGGTCACGCATGCCAATGGCACCGCCGAACGCCGGGCTTCGGAGACCACGCTGAAGGCCAGACGCAAAGCCGCGGGCCGTCGCATCACTGCCGGCGAGGACAAGGCGTCCGATACCGCCGATCATGTCGCCAACCTTCGCGCCATCGGCGTGACGCCGCATGTGACACAGAGCCAGGCCGTCACCAAAACCGGCAAAACCCGCAACAGCGCCATCGACGAACGAACAAACGAACCACACGGCGTCCCGGATATGGCATGTCGCAGTCGCGCCGGGCGATGGTCGAGTGCATCTCGGATGGGGCAAGCAGCACGGCACCATGCGCAAGACCAAACATCGCGGCATCGCTCGCGCCGCCGACTTCCTGCTCAATCTGATCGCCTACAACCTGATCCGAATCCCCAGACTGCTTGCCGCTTAGCCGCCCCGCATCAGGGTACACCAAACACCAGGCTAGAAATTACCTCCAACTCCGCCGCGCCGCCCCAACAACGACCGGTCAGAATAAGAAAAACTCTCAGTTTCAAGGTTTTTCAGCAGACTGCTCTCATGTTTGCTGTCAAGGGACTCGATCAAGCGGAGCCGCTTCCGGCTGAGCGCCCGGACGCTGGACTTCGAAGGTGCCCACGGTAGAGGCAGGGCCAAAGACGACGGTTGATCAAGCTCTCATGCGCGGGTTGGCTACCGCATGACCGTGGTTTCGTCTTGGGGCTGCCTCGGTCTAGGGGGCGAGCGTCGGCAATGCCGGCTCATAACAGGCCACGAGGATTTCCCACCGCGTCCCGCCTCCTGCCCTGGGCACCGATATGGTCGAGCAGCGCCCTTCAGGCGACCGGCCCGAGTTGTACTTGACGAGTGATCGCCCACAGGAAGCCGAACCATCTCGCGTGCAATGGCGGTGGTGACGATCACCTTACCTTGGGTTTGCCGACCGCCGACAAGCGGCGATAGCGGGCGCACAGCCTGACCTGGGCCTTCCAGGCGATATCGCGGATAGCTTGAGGCAGGCGCTCGTTACGGTCATGGAGCTTGCGACTGACGCGAGCTTACATGCGATAGGTCCATGCCCCCTCAATCAGAGCCCGCCTGGCCAGAGCGTTGCCAGCCTTGGTGATGCCGCCGCGTCGGATGGTTGCGCCGCTCGAATACTCCGACGGCACGAGGCCGAGAAAGGCCATCAACTGGCGGGGGTTGTCAAAGCGAGAGAAGTCGCCAACCTCGGCAACCACCGTTACGGCAACGATGAAGGCGACGCCGCGCATGGCCTGCACGGCCTCTACGAATGGCGTCATCGACCATTGTGGCGCCAGCTCCTCGATCCGCTTGGTCAAGCAGCCACACGGGCCTCAGCGTCGGTCACGGCATGAATGTAGTCCTGCAGAACGATTTGGCTCGCCGGGTGATCGAAGCGCACCGTGGTGAGCCAGCGACGATAAGCCAGAGTCCACCCCCTCTTCCCGGCATAGATGCGCCCATGGCGCAGCAGGAAGCCTTGGAGGTGTTGTCGCGCCTTGCCGAGCACACGCATCGCCGTGGCGCGGGCTCTCACCAAGTCGCGCATGGCCTCATGCGCCGCATCCGGAACCCACACGGCTGTCAGCTCGTCGCTCCGGTGCAGCTTGGCCAGCATCGCCGCATCGCGCCGGTCGGTTTTTACCCGATCCCCGGCTTTCGTCGGGATCAGCGAGGGGGCCACCACGATGCAGTTGTGCCCCAGTCCAGTCAGTTGTCGATGCAGGCCGTATCCGCAGGGGCCGGCTTCATAACAAAAACTTACCTGCCGGTCACCCTTGCCAAGCTTCTTTGCCAGCTTGGCGATTTGATCGGCGCGATTAGGGATGATCCCCAAGTTACGAACTTCCCCGCCGCGCAGCGCTTCGGCCACTGCAACCGAAATCGTCGCCTTGTGCACATCCAGCCCCACGAAAATGCTATCGTTCATCAGGCCCGCTCCCCATGCTTGAGGCTCGGCGCCGGACCATCCGGCGCAACCCTCGATAGGAGCTTGCCGCGGGGCGGGCCGCCCGTCACCTCACAGGGCAAACATAGGGTCTAGGTGACAACGCGCGGTTAAGGTCCGCGCCCCTGATGTTGTGTTGATAGCGTCGGCATGCTTTGATTGGAACAGCAAGGGGCCTATCCGCAGGATGCTTGCTTAAGTCATTGAAATGGACCCGCGGAACGGGACCACTTGAGCCGGTTTGTTAGTTGTAAACTGACCGCTCCTGATCAGCTGGACTGTCTCGGACGCCCCTGCCGATTTCATTAAAGCGGAGCTTAAGGGGGTTGTCGGTCTGCGAATGCAAATTACACGGCTCGATGGCACGCGCAAGATGAGCCAGAACCGCAACGCGGCGGATCGCGCCGGCGTCATTGATGGCTTGTCGAAGAGCGACCGTGACGAATCCCGTCGCGTGGCTCACCTCATTCCGAAAGGATGACCAACCCGCACGAGGTATTGTAAACGACCCCGTATCACGTGGATTTCCTCCATTTCCTCTATGGCGATTGCCGTCATTCTCGCGAACACTCCTTCTGCTGCTGTCGTCCGATTCCGCTTGACGGCCCTAGGCTTAGGAGATTTGCAAAGAGCCGGCGAAGCGTCTTGAATCTGACCACTGCGGCCAGATCCGGACTTTTCTGACAATTCGCGACAATTTGCGGTCGCTCCAACATCCCCGACGGGCAGCAAGAAGCGAATGTCTCAAATTCCCAAGTTCACGCCGCTCGCTTCTGTCACGATGATCGGGGCTCCCGGAGCATCCCTGCTCGACATCGAAATCGAGCCCAAGACGTTCAAGAGACCTGTTCCGCCCGATCCAGGCCCTCCGGCGCAACGGGCATGCTGAACTGAAAGACGGCCCCGCGGGGATCATTGGCGCCCGCCCACATCCGGCCCCCGTGCGCCTCAATAATAGAATGGCAAATGGCAAGCCCCATGCCCATGCCTTCGGATTTGGTGGTGTAAAACGCCTCGAACACGCGGTCTGCGCTGTTTGGATTGAGTCCTGGACCCGTATCCCGAAACGTGACCAATACGTTATTCGAGCTATCTGTCCGCGCAGTGATCAGTAGTTCGCGGTCGCCTTCCTTGAGATCGCTCATGGCCTCAATGGCGTTCGTGATCAAATTAAGAATCACCTGCCGGACCTGAACGCGATCTGCTCGAACAAGCGGCAGAGTCTCAGACCGTCGGGTTCGCACCCAGACATCATTTTTTGCGAGCTCCGCGCGAACTAGGGTCAGCACCTCTAAGATCAATTCGTCAAGTGCAAGAAGCTCCGTTTGTATCGGAGCCTTATTCATAAGAGCGCGGATCCGACGGATCACGTTACCTGCGCGCATACTGTCACGGACAATCAATCCGAAGGTCTGCCGAACTTCTTCCAGATTTGGCGGTTGAGCACCGAGCCAATTTAGCCCTGCCCCCGCATTGCTGCTGATCGCCGCAATCGGCTGGTTGACCTCATGCGCGATCGAGGCGGCCAGCTGTCCCATTGTCGTGATCCGATTGGCGTGTGCAAGGCCCATCAGAGTCTCGCGATACCGCCGTTCGCTTTCACGAGCTTCCGCTTCCGCTCTCTTTCGCTCTGTCAGGTCGAGGACGAAGCCAACACCTTGGTCCTGTCGCTCATCGAATACGGCGAGGCCAATTAGCACCGGCACGCGGCTGCCATCCTTCCGAACATACTCTTTCTCGAACTGCTGAACAGCTCCGGTCCTTTTTGCTTCTGTCCGAGCCTCCATTGTGCGCTCGTGCCATTCTGGCGGTGTCAGGTCCAGACCGTTCACCCGCCCTGCGACAAGATCCTCTTGGTCGTATCCAACCATTGTGAGGAAGGCCCGATTTGCCTCGATGATCTCGCCCCCTTCGCGGATGATAAAGATCCCGATGATGTTAGCGTCGAGTAAGCGACGGATTTTCGCCTCCCGTTGCTGCACTTCGCTGTACAACCGGCTGTTTTCCAGCGCGGTTGCAGCTTGAGAGGCAAGCATTTTCTGCAGGGAGCTGCGGGCAGCCGAGAATATGCGCGGGGCGAGATTGTTCTCCAGATAAAGTACGCCGATCAGCTTGCCCTGCGTGATCATTGGCAGGCAAAGAATAGAACGCGCTTTGCGCTCGCGGATATACGGATCTTCCGCAAATGAAGGCTGGGCAGCAGCATCTTCGAGAATGACGTTTTCGCGGACACGTAGGACGAAATGCAGCACGGACTCGGGAAGAGCCATCGGAGTCACGGGCTGTTCATCCACATTTACAAGCAGCGTATCCGCTACCGTTGTGGCTTCCGCCTGGATCCGTGGCTCGCCTCCATCCAGCAGAATCAACAAACCTCGTTCGGCGCCGGCCTGCTCAACGGCAGTCCGCATAAGCTTGTCGATTAGCTTCTGAAGCACAATCTCGCCGGAAATCGCCTGCGACACTTTTGTCACCGTCGCCAGATCAAGATGCTCAACCGGAGCTCCGATCCTCATGCCATTCACGGCAAGGGTGGTCTCCTCATGGCTGAGATGGTGATTCAGTTCGTCGAGTTGACGCACCTTACCATCTGCTCCCCAACGAAGGTAGCCGCGCCGCGCGTCCTGCAGGTAAACCCGGGAGATCCTGTCAAAACCGCGCGCAGCATAAAAGCGCGCTGCAAGTTCACAAGCGATCCCCTCGTGGTGGGGGAAACCGTTACGCCCGGCGGTCTGGATTGAGTGTTCGTACAGTCGCATTGCGTCTACATCCCGGCACTCCAGCCTCGCAATCTCAGCCCCGACCAAAGCAGCCCGATTCTCAAAGTTTTCGGGGCAATTCGTCGCCCATATCTGCAGCTGTCTGTAATGTGCATCAATGATATCTCGATGTTGCTGTTGTTCGCTTTCGCTCAGCCTGTCGCAATAACATGAGTGAGACAGCGCACCATAGAAGTGAAACTCCGCGATCAAGGACTCTGTTGGTATGGTCCATAGTTTGGGCTCGGCCTTCGAGCGAGCACCAACAGCCGCAGCATAGTCGCCGGATAGGAACCGCGCCTGAAGTTTGCGGATCCAGTAGACGGTTTCGCTAGGTGAAGGCTCCGGACTTCCTGCCAACGATCGTTCAACGTCTAGCTCGTCAAATTGCTGGTCATCGAAGCAACCGAGCGAGCGCGTGAGGCCGCGCATGGTTCTGATGACTGCGAGCTGAGCGGTTACGGCATCAGCAGCAAATTGGACCTTTCTGTTCCGGATCGTAGCAGCGCTTTTCTCTAACTCGTTCTGTACCTCTTTGAGGTGATCTCCGGCCAACATCATATTTGAGGTTAGATGAACCAAACTGTACGCCTCATAGATGACATCGCCGCTACTGACCGCAGCTTCGAGCGCTCGCCGGATCCAAACTCGGCCATCTCTAAGGGGCTTCGTCCACGGGATTACGTTGCATCCGACGGCCAAATAGACGGGAGCCCGAAAACGGGAGAACTCACCGCGATCAACCAGATCGCAAGCAAGACGACCAAATTTATCAGCCGCTTGGTAGTCACCGAAGCGTCCGGCCGAGATTCGGCCTAGCCATGCGTAATGGGCACAGGAAGCATCAGTGTTGCCGTATTCGAGGCTGATTCTGACGGCTCTGCAGATGACCAAAGCAGATAAATTGGCGTCCGTGAAACCTGCCGGCGGAAGAATCCGCGTCAAGACGGCAAGCGTGGCAAGCGAGGTCTGGTCTGTCATTCCAGGCAAACCAGCAAGATCCTCGATTGCGTCGGGCAGCTGTGACCACATCCGCTGATATTCGGCCAGTGTTTCCTGGTCCGTCGGACACTGCGACCACTCGATCCCGACGTCGCGAAGATATTCGAGACCTATGGCCACTGCCCGGCCGTGCTGACCGAGCGTCAAGTAAAGATCGACCCGCAAACATGCGACCGTTGCTCGTTGGGGCGCGTTCAAAGCCCGCTTCGACAGTGCGGATAGGAGGCTCTCTGCAATGTCAAGCTGGCCTACTAGGAATTCGCATTCGGCCCGGCTTGTCTCCAGTGCGAATGCGAGTTCGTGGCGCCTTTGCCACGAATCCTGCGCGAGCAGCGCAGCACCGACGGTGAAATATGTGAGTGCCGAGGCGTAGGCCGCCGACGCCCTGGCACGCTGTCCGGCGATTAAATTCAACTCCGCGAGCTGCTCTCGCTCCTGACCGGAAGCGATTAGCGCGACACCTCGATTGAGTTGACTGACAACATCGAAGCTAGTCTCTTCACGTTTGTGCGCAGGGACATGTGCCGCAAGCATCCGACCGATCCGCAAATGGGCAGGAGCGCGCGAGGATTCCGGCACCAGCAAGTAAGCCGCCTCTTGAACGCGATCGTGGACAAAGCGGTAGACTGTTCCCTGGCGCGCGATCAGTTCCTGCCGGATCGCTGGCCATAGCCTCGCATGTACCTGTTCCCGTGACGTTTCGAGCACGATCGCAAGCTCTGCCGTCTCGGCCATGTTGCCGAAACAGGCCAGCTGTTGCAGCGCGTCCTGCGTTTCCTCGGGCAGCCGGATGAGCTTGCCCAGCATCAGATCGACGACGTTCTCGGTGTACGCTTTTGCGTGAATGCGCTCGAGATCCCAACGCCAGCGCGCCGGCTCGTGATCGAACGTCAACAGCTGCTCTTCGGCCAGTTCAGACAAGAATTGAATAGCGAAGAACGGATTGCCCATCGTCTTTTGATGCACCAACTTTGCAAGCGGAGCGGCGCGTTTTGGTCCGCAGCGAAGGGTATCCGCGACCAACTGCGCGACATCGTCTGCAGTGAGCGGCGAAAGCGTTATCTCCTCTAGATTTACGCCGGCTCTCCTGATGGACTCGAGCTTACGTTTGAGTGGATGGCCTGCATCAACCTCGTTGCTGCGATAAGCTCCAATGAGCAGCAGGTGCAGGTCCGACTGCGTCAGAAGATCCTCGATCAGGTCGAGTGTTGCGGCGTCATGCCACTGCAAATCGTCGAGGAAGAGCACCAATGGATGGGTTCGCCGCGCGAACACACCAATAAAGCGGCGAAGCACCAGCTGGAAACGATTTTGCGCTTGCCGGGCTGGAAGCTCAGCAGGCGCGGGCTGCTCGCCAATGATCAGACTCAGATCGGGGATCAATTCGACCATCAGCCGTCCATTCGCGCCGAGCGCCTCCTGGAGCGCTTGCCGCCAGGTCGCGAGTTCACCCTCACTTTTGCTGAGAAGAGGACGCACAAGACTCTGAAAGGTCTGCACTAATGTCGCATAGGGAACATCGCGTTTCAGTTGGTCGAATTTGCCTGATGCCAACAGTCCGCGCGAGGGCACGAGTACTTTGTGTAGCTCCTGGACAAGCGAGGACTTACCGATGCCGGAGTAGCCGGCAACCAGCACCAACCTCGGCGCACCGCTGTTCACCGCGCGATCGAAAGAGCCAAGCAAGGTCTCGATCTCGCGGGCTCTGCCATAGAGCTTCTCGGGGATGAGCAACCGATCAGGTGTGTCGTCTGCGCCGAGCTCAAATGTGTCGATGCGACCGTGGTTGGCCCATGCTGCCAGACAGTGTTGCAGATCGTGCTCAAGGCCAGCGGCAGTCTGATAGCGTTCCTCGGCGGTTTTCGCGAGGAGTTTCATCACAATCTGAGAGATTGGCTCCGGGAGGTTTTGCGATTTCTCGACAGGCGGTGTTGCTTTTCTTGCGATATGACAATGGATCCACTCCAAGGGATCTGAGCCCGTGAACGGGAGCGCGCCGGTCAGCATCTGATAGAATATCACGCCAAGTGAATAGAGATCACTGCGACAGTCGACTGAGCGATTCATTCGTCCGGTCTGTTCGGGCGCCATGTAGGGCAGCGAGCCGGCGATGAACTCGGCAGGCTCAGGCGGCACGCGCTCGCGGGAAAGACGGGAAGCCAGACCAAACCCAGTGAGTCGCACCTGTTCGTCAGGACAATTGACCAGAATGTGAGCGGGTTTCAGGTCCTTGTGGACCAAGCCGTGCCGGTGAAGCTTGCCCACGGCCCTCGTGATACCAACAGCGAGGCGCAGGAAGCGCTTGGGTTCCATGCGGACCCCGAGTAAATTTAGCAGTGGCTCGCCGCATGGATCCTCCAGGACCAGCATAGTCCGACCAGCTTCCCGGATGAGTTCCAACGGCCGCACCGCCCATGCCTCCTCTAGCTCCTCCCTCAGCTCACACTCATGGGCGAGGCGGTCGAGCGTCGCTGGGTGTTCCGCGATGGGCCGCACCACAAGCACGACAGCCCTGCTGCCGTGGATTTGCCGGCGCCACGCACGGCAGAACGCGCGATCACCGTCCTGCCACAGGGGCTGGATGTCACTGTCGACATTTGAGCCGAACAGAGTTCGGTTGATGGGGTCCCGCGGCATTTGCCCGCCCAGTCAAGAGGATTGAGCCAAAATCTGACACATATGGGGCGAGCTTGTGAAGGGACTTCGCAAAACGGCTCGAGTACCGATCAAGGCCGCCAAAGACTGGGACGCGGCGACCAAGATGCGACTTACACACCCAATACGTCACAGCCCGATCGTGTCAATCCAGCCCAATCCTGCGCGCAGGCCGGGCCTGCACAGCATCGGCGGCGGGCGCTCCCGACTAGCACAGTGTGTGGCCGAGGGATTCTTTTTGATAGAGCGGCTCGTGGCCGTTACCGACCACCAGCGGCCCACTGCCCGACGTTCAGCAGTGCTCCAGATCGCGGCTACTGCTTAAGCAGGCAATGACGTATGAAAGCTGATCGGTTTGCCCATGTCGGCGCAACGCGCGAGGCCATTGGACGCCGGCTTCTGACGGCTGCATCGGCCTCAGCGGCCGGGGCGCGATGCGCAATGCCATCCCTATGAGCTATCGCGAAATCTCCTGGCGCGAACTGACCTCCCGAGCTCCACAACTTGCTTCGCACAACGTCGTTCGAGTATGTCTTTCGAGCAAGCGACCATACCGTCGACGCACACAGTCTTCAGCACCGAACTAACATGGCGTTGGGCCGAGAAACGAGTCTTCACAAGTTTTGAGCCGTCCCGGCGCGCGCTGTCGTGGCCTTAGCCGTGCGCCCGGTCCGTCCCGGCGTCACCTGTGAAATCTTGATCATGCTGTCCCCGTGAAACAGGTAGCGCGACGACACTGAGGTCGCCGTACCGAGCTAAGGAAGCACAGAGCCTGTGCATCCAACACGATATTGAAGGAGCTCACCGTACACAATTTTGCACTTGAGGAAGGCCGCCCCTTCGACAACGCCTCTCAGACACTAGTCACGAGCTTGATTCACAAATCGCAGGAGAGACTTAGCTCGAACGAGACGAATCCAATGATGCGGCGGCGCCGTTTGGACTTTGACGATCAACAAACCACAAGGCCTGATCGAGTGATTTGAGCCAAAGAACTGAGGCAGCTTCTTGGTAAGCTTGAGCCCCTCGAAATCGGTTATCCTAAGCTTAGAGCGCTCGGTCTATTGCGGCAAATCGGACAGCTGGACCTTTTCGCCGCCTCGATGGCTACCCCGCGGACATAAGCGCGACCGATATTGCTTTTTCGACCTGAAACTGCACTGGCGCAGTTTCAGCTCAGCCTATCGAGGCCTGCACCAAGCTGTCGATCCCCGGGCGGTCCATAGATCTGAGGTTGATGCCGGCCGAGGAATACCGGACGCCAGGGCGCGTGCCTCTTTACGCTGACCGGCGGAAATGTCGCTTCCCTGGTTGACTATGGTGCGAACCGCTCTGAATTTGATCAGACGATCAGTGAGCTCGGCGATCGCCTCGCTGATATCTGGCGTGTTGAACTACCCTTTCTCACAGAAGCCGGTCCCGAGAATTCGCCCACGCTTAACAGCACTGCCGCCAAAGAAGTTTGCTCCACAATCGGCCATTTTCTAAGCTGAACATAAACGCCGCAAGGACGCTCAGGCTAGAAATCCCGCCGACACCCGCCTTGATGTCGAGATCGACGTTCACTCCTGGCTCCTGGCTCCGTTGTTGGAAGGCGCCACGCAGTCATCGACTCTGAACCACAGCATCAAGGGCAGATCTGAGAGCCACCGTGAGCGAAACCGCGCCCATGACTATTCTCTTCATTCCTGCTCCCATTGATGGGGCAACTGACCCGCGACAACCGCACTCCTGATGCTCACAAAGCGCCCGTACAGGCCCTCACTGATCGGAATGCCGCTCGCTGCGGTTCGCAGGAGGGCGATTGCCGGCCATGCGAAGCCGATATTGCGGCACTAGTTTCTGGGTCGCGCGTCCTCCGCCAGACATAGGCGAGCATCGAAAGGCTTCGATGCTCGCCGAGAGAGTTCTCGCTGCTTAAATCGCTGTTCAAGCAAGACGTAAGCTATCCCAAAACCGGTGAAGAGAATTGCAATTAAAATGGAAAAACAGCGGAACGCCTTCTCCGCGCCACGCGCCCTGTGACAACATTTATCCAACCTTTGCCAACGAGAACTTTGCCGGATCGGACTTTGCCAATTCGATAGATCCACACTGGCATCGAACAACGTGACGCTACGGACGATTCAAGCCCTTCCTGACCGGTACGAAGTAGCAGGAAGTCACGACCTACTCTGCCTTGCTGAGCGAGCCTCAGTTTTGCCACGCTGCTTGCTTCATTGGAGGCAGCATCACCACGGATGTACTGGCGATGTGGGGCGAACCCGACGCACGTTCTCGGCGGAGTGCGTCGGGCCGCCTTTAATGACCCTGCCTGGGTCTCAGGCCCTTAGCGGATCGATAAGCTACTGGCAGGCCTGACAACAGATTCAGGTTGACCGCTCGCGGCGCGTTTTGTCGTTGCTATGTAGGTCAACGAGCGGAGCTTCAACTCCAGGCTGCCCGGCACGGACCCGTGATGTCCGCCAACTCTGGTAGGAGAATGATTCTTTGGCTGGATCAGCGGTTGTTGCCTGATGCAGGAGAGCAAGTGCAGCTGCCTCTTGCCGAGCTGGTCCGCAGCCGGACACCGAATGGAGTGTATCCCGCCTCTCCATTCAGATTACGCCGCCTTGATCTTGGGGTGCGAGCCTGGTGAAGGAAGCAACGAGGCGAACGAACGTGAGCGTCCCTGCAGCAGCTCGAGTTCGAGCATCTTTCCTACAAACATGACGGAAAGGACTTGAATCGCACCTTGCGTCAGGTTGTACGAGGTCGATGCAAGGATGGTTTCCCGAAGCTCGCAAAGACGCAACTCACAGGCGCTCTGACGGCGGAAAAGAAGAGTTCATGTGTTGATGCCGCTGCTACTTGTTCTGATTTCTATTTTCTCTAGTGCGGCTGCGATAGTCTACGCCGCTTGCCGCTCGCAACGCCGGCGTGATCGGCGCATGCACAATCGCGCCAATTCGTTCAGCTCGCGCCCCCGCGTTCAACTACCAAGGCGGCGGGCATTCTGAGCCTTCAGCCGCAAAATGAGTCGTTCGCTGCAGCCCCACTCGCGAAGGCCATGCGACACGCGCCGCCGTGCTAAAGCGAGCGTTTCAAGTCCTGGATTCGGTGCTTCTCGACCGGCTGTTGATCGATGCCGCGGGGCCGATCCAACGCGACGGCGGACAGACGCGAAAGGCAGTTCTCGACCACTCAGGCGGTTTTTGCTAGACTTTCCTGTAGTGGGTCACGCTGGCGCGAATGGCTGACCAGTCACATACCTGGAAAATCTCAAAGATTCGCACTGCGTGAAAGCCTGCGTATCAATCAAAGGTCGTCGTGACGCGACAATTCTACTGTAAATCGTAGAAAAGAGGCTCTTATCGTGACCCAGCGCTCTGAACCGCGGAAGGAAGCCGCAAATGTCGTAGGGCCGGAGGCGAGGCCGAGCGTCTTCGTCGTCGACGATGACATCTCCATGCGCGAATCGCTGGTCAACCTATTTCGTTCGATCGGTCTAGATGTCGTTGCTTACGGATCGGCCCAGGAACTGCTCCAGAGCGAGCTTCCTGATGTTCCTAGCTGCCTTGTGCTTGACATCAGGCTGCCAGGATCGAGCGGGCTAGAGCTCCAGAGTGAGTTAGCCAGACTGAAGATTCACATTCCCATCATTTTCATCACCGCTCATGGCGATATTCCGATGACCGTCAAAGCCATGAAGAGTGGAGCAATCGATTTTCTCAGCAAACCGTTTCGCGATCAGGAACTGCTCGATGGCGTAGTCGCAGCTATCGAACAAGATCGGAACAGGCGGGGTATAGACAAGGTGGTCAGGAGGCTGCAGTCCTTGTTTGAGGCCCTCAGTCCACGAGAGCAGGATGTCTTGAAACTGGTCGCCGCCGGCCTATTGAACAAACAGGTAGCCGCGGAACTCGGACTCGCCGAGATTACAGTTAAGATCTATCGCGGGCACGTGATGAAGAAGATGGGCGCTCGATCGCTAGCCGATTTGATCAGGATGGCTGAGAGGCTGGGAATTGGGACCGACCGTCTCAGGGTACAAACCTAAGTATGATTTTACAATTTCATCGCACACGCGCACCCTTCGACTGGCCGTCATGCTTCGGCCGCCGCCTTCACCCAACTAGAACGGGTCGTCTTGTCAAAGTATCCAACTGTTTCCGTTATCGACGACGATCCTTCGATTCGTGCCGCACTGAACAACCTTTTGAAATCGCAGGGCCACGTCGTTCATACGTTTGCGTCGGCTGAGGACTTCTTGCGGTCGTCTCAATTGAACGACACGTCCTGTGTCATTGCAGACGTGCACATGCCCATGATGAGCGGCTTTGAACTTTTGGAACATATGCGGGCCCAGGGTCACGCTGCGCCATTCATCTTGATTACTGCCTTCGCGGATGATCGCACGCGAGCCCGCGCGTTGAGCGCCGGCGTAACTGCCTTTTTCGCCAAACCCTTTGCCGGTCCGGAGTTGATAGCCTGCCTCGATGAAGCGCTACGCGAGCATCGTGGCGAAACGGACGCGTGAAAGATGGGGAAGCAGTCTGAACCAAACAGCGCCCGCGCAGCGCTTACGATATCGACCAATGTGCCGCTGCCAGTCCTTACCTCGTGCTGGTGGCGACCATCGCCTTTCCATCTTGCCGCATTCCTGTCGCTGTTGTTGTGCTTTCGGCATCTCATCGAAGCACTTGCAGCGGGGGACTCCTGACAAAGCACCTCATCTGGTATGATCGCGTAATCAGACGAGGCGAGGCCCTCCTCGCCCTAACGAGGGTGCGCGCCTGCGACGATGCTGAGCTTAGGTCGAAAGTACCACGGCAGCGGCTTGCCAGGCAGGACTTTGCCGAAAAGGGGTCACCCGACACTTTTGCGAATGCTCCAGCGAAGTCCGGCGCCGGAGCGTGTGGGAGGATGACGCGCCGATCACAGCCAAATCACGCAGCCTTTCAAGACGATCGCTGCATTCACAAAAGGCTGCAGGCCATGTTGGACTTCCGAACCATCCACAGTTTGCACCGCGAGATTCGTGCGATCGATTCCAGCAACCTTCGGCGGGCCGCATCACCCGAAACTTACGCATCCGTACCGCTGGTCGATGTGATCTCAAGCCATGCCTTTGCTACCGACGGGAGCGCATCGGACCATTTTGGGTAACAATGAAAGTTATTCCATTCTTTCTCCTCTCCAGAATCTATCCTAACGCAAGCTACCCGCACGGCATGCGCAAATTCCTCGCGCGCGGCTAAGCAAGCCTGTCCGCGAAAGACGACCTTAGTCAGTGGCGTTCGCTGGATCTGAACGACACTACTAGACATAGTAGCTTTGTTCCGCACGGTTCTCAGGTAAATCGCTGGAGCTGATTTTCAGACGCGCTACGCGCGACCCAAAGGACGTCGAGAGACGCGGAGCCGCGCGTTCACCGTTTGCCTCTCTTGTACGATGTTGGCCGCGCGCATGTTCGTCGGGCAGATTTTCTTGTCGAGGAGACGACCACATGGTTGAGTACACGGGCCGCGCAGAATGAAGACAATCGAAACGCTAGAGTCCAATGTGCGCTCGTACTCACGCTCCTTTCCTGCTGTCTTCGGTAGGGCGCGCGGCTCGATTATGTTCGCAGAGGGTGACCGAAAGGTCATTGACTTTCTGTCCGGCGCTGGAGCGCTAAACTATGGCCACAACAATCAGGAGATCAAAGCGGCTATCAGCCAGTATCTGGAATCAGACGGCGTCGTCCACGCCTTGGACATGGCCACTCCAGCAAAGGTCGAATTCATGGAGACCTTTAGCTCTGTCATCCTTCGTGAACGGAATCTTTCCTACCGCTTTCAATTTACGGGGCCCACGGGAGCTAACGCCGTTGAAGCCGCTCTAAAGCTCTCGCGTAAGATCACAGGGCGTCACAACGTCATTTCTTTCACGAATGGATATCACGGCCAAAGCCTTGGAGCCATAGCTGCGAGCGGAAACCGCTTTTACCGCAAAGCCAGCAGCAATCCCGTTATCCGGCACAACTTTCATGCCGTATGATGGGTATCTTGGCTCCGCTGACAGTCCGGCGGATTACGTGCGAAAGGTATTAATGGACGAGAGCAGTGGTATTGACCTTCCCGCCGCCATTCTCGTCGAAACCGTACCAGGAGAGGGAGGCATTAACGTCGCCGGTAAGGAATGGTTGCAGTCAATTCAGGCTTTGGCAAAAGAGGTCGGAGCTATCTTCATAGTTGACGATATTCAAATGGGCTGTGGTCGTACAGGCGAGTTCTTCAGTTTCGAATTCGCTGCCTTGTCGCCAGACATTGTTGTGATGTCGAAATCGCTGAGTGGGTACGGCTTGCCGTTGTCGATGCTCTTGATAAAAGAAGCGATCGACGCATGGGAACCAGGCGAGCACACGGGAACGTTTCGGGGAAACAACCTTGCACTCGTTTCTGGCAAAGCGGCTTTGACTCTGTATTGGCGCAACAAGACGTTCTCGCAACAGGTCCAACGCTTGGGCGAATTCATGCGGCGTCGACTCGATGCTATCGCGCATCAGCACGGAAACAGGTTTGGTGTTCGTGGACGGGGCATGGTATGCGGTTTCGATTGCAAAACGACCGAGATCGCGGAGGCGACGGCACATAAAGCGTTTGAGAAGGGATTGATTATCGAGCGATGCGGACCGACGGATCAGGTTGTGAAGTTCTTGCCCGCACTTACGATCGACCAAGAAACGTTGGGACAAGGCCTAGACATATTCGAGGAGTCATTGACCGAAAACGTTGAATTCAGCCCGAGGAAGCTGATTTGTAGGCACACGAGAGAGAATGTGGCTAGCAACAACATCGCCGCACAAGTGACTGGCGCGAGTCCTCGCTTGCCGCCGGAACGTTCAGGATTTTTGAAGCCATGAATATGGACGTGACGCCTGAACGCCAATGCTATCTGTGATCCGACGAGTCGGCTGATGCGCGAAGAACGCCTGCTGCCCTCCTTGGTCCACAACACCGAGTGCGAGCAGCACCTTTGACCAAAGAACCTCGCAATCGCGAGCGACTCTGGTCGAGCAGGTTCGCTATCAGTCATCCTGCGAGTACGATCCAACTAAGGTCTTCGCGGATGCACACCAAGCCACGAGCTCCACTAAGAGATGGTCCGACGAAAATCGTCAAGGCACGCGCGGTTGACGGCGTCAGTTATACGAAACCGAACAAGCGTCTCAATCAGAAAGGTCGGTGCTCGGCTTTTGCGCCAGAACTGCAGAGCATCGCTATCGGCGTGCGCGCGTAGCACGCTGCCGTACCCCAATGTTGGCGTGATCGAGTTCAGCTATCAGAAGCCCCTATGGGCGTGAACACCTCGGCGTCAAGCGAAGGCGACGGACCAAATGTCGCCTATGCTGGGCCAACCGAGGAAGCCCGACGCATCTGCCGGGTCTGAGATGCGTCGGGCCGAGTGGAAGACTGAGAGGGACAGTCTTCCTCCCACAAAGGCGTCTGCAAGTAGTATGCCGTGCCGATGCTGCTACAGCCGTGTCTCAAATTAGATACCTTGTCGTTGCCACAAAGTTCCCAGGCATTCAGAGACGCTCGGCCCACACCTGGTTCTTGGAAGGCGCTGAGCCTATTCCCCTTCCAAAAACTCCCGCCATGACCTTTCGTTTGGATCAAAAATGAGGCAGAAGAAGCGGACAACGGGCCGCCGGCCCGTCAACAACAGATATCTAGATGTTTGATACATCGCTACCCCTGACTGGAACGATCGTCCCCAGTTCGCGCACCGCAGAGGCAAACGATCGAGATCTAAGTTTAGATTTCGCGAAAGGTGCACTCATTGTTTTGGTGATTGTTGGGCACCTGATCCAGTATGTCATCTACCGAGACGACGGGTTTTGGTATTCGCCGTACTACAAATCGATCTATATGTTTCACATGCCACTCTTTATGGCGATAAGCGGATATCTTTCTTCTCGATCGCTGCTGCAAAAGTCGTTCACTCAAGCCGCCAGCGACCGTGCGAAGCAGCTCTTGCTGCCGATGCTGTTTTGGTGGACGTTCATGGAGACAGCGAAGTTAGCGGCATTGTGGCGCGCGACCAGCCAAACGAGCGGACTTTTGGAATTTGTCGAAGATCTCGCTGGCACTTACTGGTTCATCTGGGCCACGTTTGTTTCCTACCTTCTCATCAAGATTTCTACCAGGCTCAACCACGGATCGTGGGTCATATCTGGCTCAGCCATATTGGTCGCACTCGCACCTCTGACATTCTCCATATCACCCCTGATCAGATTCACTTACCCGTTCTTCTGCTTCGGCTTCTTGCTTGCTCAGTCGCGAGAACGACGGACGAGTACATTGCGACATCACAAGCCGCTCCTGATTTTGTTTCTCTCGATAGTGACTTGCATGTCCTTTCTAACTTGGAGCAAGGACACTTATGTCTACAATAATCTTGGGGTAATTCACGATTTTCGGTCGGCTAAAGACGTGCTTCTGATGTTTGTTGGCTCCGCAGCTGCTTCAGCAATCGCTATCGAACTCCTGCTGCAATGCTGGAGCTTTGGCCATTCAAATCGAATGTCCCGCTTTATCGCTGTGGAGTTGGGCCAGACCACGCTGCTGCTCTACCTGGTCCAGGGGACTGTGTTCCGTCTCATGGATTACATACAGTTCGGAGAACTTTGGGATCTCACGACCCGGTTGATCATCGCGGGTATGCTCGGAGCGGCGATTATTGCGACCGCGCTAACGATCCGCTCGATTGTTCGCGGCGTTCCATATTTGTCTCAGCTCGTCCTAGGAATGCCGCCACGCTCAGGTCTCTCGCAAGCCAAACCTGCAATGAACTAGAGCGTTTCATTTTTTGATGGAAGCGTATCCGGCATTCACGAAGTAGTTGCTGCATTCGCCGGGCAGAATGCTTGTGACGAGGTGGCCGATGTGGTCGCAGGCGTCGTCGATCGTGCGTTTCTGTGCGATGCGCATCCAGTGCTTGATCTTGGCGAAGACTTGCTCGATCGGATTGAGGTCGGGTGAGTACGGCGGCAGGTACCACAGCCTTGCACCGGCTTTCCGGATCATCTGCCGGACGGCCGGCGACTTGTGGCTACCGAGATTATCCATGACGACGATGTCGCCCGGTTTGAGCACTTTGACGAGTTGCTGTACGACATAGGCGCGGAAGCTTTCGCCGTTGATCGGTCCGTCGAACACGCATGGCGCAGTGAGCTGGTCAGAGCGTAGGGCACCGAGGAAGGTCAGGGTTCGCCAGTGACCGTGCGGTGCAAAGCCGCGCAACCGCTCGCCCTTGGATCCCCAGCCGCGCAGCGGGGCCATGTTGGTCTTGATCCAGGTCTCGTCGATGAACACCAGGCGGTTTGGATCGAGGCGATCCTGCAAGCTGCGCCAGCGCTGCCGCCGCCGCGCGACGTCGGCGCGGCCCTGCTCAAGGGCGAACAGTGTTTTTTTTGAAGCTGAGACCTTCGCGTCGCAGAAAGGTCCATACTGCATGATGCGAGACTTTCACGCCTCGCGCGGCAAGTTCGTCCTTCAGCCCGTGCAGCGTGAGATGCGGCATCTGCCTGATCCGCTCCACGATGAACGTGCGATGCGGCTCCAGAACCGGCTTACGGTGACCGCCCATCTTGCCCGGCGCCACCGAACCCGTCGCGCGATAGCGCTGCCGCCACTTCACGACGGACCACACTGCAACATCGAACCGGGCCGCCACAGCATGGCAACTCTCGCCGGATTCCACCGCCTTTACAGCTCTTTCACGAAGATCATTCGAAAGAGGTCGGACCATCCGATACTGGCCTCCGATCCAGCCAGCATCTTGAATCACAAACCGCCGCCCGACGGAATCTGGAGGGTTCTGTGAGGTCGCGTTCACGCGATGGTGCGGCAGGTGCAGTTGTGCGACCTCATTGAAGCCGGATTGAACGAAGGCGCGGGCGGTTATGCGCGGTTTTGCAGCTATGGGGATTGTTGGAGATCGCGAGGTCCGGTCTGCCGGCTCGGCGTGTGCGGCAGCGACACGAGATGTGCGCATCGGCAATGGATTGGGATCAGACGCGCTTTGCGAGCGGTGGCGATCGGCGGAGCGCTGCATCGGGCGGTTGTTGTCGCACAATGTGGCAGCACGGATTCGACAGCGTCCACGATGATCGAGCCGCTGGGAGTGGGATGACACATGATGATTGTCGTACATGGCATGAGCTGGCTCACGATGTGTCGCACTGGAACGGTGATGTTCGAGGGCTGGAGCAATTGAAGCTGTGTCGAAAGCGCTCGACGATGCGCATGACGCCGCCACAATCGGGACAGGGAGGAACCTCGGCCCGCGTCGGAGGGTCCGAACTCACGGGCGACGCCTCAATATTGTTTGGCGCTGTCCGCTCATGATCAAGAAGGGCACGGCAAAGCGCGAGCCTGGCGGCGCGATGGCGGTTAGCCATGAAGCCGAAATGGCGGATGCGGTGGAAGCCGTCGGGCAACGTGTGAAGAAGGAAGCGGCGGATGAACTCGTCGGCCTTGAGCTTCATGATCTTTGTCGCGCCGTTCTGGCGGTAGTCCTTCCAGGTAAAGGCGACGTGATCCTCGTCGAGGGCTACGAGCCGGCTGTTGGCTATTGCAACGCGATGGGTATAGCGGCCGAGATAGGCCAGCACCTGCGCAGGGCCGCCGAACGGCCGCTTGGCGTAGACAACCCAGCTGATGCGCCGCAGAGCGACGAGATGAGCTGCGAAGGCAGCAGGCTCGGCCAGGGATGCGAGATCGCCGAAGAAGTTCAGGGTGCCGGCGTCGAAGGCGGCGGTCAGACGTTCGAGGAACAGGCGTCTGAACAGCCGGGCGAGCGGTTTGACGGCCAGGAAGAAGTTTGGTCGGCTGGCGATCCAGCGTGTTCCATCAGGTGACGGGCCGCCGCCCGGCACGACACAGTGGATGTGGGGATGATGCGTTAGCGCTTGTCCCCGGGTGTGCAGGACCGCGACGCCGCCGATCTCCGCGCCGAGCCGGCGCGGATTGGCAGCAAGCTCGTCATCGCCTGGGCGGCGGCCTTAAACAGGATGGCATAGACTACGGCCTTGTTTTGGAAAGCAATCGCGGCGATCGGTGCAGGAAGCGTAAAGACGACGTGGAAGTAGGGAACCGGCAGCAGGTCGGCTTCTCGCGCGGCACGGCACGCGGCTCGGGCTGGCCCCTGACACTTCGGACAATGCCGATTCCGGCAGGAATTATAGGCGATCCGCGTCATGCCGCAGTCATTGCGGGCCTCGACGTGGCCGCCGAGCGCCTCGGTTCGGCACCCAACAATGGCGCTCACCACCCGCCGCTCGACGCGACCGTGATGACCGGCATGGTCACGACGATAGGCGTCGCCATGCCGGCGCAAGATATCGGCAATGTCGATGGCGGGTCGGTGCGGGCGGACGTCGGGGGGTCATAAGCCGGATCCCGGAGCCGTTGTCATGCCGGTGGCGTCACCTCCAGCGACAGGCGGTCGAGCGGGCTCTGGGGCGCCCGGATCGTATGGGTGGCGACCTGCGTGTAGCGCGCCGTCGACGACGGATTATTTTGCCCGAGCAGAACCTGGATGATCCGGATGTCGATTCCGTTCTCCAGAAGATGTGTCGCGAAGCTGTGGCGCAGCGTGTGCAGCGTGAAGCGCTTGGTCAGGCCCGCAGCCTTGACCGCCGAGCGGCAGGCGGCATGCAACACGGTCGGATCAATCGGGTGACCTTCGTCACGCCCAGGGAACAGATAAAGCCGCGGCCGGGCGAGCCGCCAGTAGGTGCGCAGGATGCCGAGCAGTTGGGACGACAGCATCACGTTGCGATCCTTCGCGCCTTTGCCGTGGCGCACCTGGATGACACCGCGGGTGCTGTAGATGTCTTCGATCCGCAGTCCCGCGACCTCGGAGGCCCTGAGTCCGGCCGCATAGGCGGTGGTGAGCGCGGCGCGGCTCTTCAGGCTCGACACCGCCTCGAGGAACTGCACCACTTCGTCGGCGCTGAGAACGAC
Source organism: Bradyrhizobium sp. 604_D8_N2_3 (assembly GCF_051810765.1). Taxonomy (NCBI): domain Bacteria; kingdom Pseudomonadati; phylum Pseudomonadota; class Alphaproteobacteria; order Hyphomicrobiales; family Nitrobacteraceae; genus Bradyrhizobium; species Bradyrhizobium sp. 604_D8_N2_3. Next base: position 1,543,664 of record NZ_JBPWPM010000001.1, on the reverse strand, counting down.
CGGCAGCTTGCGGGGCTCTCGCGCATAGGGAATGCGCTCCGGGATGAGCGCCTCGCCGAGCGTGACGCCGTAGAAAAACCGTAGCGCACAGACGATGATCTGGTTCAGCGCCGGCCATGAGATGTCGGTCGAGACCAGATGCACCTGGAAGGCCCGGACGTCTTCCAGCTCCAACCGCTCAGGCGATCGGCCGAAATAGCGGCTGAACTTCGAAACCGCGCTGATGTAGGATCGCTGCGTCGCCGGCGACAGATTGCGGACTGTCATATCCTCGATCATGCGGCGGCGAAGAGGGCTCAAATCGGCCATCTCAATACCCTGTCTGAGGGGGGCTCCAACACCCACATCCTCTCCGCCAGGAGGCGATCTACGCTACCTTGCCCCTCACGCCGCGGCAGCGGCTTCGTTCAATCCCTCCCGATTCAATCAATCGATGAACCGCTCTAGCTGTATGCATTTGATCGTTCGAGTACGGCAGGGTGCCGATAGCATCGACTTGTGACGCCGCTCGAATAGCGTTCGAACCCAGATCCGGCGGCGACGGCGCGCCGTCGAGCCGGTGATCGGCAAAAGAGCAACCCGATCGAAGCGTGTATTGCTCGGGGTTTGTATTGCACCGGCGAACTCAGCCCATTGCCGTCCATCCAAATACGGTCGAGTGTCCTAAGATTCGCTTCGCTGTACCGGTCGTCTAGCTAGCCGCCAGTTTTCGACCCAGATCTGGCGATCGAACCCAATCCAACCACACTCGGCGAGATGGTTCTTTGAGTGCCGTACTGAACCCGAGACGTCCCAGTCGTTCGAATCTCCGTCTCGACCCGCAGCTGCCCGAAGTAAAGGGCCCTCGGCAACCAACAAGCCGTTCTTGTTCGATGAGATGGCGGTCCGATTGCTCATCGCGAGCCTGTCGGCTTCTCACCGTCTCGAAACGGTGAGGATCTCGATCGAAGGATTTAGATTCACGACCATGCGGCGCACGACCGCGCGTTGTTGAACCCTTTTCTCCAATGCACGCGACAATGGGCTGCACGATCCTGATCAGCTTGCACACGTACTTCGCAACGCCGCGAAAATGCAAGCGTGCAGAGGCTTGGCGAGTTCGCCGGTTCGACGAGGTCGCAATAAAGCCGGACAAGTCTCCCGGGATCCGGCGCAGAGACGATACCGACCGCTTCGCAGCGCGGCTTCTCACCGTTTGGGAAGTCACGAGACTATCTACCGAGATCCTCATTTGGTCTCAACTGGGGCGGGTGCGAGGAAGGTGCTCACCACGGGTGATATCGGAGGTCGTCGAGCTTTCGGCCAGGCTAGATGGCGCTCGTGCGGGCAACCTATTGTCGCAGCGGGCCCGCCTCGCTATCGGACTGGCGCTTCTCTGCATGGACGCCGCGCAGTCCCCCGACCGTACTTGCTAGTTTGCATGTTGGACCTTGCACTAGCTTGACTTGGAAGGCAACCAGTTAACGACCGCCTCGCGCAATCCGTCCGGAATCCGATATGACTCCTGCGGCGCAGGGAATGCTCCGCTGCGGACATCAACTGCCCAGCGCGAGAGGCCCTCCTGCAGCAGCTGATGGCCCTCTACATAGACACGCACGAATTTGGGATAATGACTTCCTGTGAGCCCCAACACGTCGTGGAACACTAGAACTTGGCCGGAGCAACTTGGACCCGCTCCGATCCCAATCGTTGGTATGGTCAGAGATTCAGTCGCTCGGGCAGCGAGCTCGGCCGGGATGCCTTCGAGGACAAGAGCAAAGCATCCGGCCTGCTGTAGCTGGTGCGCATCGTCAAGCAGACGTAGGGCATCGTTCGCGTTCCGACCTTGTACCTTGAAGCCACCCATCGCGTTGACGCTTTGTGGCGTGAGACCAAGATGGCCCATCACGGGAATTTCGCAATTCACCAAGGCTCGGATCATCTCGACACGCTTACTCCCTCCCTCAAGCTTGACGGCGTCGGCGCCACGCTGCAGGAAGCCTCCAGCGTTGCGTATCGTGTCGTCGGGACTGAGATGAAAGCTGAGAAACGGCATGTCAGCTACAAGCATGGCGCGAGGCCTTGTTCGCGCGACCGCCTCCAGGTGGTGATTCATCATCGCCATGCTGACCGGTAAAGTGTCGTCAAACCCAAGGCATACGTTGCCGACGCTATCGCCAACAAGAATGACGTCGACGACAGGATCGGCGATACGTGCCGTTACCGCATCATAAGCCGTGGTCATGACAATGGCGCGCCTTTCATCCTTGCATCGTTGCAGAACTGGAATCGTGACGCGCTCAACTGACAGCTGCGAAATGTCGCTCATGTTCGATCTGACCCGGCCCCGCATGTCTCTGGACATGGCCTTTCCCTTGGAAGAGCAAAAGATATCTGTCAATAGGGAGGCCGAACAGGCGCGTCACTGAGAAGTTGGAAGGCACAAAGTTTCCAATGATTGCGCAATCAGCAAATAAGATCTTTCAAGATGTTGCTCCGCGCCGTGGTTCTGGGACTCACCATCCGAACATTCTGCGCGTCAAAACGGCGGCCTGGAGACGACGCACGCGAGCGGCGACAGTAGATGTCCTTATGAGGCTTCGATCTACGTCTCAAAGCCCACGTCAAGGCGGCATGTCGATTTCTTATCGCTGCTGATTGGCTTATGGCGCTCAAAGGGCGGCTTCGGCACATTCCGAAGCCCGGGCGAGGGAAATAGGAAAGATGCACCAAGGCTCGCGCGGCTGCCGCAAACTCCAGAATGCGGATGACGTGTCCACCATCTTCGCGCCGTAGCCGCCTGATAAAACCTGCCGTCCAGGCAATCTCCTCTAATCGAAATAACGGAAGAACTTCCGCAATAGGCCGCCACCAATGGGCGCATAACTTCATCACCTTGTGCCGCATTCGCGCGGGTCATCCACACAGATGAACGGGTACCCAATCGCGATGACGCGATCGGATTGAAACCGAACGCACGGTGACACTGTGGACCGGCCTGCGGTCGCCCGGCCGTGCGGCACCCACATTGCAGGACGCGAGGCAACAATCGTCCATTTCGTATGCAGTCTATGGCAAGGTTCTCTCAAGTCGTTCGAGAAGCGGACGACAGCTCAGAATCCTTGATCTTGCGCCCCCGCGCGCGCGTCTTCAGACCAGCGCATCGGCAGCGTCACAGATGCCTGCATATATTTCGCCTAGGTCTCCTGCTGTTACGCAATACGGCGGCATCACGTAAATCGTATTACCGAGTGGGCGCAGCAAGAGATTGCGGTCTTTAAAGGAGGCGTGAAGCTTCGGGCCGACGCCTGCGAGATAGCCGGTATCTCTCGTTTTCAGATCGAGTGCTGTGATTGTGCCGCAACGGCGAACGTTTGCAAAGCGCGGATTGGCGCGCAATGCTTCAATTGCCTGCTCTTGCATGGTTGCGACCGCAGCGATGCGCTGGTGACATTCCTGATCTTTCCACAGATCCAGGTTAGCCTTGGCGGCGGCACAGGCGACCGGATTTGCCGTATACGAACTCGAGTGAAAGAATGTGCGCGTACGGTCTTTTGAATAATGAGCATCGAAAATCTCTGCCCGGCAGAGTGTCACGGCGAGCGGCAGCGCCCCTCCCGTGAGACCCTTCGAATAGCACGCTATATCCGGCACGACATTGGCCTGCTCACAGGCGAAGATCGTTCCGGTGCGGCCCCAGCCCGTCATGACCTCATCGGCAATGAACAGGACGTCCGACACCTCGCAGATCCGCTTCATCTCTCTTAGCACCCAAGCTGGATACATCAGCATTCCGCCTGCCCCTAACACCAGGGGCTCGACAATAAAGGCCGCGGGATTTTCGTTTCGACATGCTGACTCAAGCGCATCAAGCGTCGCCTGCTCACGACCGCTCGCAGGGAATGGGATTGAGGTCACGTCGAACAGGAGGGGTCCGTACGCCGCGTTGAAGACACCGCGGGCACCAACCGACATCGCGCCGAACGTGTCGCCGTGATAGGAGTGCTGCATGACAACGATGCGCGTTCGCGGTTCGCCTATATTGTGCCAAAAGCCGAGTGCCATCTTCAAGGCGACTTCTACGCTGGCTGAGCCACTATCCGAGTAAAACACATGGTCGACGCCTTGGGGTGCGAGTTTCAAAAGGAGCCGAGCGACCTCTTCAGCCGGATCGTGCGTGTAGCCGGCGAAAATGATTTGGTTCAGCTTGCCGGCCTGTTCCTGAATCGCGCTCACGATCTGCGGATGGCAATGGCCGTGAGTGACGACCCACCAGGATGAGATTGCATCTATGATTCGATGATCATCCGCAGTGTAGAGATAAGCACCGTCGCCACGCACAACCTTGGTCATCTCGTTGTCAAGAGCATGCTGCGTGAATGGATGCCAAATTGGCCACCTCTTGTTTGGCATCATCGCTTGAAATCGCCGGGGATAAACGAGCCCTTGAAGACAGCCTGTAGGCTGTCTGCCGTCAGAGGAGAAATCCAGGGCAGCCGTCCTAACCAACGCACCCGCGTGATGTCACAAATTGCGCTCTCAGTTTCAGCATTTCTTTCCCCGACGAATGCGATCCCAAGAATGTCGATCTGGCGCTTTCTCAAGGCCTCTATCGATAGCAGGGAGTGATTGATGGTCCCGAGTAGCGTGCGGGCGCAAAGCACGACGGGAAGCCGCCACCGCTCGAAGACGTCGACGTAGAGTGCGCTAGAACTCAGCGGCACCATCAGCCCGCCGGCGCCTTCGATGACGAGCGGTCGCTCCCCGGTATCCGGCACAACGAGCGAATCGGGATCGATGCGAATTGCGTCTATTTCGGCGGAATGATGCGGGGAAGCGGGCGTTCTAAGGCGGTAACGCTCCGGAACGATCCGATCGGCCGAGAGACCGCCCAGTCGAGCGACCAGTTGGCTATCGGTCTCATCTTCAAGACCGGCCTGAATTGGTTTCCAATAATTCGCGCCGAGAAGCTGGGCAAGGCCTGCCGAAAAGACAGTTTTGCCGATCCCTGTATCTGTGCCAGTCACCACGATCCGCTGACTCATCGAAACCCGCCCCTCGTCTCCTCAGCGAGCGCATCGAGCATCGCACGCACCTCATCCTCTCCGACGTTGAGCGTCAGTGAAATTCGTAAACGGGCCGTGCCGGCCGGCACGGTTGGCGGTCTGACTCCTCGGATGTCAAATCCGCGAGCCTGTAGGGCGGAGGCTAACCTCATGGCGCAGGCATTCTCGCCAACGATGTAGGGCAGGATCTGCGAGTTCGAAGGACTTCTCTCGCCTCGCGCAACCATCTCCCGATGCGTGAATGCGACAAGCATCGCCAACCGCTGTTGGCGCTCCGGCTCCTCCTGCAGGATCAACAGAGCCTCCCGTACGGCCGCTGCCATTAAGGGCGAAGGGGCAGTCGCGAAAATAAACGGGCGACAGCGATTGATTATGAAGTCGCGCAGCACGCCAGAGGCGGTGACAAGCGCGCCGGCAGCTCCCAGCGCCTTGCCGCAGGTATGAACAACGAGGAGATTTTCGCGTCCTTCATAGGGCGCAGCGAGCCCTCGTCCCTGCTCGCCGTAGACGCCGGTGGCATGAGCCTCGTCCACAATCAAGAACGCATCGTGCCGGTCCGCGATCGCGAGCAGGTCTTCAAGCGGTGCGAAATCGCCGTCCATGCTGTAGAGGCTCTCGACTACGATCCAGACCTGCCCGGCTCCGCCCGCAGTCCGCCAGTCGCAAATTGCGCTTTCGACAGCCTGCGGGTCGTTATGGGCACTGATTCGAAACGCAGCTCGGCCAGCACGCGCGCCTTCGCGAATACTGGCGTGAACCAGGGAATCAAGGACGAGCAGGTCGTCCCGTTGCGGCAGCGTTGTCAGCACCGCAAAATTTGCGACATAACCACCGCCGAAGAAGAGCGCGGTCTGCGCCCCGAAGAACCGCGCCGCTTCTGCTTCGAGGCATTCGTGCTCCTCGCAGTTGCCGCGCAGAAGCCGTGATCCGCCGGCTCCGATCGGAGTACCGGCTTCGAGCGCAGTGACGATGGCTTTTTTCATGCGCGGCGCGCTCGCCAGGGCCAGATAATCGTTTGATGAAAAGTCGATTCCGGTGCGCGGCCTGAGACTGCGCAGGCGGTCGTCTTCTTTAAGCGCATCCAAGCCTGCCATGTAGCTGGCGAATTTCGCGGCAATGATGGAATTCATTCTTCACTCGCTGAGCAACGATGGACGCCGCTAAACTCCAACCGGCGGCGAAGAACGGGGTCTTCCCACGTTGGCTGTTTGGATTCAAACCGGCAGGATACGATTGTCTCGATCAACCAGCACAATGCGCGGCCTGAAGATTCTTGCATCCTCCTCGTCAAATGACGCGTATGCGACGATACTTATCTTATCTCCGGGCATCGCGAGTCGGGCCGCCGCACCGTTCACGTCTACGGTGCCGGATCCTTGTGGCGCTTCTGTCACAAACGTTGCAAAGCGTGCCCCCGTCTCGAGATTGTAGAGCTCGACGCGTTCGTTGATCAAGATATCGGCCGCGTCCAGCAGTGCGCGATCAATCGAGATCGAGCCTTCATAGTGCAGGTCGGAGTCAGTTACGGAGGCGCAATGAATCGTTCCCTTCATCAAGACAATCTGCATTTCTCACCTACGTTGATCGCTTGCACGCAGCACCTCTATTGTTCCGACAATCTAAGCGAGTCCAGACGTAATGCCGAGCCGGGCGAACAAACTTGCGTCACGGTCAAGTTGAGGGTTTTTGGTAGTCAGCAACACATCGCCGACAAAGATGGAATTTGCCCCCGCCAAGAAGCATAGCCCTTGGAGTTCATCAGTCATGTACTGGCGCCCGGCAGCCAACCGTACGACGCTCTCGGGCATCATGATCCGCGCGGTCGCGACCAGGCGCACCAGGGCAATCGGATCTGGACGCTCCGCCGTGACCTTCACCGGCACGCCATTCACCTCGTTCCAGAGGTTGATCGGTATGCTTTCCGGATGGTTGGGAAGATTGGCGAGCAGTACCAGCATGCCGAGACGGTCCTCGACCTGCTCACCCATGCCAATAATGCCGCCGCAGCAGACTTTGATGCCCACCTCGCGCACGTGTGTAAGAGTGTCGATCCGATCCTGCAAGGTCCGGGTAGTAATGATGCTGCGATAGAACTCCGGCGACGAGTCCACGTTGTGATTGTAAAAGTCGAGGCCGGCGTCGGCGAGCCGTGCGGCTTGCTTTGGCGTGAGCATGCCGAGCGTTACACACGTCTCCATGCCAACACGTTTAATGGCGGCAATCATGTCGCAGACCTGATCGAGGTCGCGGTCCTTTGGACTGCGCCAGGCCGCGGCCATGCAGAAGCGAGTCGCCCCGGCCGCCTTGGCGCGCTGCGCGGCGGCGACCACCTCAGCGCGATCCATCAAGCGAGTCGCCTTCAGGCCAGTGTCGTAATGCACGCTCTGTGCGCAGTAGGCGCAGTCTTCAGGACAACCGCCGGTCTTGATGCTGAGCAGGCTCGCGGCTTCGACGTGGTTTGGGTCGAAATTGCCACGATGAACGGCCTGGGCCCGAAATAGGAGGTCGGCAAATGGCAGCGCGTAAAGCCCTTCCGCCTCGGCACGTTCCCAGTCGCGGCGGACCGGCGCGCCGTTGCGGCCGCTATTGCCTTCGACTTCCACAGCATCCCCCAAGACTTTCGCTCGATCTACAGACGAAGCCATCGTGCGCAGCTCCGCAAAAGCAACACTCTTGCCCGGTATTAAACGAGAATTATCGCCGAGTTGCGCCGGGATGGCGCTCATATCAGGCTTAATAGCCGCCTCTCACGCAGGATTTCCTCGCAGCATCGAGGCACGCGCAACAACATTCCTCGACGCGCCTCACTCGGGCAACTAGCCAATGCGTACAGTGGTTGCGCCCCATAGGTCCTTTGTTGCCTCCCGCCGCCTTCTTGGCGGGTCTGTCCATCATTAGGTCACCTGGGCTCCATCGACGGTGTGCTCGTCGCCCATGACTGTGGTGAGCAAATCCGTCTGGAGTCTCGAAGATGCTCTGCGGGAACAGCAGAGTACTTTGCCGCCGCTCGATTTAACACCGACGCGGCGAGATCCACTATGACACCGCACTCATCTGCGCAAACAGAATTGCGGCTTCAGACGGTCCGAGCCCGACGATGCCCACGAAGGCTGCCGGAGGCATCGGAATGACCTGACGTGTCGGCCTCCAGAGATGCAGGCAATAGCGACTATTGTTTACATACTGCGAACGAGGAGGATGCAGCTGCATCACGCATTCCTCCTGATCCCAAAACAGATCTTTGACGAGGCACATTTCATCCCAGTTTGGAGAACGCCTTGGCGTCGACACAGAGACATGCTCCCATCCCGGACGGACGAAGCCGATGATCTTGAGTTGACAGCCACAAGGCCCCTGCACGTAGAAGAGACCGGAAGGACCAGATCCCGGTGCGGTGGCAAATCGGCCGTCGCGGACGCGCCCCGCCTCGAGTCTTTCTGCAATTTGGCTCCTCACGCGTTCTCCTTCTTTTGGCCGATAGAGTGGACTCCGGCACCACTCGTGTCGTCCGAATCATACATCGAGCGGCTGCCACCCCGGCATGGGAAACCCCAAATACTCCTGATCATCTGCACCGAACTTATCTGGATGAAGAACATCGGCTCTGTCCGGAATCGTCCACCGGAGAGTTCTCTTGCGGTTGGTCTTTCGACTATGATTTCTACTTGTATTTTCTCGTCATGCGTGACTTCGTTGCGAACTTGCCTCATGCAGACGATCCGTGCAGACACCTACGATGGTTTCGCTACGCAAGCCGCGTCAGCGGGAGCTGACGCTCGCCTCTTCGCCTAAACAAGTCCGCAACGTTATGGCGTTGAGCTAACCGTGTTTGGTGCAAGATGCCAGAACTCGACTAAAACGCCTCACAGCCAAACGGCGGCGGAAGCCAATTCGCTTGGGATGATCCGGCGAACCTACTTTGTCACCCAAAGACACGTCGCCGGCTTCAGCAGATGATGCAAAGCGACGCCAATGCTTCGCCAATTCGTCGAGCGAGAAGCATGTAATTTCGCTCTTGCGACGATCCGACGGTGGGCTTTCATCTCATTCCTTATGTCTGACGGTTAGCCGGCTTGCCGCCTCAGACACCGTCAATGCGTCATCTATGTGGCCGGCGAGACTGATTTACAATTGATTCACGGCCAGAGGCTCGGACGCGCGGACGCGCGGACCGCACGCATTCAGCAGCCTCCCTCTTTGGCGTTACCGCATGAGGGGCGTTTCGCAGTTCAGCCCTAGAGCCGTCCAACGGAAATGCTTCCGCTGCGATCACAACGCCTTTGACCTACGATGCAATCGTCCGCTCCCGCGGCGATCAGAACTGCCCGTCAACCTCATTTCTTTGCCGCCCCTCCGCGAGGCGAGCCAGCTTATCATATTCCTCAGCGACCTTGAGGAGCCTGCATCTGGATGTGTCGTCCTCGAGCGACTCCGCTTTTATTCGCGTCGCTTCCGCACGGCCTCGCCAATGTTTGGCGTCTGAGAATGGCTTTTTCTGCTTCATGCGGAAGACGATGCAATTTTTAGATCAAGAAAATGCGACACACGCCCTACGTAGGATCCCGTAGGCTGGCTTTCGCAAAAGCACCTCATTTGCCGTTATCTGCCATCCGCTCTGTCAATGTCTGAGATGCGACAAGCCGCTCGCAACAAACGCAAGCGGGAGTAAGCTTCATTGCAGCCTTCTCAGTTAAGAACGCCCGATTGGAAACGCCACGCGGACCGAGGATGATAGGCGAGATTGGGCTTCACTAGTGGTTCGCGTCAAATTCTGCGCGACATGCGCGACTCTCGACATAAGGGGCTTGAATCGTACGTGGCGTCAGATTGTAGAGTCTTCTTGTAGCTGGCGACCGTGCCTGGTCGCACAACAGCTTCCGGGCGACACAATTGAGAGTGTGCCATTTTTGGAGTTCAGATCGCAGAACGCCCGCGTTCCCCAAACGCCGCAGGCCGCCTCCACGGTATGTGTCGCGATGAAACCAGGGCTGCAGGAGAACCGGATGCTAAGATCGGAGCAGCATCGTCGCGTGACGATTGCTCGATTTGAGAGATTGCGCACGACGAGGTCGCCATTCCGGAGATCGGCGCCTCGCAGCCCAGAGTGGAATGGAAATGATCCCCGCCGCGAACCTGCAAATGGCTTTCCCACACCGAAACGGGGCAGCTGTAGGCATACGCTACGCCTCCTCCTATCGCGATGTTTTCGCCATGCCTTGCTGGAACGATTGGGCCATCCTACGAAAGCTGGTCGGATTGTGAGCTGCCTCACAGCTTGGTGAGCGATCCCAGGAGTGTTCCGGACTTAGAAATTACCAACGCTTCGTCGATATTCGGATCGAAAACTCAAGGAGCCGGACTCCATGCCCGCGTCATTCGCGACGCAACGATCGGCTCTTGCATGGGTCGCATGTCGGATGACGGCTCCCCTATGGTTGTCCTGCGGCCCTGAGCGAGCAAAGCATCAATTCAATTGCGCACAGGGTCGCCTTGGCAGCTTTTGACGATTGAACAATTCCGTCCCGGTTCCGATAGCAGGTCATATTGCGTGCCGTGGCAGGAATGACAAGACCGCGGATCTACGAACTGAAAAAGGACCGCGTGAACCGAAGGCAGAATACGTATGGATCCTGGATTCTCGACACTGAGCGCTACCCGATAGCCATCGTTCGTGCCGTTGCGACGCCTACCACTTTAATTCCTGCGCGGGCGAGCGTCCACGATCGCCTGCCGATGGCTTGGGAGCGACATGCTTGCACACCGGACGAACTTCGCCTCTGTCGCGGACCGCGTGAGGCCATCGCTGCAGCCAGCTTGAGTGAGCAAGGTCGCCATTTGATTTCAGTTCGATATCCTGGTCAGGGAGGGGTCGGCAGATGACACGCTCTGGACAAGCAGCCTCGCTCGACCGGCTCCCGTTGGAGCAGCACGTTCGCGTTGAACACTCAGAACCACCAAATCGAACGATGGCCACACTCGATGAGCTTCTCGCAAGGATCGGCCATGCATGCTGTGGTCACGACGTATGTGCATTCTCACGTTCACTACTAGACGATACCCAGCAGCTCACGAGATCAAATCGACCGCGCTTCCTGCGAAAGGCCGCGACTGCCTTCAGAATCGCATTTGTTCCACGGTTTGAGGTAGACATCCGCCTCAAGCAAGCATCGGGATACGCCACGATATGTAATGAGCTCAGCCGCCAGTCTGGAGGTCAGGCAGGCGCGGAACTTTGCAAAGCTTTGGCAGCTCGGCTCTCGCGCCTTGATCACGCACTGATGGAACAAGTCGGCTTCAGATCGCTTTCGCTTTTCGCATGTTCATTTGGTCGCCACTCTGCCTCTTCCGAATGCAGGGATGGCACGATCAGAATTGCTGAACTTTGTCGCGATACGAGCGAGACCCTCCATGACCTTACCGGCCTGCACTTGTCGTTGCTGGTAAACGGCTTTAGCAAGTGGCCGGATCAACCGGCGCTTCGTGAAGCCGCGGTCAAGATCGCGACTGAGATCATTTGCCGGATGCGTTCCGACGATCGTCTCTCAGCGTTCACTCAGCAGCATCTCGCAACGCTCGTGAACGGCTTCGGAAAATGGCGAGGAGCTGAATGCTTTCACGCGGCCGTTGCCACGATCGCAGATGAGCTTCTGCGCCGAAGCGATCGACTCTCTGATTTTACTCAGCAACAGCTGGCGAGTCTGGTCAACGTCTTCAGCAAATGGCCGGAAGCGTCGAGTTGTCGCAAAGCAGCGATCGCTATCAGCAACGAGCTTCTGCGCCGCTCCGATCAGCTCTCCGATTTCAGTCAGCAGCGACTGGCTAAGCTCGTAAACGGATTCAGCAGGTGGCCGGGCGAGTTCGCGCCTCGGCAAGCCACAGTCAAGCTCGCAGGTGAACTCGTTCACCGCGCGCTTTCCGTCGGTCAGCTCGGTGACTTCACTCGCCATGAACTGGCGAGTTTGGTCAACGGCTTCAGCAAGTGGACGAACGAGGCTGCCTGTCTAACGGCTACCGTTGCCATCGCGGATGAGGTCATCCGTCATACTCGCCGTGCCGAGCGCCTCTCTTGTTTTCGCTACCAGGAACTCGGCATGCTGGTAAACGGTTTCAGCAAATGGCGGCAGGACACGACCTGCCGCCGAGCCACAATTGAAATTGCCGATGAAGTGCTCGCGCGCAGTCGCGTCGCCGACGGAGTCTCCTGCATTACTGACCAGGGACTGGCGAACCTCGTAAACGGCTTCAGCAAGTGGCCACAACAAGCGTCTCTTCGCGATGCAACGGCCGTGATCGCCCAGGAGGTCGTTTGCCGCGCCCGCCGCGCGGGTCAGCTCTCTGAATTTACGCCGCAGGGACTGGCTATTCTCTTGAACGGCTTCAGTAAATGGCCAACAACGGTTCCACTGCGCGAAGCTTCGACTGCAATCGCCTACGAGGTCCTTGGTCGGGCTTGCCGTACCGACGGGCTTTCTCATTTTACGCATCGAGGACTGGCGATCCTCGCCAACGGCTTCAGCAAGTGGCGGCAAGAGGCGAGCTCTCGCCATGCGACAGTAGCCATCGCGGAGGAGATTCTTCGCCGCACCTACCAGATTCGTGATTTTAGCGAGCAGGAGCTTGCCCAGCTCGTGCGAGCGTTCGGCAGCCGGCCGGAAGAGGTCACCTCTCGCGAAGTCGTAGTCGTGATCTCCGAGGAGGTCCTCCGCCGTCTTACCGAGACTGCTCGTTTCACCGAGCAAGAGTTCGCATACCTGGGGAACGGGTTGACCAAGTGGCCCGAAGTGGCGATCTGTCGTCGAGCCGCTGCGGCTATCGGCGATTTGAGAGCGCTGCGTGACGGACAACGAACATAATGTCATCCGTCGTCTTACAAAGAGAGAACACGGCACCGCTCTTGTGAATGCGGAAAGGACCGCGCCGCTCCAAAGGATGACAATTCAATGCGGGACCACGCGAGCAAGTCCCGCAACCAACGGCAGCACACCTTTATGAGCGAGGCGATCGTGATAGGCGGAAAGATCTGTTCGCAACTTCGTTCAGCGGAGCGGATTTCCGATGGTACTTTCAGCCATTAAGGCGAATGATCCGGAAAGCTTTTCGCACAGCGGGCGGGGCTATCGGAGCGCCCTTGCTCCTGAGATCTTCGGCGGGCCGGCGGCAGTAAGGCCATGCGGATTGTGTGCGGCCTCGATACTCTGGAAGACGCCATTGTCGGGACGCGTATTGAGAGCGCGGTCCCTGGGGCAGCCGGCTCTACGTCGAACGATACATTGGACGGCCGCGGCATATCGATGTGCAGATGCTCGCCGTGATCCGTTCAACGTCGGTTCGAGAAGCGCACCGAGGCGGCGCCATCGAAGGCATTGTCGCCAGAGATGCGTCAACTGGTCGCTCACGCCGGACCCCCCTTCGGGTGCCTGGATTGCCTCCGTGCGCGTCTCGATCGTGGTTTTCGTTTCCGGGACTGGCGACACGGCCTTCGGGGTATCAATGGCTTCTGCAGCTTTGGCTACCAAGTAGAATGTTCAACTGATGACCACGTAGTGTGCGAGCTCAGACCTCAAGGAAGTCTCGATCTATGCTCTGCCCGAAATGTCACATAGAAAGCTGGTGCGAGATCGCAATGCACGTGGACTGGCCGGCCGGTGATCACCTGCAATACCTGCGGTGAGTATGCCGAGTACGATTGCCTCCAGCGCAAAACGGCGCACGCGATCATCGCCGCCACGTTGGCCTGTAACGTGAGCATAGAGGACCAGCGCGATCCGCGGGCGGTTGCTGATAGACTTTTGGATGCGCTGGAGAATGCCGGCCTAACAATCGCTCGCGTCCCAAGATGAATGGGAGGAACGCCGATCGGCGCCGCTACGAGGCCCTGGCGGCCCATCAGAGAGCATGGCCAACTGCGCCGCTCGTTCCATCAGCCGTCTGATTGCCTCCAGAACCGCCGTCTTTCCCCTCGGCCGATCTGGAGTTGCACCCCACATAGCAACTCTTTGGTACCAACCACGATTGTAGCAAACACGCCAATCGGGACCCAAGCCGCGATACTCAACGGGACCAGGGCTGAGCACCGCTTGGGCGGCCTTTCCAACGTATGACGGCCAGGCAGATCTTCCCACAAGTATCGAACCTGCAATGATCGTTGACCTGACGTAGCCTGGACCTGACGGCGCATTTCGAGGTCGACAGTTCAAAGTTGTCGAGAACGGTCGGAATTGGCTCATTGACCAGAATAGCGCGCTGCCGTTTGTCTCATTCTGCCCAGCCGCCGCGGCCCGATAAATCGATAAATCCCGGGAAGCAGCCCCATTGAGATGGTGACAGCGGACAGCTCGGCTGGGGAGGCGAAGCCAATTCGCACAGACGCGAGAGAGCATTCTAGCCACGGACGATTGATTCCGCCGGCGAGGCAGCTCCTATCCCATAGACATTCCAAGAACTTCATTGGCTCGCGTGGTCACTCGTTGCCGGTGACGAGCAGCCTCACTCTGAGTGCGTCGCTAAGCGCGCACATCTGAGCGGACCTGAGCTGCGCGGTTCCGCAGACGACGAATACCGAAAGCCAGCTGCTTTTGGTGAAGCGCCTACCGCCCTCCTCGCTTTGCGGTCGGCTCCTGGCGAACGAATACGAGTTTGACATATTCACGCGATAAGACCGCAGGGGGATTGAACCGCACGTAGCGTCAGATTGTAGAGTGCGCAGCCAGGTAGCACCAATCTTCGGTCGCTTCGGAATTCCTGTGGACAAAAGCGGACCAGGCCGATCGCGTGCGATGAGAGGTCTTCTGCCAAAGCGGCCGAGGATCGCGCTCTGTGCGAAGGACGCTGTCTCTGTTCTGTCCACGCAGATCGCCGAGCCGTATGAAGACACGATCGCCCACATGTAAGAAGGACCAATCCAGCTTTGGAGGCTTCGAAATACGTTTGCGGGCGCCGAGTGCCCAACGAGCCGCCGCGCAGTTGATGCGCTACCCCGGAGCGGTAATGTGAGAAGTCCCGATGGATCCAACAGGGTCCTGCTCGTCGATCACTGTGAGGGCCAATGCCGGGCCATTGTTGGCTTCAAGAATGGCGATCCTGGAACCGCGTATATGTGCGGCGAGCCTGTTGTGACGGGACCGCGCCACAAGCTGTCATCCTGGTGCGATTATCACTATGCCCGAATGCACGTCGTGCCATGGTCGGACGGACGCCGCGTCCTTGAAGGAAAGCAGACTAGATGACCAACAGTAATCCGAGACGACCGCGCGCAATTGTTGGGCATGGGTAACGGTCATCGCGCGAGCAAGAGAGCTACCGACAGGTCCGCGAGCCGGACCTGCTCGACATGCCAGCCTGACGGTTGCCCCGGGGCCGCACGCCCATCCAGGCAATGAGGCACAATCAAGACCTGACGAACGAGTATCGAGAAGCTCATGTGAGCGCCTCGGAAAGGAAATGATGTGGAAGTCTAGACCCGCGAGCGACTGAAGATTTGATCTCGGCACCTTGATTGAGCGCAACGCGACATTCGAACCCGATAAGCCGGCGATCCAGTTCGAGGGCGCGCCTCTAAGCTTACGCTGCTTTTGACGCATTCGAGCAGGCGGCGTGTGGCTAAAAGGCCCGGGTCGACTCCCTCCGCGAGTAGCTCATCCCAACTCTTTCTGCCGAGCGGCTGCAGATCAAGTGCGATAATTAAGGTAGAACGCAGTTGATTCAGTTCAGGCTGGTGCCCCCCGAAAGCTTGCTCAAGAACCGGGATTATGCCGCCGGTATTGATAACAGAAGGGACGCTCGGGATCAGCAAACCGCCAGTTTCAATGACACTGGCATGTGCTCAAGGCGGTTTGTTCGCGCGAGCAATGAACCGCCAGATTCTTTCCGAATTCGTGGTTAGGGGGCACCGAGCACAGTGCTCGTCGCGGTAATCTCCCTTGAGGTCCGGTATAGCAGGTGCACTGGCCTCAATCGTGCAGCGTTTTGCTGTGAACTCAAACAGCACAAAGCTAATATGCACGCCTTCACTTTTGCTTGCCCGACCAAAACATGATTGTCCAGAAATGGATCGATGATGATAAGGACTGCGCGACAGAGAACGAATTTCAAGGCTTTGTTTGCCGGGCTTGCTCGCAGTGCACTGGATGAACAGCAAGACTGGCAAACTCTTAGGCAAGGACAAGAAATGAGGAGAGACTGCCTGGCGCGAAGCGCGAGTTAAGCACGCAGAGACTGCGGAACGCTTCTCGGCCCGACGGGTCTGCTTATGTCCTATCCGCGCCGCATTTCCATTGGTCGCACCCAAGCAATAGAGAAACGCCTTAGCCTAGGACGAAGGCCGAACGAAATCCGCCGAATTGCAAACTTTCGTATAGTCCCTTAAAACCCTTTCGATGTGGAAGGTTTACCTCCGTACAGTTGAGCGATCGATGCAATGCCTCTACACGGTTCAGAATTCGGTGCTTCGAGAGCGTGACGCTTGCGCATTCGAAGAGGCCAGACGCGATTGATGGTCGTCGATCGCGGAACGACATTAGCCTGGGTAGAGAATCGATTTGTCAAACCAAGAGAGCAAACGGCGGGTCGCTCTAATCACCGGCGTGACCGGGCAGGACGGCGCGTATTTGGCCGAACATCTGCTCTCGCTCGGCTACGTCGTACACGGCATCAAGCGGCGCTCGTCCTCATTCAACACCGCGCGGGTCGATCATCTCTACCAGGACCCGCATGTCGGCAACGTGCCGTTCCTGATGCATTATGGCGACATGACCGATTCGACTAATCTGATCCGTCTGGTGCAGCAGATCCGGCCGACCGAAATCTACAATCTCGCCGCCCAAAGCCACGTCGCCGTCAGTTTCGAGAGCCCGGAATACACCGCGAATGCCGACGGCATCGGCGTGCTGCGGCTTCTGGAGGCGATCCGCATCCTCGGCATGGAGAAGGAGACGCGGTTCTACCAGGCCTCGACCTCCGAGCTCTATGGCCTGGTGCAGGAGATTCCGCAGAAGGAGACCACGCCGTTCTATCCGCGCTCGCCTTACGGCGTCGCCAAGCTCTACGGCTACTGGATCACGGTGAACTACCGCGAAGCCTACGGCATGTTCGCGGCCAACGGCATCTTGTTCAACCATGAGAGCCCGATCCGCGGCGAGACCTTCGTCACCCGAAAGATCACCCGCGGCGTCGCCCGCATCGAGGTCGGGCTGGAGCAGACGCTCTATCTCGGCAATCTGGCGGCCAAGCGCGACTGGGGCCATGCGAGGGATTATGTCGAGGGCATGCACATGATCCTACAGGCCGACAAGCCCGACGATTTCGTGCTCGCCACGGGCGAGACGCGCTCGGTGCGCGAGATGGTCGAATTGTCGTTCGCGCAAGTCGGCCGCCGCATCGAATGGTGCGGTGAGGCCGTCGAGGAGACCGGAATCGACGTCAAGAGCGGCAAGACCGTGGTGAAGATCGACCCGACCTATTTTCGCCCGACCGAGGTCGATCTCCTCGTCGGCGACGCCAGCAAGGCGCGCGCGGTGCTGGGCTGGAAGCCGAAGCGAAATTTTGCCGAGCTCGTCGCGGAGATGATGGCGAGCGATCTTGCCGAGGCCAAACGGGATGCGGCCGGTGGCAAACGCACCGTTTGAGCTGAAGGGTAGAAGCGTCTACGTCGCCGGCCATCGCGGCATGGTCGGAGCCGCGATTGCGCGCCGGCTGGCGCGGGAGGACGTGAGGCTCGTCACGGTGGACCGGCGCGAGGTCGATCTCTGCAACCAGGCCGCGGTGTTCGACTGGTTCGCGAAGGCGCGGCCGCAGGTGATCTTCCTCGCCGCAGCAAAAGTCGGCGGCATCGTCGCCAACAACACGCTGCGCGCCGAGTTCATCTACGACAACATCGCGATCGCCGCGAACGTGATCCACGCCGCGCATGTGAACCGCGCCGAGAAGCTGATGTTCCTCGGCTCGTCCTGCATCTATCCAAAGCTCGCACCGCAGCCCTTGCGCGAGGACAGCGTGCTGACCGGCCCGCTGGAGCCGACCAACGAGCCTTATGCGATTGCCAAGATCGCCGGCATCAAGATGGCGGAGGCCTATCGCAGCCAGTACGGCAGCGACTTCATCAGCGTGATGCCGACCAACCTCTACGGCCCCGGCGACAATTATCATCCCGAATACAGCCACGTGGTCGCCGCCCTGATCAGGCGCTTCCATGAGGCAAAGGTTTCGGGCGCAAGAAGCGTCGTGGTCTGGGGCACCGGCACGCCGCGGCGCGAGTTCCTCTATGTCGACGACATGGCCGATGCCTGCGTGCATCTGATGAAGACCTATTCGGGTGCGGAGCTGATCAACATCGGCACCGGCGAGGATATCACCATTGCCGAGTTTGCCCGCATCGTCGCCGAGGTCGTCGGCTACGTCGGCGAGATCACGTTCGACACTTCACGCCCCGACGGCACGCCGCGCAAGCTGCTCGACGTCAGCCGTCTCGCGAGCCTCGGCTGGCGCGCGAGGACATGGCTCGCACATGGAATGCGGAAGGCCTACCAGGCCTTCTTGGCGGCATCAGCTACACCGGACAAAAGGAGCGAATCATGCAGCTGCTAGCAGCTGACGGCGTTGATTGATCGGTTGCCAGAAAGTTGTTCGGCTCGCGCACCGCGGGGTGACGCGTGCCCGATGGAGGGCAGGCACGGCTAGACTGGCCGATAGCTAGAGCGAGTGACAGGCGCGCCTTGCGGCATGCTCTGTTTTGAACTTGAGGTAAACTGATTAGCATGTGCGGAATTGTCGGCATCTTGGGGCGCGGTCCGGTCGCGGATCGACTCATCGATTCACTTAAGCGACTTGAATATCGCGGCTACGACTCAGCAGGCATCGGAACGCTCAAAGGAAATCATATCGAGCTTCGGCGCGCCGAGGGCAAGCTGAGGAACCTTGAGACACGCGTTCGCTGCCATCCGCTCTCAGGCCATGTTGGGATCGGGCATACGCGCTGGGCTACTCATGGCAAGCCGACCGAGCACAATGCGCATCCGCATGCAACGGACAATGTTGCAGTCGTCCATAACGGCATTATCGAGAATTTCCGCGAGCTGCGCGCGGAGCTGAAACAGCATGGCGCCTGTTTCGCCTCTGAAACAGACACCGAGGTGGTGGCGCACCTCATCGACTCTTATCTGAAAAATGGCTGCTCGCCGCAGGACGCAGTAAAAGCGTCGCTGCCGCGGCTAGCGGGCGCGTTTGCGCTTGCAATCCTGTTTAAGGGTCAACACGACCTCATGATCGGCGCGCGCAAGGGCTCACCGCTCGCGATCGGCCATGGCGAAGGCGAAATGTATCTCGGATCGGATGCTATCGCGCTCTCGCCCCTTACCGATTTGATCACCTACCTTGAGGACGGCGATTGGGCTGTGCTCAACCGCAACTTCAGCGTGGTTTACGACGCGCAAGGCACAGTCGCCCGCCGCGAGGTGGTGAAATCTGGCGCCTCGTCGGTTCTCGTCGACAAAGCAAACTACCGCCACTTCATGGCAAAGGAAATCCACGAACAGCCAGAGGTGATCGGGCAGACACTGGCGCGTTACGTTGATATCGCGACCGAGAGCGTGGCACTGCAGCAGGAGCTTCCGTTCGATTTCAACGAGATCGGACATATCTCGATCACGGCCTGCGGTACGGCAGGCTATGCCGGCCATATCGCCAAATACTGGTTCGAGCAGCTGGCCCGTATTCCGGTCGAGCTCGATGTCGCCTCGGAATTTCGCTATCGTGAGGCACCGATGCGCAAGGGAGATCTTGCTATCTTCATCTCGCAGTCCGGCGAGACGGCCGATACGCTGGCCGCGCTCCGCTATGCCAAATCGCAAGGCCTGCATACGCTCTCGATCGTGAACGTTCTGAGTTCGACCATTGCGCGCGAAAGCGGGACAGTGTTGCAGACACTCGCCGGACCTGAAATCGGCGTTGCCTCAACCAAGGCGTTCACATGCCAGTTGGTCGTCCTGGCGGCGCTTGCGGTCGCTGCTGGCAAGGCGCGCGGTGAATTGTCGGAGAGCGACGACATCGATCTGGTGCGAGCGCTGATCGAAATTCCCCGGCTAGTTACAGCGGCGCTTGCCAGCGAGCCGCAGATCGAGAAGCTCGCACGCGACATCGCCAAATCGCGTGACGTACTATATCTTGGTCGCGGCACGTCGTTTCCACTGGCGCTGGAAGGGGCACTGAAGCTGAAGGAGATCTCCTATATTCACGCCGAGGGCTATGCGGCCGGAGAGCTCAAGCACGGCCCGATCGCCTTGGTCGACGAGAGCGTTCCCGTAATCGTCATTGCTCCTTCCGACCGGGTGTTCGAAAAGACCATCTCGAACATGCAGGAGGTCGCCGCACGCGGTGGCAAAATTATCTTGATAACGGACGCTCGGGGAGCCGCAGAGGCGTCCACGGAGTCACTCGCGACGATTGTGCTGCCGCAGATGGGTGCGACATTTACATCGATTGTCTATGCGATTCCGGTGCAGCTTCTGGCCTATCACACGGCCATCCTCATGGGCACGGACGTCGACCAACCGCGAAATCTCGCGAAATCGGTAACCGTCGAATAAGGTGACGCCACCTGGACTTGTCGTGAGTCAGATACCGAATGCGCGCAAGCCCCGGTCAAGATCTCGTCACGATGTGCCGCCCAGCTCCAGGCCCGATGCCACCGCATGGTTTGTGCCGGTTCATGGCCCTTGTTTACGGAGGCTGAGACTCATATGCAAAATCTGCGGCCAATCAGGTTGCGAGGCTGGCGTGGCGTTGCCTCCGCCAAGCAAGGAGTCACATATGACTTATCGCGGCATTCCGATTGCTTCGACCTGGCGAGCTGCTCTAGCGCGACCTATCTCACGAAGCTCTTCCTGCCGCGCGGCGTATTCCGCGCATCTCGTGCTCCCCTTTCATTCCAGGTCGGTGCGCTCGATGAGAAATTCCGCCACGCCGCAAGCAACAACACCGAGAATCACCCGAGGTTTCAGTAGATTGAGAGTCACTCCTGCCGCGCGAGCGGAATAAGGCCGGAAAATCCATGCGACATTGCGGCAATTGCCGAAAATAAGCCGGAAACGTCAGGCGCTTACGGGTTGGTCGATAGTGCCCTGACGGCAGATTCGCGGCCATGAACTTCAATCGGCTGGCGTGAGATTTTCTCCGGGACCGGCCATTTCAAACCGAGAGGAACCTTGCATGTCACCAGCGTCCATTGCGCACGGGTCAAATGTCAAATCGCGCATTGGCGCCATCTTACGTGCGACGAGCGGCAACTTCCTCGAGCAGTTCGACTTCTTCTTGTTCGGGTTCTACGCCAGTGCCATCGGAAATGCGTTCTTTCCATCAGGAAGTGAAACGGCTTCACTGCTTAACACCTTCGGTGTGTTCTGGCTCGGTGCCTTGATGCGACCTGTTGGCGCGATCGTGCTTGGAGCCTATATTGACCAGATTGGCCGTCGGCAAGGCCTGATCATCACGCTTTCGATCATGGCCATTGGCACCATCATCATCGCCTTTTGTCCCGGCTATGCGACGATCGGCATTGCCGCACCTGTGATCGTGCTGTTCGGACGGCTTTTGCAGGGCTTTTCTGCCGGCGTTGAGGTTGGCGGCGTTTCCGTCTACCTCTCCGAGATTGCCACTCCGGGTAACCGCGGTTTTTACACATCGTTTCAGTCCTCGAGCCAGCAGGTTGCGATCTTTGTCGCGGCTCTTATCGGATATTTTTTAAGCGAAGCACTCCCGGCCGAAATGGTTGCCGCCTGGGGTTGGCGGATCCCGTTCTTCCTTGGCTGCTTGATCGTTCCGCTTATCTTCTTCCTGCGCCGGACGCTGGAAGAAACTCCGGAGTTTCTGGTCATGAAGAACCACCCAACGGCCCGCGAGGTCTTCGCCTCCACAGTTGCGAACTGGCGCATTGTCATTCTCGGCATGATGATCGCGATGCTGACGACCACGACCTTCTATTTCGTCACGGTGTACACGCCGACGTTCGGCAAGCACGTATTGCAGCTGTCCTCGCAGAACACGCTCTTGGTGACGCTTTTGGTCGCCGTGACGAACTTCATCTGGAACCCAATTGGCGGCGCGATTTCCGACAAAATCGGCCGTAAGCCGGTCTTGCTGACGATTGCCGGCCTCGCCTTGGTGACCGTATATCCGGCGTTGTCTTGGCTTGTGACCGACCCAAGCTTTGGCAAGATGCTGGCAGTGGAGATGATGTTCTCGTTCTACTTTGGCACCTATAGCGGCGCCATGTTGGGCGCTCTGGTCGAAATCGTGCCGAAGCACGTTCGCACAACCTGCTTTTCTTTAGCCTTCGCACTCGCAGCAGCTCTCTTTGGCACGTTTACGCCGCTCGCATCGACTTGGCTGATCGAACGGACCAATGATAAGGCGTCCCCCGGTTTCTGGTTGATGTTTGCAGCTTTGCTCGGCATCATCGCCGCACTGACGATCTATCCAGGAAACACCAAGAGAGTTGCGAAGCCGTCGCGGCTCGATCGGTCTAACAGGGCCCTAACCGCGCAATTTCTCACGCATTAGCATGCGCGGCCACCGGGACGTTGACGGCCCAAGACTCAATTGAACTTGGTGCGTGAGGGTCCTTCGGATGATCTCACGGTGGCGCGCGGGCCACTCTGCCGGTCACGGTTCTTCCTATCGATCCGGGGCAGTATCGGGACGAGCTGGCGATGATGTTGACCGGGAATGGCTGAGCATGATCAGCTAACCTCGATTCCGTCCTGTGGTCGAACCTCGCGATGATAATGCCCGCACGTTGCAGGCACGTGAAATGCGGCGGATCTCGTGCGAGGGGATAGATCCCTCGCGCGAACTTCACGCGGTGAATTCAGCGGGCGCTCTGTCCGGCTGCCACACAAACTGAACGGGCACGACTTCAGGCTCCATGAATTCTCCAGCGAACTGGTGTCTCGCAAGTCGCCAAACCTTACGAGAGGTCTGGTATATTGATCCGATACCTGCCGCTCGGCGCTCAGATACGCAAGTTGAATGCTCACCCTTCTTATCGTATTTGGAGAGGAGCAGCCGACAACGCCGATGCGGCCTCGTGCGATCGAGCGACGGGCCAATGCAAGACCACGACCCGGGCCATCGCTGGCTCTGCTAGATCAGCCGCGACTTCACGCGCCGGTCGCTTGTGCGGATGAGGTACCGCGCGCGAGCTGTGCGAGTTCCGTTTCGAGCATAGGGTTGCGCTTGAACATGGCGTCGATCAGTGCTTGCGCCGGCTGCTCGACCGCCTCCACCCAGACCGCCTTCTCCGCTCGCGCGGAGGGCGCGAAAACACGTTTGACCACGGTCGGCGACCCCCTCAGACCGCATTTGGCCATGTCATCCACGCCAGCATTTTGGGCGCTCCATTTTACGATTGTGGCACGGGCGGCACGCAACGCATCTATCATTGCTCCGCGGCGAATTTGATTGGTTGCCTCTAACATGCTGACGAGACACGGCAGCTTGGAGCGCAACACCTGGACGCCGCCTTCGCAGCGCCGTTCCGCCTCGATTGTGCGTACTTTGAAGTCCAACGCTTTGATTGTGGAAACATAAGTAAGCTGCTGGACCCCGAGCCGCTTTGCAATGCCAGGTCCCACCTGCGCCGTATCGCCGTCGATAGTCTGCTTGCCAGTGAATATGATGTCGGGTGGGCCATATTCCCTCCCGATATTGCGAATCGCACATGCCAGCGCGTAACTCGTCGCCAGCGTATCGGAGCCCGCGAAGCTACGATCGGTGAGCAGGACAGCGCGATCGGCACCAAATGTCAGTGCCTTTCGGAGAGATTCTTCGGCCGACGGCGGCCCCATTGTCAGGGCGGTAATTTCGCCGCCGAACTTATCTCTTAGCTCGAGTGCAGCTTCCAGTGCGAAGAGATCATATGGGTTGATGATTGTCGGCACGCCCTGGCGCATGATTGTATTCGTAACGGGGTGCACCCGGATTTGTGCGGAATCGGGCACCTGTTTGATGCAGACGATGCTGTGCATAAGCTTCTCCTAAGATGTTGAGCAGGCTCCCCACGAATAGCAAGTGTCATACCACCCAGGCATTTCGCCGATGAGGAACGCATGCAATGACTGACGACAGACGGCGAGCCGATTGTCGCGACTGCGACGGGCTGCGCAGCGGGCGTGATCTCAAATTGGGACGGCCAGCAACGTAGCCGCAGCGATCACGAGCCGGTTCGACGCCACGCTATTTTTCAGGCGAATACGTTGTAAGCAGACGATGACACGACCGGCCGACGCGAAGAGGCCCCTGCGCTTCGCCGGCGGGTGAATCCGAGCCAAGGAAGGCAGCATCCGCATCATCCACCAGAGCTGGCAACCGCCTCTTGTCACGCACTCCTATTCCATCAGCCGAGGCACGGGAGAGAAGCGAGCCCGACGCTTTGTTCAGAAGCGCTTGATCTCGATACCGTGTCTTCTCAAGGCATAGCCAATCTGGCGCGGGGTAAGTCCGAGCAGGCGCGCCGCCTTCGCCTGTACCCACCCGGATCTTTCCATGGCCGCGATGACGCGCTCGCGATCGGTGACTTTCGCAGCACCCACTACGGGTCGCCCGGGCGGCCCTAGCGGTGTCAGCTCGCTACTGACCGGCTGAACGGGTGTCACAGCTTCTGTTGGCGGCATGCTTAGCCTCGCGGGCAGTGAGATTGTCGGGCTCGGCTGTCGCGCCATTTCCTCCGGTCCACACTTCCATAGCATGGCCGACAGGCATTGCCCGTGGCAGCACGCAAAATCATGTCTTGCGATCGACGATCCTTGCGCGAGCGTCGCGGTCCGCTGCACGCAGTTCTCGAGCTCGCGGACATTGCCGGGAAATCCGCAACTCATGAGGACCTCAATCGCACTTGGATCGAACACTAGAGCCCGGCCGTTCTCATTATTGAAGTTCTTCAAGAACCGAGCGGCGAGAAGCGGAATATCAGTGCGTCTTTCGCGCAGCGGCGGCAGTAGCAGAGGAACCACGCTGATGCGATAATAGAGATCGGCACGAAACTCCTTCCTTGCCACCGCCTCTTCAAGATTCTTATTCGTGGCCGCGATCACGCGGACGTCGACTTTGACCGTCTGATTGCCGCCCACGCGCTCGAATTCCTGCTCCTGAAGTACGCGCAGGAGCTTCGCCTGGAACGACGCCGAGATCTCTCCAATCTCATCCAGAAACAACGTTCCCTTGTCGGCGAGCTCGAAGCGCCCCTTGCGCGTGTTGAATGCGCCCGTAAACGCCCCCTTCTCGTGACCGAACAATTCTGATTCCAGCACCGTCTCGGTGAGGGCTGCGCAATTCAGCTTGATAAAGGGGCGTTTGGCGCGCGCTGAGCGCTCGTGAATCGCCTTCGCGACCAGCTCTTTGCCGGTACCCGATTCGCCACGCAACAGAACCGTGCTGTTCGATTTTGCGATCACCTCGATCTTCTCAAGTAGCGCGCGGAGCGCCGGGCTGTCGCCTATGATTCCGTCGACTTGAACCTTCTTGCGCTCCCGCCCATGAGGCTTGAGTTCGGAGAGCTGCTTCTGCAGGCGGAACTCCTCGTCCATAAGGCGCCCGCGATCGCGGACAAAAAGGCAATGCAGCTTCGCCGTCTGGCCCAGAAGGCTAGCGACCATCGTCAGCAGGCGGAGGTCGTCCTCGAGCTGCGCACGCGTCCCGTTGTCCGCTATGCGGTCGATGCTCAGCGTACCCATAACTTTTTCGTCCATGTCTATGGGAACGCCGATGAACGCAACACGCGTATTACCCGCGGCATCTAGCATCTCGACGTCCGAAGGACTGAAGGCCGAATGCAGCGCTACGTCTTCGACGATGAGCGGCCGCCCCGTCGTCACAATTTGATCAATTGCTCCTTGCGGCAAGCGCACCCCGCAGCGCGCATCGCGACCTTCGCTCCTGCCGTCGTCTACGATGATCTCCGGCCCGCCGTCATGATCGAACAGACATACGATGCCACGCCGCATCTGCACGAGCGATGGCAGACGCTCGATGACGCTCGCCAGCTTGGCTTCGAGCCGGCATAGGCCGGAGAGCGTGTGCGCTATTTCAAAGATCGTGTTTAGCGATTTCTCTTGCGATGGCACAATATAACCGGAAGGGACTACCTCGGAGGTTGAGTTTGGTTTTTCGCGCAAGGAAACGCTGTCCAGCATAACGACTTCTCCTTTCCTTTCTTGATCCTCCCCATCACCTTGATCGGACTAGTTGGGCGCGTGTTGCATGCCCCCCTCGATCTGACATCCAGTTCTCCGGGCGGGGCGTGAGATGACGCCTCTTCATGGCACGTCGACAGCACCTACAGTGACCAGATTTTCTGCTTTATTCTTTCCAACTCCCTGCGCGCCCCGGCCAACATGACTTCCATCGATGAAGCTCAGATTAGCCGGGGTTCGCCAGGGGCGGATTCACTCACAAGTGCTGTCCGCCATTGATCGGCACTTCGGCGCCAGTGACATAACTTGCCGCATCTGAACATAGGAAGAAAATGACCTTGGCGACCTCTTCGGGTGTACCCACCCGGCGAAGTGGGATCTTTGGCACAAAATGCGCTTCCGTGTCAGGCGACATAATGTCCGTCTTGATTTCGCCGAGCGCATCGCATTGACGCGAATGCCGTGTGAGGCCTAATCGTGCGCCATTTCGCGCGTAAGACAAGCGAGCGCAGCTTTCGAAGTTGCATATGCCGTGCCTGCAAATGGATGCACCATCGAGCCGGCGATCGAGGTCACATTGCCGATCGAGCCTGACGCCGCTTTTAGCTCATCGAATAGACCTTGAGCGAGCAGGATCGGCGCCACCAGATTGAGGTGGAACACGCTCATCCAGGTATCGACTGAGGTCGCCAGCGACGTCAGGCGGGTACCGTTCGGCGCTTTTGGTGGGTTTCCGGCATTGTTTATCGGTCCGTGCAGCGGTGCGCCGGCTAGGCACTCCTTGATCTCGGCAATCACGCGCGGCAGCGTCCGATGATCGCTCAGGTCGACTTCGATATAGCTGTCGTCCTCTGAGGCCCATGGGCAGCGCACCGCGTCGAATGGTTGGCGCGCGCAAGAAATGACGCGCCAACCAGCTTCCGAAAACAATTTTCCGGTGGCGCGACCGATACCGCGCGATGCCCCGGTCAAAACCAGCGTCTTCCGCGCACGCAGCGGGCGGCCCGTTCGATCAGCGTGAATTGGACCGCCAAGGTCCGTTTCCGACGATTGAGCTGCGGCCGCGTTGTCATCTGGTAGACCTAGACTCACACGCGCTCCCTTCCGCTCCCCTCGCCTGCCCACCTGGTGCAGGATCCGGGCCAGAACGATGCAGGTCACAATGGGCGCACTTTTGCGACCCAAATGGCAGGTTCCGAACATCTGGCCTGTTTGCTTTTCGACAGCAGCAACGCCGCAGCAATTGTCGTCGAGCTTCCGGGCGCGCCGCCCAATGCGTGCCGCTACGTCTTGGAGCCGAGAGGCTTGAGTGCTCCCAGGGCGAGCTGACTGCGTCGCACTCCACGGGTGGTCGGTGGCTCATTCGGGCTGGCGGAGATAGATCAGCCGCCTTTGGCGGAGATCAGGACCGATGGCCAGTTCGTCCAAGTTGCTCTTGACCGTTGGACGCGCGGGCGCACATGCGGCCTATCGATGGGCTGCCGGTCGTGCTGTTCATGAACTGTGACCGAAAGGATTTCTGCAACCGGCGCATGAATAAGGCTGTCGTCAAGATAACGAGCTGGCCGCAAAGGGATTGCCCAGCAAAGGCCATCCATCTACCGGACGCGCCTCCTTCCTGCTGGGACATTCTGACGTGATTATCTGCTACGTCAGATTTCCTCGGCAGCCCGGAACTCCATTGGCGTGCTCTTCACCGTCTGGCCAGCGATGGCGGTTTGGGCCGGATCATGACAGGACCATAACCCTTCCGCGCGACTCGACTTACACAGGACAGCCCGAAGCATTGGGGGCAAGGCCGCCGGCGCTCGCCGGCATTGGCCTACGTCTCGCGGACGTTCGCGCTCCTACCCGCACCGCATCCGTGCTAGTGCGCCGGTCAGCCGTCGCCTGCGGACGGACGTCACCATGCACCGTTTCTGCGAGAGGTTGCGAAACTCGATGATGTCCTAGCCAGCAGTGTCAGCCTGATGATCTAGCCGACCATTGCTCAGGCTCAGATTCGTGGCACTTCATGAAGCCGCAAAATGCTCGTATGGGTTATCGATCATGGTCAGATGCTCCGGATTGCTCAGATCGAATTCAATAATGCGTGGCACGAGCAGACGGGCATAGCGCGTGAAGGCGCTGGTGGGGGGAAAGCGGATCACGGTAGCGCATCGCGCAAGAAGATACATGTCGACGAGAGCGGAAACTCCACCTTCAATTCCCATTTCCGCACTATGCAACGGCCCTGCCCGATCGGCCTGGAAACGTTTCGGTACGGCGAAGACATCGGGAAACAAGCCCGATACCTGATCGAGCACCTGTGCACTATCCGTGCACAGGAAGACCTTGACAGGCTTTGGATATGGCAAAGCCTTGGCTTTACGGATTGCCATGCCCACCTGACGAAGGGCGAGCTCTGAATCGGCCCAGTACGGCGCATGCCCCATGATATCTTCGCCATTGCCGTGGCGAACATGAACGCCGATGACGCTATAACCGCTAAAGTGCTCCTCATATAACGCGTCGATCCGCGCTCGAATCTCAGACCTGAGCTTGATGTTCCGAAAGATCAGCCGTTCGGCTTCCTCGCTACAACGCCACATCAGGCAAGCGTCACAGACAATGGTGTTGGCTTCGTTATCTTCTCTTGCCTGGAACAGCTCGGTTAGTTCGTCACGTTCTCGGAAGATCTGCTCGTCCGGACGATTGATGCAGTCGATCGATGGCCTATTCCACCAGCGCGGAAAGAACGGTCCGGGAAACGAGAGCTGGTTGACCCGGTCATCGCAAATCACCGGCACTCCAGCGATGTCATCAACCGGTTCGAAGAACACCGGAAAGGCGTTGCTGAACGGTTGGCCGACGTAACAGGAACCGCGCCAGTCAATGACGAGCGTCCGTCCGGTCCGCTGCGCGTACGACCAGGCTGACGCCAGCGACCAGAGGCAATCACCAAAGCCGGTACGCCTCCGAGAAATAACAAAGCGTTCCTTCGTCAAGTTGTCAAACCCTTCTCGTTGCGCAAGATCAGTCTTGTGTGGCGCACCTACTCACCTGCGATTCCGATCCTTTCAATGGACCGGTGGTGATCCGGACGCGAGGCGATCAACCCGCAAGCCCATCCTCCACGGCACCGCGATTGGCAGGTCAGCAAGAGGCGTCCACGGAGTCCTCTTCCACATTGCCCACCTTTTACGACAGCGCAGTCTGTGACGGACGCAGCCGAATACGGCGCTGATCCCAGAGCCCGCGCAGTTCGTTCACGAGAGCTTCTCGCCTCGTCCCGTCAGAGGTGACCCCGGCGAGAAGATCGCCAACAACAGCTTCCTTCTCAATTTGCATCAGCATGTCGAACAGGTCATGCGAGACGCGCACGCTGTCATGGCTGGAGTGACCCATGCGGATCTCGCAGACTGTCTCCTGGCGTTCTCGGCCCGCATGAGCGCGAACCCGGTAAAGAGATACATGGGGTGGCAGTGATACAGCGAGTGCGGTCCAGCTCTCGAGCGTTGTTGCCCGCTTCTTGACGAGGAATGACCCGACCACAAGGCCATCCAGCTCGGTCGACAAAAACGCCGTAATCGCATCGGCAACGGAATCTACGATCGGTTCGGCATTGTTGTTGAATGACGTGTTTAGCAGAATCGGTACGCCTGTCCGGCTCTTGAACGCATGGATGAGTTCCCAATAGGCGGCATTGCTCGTTCGGGAAACCGTTTGCAGCCGGGCCGTACCATCGATATGCGTGATCGCGCCCAGCAAAGCACGCTTGGATTCGCGCACGCGAACGACGAAATTCATGAAGGGATATTCTGCGCGTCCATCCGGCAACTCAAAGAACGCGCCCGCATCCTCCTCCAGGACCGATGGTGCAAACGGTCGATAACTCTCGCGCTTCTTGACCATCGCGTTGATCCGGTCCTTGTTTGCCGCGGGTCTCGGGTCCGCAAGAATACTGCGGTTGCCGAGCGCACGAGGGCCGAACTCGGAGCGGCCCTGTACCCACCCGATCACGGCGCCGTCAGCGATCCACTCGGCTGCTCTGGCTGCGACGTCAGCGGTTCGTTCAATTTCGAGGTGTCCGGCCCATCCCTTCAGTTCCTGTTCGATGCTGTCGTCGCCGCCGACATCGGGCCCCCAATAAACCGCCTGCAGTCGCTCGCGCGGCGCCGGCTGCCCGGCCTCGTTCGACACCATCAGTGCCGCGCCCAATGCGCATCCGGCATCATGCGCAGCGGGCTGCACGAAGATATCTTCGAACAGGCCCGAATAGAGGAGTTTTCCGTTCAGAGTGCAG
Source organism: Bradyrhizobium sp. 604_D8_N2_3 (assembly GCF_051810765.1). NCBI lineage: Bacteria > Pseudomonadati > Pseudomonadota > Alphaproteobacteria > Hyphomicrobiales > Nitrobacteraceae > Bradyrhizobium > Bradyrhizobium sp. 604_D8_N2_3. Next base: position 1,513,155 of record NZ_JBPWPM010000001.1, on the reverse strand, counting down.
TTGTGGGCCACCCCGCCGGCCAGGCACAACCGCTTCATTCCGGTCGACTCACGGTAATGCCGAAGAATGTGAAACACGATCCGCTCCAGCGCCTCCTGCAACGATGCGCTCACATCGCGATGCTGTTGCGTGAACGGCATTCCCTTTCGCCGGACCTCGATATTGCGCAGCAATGCAGGGCCGATACGGTCGAGGTGAACGCGGTATCCACCGTTTTCGGAGAGCTCATAGAATTGCGCAAAGAGCTCACGATAGCGAGCGGGATCTCCGTAAGGAGCCAGTCCCATAACCTTATACTCGTCGAACAGGCCGTAGCCGAGATATCGGATCGTCTCCAGATAGAACAGTCCGAGAGAGTTATTTTCTGGAAACGTCGCAAGCTCGGTCATTTGGGTGCCCGACCCGACCGCCAAGAGACCCGACAGGAAGTCGCCACAACCGTCGATCGCGAGAACCAGGCTTTCTTCAAAACCCGACATCGCCAGAGCGCTCACGGCATGCGCCTGATGGTGGCCTACGAATGACACCCGCGAGGGATCAATTTCGGTGCCGAACTCCGCCGCTAGAAGGTGCCGTAATAGCAGATTGGCATTTAGCGGAATTGAGATCTCAGGTTGTGAGATGAACAGCCGTTCGAGCATCGCGTTGCAATAGGCTTCGGTGGCGTAGAACGCAATGCGATCGACGTCGCGCAGCTCCACACCCGCGGCTGCAAGACAGTATTCAATCGCACTGCTCGGGAGCTTGTTCGAGTGTTTGATCCGGTTGAGACGCTCCTCTTCGACGGCAGCGATGACGCGCCCGTCCTTGACAAGTACTGCGGCGCCGTCGTGCAGAAACGTGTTCGGTAGTTCAAGCGGGTTTTCATAGACCCTGTCGAGTCCGCCACTCAATCCTAGACACAGCATCTTGTTCTCCGTTCATACTGAAGGCCTGTTGGCCTATTTCGTATCGCTTGCCTTGCGAGTAGACCGCACATCGCCACGGCGCAGATCAGGCATAGCTATCGTAACGAGGCTCACATAAGCGTCGCACGCAAATCGCGTTACGCCCGATATCTGATCTCGCACACGCGATGCTTCGCTTGAGGTCTTGTTCCTCTCACCGCATCAGCCGTTGCCGAAGCAGCGCGGCCGAGACGAGGAAGGGAAACGCTGCGTAAATGCAAAGTGCGCCCACATGCAAGCCGACGCTGTCGACCGGCCGACCCAGCATTACCGGACGAATGAGATCGACCGAATGAGCGAGCGGCAAGAAGGCGGCTATGCGTTGAAATGGCCCTGGCAACTGGCTCATTGGGAAGATCGTCCCGCTCAAATACATCATGGGCGTGAGAATGAGTGACTGGTAGAAGATGAAATAGTCGTGGCTCGGTGCAAGTGCTGAAACGACCATTGCGAGGCTCGCGAACGTAACGCCAGTGAGGGCGATGGCTGGTAACGCATAGGGGATGGATGACCACTCCGCATAACCCAGTGCAACGGCAACAATCGTAATCGCCGTCCCGGCGAGCAAGGCCTTGCTCGCTGCCCATGCCACTTCACCGAGAACAATGTCGCCGAGCGTAAGTGGCGTACAGAGTACTGCCTCCCACGTGCAACCTGTCTGCATGCGAGCGTAAGCTGCATAGATCGTTTCGAAGGTTGCGGAGACCATCGCGCTTGTGGCCACCATGCCTGCCGCCAGAAACGAGATGTATGAGGTCCCCTCAACGCCACCTATGATCATTCCAAGGCCAAAACCGAGACCGAACAGAGAGCTCATCGGCTCGGCCAGATTCCCAAGAATCGATGCCAGAGCGACTTTCCGCCAGACTAGAAAATTTCGGCGCCATACCGCGATCCAGTTCCATGGATTAGCAGGGAGCGCCGGCGCAAAACGTTGCCACATCGTTCAGTCCTTCATCTCTCGCCCGGTTAGCCGCAAGAAGACATCCTCCAGATTTGGAGGACGCTGCAGAAGGCGGAGATCCGTGCGGTTAGCGAGCCGCAGGCGCACTTGCTCTGGATCCGTGACATAGCAGAACAGCGTCTCCCCGCTCACCTCAGCGCGCTGCACCTGGGGTTTGACCAGCGGCAGCAGTTCATGCGGATTACCACCGTAAATCTCGATCACTTGGCAGCCGATCTGCTCCTCGATCAGCGCGTGAGGCCGGCCTTCGGCGATCTTACGGCCGTGCTCAAGAACGCACAGGCGGTCGCACAATCGCTCCGCCTCTTCCATGAAATGGGTGGTGAGAAGAATCGTTTTGCCGCGCCCTAATAGCGAGCGCAAGCGTTCCCAAATCAGGTGACGGCCGTGCGGATCGAGGCCGGTCGTCGGCTCATCAAGCACCAAGAGCTGCGGGTCGTTAATGAGGGCACGAGCCAGCGTCAGGCGCCGCTTCATGCCACCGGACAGTTCCGCGACGCGGGCATCCGCCTTGTTCTCCAGGCGAGCGAATTCGAGCAGTGACGGCGTGACCGCTTTGACCTCGGTCGCGTTCATGGCGAAGTAGCGTCCGAAAACGAGCAAGTTTTCGCGCACCGTGAGCTGAAGATCAAGGTTGTCGAATTGTGGGACAACCCCGATGCCCCTGCGTGCCAAGCGCGCACGTGCCGGCACCGGCTCGCCAAGCACTCGGATCTTACCCGCGTCGGGCGATGCAACACCCAGGATCAAACGCGCAAGCGTACTTTTACCCGCGCCGTTTGGTCCCAGGAGACCGAAGCACTCTCCCGGCGAGACCGTAAACGAAAGAGCGTCCACGACGACCCTGTCGGTGTAGGACTTGCTTACCTCGAATAGGTCGACTGCCGCGGTTGACATTTGCTTACGCCATCGCGACGGATGTTGTTCGCGCCGCTTCCCCGCTCGCGCGCTGTTTTGTCCAAAGCAGGCCGTCACACCAGACGTGATCGACGCGTCCCCACTGGCACGCGGCGGCAGCATCCGGGAAGAAGCCGCGTCCATGCAGATTGGCGCTGGTATTGCAAAGCAGCGGAATGGCTGTGAGCTTCTCGTACTCGACGAGAAGTTCGGCCACTTTATGCTGAGAGGTTCTGGAAACCGTCTGTAGGCGAGCAGATCCATCGAGATGCACGACGGCGGGAATTTTGTCCCGCCATTCGGGTCGCGTCTGGTGATCGAACAGCATGTACGGATCGGGTATTCCAGGGCTAAAAATCTCCGCCGCGCGATCCTCCAGGCATATCGGCGCTACCGGCCTGAAATGCTCGCGAAGTTTGATGTCGTTGAGATGATCTTTCATTCCTTCCCAGCTCGCAGCCGCGAGAATGCTTCTGCCACCCAAGGCTCGTGGTCCGAGCTCGGCACGCCCTGCAAGGAAGACCACGGGCTTGTCGCTCGCGAGGATTGCCGCAAGTTCGCCCATAGTGCAGGGCGCGCACTCCCATTCGGGCGGGACTTCGCTCGGACGAACGGCCGGACCACTGTAGACCGACCATTCGAGAGCTTTAAAGCCTTGCTGTGCCGCCAGTGCAGAGCAAGCAGCACCTATGGCTGAGCCGCTGTCGTTCGGAAAGGGCGGCACCCACACAACATCGAACAGGCCGGTCGCACGAAATGCGCTATTCCACTTAATATTCAGGCCACAGCCGCCGGCTATACAGAGGTTACGCACCCCCGCAAGACCCGAATGCCGCTGCACAACGTCAGCAATTGTGCGAACCAGCAGACGCTCTAGAAAAACGTGAAATGACGCAAGGATGTCTTCGGCTTGCTTGGCCTTCAATCGCAGTGCGCACGCATCGAAGAAGTCGTGCAGAGCTTCGAGTGGCGATTGTGAGCTATTGATATCTTCAAGCTCAGGACAAGCGCCGTCAGCATCCGCGGCAAAGTGCGCCTCGTAAAGTTCCTGAAACGTCTTAATAATGTCCTCGTCGGGCGATCCCAGCGCGATATAAGCCATCAGCTTGCCGGCAATACCGAGATCCCAGCTGGTCCGGTCTGCCCGCCTGTAAGGTCCAAAGTGATGTCCTGCCGTCGCATAGGCGTGACCTATCATCGGAAACAGGCACTCGATGAATCGGATGCCGTGGGGCTCTACATAGTAGAGGCGTGGAAACATGCAGCCGTCCCACACCAAGCAGAAAGCAGATTGTGCGGATTGGGCAAACGAGCTGGCGCAGTACGCGGACGCTATGTGCCCGGTGACATGGGGATAGCTTTGATAGGGATATAGCTTGCCAGCAAGCATGAGGCCGATGCGATCGCGGGACGTCAGGGGGCTGTCGCCTTGCCGTTCGACATACGGCGCGCCCTTGAGCTTGATGGTCGTCGTCCCACTAAGGACCTCAAACTGCGATTCGAACTCTCCATCCCAGCCATCAATGACGAACTGATCAACATCGCTCGGATCCAGCCCGTGCTCCGCCAAGGCGTTAACGACGGCATCCAGGTTGTCTATGGTTTGATAACGCGGATTGTTGTTCAGCTTCTCCTGTTCGACACAAAACACCACCCGGCCGTCCTCGATCAGAGCGACTGCCCCGTCATGCGTCAGCTTGATACCGCAGATACGCATAGTGACTCCCTTTCAAGCTCGCCCGTTGGGGCGGATCGAAGATCGCTCCGGATTGCGAAAGCGGGCCAACAAGCAGTCTTCGTCAGCCGACTGCCCCTGGCACTGCACGCGCTCGATCTCAGTGAGCGCTTCAGTCAAAATCGTGATGACCGTCTCGGCGCCAGCGACATGCCCCCATCGCCTGCAGGTGGCATCACGTGCAGATCCGAAGACCAGATGCCCACCTGGAGCAAGCATCTTCACCATGTTGTCGATTGCGGTACGCATCCGTGTTAGGTCCTCGAGATAGTAGAGAACTTCGGCGACCACGATCAGATCGAACAGCTCCGCGGTCGAGAACTGCAAAATGTCAGTCGCGGCCCAGCTGATATGCGACCACCTCTTGGTCCGCTGGCACGCGCGACCGATCGCTCGCGGCATAACATCGATGACCGTGAGCCGTTTGCAGTGAGGAGCAAGCTTCTCTGTGAATGCACCGGCCGCGCACCCGATCTCAAGACCGTTTGACACAGCACCGCTCAACAGCGATAGCCGCAGCAATTGGGTGTGACGCTCACGTTCAAACGGATTGTCGTCAAGCCGCCACGGGTCGTCGTTAGCCAGCTCACGTTCCAGCGATTGATATGTGTTATCTACGCTCACGAGTTGATTCCCCCTACAAAAACTGCTCAGTCAGTCTCGGCCGCAATGCCATCCGACGCGATCAGCCGCGAGGAGGCGCGCGAAAGGCCTGCCCTGCGAATTGGGCCAGGCGTTTCCGATGCCGGGTTAAGGCTTGGCCCAGTTGTCGCGCCTTCGACGGAGGGCTTCGAATCATCAACGTCTGATGATTTCGCTATTGTGCGCGAGAGCCAATCGCTGTTGCTCAAGGTACAGAGCGCATAGACTTTCATCGGGAGCAGGAGGAAAATGTTGATCGGGGTGTGCAGCGAGAAGCCGAGAAATCGAAGCTCGCCGGCACGAAGGGCCGCTACGCTGCATCGAATCATGGTCATCGCGACGATGGTCAGACCGGTCCACCACGGCACGCTGTCCGTGAGCGCGAGCTGTGCGAGCGCGGCAATCGATGAGATGGCGAGCAGCAGCGGCCCGAGGTTCTGTCCGAGCACATCGAGCGTGAGGTACCGATCGAGGCCGGGCAGCAGGTGCAAACCGAGCAGCGTGTCACGGTAGGTGCTCCGCGCCCAGCGGAGCTGTTGGCGCAGATAGGGCAAGAGCCTATCCGGGACCACCGTTGCGGCGATGGCGTCAGGAACGTACTCGGTTCGAAACCCTGCCTTGAGCATGAGGATCGTCAGATGACGGTCCTCACCGAAGTCGCTCGGCTTTCCCCGGAAGAACTGCGTCTCGTACTGGTCGAGCAGCAACATGAGCGCGGAGCGGCGGTACATGGCGCAGGGCCCGCAGCAGCACATGACGGCACCAAAGCGCGTCTGGGCTGCGCGCTCCTCGTTGCAAGCCAACCAGTACTCCATGTCGATCAATCGGGTCAGCCAGCTGTCGTTCCGGTTGCTGGCCGTCAATTGGCCCATGGTCGCGCCGACGGCTGGATCCTGCATCTTGCATACCAGCTTGCTGACCACGTCGGGGGCGATTTCCGTGTCGGAATCGACATTGAGCACGAGATCGCCGAATGACCGGCGTATCGCGGCGATCTGTGCCTTGCGTTTTCCCACGTTGCTTGGCAGCAGAATGACACTGAACCTCGGGTCATATGCGTAGCTCGCGTGAACGGCTGCCACTGCACCGACATTTGCAGAGCCGTCATCGACCACATAGACCTGTAATCGCCCCGGGTAGTCCTGGCTCGCGATCGACTTCAGGCAGGCCGCCAGCGTGCGCGGGTCCTCGTTGAAGCAGGGCACGATGACATCCACGCTAGGCAGAGCACCGGTGTCGACCGCGTCGTATCTCGGCAGTGAAGTGTCGCTTCGCAGCGCATAAAGCGCCTGCGCGCTCTTATGGACGCTGGAGAGCAACGCGTAGGAGGCAACAGCAGCTGTGCTGATGGTGGCAAGCAGGCTCATGGGAATCGATCTATTTCAGTGAGGTTGAGGAAGCGACCGGATGGCAAATCCATGGTCATGCAGTGCTGGAATGAGCTGGGCGAGCGCCGTCACAGTCTGGTCGCGCCGACCAGCATGAGGGCAGCGTGCCAACTCGTCGGGTGGGCATCCGTCGTGTAGGAGGACGATTGCCCCCGGCCGGACCGAGGCCAGCACCGCGGCAACAATCGCCTCGCTGCCAGGACGAGACCAGTCTTGCGGGTCGACTGACCAGTGCAGCGGTGCCAGTTCGGCCTTCGCCGATGCGGCGAGGGCCTCCTTGGTCCATATCCCATACGGCGCACGCATGTGCCGCACGGAGGCTCCGGGGCAGGCCATTCCGATGACCTTGTTCGTCGTGAGGATCTCGTATTCCACCTCATCCGGCATGCACTTGGACAAGTCCGGGTGCGTCATTGTGTGGTTTGCGATCTCGTGCCCTTCTGCAACGATCCGCTGAATCAGCTGCGGCTGGCCCGCTGCATATGCACCGATCACGCAGAAGGTGGCGGGCGTCCGATGCTGCGCCAGCACATCCAGGATAGCCGGCGTGCAAAGCGGGTTGGGACCATCATCAAAGCTCAGATAGACGCAGGGCTCTCCACCGGCCTCGGCGTAGTCGCTCCGCGCTTCAGTCGCTTGGTTTGTGGACGTCACAGTTCTGGCCCGTTCCGTTCGATCATTTCACCGGCCGGCCATTCACTCATTGGCCTCGCAATCGGCAGAACGAGGACGACCACATCCTCCACACGCGTCGGAGGCACAGTGAGACAGATATCGGGGCGAGCGGACCGGACGCGAAATCCTGGCAGAACGGTCGCCAATCCCTGTCGCCCGAGCAGCCTGGTAATATGTTTCTGCAGGGCGGATCGGACTGTGCCAAAGCCGAATGGTACGCCAAGATCTCGTAATACGGGGTACATCACGCGGATGGAGTGGGTGATGCCGAGCCCCTCCAGATCCGGGCGTACCCCGTACAATCCGAGTTCAGCCACGAGCAGATCGATCTCACCGACTTTTATGAATCGGCGCAGTGCCGCGATGTGGATCGCGACGCCACGATCATCGTAGCCGATTGCCCGAATCTCGGGCCTTGCGCCGGCCCAGCTTCGATGACCTTCAAAGGGCTTTGCATTGAATTCCCCAGTCGGACCATAGGTTTTTCGGAAGAAGTCCGACAATTCAATATGGTCGGCAAGTTCAAGCTCATTCTCCCAGCACAGCCTCCAACGAACTGGAGGGCGCGCCGAAACACCTCGTGTGGATACGGGCGCGCTCATGTTCATAGAGAGTAATTCCTGTTCGTTATCTGGCTCCTGACGCAGGCCAGCAGTTCGCTACGTTCGAAAGGCTTGCTCAAGAACTGGAGTCCAGCTTGCAGGGCTCGCCTTAGATCGCCCTCGGAGTGGCTTGTGAGCAGAACGGTGGGAATCGCGCCTCCGGATGCGACCAGATGATGGAAAAGCTCAAGGCCACTCATCACGCTAGACTGCATGTCCGCGATCAAGCACGACGTGATCAAACGGCGGCCTGATTTCAAGAACGCGTCTGCGCTCTCGAATGGTTCGGGCAAGTAACCCGCGGAAAACACCACATCGGTGAGAGCCTCACGCACTGACTGATCTGCATTCACAATCGCGACCACATCGAGCGTGTGCGCAACTCGCATCAGATTCGCCAAGGACGACTTCGCTTGCATGATCCGCACGATTTCACTCCAACAAGCACGCAATCCAATCGGATGCGGCCACGACACATTCAGCACCCGCAACCGGTGGGGTCCGACTGGAGGGAAATCTACGGCCAAGTTGAGCGTTCGCTCAATTCTACGGCGGTACACGGCGGATATAGAATGGGTTGGCAAAGCCAAACGAAGGTTTGCTCGTCGTATACGCCAACGCAAGTTTGCGGATCCCCACCGTGCTGGATCGAGATATGGCTTGCGCAACACGCGCGAAACTGCGACCGCACAATCCAGACGTCTTGATCGATCCCTTGCGCTGGGCTGAGACGCGCAACGATTTGTAACCATTCTGGTAGATCTGACTTCTCGCTAAACTATCGTTTGCTATCCTCACTCGGTACAAATGGTAAAATCGATTGTATCGATAGAACACATTCACACCGTGGATCACTCAGGATCATGCGTTTCAAGGGCCTCGATCTGAATCTCCTCGTCGCGTTCGACGCCCTGGTGACGCAAGGCAACCTCACGTCGGCGGCAAGAAGCATCAACCTCAGTCAACCTGCCATGAGTGCCGCCGTCGCGCGGCTTCGCACCTACTTTCGAGATGAGCTATTCACGATGAGGGGCCGAAAACTGGTTCCAACGCCGCGGGCTGAAGCGCTCGCAGCCCCGATTCGCGAGGCTCTCGCTCACATTCAGCTCTCCATCATTTCTCCGGACGACTTCAATCCGTCTCAATCAAATCGGCGATTCAGGATCATCCTGTCCGACTTCATGACTGTCGTATTTTTTCGACGAATCGTGGACCGCGTCGTGCGGGAGGCTCCTAGAATCACTTTCGAGTTGCTGCCGCCCGCAGAGGAACCCGATGACCTTCTCCGGCGCGGTGAAGTCGATTTTCTCATGTATCCGGAGATGTTCATGTCGAGTGCGCATCCCAAGGCGGCGCTTTTCGAGGACAACTTTGTTTGCGTGGGCTGCCCCATGAACAAGCAACTGGCATCGCGACTCACGTTCGAGAAATACATGTCGATCGGGCACGTGGAAGCCCAGTTCGGGCGCTCCCTGAGGCCCTCGTTCCACGAATGGCTCTTGCTCGAGCATGGTTTCAAGATACGCACCGAGGTCGCCGTGCAGGGTTTTGGTATGATTCCGCCTATGTTATTGGGCACCAACCGTATTGCGAGCATGCCCTCAAGACTCGTCAGCCATTTCGCAAAGACGATGCCCCTGCGGGTTGTCGAACCTCCGTTGCGACTTCTCACATTCACCGAGGCCGTCCAATGGCCCGCCATTCATAATATTGATCCCGCAAGCATTTGGATGCGCAACATATTCTTCCAAGAGGCATCCACGATGGTCTCTCCATCCGAGACCAGCCAATGTCACAGCCCGTTGTAGGATTGTTCGGGCCCGTTGCGACCTGCTCTCGGATAACAAGATCTACGCCAGGCTCGAAGCTCCGGTCCTCTGACTGACGTTGGGCATGGTCGACATTGGCGCGCTTGAGCGCGGTTTGATCGGGTCGCAGGCGCTATTGATCTCGCGCTGCCGTGACGATCTTGCGCATCATACAGCTCGCTCGGCGGCGCTCCGCAATGATATTCCGCTGATCCGGACCGGCTGCATCGCACCGGTCCACGTGAGCCGAGCTCAGAGCTCGCGAAATGATCCGGCGATTCAGGTGAACAATATCTGGCCTCAGCACTAAAAACTCTCCTGAATCGCACGCCGCGTCAGGTTGTAGACCAGCACCTGCGATCGAGGCTGCAACGTGGACGCTGGTAGCGCACCCGGATCGCTCTTCGCCTGATGGTGGGCATTCTCCTTACCGTCAACTGTCCCAGCGATCGAAGCAATGCCGAAGCACCCCGGTAGCTAGACGTCTATGTGGCGGGCGACCTACAGGGGGCGATGCCCGCACGTTCGCGTCGAGCCAACTTGATCTGCCGAACGCCAAGGCCGTCCACGGTCGCGCCCGCAAAGCCCGACCTGACGTAAACTCGGAAGAGCGGAACCTGCAAGTGAGAGGTATTGCGCAAGGCTCGAATGGAGGTTGGGACACGTCATCTCAACGGCGCTTATCTTACTCTTATTGTACTCGATCCGGCATGATCGACCGCAACCGCAAAGTCGCTGGCCGCAGGCTCAACCTGGATCGACCGGCCATGAGCTCGCGGCATTATCCCGCTGCGCGCATTTCGGTAACGCGCGTTTATCATGAGAGGACGGACACTGCGCCAATGTCCGCGCATGGAACGGAAGGGCTCGCCGCTCCCATTCGCCAAGCCCTGCTCCACCCACAGCTTTTGATCATTTCGGCCGACATGTTCACCCAAGCCAAATCGGATCATGCGTGCGGGGTCCTTCTTTCAGATATCGCGACAGTCGTGTTCTTTCGAAACTGTCGTGGCGTGACGCGCGCGACGCCGCCGCCGTCGGTCTCGAGTTGCTGCCCTCACCGCTGAGCCGAAGGGCTCCTTCGGCGCGGCAAACGATGATTTGCCTATCTTACCCGAAGCATCTATGCACAGGCACGCCAAACCGATACTGCTCGAGGATGGAATTGAGTGAGTGAGCTGCCGGACGAGCAAGCCAATACCGCGACAGGAGAACTTCGAGCCTTATGTTCGATAGGATACTTGCGGGGAATTCGCCAGACACTGGCTCCCCAGATTCGAGGGGTAGCTTTGGGTTGAGCATCGCCTAAAGATGCGCATAAAGGTCCTCGTCCAAGCTATCGCGTCATCCTCCTTTGCTATTGCGGACCCGTATGGCGCGGCTGCCAGCAAGGCTGCCAAGCTTTGTGCAAAGACTGCCGCTACGGATCCTTGCACTTCTAGTGCATTGCATCTGGCGAGGCCGTGCGACTGCGCTCCGCGACTCTGATCCGGCATACGGCCGGATATGCGAGTTATTGCTGTAGGAGCCATGACACGTCGGCGCTTGCCGGGCGTGACCGCGCGGTGGCGGGGGCTACCCGTAGACCCATTTTGAGCGCCTCCACGTCCAGCGGATGCCGGAGCGATCCTTCGAGACTCGGTCCTTAATCGCGAACAACTTTTCGTCAGCCGCGCGAGATGCGCTTGCGTTGAGACGCATGCCGGGAATGATTTTGAGGCCCGCCTTCGCTCATTCTCCCGACGCCTCGCGGCCGCAGACTTGCGCCATTGAACAGCGGTCATCATCTTGTGGCACTCCAAAACCAGATGCCGCCATGCGCGAGCAATGCCTTCGCGCCCACAATGACATCTCGACACATCTCAACAGGACTAGCAGACCGTCGAAGAAGCTGTTAGGCGCCGAGCCGGTGGCCACGCCACGACGTGGTGGCAGAACTGATCTGCGATCATTGACCAATCAGCGCCCGGCTCGACGATAGACATCACGGCAAGGATTGCGATCGAAAGAGGCTCATCTGATCAGATCAGTACTGTGTCTGGGGCCGCCGTTTCGTGAAGCAGTATCTTAAGCGGAGCTGTATGCACCTGCTTTCGCTTCTCGTGCCGATCAGACAGCAGATGGCCACCGCTGCGGCAGCATGCAGGAGAAATTGCACCGTTTCAGTTAGCGCAGTCTTGCACAAAGAAAGCATACGCCGTGTTGCACAACGGCATCACGCGCCCCTCCCTGTCACATTCTTTCACGCCCGTCGCCGGTCCGTCTCGTTTTTGCCGCACCACGGCCAAACGGCTTCGTCACGTGCGGCGCGAGTGCGACAATGAAAGGAGCCTACTCTTGGATGAGTCGAGTGGAGTCTACGATCCGGAGGATCTCGCGATGTTGGGACACCTTTTTGATCAAGCAATCACATGTTTACCGACATGCATGCGAACCAGCGAGAACCGCGCGGCGATCGCGAGACTCGTTCTGCAACGCGCAGCGAGGGATGAATTGGGGTCGCTGGCGAACTTGATGCTTGCACTTGTCTCGGCCGCTTGATCAACAGCATGCTCTCAGTCCTTCTGCGGTCCGCAGCAAGAGACGCATCATCTAGATCATTGAAATAACTTGATTCTCACGTGACGTCAGGTTGTACGCTTGAAAATTGAGGACCATGACAAACGCCACACCACGACGGCGCCGATGGCGCATTGGAGAACTTGCAGAGGCGACCGGCGTAACGGTACGCACTCTGCATCACTACGAGCATACCGGGTTGTTGACGGTCTCGGAACGTACCGATGGCGGTCACCGCATGTACGATCGCGAAAGCCTGCAACGCGTCTCTCAGATTCGCGCGCTGCGTGAGCTCGGCTTTTCACTTCCTGAGATCCGCAAAGCAATCGAGGGGCGGACGTCTCTCACGGACCTGTTGCGCAACCATCTGGAACGGATTGAACTTCAAGTCGCGCGGACGACATTATTAAGGGACCGATTGCGAGATATGACGACGCAAGGTGAGACACAAGTCAGTGTCGACGAACTGCCGGCCACGTTAGACGCATTGTCACGGATTGAGAAGCGTACCCCCTCGGCGATCTGCACATGCGCCTCAAACGCTAGCCGCGAAGATCGGTGGCGCAAGATTCGCGACGAGCTACGAAGCTGCATGGGTCAGGGCGAGCCTCCATGCAGTGAGCGGGCAAATGCAGTCGCGCGTCAGGCCCGTTCGCTGCTGACTGAGATCGCAGGAGTTGATTCGACTGTCTCAATGATACTCAAAGTGCTGACGCGATTGACCGAACCACACAATCTCGCCGGCTGGGATGCGAGCCTCATGCGATACCTCGATCTCGCCCTCGCCGCGCTGGAGGATCAGCTGGGACAGAATTGACGCGGTTGCGCGCGCTCTCGGTTGTCGGAATAACTCTAAACCCAATGAGTTGATGGTGACCGTTCAATTCTGACTGACAAGATCGTTGGCCCGCAGCAGTTCCTCTCCGACTCTCGATTGTCGGCACTCATTGGGTCTTCTCTGTTTATCTTTGGCAAACAACCTCGACGAGCACGCTTCGAGGCACTTGATTCGCACGTAGCGTCATATTGTACCGTCTAACGCATCGTCGCAGCGACGGGGCGGATAGAGCGCCGGCTAGACCGAGGGAGACTCCAATGATCGGCATCACTTTCGGAACGTCCCGGTGAGAGCTGTCGGCGAGAACAAGTCGGTGGATGATCGTCCGGGCCTTCCAAGCGCCTCCTCTCCACACATCTGCCGAGCACAGGAGATTGGCGAGTGTACCGGATGCCGGCAGGATGTTCGATATGGGCCCCGTCAACGTCTAGAGGACGGATTCTCCTGACCAGTCCCGGAACGTCCGTTCGTCCGTACCCGCCCGATACTTATGGCTGAACCTGGCAACAACCTGAGCCTGTTCGTACCACTCTGAGTTCGATTCAAACATCATAGCGCCGGACTGCTGGTCGCCGCGTCATACCAAGATGGCGACGCAGACCAAGATGTCGCGCGATATCGGGAGCTCCACATGTCGATTTTTCCCGTTCATAGGCTTGCAACTGCTGCGCTCCTTTCCTTGATCCTGAGTTCGAGCGCCTGGGCAAAAGATGTTTACATTGCGGTAGCGGGCCCAATGACGGGAAGCACTGCGGCGCTCGGCGCGCAGATACGCGACGGAGCGGCCGCGGCCGTGGATTCGATAAATGCATCGGGTCTGCTGCCTGACACAAAGCTCATATTGAGGATTGCCGACGACGCATGCGATCCCAAGCAGGCCGTCGCTGTTGCCAATCGCTTGACAACTGACGGGATCAAGCTAGTCGTTGGGCACTTCTGTTCAGCTTCGTCGATTCCGGCTTCAGATATATACGCCGAAGCGGAGGTGATTCAGATTTCACCTGGCTCGACGAATCCCCGTCTGACAGAGCGTGGCCTAACCACGCTGTTTCGGATTTGCGGCCGCGATGACCAACAAGGCAGGGTTGCGGCCGACTACATCGTGCGGCACCACCAAGGCGCAAAGCTCGCGGTCCTCGACGATAAGAGTACAGCAGGCAAAGGCATCGCTGATATCGTTGAATCGCGGCTTCGTGCAGCTGGCGAGCACACTGTTCGACAAAGCTATGTTGCCGGCGAGAAGGATTACACCGCTCTGGTTTCGAGACTGAAGAGAGAGGGAATCCAGATCGTCTATATTGGCGGCTATTACAACGACATCGGCCTTATCGTGCGTCAAGCTGCGGAGGCGAGCGCGCGTCTAGCCGTCATAGCCAACGATCCGCTGATGACAAGCGACTTTTTGGCCATTGCCGGCGACGCCGCAAACGGCACGCTCTTCACCTTTATGCCGGACCCGACGAAGAATGCTGCAGGGGTAGCCGCTGTCGCTAGGCTCAAGGGTTCGAGCCTGTCTGCCGCGGGTTACACGCTCTACGCTTATGCCGCGGTTCAAGCATGGGCAGACTCCGTCAAACGGGCCGGCACCTTCGATGCCATCCGGGTCGCTGCGGCCCTACGCGCGGGCTCAATCGAAACGGCCATTGGCACGGTTCGATTCGACTCTAAGGGAGACAATGCCACTCCTGGCTTCATCGTTTACCGCTGGCGCAACAATACCGTCGAAGCGGTCGAGCAAAACTGATCGCCCGTCCCAACACCGCACGGAGCGTTCGAAAGATGAACCATCCTCGATCTAGCGATTACGCGCTGCTCACGTGCCTCGCAGTCGCCGCAGTCGCAGCATTTCTCGCCCTCGCGGCTGTGCTATCACAGCTGTCGTGCGCGCCCGAACGGCCGCCCGAAGAGTACGTTCCCATTCGCCTGGTGCCACTGCAGTGAGCACCGCTTCCAGATTCATAAGGCCGACGAACATCGGCACCTTCTTCCCGCTAGTCGAACTGATGCGCGCCGAGCTCTCGGGAGTGAACTGTCACGGCCTCTTCAAACGGAACGTACCTTATGAACAAGATGTCAGTCGCGCACAGTCGCTCTGCGATTTGCGCGAGTTTGAGCCAATCGTTAGCAGCGCTGTTCGGCGGAGTGGACGTGGCGTCCCTTCCCTCCGTGGAAACAGGTATCCGCTTGGATGGCGCCGTGCGGCGCCTCTTCCGTGCTGATCGCTACCGGTTTGATAGCGGAGCTCTGATGCGCGGCGGTTATATCTAAGTCGGCCTGTGCCCCCCAACACTCGCATTCAGTCATGTCTTGCGCTTTCTGGCCCCGAACATTGCGCCCGTATCGACTAGACTCGATGAGCGCCCTCAACTGCTCTCGTCGACACAAAGGGAGAACACCAAGTTGGATACGAAATTACAAACTCTGCTTTCCTCCATCTCGCCGGTTGCTCGCGAATTGGGTGCTCTGCCGTCGGGCCGGCCTACCCCGGACAATGGTTGCGTGAAACTGAACACAAATGAGAACCCATTTCCTTTGCCTGGCGTCGTGATGCAAAGCGCGATTGCAGCTCTTGAGCTGCAATATCTTTATCCAGAGGACGACAATATCAGCTTGAGAGAAGCGGCCGCAGCTGCCTATGGCATCGCAACCGATCGCGTGATGGCTGGCAATGGATCATCTGAACTCCTCAGTCTGATCTACAGAGCCTTCCTTGCCCCCGGCGAGGGCATCGCAATGATGTCGCCCGGCTTCTCATTCAATCGCAAGCTTGCCATGTTGCAAGGGGCCCGCTTCATTGAAATTCCCTGGTCTGAACCTGACTGCTTGCCGATGGATGAGCTGCTTTTCGGTGCGGCTAAAGATGCCAAATTCATTCTGCTGGCCAACCCAAACAATCCGACCGGAACTTTTGTTCCGCTCGCTGAGATCGAACGCCTCGTTATACGATCTGACCAATTGATCGTATTGGACGAAGCCTATGTCGATTTCGCACCTGAGGACGGCCTACGCCTTGTTGAGCGCCATTCGAATCTTTTGGTCCTGCGCACGTTTTCCAAGAGTTATTCCGCCGCTGGCATTCGCGTCGGCTTCGGTTTTGGCCATCCCGAGCTGATTGGGCGACTTCGCAACATCCAGAATGTTTTCAACATGAATGTGGTCGCTCAAGCGGTGGGCATGAGCGTCCTTGCGCATCGCGACGCCTACGAGGAGAACCATCGCCACGTCAGGCTTGAGCGGCAGCGCGTAGCGGCCGCCCTCTCAGACTTTGGGTTCTCTGTAACGCCTTCCTACGCGAATTTCCTCCTCGCCCGTGTGCCGGTGGGCCAGGGTGGCAGATGGTGGCAGGCGGCGTTGGAAGACCAGAAAGTCCTTGTTGCGTTCTTTCCGGATGCCGGCCTGGAAGAGTGCATTCGGGTTAGCATCGGTACAAAGCGCCAGATGGATGCCTTTCTGGCGGCTATCGGCAGCATTCTTAGGAAAGTGGGATGCCGTGGCTAGTGGCGCCTTCCACGCATGTCGCAGATCCGCGCACGTAATCGATCCGGACGAACACCTGATGCAGCTTCGCGACGCAGCCGGAGTCCGTTTTTATCCAGTCGGCGCACTTCGAGCAGTTGAGAACGGCTTCGCAGCCTATGCAGCGCGTTCCCAGCGAGCACCTCTTGCACTCCCCGAAACCCGGCGGACTCCGGTCCTCTCTCTATAGGAGATAACTGAGTGAGAAACGTTCTTCCCTCAAACCTGACCTGCGGCATCTTTGATCACCTTGACGACGACGGCCGCGATATCGCACGGCAATACGCGGACCGCCTCACGCTCGCGGAGGCCTACGACCGGCTCGGTTTCTATGCCTATCATCTAGCGGAGCATCATTGCACTCCCCATGGACGGGGTCCATCGCCGAACTTGTTTCTGTCGAGCGTCATACAACGCACACGGCGACTTCGCGTTGGTCCCTTGGTCATGCTGCTCAACCTCTATCATCCGCTGCGTGCATTCGAGGAGATCTGCATGTTGGATCACCTGAGCAGCGGCAGAGTTGAGGTCGGCCTTGGTCGCGGCTCCTTGCCGATCGAACTGAGCTACTTTGGGGTTGGAGCCGATGTTGCGTCGAGCCGTTACGAGGAAGCTTCCCAAATCTTCGTTGGCGCGATGAATGGCGGTCCGCTCTCATACCAAGGGCGACATTTTGCGCTGACCGAAGTTCCCTTGACGCTTTCACCTCACCAGCATCCTTGTCCCCCCACATGGATTGCAACAAATCGGCCAGACTCAGCCCGGTGGGCGGCGGCAAATGACGCCAATCTCGCGTGCATGGGCCCCTCTTCTGCCGTTCGCAAGATAACCGATGTCTATCGCACTCATCGAAACGCGAAGGGTGACGCCAACGGTGCAGCACCATTTCTGGCATTGCTCCGCATGGTCGTAATCGCCAACTCTGAAGCAGCCGCCCGGTCCCTAGCGGCGCCAGCCTATGAAACATGGCTCAAGAACTTCAAGTTCCTGTATGACCTCAATGACATCGCGCCTCCATCCAACCTGCCCCTGACCTTGGATGCCGCGATCGAGAGTGAACTGTGCGTTGTCGGAACGCGCGCTTCGGTGCGCCAGACTCTTCTCGATCACGTGGAAGAGGCAGGCGCCAACTATCTCCTTTGTCAGCTCGCCTTCGGATCTCTGTCACTGGATGCCTGCCTCAACACAGCAACTGCGATTCACTCCGAGCTCATAGCGGCAGAGCGCGGGCTATGACCCACAGCGGGTCCGATAAGTTCGCGGTTGACCTGCTAATAAAGGGCAATAGCGACGCCGATGAGCACCGCTGCCGAATGGCTCGATCAGCCGCTGCTATCGTTCAGATGGCTTTTACAACCAAGCGACCCTTTCGGCTGCATCAGCAAGCAGAAGGCTTAACGGCAATAAATCGCCTTCTCTCATTTTGTACGCGTTGAGAATGCCCGAGCATTGGTTTGCCTGGACACGTGAGTTGGTTCACGCCGATCCCGCTTTGGCGCGCCGGCTCGTCGATCGCATTCCAGACGAATCCAAGGTGTGGCTTATCGCCCGAGCGGGCCTGTCGTGACGCGGTCCCGGCAGCGCTCCGATCGGACGGAGGAGATCGCGCGTAAGCTCGAGATCGTGCTGGCGGAGTTGGCTTCGCTGCGCATTCTGCTGGCTGCGCACGGCATTAGCACCCCTCCACCTCTGCATGAGGACTACCTCACTGTTCAGCGGTTCGCAGCAATGAACCACATAAGCCCCGAAGCCGTGCTCTCTCGGATCCGCCGCGGCAAATTGCGCGCGGATAAGCGCGGTGGCCGCTGGTGGGTGAAATGCACGGTTCGCACAGCATAGCCGTGCAGTGACGAGAGCAGTAAGAGAGACGAAGTGATTCAATCCGAGATACGGACTCCGGCAGATGAAAACGATCTGCGCATATAACTCGCTATCACTGCTGGGCTCGACCGGGCAGTCGATGGAGAACCAATAGGTTGATCGAGGTCGACCTGACGCACGACCAACACACGCGATCGCCGACTCGGGAGGGTCGATCTCGATGCCTTCACGCAATGACGAAACGCGTCGACGCTCGGAGCAACGGGATATCGGATGACCAGCTTTGCGTGAGCGGGATCACTCAGCCGATTCGGCGTCGTCAACAGAGCGATCGCAGTGCACAAGCGGAAGAGCACGGATGCTTGGCAGTAGATGTCCACCTCCAATACCTCTTGCAACGTATGGCAAAACGGAGACGGCGCACGCCCTCGATGTCGGCTTTGGACGCCATCTCACGCACAGGGAATAAGTGCCATTTGAAGGTCCGTCTCACGCCCGCCGGGGCATAGCAGCGGAAATGTAATCCCAGTCATTCCCCTGTTCAGGATCACCTCGCACATCGGTGTCAATCGGGGACGTGTCTGATTTGGCGGATGGCCGCCAGACTCTGACTGGAGAAGGAGATCGCCTATGATGTCACCAAGACTGATGTCAGTCCTGGGGTCGATGGTAGCAGTCGAGCGTATGTTTTGGAAACTTCGAGAATTGATCGATGGCGACAGCTCAATCTTACCTGACGTTCGAGAGACGCTTCATGTGATTTTAGACGCGAAGCTTCTTTCCGCAAAAGATAAGATTATGAGCGACGCGCGCGCTGCGATCGACGCAACTCCTGATTTGCCGCAGGCAGTCCGCGAGCGGGCATACAGCTCGCTCGATTCTGCAATGGCAATGTTCATGGCCAGCGAACCCCACCGCACCCAGGATCTCCTTAGCGAGATCGGCATGTTGAGCGCTCATCGCAAGATGCATTGATGCATGCCCCGCTCCGTTGATCCCTTGCCGCGACATTTGGCTGTGCACGGTTGATGTTAGGCGAGGCAATTCGCGGAGCTGCTGAGCAGCTATCTAGCCTGGTGGAATGAAGCGACGCTGTACAATTGGAAGGCGAAGTTCGGCGGTCTGGACGTCTCCGATGCCAAGCGGTTGCGGCAACTCGAGGACGAGAACGCCAAGCTGAAGAAGCTGCTGGCCGAGCAGATGCTGGATGCTGCAGCGCTACGCGAGCTTTTGTCAAAAAAATGGTAGGGCCCGTCGCCAAGCGCGAAGCCGTCGCGCACCTGCAGGCCGTCATGGGTCTGTCGGAGCGGCGGGCCTGCGGCATCGTCGGCGCTGACCGCAAGATGGTTCGGTACCGATCGTGCCGACCGCCGGACACCGAACTACGCGGCCACTTGCGCGAGCTTGCTAATGCCCGTCGGCGGTTCGGCTACCGCTGGCTGTTCGTGCTGCTTCGCCAGCAGGGCGAGCCGTCCGGGCGGAACCGGATCTACCGTCTGTATCGAGAGGAAGGCCTCAGCGTGCGCAAGCGCCGGGCCCGCCGCCGCGCCGTGGGCACCCGAGCGCCGATACTGGTCGAGGCTCGGCCGAACGCCCGGTGGTCGCTGGATTTTGTCCACGACCAGTTCGCCAGCGGCCGTCGCTTCCGGGTCCTGAATATCGTCGATGACGTGACCCGGGAATGTCTGGCGGCCATCCCCGACACCTCGAACCAGGGGCGGCGGGTGGCACGCGAACTGACGGCGCTGATCAATCAGCGCGGCAAGCCGGGCATGATCGTCTCCGACAACGGCACCGAGTTCACCTGCAATGCCATGCTGGCCTGGTCGGAGGAGAACAAGATCGACTGGCACTTCATTGCGCCGGGCAAGCCGATGCAGAACGGCTTCTGTGAAAGCTTCAACGGCCGGATGCGGGACGAGCTTCTCAACGAAACCTTGTTCTTCGGCCTCGATCACGCCCGCGCCAAGATTGCGGATTGGGTCGGCGACTACAACGGCCAACGCCCGCATTCCTCGCTCGGCTATCTGACCCCTGCGGCCTATGCCGCCTACCTCACCGCAACGTGCGATCGGCTGCGCAACCCCGACCAGCTCCGCCGATCGCACGTTGCTCACACCGCGCCAAACGGCGTAACATCCGCCGAGACTCTAACCGCTACTGGGTGAAACTTCAGGGGCAGGTCAGAGCGACAGCACCACGCTAGTTGATCAATCTAGTGCCTCCCTGGCGGCCGGCAGGGCTTGAGTGGAGACCTGCCGAAACGCTGCAGGCTCGGATTTATCTCGTGCATCGCGAACGACGCTTCTCTGGCCAGCCTCAACGGCCCGCTGCATCGAACAAGTGCGGGTCCCCTTCAGCTCTGCAACTTAATCACCGAAAGGACCGGCCACTCGTCGTCATCGCCACTGGCAATCGCCCGACTTTGCTCCTGTGAAGCTCACTTGAGGTGATCCAGCTCAAGCACCATGATTCGCGTTTCCCGAGATGGGTTCGATGCTCGGCCAGGACTTTGCACCGAAAGGACGGTCGCACGCTGAGCCACTCTATCGCGTTGGCCTGATCAAGTGGATCAAGAGCATCGGCTTGCCCACCGAACGTTGATCCCTCTTGGCCCATCCGCAGCATGGATACGTCACATCAAAAGAATCGATTTTAACAATAATCGACAAATCCACATAGCTAGCCGCCTGCAATCGCAAGGACGATTGAGGACAAGGCGCGCGATGACGTATTGACTATTTTCAATGCAATTGACGGATGGCGTGCAAGCGTCAGCACATGTTCACCTCTTGCGCCCAGATCGAGGCCCTCTTGGTTTGGCTATCCTGACTGCGGCGAGCGTGGCGTATCGTATTGCGTCGGCGAGCCACCGGCGCGCGGGAGCTGCTTCGATACATCAATCTGGATCGAACATCAATAATGAAGCAGCATGAACAGCTTGCGCTCAGAGCTCTGGCCAAGCAAGAGCGGCGCAGCAAACGCCAGTAACGACAAGGGCGATATGCGCCGTTGGGTGCAGCTCTCTGTCAACTGCGATTCCGGATGGCTGCGCTTGACGCGCATCGGTCAGGCGTCGCGCCGCTCGAGAGAGCTTGGCGAGAACAGGGAACTGGAGTGTTTTCGATGCGGGCTCGAGGCCGCGGCACATGCGTGCGCCATACGGGATCTGGAGCAAGGAGGCCTTCGTCGCGTCGGCGAAGGCCGAACTGGCAGCCCTGCACTGGTCAGTCGATCCGCAAGACTGGTCTCGTCCCGGCGTCGAGGCGATCGTTGCCGCGGTGCTGGCCTCGGTCCCGCCGGGGGCAATCGTGCTCCTGCACGACGGGTGCCCTCCCGACGAGTTGGGACGCTGCCCTCATGCTGGTCAGCGCGACCAGACCGTGACGGCGCTCGCCCAACTCATTCCAGCACTGCATGACCGTGGATTTGCAATCCGGTCGCTTCCTCAACCTCACTGAATAGGTCGATTCCCATGAGCCTGCTTGCCACCATCAGCACCGCTGCTGTTGCCTCCTACGTGTTGCTCTCCAGCGTCCATAAGAGCGCGCAGGCGCTTTATGCGCTGCGAAGCGACGCTCCACTGCCGCCGTACGACCCGGTCGACGCCGATGCTCTGCCCAGCGTCGATGTCATCGTGCCCTGCTTCAACGAGGACCCCCGCACGCTCGCGGCCTGCCTGAAGTCTATCGCAAGTCAGGATTACCCAGGGCGATTGCAGGTCTACGTGGTCGACGACGGCTCTGCAAATGTCGGCGCAGTGGACGCGGTCCACGCCAGCTACGCGTATGACCCGAGATTCACCATCATTCTGCTGCGAAGCAATGTTGGAAACCGCAAGGCGCAGATCGCAGCGATTCGCCGCTCATTCGGCGATCTCGTGCTCAACGTCGACTCCGACACGGAAATCGACAGCGACGTGGTCAGCAAGCTCGTGCGCAAGATGCAGGATCCAGCCGTCGGCGCGGCCATGGGCCAATTGAAGGCCAGCAACCGAAACGACAGCTGGCTGACCCGATTGATCGACATGGAGTACTGGTTGGCTTGCAACGAGGAGCGCGCGGCGCAGACGCGGTTTGGTGCCGTCATGTGCTGCTGCGGGCCGTGCGCCATGTACCGGCGCTCCGCGCTGCTGTTGCTGCTCGAGCAATACGAGACGCAGTTCTTCCGGGGAAAACCCAGCGACTTCGGTGAGGACCGTCATCTGACCATCCTCATGCTCAAGGCAGGGTTCCGAACGGAGTACGTTCCGGACGCCATCGCCGCCACGGTGGTCCCGGACACGCTCTTGCCGTATCTGCGCCAACAGCTCCGCTGGGCGCAGCACCTACCGCGACCCCCTGCTCGGTTTGCACCTGCTGCCCGGCCTCGATCGGTACCTCACGCTCGATGTGCTCGGACAAAACCTCGGGCCGCTGCTGCTCGCCATCTCATCGATTGCCGCGCTCGCTCAGCTCGCGCTCACGGACAGCGTGCCGTGGTGGACCGGTCTGACCATCGTCGCGATGACCATGATTCGAAGCAGCGTGGCAGCCCTGCGCGCCGGCGAGCTTCGATTTCTCGGCTTCTCGCTGCACACCCCGATCAACATCTTCCTCCTGCTCCCGATGAAAGCCTATGCGCTCTGTACCTTGAGCAACAGCGATTGGCTCTCGCGCAAGGTATCCGTTTCTGCCGACGCAAGTGGAACGAATGGCCACCTTTTTTGCCTGGCTCCCATAACCGAGAAACCGGAGGAGATTGTTTGCACGTCGCGCATTCAGCATCTAGAGAACCGGATTGCTCTCCAATTGAAGCTCGTGGCTCAGCTGATCTGCCAGGACACACGGCGCTCCGAGCCGTCAAGCTGCTGGACGAACTCACAAGCGAACTCGTCGCGGCCAGACTGGTTAAGCACCATGATCGAGGCTAGCGCCCCGGAGCGCGAGCAGGCGAACAGTCCCAGCGAAAGGGCACGGTGACCTCTTCTATCCAGAAGACCTCCGCATTCTGGCCAACATTTTCAACGAGACGCTCGCAGCTTTACCGCCAGATCGCCGGACCATCGCCGATCGTATGCAAATCGCCAAACCTATTCTCGCTCGGGGACTGACAAGTGAACTCAAGTCAAATGATAGAGCCCGCATCTTTGGCGATTTCATCGATCAGACATTCATCTCTTCCTGGCCCAATCAAATCGAGGTTACGGCTAACACCTGGCGAACTTCTGCTTAAGGCGCAGGTTCACTCACTCAACGACGGCAGGAAGACATCGCCGTCAATTTTTCGAGATTGCCGAGCGGTCCATGTAAGACAGCGTCTTTCTGGTAGCGGGTTTGTCTCATGGTCAGTAGGCATGCCGCGGGAAAAGATCGCCGCGCCACCTTCCCAAGCATCGAGGCGACGACCGCATGATTTAGGCGCTCGATTTCAAAGGATGAGTGCGACCGCCCTTGCATTTCATTGTGGCCCGCCGACAGCCTGCCGACGCGCAAACAACCCGGGCGTCACGAGAGTCGCGCCGATCGCGCAACCAGATGGCTAGCCTCTTCCACGTTTCAGATGCCACCTGAAACGCTTTGTCCGTTGCCCACCAGCAGGGAAGATGGGCAATGCCGTCGGAATCGGCGCACCAGTCTGACCAGCCACATCGACCGGCACAACGCATTTCGCTTCCTGCAACGAGCGCGGCGTGGACTGCTCTGGCAGGCATCCGCAAAGCTGTGCCACGCTACGCACACCGCTGCTGTACGCCACATCGAGCTGGAATGCATTTCGGCTCGAAGTCGCCGGATGGACTCGGCTGATACGTAGCGTCTCGTCCTCGGAATCAAGCATCTGCCGAATCGCGCCGACCAATTGTCGACCAGCGATGCAGGAGCGTGACGTAGCACATCAAGGCACTGCTCGGGATTAGAGGTTGAGGATGACGACAGCACTTCTCTTCTTACGATCTTCTTCGCCGGCTTTGGATTTGGCAACGAAGTGCCGAGCTGGCGTTCCCGCAAAGGACGTGGCGCGCCCGGCTCTATGGTGCTCTCTTTCCTTCCGATGCTTCTGCAACGCTGCCGCCCCGAGTTCCCGCACCCGGTTTCTAGCGTCGCTTTCGGCCTCGCTCGAGCAAGGAAATTGCCGATCCGCCACGCGAGGGCGAACGCCTTCCGCCGCCACTTCGACGAGCATAGATGCGCAATCCAGATTGGCGGCCACGCGCGTGCTCGCGTAGAGTCAAGCCCGACAGCATCTGTATGGCCTTAGCATGTGCGGAAGCTATTGCCGGGCAGAACTTCCACCAGAGATCGTTGAAAATTCGCGCGCGAGCTAGCGCTTGAATTGAATTGGACGCGAGCGCGATTGCGGCAGCCTCGGTGAGGAGCATTTTCAATTTCCTACAGCATCTACGGCGCTTCGATGCCCCTCACGATCTGCACTGCGAGAGATGCAGAGCGCTCCGACGCCTCGGATCTGATCTCGCGTCAGGATCAAGCTCGCGTTGACCATGACCATGACCAATGGTCCTGGCCGAGCTAGATTCCCTGAAGCAGCCTACCCAAACTGGTAGTTTCGAAGGTGGGGCTTCCTTCCTAGAACTCGATCTGCGACGGGCAGAACGGCAGAACAGCGGATGCATCATGAAGCCTGACGAGCGCCTCGCCGAAGTCGTTGAGAATAGCGCATTTTTTGATGATGAGGCATGGGAGGTGTGGGCACAGTGCCTCTCACCCGCTGATCGGCTTGCGTATATTCGCAAGCATCGGTCTCACTTCCGGTTTTCAGATTACGATGACATGATAGCTGTTGTACGCGGTCGGCGCTTCACCGGTTGCTCATCGCAGCTCCTTCGATGGCGCCACAGGATACGAGCGAGGACGTTGCAAAGCGCCTTGCTCTGCTCCGTTGCGGTGTGGCAGGTCATCATTTTGCTTGCGGTGTGCTTTATCCGCTGAGATCAGCAGCCCACTTTTCGTCAAAGTAGGATAGCTGTGCCCGCATGCGTCCGAGCATTGTGGGCGCAGTTGGAGATGACCTGAAAAGCCGCAACCTGACGCAGCGTTCGGTTCGCACATTGTTTTGGGCGCAAATGTTGCGAAGCAGTTACAGCAAATCGCGCGGACGTTGTTAAAGACGCACGAGGCTGGGGGCGCCCAAGAGATGAGAGTAGAAATGAAGAACTTTTTGCCTGAGACTGTAAGCATTATGGCGCCGGCGCGGTGACGCCCGCATTCGGCGCGGATCTGCCTGCGCAGGCCGTCCGACCTCTCTACACCAAAGCTCCGCAGCCTGTCGCGGCTGCGATCTACGACTGGAGCAGCTACTATATCGGCATGGACGGTGGCTTCGGCTCAAGGTCGAATTGCTGGGGCTTCAATTGCGGCACGGCCGAGGGCTGTCATGATGCGACCGGCGTAACTGTGGCTCGATGGCAGATGGGCCAGTAGAGCAAGGGCTGGGCGAGATGCGCAGGTTGCGCGCTTCAGGCGGATTACCCTGCACGGCCCGATTGACTGGGCACGATTGAACTTCTTGTCCGACAACAGATGCGCCATGTGCGCAATTCGCCAAGCCGACAAATTCGGAACCATACTCATCCGTATCGACAAGCGCCTTTTTAGGAAGCTCGGGGGGTGGCCTTGCCTTTGCAGATACCGCTCTCAGTCGCGTGCACTCACATGGTGTTCAGATCGAAAGCTAGCATGAATTTGCGCAGATAAGAGGGATAACCGCGGCGGCGACAGCCTCTTTCGCGTGAGGGACATATGCTAGGGCACTACGCCGAGACCACACAACTTGCAACAGCCGAACACCTGGGCCAATCGAGCATTGGTCTTACACAATGTCCTGAGTGATCCAGCAACCATGCCGCCCAAGACCTCTTAAAGACTTGAATCGTACCCAGCGTCAAGTTGTACCAACTGGCGGTTCGATTCGCTCAACTGAGACATAACTCGCCTCATGACGACGGCACAGCACATTTACGATCTGCGAGGCGCTGCTGGAAATGGATATATCTTGATGATGGCATCTGTTCTTCTCGTTCTGATCTTTATCGCAGGCTCTGGCGCCGGCTATGCCGTCCGCAGCTGGCATTCTCGCAGGCGGCGAGAGCGCGCGCGGCTGTATATGGCTTATGCCCACTCCGCTGCTCCTGCGAAACCATCGCTTAAATGTCCCGGACGCGCGAGCAATGATGTACCAAAGCGACAGCTTCAGTTGTGATGCCGACTAGCGAAGCTCCCTCAAACGACTCGCTTGCTGGCAACAAGCATCGGGTGCTGCAGACTAGATGCCATCGAGAATACAGCGTGACGGCTGAACGACTCACGACCCGCGATCACCCTCATAACTGCAGGCGTACTGGCCTCATCCCCTCAGAGCTGACGCCCGATTTGCAAGCTTGCATGTGTCCTTCTAGTCGCAGCGTGTCGCATTTCCTGACTTGTCTGATTGCCCCACACAAGCTTTTCTTCGGCGCTTTCAATGAAAAACATGGAAACAAGAAGGCCGAGCGGCATGCCGACAGCGGCACGCGTTTCGCCGCGCGTACTCCAGATAATTGAAAGAAGCAAGTGAATCAGATGATGCCGCGAAGCCGGACCGCCGCGATCCAAGAGCGTATAATGGGAACAGCCAGGCGTATCTGTTCAATCACCACTATGGTTACGGAGCTGATGGGGGGTGCGCTGCGTGTTGGCCGACCGCTACGCTGGGTGATTGTCCACCCGCTTTCGGAGTCTTTAACATTCGGGATCATCAGCCTGATACTGTCATTGATCGTGACAATCCCGGTTTTTCATAGACCGCAGGTCAGAATTGGGGCGAGGACTCTGACCCTACAGTGTGTCTGCCGGACTGCCGCGCGGGTCAGACCAGCTCTTGCGCTACGTATATCTCGATTGGACTGAAAGAGCTTCCGGACGTCTTAATCAAGGCGACGCTTGCGACCGAGGATCACCGCTTCTACAGCCATTTCGGGAATGACCCTGCTGCTATCGCCCGCTCATTCCATGCTAATTGGAACCTAGACGGCATACATTCGACCGTTAGCCAGCAGGTTGCGAGGATTCAAAATCCCTTCAAATGGAGCCGCTGTCGAGGACAGAATTCACGAGGCACTTGTCGCGATTTGGCTCGAACGGCGGCTCACCAAGGATGAACTCCTAACGATCTATTTGAACCGGGTGCAGATCGGAGCCGCTATCTTCGGAGTGAGTGATGCGGCACGGCTCTATCTCAACAAACGCGTTCAGGACACCGACCTGAGCGAAGCGGCCACGCTTGCCGGCTTGCTAAATGAGCCGCTCGATGTAGCTTCGCACATTGGTCTTCGGAATGTGCGTCAGTGAACCGCCCCGGGTTTGCCGGAGGCCATTTGGTTTAAGTTATGCCGCCATGGCCGGTTGTTCCAGCATGGCGTAGTAGCGTTGCTCGGCTTCGGCCGGCGGTATGTTGCCGATGGGCTCCAGGAGCCGCCGGTTGTTGAACCAGTCCACCCATTCCAGCGTCGCGAACTCGACGGCCTCGAAGCTTCGCCATGGTCCGCGCCGATGGATCACCTCGGCCTTGTAGAGACCGTTGATGGTTTCGGCGAGAGCGTTGTCATAGGAATCTCCGACGCTGCCGACAGAAGGCTCGACGCCAGCTTCAGCCAGGCGTTCGGTGTATTTGATAGAGACGTATTGGGCGGATTCAAACGGTCGTCGCAACACTCGGAGGTTGGAGGTTGCGATGAACGTTGTAAGACGCCGATCGGCGCGGTCAGGACGAGCCCCATTGCCATCGCCAGGACGGCCGTCTGTTGCAGGACGCGATGAACAGAATAGATTTTGGCTGGCGATTGCCGCGGGGCTAAGCAGCGAGGATGCTGCGCTGGAAGCCGGATTGTCACAACCTGTCGGAAGCAGATTATTCCGAAAGGCGGGCGGCATGCCACCAGCGATGTTCAGATCTTCGGCAAAGGTACTCTCCGGGCGGTACCTCTCATTGGTAGAGCGCGAGGAGATCGCACTCCTCAAGGTGCAGGGCCATTCCAGGCAAGAGATTGGACGTCGCCTGGGGCGGGCTGCTCGACAATATCCCGTGAACTGCGACGCAACGCGGCTACCCGCGGCGGCGGGTTGGAGTATCGGGCAACAACTGCCCAATGGCATGCGAATCGATCCGCCCGCCGACCCAAGCCGACCAAGCTTGCGCTCAATGCAACCTTGCGCACTTATGTGCAGGAGAGACTTGCTGGCGACGTCGTAGCCCCGAGCGGCGCTCCCGTTCTTGGTCCCGTCGTTCCGTGGAAGGGGCGCCGGCATGGCCCGCGCAAGGATCGGCGATGGGCCAAAGCCTGGAGCCCCGAGCAGATTGCCCGACGCTTGCCGATCGACTTCCCGGACGACAAGACGATGCGCATCAGCCACGAAGCTATCTATCAAGCTCTCTTCGTCCAGGGCCGTGGGGCGCTACGCCGCGAGCTGACGGCCTGCTTGCGAACAGGGCGTGTATTACGGATGCCCAGAGCGCGCGTACGCAGGCGAGGCAAGGGGTTTGTCTCGCCGGAGATCATGATCAGTGAGCGCCCTGCTGAAGCTGCCGATCGAGCAGTGCCGGGACATTGGGAGGGAGACCTCATCCTCGGTCTTGGCAGCTCGGCAATCGGCACGCTGGTCGAGCGCACGACGCGCTTCACGATGCTATTGCACCTTCCCCGGTTGGCGGGGCACGGCGAAGCTCCGCGCGCGAAGAACGGACCTGCGCTCGCGGGACACGGGGCCGAGGCCGTGCGCGACGCGATCACGCGCACCGTCATCACCTTGCCCGAAGAACTGCGTCGCTCGCTGACCTGGGATCAGGGAGCCGAAATGGCTCAGCACGATCGTCTCAAGATCGATGCGGGTATCCAGGTCTACTTCTGCGACCCGCAAAGCCCTTGGCAGCGCGGTACTAACGAGAACACCAACGGGTTGCTGCGACAGTACTTCCCGAAAGGCACAGACCTCAGCATCCATAGCGCCGACGAGATATCCGCTGTGGCAGCGGCCCACAATGCCCGTCCGAGAAAGACACTAGGCTGGAAAACGCCGGCGGAGGCGCTTGACGAATTGCTGTTATGAGTGAAAACAACTGGTGTTGCGACGACCGTTTGAATCCGCCTTGGCTGCCTCTGTCGCTGTGGTGCACGAGCCCGCTGCGATGGACCGGCCGGGAGCACGAAGCCTGCGTGCGCCGTGCGGGAGGCCCGCCAGCCCACGATCCTGCGGGCATAGGCGTCGATCACAATGGCGACGTAGACGAAGCCGGTCCAGGTCGCGACATAGGTGAAGTCGGAGAGCCAGAGGACGTTCGGCCTTGGTGCCTTGAACTGGCGATTGACGTGATCCAGCGGGCATGGCGCGGCCTTGTCGCTGATCGTGGTCTTGACGGATTTGCCGCGGATGACCCCTTGCAAACCCATGTCCTGCATCAGTCGCGACACTGTGCAACGGGCAACATCGAAGCCTTCGCGCTTGAGCTGCCGCCAGACCTTGCGCACGCCGTAGACGGAGAAGTTTTGATCGAAGACGCGCCGAACCTCGATCTTCAGCGCGGCGTCCTGCCTGGCGCGCGCCGACAGCTTGGCGGGATCGCGCCGCTTGGCCACATGGGCGTGGTAGGTCGAGGGGGCGATCGGCAAGACCTTGCAGATCGGCTCGACCCCATGCGCCCCACGATGATCGTCGATGAAGGCGATCATGGTTTGGACCGGCGGTCGAGCTCCGCCATCGCAAAATAGGCGCTTGCCTTGCGCAGGATCTCGTTGGCCTGCCGAAGCTCGCGGTTCTCCCGTTCGAGCGCCTTCAGCTTCTCGGCCGTGTCGGTCGGAACGCCGGCCCGCTGCCCGCTATCGACCTCGGCCTTCTTGACCCAGTCATGCAGCGTCTGCGGCGTGCAGCCGATCTTGGCCGCGATTGACGTCACGGCCGCCCAGCGCGACGGGTGCTCGCTGGCGTGATCCAGAACCATCCGAACCGCTCGAGTCCGGACCTCAGGTGAAAACTTGTTCGTCGTCTTGCTCGTCATGGCTCCATCCTCTCAGGAATGGAGCCTCCGGCAAACCCGGGGCGGTTCATCAGCGTGCAAGCCTGGTTCTCGATAAGCTGGTCCAGACCGGATTCATGACTGATGACCAGGTGTTTGGTGCAAGGCACTATCCGGCACAGCTAATGTTCAGGCCCGACGAGGGGTCGTTAAACCAGGGCAATCGACAACGAGGTTCCCGCGAACTATCTGCTTTGCCAGCTCGCCTTCGGATGTCTCCCATTGGATGCTTGCCTCAACACGGCAGCGGCAATTCACTCCGAACTCATAGCGACGGGATGCTGATGGTCAGAAGGAATGGAGTGAAGAGCCATACCTACGATGCTTTCGGCCACCCTAGCTGGCACGATATCGTCAACGAATGCCGTTCCGTTAGTTTGCATCGACGGAGCCAGCTCCTACGTTTGCTTGCTCCGGCGGGCAAGTCTGCTCACGCCCCTTCAGGTCTGGCACGTCAGTCCCGCATTCTACACAAATCCAAGATGTGGTTTGCTGCTACTGTGCCCCAGTCCGGACCGACTCGGGCAGCCGCAACTGAAACAAAAGACATGGAGTTAATACTGAGCTGGACCAAACTCCGACAATCGAGCCCTCGCGCCAGCGCGGCGAGGCTGGTGCCAGTGTCACTCTGAAACCTGCGCGACCAAGATGGCCGTGGACCTTGATCGTGGGCTACGTCTGCCGCGTCACACCCCGACGCTCCGGCGGGTGGCGGCCGAGGGACGCTGTCTCATTCCCCTCTTCAGGTCGGCCGAGAGACTTTCGAACCGGACAGACATCCGTTTCGTGCGATGGTCCATAAAGTTAGTTGGATGAAGGAACGACCAATGGTGTCACAACGACTGTCATCGTTCTATGCGTCAATGATATTAATTGATCGCATGTTTTGGAAATTCGCGAATTGATAGATAGCGACAGCTCAATTGGGTCCGATCTTCGACAGACGCTTCATGTCATATTGGACGCGAAGCGCCTTTCGGCAAAGCATTCAATAGTGAGCAACGCGCGGGCCGCGATTGAGGCGGCGCCTGAGTTGCCGCAGGTGGTCCGAGACCGGGCATATAAGTCTCTGGATTCCGCAATGGACATGCTAATGACGAGCGAACCGCGTGAGCCCGAGAAGCACCGAACGAATTCGTTGGTTTAGCAGTAGAGGATCTGTGGCGCTGGCAATCACCACGCCTGCGACGCTCTGACGTGGACTGTTGGCTGGCAATGCAGTGTCATGCGCTCCGAACGTGTCGACCATCGGCGGCCGCAGCGCCGCAGCAGCGACACCGGCAATCTCGCCGGATTGCATGTGCTGCGGATTGGCCGCCTCTCCTACGGTGCCAGGCGCAATTGCCTGGCGAGAGAAGCGAACGACATACATCGAGCAGAACAAGGGTTTCCGGTGCCCGCTCACGGCGCGGTACTCCCGACGGGGGCGCAAGCCTCCTGATCCGGGTAAGCTGTAGGCTGGGATAAAATATTGGCTGGCATGGCCAAAAACCCTTGAATCGGACGTAGCGCAAGATTGTACCAAGCAGATATTCGCGCATTTGCTCTACCGGCTGCTATCGCTGGTGGCGGGAGTGCGAATCAAGACCTCCAGCGAAGTAGTCGTCCTGATGACAATGGCCATTCTTGTTATCACTATGATCTTCTTCGTCGGCTTTGGAGTTGGTTATGGCGTTCGCGCCCCGCCGCCCTTTCGAGATCCTCCAGGCCGTTTTTAGGGATTGGAATTATCCCGCCTGAGGAGCAATTGCGGCAACTTGGTAGGCGGTCCGCTGCCGTCCCGTCTTGCCTAGAGACGATGCGCAGAGCACGTGCAGGCGACGTGCTCACCCGCTTGCAACGCGTTTCAACTGCGCGGCCTCAGGATAGACAAGTGGGTGTCTGACGGGACCTGTGAAGGACGGAGTTGAATACGGGGCGAACACCATCGCTCCATTGCCGAGGAGCCACTTCGCGCTTGTTCGACATATAGAACTGTTATGAGCCCAGTCAGCCTCCGGTGGAGCTTTCAATTACCCACAAATTCTCCTCCGACCAAGGCGCCTAACGCGATGTCGGTGAGGCGCGACAGCCCGCGCCACATGACCATATTGCCGGGAGGCGGATCGCTGGCGCGGGCGAGATCACCGCCGAGCCGGGCGATCTTGATGAGATAGTGCGAAAGCGTCTTCTGTCTCGCTTTGGGTTTGTCGTTGACGAAGCGATCGAGCACGCCGATTTCGGTCGCGGTTAACGCGAGGGTTGGCGGCGCGTCTGGAGCGGAACGGTTGAGCATCGTCATCCAGAAGACCCGCCAACTCAGGATGCAAAAGAGCGAGATCAGATTGGTCAGACGCTGGGCGGTCCTAAGCTTCGACTCCTCAGCTTTGCAGCCTGATTTGAGGATCTTGTGGAACACTCGATCTTCCATCTCAAAGCATACCATTCGAGCTTCTTAATGGCGTCAGTGCGGGAGCTAACAGGCAGATCTGTGATCAGCTTCCACTCGATTTTCTTTCTGTTCTTCGGCGTCACGCGCTCTTCGGCATGGATCACCGTCAAGGTACAGCGCGGGATAGCGCTTCTGCTTTCCGATCGGCGGCAAGACGCGAATCTTGCGATATCTGATCTCGAGGACGGCTTCATCGGGATCACCGTTGCTGTTTCTGACGTCGATGCAATGCAGTCCTTTGACGGCGACCTGGTCCATTTCGTCGGCGATCGTGTGATCTCCATCCCCAGCCAAACGGTTAACGCAAGTCCTAATCACGAAATGCGTTCCAGCTTCTCGAGCCGCGCAGAACAGCTCATAGATGTCGCTCTCGCGATCACCGACATGAACGCATCGTCCCGGATCGCCCAGCAACTCCGTGGATTGCCGGACATTGTCCAGCCACCGAATGCTCTCCTTCTTCTCGATGGGAACGCGGGTCGGATTGATCTTCTTCTTAAGTGCGGCGGTCCCCTTGAATTTCTTCCGGGTCCAAAACTTGACGGCCGTCAGTCCAAGCGCCAGCCCATCGGTTGTCACCGCCAGGCTCGAGTGCATCAGGATGCCGCAAACCGTGTGCGATCTCAGGCGGCCCGCCTTGTCCCGGCCGCTGTTTATGCTCTTGGTGATCCCGATCGCGTCTGAGTTCTCTCTTTGATAGCTGAACTCGGTCGTATCATGGAGCACTAGAACAGGACCGTCGGTGGCAATCGTGCGCTCACGCGTTGATTGAAAGTGGCCGGCCAGAATGTCCGCCTCACTGACCCGGTCGTTGGAGAAGAAACGATACGCAGCCTTGGTGTTGGCCCAGTCTTGGCACACCAGCGGAATACTTTCGCCCATGGCGCTCCCGATCTGCGCTACCAGTTTGCGGAGCCGCTTGTTCAGGCGCTCGTCGGCAAAGGCTGCAGCCTGCGAGCTCGCGATCAAACCATGCGTCGGCTTCCTCGTCCATCGGCACCGCCCCTGCGAATCGGTGCAGACAAGGAATCACGGTCGATTCCTGCGTTGCAATGGTTTGTGCGCTCCCTCAGCCCGTTCGACTAAATGTGGGTAATTGAAAGCCTCACCGGACGGTTACTGAGCCCACGCGGTCTGCGCGAATGGAAAAGAACCCCAGCGTCAAATTGTGGCCGGGGCGATCTCGCGTCAGGGACCCACAGAGCGTAGTTGTGATCGATGACGCCTGCACGTTCCGCTGCTGAACTAGACTACCAAAGTTGGGAGGTTCCGAACCCAAACCAACTTCCTAGAACTGGCTCCGCGAGAGTGGGTCTAGCGGATGCACAATGAAGCCTAGTGGACGTCTTACCGAAGTCCTTGAGAATAGCGCTTGCTTTGATGATGAGGCATGGGAAGTCTGGGCACAGTGCCTCTCACCCGCCGAGCGGCTGGCGTATATCCGCAAGCATCGCTCGGAGTTCCGGTTCACGGATCACAACGAGGTAGTTGCCGTTGTACGTGGCCGGCGCTTCACCGGTTGCTCTTCGCGGCTCCTTCAGTGGCGCCACAGCAGGCGAGTGAGGACGTTGAAGGCCGCCTTACTGTTC
Organism: Bradyrhizobium sp. 604_D8_N2_3; assembly: GCF_051810765.1. Taxonomy (NCBI): domain Bacteria; kingdom Pseudomonadati; phylum Pseudomonadota; class Alphaproteobacteria; order Hyphomicrobiales; family Nitrobacteraceae; genus Bradyrhizobium; species Bradyrhizobium sp. 604_D8_N2_3. The sequence goes on along the minus strand of NZ_JBPWPM010000001.1, from coordinate 1,478,701 downwards.
TGCCTATGTGTATGGGCCGGTGTTATCTGGCTCATGGTGCGATTGATCGATTAGATGCAGCAGACGGCGGCTCGCTCAGGCGGGCGCAGGGAGAATCGCACCAATCGAACATTGCCGTCTGACAGATGAGGCCAGGACGGCAAACGTACTCAGCGTACGAGTGGAACGTTCTTTGAAATGCTGTTGCGGACTCAGCAGTTCGCGACCGCGCTCTTGATGCGTAAGCGGACCCGGGGCAATCAGACGAACGTAGAAAATGAAGGGAGCACCTGTTAGCGACACTCGGCGTGATTAAGTCAGGGATACTGGCGCTCGCATTCGGTACCAATCCGCTGCGGCGCCCGTCTAGCCCTATCCCCAAGTTCCGCCGCCTGTGGTGTCGGCAATCGGCGACTGATGCGCGTACGAGCTCGGTAGGAGAGGGTGTCATGCCGCCAACTACGGCGTCCTGGAATCCAGTGGCGGCGCGCCTAAACGCTGTCATGATGAGACCGGCGTTACCTTGGGTGGGCAGATCGGCTATGGCTGGCCCAGTGGCCACATCGTGGCGGGGGTTGAACGCGAGGGAATAAGGCGCATCCGAGCAGATAAGAGTCCAATGTAGCGTCCTCCGCGTTTAACCGGGGCAAGCGATGCGTTCGCTACGACTGAGGAGATTTGTTGCCCGGACCATCTCTTGTCTTGTGCCAGAGGTGGCGCTGGTTGTCATGAGCAACACTTATCGAACGCTCAGCGTCCCAGTTAGGCAACAGCGAGCAAGACTTTGGGAAGCGCACTGCGAGCTCGGATCGGATATGGCAGGCGACCTGCTCGATGCCCTCGAAGACCGGCACTTGCTCAATCAGCCGGGAGCGCGAAGTTCGCCTCGCCCGCTGGCGACGGTGATCGCATCCACCAGGACCTCCATCTTCTTGCTGCTGGACATCTCGTTTCATCTGAAATAGTGATCCGTCCCGGGAAAAGTGACCGAAAGCCGGGCCCGGCTAGGGAGCGGTAATGCGAGCACGTACTTGCAGCATCAAAGGAAATTATGTTTTCATAGGCGAGTAAAATCCGCAATCCGCGCCTGCCAAGCTCGTGCTGAAGAGTTCCCTCACCGCATGCGCGCCAGCGATGCGGTGAACACTTCCCGTGGCCGGTCGGCGTCTGAGTGGCCGACCTACGGAGTGCACCCTCTTCGCGCGCTCCCTAATCCGCCATGGGCTCGTCTCTCAGGGCGCCTACGCAAGACGACAGAGACCTCACCCACTAACTTCGACATCTGCCCGGCGCCTGTACCTTCGCCCGACTTATCTCGAGCAGTCGCGTCGCTCGCGCGTTACGTGCGGGCGGCTGCCGAAATCATATAAGACCGAGGCGGATTGCCTTGGCGACGCAGTGAGTACGGCTGCTCGTCTCCAACTTTCGCATTGCATTCTTCAGGTGAAAGTTCACGGTATTCTCGCTGACCTGCAGGATGACTCCGATTTCCCAGGACGATTTCCCCTCCTCCACCCAGCGAAGGCAATCCCTTTCTCGTCCGGATAGCGCCACTTGCACATCGCATTTGCCGTCCGACGACGGCGCGATCTCTGCAAGAGCGTGATGAAATTGCCAAGCCAAGATGTTGAGACGACCGAGACGATACTGAGGGTCGGCATCGTCGTGCATGGATGCAAACGACGCGACCGAAAGCTGTCCAAATGGTCCGCACAGCGGTACGCTTACTCCGTGCTTCAGTCCGGCCTCTTTGGCCTCGTTTAACACTCGGAGTTCGCTCGGCTGCAATTGATGTTTGTCAGCGAGCTGGTCCCATAGAAAAGGGCCGGACAACCTTGTCGTACGTCGAACCACGGGGTCGATGGCCATATATCGGCCTTCAGCATAGCGCTCGCACCAAGCGGAAGGAAAGTTCACTGTCACCGTGGTTGGGAGATACTCTGGCTGCCGATTCGGCGCCGCCTCTGTCAACGCCCCGTAAGCGACCTGGCTGAAGCCCTGTTCGGACGAACAGCTCACGAGCAGGTCGAATAACGCCGCGATAGAGCGGCTCTGTTTCGCGCATTCGATGAAGCAAAATAGGTCCATTTGGCGCCTCCCACACCGACTTAGACGAACGGAGCTTACGTATTCTGATGAACCGACTTGAAGAAGGGCCCTGCGCCATTGCAATCTGCTCTGCGTTGCGAGCTGCTCCACCGAACGCAACAGAAATGTATTTCGCGAAGTGCTCCTATCGAGTCGCCTCACATCGGTAGTTGCTGTAATGGCATCCGACACTCGCGTGTCTTTCGAATGATGCGGTGCTGACGCTTCCAGCAAATGTCGTACCAGCTGCGGAGTGGGAGTAGCGCCCAGCGCGCGAGGCTGGAGGACTGATGATGCAACAATTTCTGCTACAATGCGGACATTGGTCGCAAGACAGACAATCTTGTCGGCTTCGCTAGCTACGGAGTACATACGGCATCTGCAAGAGCGAGCACTGTCGCTTCCTGCGATCAGCCTCCGGCTGGTTGCCCGGTCGTCCAGGCGAAGGGAGACCCAGCTCCTACGCCGTAAGGCGTGGATGCCAATCGGCGCACAGCGGGCATTCATCCGGGTGCTTTTGCTACCCTTGATGTTTGCCATGGAATGGCGCCCTAGCGAACAGAACCAGAGAGTCCCGGGTGCGCGACCGCGTCACGTCAGCGCGCGTTCAAAGCGGCCTGACATGCGTTGTCGTATTGTTCACCGAAGGAGGACGCTGGGAGCTGCGCCTAGAATGACATCCGACCAAGGGCATTATTCCCAAGAACCAGCTGCAGAATGGCAGATCATCGCTCCGTATCCGCACATGGCCATGAGATCGAGACGGTCTGCGCCAAGAGACTCTCTGTTTGCGTTCCAATCGATCCATTCGCGAAGTCGACGCACTACGCGCCGGTGCGATCAGATCCGATCAGGGCCGAGTGGCGAACCCCTTGGGCTCATCTTGATCGTGCGATTTGGCGCCGCGGTCGCGCTTGCTGCACCGCGATAGGCAATTGGGCCGGGCCGCTACGCGGCCCGATCACTTACACGAGCCAAACGCCTGTCTGAATGGTGAGCCGCCCTTAAGAGACTTGAATCGTACCTAGCGTCAAGTTGTACCAACTAACCGTTCGATTCGGCGAATTGGGACACGTACCAGCCTCAAGATGGCGGCACGGCACACTTTGGATCTGTGAGGCGCGTTCGATGACGGTGTCAGCTCCCATTCTCTTCCGTTGTCGGAGCCGGTTCGGCGCCCATCCGCGCTTTCGCGAGCAGCGCGCGGCTGCAGATGGCTGCCGCCTCCTCCGCAGATAGCTGCAGCAGTCATGCGGGATTGTCGCTCGAGCAATCCGCCTGCTGGCAGCAGAGCCCGATCCTGCGGACGGATTGCGCTCGCAGGCGTTCGCGAGGGCAAGCGATTCACCCCCAAGGGCTTGCTGCGTCGCGGCGCACGCCTGTGCAGAGCCACAAGTTCAGGCCCGAAGTGAGCAAGAGAGTCAGATGATCCCGCGACCGCGAAGATCCGTGATTCATGCTCGTATGATGGCTTTCGCTACGCGTATAACTTCAATGGCGTGTATGAGTATGGAGTTGATGCGCCGGGCGAGGCTTCTGCGTGGTTCGTTGCGCTGTGCGATCCTCGAGCCGCTCTCGGAGACTTTAACATTCGGGTTTATGAGTCTACTTCTGTTCCTGATCTTAGCAAATCCCGTATTACACAAGACTGGTAATCTGGGTTGGAGTGAAAGCTCCGATCGCGCAGTCGATCTGCCGGTGTGCCGCACGGGTCTGACCACCGCCTGCGGGAAGTACAGCACACCTTCGGTGCAAGAGCTTCCTGACGTTCTGGTGATGGGGACCTTGGCAGCTGGGGATCGGCGCTTCTATAGCCATTTCGGGATTGACCTTGGCGCGATTGCGCTCTCATTGCATGCTGGTCCGGACACGAATCCCCTGCGTCCGTCTATTGGCCAGCAGGTTGCGAGGCTGCTAGTCCCCTTCGATCAGCACAGTGCGGATGCGTGGTTTCATGAGGCGCTTGTCGCAATTTGGCTGGAATGGCGCCTCAGTAAGGATGAAATCCTGAATATCTACCTCAATCGTGTGCAGATCGGAGCTGACATCTTCGGCGTCAGTGAGGCGGCGCAAAATTATTTCCAGAAGCAGGTTCAGGATATCGAACTCAGCGAAGCGGCCCTGCTTGCCGGCCTCATAAATGCGCCACCCGTTCCATATTCGCATGTTGCACTTTCGAATGCGCGTGAGCGTGCAAACCGCGTTTTGGACATGCTCCTCGAGAGTGGAATCATTACGAATGATCAGGCGTTCGCAGCAAAGGAACGCCCGGCACGCCTGATTCTAAGGAAGTAGGATGCGCCGGCAGGTTAAGCTGATTGAAGTGAGCGTAAGGGCGAAAGATGATTGCTAAGTGCGGCAAAGCTGCGGAAGGTCGGGCGGCTGATCGGCCTCAAAACCTTATCGCACCAATGGGTGATTAACTGCGGGGCATTGTCGTAGAATCGGGCTTGCGACTCATCGATGCGCGATGCCGGCGCCCTTGAGCTCGTCACCATAGGCCTGTGAGGCATATTGGGCGGATTCAAACGGTCGTCGCAACACTCGGAGGTCGGAGGCTTGCGATGAACGTTGTAATGCGTCGATCGGCGCGGTCACGACCAGCCCCCTTGCCATCGCCAGGACGGCTCTCTGTTGCAAGGCGTGATGAACAAAGCAAATTTGGCGGGCGATAGCCGCCGCGCTAACCAGCGAAGCTGCTGCAGTCGACCCCGGATTGTCACAACCTGTCCGAAGCAGATCATTCCGAAAGGCGGGAGCGGTAGCCCTGGTTGATTGAGCGCGAGGAGATCGCACTTCTCAAGGTGCAGGGCCACTCCATACAGGAGATCGGACGTCGCCTGGGGCGGGCTGCTTCGACAATCTCCCGTGAACTGCGGCGCAATGCGGCCACCCGCGGCGGCGGGTTGGAGTATCGGGCAACAACTGCCCAGTGGCATGCAGATCGATCCGCCCGCCGGCCCAAGCCGGCCAAGCTTGCGCTCAATGCAACCTTGCGCACTTATGTGGAGGAGAGACTTGCTGGCGGCGTCGTTGCCCCGACCGGCGCTCCCGTTCCCGATCCCGCCGTTCCGTGGAAGGGGCGCCGGCATGGCCCGCGCAAGGATCGGCGATGGGCCAAAGCCTGGAGCCCTGAGCAGATTGCTCGACGCTTGCCGATCGACTTCCCGGACGACAAGACGATGCGCATCAGCCACGAAGCTATCTATCAAGCTCTCTTCGTTCAGGGCCGTGGGGCGCTGCGCCGCGAGCTGACGGCCTGCTTGCGAACAGGGCGTGTATTACGGATGCCCAGAGCGCGCGTAGGCAGGCGAGGCAAGGGCTTTGTCTGCCCGGAGATCCTGATCAGTGAGCGCCCCTGCTGAAGCTGCCGATCGAGCAGTGCCGGGACATTGGGAGGGAGACCTCATCCTCGGTGTTGGCAGCTCGGCAATCGGCACGCTGGTCGAGCGCACGACGCGCTTCACGATGCTATTGCACCTTCCCCGGTTGGCGGGGCATGGCGAAGCTCCGCGCGTGAAGAACGGACCTGCGCTCGCGGGACACGGGGTCGAAGCCGTGCGCGATGCGATCACGCGCACCGTCATCACCTTACCCGAAGAACTGCGTCGCTCGCTGACCTGGGATCAGGGAGCCGAAATGGCTCAGCACGATCGTCTCAAGATCGATGCGGGTATCCAGGTCTACTTCTGCGACCCGCAAAGCCCTTGGCAGCGCGGTACTAACGAGAACACCAACGGGTTGCTGCGACAGTACTTCCAAGAGGACACTAGTACCCACGTTCTTGGATCGTGAGTCGTGATTCAAGACATGGATGATACCCGAAGCAAGAGAAGTCCACCTTTCGAGGAAAGATCGCAAGGTGCTTGAGGCGTGTTGTCGCTCACCGGTGACGTTGCAGCGCGATTTGAAGCGGGCGCGGATAGTTCTGTTGGCGGCGGACGGGCGCAGCACCCGGTCGATTGCCAAGGAAGTTGGGGTCCAGCCGCGGATTGTCAGCCTTTGGCGGCATCGCTATGCTGACGATGGCCTTGAAGCGCTGAAAGACAAGCCGCGGCCTGGCAAGCAGCCGATTTATACGAAGACGACCGACAAGCGGATTCTGAAGCTGCTGGATAAGCCGCCCCCGCAAGGGTTTGCGCGCTGGACCGGCCCACTGCTGGCCGAGGCGTTGGGCGATGTTGACGTCCAATATGTCTGGCGGTTCCTGCGCAGCCACAAGATTGACCTCGCGGCTCGCAAGTCCTGGTGCGAGAGCACCGACCCGAACTTTACAGCCAAAGCCGCCGCTGTTGTTGGCCTCTACGTCGCCCCGCCCGCGAAGGCCATTGTGCTATGCGTGGACGAGAAGCGCTCGATCCAGGCCTTGGAGCGAGCGCAGGGTTATCGGCCAGAGCCACGATTACAAGCCGCATGGCACCACAACATTGTTTGCGGCGCTCGAAGTCGCCACCGGAAAGATCATCGCGACTCATTCAAAACGTCGTCGCCGCGTCGAATTTCTCGACTTCATGAACAGCGTTGCCGCGGCCTTTCCTGGCCGAAAGCTTCACGTTATCCTCGACAACCTCAACACCCACAAGAAAAACGAACATTGGCTCAAGGCCCACCCCAACGTGCAATTTCATTTCACGCCGACAAGTGCGTCCTGGCTCAATCAGGTCGAAGTATGGTTTTCGATCTTGCAGGGTCAGTCGCTTAGCGGCACCTCCTTCACAAGCCTCAAGCAGCTTCAGGAACACATCGATGCCTACGTCAACGCGTACAACGACAAAGCCGAGCCCTTCGTCTGGACCAAGAAAAAGGTCCGTCAACGCCGCTTCAAAGGCCGCCGTATCACTCAGCTCTGATTCCGGGTACTAGGCTGGAAAACGCCAGCGGAGGCGCTTGCCGGTCTGCTGTCATGAATGAGAATAACTCGTGTTGCGACGACTGCTTGAACCCGCCCGGTATGCTTCACGCGCCTATCGCGATGCTCTTACCGGGCGCCGACATCACGGCATCGCTGAGTCTCAAGGGCCGATTGCTACGACAATGCCCAATAGAGAGCTTCTTCTGTACCTTCAAGACCGAGCTCGTCGATCATCCCCCCACAATACCGGCGCCCGAGCCCAACGCATATCGTCGCCTTCATCGAGGCTACCGGACCGGGCTTGATCCCGCCGTCAAATATATCGTCTTCGCCTGACACCGCTCGACCGTGTTAGTAACCGGTATGAGAGTTTCTCGGCGCCGATGTTCCGCTGCGACATTCAAGATCGTAGCGTATGGTGCGACCATCGGGACAGAGGCACCGGGAGCACGAAAGGTGCGGGCAGGCCGATGCATTCGATGAGCCGCGAGCTCGAGTTAGTAGCTGGCCGCCTCTGCGACTCGCCCGGTTGCGCTGAGAGCGCGAATCCGTAGTTGTCGTGTCGCCCGTAGCTCCCGTCTTGTGGTCTGATTGGCAGGAGGTGCGAATGCGACGGGTGATTGGCATCGACGTCCACCGAACCTTCGGGGAGGTGGTGGTTTGGGAGGATGGCAGGCTCCGACATGCGGGCCGCTTGATATGACGCGGACTGCGTTGGAGGGATTTGGCAAGACCCTGCTGGCCAGTGATGAGGTGGTGGTCGAAGCGACCGGCAACAGCATGGCGGTATCGCGGGTTCTGGCACCGTTCGTGGCACAGGTGATTATCGCCAATCCGCTGCAGTTGAAGGCGATCGCCCAGGCTCACGTCAAGACCGACAAGATCGATGCCGGCACGCTCGCCAGTCTGCAGGCGGCCGGGTACCTGCCGCAGATCTGGACGCCTGACGCGGAGACGGAACGCAAGCGTCGGCTGGTGGCGCGGCGCCACCAGGTCGTGCCGCTTCGCACGCGGCTCAAGAACGAGGTGCATTCGATTCTGCACGCGCACCTGATCCCGAAGTGCCCGCATGCCGATCTCTTCAACGGCCGCGGCCGGACGTGGTTGGCCGCCCAACCGTTGCCGGACGATGAGCGCGCGGCGATCGATCGCCACGTGCGCGAGCTTGACCGGCTGACGGAAGATCTGGGCCCTGCTCGACCGCGAGATCGCGCAGGACGCCATAGACGATTCCGCGCTCAACAGATTGATGACGATCACCGGCGTCAACTTGGCGGTCGCTGGGCGCCGCCCATCACGGCCGCATCAGCAAGATCGGCCGCAGTCACGCGCGCGCCATGCTGGTCGAGGCGGCCTGGGCAGCGGCCAAGGCGCCCGGTCCGCTGCATGCGTTTTTCCTGCGCATCCGAGCCCGGCGCGGCCAAAGCTCACCGTGCTTTGCTGGCATTTGTTGACGAAGGGCGAGGATTACCTGTGGGCGCGCCCGGCACTGGTCGCTATCAAGACCCGCGACCCTATCACCTGCACCCCGACGGGAAGCTCATCGATAGCGAGGAGTGGCATTGTGATGGTTGGAGCACCAAGCACAGAGGTGACGGCATTGTAGTTTGGCAAGCCGGTCGGCACCGATCACTGTTTAGCAACGGGCTCGACAACAATCGATGGTAATAGGTCGGCACGCCGATGACGGGGGAGCCACTGACTTCGCGCTCGCGTGCGACTTCCGCATCGGGGTCGAAGGTTGTCGTTTGCAGATGTCTCCTGCACGGCTAGGCATCCAGTACTACCATTCCGGTCTCCGCCGATACGTAGAGAGACTCGGCTTGCCCGAAGCCAAGCGGTTGTTTCTAATGGGAGAGCAGATTGACACCGCCACAATGTTGCGGATCGGCTTTCTCACCGAAACCTGTGCGCCCGAGAGGTTCGAAGCGCGATTGGAGGTCGTTGCCGGAATGCTCGCTCAGCGTTCTCCGGGTTCGCTCCGCGGTCTCAAGGCGACGCTCAATTCAATTTGCCGAGGCACTGCCGATCCGGCAGAGATCAACGCGAGGTTCTTTGAAAGTCTCTCTTGCGCCGATGCTCAGGAAGGGCTGAAGGCTTGGTCTGAGCGCCGCCTTCCTGACTTCGCGGCCGTATGAGGTCTTGCACGCTCTTGCAGCCGGGAGGGCGCGGGGCGTTGATATCCGGATCCGATTTCGCGTCACCCAAAAGACGCATGGTTACTGAGGCGGCGTGACGATAAGAGCAGAAGCGCCGTACAAACCTCCACTTGGAACGCAAGGACGCAGCAATCCGGCGACCTTCGGCGTCCTCTTGCAGGATTTCAAACAGACGACGGAGTTCGCGGACTTGGCCGCGATGATATCACAACTTGAGCGCGAGGAATCGGCTGACCCGATACGCCTCAACCACCCGATGTAGGGTCTCGCGATCAAGATCGATCGAAGCCGAAATGGATCGACTTCTTCGTTGTTTTGCCCCATTCGCGGTGATGCTCGATCCGATAATGCTAGGAGCGCCTACCAGGGAGGCCCGTGGGCTCATGCGCGATGGATCGGGTTTTTCAAAGATTTGCTGAGCAATTGACCGAAAGCACGCATCGAGACGCAGCTCAGGAGAGCATGGCCGAGGTCGCCGCTGCGCTCGAACTGTCGTGCTTCGCATATCTCGCTTTTCCCCGTAGGCCGGGCAGTGCTCCTAATCTGATCTCGACATATCCACCTTCCTGGACCGCCATCTATCTGCAGCGCGGCTACGAATCCGTCGATCCGGTGGTACGTCGGGCAATGCGCCAACCTAAGCCCTTCCGCTGGGGCCTTGGATTCGAAGCGCAAAATCGGTCGGAGGCAGAACGCGCTCTGTTCGAAGAAGCCGCCAAATTTGGGATTCGCTGCGGATTTACATTCCCTATTCACGATGACAAGGGCGCAATCGCCGCGCTGAGCTTTGCAAGCGACGACCGTCGAACTGACTTCGAGCGCTCGCTGGTCGAGCACGCCCAGAGCCTGCGGTTAATCGCAATGTTTTTCCATGCACATGCAAAACGCTTCTGGACGATTGATCGCATGATCGGTGGGGTAGTGCTATCTCCTCGCGAGTACCAGTGTCTCGAATGGTCCGCGCGCGGCAAATCAGCCGGGGAGATCGGGATCATTCTCAGCATCGCAGAGCGAACCGCGGGATTTCACCTGGATAACGCTCGCGCGAAGCTTGGTGTTAGCTCGCTTCGTCAAGCGATCGTGCTGTTGACCGAATCAAAACTTCGAAAATAGATCAACCGCAAGCTGCAAGCACCTGTGCAACTCTACAGGATGTGCTTTCCTGCCTTCTCTGCTTGCTTGCCTGAAGCAAGGCAAGGAGGCAAGAATGATGCAGCTCATCACGCCGGAATACTACGGGGAATTCGTCGACGACCTCACCGAGATGCACCGGCTGCGGTATCGCGTTTTCAAACAGCGCCTGGACTGGAACGTCGAAGTCAGCGGCGAGATAGAAGTCGACGAGTTTGATGTCCTTCGACCCGTGCACCTCCTGAACCGCTCGAACGCTGGACGTATTCAGGGTTGCGTCCGGCTTCTGCCTTCGACCGGCCCAACCATGCTGAGAGACACCTTCCCGATCCTTCTGGACGGGCAGCGGGCGCCACGAAGCGACCGGATTTGGGAGAGCAGTCGATTCGCGCTCGATGTTCCTCCGGATGCGCCGAAGGCAAGTGGTGGACTTAATACTGCTACTTACGAGCTGTTTGCGGGCATGATTGAATTCGGCCTTTCGATTGAATTGACCGAAATCGTTACGGTCACTGACGCCCGGATGGAACGCATTCTTCGCCGCGCGGGCTGGCCGCTCCGCAAAATCGGAAAAGCTCGTCCTCTCGGAAACACCACGGCCATTGCTGGATATCTGGAAGTGTCGACTGATGCTTTGGAACGCATCCGCCAAGCGGGACACATCTCAGGTCCGGTGCTCTGGGCTCCGGTCATCCGAGCGGCCGCCTAGGATCTGGAAGCAAGTACAAACGGGGCATCGCTGCGCATTGGAGCGGAAAGCCCATCTGCTTAAGACTTACGATGCACAAACCACGTCGATCAACACCCTCCCCTCAAGCCGGCAAGGCAATCGAACTGAAACACCTGCGATCGGCCGTTGCTGCGGCCGATTGCGGCAGCTTCCGCGGAGCCGCGGAGTTGCTGAGGTCGCAACAATCGAGTCTCAGCCGAAGAATCGATGAAATCGAGCACAATTTGGGCATCGCCATCTTCGAGCGCCATAGCGGAGGCGTGCGCCCGACGCAGGCCGGCCGCGACGTGCTTCGGCTGGCAAGGACCATTCTGGATGAATTCGACGCGCTCATCGCCACCGCGCGATCTGTTCATAACAGCGGAATCGGCCGTCTGACCGTCGGCTTCTGCACCTCGCTTTCGGCAGGCAATCTGCAAGCCTCGCTACTCGCGTTCAAAGAGCGGTTCCCGCAGATCGCACTTGCGACGGTCGAACGATCACGGACGCGTTTGGCAGCGGCACTTCGAAACGGCGCAATTGATGTCCTGATCGTGACAGGAAACCTCCCATTGTTGGAAACTGAAGAAATGCCGCTTTGGAGGGAGCCTGTTCTTGTAGCCTTGCCCCATGATCATCCGCTCGCCGGGCGCGAGACTGTGTGCTGGACTGACCTGCGCGGCGAGACAGTGCTACTCAGCTACTATGACGCGGGAAAGGAGCTCGAAGATCTTCTGATTTCCAAGCTCCTCTCGCCCGAGGATCGCCCCAAGATCGAGCGCCACGACGTCAGTCGCGCAATCGTCAAAAGCCTCATCAGCATGCACACAGGAATAAGCCTGGTGCTCGAGTCCGATATGGGGGCAAATTATGCGGGCCTGACCTACCGAGAGCTGCGCGATGGCACGGGTCCGAGCCGTTTCGACTTTTCGGCCCATTGGCGAGCCGAAAATAATAATCCAGCCCTGCAGGAATTCCTGAATCTGCTCTCTGAGCGCTATTCCCCGCCGCCCGTCGGACGTTGATGCGCCCGTCGAGCTTTCCGGAAATTCCGGTCCGCGGCCATGAACCGCGCCAACATCGGGGCGATAAGCTTAGCTGGATCCCCGATCGGTTGGCCGGTCTCCTGCGCAAGGATTTCAGCATAGGCCACAAGATCCCGGTGGATACGCGCGGGCAGTTCGTGCGTGACCTTGAGTGGCTTATCGTCCTCGATTGCACCGAGTTTGAGTTTGGCCATTATCGTCCCCTGTACGGCTCGAGCACCAAGTCGCGATTGACGATCACCCGCACCGGATATCCCGGACGAATCGTCAAGGTCGGCTGGATATTGAGATTGCGGCGGACCACCTGCTGGCCCGTCTGGTTCATCGAGTCCGCCGCCCCGCGGCGGAGCGCAGCGATGAGGTCGCTGTTGGTGCTGCCCGTATCCGATCCGGAATTCACCTCGGTGCCGACGGCGAGCAGCGTCGAAAGCGCAGCGGCCCCCAACAGCTCCTTCCAATGGTTGTCGACCTCATCCTCAAGCCCAGAGTAGCCCGCGGCATCTGCGCCCGGCTGCCGCTCCAGCACGATTGACCGCCCATTTGGCATGATGAGGCGCGTCCACACCAGGAGGACGCGCGATTGGCCAAATGCGACTTGGCTATCATACGTCCCGATCAACCGGGCTCCTTGCGGGATAAGGCGAGCTCGCCCGGTAGGGGAATCGTATACCGCTTCCGTGACTTGGGCCGTGATCTGCCCAGGCAGGTCGGACCGAATCCCCGTGATGAGAGCAGCCGGAATGACCGTTCCCGCCTGGACCACAAAGGGAGAGACCGGTCTTGCCAGGCGATCGGGACTGGTGGTTCGACGGTCAACGGAAGCACTGACGAACGCAAGTTTTCGATCCTGGCCATTCTGGGCAAATGCTTCGTCGGATGATGGCGCTGCAATCGATGGGGCTTCACTTGCCGATGTGACAGGAGCCTGTGCGCGGACGTTGGTGCTGGCAAACACCTTGCTGGTGCGTGCCGCCTCGCTCTCCTGATTGACGCGCTGCTGTTCAGCGTCAACACCGAGCGGGCTGGACGTCGAAGAGCCCTGTGCTGCAACGATCGGCCGCCCAAGATCGCCTGGTAAAGGGGGTCCAAGGCGCGGCACCTCCTTCGGTATCTCAGCATAATCCTTCGGCAACGTTGCAAGCTGATCGGCGACATTGTGGTGGTCGGTCGCGTAAAGCTCCTCGGCGGCCGGCGAGCGCGATTGCTTCTCCTGAAGAGCCCAGAAGACCGCACCACAGATGAGCACCAGCAAAAGGGCGCTGCCACCCGCAAGCACCTTGCGCGATAGGCGCGTAACTTGCGGCCGATCTGGCCGGAGCCGAAGGGTTTCGACGATATTTTCCGGCGGCTTAAACCGAGGAGCGTCCTTGGGTGTGTCATTGGGCTGGCCAGTCTCTGTCACAGCGACCTCCCGTCGGTTCGGACGATTCTGACCTTCTGCTGGTGCTCCTCGCCCAGCCTCAGTTCCGCGGCCGCGAACAGCCGGTCCACGATCAGCACATTGCCGTAAGCGCGATAGTTGACGAGCTCGGTCTTGCCATCAGGCCCGATCACGAACAGCGGCGGCATCTCGCCCTGGCCGACGCCGGGTGAAAACTCGATGTAGACCTTGCGTCCATCGTCATAGGCATTGACAGGACGCCAGGGTGGGCTGTCTCCCTCGATGGCGTAGCGGTAACGGCGCTGCACCTGATCCGGAATGACGGGTGTGGGCGGCAGGGCTCGACCACGCGCGGTCCGGTCCTCCGGATAGAACCATGCGACCTGTGGCATGTAGGGCTTTTCCCGGGAGCGGAGTTCGATCAGGTAAGTGCGCCGATCCGTGTTGACGACGAGATTGGTCTCGATCGCCGGACGTGTCGGCTTCACCATGATGTGCACGCGTCTCGTGTCGCCGCTGCCGCTTTCGGTGTCGCCGACCACCCAGCGGGCGGTGTCACCGGCGGCGACCGGTCCCGAGCCGATCAGCTGCTCACCGGGCTCCAGCGAAATGTCCGTGATCTGCCCCGGCGCGGCATAGATTTGATAGAGAGCGCCCGGACTATACGAAAACACCTGCACCGCATTGAAGTAGCCGGCCTTTCGCGGCTGCACACGTGCGGCGTCATTCGCGGTCTCAATCCGTTCAATCGGCTCCTTGGCTTCCGCGTTCTTGCCGCCGCGCGCCGCCTTCCAGGCCGGTGGGACATGCAGCGGCCGCGGCCGATCGTCGGCAAGCGCCGGCAGATCTGGAGCCGGCGGGACATCGCTATCATAGCTGATTTGCGGCGGCTTGAACGTGGTGCACCCGCCAAGGGTGGACACACCAATAGCGAGAGCCAGAGCCAGGCTCGGGCGGACCCTCTGTGACGCAATGAGACCTGACAGCATGACTAGCCCAGCTCCTTCGACCAGTTGATGGCGTTGATATAGATGCCAAGCGGATTCTTGCGGAGGCGATCGAGATCGCGCGGCATCTCCACGATGATGCTAACGATCGCGCTCCACCGCTCGGTTGCGGCCAGCTGACCGTTGTCGTAGCGGCGTTCGACCCAGGCGAGGCGGAAACTCTCAGGCGAAGCCCGGATGACGCTCGAGACCTCGATCGCAATTTGCGTCTTGCCGAGCTTGGCGAATGGATCGTTGTTGCGGGCGTAGTCATTCAGTGCGGCCGCGCCGCGATCGGTTGTAAAGTCGTAGGCGCGGAGCCAGTTTTCGCGCAGGACAATGGCGTCCATCGGGAGGCCTCGCACATGCTCGATGAAGCGCGCCAGGTGAAAGGCGACTTGCGGATCGGTCGGTTGATAGCTGGCGTTTGCCGGAGCAACGGCTTTCGCCTCCCCCAATTTATCGACCTCGACCACCCAGGGCGTGATCGTCCCTTGAGCGGATTGCCAGACCAGGGCGGCGGCAAAGCCGGCTGATAAGAAGAGGCAGCTAAAGCCCATCAAGCGCCAGTTCTTGGCCTGCACGCGCGCAGACCCAATGCGATCATCCCAGACCTGGGCTGCGCGTTGATAGGGAGTGACGGCTTCTGGCGTGCGGCCATAGTGAACGGCCGATCGTTTGAACATTGCTTGACCTCAAGAGATAGCGGGGAACCGAATTCGAAAGAAAGGAGTTCAGTGGTCCTCTTGCGAGAGGTCGACAGATCCGCCGCCGCCTCCGTGATCACCTGAGCGGATCGCGTGGGTTGCCGCTGATGCGCCATGACTGATCGTCTGCGCTCTCTTCATGCGCCGAACCCAGGCGGGCGCACTGTCGGAAGCTCTCGAGGAATCCCCTTCCCCCTTACCGGCATCGCTCGCCGGTCCACCAAGACCAGCTGCGACCGAACGCAAGGGACTTGCGGCGCCGGACGCGCTCGCCTCGGAGCCGGACTGACTCCCCGCCCGAAACACGCTCATGGTGCCGCTTGCAATCGCGCTTCCACCGCGTAGCGAGCCTGCAATCGCTCCGCCGGCGAGACCGGCAGCACCGGCCGCAACGCCAGCGCCAGCCGCAACGACACCACCGGCGGCAAGTCCCGTCCCAACGGCGCTGCCTGCGCCGAGCTGCGGACCTCCGGAGACGATGCCGTTGGCAATCCCGGGTCCGAAAATGCCGAGGCCCAACAAGGCGAGCGCGCCGAGCACCAGCGCCATCGCGTTCTCGATGGTCGGCTGGTTGCCGCCGAAACCTGCCGTGAACTGCGAGAATAAGGTCGATCCAATGCCGACGATGACGGCGAGGACCAAAACCTTGACGCCGGAGGAGATGACGTTGCCCAGCACCCGTTCGGCCGCAAAGGCGGTCTTGCCGAACAGACCGAAGGGGATCAGGACGAAACCTGCAAGCGTCGTCAGCTTGAACTCGATCAGCGTGACGAAGAGCTGGATGGCGAGAATAAAGAAGGCCAGCAGCACCACGATCCAGGCGAACAGCAGGACCGCGATCTGGACGAAATTTTCGAAGAAGCTGACATACCCCATCAGGCCCGAGATGGAGTCCAGGATCGGACGGCCGGCATCGAGCCCCACTTGCGCGATCCGACCTGGCCGCAAGAAATCTGCCGATGACAGGCTCGTGCCCGAGGCTTTGAGGCCAAGACCTGCAAAGCTCTCGAAGACGATGCGGGCAAGGCTGTTCCAATTACCGATCAGGTAGGCAAAGACACCGACAAACAAGGTTTTCTTGACGAGCCGGGCAAGAATCTCCTCATCACTTCCGAGGGACCAGAACAGGCCCGCAAGCGTAAGGTCGATTGCAGCTAGCGTCGTGGCGAGATAGCCGACTTCGCCCCCGACCAGGCCGAATCCGGAATCGATATAGCGCGTGAAGGTTTCCAGGAACTGGTCGATGACGGAGGTGCCGCCCATTGCTCACTCGCTCTGGCTTGGAACGGAGGGTGAGAGGGACGGGAGGCGGCTTTCGTCCTTGCGCGGCACAGGCGAGGAAAATGGCGCGGCGCCTACCCCGCTATCACCGTCTACCGATCCGCTTTTCCCCAAGAACTGGCTGCGCCGTTCCGCCCAGATCCTCTGGCAGTCGAGCAGAGCCTCTCTCTGCTCGTAGGTGACGGTGCGGCATTGCTCGAGCTTTGCCGCCGTCGGATCGGGCTTCGCAGCGGGCGAGGCGGAAGATTGGGTCGCGCTATCGTCGCCGCGCAGGCGAATGGCGCAGGCGGCGACGACCAGGACTGTGAGGCTAACCGCCACCGCGATCGGCAGCCGTTCAAATCTGTTCTTTATCATCAGTGGAACATCTGCACGGTTGTCGGTTGATAGCCCTGACCTTGGGTCAGAAAGCGCCGCATTTGCTCCCTCCCCTGATCCTGGGCACTTGCTCTTTGCGCGGCTTCGAGCGTTTGTGCGCGCCCCTGCGCGGCCACGGTCGCGGTGAGATCCGCAAGCTGCTGGGCTTGCAGCGCAAGGAGCTGGTTGCCGGCCTGACTTGCCTGCAGAGCACCTGACGCGCCCTGGCTCGCCGTGACCAGGGCCGACATCTGGGTGCGGTTGGTATCGAGATTGCCGACCACGGTTGCCTGCACCCGCATGGCGTCCTGCAGGCCGGCAACCACATTCTGCCAGCGTGTCTGGGCGTTGGCGGCGAGGAGCCCATTGGACATGCTCGCGGACGTGGGCGCGTAAGTGGTGGAGAACGCGCGATCGATCTGCTGGACATCGTAGGCAATGCGCTGCGCTTGACTGAGCAGCTGCTGCGTGCGCTGGATCGATTGCACGAGCTGCTGCAACGACGAATATGGCAGGCTCGCCAGGTTCTTCGCCTGATTGATCAACATCTGCGCTTCGTTTTGCAGCGAAGTGATCTGGTTGTTAATCTGCTGCAGCTCGCGCGCGGCCGTCAGCACATTTTGCACGTAGTTGTTGGGATCGAATACGATCCACTGTGCCTTTCCTTCCCGGGGCGCTTGGGTCAGGCTAATTGCGATGATACTTGCTGCCAGCAGCGGACGGAGACGTTTCATGACAAGCCACCTTCCTTGGCAAGCTGCGGAATGAGATTGCAGGCCCAGCCGAGGTCGCGCGCCTTGAGCCAGCCGGTGACGAAATCGTCTCGTCCGTGCTCCTCAAGAACGCGCTCGATGAGAGCCTGGTCGGTCTTGGACGACGCGGCCGCAAAAGCCAGCGCGATTTCGCCAAGGCCGAGCTCGAACAGCCGGTTGCCCCGGCGCGACTGGCAGTAGTAGTCGCGCTTTGGCGTCGCGCGGGCGAGGATCTCGATCTGCCGGTCATTTAGTCCAAAGCGCCGGTAGACGCCTAAGATTTGCGGCTCGATGGCGCGGTCATTGGGAAGAAGGATCCGGGTCGGACAGCTCTCGATGATGGCAGGCGCAATGGCGGAGCCGTCGATATCGGCCAGCGACTGGGTCGCAAACACGACGGAGGCGTTCTTCTTGCGCAGCGTCTTCAGCCATTCGCGGAGCTTGCCGGCAAAATCGGCATCGTCGAGCGCAAGCCAGCCCTCATCGATGATGAGCAGAGTCGGACGGCCGTCGAAGCGATCCTCAATCCGGTGGAACAAATAGGAGAGAACCGCCGGCGCGACACCGGTCCCGATCAACCCGTCGGTCTCAAACACCTGGACGGAGCCCTCTCCCAGCCGCTCACCTTCCGCATCCAGCAGCCGCTCAAACGGACCGCCGAGGCAATAGGGTTGCAGCGCGCGCTTCAAGGCATTGGATTGCAGAAGAACGGACAAGCCAGTCAGCGTCCGCTCCCCAACTGGCGCCGAGGCGAGCGAGGTCAATGCCGACCAGACATGATCCTTGGTCTCGGGCGTGACCTCGATGCGCTCGCGCGCAAGGATCGATGCGATCCAATCGGCTGCCCAACCGCGCTCACCGGTCTCCTCGATCCGCGCAAGCGGCTGGAGCGCCACGAATTCTGCCGAGTCTCCACCAACCGCGCCGCCAAGATCATGCCAGTCGCCACCCATGGCGATGGCCGCTGCACGGATCGACCCACCGAAATCGAAGGCAAAGATCTGAGCGGCTGGATAGCGCCGGAACTGCAGCGCCATCAGCGCGAGCAGCACCGATTTCCCGGCGCCGGTCGGTCCAACGATCAGAGTGTGTCCGACATCGCCGACATGGAGCGAGAAGCGGAAAGGGGTCGATCCTTCAGTCTTGCCGAAGAACAGCGGAGGCGCCCTGAAATGATGGTCCCTCACCTCTCCCGCCCAGACCGCGGAGAGCGGGATCATGTGGGCGAGATTTAGCGTCGACACCGGCGGCTGACGCACGTTTGCATAGACCTGTCCCGGCAGGCTGCCGAGCCAGGCTTCGACGGCATTCACCGTCTCAGCCATGCAGGTGAAGTCCCGGCCCTGGATCACCTTTTCGACGAGGCGGAGCTTTTCTTCGGCCGCGCTAGGATCCCTGTCCCAGACCGTGACCGTTGCCGTCACGAAGGCCTCTCCAATCTGATCGGAGCCCAGCTCCTGGAGCGCGCTGTCTGCATCCATCGCCTTATTGTAGGCATCGGTATCCAGAAGCGTGGACGCCTCGTTGGTCATCACCTCCTTCAGGATCGCGGCAATCGACTTGCGCTTGGCAAACCATTGCCGCCTGATCCTGGTCAAGAGCTTTAGAGCATCCGTCTTGTCGAGCATAATCGCCCGGGTCGACCACCGGTACGGGAACGCCAGCCGGTTGAGATCATCGAGAATTCCGGGCGTGGTCACCGTGGGAAACCCCACAACCGTCAGGACACGCACATGTGCGTCACCCAGCATCGGCTCAAGCCCGCCTGTCAGCGGCTGATCGGCAAGGAGCGCATCGAGATACATCGGGATTTCCGGCACCCGAACGCGATGCCGCTTGGTCGAGACCGTCGAGTGCAGGTAGGTGAGCGTTGCCTCGTCATCGAGCCAGCCGCATTCCGGCATAAAGCCCTCAACGAGCTGCAGCACGCGGTTGGTCCGGTCGACGAAGCCACTCAGCACCTCGCGCGCATCCGCCCCGGGGCCGCGATGGCTGCCCTCGTACAGGAGACGCTCGGCCACAGCTGCACTTTCTGCCGGCGGCAGATAAAGGAAGGTCAGGTAGTAGCTCGATTCATAATGGCTGCCAGCCTCCTCGAATTGCGCTTTGCGCTCCGCATCCACCAAGGCGGATGCGACATCCGGGAACGTGTCAGGCGGATAGCGCCCTGCCGAATGCCGTTGCGCCTCGACGAAAACTGCCCACCCCGATCCGTGACGCCGGAGCGCGTTGTTCAGCCGGCTTGCGAGCCCAACAAGCTCAGCCGGCGCAGAACTGTCAAGGTCCGGTCCCCTGAACCGCGCCGTCCGCTGAAACGAGCCATTCTTGTTCAATACAATTCCCTCGTCGACGAGCGCGGCCCAGGGGAGGAAGTCGGCAAGGCGCGTATTCGAGCGGCGATATTCGGCAAGATTCATCATAGGCGACTCTAGGAGCTGAGGTGGCTTGGAATGCGGACGTGCCGGCGCACGACTTCCACGAAATCGGGATCGCGTTTTGCGGCCCAGACGGCGGCCATGTGGCCGACGAACCAGAAAAGAAGGCCGGCAACCCACAGGCGCAGCCCAAGACCGAGTGCAGCCGCTAACGTGCCGTTGGCGATCGCCACGGCGCGCGGCGCACCGCCCATCAGGATCGGCTCGGTAAGCGCACGATGTACGGGCGCGATAAAGCCTGCGATAGGCTCCTCCATCAGATCACCACGCCGCCGCCGAAGGAGAAGAAAGACAGAAAGAAGCTTGATGCCGCAAAGGCAATGGACAGACCGAACACGATCTGAACCAGGCGACGAAAGCCACCAGACGTATCGCCAAATGCGAGCGATAGCCCGGTCACGATGATAATGATGACGGCGATAATCTTGGCGACGGGACCCTCGACCGATTGCAAAATTTGATTAAGCGGCTGCTCCCACGGCATGTTTGAGCCAGCGGCCCAAGCCGGGACATTGCTCAGCCAGAGGGTAATAATGGCCGTGGCGGGAATGCTGGCGCGGCGGAGAGATGAAGGCAGCGTCATGACCGGTCTCCAATTGCAGATAGGCTGTAATCACCTGATGTTCCTAAGCCGGTGACGCGGGCGAGCTCGCTCAAGCGGCGCTCAGTGCCGCGGCCGCTGAGCACCGCGATCAGGTTGATTGTTTCGGCGATAAGCGGCCGCGGGACTGTGACGACAGCTTCCTGGACCAGTTGCTCGAGCCGGCGTAGCGCCCCGAGCGTCGTTCCGGCATGGATCGTGCCGATTCCGCCCGGATGTCCTGTGCCCCAAGCCTTGAGCAAGTCGAGCGCTTCGGCTCCGCGCACCTCACCAATGGGAATACGATCGGGGCGCAGACGGAGCGACGAGCGGACCAGGTCGGAGAGCGAGATCAAGCCGTCCTTCGTGCGGAGCGCCACCAGGTTCGGCGCCAAGCACTGAAGTTCACGCGTATCTTCGATGAGAACGACCCGATCAGTCGTTTTAGCGACCTCCGCGAGAAGGGCATTGGTCAGTGTCGTCTTTCCGGTCGAGGTGCCGCCGGCGACCAGAATGTTCTTGCGCGCCTGAACTGCATCCCTCAATGCACTTGCCTGGTCCGGCGTCATGATGCCGACTGCGACGTAGTCCTCGAGGCTGAACACGGCAACCGCCGGCTTTCTGATCGCGAATGTTGGCGCGGCAACGACCGGCGGCAGCAGTCCCTCGAACCGCTCCCCCGTCTCGGGCAGCTCGGCAGAAATCCTTGGGCTCCCCGGATGAACCTCGGCACCCACGTAGTGAGCCACCACGCGGATAATTCGCTCTCCGTCAGAGGGGGATATATTCTCGCCAGTATCCGCAAGGCCGCTCGACAGTCGGTCGATCCACAATCGGCCATCGGGATTGAGCATCACCTCAACGATTGCCGGATCTTCCAAGTATCCTGCGATCGCAGGCCCCAGCGCGGTACGCAGCATACGCGCTCCGCGCAAGTTCGCTTCTGAATCAAAAGAATGGATCGCCACGATTTGCCCCAAGCTGCTGAGGCCGCTTCGGCGCCCTCATCTGGAGGCAAATAAAAGGCAGAGACCTGTATGACCGCAACAAAGGGAAAATGCCGTTCGTAGCCTAGCGTAGAAGAAGAAACATTTGAAAAGAGCTAGCTTGTCGCCACGACCAGTCGACGGCGGAGCCGAGAAATCAGCAATGCCCCATGACCCGGCTTCGCAATTTTTACGTCTCTCGCGTTAGCGATGTTGGCTCATGGTCCTTGGCCTCCTTTCCTGAACTGCCGTCGCTCCCTGGCTTGCGCGCGATTGAGATCCCGTTTTTTAAGGCAGCTCAAACCAGGGATAATGAACCACACCAGCCGGCGGGCTGGCGCAAACACCAATGCCCAAGGCTAGTCCGGTAGACCACCGAGTTTCGTGCCCCCTGCAGGACCATTTCTTCCCAATCAGGCCGGTCCAATGCTGCACGACAATTGCCAACGCAAAATGCAGGAGTGCAAAGGGTGTTTTCTAGTCCGCAATTGCAACAAGTTCTGGAAATCTCAACGCCTTCAGCTGGCGCTCCTGAACAGGATTGAACTACGAATTTGATGGCCCGTTGGCGACGGTATTAGCGGTTGCAGGGCCGAGCTGAGACCGCACATCTACTTAAGCTCCGCGTGTAGCGAGACATGGTCAAGTTCGCCTTCCCACCAGGACACAAATACCGCGGCAATGCCGTTCCCGATGATGTTCGTAAGCGCGCGCACCTCGCTCATGAACTTGTCGATCGAGAATACGATCGCAATGCCGGGGACAAGCTCAGGACTGACCACCGTCAACGTTGCGGCCAGGGTGACGAAGCCGGCACCGGTAACACCGCTTGCGCCCTTCGAGGTGAGCATAGCCACAACCAGTATCGTAAGCTGCTGGCCGAAGTTGAGATCGACCCCGAGCGCCTGCGCGATGAACAAGGTCGCCAACGTCATGTAAATGTTGGTCCCATCCAAATTGAAAGAGTATCCTGTCGGCACCACTAGGCCAACGACCGGCTTGGAACAGCCCAGCCGTTCGAGCTTTTCCATCAACTGCGGCAGCGCGCTTTCGGACGACGACGTTCCGAGCACGATCAGCAGCTCATCCTTGATGTAGACGATGAACTTTAGGATGGAAAAGCCGACCAGCCGCGCGATGAGGCCAAGCACAATGATCACGAAGAGCCCGGCTGTCACATAGAACAGCGCAACCAATCCGATGAGTTTACCGAGCGCGGAGGGTCCGAATTCGCCGATGGTGTAGGCCATGGCGCCGAATGCCCCAATCGGCGCTGCCTTCATTACGATCCTAATCACACCAAACACCGCGTGCGCAGCATCGTCTACCAGACCGCGCATCCGCTCACCCCGCTCGCCGAGCGCCATCAGCGAGAACCCGAATAGGATAGCAAACAGCAGCACCTGTAGCACGTCGCCTCGCGCCAGGGCGCCAACCACGCTATCAGGAATGATATTGAGGAAGAAATCGACCGCCTTCTGCCCTTCCGCCCTTTTGACGTAGTTGGCTACCGCCGCTGCATCAGTCCTGGGAGCGAGCCCATGGCCGGCCTGAACGAGATTGCCCATCACCAGACCCAGGACAAGCGCGAAGGTTGATACGATCTCGAAGTAAAGCAGCGCCTTCACGCCCACTCGGCCGACCTTTCGTGCATCCTGAACATGCGCAATTCCGGACACAACGGTGCAGAAGATGATCGGCGCGATCACCATTTTGATCAGCTTGATGAATCCGTCACCAAGCGCTTTGACCCAGCTGCTCGTCCCCACAGCAGGCCACAACCAGCCAACGAGAATGCCCATCAGGATCGCGATGAGTACCTGGATGTAAAGAACTTTGTACCAGGGGCCAGATGGCTGGAACAGGGCGGCGGCTTTGACAGAGCGGCGCTGGCGGTGAATGTACATCACGCTCGACCCGGCGCCGTGGTACCAAAGAAGGGCGGCACCGAAGGTACAGCGTCGCTCAGTGTTTCTTCAGTGCGGGGCGCCGGGGAATCTGACCGCTCCAGATGGCCCCGTCCATTGCCGCGGATTGGCGCCCCTCCCGAATCGGCTGTTGGTCGACGCGAAACGAAGTTCTGAATCGCTTCTGACGGCAGCGATAGAATCTTGAGAAAGCTTCCTTGAGAGCTTGAAAGCATCAGCGTCACCACCCATTTCTATCTTCTTTGTTGTTCGAAGATGCCATCCAGCATCTTCTAGGACGCCAACCTTAGCAGCCGGCGACCGCTCTTCACTTCGGCAGGCACTCTCGCCGGAGCGCGACGAACCTTGAGAAAGCGTTCGCCATAAAGAACTCGTGGTGGTGCGGCCTCGCCTGCGTTCACCGGCTCGCTCCTCCCGTCCTCACTTCATGTGAATGCCCCGACATTCCCAACAGGCATCGATTTCGATCGCAAAACCACGAGGCCGAAAAGACATGCCAAGCAGCATTGCTCACGATGCCTCCCTTGGCGATCTCGGTTCCGGCTTTTCGCGAGCCGTGTTTTGCGCGGCTGAACAGCACTCCTCGTAAGAGAGCTTCTCACTCCTGTAGCTCGCCAAGGCCTGCAGAGAGCGCTGCACGACGTCCCGTTTCGCTCGATCCGGGGCAGGCGCTGCATCCAGCCACTTCAGCGCCGCCTCGACCAATTCGATCGCGCGATCCCTCTTACCTGTCTCGTAATAGTACTGAGCAACAGCTCCGTACGACAGGAACTTCGCGCCCTCGCCGCCTTGCGGTGGATTCGCCGCCAGGATGTGTTCGGAAAGGTCCTTGCCCATGGCAAAGCGCTCGGCGTGTGGAAAATCGGAGTAGTCTTTCGCGGGGTCGAACAGTTGGCGGATCGCCACGCTCATCCAAACCACGGATTTCTTCTCGATCGCATCGCGAATTAGTTGGCGCAACACCGGCAGGCCAGCCCGCATATCGCGTATCCTGTGAAGCAACAATTCCACATGAAGCCCACGGAAGGTGACCTCGTCCGGCATCGCAGCGAGGGCCTCCTCGATAGCTAAAAGGGCCGTCGGCCAATCCTTTCTCTTCATGGCGGGCTCAAGTTTGCCAAAGATCGCTCGCTTCTGCGATAGTTCACGCTTTATGCGTCGACCCGTGTTTATCCTTTCCGCATCCAGCGCTTTGGCTTCATGGCTCATTGCCCAGGATCCGTTCAGAACTTTGGGCAAGGCATTATCGAGCTGCGTCGGATGGCCAATAAAGGCGATGCGGCCGTCACGGTCGACGACGAATGACGTGGGAATCCCGACAGAAAGGCTGGAATCCATCCAAAGCTTGTTCATTTCGCCGGCGTAGTCGAATGCGATCGCGAAGTTCAGATTTGGCAAGCTCTTCGTCAACCAGGCGTCCAGGCTGGCTCGCGCTTCATCCGCTGTCGAAGCTTGTTCGCGAGCCGCGATGCCCACCACCTCAACTCCGTTGCTCCTGTATTTGCCTTGCAGGATCACCAAATTCGGCATCGAGGCGATACATGGCCCGCACCACGTCGCCCAAAATTCGAGGATGTATACTTTCCCAGGTTCGAACTCTCTAACGGGCTGGCCGCGTAGCCAGTGCTCCACTTTGATCGACGGGGCTGGCGAACCGACGCTCAGCACGTTCGCCGCACCGACTTGACTTGCGCTCTCAGTCAGGCTGGTCATTGCTCAAATCCGCTTTACCTGGCTCTGCGGAGAAAAATTGCAAGTCGCATGCCAACCAACGCTCGTTGATATCGCGCATTTTTCGTATCATTCCTGTCGACCTTGCGACGCATGTCGCATATCCGACCAGCTGTTTGGAGCTTCTCAGGCAATCAGTCGGCCGGCGTTCTTGACGCCTGTAGACCGACGAGGCGGGAAGTCAGGCAGCGCAAGGCCGAGTTCACCACTCCACATCCTGATCGGTTTCCAGGATGACCATTTCGGCACTCGGGATCATGACGTGAACTGACCTGTTTTGGCCCGTCGATTTGCGCTTGAGGGCGACCTCAGATTTCCAATTCAACTCTTTGAGCCAAGGAGCGATGAACCAGACCAGGGCGGCCAGCTGCAGCACAACATTGATGCTGAACGCCGTCTGATACGCGATTGAGGGGTAGTGTCCGTCCTTGGCCGGCCATTGCTCGAGAATTAACCCCGTCACGTACTGGACGAGGAAAGCCCACCCGAAATGCAGAACGTTGAGCACGCCGTTTGCGCGGGCGATCAATTCGGCCGGAAAGTAATCTCCGATGATCGCGTAGCTGAGGGCGATTGCTGATCCGACCACCGCCACAATGATCCATGACGGTAGCGACAGGAAAGGTGGATGCACGATCAGCGCGAGTTCGGCTGCAATGAACACAGAAGCTATGATCGCGAGCAACGTTTCAATGTTCTTGCCGTGCCGACGCAGCGAATCGGCGACCACGCCGAGCAGCAATGCGCCAATGCTTAGGGCTATCGCCATGACGAGCAATTGTGTGACAAGGCTCGTTCGATCCAACCCTTCCACATCGCTCAGCCAAGAGGCTGCCCACAAGGACTGCAAGGCCCACGCGGACCCGATACATGTTGAAGAAATCGGCGTAATTCTCCAGAATCGCCCATCCGTATAGACGGTTTTCAGACTGACTGTCCCTGGAGGGCTCTTCGCAGTTGCCTCTTGCTCTGGAACTAAAAAATAGATCGCAGCGGCTGCGGTGGCACTGGATGCGGCAAGCACCTCAAACAGGCCGCGCCAACCTATCCAGCTAAGCAATGCCTCGGCTGGTGCGGTTGCCGTTACCGCGCCCAGTGCACCCAGCATGATCATAAAGCCGTTCAGGAGCGCCACGCGCTCTCTCGGAAACCAGAGGACGACCGTTTTCAGGCCAGACATGAGGGAAGCTGCGGTGCCAAACGCTATCATCGTGCGACCAAGCAAAAGCGACAGGAATCCGGTCGACAATCCGAAAAGCGCAGCGCCTGCGGCGGCCATCAGCAAGAGCGCACTTTGGACCCGGCGCGGACCAAAGCGATCCAAGAGCATGCCCAGCGGAATCTGGCTGCCGGTAACGACCAGAAAGTAGATCGAGGCCAACAGCCCCAAATCCGCCGTATCAAGCTCGAATTCAGAGGCGAGGCGGCCACAAATGAGCGTATTGATCATCCGAAACAGATAGGAAAGATAATATCCCGCGGCAAAGGGAAGGAACACGCAAGAGATGATCCGCCAGCTCCAAGGCCGGATGACCGGCTTTTCGCGTGATATCTGCCCAGTGGCATCGCTGCGCGTGCTTCTCAAAGCGCGGCTATTGGCCTTAGCAAAAGGCGTTTGGCAGCTGTCGAAAGTTGATATTGCTGCCGCCCTCCTCGGCGACAGCACACGCTTCCGATTTTTCACCTACGGCGGCCACACAGTGGCGTTCTTCTTCAATTGGCGCTCGCGCAGCGGCGCGTGACGCCCCGCCGCCAATTTCAGACCCGGATCGGCTGGAATTTCCAAGGCGAGCGATCGTCTCCTGCAGCAAGGGCCGACCAAACCGTACGCGATGATCGACCTGCTCGGCAAAGACCTTGAAGCGCTCAAGGCCGAGTACGCACGCCTCGTCCTGCTTGGATGGCGGCATCGGCGGCGTCAGCGTGAGGTGGTATCGTGCATGGAGAGCCACTATTTCCGCGATCATCGCGATGTCCGTACGCAGACTAAGCACCTGCTCATTCGTTCGCTCGATCGCCTCGTATACAAGACCCTCTATAGTCGGCGCCGGATCCAGGAAGCGCTCAAGAGCCGCCTCTACGACGACGCTCTTGCCCATCCCTGGGCGGTCAGTCGCGGCTTCAAGTCGCTGGAAAATGCTCTCCGAAACTTGAATCGTTATCTTTCTGGTCCGCTGAGCTTCGCTCGGGCTCGGCTGCGCGTCCACCTCAGCTTCATTCCGACTTGAGCTCGGTTCTTTCCGGCGCTCACCGCTAATCTGCATACTCCAGCTTCCTTCTCTCTGCGACTGCACACCGCCCGCGCGCTTGCACGCGCGTGGTCTGGATGTTCGGTCGAACGGATGAATCGCCCTGCGATGACGCACGACAAAAGGGCCGAGACCGCATGCCGCTTCAACCGCAGGGACATTCTGCGCGCAGTCTGGCGTACCGAAAGAAGGAAACGGCGGACTCCTAAAGACCAGCGCCAGACGTCTCGTAGCCTCTTGTCCCTCAGAATCGAAAAAGCTACTGATCCGAAAAGGAGGTCCAGCGCGATCTAGACAGCGCGCTCGCGCCGCGACGTCGCGAACGACCGCCGCAGATGCGCCGGCATCATCCCTTTCCGCCTAATGCGCCTCATACCAACCGCACCAGCTCACGCGCGCGCGACGGAATACACCTGCCTTGTCGATTTCCGGTATGCACAACCGTTCGCGCGCCGCGCGTCGAGCCCCCTCAGGATCATCGAAACGTATCTGCTGGCCCCGGTGCGACCACTCACTTGTCGGGAGGCTTAGGGGGACTGTCGGCCCCATTTGCGGGCGGCTAAATTCCCCCTCGGTGTGGCTGCAAACGTAGCGCTCGTTGTGTCCCCGCCAGCCAGGAGATTCATCGATCCCCCCGCACTCCGGGCATCGCTTCCGGATCCGACGGAGGACTGCCATGAATTGCCGCTGCCGACGGCGAACTTACTTGCGTTAGATCGGCTGCTACAGGCTCGTCGCCCGCCTTGACGTCGGAGCCGTCGATGTACTTAAGTGCAGCCCTGGTAGCGTTGCGTGGGGGCACATCATGGATGTCGAGTTCTACAAGGGCTTTGCACAGCGAGCCCGCGATCTGGCCGATAAGGCCGACCCGTTCACGCGAAAGCGGCTTCTGGTTCTGGCCGAGAGATACGATGCCAAGCTCGGCAAGCCGTCGCCGGCCAGCCGCAACCTTCAACGCACGCTGCCGCTTCCCCGCACCGTGCCAGCCGTGAGCTCCGTCTCCGATGCTGGCGAGGCTTGACGAAGAGCGCCGGCAGCGAGGTCGACTGCGACGTCTGCAGCGGCAGCAAGCATCAGCCCTCGCATGGGGCTCCAAGGCGCTGGATTTTCCAAGGACGATACACGACCTACACCGGGAAAGGATGCGCACCCAAACCGGAGTGAGCATGCCGGATGTCACGGGTTGGCCGCAGTCACCGCACTTCGGAAGCACTGCGGTCGCCGAGCAGCTTGCCGGTGGAGGCATTCACCAAATGGACCGACGAGCATGCCGGACAAACGACCGGCAGATGAGTGTCGAGACCGATCTGCTCCAGTCCTGTCAGCAGGTGCTGCACGTTTATGCCGGTGCGCGGGCACCTGAAAAGTACTGATTGCTCCATCCGGCCAGCATAGGCCTGGATACTGAGCCCTGAAACTGCGGTTGTTTACTGAGGGCGGGCGCGCACCTCCCGGAGCACCGTGCGGCGGCAGTAATGAATCTTGATGGCGTCTGGAGGCCGGCTCTGCGACAGGGCTTTGCGTATTCTTTGGCCCAGTGCTCAAGCCGCGCGGCCGGGTCCGCATCGTTGATCGAGCGCGCAAGCGGGGGTACCTTCTCGCCGGCATTCTGTTTTATCGTCCTCCATGGAATCCTAACCCGAAATGGGCGCTCGTGTTGCGCGCTCTTGCATGGAGATCACATACCTACAGTGCGCGCTTCACTTTCAGCCACCAGCTTGCCCGGCGAGGATCGCCCGGACCTGATCTCACGCCGGTGGGGCGCCGCTCGGTGAGACCTGCCAGGACGAGCCGTCTCGAGCCGACGATGTGGACTTCCGATATGAGCGGATCCTCATCCGAGGCAACATCCAGATCTCGAGACGAGGCGCCGCAAGGATGGACAATGCGCCGCCAGCGTAACAGTCCGGACACCTGAGCGGACTTGCCGCTGCAGTGACGAGATGCGCTGTAGCCTGGCGGTCGGCGAGGCTCCGCAGCAGGGCGTTTCTCCAATGGAGAACCGGTCTGGATCATGCGAGTGTCCGCACGGCCCCGCTGCAAACTAGTTCTTTCTCTTTGCCTATCCGGCTCTCGGACGGTTACCCCTATCCGGGCTCAGGTCGAAGCCGGGATACGCCCTGTCCCGGCCCCGGCGGGGGAAGACCATTGAGGCCTAAGCGGCGTCGCCAGCACGGTTCTCACGGTGAAGGCCGTTTGGAGCCACGCCCCTGGGAGGAACAATCCGTTCGTGGACGTGCGAAGAA
Source organism: Bradyrhizobium sp. 604_D8_N2_3 (assembly GCF_051810765.1). Taxonomy (NCBI): domain Bacteria; kingdom Pseudomonadati; phylum Pseudomonadota; class Alphaproteobacteria; order Hyphomicrobiales; family Nitrobacteraceae; genus Bradyrhizobium; species Bradyrhizobium sp. 604_D8_N2_3. The sequence goes on along the minus strand of NZ_JBPWPM010000001.1, from coordinate 1,449,118 downwards.
GGTGTCCGGTCGATCAAGAGGCTGATCAGTTCAGGGCGACTGTAGTGACCGCTTGCATCAATCACTCTCTTGCGCCCGTCGATTTCGATGAAGTCGAGCTCGGCAATCACCTCTCCTTCACCTTCCTTCATGGGCTCGCCGATCAATTGACCGTCGGGGGGCAACGATAGCGGTGAAGCAACCGCCCGAAATCGGACCGATAGCACCGCCCGTGTCGTTGGCAATTTGGGCTTGTTGGTCGGCGTTGAGCCATGCGGTTGCGCTGACGACGAAGCAGGCCGACTCAAGGGCATGCTGCCGGGTGCTCACTTCCGTTTGCTGGGAGAAGAGGGGGCCGAAGATCGAACCGGGGTACATCGCCGAGTGGATCTGCTCGCCATCGGCAATCAAGGCGTATCTGGCCAGCGGGAGATAATGCTCCCAGCACGCAAGCTGGCCGATCCGGCCAACGGCGCTGTCTACGGCGCGAAGGCCGTCACCGTCGCCTTGGCCTCAGACCATCCGCTCATGATAGGTGGGGGTGATCTTGCGGCGACGCTGGATCAGCGTGCCGTCCGCATCGAATAGGAGCTGAGTGTTATAGATCGATCCTCCGTCCCGCTCGTTGGCGCCGACCGAAACGACCATTTGGGCGTCCTCGCGGCTTCGGCGATCGCGTGCGTCTCCGCAGAGGGAACCGTAAGGGATTGCTCAAGCAGCCTCTGATGCTCCTTGGCAAGCGCGAAGGGCGGCTGGACGAACGAGAAATACGGGTAGTATCGAATGATGGTCTCAGGAAACGTGGCGAAACGCACCCCCTTCTTGCTTAATTCGCGAATCTTTTTGGTGATCTTCTCGACCGTCCCCTCTCGGCTGTACAACACGGGGCTGATCTGTACGGCGGCTGCCTTGACGATGTTTGTCATTGTCTTCTCCTGCTCATTGTCGGGATCGGAGGCGTGGCATTGGCACTGGTGTAGAGGACGACGGATGACTCTCACGGGGCTGGTTCGAGCACACCGGCAGGGCTTGTTGGACTCAGGGCTGCGTGCTGCGTCCGCCATCGACAGCCACGTCGATGCCGGTGATGTAAGATGCGCCGTCGGAAACGAGAAAAGTCACCCGTCGCGATCTTCCGCGGCTTTCCGAAGTGTTTCGCGGATATCTGCTCCAGCAGGGCCTTTCGGTTTGCTTGAACGCTGACCTCGGAAATGCCGAGCCTCCTAAACAGCGGGCCTTCGATGACGCCCGAGCTCTCGGTGTTTACCCGGACGCTCCGGCGGATCAGCTCGGCGCCAAGCCTTCGCGTAAAGTTGCGCCGTACAGCCCTCGATGCCGATACGGTCGATGTGGCCGCGATTCCGGCCTGATCGAACAAAGAAGACGTGAAAACGATCGCGCTGCTGTTGTGCATCAGACGTAATGCCTTCTGAACGTTGAAATAGGATCCGCGGAAGTTGGCGGTCAAGACGTCAAAGCTCTGCTGCGTTGTCGAGCCGAGTTCGGCATTGGCGTCGAAATGGGCTATGATAGTTTCGCGCATTCCATGGAAGCGGGATAGCCGGCGCGAAAAGCGGCAACAGCCAAGCCTCGCTGTCCGGATAGCTGCGCAACGCCCTGCAGGACTTTGGCTCATGACGCGTTTTACGCATCGCTCGGCTTGTGCATTGAGGGATAAGGCTTTCTGCCCGCTGTGTGGGTAGTCGCGTCGGCTACTGCCGTAGTCGAACGATGCGCCATCATGTAGTACGTGGTGAAGTGGCCGCTCTTGCTGGCGATCTTGCCATTCTTGCGAGTGACTTTGCCCTTCTCACGTTTGGTAATCAGCTGCATCTTGCACCGCTTGGCGATCAGGGGCATCGGGACAAGCTTCCATCCCGTGGCCTTGCGCAACACTGCCTGCGTAACGCCGTCTGGCGGCGAGGCGAGAGAGCTGATCAGATTGGTCTTGGTGTGAGGATGCTTGGCCATCGTCGCCACCCGGGGGAATTGGACCTCATTGAACAGCTCCAGGCCAGTGTGCTTTTCTTGGGCTAGTTGTCCCTTTCATCGAAAGGGGACGATTTAGTTCCGCTCCTTTGGAATTGCCGAAACATATTGCAGGCGGTCTCATGCGCTGGCTGATTGCAATCCGACGTAAACGGATAACGTCGCACCAGTTCGCTGAAGTTTGGGGCAGTGCACGTTTACGCATTTTTCGACACGGTGCTCGCGAAGTCAGGCCCGACAATGTGGATTGCTAACACAGAGGACCTGCCGTGCAATCCGCAAAAACTGGTAGGGGCACTACTGGGAAGACCTTGGCTGGAGAGACTTGCGCTTATTCAAGCAAGCAGTCTCACTCCATTTGAGCGGCAGCTCGGATGGAGGCCGGCCTTTTCTTAACTCGCCATGCAGTCTGTCCCCTCAGATATCCGTCCTCGGTCCTGATCAAACGCGCTCGCACGATTCGATTTGGCCCTATTGTTGTTTGCGGCCGAATGCACTCGGCGAGAGGTACCTTCGGAAGTTCCCTTGTGGTCCTCGCGCGCAATCGCAGCCTGTTCTCAAACAGCATGATCCGCCCGCTCCGACCGTCGATCGACTTACTCTGGAATTCCGGCGTTCAAATCGGAGCTCACCTCTTTCAGAACGCTTGATCCGCTGGAAAGCCTTCGGCCGAGCGCTTCAACGAATCGATCATAACGTTCGGCGCCTTTGGCGCGAGCGGCTGGACTGGATTGTTCTGGCAATGCTGGCACCGATGTCAACCAGAAGCGGATGAACAGGGCGAGCGTCTCGAGCGTGATGCTGTCATTGCGTTCGAGACGCTCGAGCAGCCGTGCGATCCGATCCAGCCGCTTGGCAATGATCGCCTCGCGTCGGTCGGAATCGTCAGGCGAAAGAAATGACGCGATCGCAGCCTCTGCGACCAGCGACTTGGGCTGGCCACGACGCTCTGCGAAGACATCAAGGGTTCTGAATGTCTGCGGATCAAGGTAGACACTGAGCTGAATCTTTTTCACCGATTTGGCCCGCTCACAGGTCCATGCCATCGTCAGGGTCGAGGCTGGTCGCGCGCGCTACTCCCCGCATTGCGCGGCTTAGGGCTTGTGCCTGGACCGCATCTGCGTCCGGCTCATCGGGACCAGCATCGAACTCATGTTCCGGAAGCGGTGCCTCGATTTCGATCTCCTCGTGCTGCGGCAATTCTGGCTCGCGCCGCAGCCCCCCATTCGGATCGCTACGTTTTCGTTGCCGGGGCGCAAGCAGTTCGATCGAGGGCGCAGCGGTTGGGTGCCCTGACCAGTCCTCATCCGGGCGCGTGGACAAGAGAATCGTTCCTGTTCTGGCGGGCTTGAAGATTCGCTTCTGAAATTGCGGGTCCTCATAGTAGCGAACCTTAGTGGCCCGCAGGGGATGGAGGCCCGACACCATCACAATCGCCTCCTTCGATGAGAGCTGCATGACTTCGCCGGGCGTCAGGAGCGGACGGGACGTCTCTTGGCGGCTCACCATCAAGTGTCCAAGCCAGGGGCTTAAGCGATGCCCGGCATAGTTTTTCATGGCGCGCAGTTCGGTCGCGGTCCCCAGCGCGTCCGAGACGCGCTTAGCGGTGCGCTCGTCATTCGTGGAGAAGGCGATCCGGATGTGGCAATTGTCGAGGATCGCGTGGTTCGGTCCATAGGCGCGTTCTAATTGATTCAAGCTCTGAGTGATCAGGAAACTGCGAATGCCATAGCCCGCCATGAAGGCAAGCTGGCTCTCGAAGAAGTCGAGCCGGCCAAGGGCTGCAAACTCGTCGAGCATCAGGAGGAGTTTTTGGCGGTGCCGGTCGGGATCCAGGCTCTCGGTCAGGCGCCGCCCGATTTGATTAAGGATGAGCCGCATCAGGGGCTTTGTGCGGACGATGTCGGATGGCGGCACGACAAGATAGAGCGAAACGGGCTGCGGTCTGTCGACGAGATCGCGAATCCGCCAATCGCTCCGCGCGGTGACCTTAGCGACGACCGGATCGCGATAAAGGCCCAGGAAGCTCATTGTGGTCGACAGCACGCCCGACCGCTCGTTCTCGCTCTTGTTGAGCAGCTCTCGCGCAGCGGAAGCGACGACAGGATGAACGCGATCACCAAGATGAAGAGTCGCAAGCATCGCATTCAGCGTGGTCTCGATCGGGCGGCACGGGTCCGAAAGGAATCTGGCGACCCCGGCAAGTGTCTTGTCAGCTTCAGCATAAAGGACATGCAGGATCGCGCCGACGAGCAGAGAATGGCTGGTTTTTTCCCAATGATTGCGGCGCTCGAGTGCCCCTTCGGGATCGACCAGGATATCCGCCACGTTTTGGGCGTCTCGTACTTCGCAATCACCACGGCGAATCTCAAGAAGGGGATTGTAGGCCGCACTTGCCGCGTTTGTCGGGTCGAACAAGAGTACATCTCCAAGGCGGGCGCGCCATCCCGAGGTCAACTGGAAATTCTCGCCCTTGATATCGTGGACGATCACCGAGCGCGGCCAAGTCAAAAGAGTTGGAACGACCAGGCCGACCCCCTTGCCCGAACGGGTAGGCGCAAAGCAGAGCACGTGCTCAGGGCCATCATGGCGAAGATATCGACCGTCGAAACGCCCGAGTACGAGGCCATCGGCGCCTAGCAGCCCCGCCCGTTTGACCTCGCGCGTATCGGCCCAACGCGCTGATCCGTAAGTCGTGACATCGCGAGCCTCATGCGCGCGCAAGACCGAAAGCACCATTGCTGCGGCGACTGCCGCGATCCCACCGCTCCCGGCAATGGCGCCCCCCTGGAGGAATATCGCGGGCGCGTAAGCGTCGAATTCGAACCACCAGATGAAGAAGGCAAACGGCTCGTAGATGGGCCAGGCCCCTAGCCTGAACCAGGCCGGTCCAAGCTGCGGCTGGAACGCAAGCTGATACGCGGTCCATTCGGTCGCTGCCCACACGAAGGTGAACGCGATCAGGCAAACCAGGATCACCTGATGCCAGATGATTTTTGTCGCTGACATGGCTTGCAGATATCGACACCATCGACCTGTTGGCCACAATCAGGGGCTTACGTTTCTCGTAGTCGCGCGCGCCCTAGCGAAGGGATCGGCGGGTCAGATCGGGAAGCGGCGTTTGGGCCGAAAAAGTTCGCTCCCCCTAGAACAGGCTGCCTCAAGGAACCGTCCAACCAGCTTCGCGTGATCGGCGCTTGGATGATGACAGAATCAACTCGTACCGTGCTGCCGCTCGAGGCGAACCGGCCGGCCTTCGCGAAGCGACGCTCCGGGTTATAGAATCCTGCGAAGGCTAGCTCGCGTCTTCCCCTAAGCCCTCCGTCAAGCGCGCACGATCCAGGGAGCGTGCGGCGTGCCACAACTCCTTGTTGATGAGGCGGACGTTCGCGGATTAAATCGGCAGGAGGCGGGGTTCGCGGAGTTGGAGTATAAGGCTCATGCGGGGAGCGTCCCGGCAGGAGCGCTTATTCCCGACGGAACGACACTGCCGGGCCGACGGTCATCGAGATACTCCCGCAGATCGGTATCGAGCGAGTCCCTCCTCCAGCCGGTCGCCTATTGGCGCCCTATTGTTTTGGCCCGCTAGATGCTTGGAAGTTGCACATCAGCTGTTGCGGTCTCTCTGGAGATTGGGACAGGCGACTAGCGTTTGCCAAATCATCATTGCGCGAATCGGCTGCAGTTCGCCTATCCACTCCTCAAGCTGGATTGCCGGCCCGGAGTTGTCCGATTGCTCGCCGGCCTGCATACGCGGATAACCTCGCGCGAATGCCTCCACAGTCGAGCAGATAAAATCGCTATTCGCCCGCTCGATGACACCCGCACAACGGAACGGGGTCCAGCAAACTGGACTCTGGCGGACGGAAAAGCGGTGAGCGAAGCGGCGGGGTCTTTTGCAGAACATCTGAGCATCGGCATCCGAGACCAGCACGCACGGAGGTATCACCGCTCAAGCCACAGCCAGACACCTTCCGATCACTTCAAGATCGAAGGTCCCTTGCCGTTTCCGCGCACGGGGTGGCCATCTCGATTCGAAGGGTCCTGCTAGCCGATTTTGCCGTGAGAGGCTGACGAGCCTCAGCAAGCTCAACGGCGCATTTTTCCACACGGCTGCGTCCAGCCGACCATCGAGCGCCACCAAGGTCGAGGGAACCCAGAGGCGATAAAGAGATACGTCCAGAACGGTGGATCCTCCATTTGCCATTCGCTGCTCACTGTCGCTCCTCTCCCATTTTTCCGTCTTGACCTGTCCACGCGGGGGCAACCAAGTCTCGCCCGCCCTGCAATTGGGCGCAGTGCAGCGCCAGGACCTCAGGTCAGAGCGATAGGCCGCGCTTGCGCCCGAAGTCCCAGTCGACGCTGCCTGGACCGGCGATGCCGCTGACCTGTTTGCCCAATTCCCGCTCGAGCGAAGGCGACCAGGGCACAAGCTGAAAGCCGAGGCCGTTGTCGATCATCGCGAAGCGCCCCGAGGCCAATGACAGGCGCCGACGACAAACCCCCGAAATCTGCTCACCTGCGTCAGATGGCAAGTGCGGAAGGCCCGTTTCCTCCATGAGGCGTCGTGTGACGACGTCGAGTTCGCGATCCCGGAGGGCGTCGATCAGATTGCGGCTTAGCCGGACCTTGTTGCCATGGCGCTGGGCGAGCCCTTGGCCGGCCAACACATCGATGCGCTGTTCGAGTGCCGCACGAACCTCGGCGCCAAACGCATTGCGGGAGAGCTCGGCAGGAGCTCGCGCGACGAGCTGCCGGTCCAGCCACGTGGCTCCCTCCGCCGCGACCTGCTGATCCAGAACGAGTTCCGAGCGAACCGCGAACGCAATCCGTGTCCGACCACGGGCGTCCGCAAACCGGCGCAGTTCCACAATCCCACCGATCGGCCCATCACCGGCCGCCTCGAGGTCAGGAAGCTTCACGTGATGCACGCGCCCGTCAATCCCATCGACAATGGCAAACGCTGTGCCCTTGAGCTCGTCATCAAGCCCGCGCGCGATGAGACGGCCAACGATCGGTTCGCCATGACTTTCGCCTTCGAGTGCCCAGCATGCAGGTGCGCGGCTGGCGCCGTCCCGCGTGAGACTTTTGTGCAGCCGCCTGATGATGTCACCGCGCTCGCCAAGCGCGCGCAACCGCGCCTCTGCATCGGCGGCCAGGACCCAGACCGCGGGCCCGGCAGGTTCCGCCAAGCCGAGCCGCTCGAGCGTCCGCATCCGCCCGATCCGAATTTCCCGCAGTGGATCGCGCCCGGCATCCCGCTCTAACCTCAAATCGATGACGCCGTCCGCCGTCCCCGCTTCCCGGGACAGCGCCCGGTCGAGCCTGGTCCAGCGTTCGGCAGTCATGTCCGCCTCAAGGCTCTGGCGGATCTCGAGCTCCGAGCGAGGGCCAAGTTCGCGCGTGACAAGGTCACTGGCGCGGGCGCGTAAGCCCATAGCGATATAATCGCGACTGATGACGAGGTCGGCACCGTCATCCGTACGGCCCCGCACGAGGATGTGAATGTGCGGATGCTCGGTATTCCAATGGTCGACCGCGACCCAGTCAAGCCGTGTGCCAAGGTCGCGCGAGGCCTGGTCCATCAGCTCCCGAGTGAAGCTACGCAGGCAGGCAAGTTCACCAGCATCATCAGGCGAGACGATGAACCTGAAATGATGGCGGTCACCCTCGCAACGCGTGACGAAGGCGCGACCATCCGCATCGTCTCCCGCAGCGTCGAATAGTTTGCCCGGAGCGCCGTCGCGCGTGACTCCATCGCGCTGCAGGTAACCGATATGAGCGCGCAACGCGCCCGGCGAACGCATCCGCCGCACCACCCGGGCCTTGACCATAGCGCCGCGGCCGCGGGCGTTGAGGAGCCGTGCCGCAGCGATGCTCGCGGCGCGGCCGCGTCCAAACTTACGGCCATGGCCATGCTTGCCTCGCGAGAGGCCGCCGGCCTTCTGAGCCGCAGTGAGTGCCTGCGCCAGAAAGGGCTTTGTCCGAGGCGCGCGCGTGGAACGGATACGGCCGGGACGGATCCGAAGATCATCGTCACGCGTCATTCCGGCTGCCGCAAGGTACCGAAAGCCGTGTAAGAACAGCGCGTTGGCGAAAGCTGAACCTTGCTCCGAGTCCGCGTAATGTTTACTCGATCATTGAAATCGATACACTTTCTCGCACAACCGACCGGCCGCACCTTGCGGCTTTTATCCTGCCGTCCTGCCGTCGTCGTCTCCCGGTCGCTGCTTCCCAGGGGCCGACCTCCAAGCCAACAGACTCTCGGTACTCTCGATCTGCGACAAGATGCAGTTCGGGTCATTGCGACAGACCTTCAATAGCGCCTCCCCGAACACGTCGGCTGGTGCCCGATTCATTGCGAAAGAGCCGCCGCGACTTGGCAGCCAACTTGCGAAGCCCGACTGCTTCCGGGCGCTTGCGATAGCGATCGTTACCCGAAGGGCCGAGACACCCGAAGGGTGGCTCGGTGAGGAGCGAAGCGACGAGTAGAGCGCGGGCCGAAGGCATCGCCCGTACCCCATCAGCTTGCGAACCCACACACTTGGTCATTGCGATGCTCCCGAATCCGATCGAGGGACGAACACGCCAATAGGCCTGGGGACCATGGGTGAAACATCGGGCGCCGAGATTGCGGTCGTGACACCGCTCGACGGGATGAGCGCCAGCAACCGATCTCGCGTTTTCATGAGATCGGATCGCGCGACGAATAGCGTCTCAGTTGCTGATGACTGTCCGCTGGGCGTCCACCTCGGCGGCAGTTGGATGGCAAGCAGATTTGCAAGCTTTGTGACGTATGCTCGCGTCTCGTCTGGCAAAGAGCCGCCAGCGAGATGCTCTTCATAGCGAGATGGTCCCGCGTTGTACGCGGCAAACACGCCAGGCGAGCCATACCGATCGAGCAGTTCGCGCAAGTAGGCCGTGCCGGCCAGAATGTTTTCGCGCGGGTCGTAGGGATCGTTCCCGAGATTGTAGCGCTCGCGAAGTTCCGCCCAAGTCGCCGGCATGATTTGCATCAGCCCCATGGCACCCTTCGGTGACCTGGCACGCCTGTCTCCCGCGCTTTCGACGTCCAGGACTGCGCGGATCCAGCGCGCCGGCACGCCGAAGCGGCGCGAGGCCTGCTCGACAAACTCCGAAACCGGATCGCCAGCTCGATGACTCGCTGAAGGCTCCGCGGGTCGCGTCTCGGCGACAGCAGTGGCGTTACTCACGGTCAGCGCAATCAACAACGGTACGACAGCGCGCAGGCTCCCTTCGAACAAGCGCAAGCCTGCCGTCGTGCTCGCGCCCGTCCAGGGTAAAGCCGCTTCGCGCCGGCCGTTCGGCCGCCCTGGACCGCCGCTGCGCGCAACGACCGCGCAATTGTCGGTCGGGACGGAGGAATGGTGCAGCATGCGGCCGAACAGAGGAATTGCTGTTCGGAAACTCAATACGGGCACCATCAATCCTCCCAGGTCCACACCGGCAGCGCGCGCCCAATGAGAGCCGATGCCGGCAAGAGCCCGAAATAACGGCCATCCAGTGAGCTGGTGGACTGCCAGTTCATCACAAAGAATTCGCCCTCACCGACCATGCGACAGCCCTGCCATTTCGGGAGGGGACGGCCACGGCCGTCACGCTCCCGGGCTTCGCCCATTTGGATGGAGTCAACCGAAATGGTGAGCCCGCTTCGGCAAACGGTCTGCCCGGGAAGCGCCAGCACGCGTTTGAGCATCGGCAATCCGGCTGGCAGGTACCCGTTCAGATCGAGGAAGGTGGCGAGCGGCTCCGGTGGCTGTACGGCGATGAGTTCCGTAACCAATAGTTTGTCCGCAGGCTGCACGCGGTAGAGTCCGATCGGTACACTCTCGGATGCATTCCAGATGTAGGCCGGCGTAATCTCCAGAACGATTGGCGCGATAAGTGCGACGGCACCGCCGAGCATCGTGGTCAACGTCTTGAGCCGCCGCGGTGTCATCGCATGACCCTCTGCCGGTGAAGCCAGGCCTGGTGGCGCGCCTTCGTATAGGGACGCGGGTTTTCGTTGACGGACAGACGGTTATGCACGTGATGCCAATGATCAGGCGCGACGTCGGCTGGATGGATGCCGAGCGCCTCGATGGCATCGGTCATCTGGAGCACTCGTTCGACCTTCGGCCAGCCGGAGAGCCGCAGCAAAATCTCTCCGCCGGGCGTCACATACGGTACGGTCGAGCAGCGCTGTCCCGCTGCGACCGCGCGCAAGATGTCGATGCGCGAAATGATCGTGCCGAAATCGTTCGAGGTCCAACGGACGAAGGCAAAGATGCTGCCGGGTGCAAATGACAGAACACGCCGGTGACGATCAAGCTTCCGCTCGTTGACGATGCGACCGAACCGAATGCGGTTTTCGATGCGCTTCTCAAGCCACAGCACTTCTACTTCGGTGAGGTCACTCATGCCGCGGCTCCCTGGTGCTGGAGCTGAGAGCCGTGAGCTTTGCGCTTGGCGAAGTACGTATGCGGCTGGTGAAGGCAAGCACGACTCGCGGCCCGGCCTCGCCAATCGCGTCCAATGTGGCGTTCGGTCCGGTCCGTTAGAAGAAATCCGAAGGATTTCTGGTTAGCCGGGGTACTGACCGGTGCCCCCTCGCCGGCCCTGCGGCTGCGAAAATGCTGCACAGCGATTCGCGAACGGAACGCGCGGTGCGGTCCGGCGGTCGGCGGTGGTGGAGGCGCATGATGGACTTCTATGCAGGGCTTGATGTGTCGCTCGAGGCGACCAACATTTGCGTGGTGGACGGCGACGGCAAGGTGGTCCGGGAGGCGAAACTCGAGACCGATCCGGACGCGATCGAACTGTTCCTGGCGGAATGGGGTATCCAGCTGAAGCGCGTCGGGCTGGAAGCGTTCTCGTACAGTGCGTGGCTGTTCACGGCGCTTTCCGACAAGGGCCTGCCCGTGATCTGCATCGAGACCCGGCACGCCAAGGCGGCGCTGAACGCGATGCTGAACAAGACCGACCGCAACGACGCCAAGGGCATTGCCCAGATGATGCGGACCGGCTGGTTCCGCGCGGTTCACGTCAAGTCGGAGAGCGCACAGACGGTGCGGGCGCTGCTGGTCGGGCGCAAGGCCTTGCTCGGCAAGGTGCTGGACATGGAGAACATGATCCGCGGCCTGTTGCGCCCGTTCGGCCTCAAGGTCGGCGAGATCTCGGTCGGCCGTTTTGAGGCGCGGGTGCGCGATCTCCTGGCCGGGAAGAAGGAATTGGAAGCGATCGTCGGGCCGCTGCTGGACGCCCGCAACGCCATGCGGCTGCAGCTGGCAAAACTGCACCGCCTGGCGCTGGCGGCAGCGCGCGGCGACAGCGCGGTGCGGCGGATGATGACCGTGCCCGGCGTCGGCGCGCTCGTGGCGCTGACATTCCGCGCCACCGTCGACGATCCGGCGCGATTCAGGAAGTCGACCAATGTCGGCGCCCATTTCGGGCTGACGCCGCGGCGCTATCAATCCGGCCAGACCGACCGGATCGGCAGCATCTCCAAATGCGGCGACGAGCTGACGCGGGCGATGTTGTATGAGGCGGCCATCGCGATCCTGACGCGCATTCCGAAGAACTTCAAGCTGCGGCTCTGGGGCCTGCGGCTGGCCAGGAAGAAGGGTCTGAAGCGCGCGGCGACGGCGGTGGCGCGCGCGCTCGCCGTGCTGCTGCACAAGATCTGGATCGATGGCACCACCTTCCGGTTTGGCACCGGCGGCAAGCGCGGCCGGGTCGCTGCGGCGGCGTAACGGCCTCCGCGACCCGGCCGCTTCCACGCGCGCCTTTTCCTTCCGCCACGGCGGAGCAGCGTCTCCCGAGGAGACGGGGATTTGGGTGAGATCGCAACTTTTCTTGCCGGCGGCTTCATGACGACGTTTGAAGCCATCAAGCACGGCGCTGGTTAGCCTGACCGCCCTTTCCTCAGATTCCGGCTTGTGGTGGCCATCGTGCCAACCACGGATGTTAGCGAGTTCTCCTCGACGAGCGAGTGGCTGCAAAAGGACGTGACGCGCACCAGGCAATGATGTCGACGCCAACGATCGCGAAGATTTGCGCGCGATCGCGTTCGCGCGCGCAGATTGGAGATAACAATCGTATTGCAGCGAAGCTTTGCGCGTGGGAGTGTGGATGCATGAGGCATCCTCGTTGCACGCGCGGGCGACTTGTTCACAACGTACTGATTCACAACAAGAAGTTAGTGTCAGTATGTTAGTAAAGTTGGAGTGGCCGGAACGCGCAGTAAAACAAGCACTTAAGCTCGATTCCGGTCCCCGATAGCACGAGGATCGGGTCCCCGATAGCACGAGGGTTGCGGTCCTCGATAGCACGAGCTGATTCACAGGTTGTCCTCCGAATTTGGAATGAGTCCGCGCCGGCGCAGGCGTGCCGTTAAGGGATCAACGAGCGTGGGCACGAAGTTCAGCCGCTCGGCGCCATCAGGATCGCGTGTGAGCACGAGCCGATAGCCGGGCAATGTCTGACGCTGCACGATCTGACGTATGTCGTAGGCAAAATGCTTGAGCGGCGAGAGGATGCCGGACTTGGCATGGAGGTGCACAAGGTCAAAACTCCAGCCGCCGTCCTGGTGACCGCCATGCTTGCGCACGAGGCGGTAGAGCCACCGCTCAAGCCCGCCCGTCAGATCGAAATAGCCGCGATCAATTGTCAGCACGAGCGCGTCATCGATAACGCCCGCATAGAACCAATCGGGCAGGATCAGCTCGAGCCCAAATGGTCGACCATTTGCATCGGCCGTCTCCTTCCATTCGTTGATCCAGGAGAAGCGATGCCGCCGCCGTTCTGCCGGCTGACGGATCGACGTCAGCACGGTCGTTGACTGCAACCTGTCGAGACCCGCCTTCAGCCGGTCATAGTCGCGCGCGCTGGTGCCGCGGCCGACAAACGTCAGGATCTCGTAAGGCGTTGCAGCCATCAGGCGCGACGTCTTCAACCCGGCGTCACGGGCTTCGACGACCTGGGACGCGGCCCAGATCAGAACGTCGGCATCCCATATTGTCGCCATGCCGTGTTCCGGCACCGCCTCGACACGAATGGCGATCGCACCGGCACGGAAATCAATTGGCACAATGCGCTTTGTTTTTGCGAGCGAGAAGAACGGATAAGCCATGAGATCCTGCGCATCGCGGGGCGCGAGGTCGCCGGGCAGCGCCCGAAAGAGCTCAAGCTGGTCGCGCTCGGAATGGTGTTTGCGCCGCATGCTCACTGCTCTCGCCCGCGATCAGCGACGTTCCTGGCCTGCATATGGGCGCAGCACCGGATGCTTCTTTGCCGGCAGCACGGTCCCCTTCCCCGGGTCAGACGTCGACGTTTTGGCGCCGAGGTCAGCCCAGGCTTTCAGATCGTCTACGGCGTAGACGACACGTCCGCCGATCTTCCGATAGGTCGGTCCGGTGCCGTAGGTGCGGTGCTTCTCGAGCGTGCGACCGGAGAGGCCAAGGTAACGCGCAGCCTCCGGCGTTCGCAGGAAGCGCGGAGGTAGACCGGCCGTCGAATCGGGCATTTGAGAACTCCAGGATGACAGCGCACCGCGCATGGCGGCGCTGGCGTGTGTGCGGTCATCATGGAGAAGCGCGATCTCGGAGGGGGATGCCGAATATCGGGGGGTCGATTTGCGGCCCCCCAGCAAGGGCGCTACTCGTCTCTGCGTCTTGGCCGAAGCAGCTTGCGATAGCCTCCGCGCACAAATGCGAGGCCGCTTTGTACAAGGCGACGGGTTCGGCTGCGCAGATCGTGTGTTTTCCAGCCTCGATCCGAGATGCGCCCCTTGCCAAACAGAGCTTCTGCGATGCTGCGATAAGTCGCGCCGGCGAGATACGCCGCGGCCGCGCGAAGGGCTGCGCACAGTCGTTCACGCCGCTGTTTGGGAACGCGATGAAACGGAGGCCCTGGCGCGCGTCCATTCATCGCGCGCCACAGCCGCGTGGCGGCATGCGCGCGCGCCTCGAAATCGCGATCAAACGGCAACTCGGCCGCATAGCGAGCGCCTGCCGTCAGCGGCTGTTTCGACCAGATGCGGTGCTCCACCGAACCGATTGCAGCACGGCATGCCAGCCGTCAGCGGCACGGCGCACCTGACCAGATGCAAGATCCAGCGGCGGCTGAGGCGTTTGGTCTTGACCAGGCGTTGAAGCGGTTACAGTGACCGGGACGACGGTCGGGAGAACCTCGGGCGCCCAAAAGATTGTCTTCTCGTGGAACGATCCCTGCGGGTCATGGGCGAAAGCAGAGGCCCCACCTCCTCCTGAATTCCTCAGTCACCGCGCCATCTGAGTTGTTGACGATGATCGCATCGTAGTCACGTTGGTAGTCCACGTTCATACGAAGACCTACCCAGGCGATTTCAGTGATGTCGGCATTCTCTAGGCTCTTAAACGAATCCGGCGACCGCCAGTCGAATTCAGGCATTGCTTCCGCCCCATTGCATGCAGCTAATAAGGATTGCGGCGCAATAATTATAAACGACGCGGTTGTAGGAAGCCCCTAGTTTGGCACCACGTGGTGCATGAGCATGACCACCCGTAAGCGGAAGAAAAGCATTCCGGCTGCGCGCCCCTAGTCGGCGATTTTTTCTATTTTGAGCCGTCGCCACGTAAAAGACGTCCCTGCTCGGTCACCCATTTGGCGCGTGCAAGATGGCTCTGATATGCGGTCCGTGCACGGTCCGGCTCCCGCTGCGGATCGAGATGTAAGACGATTCGAGCGACCTCACGCCAGTCCGCCCCCTCACCCTCCGCCTGCAGAAGGCGAATGTACGTGACGACATGCTGTTCGTCATACGGCGTTAGCTTCGGATCAGAGGGGGCAGCGTCCGCAATGTCGGGATCGAGCGGCGGCTTCTTCATGGCTTCCAATCCACTTGCAACGATTCTAGACGCTTGGCCGCCAGAGTGGTGAACGCGTCCAAATTTAGCCGTATTCCGCCGACGGGGCCAGCACGGGATAGTTGAATACATATTATAGGAGATAAACCTCATAGTATGTAAAGCCGCAACTTGCGCCGATGGACATGCGCAAGTTGGTCGGTCGGAATTTCGCAAGACTGCGGAAGCAGAAGCGCTTCACGCAGGAGAAATTCGCCGAAGCGTCCGGCTTTACCCAACAATATGTCAGTGACCTGGAGCGCGGCCGCCGCAATCCAACTGTCGTAACCTTGTTTGAACTCGCCAGCACGTTGGGCGTCAGCCACGTCGATCTCGTTCTCCCAGATGACGAGGCGCGAGCCGAGCGATCAAAGCCCGCTAAGCGGAAGTGATCGGCTCGTGGGAATCCATTTTCAACAATCGTAGAGCCTGACTTCGCGAGCCGGGCCGAAGGCCCGGCGAGCGCCGGACGCGGACACGCGTTGCCGCCGCCGATCCGGCTTGCCGGATCGGCGGCGGTGCACCAGGCATTGAGGGAAGCCGCGCAACCTTTCCCGGTTGCGCGGCTTACAGTGTCAGATTGCACGCTCCATCAAGCGCTTTGCCTTGCCTTCTAGTTCAAGGCGCGTGTCCTGATGAGCCTTGCCACGAGCAAATGCGGTAATGCCCTGCACAAAGTCGAAGATCCCCTCCGGCTTGCGGTTTTCCTCGCCCAGAACAGTTTCAATGATCTTCGAGGCCTCGGATTTGGAAAACCCGCCTTTGCGGAGGAAGGTCTCTCGGTCCTCGTCAGTCCGGGCAACGATCCGCTCGCGCGCCGCCTTAATGCCGGCGACGAATGGCGCAGGTGACGACTTGGCAAAGCTCGTCAACGCGGGGGCGGCTTCATGCGCAAAGCGTTGTGCGGCAAATTTGGAATGCCGGATCGATATCTCCTCGAAATTCTCGACACCCCACAGATTGCGGTTCATGCAGACGGCCCGGAGGTAAAAGCTCGCAATGCCCAGTGTCTTGCTGCCAACTTCGCTGTTCCAGCAGTAAAATCCCCGGAAATACAAATCCGGTGATCCATCCGGCAACCGGCCCGCCTCGATCGGGTTAGTGTCGTCGACCAGAAACAGGAACACGTCGCGGTCGCTGGCGTAAAGCGTCGTCGTGTCCTTGGTCACGTCCACAAAGGGGTTGTGGGTCATCGTTGACCAATCCAGCACACCCGGCACTTTCCAGCGCGTGTCGCCGGTGCCGTTGCCTGCGATCTTCATGACGGCCGCGACCAACTCATGATCCCAGATGCGGCCATAGTCCGGCCCGGTGACAGCACGAAGCTCGACGCGCCCGTTATCGGTCTCCAAGGTTTTCACGAGCTCGGCGCGATGCGACAGCAAGCCGTGTTGCAGATTGATGGCCGACAGGGCCGCGGGAAGCTGCCGCAGATACGATGTCGGCGTGCCGACGAGCGTACACAACTGGCCAAAGCTCCAATGCGTCGGGGCCACCGGCTCGTCACGTCCCGGCACAGTGAGGGCCAGACGCTCAGCATTGTCCCGGCTCGCCTCCACGCGGATGGTCCGGCTTTCCACCGTCCGCGCCTGCGCGCGCTCGGCCCGTCCTCGTACTGCTTCATAGAGGTCCGGCAGGTTCAGATACCGCTCGTCATCCGGTCGCGCAAACCACTCGGACGACACGCGGCCGATCCGCTGGCCGCGCGATACGTCCACGCGAAAGCCGCCGGAAGCAGGCTGTTGGCCTTCTGACAAAGTCATCATGTTCATGGTCGTTCTCCTATGGGCTGAGGTTGAAGCGCAGCGCTGCGCTGCAACCCTGCCCGTCGGCGAGACCTGGGGTAGCAAGGGCAAGGGCGGCCGGAGCGGAGGGGACTCCCCACCTTTTGCAAGAGCCTTCTTCTCGCAAGTTCGCTCAAACATTTGCAGCTTCCCGTTCTCACCTTTGGGCAGGGTGAAGAGCGCAACATCGCGCTCGAAGCCCTGCCTCGCGGCGAGCAGCGGGTGTGCAAGCGGAGCGAGTGCCTTCGCGGGGAACCGGCTGCAGGGAGCGTGGATATCTGTCGCCGATCGCGTCAGTGAGAAGCGACCGAAGCTGGGCGGAAGGCACTCCGCAGCGCGCTGAGGGCGGAGCCCTAAGCCTTCGCCGCGGGAGCGCAGCGACGCGCAAAACAACGCCGGCACGGCAACAACACTCCAAGTGTCATCGCTCGCAGATGTGAAGAAACGACTGGTTACATCCGGGCCTGTCGTCGTCGCGACGCTACGCAATTTGGAAGCTTCGCGTCTCGCCGACGACAGGATCAGGCCGCAGCGGACTGCGGCGGTCGGCCGTTGTCGAAGAGTTCGCCGGTCCTGAGCATGGCACAAGCAACGCCAATCAACCTGCTGCCGATTGATCGGAGCGCGCGAGCATGGGAATGCCCGCGCTTGCGTAAGGCGGCATATCGATTGCGCGTTTGGAAGTCATGCAGCACCGCAACGCGTGCCCAATGATAGACAGCGGTCCTCAGACGGTGCGGACAAGACTGCCTCATGACCACGACAATTTGCTTACCGCTGCGTCGCGTGACGGGCACGACGCCCGATAATCCCCGAAGCGCCTGAGCGTCTCGGCGAACGATCGCATCGTGTCCTTCGGACAGAAGTGCCGCGAGGACGATCGTTCCGATTCCAGGCATCGACCGCAAGATCTCGGGATCGGCGTGATGCGCGATGCCGGTCGCTGATGGAAGTTCGGCCACCGCCGAACACAGGCGCTCGAGTTCCTTCATGGCAAGCTTCATCTGCTGCATAACCAGCCGCAGACGGCCTAGAATGAGCTCGCAGTGCGCCACGCAGGCCTCCGTCACACCGGATGCAACAGATATCGGTGTGCTGCGGAGATGATTGAGCAAGGTGTCCGCAGTCCACCTCTTTACCCTGCTCTCCTTAAGGCGCCTTGCGATCGTCGACGTCCTCACGGCGCGTGCCCTTGCCGGCGTGGGGATCAGATCCCAAAGATCCAATATCCACTGCTGCGACCAGTCTTCCGCGAGCTCAAGCATTTGCGGGAAATAGCGCCAGAGCTGATGACGAAAGCGGTTGGCCAGGCGATTGCGTTCGGCAGACAAGTCCTCCGTCATGCGCGACCACTCACGTAGCTGAATGATCGTCGGATGCACTGGCTCCAGGAATCGATAGAAACGGCTATCGGTCCGCAGAGCATCAGCGAGCACGAACGCGTCGAGCCGATCATCCTTGGCGCCGGCCATGGTGAAGCGATCTCGAAATCGATCGAGCTGCTTTGGATTTAGCGCATGAACCAGGAAGCCCGAATCCATCAAGCTCTCGACGACGGGCCCATGCGGGACCTCGATGCCAATCGCGATCCGGCCTGGTTCAGCACCCGTCGTGCGCTGGATCCAGTCTGCCAGTTCAGCCAACCCGTCACCGCTATGTTGGAACGAACGATGGCCGAGTTTTGCGCCTTGGGCATCCAATGCGTAAGCGTAGTGTGTCGCCGATGCCCAATCGACACCCACGTAGGCAGCTATGTCTTCATTCATTCCCTTCCCTCCTTCGCAGTCGGGCAGCTGCGATCTTCGCCGGCCCTGTTCTGGCGCTCAATGGCGCAACTCCCCACGGAGCGTCGAACGCAGCTCATCCGTCGGGGCACTCGTCCCCTCTGGGCGCTCACGGCGCAGGATCACCAGGTGGCTCCCAACAAATCAGCCCGTAGGCCAACGATAGCCCCGTGAGGAGCATCCTGATTGGAACAGGGATCACCCGCCTGACCAGGGCGCGCTAAGAGCGCGCGTCTGCACGCGCCTGATGACATCGTCGTCATGAAGATCCTTTGCGCGGAAGACCGGGGATACCGCTCCGGCCGGCACGCGAAGTGTGCTTCACCCTTGCCCGCGCGAGGGCGGAGCCCTTAGCAATCTCCTCAAAGAAGAAATGCTCTTCTTCCTGCAAAGCGGCGCAAGAAATGCAAAAAGGGCCCCGCCTCCGAGGAGGCGGGGCTGAGGATTCATCGGGATCAGTCGCCGTTCCGGCGGGACCAGATCAGGGCGAAGCTCTCGTCGCCTTCGACCTTCACCAGCGAGGCGTAGATCGGGGCCGGGAAGGTCGGATCGTCGAGCTTGACCGAGAGGTATTCGCGATCGGTCTCGCGGGCGGTCTTCTTCCAGGCGGCACCGAGCTCGGTCGTACCGGCGAAGATGCGGTAATCGGGCGCCTTGTCGTTGTCCTTCTCGTATGCCGCGAACTTTGCCTTGACGTTCACGGTCAGCGTCTTGATCGAACCGATGTAGCCATTGTCCGAAGCGGTGAAGGTGCCGATGGTAGCCATTGTGGTCTCCGTTTGTTGCTCGGGCCGCGCCCATCGCAGCCTCGATGGCGATCCTTGGACCGGGGAGCGATCGGCCCGCAGCCTTCAGGCCCGCAGCGACAGCGGAGGACGGCGATAGCCTGCTTTTTTGTCTTCCGCGAGGAATGCCGCCCCTTCGCGGCAGGGGAAAAAAGCAGGCGCAGCCGTTGCGGGAAGGCGATCGAGGCTCTTGCCGGCCCTCGGGCCTGATCAGCCCATTCGAGGTTGCGTTGGACGCGCCATGAATGAACTGACGGAGACCACCATGACGGCCGACATCGACGCAGCACAAGGACACAGCCGGATCAATCGGGCACCTGCTGACACCAGCGCATCAACGGCAAAAACGGCGCGTCCCGGCAAACGCTAGCGATCCTGATCGCACTCCCGCGTACGGGGGCGAAGGTGTGCTTGGAATAATCCGTCAGGCAGCGATCTCGATACTCCGGTCAACACCAATCAAAGCTGCCGGCCTTATCACCTGCTGCTGACTGGCGAGCACGACAGAGCAGTAACCTTCGGCTGCCGCTGACGGCGTAGATCAGAGTGATCGAAGTCTGGCTCGTGACGGGCCTTCCATGCTTCGATCGCCGCTGTGCGCAAAAAGAAGCGACCGCGCGCCGGTCAGGCGCGCGGCCGAAAATTTTAAGCTGGCCGGGGCCGCTCGCGCGGCCCCGGCTCAATCCTCATTCTGCGGCTTGCGAATACGCATCACCGCTCTGCGTCTCGTTTGGCTCATCTGACCGATCCTTGGGCTTGGCCGTCCTGAGCAAAGACGGCAGCCAGTCGGTCGCGGCCAGCAACTGTTCGACGGCTTCCGCCATATCGACCTTCTTCATATCCACCATACGCTCGGCCGCCTCACCGCTCACGCCTTCGCAAACCGCCTCCAGAATACGCGCCTTGGTGACGCGCCCCAGATAGCTGCGCACCGTCGGCCGCCAGTATCCGGTCATGTCGAGAGACACGGCTTCCGCCAGCCGGTCGGCTGTTGCCATCGCGCGCGGCCGCCGCTCCCACGGCAGCTTCACCGCATTGACGGTCAATGCGGTGCAATGCGCAAACAAGGCCATGCGGCTATCATGGTCGAGTTCGGCCACGAAAGTCCAAAGACCAGTGACGTCCCGGGGCATCTGCCTAGCCCAAATGGCATGACGATCCGCCCAAGCCTTGCCAGCAGGCGTATCCTCGATCCCGTCCGCATGCGAAGCCAAATCGGTCTTGACCGGCTGGATGCCGACGACATGCGCATCCGCACCGAGATAGAAGATTTGCGCGGCGAGCGCGTGTGTCATTGCCAAGATCGCAGTTTCGGGCTGTTCGCTCAGATTGAGGCGCAGTCCCAAGGTGCGATGTGCGGTGAGGTCCCGAACGAGCAGGTCAGATAGCGGTCGGTCGTCCTCCTCTTCCTCTGCAAGGACTTCTTCTCTATCACCCTGCGCTGTCGGGTCATCTGTCCCGCCGCCCTCATTGGGCGCCTGCGCGTCGCTCCCCTCCTCGGTTTCGGCTTGGGGCTTCTCGTCTGCGGGACGGATGAACCCGCGCTCAATCCGAATGGTGCCATCGTGATTGAGGATCACGAAAGCGCCAACGCGCGCGATGTCGTCAGGATCATAGGCCTGCCGCTTCGCTTCCAGCCGCTCGATTTCGGCCTCAAGCTCGCCGAACCGCACATCCACGTCGTCAGGAAGTTCCTCGGCCGCCCGATGCTCTTCCGTCAGTCGGTCAAATGCCGTCTGCGCCGTTGCAAGTGCGGCCTGATCTTCCGCGGAAAGCTCGACCGAATGCGGATAGGTCCGCCTCATGCCGTGCGCGTGCGGGAAATCAAGATGGGCTTCCGTCCATTTCCAGCCTTCGGCTGCCCGCACGGCGTCGGCCTGACGGCCAAGCTTTGCGGTCACCAGCAGATCGAGCAGCGCGACATCTTCCAGATAGCCGCCGCGATCCTCCGTGAAGAGGTCACGAAGGATCGAGCCGCCAGCCTCTGTGTAGGCCTCCATTCCGACAAAGCGCGCGCGGCGGTCCGTAGCAGGCACGTGCGTTTCGGTGAGCATGCGACGGATGGTGCTGGCGTCGCGGTTATAAGAAAGCCGCTCATACACGCTCTCCTGACGGGCATGGTCATCGGTAATGGCAAAGGCCATCAACTGTTCAAGCGTCAGATCGCCAGCGCGATAGACCTGAATCAGTTTCGGGGAGACCGCGCCGAGCCGCAGGCGTTGACGCACCACATGCGGGGTCACACCGAAGCGGGCGGCGATTTCCTCCGCGCCGAAGCCGCGTTCTTCCGCCAGCTTCTTGAAGGCCTCGAACTGATCGGCGGGATGCATGTTTTCCCGGGTGAAGTTCTCGTCCAGGCTGATTTCGTGCGGATCGTTCGCGGTGTCGACGATGCAGCGGATCGGCTCGGTCTTCTTGATCTCCTTCCGCTTCACCCGCAGAAGCTGGGCAAGCCGCCTGCCCTCGCCGATGGTCACGAAATAGAAACCAGTGGCCGCGCCCTCTCCATCGACCTCTGGCTCGACGACCAGATTTTGCAAGATGCCCTTGGCCGCGATGCTCGCCGCGTAGGCCTCGATCGCCGCATCGCTGTGCGGCGTCTTGCGCGCATTCTTCGGCGACTTCTTGAGCTTGTTGAGCGGAATGAGAACTTGCGTTCCGTTCTCGGGGAGTTGTTCAACGAGCTTGGCCGACATGATCGATCTCCTTTGCTTTCATGGGTGCAGGGCGCACTCCGCGCCTGCGCCCCTGCCCGTCGGCGAGACCAGGGGTAGCAAGTGCCAGGGCGACCCGAGCGGAGGGGGATCGCCCGCCCGAAAGGGCCGCTCGAAGAGCGGGTCTGCACAAGCTGCCAGGATTTCTGGTGTTGGGGCTCTGAGAAAGCGCGGAAGACCGGGGAAACCGCTCGGATCGGCGCCGGCACCAGCCGGCGCTTCACCCTGGCGCGCGCGAGGGGCGGAGCCCCTTAGAGCCAGAGGACGGTTGGCTGGTGCAGGCCGTGCCCGGCAGAGAAAAAGGCACCCGCAGGAGGGTCAGCATAGCGCCGACGCGTAGCGGCGGGACCCGGGACCGAGTGCAGTCGCGAGATGAGGTAACTGGGGTTGGACGGTCCTCCCAGCGGCGCATGCTACGCTAGCGCCCTTGATAACAATATAAGAGGGAGGCCTTGATGAACTACTTTGCTGGACTCGACGTGTCTTTAAGGCTGACCGCGATTTGCGTCGTCGATGGGGATGGCAACGTGGTGCGGGAGGGCGTGGCGGACACCCAGCCGGAACTGTTGGTTTCGTGGCTGAAGGACACCGGTTTGGCATTCTCGCGCATCGGCCTCGAGGCCGGCCAGTGCTCGTCCTGGCTGCACAAGGGCCTTGCGCTTGCCGGCTTCCCCGTTGTCTGCGTCGAGACGCGCCACGCCAAGGGCGTCATGCAAGCACAAAGCGTCAAGACCGGCCGTAACGACGCACGGGCGCTGGCGCAGATGATGCGGACCGGCTGGTTCAAGGCGGTCCATATCAAAGGTGAAGACAGTCAGAAGCTACGGACGCTCATGGGAAGCCGCCGCTGCCTGCTCGACAAGCAGCGTGATCTCGACAATCACATTCGAGCGTCGTTGCGGGTATTTGGGTTCAAGGTCGGGCTCATCGGGCAAAGCCGTTTCGAGGAGCGCGTGCGGGAATTGATTGCCGGAGACGATGATCTGGAGGTGGGCATTGTCGCGCTGCTGGACGCCAGGCGGGCCTTGCAAGGACAGGTTCGGCTTCTCACCCGCACGATCGAAGGCCTTGCCAGGAAAGACGAGATCTGTCGCCGCCTGATGACGGCCCCAGGCGTTGGGCCGCTGACGGCGCTCGCGTTCAAGACGGCGATCGATGATCCGGTGCGCTTTGCCAAATCGCGCAATGTCGCCGTTCATCTGGGCCTGACGCCCCGCAAATATGCGTCGGGCGAGGTGGACTACAATGGGGGCATCACACGATGTGGCGATGACTTTGTCCGCAAGCATCTCTACGAGGCGGCGCATTCATTGCTGGTCAATACGAAGAGGTGGTTCGCGCTAAAAGCATGGGGCGTGCGCCTCGCCAAGCGCAGCTCGTTCAAAAATGCCTGCGTCGCCGTGGCTCGCAAGCTTGCCGTCATCCTGCACCGCATGTGGATCGATGGCACCGACTTCCGCTGGGGACACGAAGAACAGGCTGCGGCCGCCTAGCCAATACACGATCAGCAACAGTCCAGCCGAAGGGCTGTCAAGGCGTCCGGCAGGACGGGGAATGGTGAGGGCGGTAACCGGTCTGCAGCGCAATCCGCAGGGCTTGACGACTGCGTTCGCGAGATGGCCCCACCACTCTTCCACGAACATCATCATGAGGCGGAAACCCGACCTCGAAGAGAAGCGCGCTCGCCGGCGACTTGACACCCCTCGGGTATAAACATGCGGGGAACGACAGGATGGATTGAACGCACTTGACGGACCACCCCCAGTTAGAGAAGACCGGATAAGAAGGCACCCGAACGCGGGACAGTGATAGCGACGCCGGCATGCAATGACGGCGGGGCCCGCGAGCGAGTGCCTCCGGCGAGCGACACATTATTCTGCATTCTGCGCGAGGGATCGAAGCCGCACGGCCGAGACGCTACGCGGCTCGGTTCATATGTGGACGGCCCCCGACTTGCAAGGATTGGCTCGGGCAGCATGCTCGGATCGCTTGCGCTCATATGTCCGGCCTATTATCGGGTCTTGCGACCACTGGCCAAGATGGGCTTCGCGGACAGTGAGCTCCAAACACGAGAGCGGCATTTGCTGCCGGTAAACCGAGCGGAGTGTCTCACATGACCGGCTCGCGCCGAACGTACCACCTCTTCCTTTCCTGCAAGTTCCGGCCCCAGCGTCAGATCTGCCCGTCTGACGCCAAGCTCTTTTTGTCGTTCAAGTCTATGTCGGCGTTGGCATCGGTACGGCGCTCGCAGGCCGGTACCGTTCGCCGCTGACCATCAGTTTCCAAGCAATCCGCGCCAGCTTGTTTGCTAACGCTATCGCCACCAGCTTTGGCGGCTTGCGAGCGATCATGTCTTTCAGCCAGGACCAAGGGCGACTCCCGCGTCGTCGCATATCCGCGATCACTGCCGTCGCGCCAGCTACCAAAACGGTTCGCAACATGCCGTCGCCGGCGCGGGTGATGACCCCGAGCCGATTCTTGCCGGCCGTCGAGTGATTCTTTGGCGTCAGGCCAAGCCACGCGGCAAAGTTTCTTGCCGACTTGAATCCGCGCGCATCCACGACCTTGATTGACAGCAGCGTCGCGCCGATCGGACCAATTCCTGGAATGGTCGCAAGTCTTCGGCTCATCTCGCTGCTCCGATGGAGTTGCATGAGCTTCTTGTCGAGCGTAACGATTTGATCATCGACGCGCGCCATTTCTGCAGCCAACGCCTCTATCAACTCCATCGCCAAGTCCGGGACTGTCGCATCAGCCCTAATATCGATCAGCAATTGCGGAAGCCTTGAAAGCCCCTTGGGCGCGGTAAAGCCGAACTCTGCGGCGTAGCCGCGGATCGAATTGGCGAGCTGGGTGCGCCTGCCAATGAACTGGTTGCGTACACGAGTCAGCATCTGTGCGCCCTGCTGCTCGGGACTTTTGATTGGCACGAAGTTCTTCTGCAATTTCGGTCGACTCGCGGCTTCGCAAATCGCCTCGGCGTCCGCCGCATCGGATTTCCCACGTTGCACGTACGGTTTGACATATTGCGGCGGGATCATCGCCACCTCATGCCCCAGCGAACGCAGCTCCCTCGCCCAATAGTGCGACGCTCCGCAAGCCTCCATCGCGACAAGCGTAGGCGGCAGACGGCCGAAGAACGCCAGAACCTGGCCGCGTCTCAACTTGCGTCGCAAGACCGGCTGCTCCATCCCGTCAACGCCATGCAACTGAAATACGCTCTTTGACGTGTCCAAACCGATACGAACAATCGTTTCCACGGGCGGCTCCTTCGTTTGAGGTCATCGACGACCCCATCCTGCCACGCAGACCGGCGGAAGGGGGCCGTCCACCCCAACACGAGAGCCCGGTGCGGCGAAAGCCGCACGCGCGCAAGCGGAAGAACTCCGCCAAGACCTGAATCAGCGGACCTGGATTTCCTCGCGCGCATGCGTCTGCGCGTCA
The DNA here is from genome assembly GCF_051810765.1 of Bradyrhizobium sp. 604_D8_N2_3. NCBI lineage: Bacteria > Pseudomonadati > Pseudomonadota > Alphaproteobacteria > Hyphomicrobiales > Nitrobacteraceae > Bradyrhizobium > Bradyrhizobium sp. 604_D8_N2_3. The sequence goes on along the minus strand of NZ_JBPWPM010000001.1, from coordinate 1,423,755 downwards.
TAGATCCTGATCTGAAGCATGGGAAAACGCCTCTTCAGTTCTTCGCCACCTGCCCTGGCGCCGTCTCTGGTTGTAAATTCGGCTTTGAGCCGGCCGTCGACTTCAAGCGCGTAACCGGAGGCCGGCAATTCACGGGTGGCTGCAACCATTTCATTCCCATTGTGCAGTGAGGTGGTCCAGAATGATGGGTAGCGTGAGTCGCCCAAACCGCGCCAGAGCTACCCGGCCCAAGTGCGGTGATAGGCCAATGCACGTTGTGGATTGGTGCCTCGCAGGGACCTCATCAAGGATGGGCATTTGCATCGTCCGAACAGGCGGGCGGCTTTCCACTTGCGCGGATGCATGCACGATAGAGCCACGGCTCCACATAGCTGCCGTTCCAGAGACCCTGGCCGGTGCGCTCGGCCTCGCGCTGAGCTTCGCGATATCTGCCCTTCGAATATTGAGGCCAATCCAACGCAAGACCGTTGTGCACAAGCCATTCGCCGAGGTCCGCACCACCAACCGAGCAGGTCGCCACCGTGCGGCCATACGGGTCGAGGCTGACTGGAACACAATTGACGGGACGGCGGGCAATGAAGGCGTCAAGGTCATTTGCGGCTTGCGCACCACATCGATACTGTAAGCTGTCTTCGCCGCGGCAGAGCTGGCTGCTCTCCGGTGCATCGACGCCCCAAAGCCGGATGCGCACTCCATGCATTTCCAGCGTGTCGCCGTCGATCACGCTCGCCTGTCCGACAAAATCGTCGGCCAGCGCCGCACCCGAGACGATGGCGAGTATCAATGCGACAGAGCCTCCACGCATTCCAATGACCTTAAAGCTGTCGCAAGTCTCGCGCATTGGATTCTGCCAGTTCTCGAGTGATTTCAGCGCCGGCAGCTTCTCGGGCCGCTCGAGATAGTGAAACTCTGTCCCGCACAGCCAGCGTCCCTCGAACAGAGCGCAGAGCAGAATCGCCTCCATCTGCCCAACTGACTTCATAAAGGTACCAGACCGCCTGATTCATTATAGCTTCGCCGCTAGCGTTGAATGGCAGACCTGCGGCCAGTTCTCCTTGCCGCCACCTGTTGAGCAGGAGATTTCCGCCTACGTTGCGGACAGCTACGGTCTGACCGACAGCATCTCAATAGTTGTGAAGGGTCCGAACTGGACCTTTGTGGTTTGTAATGCAGCCCAAGACCGCGCCTTCATCCGCTGTATCAACCTGGAGCTCCGTTCTAAGCATTCTGGCGGCGAGTAGATTTAGAATAATGAGGGTTGCAACGGTGCTGAAAAAGGCGATTTGCGCGGTGTCGGAGGATACGGCACGTGTAATCCCCAACGGGCGGGGAATTGCGGTGTTGGTGGAGGCAGCAGATTTTGACGATAGATCTGCTTGATCCGTGTTCGGTTGGCTACGCCACCAATCTCGGGATGTGCCACGCGAGCATATTTTGAAATCTCGCAAAAAACGTTCTGACAATCTATTGGCTGGAGGGGACGCCCATAAAGACCCGAAAAGCGCAATCCCAGTCTCTTGAACTGCGCCTCCTGCTGTTCCGCCATCCAAAAAATAATCTGCTCCGGCGTCTTTCCAGCGGTGTCCGTGAAGCATTTGGAAATGCCGTCGAGCGCACCGGGACCGGCGACGACAAAATCAGCCTCGGAGAAGTCCAGCATCGAGGCGTAGTTCAGGTCGATCGAGTATTGAAATGCGAGGAACTTTCCAATTCCTGGATATTTCAAAATGAGCTCGTATACGGCTTGGAGCGACGGCGCCTGACAAGCTCGCTCGGGAACCCGATCCTCCATCATCTGCAGCAACAGCGCTATATGATTGCTGTGCTTACGCGAATGGCCGTAGGCCGGCGATGGCATGATGTAGGCGGCCGAATAGATGCTCTGCCCCCGACAGCGCAGGTCCTCCAGCACGCGGTCAAGAGCCTCAGGATCGAGACGCGCCCACGTGATGGGGCCAAGCCGCCGCTCCAATGCCTCCCATGTCTCGATCCGATTGAAAATCTTAAACAGCATGGTGCGAAAGAACACCTCGCGGGGAGCTTGGGGGCGATCGGGCCGCGTCTGCACTTGCGCGATGAGGTACTGACTGACGCGATCGGTTGCGCGATAGGTGTTCGTGAACCGATAGGATCTCAAAACGGGATCCGTGGTGCATGGCTCAAAGGGCTCGGCCAAGCGGCGGTAGAACATCGCAAGCCGCTCTGCCGCAAACCGCCAATAGGTATCGAAGACAATGGTGGGGGTCATTCGACGCCTTATACTTGGGGCTGCCGCCGACGATATAGGGTCGGTCCAGCGGATAACGAATCGGCGCTACGATATACTGTCCAAAAGAGACAGTCACGCGGCCCTCGTGCAATCGCGACAGGACGGAAGAAAGCGTTGATTGGGCGGCTATCGGCGGGCCTGAGCCAACCGAAGGCCGGGGCAAGCGAGCGAGTTGGACGGAGCCTACATGCCGCTGTTACGGCTTACCGACCTGGTCAGCGCCCGCGAAAAAGCCTCACAACGCCGGAGATACACGACGCATTTTTCGAAACTGTTTGCTGGTGTGGTCCCCGCGCCGCGCTGCTGTCGCACCTCGCGCTTCCCTGTACAGTTTTGTGACGTGGCGTTATTACGGCCGATCCGAAGAAGCAGGCGATCCGATTTGAGCAATGGCGGTCGAATTGACCGCTGCCTGCGATGGACGATCGTTGAAGAGGTTTCGGCACTGCCGAACGAGGGCGTTTGCCTCACTCACGGTCCATCCCTGCACAACGCCGTCATGGTCCTTCTTTCCTGCGTCGATTTCAGCGTGCGTGGATACGCAAGTCAGCGAACCCAGCGTCGCGTCTGTTTGAGCGGCGACGAAAGCTTGCAAGCGCCCAAGGCCAATGAAGTTGCCGAGGCTTCGCGCGACATACATGTGGTTGCGATACATCGCCGTGAGCAGCAGGGTGTTGTCGTCTGTAAGCTTGAAACTCAGGAAGCTTAAGCACTGTCGGTTCGACACTTTGCCGGCGTCCCGAGCCGGATCATAGATCGTCATTTCGTACGCGTTGCGGTAGGTTCGCCTTGATGCAATCTGAGTCTTCATGAACCGCACAAGGTCATCGAGGGGGTTAATGAGCTTAACCTCTTTGCCATTTATTTTTTTCCAAGCCGTCATCCGATCGAAATAGCGGCCCCAGTCCCTGGTCATTTGCTTCATCCGCGGCAACAACTCACCGTAGGCGGCATAAAGCCCATCAGCACCGTGCCGATCAAGCAGACCTTGGGGGAAGATGGTGTTTGCTATGCTCGAAATGCTATAGGCGTGATGCTCGCGAAGAAACGTGTCGACTGTGGTCAGGATCGCATGGTCGACTGGCGCAATCGATATCGGATCGGCGATATCGATAATAACGTTGTGAGCCTCGCCACCGGCATCCTGCACGGCGGCGGCGGCGGCGATCCAGGCTTGGGCGTTCGTCTGCTGGGACGGAATTGGCATGTACATGGACGTCACGGCTCCGTGGTCAGGATGGCAGTTGCAATAAGACGGGGGGCCAAATAATTAGCCGCGAGCCACGCACACCCCTGAAGACCCCAAGCCTCGCCCCACGAATTGCGGATCAGCACGAATCTAGCGCCCGCCTTTTCGCCGTACCCGACCGCGACCACCGCGTGGCGTCGTTTGGAATCGATCGGCTCCGTCGCAAAGATTGTTCCATCAGCACCAGGGACATAAAACGCGTTGGACAAGCTCATTGTTACGAGGACAGGCGAACCTGCATCGAGGCGATCGAGAATCTCTTGAATGTCCGGCGGCTGCGTGCCGTGATTGCGAAAGAACAGCTCTGCAGGTGATCCCGGCGGCTTCCAGGAGGCGACATCGATCACGTGGTTGCGAATATAAGGCCAGTGGGCTTCTCTGGGCTGACCGTCCGACTTGATGGTCTCGAGCATCGAAGCGAGCGTAGAGCCATCTCCGGGCGTCCCACCATCACGCTTCACAGCATGGTAGTAAGCCCATTCCGTCGAGAGTGGTGTCCAGCCGGACCGCATGGCCGCATGAGTGTCACTTGCTGCGAAGGCAAGGCACGTGGGACGAGAATGCTGGTCCCGCGCCGCCCCGAAGCTGCCGCGCAGGTCGACGATGCTCTTGATCATGGTTATGCTGCCTGCAACACCCGCTTCAGTTCAGGCTCCCACATGCCCGGGCTTTCGGGGCCGCGCAGATCATACCGAAGAAGCAGCTGGTGAAGGGGCGTGTCGGCGGCCCAGGGTCGTGCCTCTTGAAGAGTGACCTCGCCCTCCACACGATCTTCGGACCGGGCAGTGACAGTGCGGGTCAAGACCCCTCCGATCGTGTCGGGACTGGCGTCCTCGCGATCATCTATAACAAGCGCGAATCCGGCGTCGCGCAACTGATCGAAATTCCAAAGATAGCCGGCGCCACTGTTCTCACGGAGCTTCATAACGAAGAGGTCATTCCGGCCACCTTCGATAAGTAGGCCTTCATCGCGCTGGGTCAGGAGCCAAACATCGGACCGCCAATCGGGCGGCTCGTATCCAGCAAGGAAATGCTGCTTGATCGTCTTCGGCTCGACATCGACCAGCCGCGCGCATTGAGTGCTGCTGATGACCTTGTGTCTTTCAAGGGCATAGCAGGTGGCGCGATAGCTGGTGCCGAGCCGCAGTGAGGCTTGATAGACAAATTCCGGCTCAGCCAGCTGACGTGCTGACCATCCGTGGCGCTGTAGAGTTAATGCAATAAGCCAAGCTGGACTCAGGAACATCGATGCGAATGCGTCGGCCTCACGCTCCTGCCGATCGGCGCGCCCGGCCGTCGAGAACGGAGACCGCCGCAAGATGCTCGCGTCATCCAAACTGGGTTGATGACTCATATAGAGATGTCCCAGCTCATGAGCGCCGGTGAAGCGCTGGACGGGGAGCGGGCGTTTTGTGGTAATCAGAACTCCGAGCTCTTCTCCCGGCAAATAAGCGCCAAGCAACTTGTCGAGTGGCTGGAACATCAATGTCGCGCCAAGCTTGGCGATAGCTCCGAATACATCTACCCGGCCACCACCGCCACGCTCGATCTGTTCGCGAATCCCGAGATCACGATGCAGAGTGTGCGCGGCCTTTGCACCGGACAATATGGCTGCGCGATTATCGGCCATCGGATCCGGCCTTTGCGCGAGCGCGGGATTTCAGGAAATCGGCAAAGCGCGCCAGCTCTTGGCGATCCTGCTGGGAGAGCGTCGCCGCAGCTCTCGCGACATGTGCAACCTCCTTGGGAAGCTCCGATCCAATTTCAGGATTCTCCCCCGTGAACCACGCCAATGGGCGCTGATACAATTTAGCGAGTCGTGAGAGTTCGATAGCATCTACTTTGCGCGTACCAGCCTCGACATTGGAGAGAGCGCTCCGCGGGATGCCGACTGACTTGGCCACATCCTCCTGCTTGAGACCCATGTACTCGCGCGCCTGCTTCAGGCGTTCGCTGAGCCCTATGCGATCAGCTTCGGGTGAAGGCTGTGAAAAACCGATTCGATCCTTCATGATATTCTCTCACTGGTCAGTTGATTCCATGCGGCGCTCGCTTCAGACAGGAGGTCATTCACACAGGCCTCGGCCGAGTCGTAGCCGCCTTTTGGAGAAAACGTCGCCGGCAACTTGATGCCTAAAAGCTCCTCGACCGCGCAGATAACCTCCACTGCAACCAGAGAGTCGATTTCGGGCTCCCAGGAAGTAGCCGGAACGATTCCCGGGATCTGGGGTGCTCTCGGCCTCAGAATGGCCTGATCAGCGGCCTGGACGGCCAAAGTATCCCTGATACACGCCTCCACTTGCGCGGCAGGAAAAGCCGCCGATTGCGTGGTCGAAACTGCCGTGGGCATGCCGCCTCCGTAGTTGTCGAAAACACCGCGTCTGATTATCGCACTAACAATATACACAATGTCCGATTTTCAGACAAGAGCCATTATCCCAGGAGGGGTCCATTTTGGCTGAAGGCGCCATATTCGTTGTAACCATCTGTTTCTACAAAGAAATATTTGGGCCTCTCCCTAAAAAACCCCCCTGCTTCCAGGCGCGCCTTCCGCGCCTTGCAAACGCGCACAAGTCGGGGCTCGAGGGAGATAGAGGGCGTGGCCGTATCGACTGCTGATCGGGATTGCCGGACCACTGCATGGATGGGTTTTGCAGTCGCGGTCCACGCATGATTACTTTGATACATCGCGCAAATCCGCGATGGCGCTTGCCGTGCAAATCGTTTCTCCAGCCACAGCAGTGAAGGCGACCCTATAATCGACAGCCTTCAACTTCCAGGCTCTTTCCTGGACAGCTTTGGTTGCCTTCATATAGACACGCTTTGTGCGATCCAGCCGAACCTCAAGCTCAGAATAGAGCCCGCACGATTCTTTATCCAAACCGAGAGAGTCGAGAATCGCGCGCTTTGCGGCCACGGTTTCCAAGACCAGGGCCATTTGACGCGCCGAATCATACTCAGCAGCGCTGAGTATCTCTTCGCCGAGGGGCGCTTGCGAATTGGCTGATCCCATCCCAAGGCCAACTGCGGCTCCATGGATCGATGGAGACACTGTCGGCGAAAACGTTAGTTTGCGCGCAGTGAGATCAACGACGACGGTCCCCTGTTTCTCATTGCAAAGGCGGTAGAACATTTCGCAGCCTTCAAAAACTGCATCTTCCCATTCCCAGAAGGCATTCTTCTCGACCTCGAGGCCATCAACGTACATCCGCAAGGTTTTCAGCAGCCTAAAGTTAATAAGGCTGCGAGCAGGAAAAAGTCGCGTTGCAGCGCCAATACCGCAGCGGCCAGCCGCCTTCGCCTGCTTGTCGCCCTCGGAATGAATAGCCTTGATAACAAGCTCCTCGACCACCTTGGCCCGGCCGCCGTCTTCGACCTCATCGACACGATCGTTCCCACTGTCGCGCTTGCGTCTCATGAGGCCTCGAACAACCGGCGACCATCCCAGGTGGGCAATCAGAGCAAGATGAATAACATCATGGAACCTGTATCCATCGTCATCGTAGAAATTGTCGGTTAGATCATCGCCAAGCGGCCTGCCATCGAAGTACATGCGGGATTTTTGGGGACCGACGCGAACGAACGCCACCTCAAACAAGCGTGGGAATTGTTCTTTTGTATCGCGCCCTTCATCATGTAGCGGCGTGTGCGCGCCTCGTTCTGAGCGAAAACGAACCTTTGCGCAGTTTGCTTCCACCACATCATCGAGGGACATGTGGTATAAACTCGCCATCGCCGACAAATGCCACGTGATTTCCCCAAGCACGATGTTCGACGGGCGGTCGGCTACATTCTTGTTCAGTGTGATCTCGATCTTGGGCAGTGTTACTCGCAAAAGCTCTGCACCGAGCTGCCAAAGCACGGCCAAGCAGACCTCGAGCAGAACGCGGCCATCAGTGCGCGCCGTCTGAAACGCGAGGTGCTGGTAGGCATCGAATGTATAGCCGCCCACGGGAGGGAAATGTTTTGCTGCCTCCAAAAATTCCGCTCGCTTTGCGGGGTCTAGAGAGGTCGCGATTTTCTGCGCACGCTCGTCTGCGCTGCCGATTTCAGTTCGTAGTGCTGCAATATCAGCGGCGAGGATGTCGAAATGGCTGTCGTTGGTAATCTGAGAGACCGAGTAGCAATACCAGAGCGCATCTCCGAGCTCCTCTTTGATTTCGTCATTCGGTCGGTCCCAGCGCGCCTCTTCGCCTCCTTCGGCGAGGATTTTCTTCTTTATGGCAGCGACGAGCGACCCGATTTCGCCGACCAGGCCGTACAATGCGATGGAGCGCATTTCCTCCTTTGGCTTGTGAGCGAACTGGGTCGTCGTGCGAACAAAATTGTCATAGTCCTTAACGTTCATCTCCGCTCCATCGTAAAATCTTGTTTGCCCTGCCGGGTAAAAACTCTCAGTCGGCCGGCTGATCTATGTAAGTACGCCTTGGTCAACTCTACTTGTTTGTGATGCCAAACGATAACCACTGCTTCTGCCAATTCGTTTAGCGGTTTTCTGGCACGCAGGCCCAAACTACGAAAGAGAACGGCTACATCAGACTCGCGACTGGTAGTCCCGCTACCCTGCCGCGTTCGAGCGGATGAAGAAGATGGGCATAACCGCTCCGAGCTTGCGCAGCAATTCGCCGATTGCCGGCGGATTGCAGAGTTTCGGCACATGCCGGCCATTTTGAGCAGATTTGCTGCATCGCATCTCTCGGATCTCGTTTCGTGCGGAGGATATTTCGGATGCGAAGGGCGGGAGCTCTGCGGGGGCGGCAGCACGCGAATCAGAGTAATGTCGCCGGCATCCTCACCGGCTATCCTCCTGCAACCGGCCTGATGGTTGGGCCCTCACCCGACCACGCGTGCGCCACGGGCGCATAGTCTCAACAGAGAATGGCACCGGCAGGAGCGTGAGCATAGCGACGCCGAAGGGGCACGCCGGTCCGAGTGCAGCGGCGAAACCAGGTCAATCGCGGCACCCGGGACAGAGGCAGCGACAGCAATCGCCGCAGGCGAGCCCCTTTTCCGAGTGCCCCCGGCGAGGAGCTCCGCATCCGTTTGCGAGAGAGACGCCGCACGGCCGAATGCCATCGTCGAGCGGTTGAGGCAAAAGGCGCTGTAGCGCCGTCGACTAGACGAGGCGCTGAAAGTCGTCATGCGCGACGCGGACAAGGAAACAAGATGCTGCATGGCTGGTTTTGCACAGGCCGGCCGAAGACGTCGAAAAGCACGTGCCCCGACGACTTGGAATCCCTGCTCTGTGTTAGCAGCCGGAACGAATCGAGGGCCGCAAGGATTCGTCGTTCGCGGAGGGCGATCTTGATGCTGATGAACAAGGAGCGGCGGACGACGATCCGCACCTTATGAGGGTGGGCGATAGCCGCAGGGGCGATCCGCGACTGTGAGTACCACGCACGGATGCGGGATCGCGCAGACCCGCACGTCCCAGCGGGCGTTCGAAATCGCCCGCTCAGGATCGGCCACAGGGCCTTTCGGCGCGGTCACTGAGGTCCTGAACTCAATTGGCAACACCTGCCCCGAATGCCTGCCCGAGGTCTAGGCAACGTTCCGAACAATCGACACCAGCAAAGATGACTAGCGCGCGAGACGCTTCTCCGCGCGCTTCCGGCTGTTGCCGACCTTCTTGACAGATTTCTTAACCGCTGACGCCGACCGTCCTGTGTTCTTGGACTCGTACCACTTCATACGTTGCCCGCCGGCCACACGGGCCCGGTCCTGCTTGCGCCCGCGCGCTGTCTTCTTCTTCGCTGCCGCCATCGGCTCCCCCCGTCGGATTTGATGACAAACCAACGCAGCAGGGGATTCGCGGGTTCCGGAACGATTCGAACTGTGTCAGTTTGAATCAGCTGTGAGCGCTTCAATGGCGTTTCAGCGTACAAAGCCCTGGCCGTTCGCGTGAAGGCGCCGTTGCCCAGCTTCATCGGACCGGCCTTGGCAACCTCGGTCGAGAAGGTGCCGTCCGGCAGGCGATTGATTCACGAAATCAAGTTGGACGGGTGCAGGTGCATCTGACCAACGAGGTGGCCAAGATCTTTACTCGGCGGGGACACGACTGGACCGCACCGCTTCAAGAAGGTTGCCCACGATGGCGGGCGCATCAAGGCGCTCCGCCGTCATCAACGGCGAGATCGTCATTTCCGCCGCCGACGGCACGCCGATTTTCTCGGTGCTGCAGAACGAGCTCAAGCGCAAGTCGACCAAGATCGTGATGGTGGAGTTCGATCTGCTCTATGACCTCGGAAGCTGCCACTGATCCAGAGGAAAGCCGAGCTGAGGAAGATCGTCGATGGTACCGACGTCCAGTTCAGCGAAAGCCTCCAGATCGAGGACCGCGAGATGTTCGCGCACGCCTGCAAACTCGGTGTAGAATGTGTCGTCTCGAAGGTGCGAGACGGTCCTAAGCACTACCTCTACGTCATTGTCGTCGCGGAGCCGGAATGCGTCGTGGCCGCCGGGGCTAGGCTGGAATCGCGCGATGTCGGCGAAGCGCCATCAGTCGTCGCGGATGTCGAACGTGTCCGCACCTGTTGCAAGGTCGAAACGCATGCATCGATCCTTCGTTACCCGTCAGCCGATGAAAAGGTGCTTGAGTGCGCGAGAGATTCGCTGGAACAGGCTCGGCGTCTCGGTGGGCAATTTCTTGACGACAGGATCTCTGTTCGCTGGAGGAGCGCCAGTCACCTCAAACCCACAGTGATCCCCCCGTGCGGCGATATCAGAAGACAGACATTCGGGGCTGCATTTCCCATGTTCGCTCGGCTCCATAAAGCTGCCGACGAAATGATAGAGCTGCTTACCGGGATTCGATCGGCCAAGAGGATCGAGGACCATCGCCAGCATTTGGAGCGTCTGAAGACTCGCGCAGGCCATCGAAAACGCAAAAACGTTCTCGCGAGCTTTTAACGGATGGCCCTTCTCCAAGCCTTGGATGTAGGTCGGGTCGTCCAGGTACCCCTCGCGTTCCAGCTGAACAAGCCCAGCATCGTACTGCCCCATGCATTGCATACATTGATGCCCCACAGTGACTGTATGAGCGCGCCAGTCAGCCGCAGCCAACACCTCATGGCGGTTCGTGCGAACGGAAATGCCACCATCAATGACAGGAATCAGGTGGGCATAGGCAATCAAATTGAGGACATGTCTTCCCCAAGGGCGATCAACGCAGGAAAACAGAACGTCGCAATCCAGCGCGGCACAGAAGCCGACTTCCTCGTAGACGGCGGCCACCACCGGAAGGGCGTCGAATCTCGCCCCGGTCGCGCATTCTCCTAAGTGGTCAGCCAATGCCGTTGCTTTCAGCGCCCCGACGTTGCCCCGCTTCGCGTACAGGAGGCGGTCCAGATTTTTGATTTCGATCCTGTCGAAATCGATCACCGTGATGTCTTCAATCCCAGTACGTGCCATGCCCTCAGCGATGAAGGCGCCAACACTGCCTGCTCCGATGATGCCCACCCGAAGCCTCGCGAGGTCGGCTTGCTTCTTCTTCCCCCAGGCGGAAATCGTTCGAATCTGCGCTTCTGTCCCATGCGGGACCGGCGCGAGCGCTTCCATGAATGTGGTTCGAAGCCTTTCTCCAACCACGCGAACGGTGGCGCAGTCCCGCCTCGCGTACTGGCGTGGTGCCGTGCGCTCCCAGAATCTGGCGCTCCAGGCCCCATCGCCAGCCATGGTCAAGCCGACAAACGGAAGTCTTGTGGCGCCATAGGCGGCCGCTGCGTGACCTTGCTCGGTATTGATGTCGTCCGGACTCATGCCTTGCCATGCCATGCCACCGGGGTGGCTGTGCATGAGGGCTAGGCCCGCGCCTGCCTGCGCGGCTTCCGAAAGGGCTCGGGTGAAATAGTGGGATTCGAAGCTGGCATTCCCATGTACGTTCCGCTCACCCTCTCGCGGCAAGATCAGCAGTTCAACCACTGCGGTCGCCCGCGTCTGCCCCGTGCTTGGATGCCAGAGCGCGAAGCAAAGATCTTCCTGGCGGTCGGCGCGTAACAGGTGACGTCGCGCTAGCGCGTCGACCGCCTCGGACATGGCCGCACTTCGGACGGCCCTTGTCATTGCGTGTCCCACAATTTCCAGACGTGGCTCATGTAGGTGGCGACCGCCTTCTTCGCGGCGCCCCAGTTCGTGTAGGGGCGAGACCAGTAGTGCCATTCACCACCCACCGCTTGCTGAAAGTCCGCGCTGTCATGAATGCCACCGGTCGGGTGTGCGCCTCCGCCTTGATTGGGATAAAACCTGGGCGACACGTGGATTCCCCCGGGCGATGTCATCGGGAAGTCTCCGGGTACGACTAGACCCAGCTTGATCTGCCGTCCGGCGAATTTGCCCGTCGGAATTTCGTAATCGAAGTAAACATGCTCAGTCTTGCCGGGGGCAATCGCGGGATTGAACCCGAGCGATTTCAGACCCGCCATGAAGAAAGGCACGCCACTTCTCGCGGTCCCGTCGGAGACCGGAGCAGGACCGACCGAGATGACCTGAAAGCTCGCACCATCATGCAATTCGAAGGGAACGTCGCCCTTGCCCTGAAAACTGGCCTGATGATGGGGATCGGTTTCGATGAGGTAGTGTGTTGCGATATCCAGGCCGGAGAAGTCCTTGATGATCGCGTTCGGCGTCCACTTGCGCTGTTCGGTCTCGTAATTCTCGCCGTCCACCGAGAAATGGATGATTTTCGGATGGCGGTGGGCTTCCTCAAGTTCTTCCTCGGCCGCATCGAGTTCTTTCTCGGCCGCGTCCAGGTCCTTCATGCCCTGGCCGATCTCCTCCTTGGCCTTCTCGATGTCGGCCTTGGCCTTCTCAATGTCGTGCAGAGCCTCCGCTTCATCGTGGCCGCTGACCTCGCGGCCCTCGTCGCCGTTCACATTTTCCATGGCTGTGGTTCCTTTCGATTGTGCTTGCGCCATGCGCTTCCGCCATGGCATGATTGACGATATCGCCATGATGCCCTGAAATGGCGAAACCGTCAATAGAGGAATGTCGAATTCGCCATGAATGCGGAAGCTACTGATATCTTTAGGGAAAGACTGAAAGCGGCGCGAGAACTGCGAGGATTGAGCCAAAGCCAGCTGGCTGCAAGGGCGGATCTTCCACCGAGTTCGGTTTCGCATTTTGAGTCGGGCGCCAGGAAACCCTCCTTTGAAAACCTCAAACGGCTCTCCGCCGCCCTGGACGTCACTACCGACTACCTCTTGGGCCGTGCGGATACGCCCGAAGCATCGGGCACTGTTGGGCGCCTTCACCGTGACATCCACAACCTGAGCCACGACGACATGAAGCTAGCCGAGGATTTTGTCGGTATGCTCCTGAGCCGGGCCAATGCAGACAAGAAAGGCCGCTCTTGAGCGCCAAGCCCCGCATGGCCCGAAAGATGATCGCGGAAGGTGCCGCAAGCGTTGTCTCTTGGGCGAAATGAAAATTGAAGGCTTGCGGGTGGATCCAATCGAGATCGCCACCCGCAAGGGCATCGCGGTCGAGGCTAAGCCGAGTACCGTTCAAGGCGTATCCGGCATGTTGGTGAAGGCTGGCGATAACTTCGGCATCCTGTACGCGACGCACGTGTCCAGCAAAGGGTTTCAAAAATTCTGCGTCGCCCACGAGCTTGGGCACTATTGCATCGAGGGTCATGCCAATGCGCTGCTCGCGCATGGCCCGCACTATTCCCATGCGCACTTCACGTCGAACGATCCGTTCGAGATGGAAGCCGATTATTTTGCCGCCGCTCTGTTGATGCCCGAGGTGCCGTTCCGCAAGGAGGCCAACCGGAATGATCCTGGTCTCACCGCCATCGAGACGCTCGCCAGGGACTGCGAAACGTCGCTTACTGCGACGGCTATCAGGTACGCAGGCCTTACGCGTGACGCGGTCGCCGTGATTCTTAGCACGGGACCTTCCATCGACTGGTGCTTCATGTCCGAAGGGCTGAAGGAAGCTAAGAAGCTGGAATGGATTCGCAAAGGTACGCCAGTCCCGAGCGGAACGGCTACCGAGAGTTTTAACGCGCAGGCTGAAAATGTTAGACTCGGCAAAAAGGACTCCGGTGACGGACGTCTGAACGACTGGATGGGGGGAGAGCGGGTCTATCGCATTACCGAGGAAGTCGTCGGGCTTGGACAGTACGGTCGCACTCTGACCGTTCTGACTTGCGAGACCCTAACAGCGCAGGCAAACGGCGACGAATCCGACGAAGACGGCGAGGCTGAACTCGTGGAAAGCTGGACCCCTAAATTCCGGCGGTAACGCCGCGGTCTGTCTTTCGGATCGCGTCGGAGCTAACTCGCTGAGTGCACAATCTGAGCTGAGAGGGAGAGAATGACGACGTGCACACAACGCGTCAGAAAGTGCGCGGGCATTCGTGCCGAATGGCGGTCTTAAGCACTTCCGCAATGTCACAATTTCATCGGGAATAGTGCTTCGGGCCGGAGCCTTCCCCGTTTTCGACATCGAGAGCCGGTGAACCCTGTATTCCTCCGCCTTGCCCGGTGTGATCTCGGACAGACCCATGTCGCCAAAGAACGGCATCAGGTGAAGGCGCAGGGTTCGAATGTACGGAGCATTGCGCTCTTTGCGAGTTCTGCGGCGACAACGCAGAGCAGAAACAGGCCCTTGAGGGCGGGACAACACTTGTTGCTTCAACAGCGATCGCCGACCGTTTGTAACCCAGCGTGACCCGAGCCAATGGCGCGCTGCCAGTAACTGCCGCCCTTTCGTTTTGGTGGGCGCACCAGGCCCTTGAGCCTGGGACCCGCTGAATTAGAGACCCCTCCCACCTGCAATCAAAGACTTTTCGAGTCGGGCGCGCTTTTCGCGCTGAACGCGCCCACATCTGCCAGTTCTGTGGCCGCCCGCATCTCTCCAAACAGCCGAAGAGCGATGTCTTAATAGGGATACATCCAATAAGTCGTATTCGAATCATCGGGCATCGATCGCAAGGTCGGGGTCCGCTGCGGGGGTTTAAGATGCGTCGAAGACGAGATGATCCGGCCTATGTCATCGAGAACCGCACGGCTGGTTGAGTACGTACTGTGATTTAGAGCAAACATTTCGCTTCCCACAGCAGAAACGTCGACCGTTTCGATACCGGGCACGAGAGTTGGCCCGCTCTTGGTTACGAACCCCATTCGCGATGCGGATTGCGCTTTCTTCATGGAGGCGAGCAACGCGAGATCCGTCGAGGACGCGTATAGCGTCACGGCGCCCGCCGCTGCCTTGATCTGGCTCGCGCGCTGTAGATAAACGTCCCGATCCACGTCCGGGGCCGCAAAAATCAATTCAGTAATCCCGAGCGTCGTCTGGCTCAGCGCGGCTTGCTGCAAGGCGCCTAAAACGACCTCGCTGCCCAGACTATGCGCGATCACGATAATCCGTGAGACTTTGCCGGCCTTTTTGATGAGCTGGAGGAGATCGAACAACCCATCCGGAGCGTACAAAGCACTCTCCCGATCGTAGTCATAGTCCTTCACTCCGCCCTTGGACGGCCATGAGTACATCATGACGCGGCCTTTGTAGTTCGCGTCGAAGGCAATTTGAGCCGCCTTGAAGGCTGCGTCGGAAAAGGCAACGTTGTAGCCGTGCACAAAGAGCATCAGGCTGTCGGCCCGATTTGCGATAGCGGAAGCAAACTCCTCGCGGGAAAGACGATCGAGCTTCTGGATTCGGAAATGCTTTCCGTCGTCCTCCGCCTCCTTGCGCATCCCGAAGAAGCTTGTACTCGGCGTTTCCACTTCTCCCATCTTGCGAACGATGGGAATGCTAACCGTCACGTAGCCAAATGTGTTGCTGGCCGCACGACCATAGGAGATTTGGCTCAATTCCAGACCGGATCCACCCGTCACCACGCGATTGGTGGCGAAGTAGACGGGTACCAATCCCTTAATCACAGATTTGTTGACCACCACCTCGGCTCCGGTGCTGCTTTTTTCGGGAGGCGCCTCCTCGCTCGCCTCACCGGTTGTCCGTCGCCACGGCCGATAGGCATGATAATGCCGGACATGATGGTAGTACCCTGGGCCATAGCGATAGCCGTATTTCTTGAACGCGCTCTCATGTTTCTGGGGCGCCTTCTGTATTTGCCGCTTGGCCTGCTGCGAGGCCGGCTCCTGGTGGGCGCAACCGGTCGCGAGCGCGCAAAACAAGACAATGAGCACTGTTCGAAGCTGCTGGAAGGCGTGGCCGAGCCGATGCAACCGGTTCGAACCTCGAATTGGCAAGACGAGCATGACCATCGATCAGCTACCTACTTCGCAAGGATTTGGGAAACGTTGACCGTAGCGCCCAGCCATCCGCGATACCTGTCGACAGCAGGTCCGCTGGTGAGCTTGTAGGTGAAGCGAACCTCCGCCCCACCGCCGTTGATTGCGCAACCGATATTGCTGGCGCCATTGGCGGTCTCAACGTGCCACGTGCACCCCGTGATGCGGTAGCCGGGCTCAGCAGGGAAAGTATCGGCATAGTCCGCCGAATGCTCCGCAAATACGACCGGGTGATCGTCCTTGGTTTTGTCCACCGTATACGACCGCTCGATCAGCTTCGGCTCGACGAGCTGCGACACCGGGACGTTCACGATGAGCCGACGGTCTTCGGGCAGAAGCGTATGGATCGCTTCGGCGAGGATTTCGGGGATCTTCACGCCGGCATTGGCTTGCGTCTGCACATGCGTGGAATTCAGCCTGCTCCAGTTCTCAAACGAGATCGTTGTCTCGACCCACTTGGTCCAGCAAACAGACGGCTGCGGAATGGCCGCGATCATGCTGTACAGGGGGCTTGCAGTAATCACAGTGGCGGGAATGATGAAGTTGACGCCAGAAACATCCGCCTCGTTCCACTTGACGATGCCGCCAACTGCGATCCCTAGCAGAGCGCCGAACTCGTTGAATGCGGGGCCACCGCTGTTGCCGACATTCATGACCGTGTCGGTTTGCCAGCGACCATTGGGGCTAGTCTGGTTGCTTATCAGACCGCTCGATATGCTCAGATCCAGATCGAGTGGATAACCGAGCAGATAAAGCTGAGTCCCCATCGGGGCCTGCTGGTTGTCATCGATCACGGGCATTGGACAACGAGAGGCGCCTCCGCTGTTTCCGGCGGGCTGCGACAGCTCGAGAAGAGCCAAGTCTCTGGCATCGTCGCGATGAACCGCAGTGACCTTGATCGGGTTCGCATTGCGTGACCCGAGACGGGCATTGACTTCGAAGCTCTTATAGTTCTCCTCGCGTCCGATCACATGGCTGTTGGTCAGCACGAGGCTGTCGCCGATGAGCAGCCCGGAGCCGCCGCCGACTTCCTGCTTGTCGTTGTACATCACGCCAACGAACTGGACATGAACCGTCCTGACGTTGTAACGCGCAGCGATTTGCACTGCCGCGCGATCCGCCTGCGCGGGAGCGCTCATGGATACCAAAAGACCGAGTGTCAGGACGGATAGAATGTCCTGACAGCGGCGATATCGAGAGGGCTGAGCTGTCCGTTTCCGTTCCATGCTGGATTACAATAGTTCATTATGGAATTGGGGTCGTACTTGGTGACTTTGTAATCGCCGACCGAGCCAGAAGCTTTCTCGTTCCGGCACTGCTCCGGCGCATCGTCGCGGTTCTGTTCATGCGTGAAACCAAGAGCATGTCCGAACTCGTGGACTGCAACCGCACGAATGCAGAACTCGCGTCTATGTCGACAGCCTTTGCTCCAATGATCGAAACTGAAATTGAGAGTCATGCCCGATGGCTTGCCGTCGAGATACTTGCCGACGACGTCGGTGTGGGCGCCTTCATCAGCGACCCGCACGTGCACACCTGGCGCGCCGCCCGTGCAGGACGGCCAAGTCTTCGCAAACCACACGCCACCTTGCGCCGCACTCTCCCACGTGTCCGCAACCGCTTTTCGAACCAGATCGGCATAGTTTTGATCTTTCGGCTGCAGGTTTTCCCAGCAGACCGGTATCTCTTTGATGTCCCATTTCGAGCCGCGAATGACCGTGCCGTACAGCTCCATTTCGGAGACTCCCGAAGGAAGCGCAGGCTGAGCGTTCGCCTCCCAGCAGAACAAGAGGACGAGCAACAGAACGAGTCTGGGCAGCCACAGGCGAAACATTTTCCTACTGCGTCGGTGTTGGGGTCGGCGGGAACACAGGCACCGGCGCCACAATGAAACCATTTGTCCGAGGCCCACCGCCCGTACGGCGCCCGGTGGATCCGGCTCCTCCGGGGAATTCCTGCGACTTTTCTCCTCCCGGCGAAGGTGCGGTGTAAATTGGATTGTCCTTTGATCCAAGCGGCGGCGTCTTGGCCGCATAGCCGGCGGACCCGGATTTGGCCGCGTTCGCAAGAACGGCATTCGGACCGTTGATGTAGATTCCGAGATTACTGAACTGCTGAGCGGAGGCCGACGCCTGGACTGCAGCAGGCGTCCAGCGCGACGAAGTGAGAGAGTATTTTGCCTCGACGCCGCCAGTAACCTGGACTGAAAACGTGTACGTCATTTGCGCTGGCTCCGCGCTCTCCGAAGGCATGGCCGGCGTGAGATTGTTGGCGGCTATGAGGATCGCGTTGTCCCGTAACCAAGCTGCGAGTGGCTTGGATGCATCGACAATGATGCGCTTGTAGGCGGCGCGGTCCGGATACTTATCCTCGGCGAGTCCCTCGAGCTCGATCAGGTCCGCAGGCGTTCCTCGATAGCAGCCACGCTCATACATTGCTGGATCCGCCGACGCCGGCGTCGTATCGGACGCAAGCTGGGCGTTCTGCTTCATCAGAAATGACCAGATCAGGTCATAGGTATCCTGGGCTGAAGCAGTGGGGCCCACATGGGTCACCTCATTACTGGTCGCGCTCACAACCCGTTTGTAATCGAATGCTGTACCGGATCCGAGCCCGCCCGTATCGGTCACCTTCAACTCCAGGAAGAACGTGCCGTACAGGAACGGGTCGATGTCAAAATGAGCATACCTATCGAACGCCTCTTCAGGGCGCCTCTTGTAGATCTTCAGGTATTCCTTTCGCCTCTCGCGTTCGATCTGGTAGAAAGTCACGACCTCACACCTGATCGATTTCAGAAAGTACGGCAGCTCACCCGCCGTGATCACGCCTGTCTGCGGGTCATGAATATGATACAGGCTGGTGCACCCGCCCATGGCAAGGCAAATGCCAATGCCAGCCGCGGCTCGGCTGAATATCCACATATGAACGCCCCCCGTCCGCGTGCCTGAGCACCCGCGGATCTCCCGTCCACATTGAAAAACAGTCCGTATGGGTTCGTCAATAGCATCGTGACAACAATGCAGCTTTTCGTTGTCCCCGCTCGGTTTTGCGCAGATTTTCACTGCGGCCGTACACTTCTGCGAAAGCGGGTCGGTGGTGGCGGCTCGGCACCGGCCGATGAAGTGTGAGCAACTCGTCGAGCCGATTGCAAAATAGTCGGCGCACAGACCGATGAGCCAGCGGTACAGCAGGTTGTACCGCACCTGCTCCATCAATGGCCGTTCGAACGGACGCTGTAGAACACCTGCAACAACATGGCCCGCAGCAGTTTCTCCAGCGCAATGCTGGGGCGACCGCCTTTGCACCGCAGGCGTACATGCCGGAAAACAAGCCGTCTAGCCGCACCAGCGCTTCATCGACCATCAGCCGGATCGGGCGCAGTGGATGATCGGCTGGAACGAAATCCTCCAACCGCTTCATCGTGAACAGCTGCTCCATGAACACATCGCTCCCAGGCATCGAACCGCCTCGCCAAGGTGAATCAGTAGTGTATCTTTGGCGTAGGTATTTCAGCAGCCTGCTAGGCGCCCGCCGCCACGTGCGGGCGACGCCCGCATCAACCGGCCGGCAGATGCGCAGAGGGCAACAAGCGCGCCTGACGCAATGCCTCCAGATCAGCAGAGCCGGTGCAGAAGCAGGCGACGGCCAACTGGCGGATGACGATCTCGAAATGCGCGACAACCGCCTCGGTGGACACCGTCGCCGCGCGCAGCACGCCGGCCGCCTGCCCGGCGATGTCCGCGCCCAGGCGGATGGCCTTGGCCACGTCGACCCCGTCGCGGATCCCGCCCGACGCGATCAGCTTCACCGTTGGCAGCGCCCGACGTACCGCCTGCACGCTGGCCGGGGTCGGAATCCCCCAATCGGCAAACGCCATCGCCACTGCACGGTCGGCGGCATCGCGGGCGCGCTCGCCCTCCACCGCGGCCCAACTGGTGCCGCCGGCGCCGGCGACATCGATCACCGCCACGCCCGCCTCGACGAGCGCACAGGCCACCGAGGCGGAGAGGCCCGACCCCACTTCCTTGGCCACGATCGGCACGCCCACGCTGCGCGCGGCGCGAGCGATCTGCGCCAGAACGCCGCGCCAATCGCGGTCGCCCTCCGGCTGTACCGCTTCCTGCAGCGGATTGAGATGGACGATGAGTCCATCGGCCTCCAGCGCATCCACCGCCCGGTGCGCCAGGTCCAGGCCGTCGGCCTCGCGCAGTTGCGCGGCGCCGATATTGGCCAGCAAGGGAATGTCTGGGGCGAGGCGGCGCAGCGCGCGCGTCAGCCCCTGGCAGTTCCGGGATTGCAGGCTCACGCGCTGCGAACCGACGCACATGGCGATCCCCAAGGCTTGCGCTGCCTCGCTCAGATGCCGGTTGATGGCCTCGGCGCGTGGCATGCCGCCGGTCATGGAGCTGATCAGCAACGGCGCGCGCATGGTCTTGCCCAGCAGCGAGGCGCGCAGCTCGATCTGCGTCAGGTCCAACTCGGGCAATGCGCAGTGTTCGAACCGGATGTACTCCCAGCCGGCGGCGACCGTGACCGGCGCCGTTCGCCGATCCAGCACGATGTCCAGATGGTCATCCTTGCGCCGGCGCAGGGCGGTATCGCTCATGCTCGCTCCATCCGTCGCATCGTGCGACGGCGTTGCGTCGGATCGGACCGACGGCAGCGCGCGCACGCCGCCGCCTCCCGCGCGTTCAGGCCGGCGCACGCTGGCCTCCCCCCGCAGCGTCGCTGCGGTAGCGGCTGGTCGAGGTCCGGTAGTACTGCGCGCTGATAGCCGCCATGGCCTCGATCAACGGTCCCCACGGCGCGGGAAAGCGTTCTTCCGCCATCACCCGGTGCAGCATGCGCGTATGGCCGGCCAGCTCGTCGTTGAGGAATTCCACCACAGGCATAGCCGGATAGCGCTGCAGCAGCAGGATCGCCGCGTTGTCGGCCTCGCCGGCCGACCTGTCCTTGTCGCGTCCATGCAGATCGTTCTGCAGGCGCCCTATCGCGGAGATGAGCCGCAGGACCTGGCGAAACGCCGGACGCGCGCGCAAGGTCGCCATGTCCAGCCCCCACAGCAACGACAGGCAACAGAACACGTTCGCGTAGGCGATCGAATCGATGCCGTTGTGCAGGTACTCGGCGTAGGACCAGCGTTCCGCCCCTCCCGCCTGCGCGCGTCCGGCGCGCAGCGCCGCGCAGTAGCACCGGGTATCCTCGAGAAGCTGAGCATAGTCGCGACGATCGTAGGCGAGCGCGGCCAGCGAAGCGCGCAGCACAGCGCAGCCCTCGAATCCGGGGAGCGCGCACGGCACGCCCTGCCCCAGCGCCTGCTCCACCGCGGCGAGCTGCTCCGGCGCGATCAGGCCGAGGTCGTTGCAATCGTCGAGCCAGAACAGCAGCGCCAGTTCGCGATAGAACGCCACGATCAGCGTTTCGTCCTGCGGATCGCGGCCGGTGCGGACGCTGGTGTCGCGCAGGCTCGGGTGGATGCGCTGCAGGATGTACTGGCCGCCCCTGACCGCTTCCACGGCATGCTCGTCGGCGAACCCGGTCAGGGAACGCCCCCACTCCAGCACCTGCTGTAGCGCGCGTTCGGTCTGGATCATGGCGCCGCTCCTGCTCCTTCGGCCAGGACGCGCCGCCCCCAACGAAGCGCCAGCCACAACCCGGCGAGTTCGGCCAAGCGCACGACCCGGGTGGGGCAATACAGTTCCTTGCCGATCCACAGCGGCGTCCGCGGCAGTGCATGCGCCGCATGGCGGGCCAGCATCCACTCCAGCGCACGCGCCACCGCCTGGGCGATGCGCCGGCGCCCTGTCGGCTCTTCGCTCCTGTCCATCACGTGCAACGCGAACAGCGCATAGGCGGTTTCCTCGAATGTGGACGCGCGACCGGCACCCCAGCCGCCGTCGTCGCGCTGCGCCTGCAGCAGCGCCGCCAGCGCGCGCTCGTCGCGCCACTGGGGCTTGCCTTGCGCCAGCGCAGCGACCGCATGCGCGGTGGGATACAGCCACGAAACGTGCCATTTTTCGTTGTCCCATAGACCGTGCGGGTTGCGATTGGCCTCGACGTAGGCGCTGGTGCCGGCGGCGGGCTTTCCCAACAGTCGCAACGCATGCAGGGCATGGATGTTGGTCGACACCGAGGCATTGCGCTCGCCAGGGAAGGTGACGAACAGCTCGCCGATTTCGAAATGGCGCAATGCATCGACCGCCGCGTCGCGGCCTGCAAGGCGCAGGACGCACAACGCAACGGCGGTGTCGTCCGCATCGGCCGCGAAGTGCAAGGCCGGGCCCAAACCGCGCACGCCCAGGCGGGCGTCGAGCTGCGCGGCGATCACGCGCACCGCCTCTTCGAGCGCGGGATGCGCGAACAGCCCGGCCAGATGCAGGGTGTACAGCGACCAGCATGGCTCGAACACATTGATCGGCCAGACGTTGGGAACGATACCTTCGATGCCGCTGCGCGTCGCCCGCGACGCCGCCTGCAGATACGCGTCGGCGCGCCCGACTTGCGGTGTGCTCCCCTGTGTCACGGCGTGCGCACGCCACGCGGCGGTGGCCGCCGGACTGATGCCGATGCTGCCGTCGTGATCCGGGCATGCGGTGGTCGGCGACGTCCCCCAGGCTTCCCAGGAGTGCAGCAACGGATGGCCGCTCGGCAATTTCGCCACCGCCCGCAGCTTGACCAGGCGCGCTTGCCGCAACGGCAACAGCGCCGGGTGGCGCGGAAACGCCACGCCGCCCAGCAAGGATGCGGCCTCGCCGCAAAGCTGCGGCAGGATCAGCTCCGCGCCGATCGGCGCGTCTTCCGGCACCGCATGCGCGTAGGGATCGGGCTGGCGCTCGAGGAACCGGGTTGCAGCCTGGACTGCGTCGGCAGCGCCGGGAAGAGGATCGGCACGGTGCAATGCCAGCAACGCCGCCCACGTGGGCGCATGGCGGAACAGCGGGAAGTCTGCGCTTCCCCATCCGCCATCGGCCTGTTGCTGCGCGATGAGCCACGCGTATGCGTCCTGCCGACC
Source organism: Bradyrhizobium sp. 604_D8_N2_3 (assembly GCF_051810765.1). Taxonomy (NCBI): domain Bacteria; kingdom Pseudomonadati; phylum Pseudomonadota; class Alphaproteobacteria; order Hyphomicrobiales; family Nitrobacteraceae; genus Bradyrhizobium; species Bradyrhizobium sp. 604_D8_N2_3. Next base: position 1,400,968 of record NZ_JBPWPM010000001.1, on the reverse strand, counting down.
GGTGACGTTGCCGTGGAACTGCAGAGCTCGCGCCGTGTCGTAGACGGACGGACCGACGCTGCCGCCGTCGCTCATCTCGCTCAGCAGGTGGCGCAATTCGAAAAGGATCTGTTCGGACAGCGCGTTCACGCGGGATGTTCCTTCTGCAGACGGTTGACGAGAACCAGGATCGAGCAAACGCCGCGCACGGCGCCGCAGGCCCGTCGCGGCCCGGCGCATGGGCAGCGCCGGACGGCCGCCCTGCTCCGGCGCGGCGACGCGCCCCGATGCTGGCGCCGGTCCGCCGCACAGGCTTGCGCGCAGCGCGCCGTGAGCGCCGCGGCCCGTGCTGGGCAAGCGCTGCGATCGGCGCCGCGGACTCGCACACAGTGCAGCATGGACCGCTGCTGCCGGCCGATCGCAGCGGCACAGGGGCGACTCCATGCGGACGGGCGCGCTCATGCGCATGGCGCGTGCTTGAACAGATACGCGTTGGCCCGCTGCAGCATCTGCGCCAACCGTTCCGCACGCGGCCCCAGCGGGGCGATGGCCTCCCCGGCGTCGCGCAACAGATCCAGCGCGAACTGGCGCGCTGCCTGCAGCCCCATGATCGACGCGCAGGTCGGCTTCTGCGCCGCCGCGTCCTTGCCGGGGGTCTTGCCCAGCGTCGCGGTATCCGCTGTCGCGTCGAGAATGTCGTCGACCACCTGCAACGCCAGGCCGAAACAGGCGCTGTAGCGATCGAGCGCACAGTACAGCGCAGCGTGCGTGGCATCCTCCGCGATGGTGCATAGCGCGCCCATGCGAACGGACGCGCGCACTAGCGCGCCGCTCTTCATCCGGTGCATCGCCACGATCCTGTCCAGCTCGACGTGCTTTCCAACCAGCGACAGATCCATGGCCTGCCCGCCTGCGGCACCCTCGGCCGACACCGCCTGCGCCAGTTCGCGCACGAGCGCGATACGGTTGTCGCCCGGCGCATCCAGGCTCGCCAGGGTCAGGAAGGCGTGCGCCTGCAGCGCATCGCCGACCAGGATCGCAGTGGCTTCGCCGAACTTGACGTGCACGGTCGGAAGGCCGCGGCGAAGCACGTCATCGTCCATCGCGGGCAGGTCGTCGTGGACCAGGGTACAGGCGTGCATCATCTCGATGGCGGCGCCGACGTCGTCGAGCATGTGCGCCGGCGTGTCGGCCAGTGCGCCGGCAGCCAGACAGAGCAAGGCGCGGGTGCGCTTCCCGCCTTGCAAGGTGGCGTAGCGCATCGCCGCCATCAGCTCGGTCTCACCGTCGTCTTCGGCGCAGAGAAGACGCGCCAGCGCCTGTTCGACCCGCTTTGCGCCGTCCTGCATCCAGATCTCCGGCGGCAGCCTGCCGGATGCGCCGCGCGCCTGCGCGCCCAATCCGCCGAGCGCGGAAACGCCAGTTCGGTCGTCGTGTAGCGTGGAACCGGTCTGCATGCTGTTCATGTCCTTGTACCTGACAGGGGACGGCCACGGCGAGCGGCGAGCCGCCGCGGTGTTGCCAGCGTCGCACCGAGCGCGCGCGCCGAGTCCAGCAATGCCGCGCGTCGCCGGCGCCGCTGCCTCGCCACACGGGGCATGCGATGCCAACTCATGAGAATCCGATGCGGACTGTCATGGACGGATGTGCGGTCGGGTAATAGCGCCGGCCTTTTTCGACGCCGCTCAGCAACCGCGGCCGCACCCCGGCCTTGTGCATGGTCAGTGCCAGGGCGATGCAGAACTGCACCAGTTCAAGCCATACCAGGTGGTAGCCGATGCAGACGTGTGGGCCGTTACCGAACTGCAGCATGTCCACCGGCCGGATCGGCCCCGTGCGTTGCAGCCAGCGCGTCAGGCGGAACTGATCAGGCGCCTCGTGCAGGAGCGCCGAGGTCGAGAAATGCAGCAGCGGGATGCACAGATGGGTGCCCGCGGGAATGCGCCGTTGGCCGAGTTGCAATTCCTGTAGCGCGCGACGCAGCACGAGCGTGGTCGGCGGATGCACGCGCAGCGTCTCGCGGAACAGCGCCTCGGCGACCGGACACTGCGCCAGATCCGCGTGCCGGGTCGGCACCGCACCCACGCGTTGCGCCTCCTCGACCAAGGCATCCCACAGCACAGGCTGCCGCGCCAGCTCGATCACCATCCAGGCCATCGTCGAGGCGGTGGTGTCGTGACCGCCAAGCAGCAGCAAGCGGATATTGGCGACCAGGACGTCATCGGAGAGCGCATCGTCGCTGCGATCGAAGGCGCTCACCATGTCGTTGATCAACCCGGTGCGCGCGGCATGCGCGCGCGCGTCGCGGACGAACTGGCGCAACTGCGCGTCGATCCAGTCGCGGGCGGCGCGGCCGCGCCGCAAGGGCAGTCCGGGCAGGTCGACCGGAGGCGCGACGATCAACTGCAGCAGTTGCCGGTACTTGCGATACCATCCCGGCAGGTCCTGCGCGGGGATTCCCATGAAGCTGAAGATGAGCTTGAGCATCAGGTCGCCGGTTTCGCGCAGGATGCTTACCTCGCCGCGGTCGCACCACGCCTGCACCCGCGCCCGGATGACGGGCGCGAACAGGTCGCCGATGCCGGCCTGGGTCAGCCCCTTGGGCAGGAACGCCGCCTTGATCGCATCGCGCGCCTGCCGGTGCGCGCCGCCGTCCTGGGCGACCAACGTTCCGGCAAGCAATTCGGGCGCGATCTCTTCGATCAGCGCCGAGGACACGTCCTTGTGCCGGAGCAGTGCAAACGCATCCGGATCCACGCAAGTCATCAGGTGTCCGGCAGGGCCGAAATCCAGCCAGAAGTGGCTGCCCAGCGTCCGTTCCGCGCGCCGCAGCAGGCGCGGCAGGTCGCGGACGATGGCGGGAAGATGCCCGACCAGGGGGAAAGCGCCGGGCACAACAGGGATGTCGTACCGCAGCCGGTGCCGACGAGCCAGAGGGTTGAGCAGCATGTCCATCAGCAGCGCGGCGCCGCAGGCGTTTCGGCGGAGTCGCCGGCAGGCCGCGCGGCGCGGCTGTTGCCACCGTCGGCGTACGTCGGCACATGCGCCAGCATGCCGCCGTCGATGCACACGACCTGGCCGGTGATGAACGCAGCATCGTCGGAGAGCAGGAACGCCACCAGCGCGGCCACGTCCTCGGGGCGGCCGACGCGCGGCAGGAGCTGGTGCCGGCGCAGATGCCGTTGCATGCTCTCGTCCAGCTTGGCGAGGAGACGCTCGGTCATGATGAGACCCGGCGCAACCGCGTTGCAGCGGATCTGCGCATGACCGTACTGGGTGGCGAGCGAGGCCGACAGCATGTTCATCGCCGCCTTCGACGCGGCGTAGGACGTCTGCGCAGTGTCGCCGCTGAGCCCCTGGCACGATGACATGTTGACGATCGCGCCACCGCCGCGGGCGATCATCCGTGGGATGGCCTGCCGGCAGCAGAGCAGCGTGCCGCGCAGATTGGTCGCCATGGTCTGATCCCAGACCGCCAGGTCCAGGTCGAGGATCGCGCGATCGCGCGGGGTCAGATGCATGGCGCTCGCGTTGTTCACCAGCAGGTCGACCCCACCGAAGTGCCGCTCCGCCGTCTCGAACAGCGCTGCCACCGCCTGCGCATCGGCGATGTCCATGGCCAGGGCCAGCGCGTGGCCCGCTTCGGCGGCGATTTGCGCCGTGCAGGCGATGGCCGCCGAGCCATCGATGTCGGCCACCACCACTCTGCCGCCCTCGCGCGCGATGGCGAGGGCGCATGCCCTGCCGATGCCGGCGCCGGCGCCGGTCACCACGGCCACCTTGCCTTCAAACCGTCCCATCGTATCCTCGCGGATTGCGTTGGTTTTTCGCGGCATGCCGCTCGGCCTCCGCCGGAGAAGGCGCAGGGTCGGCGCTGGCGCGCTTGTCATCGCCAGCGTCGCTTTCGATGACCCGAATGGCAGCGACCGGGCACTGGCTGGCCGCGAGCCGCACGACGGCGTGCAGCGCCTGCGGGACCGTCGCCACGCACACTTCGGCCACCCCGTCCGGTTCGCGCTGGCGAAAGGTGCCCGGCAGCGTCAGCACGCACTGCCCGGTGGTTCCGCACAGATCCTGGTCGACCACGACCCGCATCTCAGGCCCCCCCCTGCGCATGCAGCCGCACGGGCAGCGCGCGGAACGTCCTAAGGAACGCGGAGGGCTCCCGGGTCGGCTGCTCGGCCAATGCCAGCGTGGGGAAGCGCGCCTGGATCCGCGGCAGGCTCTCGGCCAACTCGATCCGGGCCAGTTGCGCACCGGGGCAGAAGTGGATGCCGTGGCCGAAGCTCAGCATGATCTTCCCGTCAGTCGACATGCCAGGATTGGTGCCGTAGAACCGCGCGGGATCGAAGCGGTCGGGATCGGCGAAGGCGTCCGGATCGCGATTGCCGGCCGCGATCAGCAGGCGCACGTCCGCGTCCTTCGGGATCACCACGCCGCCCAGTTCGATGTCGCGCTGGGTGATACGCGGAGTGGCGCTGAACAGGACGGGCGCGTCGCAGCGCAGGACTTCTTCGACGAATGCCTTCACCCCCGCAGCGTCTCCCTGCAGCCAGTGCCGCTGTTCGGGATACGCCAGCATCGCCAGGACTGCGTGGTCGATGGTCGCAGCAGTGGTGGTGAAGCCGCCCAGCAACATGCCCCACAGCATGCTGATCAACTCCGCATCTGACAGCGTGTCGGCATCGTCGTCGTGTGCGCCGACCAGCATCGACACGATGTCGTGGCGGGGATCGGTGCGCTTGCGCTGTATGAGGTCGCCGAAGTAGGCCTGTAGCCTGGCGCTGCCCGCGTCCGCCGCGGCGAGCTGGGGATCGCTGGCGTGCGGGCTCAGGCCTTCTACAATGGCGCCGATGTCGGCTCCGAGCCCGAACATGTCGTCCTGGGGCAGGCCGAACAGTTCGGCGAAGACCAGCATGGGCAAGGCCAGCGCGAATTCCCGATGCAGGTCCACCGCCTCCCCGCGCTCCAGCGCGGCCGCCATGCCGTCCAGACGCGCTGCGACGATGCGCGCGATGCTCGGCCGCAGGTTGTCGATCTGGCCCACGGTGAAATCGCGAGAGATCAGCCGGCGCAGACGCGTATGCGTCGGTGGGTCCTTCATCGCTATCGTGGACGCCATCAGATTGAGCGACAGGCTGTTCGCCGCACGCGGGATATAGCGCGCCAGTTCGCCCGGCGCAGGTCCCCGAAACGCATCGCCCGTGGCCTTGAGCGCCCAGTAGATGTCGGCGTGGCGGCTCAACAGAAAGATGCCCGAGGCCGCGCGATGCACCGGATCGTGCTCGCGCAACCACCGCATGAACGGATACGGGTCGTGGATACACGCTGGCGACGCCAGTTCGGCGAAGGCGTCCCGGCCTGCCGTGGTTTCTTGCACGTCCATCTTAGTTACCTGTTGGCTGGCTGATCTGACCGGCGCGCACCAAGCGCGCCGGCAAACTGCGCAGAAGATCGCGATTCCCGGCGGCGTCCGCGCATCACCAGAGCACCGGCAACTCCTCGAACCCGCCAGTGATGATCTCCTTGCGCAACTTCAGTTCTTCGGGCGCCACGGCCAGGCGCAGCGCGGGAAAGCGCTGGAAGATCGAACCGAGCACCACCTTGAGTTCCAGCCTGGCCACCGCCAAGCCGATGCAGTGGTGCGGCCCGTAGGAGAACGCCAGGTGCGGCTTTTCATCGCGTCCGATGTCGAAGATTTCCGGGTCTTTGAAATGGCGCGGATCGAACGACGTCGCCGGCAGGCCGACCAGCACCTTGCTCTCCGCGGGAATATGCACGCCCGCGATGGTCACGTCGGTCCTCGGATAGCGCATGATGCCGTCCCAGCCCGCGCCCGGCGGGTACATGCGCAGGATTTCCTCCACCGCCTTGTCCACCAGGGATGGATCGCCGACCAGGCGTTCGCGCTGTTGCGGATGGCGGAACATGGCCAGCAGGCCGAATTCGAGCTGCGCGACGGTGCTCTCGTGCCCCGCCACCAGCATGCCCGCCGCCAGGCCGATCGCCTCTTCCTCGGTCGCCTTGCCCTTGTCGACCGCCGCGAGCAGATCCGTCAGCAGGTTGTCGCCCGGATCCTGGCGCTTGTCCCGCATCTTGCCGCGAATGTAGGCGCGCAATTCTTCCCAGGCTAGGCGCGAGGCGCTGCGCGGGCCGCTTTCATGCTGGTGCGTCATCACCTCGTCCGACAGCCCGGCGAAAAAGGCGTGATCCTCGTAGAGCACGCCCATCAGCGCGCTGATGACCATGGCCGGAAGTGGAAAGCAGAGGTGGCGTCGCAGGTCGGCGGGCTGGGGCTGGGCCGCCAGCGTCTCGAACAGCTGCGCGGCGATTGCATCGACCTGCTGCGCGAGCAGCTTCACCCTGAGGTCGCTGAAGGCCGGCGCCACGATCGTGCGTAACCGGGCATGCTCGCCCCCCTCGTGGGAGACCAGCCACCCCGGCGAACCGAGCATCACCGAATCGGGGGTGAATGCCGCCGGCGGCATTCCGGCGGGCCGGAACGCCGCGTCGGACAGCACCGCCTTGGCCTCGTCGTAGCCGGTCACCCACCAGCCTTCGTGCCCGGACGGGAAGCGCACGCGGTGGATCGGAGCGTTGGCGCGTAGTGCCAACATCTCGGGCGAGGGCTCAATGTGATCGACGCGCCACATCGGCAGCGTCGGCAAGGGTTGTTCGGACATGGTGGCACTTCACTCTCTAAGCGATGGAAGGGCGGAAGGTGACCGGCAGGCGCCGCGGGCAGCGGCTTCACGCGCGCTTGCGTTCAGTTCTGTTCGTCGACGATGATCGACGGGGAAGGCGGCCGGACCCTAGGGCCTCAAGGTGGCTTTAGCCAACTACCGAATCTTGTAGTTGCGCCCTAAGCTAAACGCCTGGTGGCGCAAAAAAATATGCGGAAAACTTTGTCGCCACGCGCTGCCATACGGAAACCTATTTCCGATGGGCATCCGCCTATGTTGGTTGGCTACATGCGCGTGTCGTCGGACTCCGACCGCCAGAGCACGGAGTTGCAGCGCGATGCGCTGCTCGCCGCCGGAGTTGATCCGCGTCACCTGTTCGAGGATCACCCCTCGGGCGCAAAGGATGACCGCACCGGCTTGGCGCGAGCGCTCGAATTCGTCCGGCCCGGCGACGTGCTGGTCGTGTGGAAACTCGACCGGCTTGGCCGCCCCTGCCGCTCCTGCCGCTCCTGCTCGCCATCGTGACCTCGCTCAAGGACAATCGGGTGGCGTTCCGCTCGGTGACCGAGAACCTGGACACCACGACGCCCTCGGGCGAATTCCTGTTCCAGTTGTTCGGCGCGCTCGCGCAGTATGAGCGGCTTTGACCCAGGAGCGTGTCGTCGCCGGCCTGGCCGCCGCGCGCAAGTGCGGTCGGATCGGCGGCTGGCAGCAGGCGATCACCGGCGAGAAGCTGGACGCCATCATCGCCGCGCTGGATGGCGGCATGTCCAAAGCGGCAGTATGGCGCAACTTCGGCGTCAGGCGAACCACGCTGCTCGAGACCTTGGCGCGGGTCGGTTGGATGGGCTCCCGTGGAGCGTCATCGGGATGACGACCAAGAGCGAAAGCTTGACCGTCCTATCGGACGCCGAGCATGAAGCCCTGCACGGCCTGCCGGATTTATACCTGGCCTTGACCGAAACCGAACTGGCGCTTGCCAGCAGCCGCCGCAGCCTCACCGCACGGGTTTATTGCATCCTGTCCAAAGCCAACCATGCCTTCTTTCGCTTTGACTGGAACGAGGTCGAGGACGATTGCGCCTTCGTGCTGAGTCGCTATTTCCACGGCGATGGGTTCGAGCGCAAGCTGATCATCAAGCACGAACACTACAGCCAGCGCGAGCGAAACGCTGCGCTGTTCTGCTACTGGCCGGGGGCGGCTGACTTCCTGCAGCAGCTCGCGCAGCAAGCCGCGCAAATCGTTCGGCGCGACGTGACGCCAGGATTCGTCGCCGCCGAGTTGATTGGCTGGCTCAATGAGCACAAGACCATCCGGCCCGGCTACACCGCCCTGCAAGAGCTGGTCAGCGAAGCCCTGTCCGCCGAGCGTCGGCGGCTGGGCGGTCTACTGGCGAAAATGCTGGACGAACAGGCCAAGGCCGCGCTGAGTCACCTCTTGGTGCGCGACGAGACCCTGTCCCAATTGGCGGCACTCAGGCAGGACGCCAAGGATTTTGGCTGGCGGCAGATGGCTCGCGAGCGCGAGAAGCGCGCCACGCTGGAGCCGCTGCACGGGATCGCCAAGGCGTTGCTGCCCAAGCTCGGCGTCTCGCAGCAAAACCTTCTGTACTACGCGAGCCTGGCGAATCTTCTACACCATCCACGACCTGCGCAATCTGAAGGCCAATCAGATTAACCTCTATCTGCTGTGCTATGCATGGTGCGCTACCGGCAGCTCTCTGACAATCTGGTCGATGCGATGGCCTATCATATGAAGCACTTGGAAGACGAGAGCAGTGCGGGTGCAAGCAATCCTTTGTCGCGGAGCAGGTGCGCCGTCAGCAAGACACGCCACAGGTCGGTCGCCTGCTGTCGCTTTACATCGACGACAGCGTGCCCGATCCCACGCGTTCGGCGATGTACGCCAGCGCGCCTACAAGATCATGCCCCGCGATACGCTGCAAACCACGGCACTGCGCATGAGCGTGGAGTCGGTGAGCAAACTGGCTTTGCATTGGCAGGCGGTGGACGGCCTGGCCGAGCGTATCCGTCGGCATCTTCGACCGCTGTACGCCGTGCTCGATCTCGCCGGCACCGACCCGGACAGCCTGTGACTCGTGGCGCTGGCCTGGGCCAAGGGTGTGTTCGCCAAACAGCAGCGCCTATCGCAACGGCCGCAGATGTCCAGCAGCCACGCTGCCGAAACGCTTGCAGCCGTGCCTGCTGACCTTCGACGCTGATGGCAAGCCATCGGGCCTGCAAGCCGACCGCTACGATGCGCTGGCGGCCGAGCTGCAAGCGCAATGGCTGGCCTTCAACCGCGAGCTGAAACAGGGGAAGCCGATACACCTAGAATACGACAAGACCTCGCAGAAGCTGACTTGGCGAAAGCCCAAAGGCGAGAACCAGAAGACCCGCGACAAGGCGTTCTACGAGCAACTGCCATTCTGCGACCTGGCCGACGTGTTCCGCTTCGTCAACGGCCAGTGGCAATTCCTATCAGCGCTGACACCCTTGCAGCCGCGCTATGCAAAGAAGGTCGCCGACGCCGACAGCCTGATGGCGGTCATCGTCGCGCAGGCAATGAACCATGGCAACCAGGTCAGGGCGCGCGCCAGCGACATCCCGTACCACGTGCTGGACAACGCCTACTTGCGGGTCACCTGGGTAGCTTGGCCGGTCCCGGTTCTTCAAGCCCTTATCCTTTAGGGAGCGGGCCTCGCGCTGGGTCCACCCGACTGACCGTGCGCTATGGCGCTGCCCCATTCTCAAGCAGGCCCGCGCCTGACTTCGAGCCAGCCTCGCGCGAGTTCCTGTCCCGCCGAACCCGTGGCGAACCTTCCCAATTTGGCCCCATAGCGCGATTGGACAGCCGACAAGTACCGTGCTTTACCCGAGGCGAGCGGACGCCGCCGAACTGGATGCGCCGACCAGCAATCAAACTGACGCATACCAATCTTCCGGAAACGGAATGAACGGCCACGTCACATCGTTGTCGTTCGCGGCTGTAGGTTCTGTTCCTCGCGTTTGGGGATCGACCTGCCGGTCCTTCAACGCAAGATCACTTGGCGCGGTATCCGCCGCCAACCTGAAATCAATTCGCATACTAAGCTCCCGTATCGGAAGCACGTGTTCTATATGGTGGGATCCCCGAGAGAGGTAGCCCCTGTGCCGCTGAGCCAAAATGCGGCCCATCCGGGTTCTCGTCAGTTCAATTGTAGACCCGATCGAGGATTCGCTGCGGTCTCTTCCGATCACAAACACGTGCTGAGGCGCGATCGTCCCCGTAGGACGGGGCTGCGCCTCCTCGCCGAAGCAGAAAGTGAACCTTTACGCTGCCTGTCCAGGCCAATGGATATCCGGGATTTTGCTTGTCCCTCTCGGGGCTGGAACGCCGCCGCCCGCGCTTCATTTAAGCGGGCGGCATTTTAATGAGAACAGCCTAATTGCGAATTTCAAGGACGGTGGCCCAAATCAATGGCTGCGGCCTGTTTTGCATCGCCGAATTTGGTATCTATTCTGACGGAACAGGCGCCTATTCATTCCATTACCGGCCCCATCACGGCATCTGTCGGTGACTGAGAGCTGCTCGTGCTCCGCCCTTAGGCGAAGCCATCCCATGCTAACCAGAAAGAAACAAGTCATTCCCCTGACCGCTCGACGCGCTCAGTTGGCGGACGAAGCCCGCCGCTGCGCAGAGGCGGCACCGCCCGGAGCGAAGCGCGAAACGCTGCTCGCGGCGCGCATAAGCGAAACCGCCCTCCAGCTTCAGCATTGGATTAGCTCCCCAGGATTGAGAGCGCCGAGCTAATGACAAGGGCCGACCCAGTCGGCCGCCTCTTTTCTTTGGGCGTAGCTGTGACGGCTCGACTGGCACCAACCGGAGAAGGGGCGTAGTCGTCGGCCGGAACGATCCGATAGCCGGGCGATTGCTCCTTGAATTGGAGTTGCGTCATGCGTCGTGCGCAGTCGATCCTGCCGCTGGATCGGCTCGACCGGGCTGGTGCGCGGGGCGGAGAAGGAAGATAAGCCGGCAGCTTGAACCCGAGCGGCTTCGGGAGGTTAGCTCGGCGCAGCGCCATCCAACCGCGCCAGCCCAGCCTCGATCACGATGATATCTTTCTCGATCTGCTCGACAGTTGTCTGGAAATCAAAACCTGTACGTCCTTTTAGGCCCGCGGCCAGCTTCCGGCGCTGCATGTGCAAATCGTCGAGAGCCCTCCGGTCTTGCAGGCTAACGTAACCATCCACAATGAGTTCGATCGCACTTGGCATCCCCGACCGCAGTCCTTTATCAAATCGCCCGGCGAAACTTACCCCGGCGACGCCGTTCAAAACGGCATCTCTTCGCAAAGGAGGGCAAGGGGGCTGCACATTTCAATGGAAAGAGACCGGCTCCCATTATCGCAATGCCCATTGTTCATCCCTATTGAGATCAGCCCATGGGCTGCCTTCTATCACGCGCCGCTGCCCCAAAGAATTATTTAGAACCCAAACGCGAGACTGATTTGCTGCAGCATAGCTAACGCCCAATGCGGAGTTATATGACGGTTGGCCTCTTACGAGAGGTCCGGGCTCAGCCTTCCGCCGAAGGCATACGGCAGCAATCGCGGCCGTAATTTTTTCCAGTCGTCGAGCAAGGCCGGCAAGACCGACCGGGTCAAACCAGCATCGTCCATCAGGACCATCGGGATTACCGACGTCCCCATCAACCGCGCAAGACCTTCCTCACACTCGAGGATTGCGCTGATCACCAGCTCTCCGAGAGTTGGGCATGGACATCAACTTGCGCTGCAACACCACTTCAACGCTCAAGCCCAAGATCAATTGCAGTCGGATGTTTGCGGGCGGATGGTTTTTCTGTGTTAACACGCGTTCGACGGTGGTCGCACCTAAACCCTCCGTCCATATTCGGCACTGAAGATAGACCGCACACAATAGGTCATACACCTGTTTCTCAGTGACGGCCGGACCCGTGCTAAGTCGGTGCAAACCTTGTCCGATAGCGAAACAATCGCCTGAAATTCCAGAGTTTGGTGGTTCAGCGCGGAGCGAGATGAAATCGATTCCGCTTCTGAGATCCGGCTGGAGCCGGTGACCTGCTTCTTCAGAGCGGAGTGACCGTTGAACGTGTGGCCCAGCTCATGATCGAACAGGTGATCAATCGCTGCAAGAGCGATGTCAGAGGCGTACTTCGCGCGTGCTGGATCCCTCGGCTGCCAGTTGCGTGCGCGGTGGTCGTCAGATCACACGATTTGCCAACCCAGTTCGGCTCGAACCACCGACCTCCTGTTCCAAAGTCAAGAGCGTCGCCGCCCGTTGATTATCGAGTTGCAGAGCTGGCTGCGCGAGCAGCATGCCAAGCTCTCCAGGAACAACGACACGACCAGCGCGAACAATGCAAGCGGGGGCACGGCAGAGCCAGGCTCGCGCCTACGCCGCCCCCCAAGCTACTTGAAAAGTTAATTGGGGGCCGCCGGCTTCGCGGCCGATGGCGGGGTCGTCGACTCGGCTGCTGCCGGTGGAGAGCGGCCGACGATGACACTGAGCACGCCTTGGCCCCATAGCCGCCGCGCGACTTTCTCGGTGTCCTCCAGCGTCACGGCATCGACCAGGACGTTGAGCTTCTCGATATAGTCGATCGGCAGTTCGTCTAGCTGATATTGCAACAGCGCCTGGGCGAGCTTTGACGACGTATCGAGCATCAGCATCTGCGAGCCCTTCAGATACGACTGGGCCTCATCCAGCTCTTTCTGGGTCGGGCCCTCCTTGGCAATGCGGCGGATTTCCTTTTCGATCAGATCGAGGGTTTGGCCGGCACGGTCGGTGCCGGTGCCGGTACCACCGACAAACACCGCGGAGTGCTCCATCCAGAGCAGCGATTCATGGACCGAATAGGCCAGCCCGCGTTTCTCCCGGACCTCTTGGAAAAGTCGCGACGACAACCCGCCGCCGAGGATATGGTTGACGACGTACCCCGCCATGAAATCCGGATCATTGCGGCGGATGCCGGGACCGCCGAACTGCAGGATGGTCTGCGGCACATCGAGTGGAATGAAGGCGCGCTGCGGCGGCTTTGCCGCTAGCACATCAGGAACGGGCCTAAGGTTAGCTTTGGCGGGCAAGCTGCCAAACGTCTTGTCGAGCAGTTTGCCGAGCGTATCGGCGTCAATATCGCCGACGACCGCAATCCGCAGCGTATCCTTGGCGATCACGTGGCCGACATAGTCCCTCAGGTCGGCGACAACGATTCTTGGCACGCTATCCAGCGTTCCCCTCGATCCCCGGCCATAGGCATGGCCGCCGAACGCGATTTCGAGGAACTTTCGTTCGGCGAGCGCGCTGGGGTTGGTGCTGTCGCGGCGTAGCCCCGAGAGCACCTGGGCACGAATCCGCTCGACGTCGCTGGCCTCGAAATGCGGCGCGGTCAGCGCCATGCGCAGGAGATCGTAGGCCTCCTCCTTGTTGCCTTTCAGCATGCGCAGCGAGCCGCGGAAATGATCCCGGGTCGAGGAGAAGTTGAGTTCGATGGCGCGGCGATCGAGACGCTCGCGAAAGGTTTTGGAATCGAGGTCGGCGGAGCCTTCGTCGAGTAGATCGGCGACCAGATTGCCCACGCCGGGCTTGTCGGCCGGGTCCTGAGCCGCGCCGCCATCGAAGGCATATTCCATCGCGATCAGGGGAACGGTGGCGTCCTGAACGAACCAGGCCGCGATGCCGCCGGTGGAAACCACCCGCTGGATCTTTCCGGCGGCCTGAGACGGCGCCGAAGAGAACATCATCATCGCAACGCAGGCGCTGCCGATCAGCGCCGAGCGGCAGGTTAAGCGGTTGATCACGAGCGCTTCTCCTCGCGTTTCGGCGCGGCATCCTTGATGAGGTAGCCGGTCACCGAGCGTTTCTTGTCGAGCCATTTTTGTGCGGCTTCGCTGACCTGCGCGGCGGTGACCGCGCGAATGCGGTCCGGCCAGCTTATGATATCGTCGATGCTCAGCCCCGTGGTGAGCGCGCCGCCATACCAGCCCGCCAGCCTCTGCTGGTTGTCCTGGGCGTAGATCGCTTGCGCGATCAACTGCGTCTTGACGCGCTCGAGGTCTTCGCCGCGGGCCGGATTTTGCGCGATTTCGGCGATCACGCCATCGATCACGAGTTCGATCTGCGAAAATTCCACGCCGGGTTTCGGCGTCACTGAGATGGAGAACTGCGAAGCATCGAGCGCGATGTCGGCGTAGCCGGCGCGGGCAGAGACCGCGAGCGGGCGGTCGATCACCAGTGCCCGATACAGATAGGAATTGGAGCCGCCACCCATCAGTCGCGCGAGCACGTCGAGCGCCGGGCTTTCGCCGGCGGTCGCTGTGGCTGCGGAAGGCACGAGATAATAACGGCGCAACCCGGGCTGCTCGACTCGCGGATCTGACAGTGTCACGGTGCGCGGCGCCGCCGGGATGGGTTCTTGCGGACGCATGCGTTTGGCGGGGATCACCGGGTGCGCAGGGATATCAGCGAAATTCTTCTCGACCAGAAGACGGACTTCATTGGCGTCGACGTCGCCGGCGATGACCAGGATCGCGTTGTTTGGCGCGTAGAAGCGCTTGTAGAAGGCGAGCGCATCCTCGCGATCAAGTTTCGCGATCTCCTGGCGCCAGCCGATCACGGGCCGGCCGTAGGGGTGGTTGAGGTAGAGCGCAGCCATGATCTGCTCGGTCAACCGTGCATCCGGATTGTTGGCGACCAGCATGTTGAATTCTTCCAGCACGACGTCGCGCTCGGGCAGCACGTTCTCCTCCTTCAGGATCAGGCCGGTCATGCGGTCGGCTTCGAACTCCATCATCCGCGCGAGCTGCTCTCTCGGCACGCGCTGGAAATATGCGGTGTAATCGAGCGAGGTGAAGGCATTCTCGTTGCCGCCGACCCGCTGCACGGTCTGAGAGAATTCGCCGGCCGGATGGTTGGCCGTTCCCTTGAACATCAGATGTTCAAGGAAATGCGCCAATCCCGATTTGCCCGGCTTCTCGTCGGCGGAGCCGACCTTGTACCAGATCATCTCCGTCACCACCGGCGTGCGGTGATCGACGATCACCACAACTTGCAGGCCGTTCTGAAGCATGAAGCTCGCCGGTCGTTCCCAGGTGGGTGTGATCTGAGCAAGAACGCTCCTGTTCACAGGAACGTCCTGGGAGCTAGGATCCCGGCTATTTTCCGTTTTGTATTCGACCGTCAGCGCGGTACGCGCCATCAAGGCCAGGGCAAAAGTGACAGTGCCTAGCACCTTGATTGTCAGGGAGCTGGAATTCTTCATGTCATGGCCTTTGGTCACCTAGAGTTTCACGTTCTGCAGCGAACACCGACAAAGCAGTGAGCCGCACGCCGTTGGCAAGAAGCGGAGCAAAAGTCAGGCCAATGACCCGACGCTTCTGCGCACGGGCCGCTGCGCGGCCAACTGGACGCAAGCGAAGCGCAACGCCCGAAAGCCAACCCGCACTTGTTTGTTATCCTCCAACATGCTGCGAACACGACATTGCACACGAACCCGCACGACAATTCGCCGCCTCACGCTGGCCTCAATCCTGCGGAGCCACATGCCGCATCGAGGGCCGTTGTCCCACTTTTCTGAGACCCTACGACTTCGTTTCCGAAGGGCTCGAACGGCTCGTCGCAGGGAGCCGCACCAACGCTACTAGGAAAGGACTTCCACGCCTGTTTACGTGCAAGGCTTTCTCGCGCGTCAGGACACGAGCCCCAGCAGGTCGAGGAACTGACGACCTCGCTGAGGGGGATCATCGAGCAGCTCGGCGGCGACACGACAAGGTAATTGGAGCGTGCGCACCAGCTCAATAATCGGAGGTTTCGATGAATTCTCTTCGGGTCCAAGCCGCGCCGTCCCGGCATGCTTTACACGGGCGGCCCTGTCCACAGGCGATCCGCATCAGTGCTCGCTAGGATCATAGCTATCGATTGATGTCCGTAGTCCCGGATGGGTCCGCTTCACTACCACAGGTCCGGATCTATTCCTTCCACCCCATAGAGGGTAACCAGTAGATCCCGGTCGCTTCCATCGCGACCGATCGCACCGATGTTCGGCCAAATAGTCGCGCAGCGCATGCAGTTGCGAGGTCACCGTGCCGAACACCGCGGTTGGCCCTCTCGCGATCGACGCATACATTTTCTCGCTGCCGACATCGAGAAAGGCTGCACGCGGATCCAATACCGCCAAGTTACTCATTCGCGCCCTCATGTGCTTCTGCCGTCCATTCTAACGCGAAGTCCCGCCAGGAGGCCAAACGGGCTATGAAATTGCAAACCTCTCCAACGGGAAGCGCAATGCTCGCCATAATATGCAATCGCCAGCGATCGGAACCAACCTCAGGGCTGGGCAACGAGTGCATCAGAGGATCAGCGGCCATACTGCTCCCGACGGCCCTCCCCAGGCCAGGATGTCGAGTTCATGACCCGTGTGCAGCGCCGGTTCGGAGCTGGGGGCTGGTCTTTGGCTTGCGGAGAGATCGTCAACCGTCATGGTGAGGAGCGCCGCCTTCGGCGCGTCTCGGACCATGCGGGCCGAGCTCATCCGGCGAACTCGAACTATCATATGCGATAGCCCTGCCGGGAAGAGGGGCCGTTCAACGACGCACTTGGTTAAGTAGATTTCCTGAAGCGCCGGCACAGCGATCGTCCATGCACCGAAAGCAGCGCTCGCGTAGCGAAGTCACCCGGCTGAATTTCCATGGCTGCATCGTGTTCGGATAACAATCCTCCCTTGTTGACAAGGAATGCAAGGAATTCAGACGATTCCTATTCAAAGGTGAGAGTGGAAGGTCTCCCTAGCTCCGCCGGATGGGCACTATCGATCCTTGCCATCAATCGCCCCTCACGTTTGCAGAGATTCGTATCTCACCAACGGCGTGGGCGAGCAACATCCCAAAGGACCATGCGGCGAGCGTACAAGCCATATGGGCAGCACCTTCAGGCGTTCGTCACCGTTTTCCAGTGTTGAAATTCATGATTTGCTGCATCAAGGCGCGATGAAGAATTTGTGTTCTCGACTGCGGCCGACGGCGCTCGAAATCGTACCTTCGGGACCGATGCCGACACACGTCGATCATAATGACATGGCGCTCCGGAGGGCGGCAACGCCGCCACATTTCACAAGAAAGCTGCCATTCAAATCATTTTCGAGAGAGCTTGAATCGTACGTAGCGTCATATTGTACGCTTTCGATCGCGTAGAGTTGCGCTCCGCTTGCGCAATTATGACGACATTTGTCGCGGACGTGTCGACTACTGGACACTACCGCACTTGGCATGAGTGATGCTTTTTGGAACAAGCGAGACGTTAGACCAACCCATCGATGCATGTCCACACGGCAACTGCCCTATACTGCAGGACTGGGCGCGCTAGGGGGAAGAGCCGTGGCGCTCTCTTCATCTGTCACAGCCGCGCTTACGAGCGTGCCGTGTCGCGCTGATTGACGATTCGAGAATGATGCAACAGCGGACCGGCATGAGGAATGCAGATCGACGGTCCCCCTCAAGAGCTCTTTCTTCCAAACGCGGAGCGCGGAAGTGGATAATATACAATCAATGACTCTACAGGAGCTGCGCTCTACCATCGGCGGCAGGATCCTGGAGGTAACTACGACAACGGGCTGTGTCGTCGGATGTTCTTATTGCCAGCAGGACAAGTTTGCCGAACGGCAAAGAACGATATCCGACGTGAAGCATCTTTCTCTCCAAGATTTCAAGCGATGCCTGGCGCGCGTGCCAGCTGCTATCGACATCAGCTTTTCCGGGTATTCGGAGCCTTGGCTCAATCCGGCTTGCACCGAAATGGTTGAGCATGCCTACGCGTGTGGCCATGGAGTCCGGATTTTCACAAGCCTCGTAGGAATGAACGGGCGGGATCTAAGACGCTTGCGTGCGCTGCAGTTCCGCGTTTTCCTGGTGCACGTTTTTGATGACGGCACGCACATGGACAGTGGTCTTGTCACGAGTAACTATGTCGATTTGATGCGCCAACTTGTCGATGCCGACATTTCATCATTGCTCTTCATAGTCATGGGGGAGGTGCATCCCGCACTTGTCGACATAATTCCTGACGAAGCGCTGCTTCGCTCGCGACCGCCGCGCAGCAGGGCTGGCAGCGGCGAGCTTAAGATGGTTGAAGCACGACAGCAATTCCTTGGAGCACTGACATGTCCTGACGAACGGCAATATCGTAATGTTCTTCTCCCAAACGGCGATGTTACTTTCTGTTGCATGGATTTTGAGCGACGACACGTTTTGGGCAACCTCCTCCGCGACAGGTACAAGGATCTCTTCGAAGGGGCGACTTTCTGCAACATTGCCGATCGCATGAACGGAGCAGAGGGTTTTCTGCTTTGTCGATCGTGTGAATTCGCCGAACCATTAACGTCCGAACGCTGATCTTTGAGAGAAGTTGCCTCCCTGCCTGATCGAAGCGAATTGCGAGCTCTGGCGAGAGCGGCCTTACAGCTCATCATCATATCAGCCGCGGGGACGACCCTGCCACGAACGGAGGATCGCCATGTCCTGGAGCATTTTGTTGGTCGCCGGCCTGCTGGAGGTCGCCTGGGCAATCGGCCTCAAATACACCGAGGGCTTTACCAAGCTCGTTCCGTCGGTGCTCACGCTCGCGGCCATGGCCGGTAGCGTGATCCTGCTCGGCCTCGCTCTGAAGACGCTGCCCATTGGAACTGCCTATGCGGTCTGGACCGGCATTGGTGCGGTCGGCACCGCAGCGCTCGGCATCATCCTGTTCGGGGAGCCGGCCGCCGCGTTTCGCCTTGCCAGCATCGGACTGATCGTCGCCGGCATTGTTGGGCTGAAGCTCGTGTCCTGACAAAATACATCGATAGCATTGACCCCCACCAGGTCAGCGCCGCAACGATGGCCGAGGCCGGCACCGTGATTGTCCAGGCATGGACAATTGGGCTGGCCGCGTTCCAGCGCACCGCCGTGGGGCGCGGCTTGGAGTGGCCGAGGAAACTAGCCATGAACCAGATGCCGATGCAGGCCCTCTGGGCCGAGACCTGCTGGCCGCGACTCTCAGTTGTCGCAATGCGAAAGCCCATGGTGCGGACGATACGGCAGCCGCCCATCAGCGTCCCCACCGCCATTGCGTTTGGCACGATAGCACCGGCCAGAATGGCACGAACAATTCGCTGCCGAGCTCACATGCGAATAGAACAGCAACGGATCCCCAGCTATCCGGCTGATCTACGGGCGGCGGCCAAAAAAGGTCGCATGCCGGAGTCAGGCAATCCTTGGTCTGCGGAGCAGCAGGGGTGAAGATGCATCACAGAGCGATGTGATCGGCAGATCGTGTTCGTTTGCTCCGCACTGCTTGCGACCATCCCGCGCCGGCACGATCACGGACTGCCGACCAGTTCAACTCTTACATCGGATCAGTCAGGTGAGCTTGCGACAGCTCCGAGCCTCGAACCGGGTACGGCTTCATTGTTTCGGTTGTAAAGAAGCTGGAGCACCTAATCTCTTTCGCAGGAGCGTTCACAAAAATCATCGACCTGAGGCGCCGGCGCGCGACATGCGATTGGTGTTCGACCTCAGACCGGCGGCTTGTTTGCACAATGACCGCTCTTGTCGCGTAGACGACATCGCGATTGAAAATGCCGGAAGCTTGCATCGCATCCCTCGACACAGTGTCTGCACACCACGAGGGCGTCGGAGCGACGCGGCGACCTCAGGGGCTCAAGCTTCATTGAAGGCACGGACGACCTGCTCGGGAGATGATATGCGATCGGATGTTCTTGTTCGGGCCGCCGCTGTAGTTGCGCTCGCCACATGCGATGTTGCTCATTCGGCGGATATCGAGCCAGTGGTGAGCGGGCCACGCTGTTTTCTAGCCATATGAACAGATGTATTGCCTTCTCTGGCATTGTTGTGATCGGCGCCTCCAACGCAGGTTCACACGTCTTTGTCACCGAAACGGCACGTGTTGTGTTACGCCTGTTGCCCGCACGGTCAAACGCTGGACTACGTCGCAGCAGCCGTGGCTTGGAAAGGCAATCCCGGCTGATATCGCCAACAGCAGCGAAAGTTTCCGAGAAGGGACCTATCTGGCTTCCCGCGGCAAACGCCGCAATTCGACTACCATCGTTTCGATGGCCCCCTCGGAGCCGGTGTTGAGCAAGCGCTCACACCTGCTCGGTCCGTCAGATTTGAGTGCGCGTATAAAAGTTTGGGGGACAGCATCTGGCGGCCTCTGGGAATCAGCTCTGGGAATGTCAAAGCCTGAGAGTTAGAGTCGTGGAGTGGAGGT
Source organism: Bradyrhizobium sp. 604_D8_N2_3 (assembly GCF_051810765.1). Lineage (NCBI taxonomy): Bacteria > Pseudomonadati > Pseudomonadota > Alphaproteobacteria > Hyphomicrobiales > Nitrobacteraceae > Bradyrhizobium > Bradyrhizobium sp. 604_D8_N2_3. The sequence continues at coordinate 1,381,026 of NZ_JBPWPM010000001.1, read as the reverse complement.
AGGCTGCATCCCAAGCCACATTGGTGTTGCCTACCTTGCCCAGTGGTGCCTTGAACCCCACTGGGCTTCTTTCTTTCCGCTCAACCTCTACCCGTCGGAATCTGATGTTGTTTCCGTGCCACGCCATTGTCTTGTTAGGCCGGAGAACTCCGTCTTCTTCCGAGGCGAATGCGTCTCTCTCTCGAACTCAAAAGGCGGCGCCCTGGCATGACCGGGAGTCCAAGGTTTGCAAGCGGCCCAGATGGTGTCGTTTCCTGCGGAGCCGCGACCTCGTGACTGTCAACTCACGCGGAGCCGATTATCGCACATTCTAGTGTGGGGAATACCCGTTAAGGATGTGCATTCACGTCATCAGAACAGCGGGCTGGCCCACCCCCTAACCGAACGCACGCTCGATATAACCAAGGTACGGCAAAGCTGCCCGCCCATAAGCCCAGTCCGGCACTATCAGCCGCGCGTTGCGCAGCGTGGTATCGTCCCCCCGAATATCGCGTCCAATCGAGCACGAGACCGTTACGGACCAGCCATTCTCCGAGATCGGTGCCATGAGCTGAACAGGTCGCCGTCGTCCGTCCACACTCATCCTTCAGGACTGACAGGCAACTGACTTCGCGATCTTCAATGAAGCCTTCAAGATTGCTCGCGGTCCTGAGGCCACATTGATATAGATTGCCGTTGATATCTCGGCACATTTGAGTCTTGTCCGGCGCATCGATGCCCCAGAGCCGAACGCGTGTCCCGTGAATTTCAAGGGTGTCGGTGCTGATGACCTTTGCCGGCCCCGTCAACTCGCCGGCCAACACGATTGTGCACAGTGCGAGCATGGTCAACACCACGATCAATCCATGCATGGCGATCTTCTTTGTCGAACTGCGAACATTCCCGCCGAGTGCAGCAGAGCATTGGCAAGCGCCGAGAGGCGCTCCATCGCAGCAGTGCTTAGGAGGGTGCTAATGTTCCATAGGTAAGCTCGTTCGACGGATGAATCCTCTTTTATCAGCAGCGCAAGACGCCCCCGTCCAACCTCGCCCGCGATGCTCTGCGACCAGGCTGCTGCGCTGACCGCATCCGGCCTTTGCTCCACGTCGTTGCGGCAATCCGCCTCGGCCGCATCGCGCACCAGCAGGTCGAACTCCGTGGTTTGCGTCCGCTGATTAGCGAGCAAGCCGGCGCAGACGGCCGGCCGCAAGTCGGCGAGATATGATTTCCCGGTCGCCTTGTGCGGAATGAGCATAAGCTCGGCCGCATCGCTGTGACGGACAGCAGCGAGCGCGCGCCGCCAGGGACCGCTGCAGCCGGTCGCTATCAGGGAAAGCGTATGCATCGCTTGAGCAAAACGGGCGACCCGACGGCCATCGTTGTTATCAACGGCAACATGCCTTCTACAGGCGATGGGCGACAGATCCGCCCGCAATCGCGCCGCCCAATTTGCTTTGCGAGCGCCGGCACAGCCAGATCAGCGACCAGTTGGACCAAGGCCACAACTGCATAGGAAACCGCGAACCATGCGATATTATAGAGGTTGGCGGCGTCGAAGCCCGCGCCATAGAGGGCCCAAAACGCGACCCAGACAAATATGCCGGACTGATACGCGGTCGAGAGCGCAAGCGCCTTGCTGTACTGCAGATCGCGATAGGCGGTGTCGGATGGAATGAGCCGCTTGGCGAGCGCCTGGATCGCAAACAGCGGCAATAGAAGCGTCGTGACATTCATACCATATTGCGGCAGGTCGGTCGGAACAAAGAGGACGCCTTGCAGCAAGAGGCCGAGCGCAAGACCAAAGGCAGCCGGCGCCGCGCCGAACAACAGGAACAGCGTCGAGCCGAGGACGAAGTGCACCTCGGAGACCCCAACCGCAAAGTGCGGGAGAATCTCGAAGAACGTGAACACAAGCCCCGTCGCGGCCATGGCTTGCACAGCAAATGACAGGGCGCCCCGCTCGCGCATATTTTCGACCACAAGCTTGGCGGCGACGCCGCCCGTCGCAAGGCCTGTCGCGTAGCTCAAGCCGAGCTTGGCGCCTGTTCCTATTCCCGGTTCGATATGCATGGTCTCAAGTCCTGCCTGTCATTGTACTCGGGGTCTTAGCTCAAGAATTTGCCGGGCCGTCTTTTGGCTGACGGTTGGAAACGGCACTTCACCTTCCCCACCCTCGGTCAACCGGTCAACGTCCTGTCTCGCCAATCGAATTGGGGGTGCACTCAGCCTTCGCTCGGACTTCGACATGTCGATAGCAACAGCTATGCCAGCGCCGCCACCGCGGTTAAGGCTCTGATTTCGCTTTGAAAAGCTCCGCAGCGCGCGACATTCCACGTGTTCTGTAGCTGACATGCTCTGGGCGAAATTGAACACACATGGCGCCGCTGTCTTTGCTCAACCTGTGCCGTTTCGAACAAACATTCTCGCTCGCCCATTGAAGCGGAAATCCTCTGGCCGCTGGCGCGAAGGCACCGGTTCGGCATCAATCTTGCTCGACCTTGTTCAAGGACGGCGCCTCGAGCGCCGCCAAATGTTTGGCGGGCTCGTCGAATCGGAAAACCTCTCATTGCCTCCAAGGGCTTGCTGGGTCGTCCGATTGATCTTGCGGCCAAGCACGCACGAACATGGAAATAGCGACGATCCGTCCAAACTGTGGAGCCGGCATTTGCGGGATCGCAGCATCATCTCTCAGCGACGCGCCCGGCAAATTCCGCTGCACCATCTGCGACGAAGTTCTGGACGTGTTTGACCGTCCCGGGGGAACGCCTATCGCGTCGCAGTGGCGGCAAACCGGATGCTAAAGTGAACATGGATCAACTTACGCCCGGTAAGACTGCCGTCTCCGGACAGACGGCGGCCGCCTCAATGCTGCGCATTCGCGCTGCTGGGCGATCGTATCAACCCGTCGGCTCTCGAAATCGGAACGCTGGTGTCCTCGACGCCGGTCGCTTTCCGTACACATGCGGGCCTTGTCGTGATCTTCCGCTATGGTGTTGTGGTGCTCATCGGGTTGTCGCCCTCGGAGGAAACCGCTCTGATCGATACATTGAGGTCGCGCGTCATCGATGAACTCAGCTCCTATGAAGAGGAGAGCGCGCAGGTGCAGCTCTGCAACGACCAGGACGCGGAGGTCATCCTGCCGGGCGGTCGGATTTGTCTCAGCGAGTTTACCGACGACCGGCTGCTTCTGATCGCCGATACGCTGGCCAAGAGCACGGCGCTGGAGCGAGATGAGCGCCGTGTCGCCGCGGTGTTCGACGTGATCGAACCCTTTGCACGTGAACTAGCCGAGCGCGGCCGGACGCCGCGGGGCCGCAGGTCTCCAACTGATCGGCAATGCGCTCCTGGTCCAGCAGCGCGTCGCGGGCCGCGTCGCCATTGCCGAAAAGCCCGACGCACTCTGGGACAAGCCGGAGCTCGAGCGGTTCTATTCGCGTCTGAAAGACGAGTACGAACTGAAGGAGCGTCTTGAGATGCTCGAGCGCAAGCTGTCGGCCATCTCCGGAACAGCCAACGCACTGACGGACATCATCGACACACGGCGCTCGCTGCGTCTGGAGTGGGTTATAGTCGTGCTGATCGTGATGGAAGTTGCGATCGGATGCTTTCAGATTATTACAGTAGCTCACTGAAGTGCGGCTACCGCAGCACGCGAGGCGCCTTCGTGGGCTTTGAGCGGGCTGACTAACCGATCAGACCGGCATTGGCGGGAGACGCGCCGTTCGGCCGCACACTCAGCCGCGGATTTCGGCCATGTCTTCGCCGTGTTCGTGCACGCGAGGTAAATCCGGTGCGGCTCGCGAACCCAGCAAATAAACGAGGCGACTTCCGGCGCATTTCCCTGGGTATCGGGCAAGGATATGGGGTGATGGCGTACACGCGCGGAGCGTTTATCTCGACCAGGAAAGACGACTCTTTGCCCGCTATGCAGGGGACCGCCACTGAGCTTGTCTGCTATTCTCTATTGGATCGCAGAATACTTTGCCGGGCCTCTCCGGCCGTCCACCAGCGCGCACCCAGCGACTACCGGAACAAGGACAGCCGATTTCAACCAAAGCGCCTCGATGAGTTGAGCGACCGCCTTCGCCGCTCTGGGTGCATCGCCGCGGCTCGGTCGTCGACCTCTCCTGCCGTGATTTCCCTTGCTTGGGAATTAGTGAAGAGTTCCATGAACCGCACCATTTCCAGCGCAAGGAGCGTGCTGCAACTGAAGATGAACCTCAGAAGTACGGATCTCGTCCTCACCAACAGGGAAGTCGCCGCGCTTGACGGGGCCGGGGACTGCGACCGGGCTGCCTGCAATAGCGGCTCCGCGTCGACGATAAACGCTAAACGGATGAAAAGGACTGCGCAGCGAATTTCGACGCGGTTTTGACCTCGCAACCAAGCGCCTGATGTCCCCCGTTCCGATTGGACGTTCCATCTACAGGGACTTTCCCTTAAAGCGCTCTGGACACTCACGTGCCGCCGGCAGCTCCCCTCAAATCCGCTTCCGAACGGATCCCGGCATGGCGGTCCTTCGCTGGTTCGTTCAGCAGCCCGGCGAGCCGGAGGCCTTCAAGGACCCCTTCGAGCCGCTGTACGCGAACTATGGCGGCGAGCAGCGAAACGGCCTCCTCCCGATGGACGGCGAAACGAACGTCAGGCGCTCGCTGAACCAAGACGTCAAGCAAGGAAGGTCAGCAACGTGGTGGCGTAAGGTCGAGACCACATCACTCGCAAGATAGGTCGCCAAATCAGCTTTCGGCGGCGGATCAAAGTCCAACGCGACCTCGGCGCGCTTCTCGATCGCTTGTCGTTTCAACTCGCCCTGCCGTCTTGCATTGATCGAGAGCATGAACACCGCATCCGCGAGCTTCTCACGCGGCAAGCTTCTCAGTTCGGCTATGCGGGCCTGGATGTCGTCGACCGAACTCTCACGGCGCGCCTGTGCTCGCCGCGCGTTGGTGGCTGCTTTGCTCTTTTGTACTCGAACCATCGTCATGCTCTCCGCCCGACGATATATCCTGCCGATTCGGTCGAATGAAAGTGCAAAATTGTGTGCTGCATGCGGGCGGCCCGGCTGACGAACGCGGAACCGGCGGTCCCGAAGGAGTCAGATTGCGCTAATTTCGTGATCTGCTCGTGCTTGGCGGCTACTAGATCTTGGCCTGGTGCACTGGAAAGCGCCGCTTCAGGTCCGTGGCACCGCTTTCGGCACCATGTCTCGTCTCGAACTCAGTGTTCGCACAGCCACTTGGATCGCAGCCACTCGTCGGGAGACCTCGCGTTGCATTCCGCACGCTAAGGTCCATTTTCAAGAATTGGGTCCGGTATGGTTGCGGAGCCACTCGTCTTTGATGAGATCGGTCGACCGGGCCTCGAACTCATCATTCAACGCGAGCTGAGCAGTAGATTGCGAAGTGCGTTCGAATATAGACGGTTGGCATCAAGATTGCGCTTACCGGGCTCTGCCTAGTCGTCCGTGAAGAAGGCTGATTTCTGAGTTCGTCAGAAGGCCGAGGGAGAGTGCTGTCAGGAACAGACGCGCCAAGAGCCTGAGCAAGCGCATGAGGCGGCCAAGTTGTAGCCGGCGGCGGCGTTGACGGCGTCGCCGCGCTACGCCGCATCCTACCAAGGTCAGGCCCTCCCCTGAACTTTCAACCAAACTTGAATAGCACACCGTAACCGCCGCGCGGGTAGCTCCACTCGATATCACCACTTTCTTCGCAGATCACCCTGCAGGTGCCGCACTCGATACACCCGTCGACTGTAACTTCAACATGACCTTTATCGTTGAGCTCGTAGCACCGTGCCGGGCAAGCCTTCAGCATCGATAAGAGCCGCGACGATGGCGTGGTGTGCGGCCGCACCTTGATATGGGCGCGGCCGGAATCAACAAGATAACGGTTGTAGAATAGCTTGTCCTCGACACGTTGGGATGGCTCGCTCGGCATTGTTTCTGGCTCCGTCATTCGTCGTTGTCTGTGCTTCGCGATCAGCGCCAGGCCCGGGCAATGCGGAGGGCATCGCTGAACAGTCCACTCCACGACCGCGCCTTGATGAACGAGTTCAGCATCAGCTTCTCTTTCTCGAGCTTTGATGTGCCGTCGACGCGCACGTAATCCTGCATCGCCCTCGAGAAGAGCTGCGGATATGTGAGAAAGAAGTTCTGCGAGTGGGTATGCATCAGAGCCGGCATATCCTTGTACTTCTTCAGGTCCTTGATCACGAAGGAATCATTCAGCATTTTCTTGTAAAGTGAAAGGTTTTTGGCCGTCATCGGATCTTTTCGCGATTTGATGAGACAAATCGCTTCCGCCGCGATACGGCCCGATGTCATCGCCAGATTGGACCCCTCGCGATGGATGGCGTTGTTGAGCTGGGCGGCGTCTCCGACGACGACCCAGCCCTCACCACAAAGCTGCGGGATCGCCTTGTACCCACCTTCGGGGATCAAGTGCGCGGAGTATTCCTTTACTTCCGAACCCTCGATCAGCGGCGCGACGGAGGGGTGACGCTTGAAACCCTCGAGCAGGCCGTAAGGCGTCTCGCCGGTACGCTGGAAGTCGGCAACAAGACAGCCAATACCGAGGGAGATGCATTCCTTGTTGGAATAGATGAAGCCCATACCGGTCATGCCCCGGGAGATAGTTCCGGCGGCTTCGATGGCGAGCCCCTCGTCGCCTTTGAGATTGAAGCGAGCATCGATTGTCTCGCGCGACAGGAAATGCATCTCCTTGACCGCGAGCGCGACCTTATCCGGTTTCGGCCGCCCTCTTAGGCCCGCACGCGTGCCGAGCACTCCGTTCACCCCCTCGGCCAGCACGACGACATCTGCATGGATTTCACCCCCATCGCGGTCTGTGCGCACCCCGACGACCTTCCCATGGGAATCCTGGAGGAGATCGATCACCGTGGTCTCGCACAGCACCGTAGCGCCGGCCTCGCGGACCTTGTGCGAGAACCATTTATCGAATTGGGCGCGGATGATGGTGTAGCGGTTCGGCTTCTCCTCGTTGAAATCATCGGAGCGATAGTGAAGCCCCGTGTGCGAACGCTCGTCCATGATCCAGAAGCGTTGCTCGACCAGGTGCCGCTCAAGTGGTGCGTCTTCTCGGAAATCAGGGATCAGCTTCTCCAGCATATCGGCATAAAGGATGGCGCCTTGCACGTTCTTCGACCCCGAATACTCGCCGCGCTCCAGCTGCAGCACTTTCAGGCCACGCTCGGCCATGGTAAGCGCCGCCGCATTCCCGCCCATGCCAGCACCGACGACGATCGCGTCGAATCTTTCTTCGATCATAACAAGCTCCCTAGCCGGCGATGCGGTCGTGCGAGTGCGGCGACAGCTGCGCGCGGAATGCAGAGGTCAATGCCGGCAACAGTCGAATGGCGTCGGTGACGATACCAATATGGGCGAAGTCGAAGATCGGGGCGTTCTTGTCGGTGTTGATGGCAACGATGAGGTCGCCCCCCTCCACTCCGACGCGATGCTGGATCGCCCCGGAAATACCGGCCGCGATATAGAGCTTCGGCCGAATGGTTTTCCCGGTCTGGCCGATTTGTCGGTCCGAGGTGACCCAGCCCTTCTGGACCAGCGGCCGCGAGCAGCCATATTCGGCACCAAGCACGTCTGCGAGCTGCTGTACCAGTTGGAAGTTCTCAGGCGATCCCAGACCGAGCCCTCCAGCGACGACCACGTCGGCATAGGCAAGGTTCGACTTTGTAGAATCGCGGTCCGGCAGGAATGACAGGACCTTTGTGACGATATCTTCTTCTACAAGCCCGAGCGGATGCGAGATAACGCGCCAGACGGCGCCTGTCACGCGCTCGGGCATCGGCATCACGCGCGGGCGGACGGTTGCCATCTGTGGACGATAGTTGAGTGTGTAGATCGTGCACAACAGTGAGCCGCCAAACGTCGGCCGGGTCGCTGCAAGCGAGCCGTCGGCGTCCACATCGAGCTCGGTGCAGTCGGCAGTTAGGCCGGTGAGCAGGGTGGTGGCCACTGAGCCGGCGAGATCGCGGCCGAGTGTGGTCGCCCCTAGGAGTAGGATTTCCGGCTTGTAAGTGTTGACTAGCTCGGAGAGCGCCTTGGTATAGGACTCGTTGCGATAATCGGCCAAGAGATTGTCCGCGACGATATAGGCGAGGTCGGCGCCGTAGCAGAAGGATTCGGCGACCGCCTGCTGCGTTGTCTCCCCGACCGGGCCGATGACAACCGCGGCGAGGTCAACGTTGAGCTTGTCGGCGAGCCGGCGGCCGGCACCCATCAGCTCCCAGGAGACGGGGTGCACAACCCCGCGTTCCTGCTCGATGAAGACCCAGACGTGCCTATACGCCTTAAATCGTTCGGGCAGCTCCCTCTTGGTCGCCGCGCGACCACCACCCGCGGCCGGAGCTGCGCTTTTGGGTGCGGTGCTCATCATCTGTACTCCCATTCGTGTTCAGTAGCGGCTCGCCAGCGGAGCGTGCTCCGCCTCCAGCTTTGAATTCGCGCTTGAAGATAGCTTCAGTTAAAAGTTCGGCCGCGTGCCCGCCGCCATTCTGTCAGCACCGCTTGGCAGCAGCGCGGGGCCGAGACAGACATTGCTCAATGTGTCGACGAGCCCGAAAGCACGCGTTTCGGGTTCTTTCCGGGTTCGGCATTCTGGGGCCGCCATTTGGCAACGGGCACTGGTAAGGCACCCAACCACGCGGGTCACGCGAGCCGATCGATTGATCCCCCTCATCTTCGAGATGCAAGCGAGCCGGAACAGATCGAGGATCTGCCAGAGCCTCGGCTCGGCCGCGTGCCTGCCGGTGAAAACGCGCTCCCCCGCTCCGAATGCCCTCGAGATCTTGCCTATTGCAGCGACAAGCCCGCAACTCTTGGCGAAGGCACGAGCACCGGCGGTCAAGCCGCCCGTCAACGGCGCCGCATGGTCGGCGCTGGAGAGCAAGGCCTGCCCCGGCGAAACCTCGGCCATGGATCGACCAACGGCGGTGATTTCGTCGACGAACCTTTGGCGCGGATCAAGCGCAGCTTTCAGCTCAGCCAGGCCGAAATATGCGACCATCGTTTTGGCGTCGCCACGCATCATGGTGCCGACAGGCAGCGCGCGCGAAGCTGCGCGGCGTCACCAACGAAATCGATACGGACCAAGAGGTGCATGCGCTTCTCCAGACTAGCTGAGCATATGTCAGCAATTGTCGTACCAATTGCGCAGGTGATGAAAATTGACCGCCAATACAGACTCTTACTGAAGGAAATCGGATTGGCAGCCTCTCGCGAAGATCGGAACATTCGATAACCGTGCTGACCGATGTCCGGAATGCGACAGAAGACAGTCATCCGAATCATGATGCGCTTTCCTCGCCAAATGTGCGCTCTCCGCTGCCGAACCGTCGCAGGAGATAGATGCACCATGAGCACCAGCTAAGGATGGAAATACCAGGGCTGAGCCGTGATTGGCCCTTAACGAGCCGAGTGTTGAAGCTGCGGATCCGCGGGGCGGCAACTTCAACTTTCGCTTGAATTCGATACCTTCGGTGGCTGGCAGGTTCTCCGAACCTTCACGGTCCAGAGCACGAGATATAAACTCAATTCACTCCAAGGAACCGAGCTGGACCAATGCTGGATGCTTGTTCGGTTGTGGTGCGGCCGCATCCTTCAGGACCTTGAACACGCGCTGTTCGATTGGGGAGGACGTGACGAAGTCGGCATAGGCGCGCTCAAGCGTGGCCTTGCAACGCGAGGCGATGTCAGGATCGGATGCACCGGCAAGCTCCTCATCCGCGAGATATTGACCCATGCGACGCAGGATGTGAAGCCGCGCCACGTCGATGATTTTCGCATCGTACTCGACGCCGAGCAGTGCAAAAAACTCCTCTGCCGCCGACGCCTTGTTCAATTGCGCAAGGATCCCGTCCGTCGTCATTGTCAACCTCCATCTAGATCTGCGCCCGGAAACCATCCAGGCTCGAACGTTCCAACCCGATCACGCGACGCGCATGGCTGACCAACCGATCACCGGCCGTTGACCAGCGAGCTCTCGTGAATGTCGCGCCAGATCGCCACCACCGTTTCCTGGGCAACCGGGCCTTTTTGTTCGAACACGCGAGGAGTCTTCGCCACCCACCGCAACATCCAGTCGCTTGTCGCGAGCGTAGCTCACGACGCGCTTCACCCGCTCCAGCGCGGCTAAACGGCCGCCACCGAGTTTCGCCGCAATCTGCACGTCAGACGATGGAATCGATAGGTTGACCATCGAAACGCCGGCCTCGATCGCCGCATCGACGTCCGCGGGTTTCATCCGGCACCAGCCAATGGTCGTGGCCGCAAGGCCCGCTTCGGCGACCGCTGGGATCGCGGTTATCTCTTCGTGACCCATCGCCGGCGTGCCGGCCTCGATCTCCGTGACCCCGGCCGCCGCTAGAGCACGCGCGATCGATACCTTTTCCGTTGTCGTGAACGCCACGCCGGGCGCCTGTTCGCCGTCGCGCAACGTAGCGTCATTAAGGACTATGGACCTCGACCGATCTTTGTCGGGCCCGGTGATCGCGGCAGCGAACGCCATCAGCGGCTCCGTATGTTTATTCCGGAAACTCTTCAGCAACTGCCGTGCCAACCCGTTCGAATTCCCAAGAGCCTCTGACGGACGTCGAATTTTAGATGACTCGAGTGTGTCGCAATTCCGACAGGGTGGAAACGGCGGAGCGTGAGGTTCGGTGCGCTTGCGACTGAGTTGAAGGCAGGTGCCGAGCTTGGAAGCTTCCTAGCCGGGCAACGGTTCGGGTCTCACCTCAAGCTGCAGCACTTCGGGGAAGGCGGCCGCATTCTGGGATGCGCGTCGAAGAAGAGTTTTGAGCCGCCGGGTTCGGTCCAACCACAGGTCGGCGTTCGTAAACAAATTCAGCGGGTGCGATCGAGAGCCGGATGTTGGCCTCGATCGCGCGTCAACATAGAATATCTCGGCCGGTGAATGTGACGGCCGCCTCCGCCAAATATCAACCCGCGATCATCAGGCGCATCCGCGTCGGCCTTAGGCCGGCTGCGCGCAATCGTTTATCCCAGTTGTCTTTTCATACCCTCAGTCTCCTCTTGTGACAGCTGGCCGAAAGCTCGTCCGATATACCGGGAATCGCGCCGACGAGGGGCAATCCATGATGAGCTCAGTCTTGCGAACTTGGGATCGCTTGGACGGAGTCATCGAGACGACGCAGATGATCCCGCCGGCGTCCGGCCATCCGGCTCTCGCCGCTCTCCTCGCCGAAGCAAAGATCAAAATCATTGCATTCCGTGCAGACCGGCGCGGTACACATCACCAGGCCGTCATCTTCGCATAGCATGCGATAGAAGAAGCGCTTCCAGCGCATGTTCTTGGTGTTGCGAGCCGCTAGCGGCGCGAAATGGCGCGTCAGGAGGCGGGACAATTCGTCCCGCTTCCGCAGACCGAGATCTTCCCACAAGTGATTAGGCTCCATGGCGCGCCGCGCGATCATCGTCGCCAACCAGCCGCCGACCTCGCCATGGGTGGAACGTTGCGCAAGCAGGAGGTCGCGCACCATAATCGTCTCGTCAGGAGACGGTAACGCGGACTGTTCGCGCCAGGTACAGCTCCTGATCGGCGTGGATGGGAAGTATTGCACCAAGAGCACATTGAGCTCCTGGTTGGTCAAGCCAGCCCGTTCGGGAAGTTGGCCGACATCCATAGCGGATGTGGCAAGAATGCAAGCGAGCACATGGCGATCGAAATCGTCATTGTCGCTGATGTCGACATCTGCTGGATGGCGCCCGGTCAGAAGGCCGTAGAGCTCACTCGCATCGCGCTGCTCGGCGACGTGAGCCGCCGATACAGGAGGTGACATCGTATCGGCCAATTTTCTTTGTGTACCAATCATGAAGGTCCCCCAGCTTCTGAGTGGATGATGTCGGCCTTCCCCGGTCGAGAAGGCCGACAACATGAACTATGCCGAAACAGCGGCAAGCTCGGCGGCGGTCTTGCCGACCAGGCTCTCGTCGACAGGCTTGATGATGCCGTGCTCCATGAGCATATCCTCGAGCTCGTCCATGCTGATTGGCGTCGGGATAGCGCCTTGTCCAGCATTATTGTGGATCTTGGTCGCGAGATTGCGATAGTGATCCGCCTGCTTGGACTCTGGCGCGTATTCCAGCACAGTCATGCGGCGCAGCTCCGCGTGCTGCACGACATTGTCGCGCGGCACGAAGTAGATCAGCCGGCTGCCGAGCTTCTTGGCAAGAGCATCCGCAAGCTCCAGCTCCTTGTCGGTCTGCCGCTCGTTGCAGATCAGGCCGCCGAGGCGCACGCCGCCGGAATTCGCATACTTCAGAATACCCTTGGAGATGTTGTTAGCGGCATACATCGCCATCATCTCGCCGGACATCACGATGTAGATTTCCTGTGCCTTATTCTCGCGGATAGGCATCGCGAAGCCGCCGCAGACGACGTCGCCGAGCACGTCGTAAGAGACGTAGTCGATGTCCTCATAGGCGCCATTCTCCTCGAGAAAGTTGATCGAAGTAATCACGCCTCTTCCGGCACAACCGACCCCCGGCTCCGGACCGCCGGACTCGACGCATCGAATGTCCTTGTAGCCGAGCTTGATGACGTCCTCGATTTCGAGGTCCTCGACACTGCCGGCATTCGCCGCGAGGCTCAGAATGGTGTCCTGCGCTTTGGCGTGCAGGATGAGGCGAGTCGAATCCGCTTTGGGATCACAGCCGACGATCAGAATCCTTTGGCCCAGCTCTGCAAGGGCCGCCAGCGTATTTTGCGACGTTGTCGATTTACCGATGCCACCCTTGCCATAAAACGCGATTTGTCTCAGCGAAGACATGTTGCTCTCCATCAACCGATTGCCAATTTTTTCGCGCCGAATGCGCGAGGCTGTTTCTCTCTCAGAAACGTGGGCACACGGGTTTCGGGAAGGAGGCCATCGCTCGCCATCGGCGTCGGCGTGCCCTCAGCCCTCACTCGTTGTTGCTGCATCCATTTAGCAACTGGCGTGCCATTTCGTTCGCACGCGCATTAAGCGTCTGAGCATGCTGGACTAATAGCGCGGCGTCCAAGACCGGATGCGGTGGCGGACCCGACAGCGGCAAGGGCTTTGACAGAAACCGGACAAAGCCCCGGCGCGTGGATTCCACTACGAGCGCCGGGCGAAAGAGCGCGGAACGGGGAATGCCGGGCCTTAAGCCCGAGACGATTGAGGAGACCACACGGTGCAGATCGGGTTCGAGGACACCGCCATCATCAAAGGCGAATGTTTCACGACCGGCATGTCGGGTACTTGCCGTTGGATCGGGGTGGCATATCGCTTGCTTTGCTGGTCGCGAAACGCTGTTTCCGCGTGACGCGATATTGAGAGGACAATATGCCTGGAATTGGAAGTAAGTTGCCGCCGTTCGACATCACAGGCGTAAAGCCCGGCTTTCACCAGCAAGAGGAGAACGGGCAGAGCGCCTTCGAGACCCTGACTGAGAGGAGTTTCCCCGGCAAATGGAAAGTCATCTTCTTTTACCCGAAGGATTTCACATTCGTCTGCCCAACCGAAATCGCTGAGTTTGCCCGCCTGTCCAAGGATTTCGCCGATCGCGATGCAGTCGTGCTTGGTGGCTCGACCGATAACGAGTTCTGCAAGCTCGCCTGGCGGCGTGAGCACAAGGACCTGCACCGTCTATCGATCTGGCAGTTTGCCGACACCAAGGGCGCACTGGTCGATGGCCTTGGAGTGCGCTCGCGTGACGGCATCGCGCATCGCTACACCTTCATCGTCGATCCTGAGAACACGATCCAGCATGTCTATGCGACAAGCCTCAATGTCGGCCGGAGCCCAAAGGACACGCTACGCGTTCTGGATGCGATACAGACTGATGAGCTCTGCCCTTGCAACCGCGAGATCGGCGGCGACACGCTTAAAATTGCCTAAGGCAACATGTCGATCGTGCAGTTGAAGGAGCAGCTCCTGCATTCGAAGGACGCCAGACTCAGTACAGTCTAACGTGGAGGCTAGAGCATTTCCGACCTGGCGGAATCGGAAGGGATTGAACGAAGCCGCTGCCGCGGCGTAAGGGCCAAGGTGGCGTAGTTCGCCTCCTGGCTGAGAGGATGTGGGTGTTGGAGCCCACCCCCTCAGACAGGAGTATCGAGATGGCGGATTTGAGCCCTCTTCGCCGCCGCATGATCGAAGACATGACCGTCCGCAATCTGTCGCCGGCGACGCAGCGATCCTACATCAGCGCGGTTTCGAAGTTCAGCCGCTATTTTGGCCGATCACCTGATCGGTTAGAGCTGGAAGACGTCCGCGCCTTCCAGGTGCATCTGGTCTCGACCGGCATATCATGGCCGGCGCTGAACCAGATTGTCTGTGCGCTACGGTTTTTCTACGGCGTCACGCTCGGCGAGGCGCTCATCCCAGAGCGCATTCCCTATGCGCGAGAACCGCGCAAGCTGCCGGTCGTGCTCAGCGCCGACGAAGTGGTTCAGTTTCTTGAAGCGGTATCGAGCCTGAAGAGCCGCGCCGCGCTCACCACCGCCTATGCGGCCGGGCTCAGGGCCTCGGAGGTTGCGGGACTGCGGATCGAAGACATCGACAGCGCCCGCGGCGTCATCCAGGTGCGCCACGGCAAGGGCGCGAAGGATCGCAACGTGATGCTGTCGCCCCAGCTGCTGGGCATCCTGCGCACCTACTGGCGGCTCGCCCGGCCGCGGCTTTATCTGTTTCCTGGCCGTGACGAAGATCATCCGATCGATCAGACCGTGTTGCATGCCGCCTGCCGGTCGGCGGTGAAGGCTGCAGGCCTGACCAAGCGCGTCACGCTCCACACGCTGCGCCACAGCTTCGCGACACATCTTCTCGAGAACGGAACCGATATCCGGATCATTCAGGTCTTGCTCGGACACAATAATTTGTCGTCGACGGCGCGCTACACGCAGGTCGCCACCGATACGATCCGAGCGACCCAGAGCCCGCTCGATCGCCTGTCGCTGGAGGTGACGCCACCTGGATGATCCGCGGCGGGAAGCGGGTCATGACCCGCTCCGACAGCCGCTCCAACAGGCCCGCCATCGAGATTGCCGATATTCTGCGCCGGCATGGCGACGCCTATCGCCGTGTACATGCCGGTCATCTCGGTCGGGCCGAGCGGCGCGTGATGAGCGCGATCGTGGCGTGCCGGACCGAGGCGCTCGGTGGCCACGTGGAGGCTTGCGACGACTGCGGCACGACACGCGTTGCCTATAATTCCTGCCGCAACCGGCACTGTCCGAAGTGTCAGGGGAGAGCCCGAGCCGCGTGGCTCGCCGCGCGTCAAGCCGACCTGCTTCCGGTTCCCTATTTCCACGTCGTCTTTACACTTCCCGCACCGATCGCCGCGATCGCTTTCCAGAAAGGCCGTCGTCTATGCCATCCTGTTCAAGGCTGCCGCCGAGGCGATGACGACGCTCACCGCCAATCCACGCCGGCTCGGCGGTGCGATCGGCGGCGTCGCCGTCCTCCACACCTGGGGACAGGCGCTGATGCATCATCCCCACGTCCACTGCGTCGTTCCGAGTGGTGGCTCTCGCCCGATGGCGCGCGCTGGATCGCTTGCCGACCGAACTTCTTCCTGGCCGTCAAACCGTTGTCCAGACTATTTCGCACACTTTTTCTCAAACGTCTGTCGGCAGCCTTCAACTCCGGTGCCTTGCGTTTCTTCGGCGATCTCGGAGCTCTGGCCGAGCCGGCTGCCTTCGCGGCCCACCTCGACGTCATGCGACGCATCAACTGGGTTGTTTACGCCAAGCGGCCCTTCGGCGGGCCCGCACAGGTGCTGGCCTATCTCGGCCGCTACACCCATCGCGTCGCCATCGCCAACGGCCGGCTCGTAGCCCTCGACGAGGATCACGTCGCCTTTACCTGGAAGGACTACCGCCAGAACGGCGCGACAAAAATCATGAGGCTCAAGCCCGACGAGTTCATCCGCCGCTTCCTTTCTTCACACGCTGCCCGACGGCTTCCATCGCATCCGCCACTTCGGCTTCATGGCCAACGGCCATCGCGCTGCCAAACTCGCCCTCTGCCGCAAACTTCTCGATGATGAGCGGACAGCGCCAAACAATGCCGAGCCGTCGCCCTTGGATTCGGCCCTCCATACCCGGGCCGAGGTTCCTGCCTGTCCCGATTGTGGGGGCGTCATGCGCATCGTCGAGCGCTTTCGACACAGCTGCAGCCGCTCCAGCCCTCGAACCCCACCGTTCCGATGCGACACGTCGTGAGCCAGTTCGTGCCCTGCACGACGATCATCATTCCCAGCGTCTCGATCACCGCCGACGCGGTCGAAGCCGTGCGGCCACACCGCGCGACGACAACCATTCAATGCAGCGGACCATCGATCGCGACCGCCTGCAAAACGCTCCCGGTCTCAAATTGCCGCCGATGCGCAGCCAGCACGTCTCCGCTTCAGATGCACAGTCTGCCGATAGCTAGTTGCGATCTCGAACAATCCCCATAGCCTCACCACCGTGCTCACCCTCCCGCGCCTTCGTTCAATCCGGCTTCAATGAGGTCGCGTGATAAGCGCTTGCCGCGCCCTCGCGTGAGCGCGACCTCACAGAACCCTCCAGATTCCCTTGCGAGGCAAATCGTGATTCACCCTGAGGGCTGGTGATGGAGGCCAGCCCCCCATGGCTAAACCACTCTCGCCGGACCTTCGCCTTCGCATTATTCGGGCTGTGGAGGATGAAGGCATGAGCTGTCGGGGCGCCGCCAGCCGGTTCGGCGTGGCGCCATCGACAGCGATGGAGCTGGTCAGCGAGTCGCGAAGCACCGGCGCCTGTGAGGCGGGAGCGCAGGGCGGAGACCGGCGTTTAGCTCGGATCGAGGGGCATGCTGCGGAGATCCTCTCCCTGGTCAGAGCTACGCCTGACATGACGCTGGCCGAGATCGCTGACCATCTCTTCAAAGTCCAAGGCGAGCGTTCGTGCCGAGCGTGGTCTGACGATTCTTCGATCGCCACAACATCACATTCAAAAAACATCGCACGCCAGCGAGCAGGATCGACCGGACGTGGCCGCTGAGCGCGCGGCGTGGAGGGATCTCAGCCTGAGATCGGCATCCATCGGTTGGTGTTCATCGACGAGACGGGAGCCTCGACCAAGATGGCGCGGCGCTATGGCTGCGAATTGAGTCCGGCCGACAAATAATGCCGCTATATCGCCGATGTGTTGCTGCATTGTGAGGCATGGCAAGCGGCGCCTTCGCCACGGCCGTTCCTGGATCCAGGGCACACACCGCCTCTAGCTCGACATGAGTCTAGATCTCGTCATAAAAATTGCCGGCTGGAGCTGCTCTGCGAAACTTGGTTGTGCCTGGACATTGCGGTTCTCCACGACGGGCACCGCGGGCCTCTCTCGCGGCTAGAATCCCGTCACGGCAATCCAGGCCGCCACTCTAGCTCTCTGGAGATCTCCTCGTCTCAGCCATCTCGGTGCGTCTCGACCGTGAATGCGATCCAGAGTCCCATCCTCCTCAAAGCCCAGGTCGTGGAAAATCGGTGTGGCCTCCGTCAATGTCCGGCGAGTGGGTTACGCGAGAAGGGGACGAAGCTCATGTTGCTGACATCGAAATCGTGCGCAAGTATCGCGGCGTTCTGACTCTACATGCGAATTTGCGATCCGATCGAAATGCGTAGCATGGCACGCGCCGGTCACGCGCGGGCGTTGTCTAATTGCCGGCGCAGGGTCAATTTTTTGTGGCTCTCAGCCCCCGAGACCATAGACCTCGGCAGCATGGACGGGCGGCCTCAGTTAGTTTGCTGTAAGCGTGGACCGTGAAATCCTCTTCCAGCAGTTGGCGGTACCCCACCGCAAGTCTCCGAGGGCGCCGCGCGCATTGCCAAAAAGGAATTGCCTTCAACCCGGATCAAGTCCGTGGGGCAAGGTCCGGATGCATCAGCCCCTCGATCCTTGTCCGCTTTCTGACAGCGGTGCACAAAGCTGCGAGATTCAAAACACCCTGCGCCGTCTGCGCATCGCGAACTGTTTCAAAGCACAATCAGGCGCTTAATGCGCGCGAGGAGCGCTGGCACGGCCGTTGCTCTATCTCGCCGTAGGGCAATAGGCGCCAATTTGAGCTGAACATCAACGGCACGACAGGATCTTGGATTACGGAGAGAAAGCGCTGATGCCGAGTTAAAGAACAGACCAAGGCCAAAGAGGTTCGCGGCACTTCGATCCACAGCGGTTTTGGAAGCATATCACAGGACGCGATAGTTGCGGCTAGAGGGGCCAGGTATCACAATGATGACCAGTGCGGTTGACGTATGCGTTGTCGGGAGTGGTGCCAGTGGCTCGATAGTCGCCCACGAGATCGCTCGAAACGGATTCCGGGTGCTCGTCCTCGAGGAAGGCCGGACGCTTCCCCCCGGCGCTTCACTGGCGACTGTCCAAAGTGGTTTCGATGACGCCTTGGTGCCCTCCCCTGCCGGGACGTTGACGCCGTTCGGGCGCCCCTGGACCGTGTCGGCACTCGGCGGTGGAATGACGCTGTACGCCGGGATCGCCTTCCGTTATCGGACCGTCGATTTTGACGCGCGAGCGCATGTGGCCGCGGACGCGCTCGACCCAGTCTGGCCGATCGACTACGCCGAACTACGCCCCTATTACGAGGAGCTCGAACGGCGGACGGGGGTGGCCCGGCTCCCTGGCGCGGACCCGCTCGAGCCACCCAGCGATCCCGCCGTGCTGCCGCCGCACGAGTACAGCCCACAGGGCCTGTTGATCGCCAAGGCGGGCGGACGCCTAGGCCGGCTGCCGTTCCCCACCCCGCTGGCTATCAACTCGTTGCCCTATGGCGGCCGCCCGGCGTGTCACTGCTGCGGCCCCTGCAACGAACACCTGTGTCCGACCGGTGCGAGGGCCGACGCGCGGTCCCCGTTCACTGACGTACCCCTGCCGCCCGGCGCACTGACAGTTGCCCTGGGCAGCAAGGCCGTGCGTATCGATCTGGGCAACGTGAGCCGCGCGGACTCGGTGGAATGGCTGGACACCGTCACCAGTCAACGCGCTCGGGTTCGCGCCCGCTGCGTGGTGCTCACCGGCAACGCGGTGCAGTCTGCCGCCTTGCTGCTACGGTCGGCGCAGTCCATGGCGCCCAACGGCATCGGCAATGCCACTGGCATGGTCGGCAGCGGCATCTCGTTCAAAATCAGTGGCTACGTGTCCGGCAACACCACGCTGGACCGGCTGCCCGCGCGATCGCCGGGCGGCCCGTTCTCCACGGTCGCAATGTCGGATCACTACCTCGACGACGAGGCGCCCTCCGGGCTGGGCGGAATGATCTACGAAGCCAGTCCTGCCGAACAGGCGGTTTGTGACGGCAATATAGCGCTACGGCTTCATTTCCTGGCGGCCGATCAGCCCATGCGCAAAAACACGGTGCGACTGGCCAACAGTCGAGATCGGCTAGGTCTGCAGAAAATCATTCTTGAGTACTGGACTCATCCGCTGGACAAACGCCGATTAGGCTATTTGTCCCGACGCGCGTCGGAATTGCTGGCCGAAGCCGGCGTGAAAAAAGTCGATTACCAGGATTCCAACTATCAGTTCGGTAGCAGGCATCTGCATGGCGGCTGCCGAGCAGGGGTCGATCCAACAGAGTCTGTAGTCGACCGCTGGGGTCGGGTGCACGACATCGACAATCTCTATGTCGCGGACGGCGGGTTCTTTCCGTATTCCGGAGGCGTCAACCCGACCTTCACTATTCAGGCGAACGCGCTGCGCATCGCTCGAAGAATAGCCACGCAGCTCGCCTGACCGACGCATGTGCGAAGAATCAACCGGAGACCGTTCATGTCCATGAACACGCCCAGTGCCACCGTCGCCGCGACCGACGCGCAAAACACCGCGCTCCGCCGCGCGCTGCGGATCACCGCGTCGGAGAAATGGGATCTTAACCGGCGTTTTCCAGTGGTGATGAGCCGCGCGTCCGGCGCGCATGTCTGGGATGTTAATGGAAAACAATACGTCGATTTCACCTCATGTAGCGGGGCCGCACCGTTGGGAGCCGGATACGAACCTGTGCTCGCGCACGTCACCACGGAAATGCGCCGCACCGGCGGCATCCTACCCGGGCCGTTGTCCGTGCACCGGGTCGAGGTGGCCGAACGGCTCGCGGAAATCTTCCCGGTCGCGCAACGCTCGGTGTTCTTCCGCACAGGCTCGTGCGCCACCACCGCCGCAGTCCGCCTCGCCCGCGCGCACACTGGCGTCAACCTGGTGCTTACTAGCGGATATCACGGCTGGCACGACTGGCACTTACAGGACCGGCCAGCGATGGGGCTGCCCGGGCGGGACCCGGACACCGTGGAGTTCCGCTACGATCTGGACCTGCTTGAGAAGTTGGCCAACGTCCAGCGCGTCGCCGCAGTGATCATCACCCCCGAGGTCAACTTCTTCCCTGCCGAATACCACCGGCGATTGCAGACGCTGGTGCACCAGCACGGTGCCCTGTTGATCCTGGACGAGGTTATGACCGGCTTTCGCTACGCCCTCGGCGGATACCACACCGCAGTCGGCCTCACGCCCGACCTGATCACACTGAGCAAAGGACTGGCGAACGGCATGGCGCTGTCTGCGGTGGCCGGTCGGGCGGACGTGATCAACGCCACCGAAAAGACCTACCTGGGCAACACCTATCAGCGCGAGGTTACCCCGTTCGCGGCCGCGCTGAGCACCTTAGACGCGCTGCGCGACGGGACCGCACTGGCGCGGATGCGTCAGGTTGGCGAGCAACTCATTAGGGGGCTCAACGAGGTCTTCGTTGGCCAGCAGGTCGAGGCGTGGGCGTTCGCCTGGCCTACCATGTTCGACGTCATGTTTGCCGACGCCGAACTCGGCCACGCGTTTTTCCAGGAGATGTGGTCGCGGGGCTTCCTCATGCAGTACGGCGGCCGGTTCATGCCATCCGCGGCACTGTCCGACGCTGACGTACGGGGCGCGATCGAAGCCGCCGGACACGCTTTGCCGGCGGCACTGGCGCGAGTGGATCGCATCGGCGGCGACCCGGATCCGATGGCCGCTGCCGTGCGGTTCGCCGGTGATCACTTCGTGGCTACCCCGGATTCTGTCCGGCGCTGGTTCACTGCGCCCAGCCACCCATGAGCAGCAGCTGTCAAACAGGGGGCACCGCTATGCCGGAGGCCGACCCATTTCCCACTTCGCCGGTTCTGCTCGGCGGCGACAACAGGTCCGGCACGACCTTGCTGAGCGTGGTGCTGGACTCGCATCCCGATCTGGTGATCGGGCCGGAGATCGACTTCCTGGAGCCGCCGAATCTCGGTCCGCACATCCTGCGCGCGATCGACCTGCTGGACGCCCGCGACCCGAAGGTCACCGGCACTACAAAAAGCGCGATCGATCCATTCTGGTACGACGGCGTGCACTTCGCGGTGCAGTGCCG
Source organism: Bradyrhizobium sp. 604_D8_N2_3 (assembly GCF_051810765.1). Classification (NCBI taxonomy): domain Bacteria; kingdom Pseudomonadati; phylum Pseudomonadota; class Alphaproteobacteria; order Hyphomicrobiales; family Nitrobacteraceae; genus Bradyrhizobium; species Bradyrhizobium sp. 604_D8_N2_3. The sequence goes on along the minus strand of NZ_JBPWPM010000001.1, from coordinate 1,359,624 downwards.
ACGCTTTGGCCTGGACTTCGACGACGTGCGCGAACTGGTCACCAAGGTAATGGTCGAGGTGGCCAATGACATTGTATCGTTCGCCGACCGGTGCCGGCTGATCAACGAGATCGGTGAGTTCCGCAGGGCTCACACCGGAGCCCTGCGGTTGGGACTAAAACTACAGCGCAAGATCGCTCAGATCGATTCTTACGCCCGGCTGTGGCCGAGGGCGCATTTCGTGCACATCGTGCGCGACGGTCGGGACCTGGCCGCCTCGCACCTGAAAACCGTGCCAGATTGGGGTTACCGGACCGCCGCCGAAGCCGCGCGGGCTGGCTTGAAGTGGTTTCCCGGCCGCATCGGGTCGCGCCGCCGGACCGCTACCTCGAGCTGCGCTACGAGGATCTGGTAAGTCGTCCTCGACCCACCCTGACCCAAATCCTGGAGCACCTCGGCTTGCCTTGGGACGAGGCGGTGCTGCGGCACGCCGAGTATCAGCACGCGCTCTTCGACCATCCGTACGGCCACCCGGCGGCGGAATCCGCTGGCAGACCGCTGCACTCGGGCCGGCTCGGTCGCTACGCCGAGGATCTGACGCGCGCTCAGATCGCGGAGTTCGAGCGGATTGCCGGCAGTGAACTGGCCCGGCTAGGCTATCTATCGGCCCCGACCTTGAGCGTCGAAGCGTGAGGCGCGCCCACTGTTCCGCCGCCCTGCTCCGACTGCCGCGCGGCTACCTGGCGCTGCTCGTTGGCCAAACCGTGTCGTTGCTGGGCTCCCAGGTGACCATGCTGGCGCTGCCGCTTACCGCGATCACTCTGCTGGGCGCGGGACCCGTGCAGACCGGGCTGCTGCTGGCTTGCGGTCGGGCGCCGTACCTGTTGGCGGGCCCGTTCGCCGGCGTCATCGTGGACCGCCTCCCGCATCGGTGGATTCTGTTGATCGCCAACTTCGTGATGGCGGCAACGCTGGCCACGATTCCGGTGCTGGCCGGCCTCGAACATCTCGGAATGGTCCAGCTGTGTACGGCGACGGCGCTGGTCGGGGTGGCGGCGGTAAACGCCGAGGTGGCCTATCTGGCGTGCGTACCCACGGTGGTGGACCGGACTCAGCTGGTCCAGGCGCAGAGTTTGTTGGAGCTCAGCCAGGCGAGCGCGTTGGCAGCGGGTCCGTTCCTGGCCGGCTGGCTGGTGAGCACGTTCTCCGCGCCGACCGCGATCCTGGCCGACTCGGCCTCGTTCCTGATCGCTGCCGCGTTGTTGTCGCTCGTGCCGATGCGCGCGGCCGCGCGCTCAGCGGTCGGGTCGACCCAGCTACTCGGCCAAATGGCCGAAGGGCTGACCACCGTGTTCAGCACCCCGATTCTGCGGGCAGTCACGTTGGCCACTGGCACCTTCATCTTTTGGTACAACGCATATTCGGCGGTCTTCCTTCTGCACCTGACGAAAGATCTGGGTTTGGAGGGCGGGACTGTCGGCATGGTGCTCGGCATCGGTGCACTCGGTGGCGTCGTCGGCGCGGTTACCGCACCGTGGGCGGGACGCGCGATCGGCCTCGGGCCGGTGCTGATGGTTGCGCTGGCGCTCAGCGCTGGAGGCATGAGCTTGGCGGCGCTTCTCACCCGGCCATTGTGGGCCGCGTTGGTGTGCGTGGCACTGTCTCAATTCCTGCTATCGGTTGGCCAAGGGATTTACAACGTGCAGCAGGTCCCCATTCGATATGCGCTGGCCCCGCACCGGATGCAGGGCCGGGTGAACGCGAGTATCCGGAGCGTGGTGTGGGGGCTGGCGCCGCTGGGCGCGCTGGTCGGCGGCGCGGCGGCTGCCGCATCGGGCCTGCGTGCCACGTTGCTGGCCAGCAGCGTGCTGGGCGCGGCGTCGGTGCTGTGGATCTGGCGGTCGCCGCTGCGCCACACGCACAGTTTGCGTCTTTGACTAGCGGACAGGACCGCTTATGGAGATCAAATCACTGGACGCGCTTGGCCACCCGGGCCATCGCCGCACCACCACGCGCGGCGGCCGCAGCACCGTGGCCGCCGCCATCGCTCCCTTCCGGCGAGAGCGAGCGAAGCGCCGCTCGCCATCGCCGTGCCGGCGACGGCGAGGCTAGTTCCGACAGCAGCGCCCGCGCCAAGCTGCGGCGCGCCGGAGAACAGACCGGTGGCGATGCCGGGCGCCGGGGCCGAGCATGGCGAGTGCGGCGAGCACGACAGAAAGCGCTTGCTCGATCATCGGCTGGCCGCCGCCATAGGTGGTGGTGAACTGCGAGAACAGTCCGGTGCCGATGCCGACGATGACAGCGAGCACCATCACCTTCACGCCGGAGGCGACGACATTGCTCAGCACCTTCTCGGCGAGGAAGGCAGTCTTGTTGAAGAGGGCGAAGGGAATGAGGATGAAGCCGGCGAGCGTTGTCAGCTTGAACTCGATCAGCGTGACGAACAGCTGCACCGCCAGAATGAAGAAGGCGATCAGGACCAGGAGCCAGGACACCATCAGCACGGCAACCTGGACGAAGTTCGCAAAGAAGCTGGCGAAGCCAATCATCTGGCTTGCGGCGTCCAGCAGTAGGTGCGCCGCGTCGAGACCGGCCTGCGCGAGCCGGCCGGCCCGCAGGAAATCGGCTGTCGAGATTGAGGAGCCGCCGGCCTTCAGGCCAAGGCCGGCGAAGCTATTGAAGATGACGCCCGAGAGAGTGTTGAAGTTGGTGAAGGCGAAGAATCCGATGTAGAGCGTCTTCTTCACCAGCCGCTGGAGGATGCCTTCGTCAGCGCCCTACGCCCAGAACAGGCCGGCCAAGGTGATGTCGATGACGATCAGCGTCGAGGCGAGAGACGTGACCTCGCCTTTGATCAGGCCGAAGCCTGATTCGTATAGGTGGTGAAGGTGTTGAGGAAGGTGTCGATGACGCCGACGTTGTTCATCGTTATCTCCTTCCACAGCGTTCGTCGTCGACGGTGTGGCCGGCGCGGCCTGTTGCGGCACGGGCCGCGCCGGCCTGCCGAAGAAGCGCGCGCGGTTCTCCTCCCAGACCGTCGGCACGCTCGCGGACCGCATTTCCGGGTGGTAGATCTATATTCACAGATGCGCCCTTATCAGTCGCTGATTGAAACCATGACAATCGATGAGGTCTAAGCCAAGTGGGCCGGTCCATCGGCAGACCGGTCAGCTCGCTCATTGCGCGAGCTGATCCTCGGACGCAGGGACCTGAAACGATCAGCTGGCCCGGCGGTCGTAATCCGCCTGGCCGGCTCGATCACGCCTGTCAATTTCCGAAAACTGAATCGTATCTCAGCGCTGGTGACCCAAGCCAATCCCCAAGGTACGTGCTTTCTGTCGTAGAGACCCCTCGGATCGCTTCATCAGCTTTGAAACCCTAGCTACAGGGGTGCGGGCCTTTGAGTGCGCTTTGAGCAGCTTGACGTCATCCTTACTGTACTCTTTGCGTTTGGCGGTTTTTGCCACGTAATGCTCTCCGATCTCGCTTTGCCCATTTGCCTGTAGCGCCTTGTTTTTGGCGAAGGCGCAACTGCTTCCCATTACCATATCAATGGTCATCGACAACTATTCAAGCGGATTTTTCTCTTCGAGATAAGAACTGGAACTACACGCGAATTTGTCCTCCCTGCATTTTTATCTGCGTGACAAACCCGATTGTCGACATGCACGTCACCCAGCTTCAACATGGAAGCAAGCCATAGGGAAGGGACGCTCGATGCGTCTTCGAAAGGCAAGTCGAAAAGCGCTTCTTGCTTGAATGCTCCGACCTCAGCTCACCAAGACATTTCGTAGAATGATATTTCCAGGCGGCAATATTGATGGAATACCACTGGATCGGCCGGGACACTCGCACCGCTCACTTGCGCGCGCATCATCAACGGGCCTCCACGGCGAGTGCACGGCGTTACCGCGCGAAGAATAAACGTCGTCTCCTATTTTCTGAAGTCCTGCGGACTTAAGGCGAGTACTCATAAAGGCAAATCTTGCGATGGCTGAGCGTTACTCCTCGTCAGCTAATCGAGCACGGCTCGCTCATCCTCATTGGTCTGCCGCAGTATCCTTGATTTAATAAGCCACGACGAGATACCCAGGCAATTCCGCCCTCAGCGAACACTTCTGCGAGACCGTCGCCTGCCCCCGTCTCATGGACCACGACCGCATGACAAACAACCCGGTGGGCCTGGCCGTCCTGTGTGAGCTTGGCACGGGCAGGCGATTGCTTGATCATGACTTGGCAGAGCGCTTGGCCAGCACAATGCCGGTGGCGCGCTGCGGATCATTCGTGATCTGTGTACAGTGACCGCCACTGTCGAGCAGATGCAGGTCGAACTGTCCAACGCAGCGGAACGGACTCTGCGTTATGTCGGAGGCCTCGCAACAAATCCAGGCGAGATGTGGGAATTTCTGCCGGAGCATCAGGCAGGGCTCAGAGGCTGTATCAATAGAGGCGAGCGTTTGCTCGATGTTCGTCAGTTCGCCTTCGAGCACCATCTCCACAATCCTTATTGCCAGAACAAACGTTCACGGTCGGCGTTCAGAACCGCTGTCGCCGAGGCAAGCCGTTGATGCGTCGAATGCCACTCCCAGATGCCGTTGCCGTGATCTTTGCGGAACAGCTGCCATGCCGCCCCAGTTCTATCGTGGTGCAGCAGCGCGACGTCGACGAGGCCGCCCTTCGCATCGATATTGCCTGAGCAGCACGGGCTCTCGACCAGATAGCCGCCAGCAACCCCTGTCACCTTTGGCGAGACATATCGGTAGCGCTCGCGCCTCGTCAGCGCGCGCACGATCCGCCACCGGTCGAGCTCGTTGGGATGCGCAGGCAATCCGGAATGATGTCGTCTGATGATTGCGGCGTTCATTGCGCGATGTCCTAGACTGCGGAGATTTCTGTCTCGAGGCAGCCAACCACCAACTGCTTGCCGAAGTCGACCATATAAATGGGTAAGTTCGCTTCCGTATGGCGACCGACCTGGACGATCTCACCAATGTGCCCGACGCTGACCAGACACTCCTCCGCCGACGCGTCGGGAAAGGAACCGTCGTTGAGCAGATCGATTGTCGCCTTGACACGTTGGCCTGAGCGGTATTTTGGCAGTCTTGGTTCGATCATCAGGGTGCCGCTCCTGGCAAGAAAGGCTCCTCGCCTCCGCGGCTTCGCGTGACCAGATCGAGCTCCTTGCATTTCATGCCGACGCGATAGCCGGAATCGAGGAATTCGACCCCATAGATATAAAATTGTTGCAGGAACGTGCCGATCGAGACGACATAGCCAAGCTCGCCTTTCTTGACCAGAACCTCACCGATCTCCTTGCCCACATAGGTGCCGTCGTTGCGGATGGTGCGGTTGGCCCGCACCTTATCGCCATAATCAAAGAAGGGGGCGTCCGTCAGCTCGACGATGTCACTATCACCGGCGATGTTGCTCATGCTGCCGTCCCCGTTCCATGGTTTAACTGTACCGCGCCTCGCGGGCACCCGGCCTTCCGGACCGCCTCATCATGATCCTCGATCAACCCCCTCAATTCCCGCGCGGCGGCGCGGGTTGCGATGACGGATTGCATGAGCCTGTCGGGATCCCAGTGCGGCAACATCAACGCCCGCAACTTAAAATGCAGATGCTCGAGATAACTATCCGTGAGCCCATGGTTGATGTTGAAGAAGCCATCGACGCGGCACGCGCGTCTGTCATCGACGTAGGCGTGCTCGAGCCGGCCGCGAGCCGCGCGCTTCAGCGCGAGACGCGCCCAGCCGGCACAATCGACCTGATTGGCCCGGCAGCTGAGGGCATCGTGGATGACATCACTCATGGCCCCAGCCATACGCTCGAGCGCTCCCAACAGCACCATGGCGCCCACCTTATCTGCGGACCGAGCCCCAGCAGTCTCTCGATAGCCGCCGTCATTGCTCGAGCTGCCCGAGGCGCATCTGCAAGTAGGCAATAAGCGTTGAGCGAGAACAGGAAGACCCGCGCCAGGGTGCCTTCATAGCGACCGAACTCGGCTTTGGTGGCGCGGACCGCGCTAGTCGGCAGCAAAATCAACTCCGCATCACGTGATCGGGTGCGAACGCCTTAGCTTGGCGCAGGTGGATTTTCGGCACCTTCATCGAGGTGATAGGATAGTCCTGCCGCCCTGGGATGATGCTCGGCCGCCTCAGCGCGCGACCAACACAGGACTCGGTGAGGGCGCCCTCTTTTCTCTCGGATGGCGAACTGAAGAAGGCCTCGGGCATGCATGTCGCCTGTTCAATGATGGCCGCAGGTGGGTGGTGATGTCGCGGAAGACGGGTCCGCTCTTCGTGGGCGCATCGGCGAAATCGATTCCCGACGCTCAAGACGGCGGCCTTCGGGCCGACAGGAATAGCTTAACGCGTTGCCGCCGACGTTCGCGTCGCCAGAATATGGCTCGGCAACTGGCGAAAAAGTCGGCGACCAGCGCGAGCCGTCCACCCGGTCTGAGAAGACGACAGCCGCGGCCGGCGCCTCGTCAAGGCGGAGCATTATCTGCCCGAGTTCCTGAGCCGTTAGTGTGGTCGTGACATCCATCGTGGCCCTCAAGCGGGCGCCTGATGGCGCGGCAGCGTCGTGTCGAGCACGCATGTATTGTCAACCGGGCAAACTGCCACGCATTGCGGCTCGTCAAAGTAGGCGGCGCACTCGGTGCATTTCTCAGGATCGATCAGGAAAACGCCGGCTCGCTCGGAAATAGCGAGATTCGGGCATTGCGTTTCGCACGCCGAACAGCCCGTACATTGCGAAGCGATGATCTTGAACGGCATTATCTAAACCTATCCTCAGGCGGCAGAAATCAGCGCGTTATGGCGGGCCGCCGGATCAACCCGTTCAACGTGCTTGATCTTCCCCTCATTGACTTTATCGAGATAGAGTTTGAACCAGGCGATCGCCGAGCCGTCGATGAACTCGCAGGCGTATTGATCGACGGGCTCGATGCCGGCCTTGATCAATTCGGCCTTCGGGCAGCCGCCGACCTTTGACACGAAAACGGCGTGGCAATCCTTGATGGCGCCGATGGCGATTTCGAGCTTGTTCTCCTCGCCATAGCCGCCCTGGCAATAAGGATGGATAGGACGATGGCCAACGAATTTTGCGCCTGAAGTCGAGAGCTCGTAGATCTGGAACTCCTTGGCATGACCGAAGTGCTGGTTGATCAATCCCGAGCCCTTGGTTGCAACCGCCACCAGCACCTTGATTTCGCTGGAAGCGCTGGCGAGCCCCGCGAGCTCATCCTGCTTGGCCGCAAGCTTTGTAATGCGCGCCTTCTCGACCTTGGCCTGATACTCCTTTCGGGCCTGCTCGTCGTATTTGATGTCCATCGCCATGATCTTTTCCATGGTGAACTCCGCGCCACGGTCCTCCCCGAGCAGTCCGACGGCGTCGGCCCGGCATTGGCGACAATGACGCATCATGTTCATCTCGCTTTCGCAGCTATCCTGCAACGCTGTCACTTCCTGTGCGGTCGGGCCGCGTTGCCCCCTGAGACCGAACACGGTGCCGTGCTCGGGCGACGATATCAGCGGCATCACGTTATGCAGGAAGGCCCCGCGCGACTTCACAGCCTTGTTAACCTCAACCAGATGGCGATCGTTAATCCCGGGAATCATCACCGAGTTGACTTTGCACAGGATGCCGCGCGCGGTGAGCATCTCCAGGCCCTGGAGCTGCCGGCTGCTGAGGATGGTTGCAGCTTCAATGCCGGTGTAGCGCTTGTGGCGGTAAAAGATCCAGGGATAGATCTTTGCACCAATTTCGGGATCGATCATGTTGATCGTGATTGTCACGTGATCGACCTTGAGTCTCGCGATCGTGTCGACATGATCGGCTAGCGCAAGCCCGTTCGTCGAGAGGCACAGCTTGATATCTGGCGCGAGCTTGTTGACGAGCTCGAACGTCTTGAATGTCTTGTCCGGGTTCGCCAGGGGGTCGCCAGGGCCGGCAACGCCGACCACGCTCATCTGAGGGATCGCGGAAGCGACCGCCAGCACCTTCTTGGCGGCCTGCTCCGGCGTCAACTTCTCGCTGACAATGCCGGGGCGCGATTCGTTGGCGCAATCGTATTTACGATTGCAGTAATTGCACTGGATGTTGCAGGCGGGAGCGACCGCGACATGCATGCGGGCATAATGGTGGTGCGCCTCCTCGCTGTAGCAGGGATGGTTCTTCACCTTTTCCCAGATCTCATTTGGAAGATTGCTGATGCCGGCCTGAGATCCGCAGCTCGCCTTACCGCTGCCGCCGATCGTACCGCAGCCCTTGTGCTTAGCCATGACTTGCATGGAATCGCTGATCTTGCCGCCACCGCAGGATACCTGGTGTTGCGCTGAAGTACTCATTTTTCCAATTCTCTTCGCAAGCCGAATCCTTCCGGCTGGCATCCCCGGAGTCGTTTCTGAAAAGCCAAGAGCAACTGGCGTGCCATGCCTGCCACAAATGACTTTTGTGGTTCACTTCAAGCAGTTAGCTAATGCCTGCTCGAATGTCAGTTTTATCAACTCATGTGGGAAAGCTGACAGAGATTGCGATCACAAGAGCGCTGGCAGCGTTGTTTTGACGACGGGTAGATTGCTTCAGCTATGCCCTTGCGCAAAGAGCAGGGCGGCTGGCGTCGTTCAAAGTTGATCTTGTCGCCAAAATGTGACGCCTTCGCAAGACACGATCCGCAAAAGACGTTCCGGACGCTTTGAAGGACAACTTGATGTGGAGATCCTTCCTAGATGCAGACAAGAAGCAGTCCCGTTACCGACCTATAACGTGGAAGATCACGCGGGCCCCGGCCTGACATTCCGGACGGCATTGTCAGGCAGGAAGAGAAACGCCTGATGGCCAGGGTCCAGATGGCCACGAATTCGACCGTGCGTCCAAACGTTGGTTGGCATCTCGAATAGCACGTGCGGGTGTAGATGCAGATCAGATTCGCAAGGCTGCAGCCACCTCGGTCGACATCGCACGAGCTGCCGTCCAACAACTACGCTACCTCGCTGAGCTCTCGGCATCCAGCCAGCCGATCCTGCTCTTCAGGAAACGCAGGCCCAGCACCAACAAGCCGGCGTGCTCCCTGTTGTCCTTGCCATAGCCGTGGCCGCCAGCGGCATGCTCGTAGAAATATGCCTCATAGCCCATCGCCTGCAGCTTCGCTGCCATTTTGCGCGCATGTCCGGGATGGACGCGATCGTCCCGTCGTCTGGTGGCCATCAGGATCGGTGGATAGGACTGCCCGGGTCTTGCGGCATGATAGGCGGAATAGGTCTTCAGCCACTCCCACTCCTCAGCGTTGTCGGGATCGCCATATTCGGCGAGCCAGCTCGCCCCGGCGAACAGTTTTGTGTAGCGGCGCATGTCGATCAGCGGGATCGTGCAGAACAGTGCGCCAAAGAGCTCGGGATATCGCGTTAGCATGTTGGTAATGAGGATGCCGCCGTTCGATCCACTTTCGGCCGCGATCCGCTTGGCCTGTGTCACGCCGCGCTTAACGAGATCGGCGGCGACCGCTGCGAAATCATCATGCGACAATCTCTTGCCGGCCAGCCGGCCGGCGTCGTGCCAGCGCGTGCCGAACTCGCCGCCGCCGCGCAAATTTGCCTGAACCGTGGTGCCGCCGCAGTCGAGCCAAAGCTTACCGAGCGTGGAATTGTAATACGGTTTCATGGAGATCCCAAACCCGCCATATCCGCTCAGATGGACCGGCGCGTTGCCGGTCTGTCTGACCGGGCCGGTCTGTAAATAGGGAATTCGCTCACCGTCGATCGAGATGGCCTCGTGCCGCGTGACCACGCAGTGCTCCGCGGCAAATGTCTTCGGCGCCTGCTTCAGCACGGCGGAAGTGGCAACGCCCCGCTCCATCAGGATGAGCGACGGCGGGGTGAGCGGATCCTCGACGTGGGCCAGCAAGTCGCCATTGCTCTCGGACGGATCGCGATCGAGAGACCAGATGTCGACGACGCCAAGATCAGGAAGGCCGCCCAGTTGCTCGCGGTTCCAGCCATGATCGGATGGCGTGCAGATCTCGAAGACTGGCCGGAGTTCGTCCAGAATACAAAGCACGAGCTTGCCCGCACTCCAAAAGAAGCTCTGCAGCGCACGGTGCGGGCCCGGCTCGAAGAGAATCTCGAACTGGCCGCTGCCCGCCAGGAATGCCGGCAGCGGGATGACGAGCACCGTATCCGCGGCATAGGTCTGCCCTGCCACAGACCAGAATTCGCGCGGCTTCAGCGCAAGCCAGTTGCAATGCGACCGCAACCAGATGTTACTTGGCAGATCGAGCCTCGTCTTGGCGCCTGTTTCATCGCCGAGCCAGACCACGCAATTCAAGACGTCTGTCGCATCGAGGAACCAGATCCTGGGCGGCACGACAGTGTCGTCAACACTGCAACCGACTGACACATGAGCGGCCTTGGTCTCAAAGATCACTGCCGCTTGGTCAACATGCGTACCGCGCCGCCACAGCCTCACCGTGCGCGCATAGCCGGTGGTCGCGGCCATGCCGTCGCCATGGGAGCTTAACAACACCAGCGTATCAGAATCGAGCCATACGCCGCTGCCTTTGGCTTCGGGCAAGATAAAGCCATCGTGGATGAAGAGCTTCGTGTCGGTGTCGAATTCACGCAAAGTCACGGCATCGCTTCCGCCGCGCGATAGACTCAAGATCCACCGCGAATGATTTCCAGGCGGTGCGGCCGTGGCGTTCAGAAGCCAGTCCTCGCCTTCGCTGACGGCGAGTTGATCGAGGTCGAGCAGGATGTCCCATGATGGGTTCGGCCTGCGATACTCTTCCAGAGTGGTTCGCCGCCAGAGGCCGCGTGGATTGTTGGCGTCCTTCCATAGATTGTAGAGGTACCCGCCGCGCCGGGTGACATAGGGGATATTGTCGGGCCGGTCGTAAATCGCGGTCAGCGCATCTCTGTCTCGTTCGGCTGCCGGTCCGCCAAACACCTCCAGCGTTCTGCTATTCTGCCGCTTCACGAAGTTCAGCGCGCGCGCGCCTTCGATCTGTTCCAACCATAGATAGGGATCATCATCAGGGGCGGAGGGCGTTGGCCTTCCAGTTTGCCAGTTCGTCGAGGCTCTTTGCTTGACCATGCTTCATTACAACGTTGGTATTGACGCGCAGCTTCGAGATGATTCAAGGATTTTCATGGCGGACGTCGCATCACGATTTTTAAGTTTACGACCTGGCCTGGCGCGAGATCCAATCCTCTCGAAACTGAATGTTGCGGAGTTACAGCCGGTGGCCTGACGCTGTGAAGACGCGCGGAATACAACGAGCGGGCTGGCGATGTGGGCGCAAGGGGGCGTCGAACGCCGCCCCCATCAACGCCATCGCTGGCCTGACGGCTCAGTGCTGCGCCCAGGCCCCAGATATTGCCGTTGACACCGCGCCGCGATCTTGGTTCCGAAGAACGCTGCGATGGCTTCCGGAGTGATCGGCACGCTCGGTCCGCCAGGCACAAGCCAGGGAATGTTGTCGCGTTCCCCGCAGGTGCCGGACCGCCGCCAAGAATCGGCTCGGCATCCGGCAGTTGGCGAGGTTCCGGGGAACCGCAGCATTCATCATTCGGTTGCTTCGCCGCTGCGCTTCTTGGCGTTGATAGTGATTGGTAGGGTGGTGTCACTCGCCATCGCCGGTAGGTCGAGCACCCAGCCGTTCGCGATTCTAATCCAACCACCCCACAGCGTCTCGTGCTCCCATTCGACAATCGGCTCCTCAAGATCCTTCTTGGGCACATAAATCGAAAGGCCCGTCTCGGGCGAACGGCGAATCATGACCTTCATAGGAGCTCCGCAAGTTGTGAGCTCTCGCCCGCGCGATCCTGACACGCACGCCACAAGGCTCTCTGTTTGGCAGTGATGTCCGGCAGGACTTGGAGGACACGATCAATCTCATCCGGCGCCGTCTCGCACGACAGCGAGAAGCGAACCGCACCGCGCAAAAAGGCCGGCGGTACTCTCATCGCGCGCAGGACGTGGGATGGCTCCATCGAACCGGACGCGCAGGCTGAACCGAGCGAGACGGCAATGCCGTTCCGGTTGAGGTGATGGACAATCGCCTCTGCTTCGAGATGCTCGAAAGCAATGTTCGACGTATTGGGCAAGCGGTTCTTGAGATGACCAAGCACCATGCAACCGCCGAGAGCGAGAATGCCTTGCTCCAGCCGGTCGCGAAGGGTGCCAATCTGCATCTGCTTTTGTATGAGGTGTGCCGCAGCGAGTTCCGCCGCCTTGCCGAGCCCAATAATGCCCGGAACGTTTTGGGTGCCAGCGCGGCGACGCCGCTCCTGTGCGCCGCCGAAGATCAGCGGCCGGAACTTGATGTCCTTGCGCACATACAGCGCGCCGATCCCCTTCGGACCATGGAGCTTGTGGCCGGAGAGCGACAGCATGTCGATGTCCGTAGTCTTCAGGTCAATCGGAATCCGCCCGACCGCCTGGACCGCATCGGTGTGAAAGAGCGCGCCGACTGAGCGCGCCATCTTGGCGAGGGATTTCACCGGAAAGATCGTACCGGTCTCATTATTGGCCCACATGACCGAGGCGATTGACGTGCGCCTCGACAATGCGTTCCGATAAGTCTCGATGTCCAATCGGCCGCTTGCATCGACCGGAATGACATGGGTCTTGATTCCTCGTCGGCCCAGCTCCTCGGCAAGGGACAGCACGGCCGGATGCTCAACGGCCGTTGTGACGATCTCGTCGCGTCCCTCCTGCACGGCGAGCGCGGACAGGATCGCTGTGTTGTCGGATTCAGTCGCGCCCGAGGTGAAGACGATCTCGTGATCGAATGCCGCGCCAATGAGGGCCTGCAAGTTCCGGCGCGCCTGTTTCAATGCGGGCGCAACCTCGCTGCCGAATGCATGCGCGGACGACGCATTGCCGAATTGCGCAGAGAAGAACGGCAGCATCGCCGCAACGACCAAAGGATGTGCACGGGTCGTCGCGTTGTTATCCAGGTAGATCGGCCGCACCAACTGTCCGCCCTGCACTTAATGTCCCACTTTGGCAGCTCCGGGCAGCGGGATCAGGCGGACGAACTCGCCGAGCCGCTCGATCAGGCAAGCCTGAATGGCCGCCAGCGTCGTGCCCGCAAGCTTGCATAGCATGCAGGCGCCGGTGAGCCTGACCATGATCTTGTTGCCGTCGATTTCGACGAGCTCACAATCTCCACGATCACGCCTGAAGCTTGGCCGAATCTCATCGAGCACGGCGCGGACAATCCGCTCGCGTTCGGAAGGCTCGGCAGTCGACGACCGCTTCGTTCGTTCAGCCTTCAGGCTCATGTTCGATGCTCCTTCCATTGCCAATGGTCCGAAGGCCACTTAGCTGAACGATTTACCGCAGGAACAGCTCGATTTGGCATTTGGGTTATCGAAGCGGAACCCTGATCCTTCGAGCGACACCACGAAATCGATCGTGGTGCCGTTGAGATGCGCTAGGCTCGCGTTGTCGACGTAGACTTTAATCCCGCCTTGCTCGAACACGGTCTCAGCGGAGCTCGGCTCATGAGCAAGATCCATTTTGTATGTGAACCCTTGGCAGCCGCCGCCTTCGATCATGATCCGCAAACCGCTTGCCGGCTGCGCTGTCGAGGAGATTGCAGCCTTCAACGCGCTGATGGCGCTATCCGTTAGGTTGATCATCTCTGGCTCGCTCTCACTTCTGTCGCAAGGAAGGATTCGCAAATCCCATGCCAGTCGAAATGCAGCTGAACACAGTTGGTTTTGCAGGCGGCGACCATTCGATTTGCGACCTGTCGGATTTGCGACAGGCGGTTTTCCAGCGTCCCGACGTCATCGGGGCGAGAACTCGTGATGGTGCCAGCACGTATCCATGCACATCGCGCCAAGCCGCCGCTTACGCTCGACGTCGCGGCAGACATAGGAGGACGGCAAACAACTTGCATGAGGGTAGCGGACACGTCGCATTGGGCGACGCATGCACACCACACATTGATGAGGAGCCTTCTATGACGTCGATCGACAACACCGCTCTTGGCCCGTTGGACAAGGAGGGGCGGCTGCTGAATGCGGTGCTTAAGAGTGAAACAACGAAGTCGGGGCGATTTGGATTTCGGGGCGACATCGCGCTGAAGTTCCAAGCCCAGCTCGCCGACGAAAAACGACCGCCGGATTATTCCATCGAACAAGTTCTTGCAATCGCGCAGGAAGGCGAACCGACCATCCCAGTCCTTGCCGGATATCTGCATTCCTTCGCGTATCTACCCGAGGCCGCGAAGGTGCTGGATGGCAGGCTGAGCCCCAAAGGCAGCTATTTCATCTTCTGCAACAACATTGATCTGCTCGCGAAGTACCGCACCAGGATAGGCGACATCACCTTCCGCATTCTGCCTTGCGACGAATCGACTGTGTGGAAGGAGATGATGGACCTCGCCGGCGTCGACAAGAATGACATCAAGAAGCTCGGTACGGCCGGTAGGCTCGACTACTTGCTCGACGCGGCCAAGGACATCGATGGATCATACACGGAGATCTCATATGAGGAGGGCTTGGCCAAAATGGAGCCGGTGAAGAGCAGAAGCGAAAACCGTCCCGTCTGAGGCATCGCCTCAGACCCTCTCTCTCGCCAGCTCGATGAGTCTGCCGCAGAGAGGGTCACTGCCCCCGCTTCGCCTGGGACCGGCTCTGACAAACCCTGGTGATGGACTTCTCGGCCTACGTTTCGGGAGGTCACACCGCCGCTCTGCCAGTCGTGTCTCGTTGGCCAAGAGCACTGTCGTCAATTGCAGCGAGGGGCGGCTGGCCGGGACGGTCCGGCTGACTGCGTCCATCGGCATCCGGACATTCCAATGCTGATCGGTTCATGATCGCGGTCACATCTCAGAGGGCTGATCGACGATGTATGGATCGGCTTTGGCCGTTGTGCTCCTGGCCTTTGCCGGCCTGAGCGGCGCTGAGATGTCGCGCGTCGATGCTCGCCAGCCGTGAGGTTATCGACGAGCGTGCGCCCATCACGGCAATGATGGGGGAATCCGACGCGGGGATTGAGTAACGCGCAAGTTCGAGAGAACCCAGAGCGTGCCAGTGTCAAACGGTTGCCTCGGACATGCAGTTCCGCAGAGCTTCAATGCGGCCGCGGGATGCCGGTTGGTCCAGCCAGGCCAAGCGATAGCTGAGCAGACTTGGCCGCACGTCCTCAATGTCGTGAGAACGAAGCGAAGCTATGCAGAATGCCGCAACCGAAGCTGTCCTAGCTCATCAGCTGCTTGCGCCGACGGGCGACTGCAGTCCGCCTCAACGGGTCGAGCGCGCTCGTCTTGCGATCTGCCCCATCCAACCGAAGATCGGCGAGTTGGCTCAAGCGAGGTCACGGCCGACTCGGCTAATGCCGGCTTCACGCCATTAAATTACAACAGGTTGGATGTTGGCGTTCCTTACCAGCTTGTGTCTGACAACTGACTCGCCGATATGGTGGAACAAAGGCAAATCAACCAAGTGGTGTATGGGTCTGGCAGTTCGTTGGGCACACCCGGGCGCAGGCGCTGCAGCCGATGCAAGCGCCTTCGTCCTTCAGCACCATGATCTTCTTTTCGACCTCATCGTCGTCCTCGTCGAGATCGATGATCTCGCCACCCTCGCTTAGTCCCCTCAGCGTCATGACCTCGCGGCCGCAGACCTTATAGCAGCGGCCGCAGCCGATGCACTTCTTGGGATCGATAGAAACCAGGTAGTCCGGCCTCCAATTGCGACCATCGCGGGTACTGAATGACATGGCTTAAGGTCCGTTATGTTTTGTCCAGCTCCTGGAGGTATTGGCGCTTGCTTTCGAGCTCGCTGAAGGCAGCGTGAGCCTTCTGGGCCACGCTCAGGATCGAGGACCAGTTGACTGGCAGCTCCTCGGAGAGGTCGTGGAGGTCCATCTTGGCTTGGGTCGCCTTGGCCGACAGCTTCTTTATTTCCGCTTTCAGGCTTTCAACATCGCTCATGCTTGCCTCAATAATTCGCCACTTCCGGGAACTTACGGATCATCTCAACGCCACTGTTGACGAATTTGTCGCCTTGATCGGCGAGATCAGAAAAATGGTCGAAACCAAAGCGATGCACGTCGCGCAGCTGCTTGCTCACGACAACGAGCCGGCCGCCGATCAGCACGATCCGACCGAACCCTTCGTGGTGCATCTTCAGCATTGGCGAGATCATCACACCGGTCGCCTTCTCGATCGAGAGCGCAACCGCGTCAAAGAACAGCTCCAGCCGCCATGTCGTGTCGGGGTCGGGATTGCCGACGATCGGCAGCGCACGGCGCTTGCGCTTGTCGAGAACGTAGGGTTCGAGCAGCTCGAGATCCTTCTTGCCCTCCCAGGCACCGTGGGTGTCCTGGGCGCGCCAGATCTTGATGAGCTCTTTCAGAAATGAACCCTCCGCCGCGGCGGCGGTTGGAGTGATTTCAGACGGGTCGGCCATCCTTGTTCCTTCAGGCTTCGAAATCCACCGTACGATCCGGGCTTTTGGTGAGCAGCTTCCGCAGCCAGGGCGGCGGCGACCCCTTCAGCACGGTTTCGAGTTTGACGCAAAGGTCGTCGATGGGCTCTGGTTGCAGCACTTTCATCGGATGGATGTTGCTCGCGACGACCCGTGCAGCACCCGAGCCGCCGATCGCCGTAACATAGAGGATTGCGCAGCCCCTGATCGCCTCGATCTTCGGCGCGAGCCTATCCTCATTGCCGTCTTCCGTGAGGTCACCGTCAAACTGGATCGCCTCAACAAAGCGGTGCCCGTCCGGGCCGACCTCGTAGATCGCGATGTTCTTGGCCCAGCCGAAGTGCGCATCAACTTGCTTCAAGTCCTGAGTGGCGAATGCAACTTTCATCCGTGTTGTTTTCTCTCCCTGCTCAATGCAACTTGGGCGGATGGACCTGCAGGTCACCGCTGGTGGATCGCCAGGTGTCGGGCGTCGGCCCATGGTTGGTTTCGCGGTCGGTGATGATTAGATTGGCGATGTCAAAGATCAGATCGCGCGTGCCGCGATAGCCAACCGTCGTGAGGTGCGCAGCGCCAAGGCGATCGAACATCGGAAAGCCCACTCGGAAGAACGGAACATTGAGTCGCCAAGCGGCCTGGCGACCATGTGAATGCGACATCAAGAAGTCGCAGTCACGCGACCTGGCAAGCTCTTCAAGATCCTCCAGATCGCCGATCAAGACGTCCTCGGTCCTGACCCGTTGGAGCACCGGTGAGTTCGTCGTAGTCACTGCAGCAGTTACCTGCGCTCCCATGTCGTGGAGCAAGCTTGAGAGATCGAACAACAGGTCCGGTTCGGCGCCGATCGCGAGCTTGCGGCCGCCGATATGGAAATGCGCATCCAGCATGGCGTCTGCCAGCTGTCCACGCTGCCGGCGATATTTCGAGGGCACCGACCGGCCGCTGATCTGGCTCAGGAATGCGATGAATTCGTCGTTTGGGATAAGGCCGCAGAGCCGCTCGAACAGACGGAACGGCGTGCCTGTCCGCGCCTGCATGGTCTCGGCCGCACGGCGCATTTGCGCGCCGATCGCGATCGTCCAAGCCGCCTGCCCCATCGTCGCGATCTCGTCCACTCCAATGCCCCCGATCGTGGTCGGCGTGAATTCGTCGGGGATGTGGCCGTCCAGCGAACCGGCAAGGTCCGGCAAGAAGGAGGGCTTGAGCCCAAAATCCTCAAAGATCGTGCGAAGCTCGTCGAGATCGCCCGGCGTGAGGTGGCAACCAGGTAGCACGTTAACACGGGAGGCATCGCGCGGTCTCGCTGCGTCGACGGGAGCCACAAGCACCTCGATCATCCGCGCCACTGTCTTGCCCCAGCCATCCTGAAAGGCATCCTTAAAATCCGGTGTCGAGACGTAGACAAGGGAAAGCTTTTCGAGCTGCGGATGCTTGTGTCGGATCAACCGGATGAAGGCCTCGACGTCATCGCCGTTGGTCTCGGTGACGCCAGTCGAATTGATGCCAATGATCTCGGGCTCGACGCGATTGTAGATGTTGAGGATCGCCTGTTCGAGATTCTCGTGGCCGCCGAGCACGGTGGCAACCTCGCTCATGGCAGTTGTCTGCATCGGCACGGCTTCGTTGAAATGGCGCACGAACAGCGTCAGCCCGAAGGAGGCGCAACCTTGCGGGCCGTGCAAAAGCGGCATCGCGCCGCGCAAGCCCATGAAGGCAAATGAGCCGCCGATCGGCTGGCTCATCTTGAGCGGATTGACCGAACAGGCTTTCTTCGAGGCAGTAACGATCGCCATGTCGTTTCCCTACTCCGCCGCCTGCTGCGCCGAGGGCCTGAGATCGGAACGAATGTCCTTACAAACAACGCACCGTGCGCTGGAATTGGTGCACGGCTTGGCGGGCTCGGCGAGGTTCGGGCCATGCGCCGCAATCGCGCTCTCACCATCCCCGACCTCACTTTGATTGGAGAAACTTATCGTCTTGACGCCGTTCGTGTTCGCGTCCCGAACTGGATCGGCGGCTTGCGCATGCATCTGCGCAACCGTCTTTGCCTGACGCTTCCGGTCGAACTCATCCCATGGCGCGGCTTGGCGGAGCTGATCCCATATCGGATTGTAGAGCGCTTTCTCGATCTCCTCCATAAGCTTGACAATCCCGACATAGCCCATATAGGCGTGGCAGCGCTCCTGGTTAATATCGAGCCATGGCATCGCAGCCTTTAGTGCGACGAACTGCGACTTGCCGCCGGAGAGCATGATGTCGGCTTTTGCGTCCTTGAGCATCTTGTAGATCTCGCGAGGCGACATGTCCTCGATCATATGGGCGTGCTGGCCCATTAATTCCTTGATACGTTCCTTGTCCTTCGTGGTCGATTTCTTCACGGACGTGCCGACGATCTCGAGCCCGGCCTCCTGCAGAGCGGCCACCATCGACCAGGATTTCACGCCGCCGGTGATGAGAAGAACCCTATTGGCGGAAAAGCGCGGCTTGAAACGTTCAATCGCAGCCCAGGCTTTGGTCTCTTCGCGTGCGATCAGAGCTTGCGTGCGTTCCATCAGCTCAGCCGGCGCGCCACGGTCGATCAGCATGCGCGCGATCTGGCGCAGTGAATTGCTGGAATCCTCAATACCGTAGAACGAGCCTTCAAAAAACGGGATGCCGTAGCGCTGCCTCATCTTGCGTGCGACGTTGATCATTGCCTTTGAGCAGACCATCATCGCGGCTTTGGCTCGGTGCGAGTAAGCGACCTCGCGGTACTTGCCGTCCCCCGAGATGCACGACAGGATCCGAATTCCGAGCTCATCGAGCAGCGGCTTGACCTGCCAGAGCTCGCCGGACAGGTTGTATTCGCCGATGATGTTGATGTCGTACGGAGTGGTGTAATCGGGCTCTCCGGTACCGATGACGTGCTCCAGCAGCGCTTCGCCCGCGAGCTTGTTACCAAGGTTCTTCGACCCCACAAATCCTGGTGCATTGACGGGAATGACCGGTTTGCCGAATTTGGCGGAAGCCGCCTTGCAGACCATATCGATGTCGTCACCGATCATTGCGGGCACGCATGTCTGGTAGACGAAGATGGCCTGTGGGTCGTATTTCTCTGTGATCTCCTTGACTGCCCTGTACAGCCGCTTCTCGCCGCCGAACACGACGTCGGTCTCGCTCATGTCAGTGGTGAAGCTTCTGCGCCACAGATCGGAGCCGGAGGAGACGGAACCGCGATTGTCCCAAGAATTGCCCTCACACGCGATTGGACCATGCACAAGATGGGCGACATCGGTGAAGGGCTGCAGTGCGATTTTGGCGCCATCGAAGGCGCACCCGCCGGCGGCGCCGCCCGGCTTCAGCTGCTTGGTGCATCCATTCTTGCGCTCGACGTTCGACTTGCTCGCATTCCTGGCGCAGCCCGGTTCGTTAAAGACGTCCTGTATGGTCGTGGGAAGCGAAGTCATGGTGTCTCTTTCCGGGATGTCAAGACACCGCACAGACCAAGAGGATGGCCGGCGGATAACCTGTGATCCCCGCCACAGCGCCGCTGTTCCTGCGGACGATGAGGCGGGGCGCTCGCCTTAGCGTATGATGTCGAAGCTGTAGTCTGTCTTGCCAACCGAGCTGGTTTTTCTATCGATCTCATCAAAGATCTTGTCGAGAATCTTGACCAGCACATTCATGCTACCCTGATAACCCCACACTGGATAACGATGGTGATGATGGCGATCGAAGATGGGAAACCCGATGCGGACTAGCGGCGTTCCAGTGTCACGCTCGAGATACTTGCCGTAGGTGTTACCGATCAGGAAGTCGACCGGTTCTGTGAACAGGAGCGACCGCATGTGCCAGAGATCCTTGCCCGGGAAGGCGCGGCAGTTTTTACCGAACGGCGAGCTCGCGAACAGCGCCTGCATCTTCTGCTCCCAGGCCTTACTCCCGTTCGTCGAGAGCACGTGGGTCGGCTCAGCGCCGAGCTCCAGCAAGAATGCGGCCAGGCCATAGCAGAGGTCGGGATCGCCGTAGATCGCGAACTTCTTGCCGTGAATATGCGCGCTAGAGTCAGCCATTGCGTCTACCAGACGCCCGCGCTCCTGTTCCAGCGCATATGGAATTGCCTTATTGGCGATACGCGACAGCGTCATCAGGAACTCGTCCGTGGCGCTGACGCCCAGCGGGTGATTGAAGGCGACGACCTCCTGGTCGTGCCCCTTGATGAAGGACAACGTCTTCTCCGTACAATATTGCTGCATGGAAATGGTTGCCTTCGCGTGGACTGCATTCGCGGCGTCCTTTAGTGTGGTGCCGCCATCATACATGCGGAATTCACCGTCGGTTGGGGTATCGAACACGTCACTATTATCCGCGAGGATCGTGTAGCCGATTCCCATCAACGCGAAGATGCGCTTTATCTCGCGGATGTTGCCGACAGTGTAGCCGTCGAAGCCGCCGATGAAGTTGATCGTGTTGTTCGCTTTTCGCTGGAGTTTTGGCGCCGTGCCGGCTTTGCCATCCCAGAAATGCTCGAGGATGCCCTTAAGCGTGTTGTCGTAGCCGGTGACGTGGCTGCCGACGAATGCAGGAGTGTGAGCGAATGGTACGTCGTAGTCCGCGGGGACTGAACCTTTTTCCTTGGACGTTTTGATGAAGGCGTTGAGGTCGTCGCCGATGACTTCCGCCATGCAGGTCGTCGCGACCGCAATCATCTTCGGCTTGTACATGTTGTAGCTGTTGGCAAGCCCGTCGGTCAGATTGTTGAGGCCCCCGAACACAGCCGCGTCTTCCGTCATGGACGAGGAGACGCATGAGGTCGGCTCCTTGAAGTGCCGTGACAGATGGCTGCGATAATACGCCACGCAGCCCTGTGAGCCGTGGACGAACGGCAGCGTGCGCTCGAACCCGAGCGCGGCGAACACCGCACCTAGCGGCTGGCAAGCCTTCGCCGGATTGACGGTTAGCGCCTCGCGGGCGAAGTTCTTCTCACGGTATTCGGGCGTCTTGGACCATTCTCTGATACGGTCGACTTCGGCGGGATCATGCGGATTCTCAAATAGCGCCTTCTTATTGGCCAGCATCTGCTGGTATTCGTCTCCCCGGAAAAGCTCAGAGTGGTCGAGTATGTGTTCGGCGTTCTGTGTCATCATGGCACTCTTTAAGTTCTTGTGTTCGTTCTCCTGCCCTTCCCCTCCTCTGCGGAAGAAAGGGCCCGGGCGTCGGCTTTCCTATTCGGCCGCCATGAGGCTTGGCCGCGGAGCGTCCTTCCAAGGTGCCGTGGTCTTCCCCCAAATCGGGGAGTTGATCGCCATGTCCATGTCGCGGGCGAAGATCGCGAAGCCGTCATAGCCGTGGTAAGGACCCGAGTAGTCCCAGGAATGCATTTGACGGAACGGCACGCCCATTTTCTGGAAGACGTATTTTTCCTTGATACCGGAACCGACGAGGTCTGGCCGGATCTTTTCGACGAAGCGCTCGAATTCGTAGCCGGTGACATCGTCGTAGATCAGCGTGCCATCTTTGACGTAGTGCTGAGCGGTGCGTTGGTAGTCATCGTTATGCGCGAACTCATAGCCCGTGCCGACAACATCCATGCCGAGGTCCTCGTAGGCGCCGATGACGTGGCGAGGACGTAAGCCGCCGACGAACAGCATTACGGTCTTGCCTTCGAGCCGCGGCCGGTATTTCGCGGTCACCGCGTCGACAAGCGGCTGATATTTCGCGATGACGCGCTCGGCGCCTTCCTTGATCTTGTCATCGAAGAAGCCTGCAATTTTGCGCAGCGACTCCGCGATTTTGGACGGCCCGAAGAAGTTATACTCGCACCAGGGAATCCCGAATTTTTCCTCCATGTGCCGTGAGATGTAGTTCATCGAGCGATAGCAATGCAATATGTTGAGCTTCGCTTTCGGCGTCGCCTCCAATTCAGCGAGAGATCCATCCCCGGACCACTGGGCGATGACGCGCAGGCCCATTTCTTCGAGCAGGATCCGTGACGACCAGGCATCGCCGCCGATGTTGTAATCGCCGATAATCGCAACGTCATATGGCGTCGGCTCAAATTTGGAGCTGGCCTCTGGGGCGCTCTTGTCGAAGATCCAATCTCGAACGGCGTCGTTCGCGATGTGATGGCCGAGCGATTGTGACACGCCACGAAAACCCTCGCACCGCACAGGCACGATCGTTTTGCCGCCATATTCCTTTGACTTTTCTCGGGAGACCGCCTCGATATCGTCGCCGATCAAACCGATCGGACATTCGGACTGAATGGTGATGCCCCTGTTGAGAGGAAATAGCTCCTGGAGCTCGTCGATGAGTTTGTTGACCTTTTTATCGCCGCCGAACACAATATCCTTTTCCTGGAAATCGGAGGTGAACTGCAGTGTCACGAAGGTGTCGATGCCGGTCGTGCCGACGTAGTAGTTGCGCCGCGAGCCCCATGAGTACTGACCACAGCCGACCGGACCGTGGCTAATGTGGATCATATCCTTGATCGGCCCCCAGACCACGCCCTTGGAGCCCGCGTAGGCGCAGCCACGGATGGTCATCACGCCAGGAATGGACTTGATATTCGACTTGACGCCACAATCCGACTTCCCCGCCTCGTGAACACTGAGATGCTTGGCGCGCCTTTTGGCGGTCTTCTCTGGGTAGACCTTCAACACCTCATCGATTAGCTGCTTGTTGCGCGCCTTGATCTCTGCGACGCTCTGGGTAGTTGTTCGGCTCATACAAATTTCCTTTCGATTGTCGTCTCAAATCAAGAAGCGGCGCATTTACGGTAGACCGACGGATTTCCTATCCGGCGTTCAGGTGTAAAGCGTGATCTCTGCGAGCGGTCCTACCGATCGCAACTTCGCGGCCTTCTGGATCATGCCGCAGCGGTCGTTCACGACCTTGTAGCTCATCTCGGCTGAGCGCCTACGAGCGCCATGTGTGACGCTGTTGATCGCTGACCAAGACGCGTCTCGGTGAAGTCATGCCTGCTTTCCATTGGTTTCTCATATCGGCTTCTTTATTCACTCGCGTGCCATCACGGGGCCTGTCCCTGTGCATGGCGATGCAAAGGGCTAACAGCCGCCTCTTGCGCAGGGGTCTGCAACGAGTGTGCCAGCGCTGGTTGAATACAAAAAAGCACCGTCTGTAGAGCTAGATAGCTGGCGGGATGCGGATTGTTATAAAGCCGACCCTGTCTGGCACCGACAAGCGTAGCCGCTAACGCCCTGTCTGAAACAAAACAATCAGTTACGCTCTCCGCCAGCGACACGGCTGGAGTCTTCCCGCGCGCCGAGGTCACTGCACCTGGATGTTGGCCATCCTGATCGTCTTTGGCTTCACCGTGCTTGGCTGGATGGGTTCTTCATGCCGACGCTGATTGGTCCTGGGAAATCCGCATTGGACGCCATGTCACAGCATTCGGCACTCGGCCTGGCGAAGACCCCAGCCGGGATCCCGGTCTAACGATGCCCGATTACGATGTGCGCTCCAGACGGAAAATATCCATCGTGCAAGCCGAGATCTTCTCCTTCGAGAGAGAGGGAGCTCCGGTGGAATCAGCCGAATCTGTCAAGCAGCCTCGCGCACCTTCCTCGCTTCTGTAGCGACGAATGGGGCCCACTCAGCCGGCAGTCTGTTCACGAGCTGGCGTTCGACCTGCTCACGAACCCTTTGCAGCTTCTCGCGCTCCTGCTGGAGCGCTTCGGTCTGTCGGGCGACCTCTGCGTCCTTGCTCACCAGGTTGGTTGTGGGAACGCTGCGGGTCTTCGCGAGAGGTGGGCCGGCGAGGCATCAGTCAGCTGAATCTCATGGTTGCAGATCGGAAACTGCAGGGCGGGTTCATGAGCGCGCTTGGCCGCCGTCGCCTTAGGCGTCATGCCCCCTTCGCAGCTCTTAGGACGGAATAAACGTGATCCGGCCCGCTTCGCCACGCTTCCGATGTGGCTTTAGCGTTATTTCGACGTCCCGATCGAACGCCGTCAGCATGCGCAGCAGCTTTTCCACAGAAACCAACTTGAACTGCCCCCGAAGCAGCTTGGACAAGTTGGGCTGCTTCACATGAACCAGCTTCGCGGCTTCGGTTTGACTCATCTCCCGCTCCGCCATCAACCGCTTCAGTTGTACGACGAGGGCTGCCTTGAGTTGGTGCTCGTGGGCGTTCGGCAGGCCGAGGTCAGCATAAATGTTCCCGGAGCCCCGGCTGTGGGCCGGCCACTTCTTCTTCTTCCTGCTCATCATCGGGCTGCGTTTGTTCCTTGTGGATAGCTTCGGCGTCGCGCAGGCGCTGCCGAAGGGATGCCCCTTCTGCGAGGCCAGTTCGTCCCTGATGCGGATCAGTGCCCTAGCCCTAAAGAGCTGCTGATCTGCTCGGGTGAAGGTTAATTGAACGCTCTACCGCGCTCGAGTGCCTTCGGAGTTTTAGCTTGACTTGTTGCGGGTGTGCTCGTCTGGGAGGACGGCACACAGGCCGGGGAGCACGCATTGCGTGAGGCCAAGAGTATGGACAGTAATTCGTGCGCCCGAGCACCTGCGGAAATCAGCGTAAGACACGAGTCACTTCCATAGGAGAGATTCTGGCCAATCTGTGAACTCCAATTCGAAGCTACGTAGGCCACTGGGTTTGGTCGTGAATTTAAGGGTCTTCCCTGAAAGGTCGGCCAATGAACCAGATGCAAACTTGAAAACTGTCGTGCCGGAAGTTGCGACCCCAATGCCTTGCTCGCCATCCATGCTAGAGAAGCCGGTCGCCTCAGAGAGTTGCCCAATTGCAACTCCCTCCAGCGCGTGGTGAAATTCCATGGAGGCCAAGTATGTTCCTTTGTCAGCAGCCCACTCGCTGACCGACACTGCTGTGATCCCCGCGTCGGTCAAGAGACCACCCGCGATCCGGCAGCCATATTGAACGGTGAGAATAACCCGCTCATTCCGAACTCCGGCCGGCTCTCGATCGGCGGCAGTGATCGTGCACGCGTACCGCCTTGTTTCCGCAACCGCCCCCATGCTTAGTCCGATCCACTCGAGAGCGGAACACAATACAAAAGCGAGAGCGGGTCTTATCATTCGGCTGCACCTGGTCTGGAAGATCGTTCGCCTGCTCTTTACAATCTGACGCTACGGCCGATTCAAGCTTCTTCGATCGCTCTGTCGGATGAAAGCTACTCACCGCGGTGTCGTGGAAACGACGCGCTCGGTATCCCCCCGGAGTGCCCGAACGATCTCAATATCGGTGCTCACGGGGCGCAGCGGGCCAGCACGTCGGTGAATCGAGGCTATGGACCGACGCCTTTCAGCTCGGCGGCGGCCATGAGGGGCGCTCCGGCCCGCGGCGCCGGAGCGCTACGTTCCTGACGCAGGCGCAGGCGCCCTGTGAGCGGACGCCATTTTCCGCGGAATGACCCCGCGGCGCAGGTCCCGAATTTTGCTTCACAGTGTCAATGTAAAAGGAAACGTGGTCGCTAGGAGCCGTTCAAAGGCAGACTGTCGCTCAAGCAAGCGCTCTTCGAGGATCTTACGCTCGAGATCACTTAGCTCGCTTTGGAGCCTTCTGCGACAGCGCCAAATGTCATTCCGCACGTATCTGATCTCATTCAAGCGATCGTCAATCGAAGCCATCACGGATACCGTATCTAACTTGAACCATCCATCGACAACTGGTCAATCACGTCGTTCCCCCCGTAAGACGACGATGAGATCCGACGACCTGGCCATCTGCGGACATGATGTCACGATCTCCTTCCAGCATGTCCTCTTGTATCGAAGTCTTCCAACGCAGGAGCACGAAGTGACGGTTGCTTCTGCAGAAGTTCAGCGGTTTTTGCCATCACCGCGCAGGATTTCAAAAGCTGCCACTGGCCCGTGAGTGGGCCGAACGGCTATCTTGTTCCAACCACCCCCGGCCGGATCAGGTGTCGGGCCGGCCACTTAAGCGGGTGCCGAATGGGAGTATCCGGCTAATCGGACGGTCGCACCGTCAAACTCTGGGTAACCGCACCTTTCAGATTTGAGATCGGCAATTGCCATGCCAGCGAACCTCAGGTGGGACTGAAGACAAGCCATGTTCAGGCTCGGGGCCTCGTCTGTTACAAGCGAGCGGGATTTCGTGGCGGCGGCGCGCCAGAGAGGCCCGGATATGTGTCGGAGAGGCTTCAGTCGGCCGGGCGAGGCGAAATCGTGAGCGATACGCACCGCCGGACGCCTCGGCTCAGTGTCTCGCCACACCTGCGTAGATCTTATTACCACCGTTCCTGCGTGCGGCCGGCAAGCTGGCAATTTCATCTCATCACAAAAGTTTCTGTGCGATGATGTCTAGCCGGGACTAGCGCTTGTCGCATCTGTGACACTGCATGTATTCATCAAACCAAGCCATCCGACGTTGTTTGTTCGCCCGGACTCGTTCTGCAACTAAATCAGCAGCTTGCATCTCAGATGCAACTGGCATGGCTGTTGCTATTTGTTCAGCCGCACCGTGAGCGCTGCGCGCGACCAGCGGTGTAAGACGTATACGATCAACTTCGCGGGAGCGTATTAGCCACCCAATCGCTTGATGGAGAACCGATGCGGCCACCGGGCAGCTTACCCTTTTGCGGCACACTTGTTGTTGTCAGATCGACCATCACGCCGAAGGTTGAGGCACTAGTCTGATCTACCAACGCGAACGGCGCGCTCTAGCTCAAAGCGAACTCGCCAATCAAATAAGGGCCCGAAAGCCTCGTGGGCGAACGCCGGCAGCGAGCACCTCGAATTTGATGCAGCCTCGCTTTCAGAGGATCCGGCGCATGCTGCGCCGACCCGTTGAAGCAACGGAGGGTGGCATCGTTTTCGACTGTTTCCTTGATTAACAATCAGAACTGATGAGGCGGGTGTATGAACAAATTGATCCGGGAGCTTCGGCTTGTGGCTGAAGCATCTGTTTTGGCGATTGGGCTGCTGATGTCGTCACGAGCTAACGCGGACGATGATCTGATGAGAGCCGCCAAGCAGATCTTCCATCCGATCCCCTCAGTCATTCCTGCGGTAAAGGACAATCCAGTCACACATGAAAAGGTCGAGCTTGGCAAGATGCTGTTCTTTGATCCGCGGCTATCGGCAAGCGAGATCATTAGCTGCAATACGTGCCACAATCTCGGCAGCGGCGGCGTCGATGCCGGTCCGACCTCCGTCGGTCACGGCTGGAAGATCGGCCCACGTCGGGCCCCAACCGTCTACAACGCTGTGTTCAATGTGGCGCAATTCTGGGACGGACGCGCCGCGGACCTCAAGGCACAAGCCACCGGCCCTGTGCAGGCGAGTGCCGAAATGAATGCGACTCCGGATCATGTGCTCGACACCTTGAACTCAATGGCCACCTACGTCGACTTGTTCAAAAACGCTTTCCCGAACGAAGCGAGACCAGTCACCTTTGAAAACTTTGCGAAGGCAATCGAGGCTTTTGAAGCGACTCTCATTACACCTGCGGCCCCATTCGATCGGTATCTGGAGGGCAATACACATGCTCTCGATGATCAGCAGAAATCAGGGTTGGCACTGTTTATGGAGAAGGGATGCTCCTCTTGCCACAATGGAATCAACATCGGTGGACAGGCCTACTTCCCATTCGGCGTGATGAAAACGCCGGACGCAAGCCTGCTTCCGGCCGCCGATAAGGGCCGGTTCGCGGTTACCAAGGCGGTTGGCGACGAATATGTCTTCCGCGCGGCGCCGTTGCGGAATGTCGCGTTGCGAGCCCCTTACTTTCATTCGGGCCAGGTTTGGAGCCTGAAGCAAGCTGTTGCACTGATGAGTGAAATCCAGCTCGGCGCCAAGCTTAGCGATAAGGAAGAGAACGAGATCGTCGCATTTCTGAATTCGCTGACCGGGCGGCTACCTAAGATCGAGTATCCGACACTACCCACGCGTACGAACACGACGCCAAGGCCTTCTATAGACAGATAGGACTAACAGACCGGCGTCATGCCTTGCGAGTACTAACAGATGGGACGCAAGAACCCGGGGTCCCGCAATGACGCCGAATGATCCCGTGCTGTCACACATAACCAGGCACATAAAAAACGCCCGGCCTCCTCGGGAGGCCGGGCGAAAGTCACGTAGGAGCGACGCTGCTTTACGCATCGCACCAGCTTTCGTCGGTAGGGAGGACTACCGGCGATCGATTTACGGCGAGGGCATTCGCCGTCAAACAACGAGAAGCGGATATCGCTCCGCGCGAAATCTGGAGCCACTTGCCTTCCGCTCATGTCGGAAACTTCAGGAGTTGCCCAGCACTCGCCCGCTGTCCGGTTGGCAAGGGCAGTGCCTTGATCGAGCTGGGATCCTTCGCGCAAGCGGTTTGGCTGCCGTGCCCTGAAACTTAAGCGGCAGTTTGCCGTCGCGCAGCAGCATTTTGCACCCCAAACACCAACAACGCTCGATTGTCTTCGCGAAGATCGGTGCCAAGGCGCCCATTTCGTATGACATTCCGAAAGGGCGGTAAAATTGATTGTTGTGATGTAACGCATCCACGCGATGGATAAATAAAAACGTCGGGCTGTGGTTCGTGTCGAGCGTTAATGACTTCGGAATATTTCACCTGATCGGCATCGCCGGCGCGCGGTCGGCCGTCGGATCGAGAGAGGTTGTCGCCGGCTATATGCGATCGCCTCCGCCAGCGCCGGCCGGCATTCCCAGGCGCTGAATACCTTGGGAAGCTCGCAAGCACATCGCGAGCTCCCAAAGCGCGTGTATCTTATTCAAAAACGCGTTGGCGAAACGTTCGTACCGTCATGGCTCAGCCCGCAACTCGCGTGCGGCGGCCACCATATTGACGAGCGCGGGACCCACCTCCTCCCACTTTCGCGTTTTCAGTCCGCAGTCGGGATTGATCCAGAGCTGCCGATCGGAAACTCGCTGCCGCGCCAACACAATCAGCTGCTTGATCTCCGCCGCTGCTGGAACGCGCGGTGAATGAATGTCATAGACGCCGGGCCCGATCTCATTAGGATATTTGTAGGTCTTGAAGGCGTCGAGCAATTCCATTTTAGAACGCGACGTCTCGATTGAAATGACGTCGGCATCCATTGCTGCGATCGCATCGATGATTTCGTTGAACTCGGAATAACACATGTGGGTATGGATCTGAGTTCCGTCGGCGACAGCGGAGGAGCAAACGCGGAAACTGTCCACTGCCCAATCGAGATAGTCCTTCCACTGCGATTTGCGTAGCGGCAATCCCTCCCGCAATGCAGCCTCGTCGATCTGGATCATGGTCGCTCCAGCCGCCTCAAGGTCGATGACCTCATCTCGGATCGCGAGAGCGATCTGTCGGCATGTCTCGCTCCGCGGGATGTCGTCACGGACAAACGACCAGTTCAGGATCGTCACCGGTCCGGTCAGCATAGCCTTGATGGGTTTTTTGGTCAGAGACTGCGCATAGCGCCACCATTCAACGGTCATGGGCTTCGGCCGGGAGACATCTCCAAACAGGATAGGAGGACGAACGCACCGCGAGCCATAAGACTGAACCCAGCCGTGCTTGGTGAAAGCGAAGCCCAAGAGCTGCTCGCCAAAGTATTGAACCATGTCATTGCGCTCGAACTCACCGTGTACGAGCACGTCCAGGCCGATATCTTCCTGCCACTGGACGGTACGGGCTGTCTCCGCTCTCAGAAACTGCTCGTACTGCGTGTCATTCAGCGCTCCCCGCGCATGAGCCGCGCGCGCATTCCGGACGTCTGCCGTTTGCGGGAAGGATCCGATGGTTGTCGTTGGAAACATCGGCAATGCGAAGGCGACGCGCTGGACGTTGGCGCGCTGGGTGAACGCACTGCGACGGCGACGCATGCTATCGTCGATCGCGGCCATTCGTCCGGCGACCTTCGCATTGTGGATCTTGGGCGATGTTCCGCGGGTGACGGCTGCGTCCTCCGAGAGCGCAAGTTCATCGGCCACCTCGGCAGCATGGCCGGCCAGCGCTTTGCCCAATATCGAAAGTTCCTTGATCTTCTGAACTGAGAACGCCAGCCACGTCTTCAGATTGGGATCGAGATCGGTCTCTAGCTCAATGTCGATCGGAACATGAAGCAGCGAGCAGGAGGGAGCAATCTGAACACGGTCCCTGCCCAGTTTTTTGACCATAGGAGCAAGTTGGTCGAGCAGCGCCGGGAGATTGGAGCGCCACACGTTGCGACCATCAACGACGCCTAGCGAGACCACGAGATCTCTATGGGCTGTGGCGACAATTGCGTCCAACTGGTCGGGTGCCCGAACCAGGTCGACATGAAGCCCGGCAACGGGCAAGGCCAAAGTTGTTTCAAGATTGTCACCGATCGCCCCGAAATATGTGGCCAGCATGATTTTGAGGGCCGGCACGGCCTTGGCGAAATGAGCATAGGCCCGGCGGACAGCCGCCCGAGATGCGTCGTCGACGTCCGTCACTAGGCATGGCTCGTCGAGCTGAACCCATTCAGCACCGCGCGAGGCTAGTTCGCGGAGAACATCGACATAGACTGGGAGGAGCCGATCAAGCAGCGACAGCGGATTGAATGCGGGATTTACGCTTTTGCCGAGCTTCAGGAAAGTAACTGGGCCAACTAGGACGGGGCGCGTCTGGTAGCCGAGGCTTCTTGCCTCCTCATATTCCTCGATCGGCTTCCGAGAGGAATACTTAAAGATCTGATCCTGGTGAAATTCCGGCACCATGTAGTGGTAGTTGGTATCGAACCACTTCGTCATCTCCTGTGCGGCTACACCAGGCCCATGCTGAGCGTGACCACCGTCCGGAGCGCCACGCGCCATGGTGAAGTAGGTATTGAGCGACACAGGACCTTCGGTCCAGCCGTAGACGTCGGGAATGGCGCCGACCATTACGCTGGTATCGAGCACATGATCGTAGAGCGAGAAGTCATTCGAAGGAATGACGGTCGCACCGCGGGATTTCTGCCGTGCCCAATTAGCGGCACGAAGTCCACTCCCGGCCTCGAGGAGCTCGGCTTCGCTGGACTTTCCCGCCCAGTAGCTCTCGAGCGCGAATTTGAGTTCGCGTCGTGGGCCGATGCGTGACGTCCCCAGTGTGGCAACGGGAAGCGAAAGAATAGACATAGTTTAGACCCCATGATTGGGGCAAAGGCCATGGCGGACGTATGCAGCGAATATCGCTGAGCGACAGCTGCTTGGCGCACACCGGGACACCCCGCCCGTGGACGATATATTGTCGAGGCAGGTCTCCTGGCTCGCGGGTCGTCGCTGCTGTCCGGCCTTCCCGAAGCCGCATGGCTCCAGTGACTTCGTTGGACAGCGGCTCGCCGCTTACAGTTGCGGGGGCAGCGCCGGCATTGCACCGGCTTCCCTCTTAGCTCCGGATCAAACGAAATCCGGAGACCACGACGGCAGGCATTATGCGCACGAGGATCGATGCGTCAACCTACTGATTGTCGCTGCGATATTGCCCAAGCGATTGCGAGCTGTACTAGTGGCTCTGCACAGTGATTTTGACAGGTTGGGTCCGGCGGTCAGATTAGCTCCGGCAGGAGTTTCGGATCAACGAGGACCTCGATGCTGCGAGGCGTCCTTGGCTGCCGTCTGATGAGGCGGGCGCGTTCCAGTGTCAGGACCATCTGGTGAACCGTAGGCGGGCTGACGCGGAAATATTCCTGCATGTCGGTTTCGGCCGGGGGCCTGCGATGCAGCCGGGTATAGAGGTGGATAAAAGCCAGATACTGCCCCTGCGTGGGCGTGAAGGGTTTTGTCGAAGGACTCACGCCGGCCATCCGATTCAGTTGTTCGTGCGTGCCTCGAACGAGGAGGCACGCCATGAATGTACGCTATCGGGTCGAACTCAGCCAAATCGAGCGCACCGAACTGAGGGCACTGCTCAGCGGCGGCAAGCATGCGTCCCGCAAGCTCAAGCGAGCGCAGATTTTGCTGGCCGCCGATGCCGAGACCAGCGACGAGGAGATCGCAAGGAGCGTCGGCGTGAGCGGCTCGACCGTGTACCGGACCAAGCGACGCTTCGTGGAAGGCAATCTGGAGCGGGCGCTGAGCGAAGAGCCGCGTCCCGGGGCGGAGCGCAAACTCACGGGCAAGGAAGAAGCCTTGCTGGTGGCGACAGCCTGCGCCAGTCCGCCAAGGGGCCGTGCCCGCTGGACGCTAAAGCTGCTGGCGGGTGCGATGGTCAAGCTCACCGAACACAAGAGCCTGTCGCACGAGACGGTTCGGCGGCGCCTGGCCGAGAATGCCCTCAAGCCCTGGCGCAAAGACATGTGGTGCATTCCGCAGGTCGACGGCGAATACGTCGCCCGCATGGAGGATGTGCTCGACCTCTATGCCGAGGCACCCGACTCCAGGCGGCCAGTGGTGTGCTTCGACGAAAGCCCGGTGCAACTCATCGGCGAAACGCGTCAGCCCATCCCGGCCAAGCCCGGCAGGCTCGAACGTTACGATTATGAGTATCGTCGCAATGGCACGGTCAATCTCTTCGTTCTCCTCGACGTGCATCGTCCCTGGCGCAAGGTCAAGGTCACCGAGCGGCGAGCGGCAAGGGATTACGCCCAATGCATGCGTGATCTCGTCGACATCCATTATCCCGACGCCGAGATCATCCGGGTCGTCCAGGACAATTTATCGACCCACTCCGCCGGCGCCCTCTATCAGGCGTTCCCGCCCGCCGAAGCCAGGCGGATTTTGCGACGGCTCGAGTTCCACTATACCCCAAAACACGCAAGCTGGCTCAACATGGTCGAGATCGAAATCGGCGTCCTGCGGGGCCAGTGCCTGGATCGCAGGATCGACGACCCTAAGCGACTGCGCCGCGAAATCACCGCCTGGGAACGACAACGAAATGCCGCCCGCTCCCGCATCAAATGGATGTTCACAACAGACAAGGCTCGCGCCAAAATGGCTGGCGCCTACCCCGCCACTTCCAAAGAGTCATAATCCCTGTGACGAGGTACTAGGTAGGATATGACGGTCTTGCTCCCGGCCTGGTGAACACGCGTGGATCTGTGGAGGCTCCGCTTGTGAATGGATCGCGTTCTATACCCTGTTCGCGTAACCGGATGAGCTCCGCCGCCGGAACGAACCCGAGCCGCCTTCGATATCTGTGTGATCGCGACGGGCCTGGTCTTTTCCGTCAGCAGCTTCTCGAACTCGTCGTCAGGAAGTTGCGATCATCCTCGGCCGGTGTCCGTTTGATCACAGCGCCATGAGGCTCCTTAGGAATTGCCAATGGATTGCTCCAGGATCGCACGGATGATCAGGTCGGACTCCTTGGTGTTCGCTGGCCCCGCGACGAGGCACGAGCTCGATCGCCTCCGTGAGGTTGGTCAAGATGATCTCCTCGGTGCGCCAGTTATTCACGTGCTGAGCGACTTTGGTGGGCGCCTTCGATGCGTCCGTCGCCGCTTGGCAAGATAGTGTTGCTTGGGCACCGGCCGGCGCGACATGCAGGAACAGTTCCGGACCTCAGGATGCACGCTGACTTGCGAAACTGAATCAAGCGGCAAGAGCGCGGGCGGCGGGATCGTGCTATGATCCTAGTATCCACTTTTCTTGGATCGCGAGTCGTGTTTCAAGATCTGGATGATACCCGAAGCAAGAGAAGTCCACCTTTTCCGGAGCGATCTCGTCGCCCGAGGAGACCGTCTCTTCGGCTTCGGCCTGACGTAGCTTTAGATATCCTGCAAGTCGAGCTTGGGTTATTCGACGCCCGTCTACCTCGCCTCGGCCCGTCAACCAGCGACCATAAGCCTCAACGCGGCCACTGGAGCATCGAGGCGGCCTTGTCCGTGACAAATTCGACGGTGTCCTCCGACAGAGCCCTTCGAGGGGCTCAGCGCCCCATGCGGTCGCTGGTCACCTCAAGCTCGACATCTACGACTACGTTCGCGAAATCGAGCGATGAGGCCTTCTGGACGCGGGCTGCTTATGCTGTCTTAGACGGGACACAGGTGTCAGGCACCGGACAGACGACCGCGCATTGCGCCGTGTCGCAATGGCCCTCGCACTCCGTGCACTTTTTGGCATCGATAACGTAAATGTCGCGCTTGAGGCTGATCGCCGCGTTGGGACACTCGAACTCACATGCACCACAAACGGTGCATTGCGAAGCGACGATCTTGTAAGCCATGCCTTCGGACTCCTTGGGCGAGCGATGCTATTGGCGATCCCCTTCAAATGCCGTGCCAAACACAGACGCGCTCAATGGTGGGCAATTTGCCCAATTGGGCTGTCCCGGGTCTGAGACCATGTTTCATCTGCGACAGTAACAGGCCGCTTCAATTTCAGGCTAAACCGCTGCGAGCTTCCGTCGGTTTGTCTGGCAGGGCGGCGCGAGCCCAAGCGACGCACAACGATGCCAAAACCGGCGGCGCGACTAAAAGCCGCGAGCCGACTCACGTCTACGCCGGATCTCGGCAAAACCTCCGGTCACATGCCCTGACCGGAGGTTTTGTGCAAACCTCGCTCATGGCTGTAACGTTACCGCCGCGGATTGACTCGCTGGAGGCTTGCCAAAACGGGTTTGTGCTACAAAAAGCTCCGGCGTCGCTTCGAAGGGAAATGAAGTTGCGCCGGGAGGAGCCGACACCGGCTTTGCAAAGTGACCGCTCGAATTGCAGTCAGCCTGGTGCCGAGTAGGCATGGCGGTGCGGGCGAGCGCTGGTACGCTTTGCCTGGCCGTGCTCAACCACTCGTCATGCAACTATTTTGGACGAAGTGGAGCAGGGCTGAAAGATGACTGTGCAAATTGCTTCAGCGGCATGGCCTTTCCGAACAGATGGCCCTGCGCAAGGTCGAAGCCGAGTTCGGTCACAGCGATCAGGTCGGCCTGGTTCTCCACACCTTCGGCGACGGTGCGCACACTATACTCTTTGGCTAGAGCGACGATATGGCGGCACACCGTTCGCTTCAGGGGCCCATTTCCGCAACCGGAGACGTACTGCCGGTCCACTTTCAATTTGATGAACGGGAATTTTTCTACCCCCATCAGCTGCGGCCAATTGGCGCCGACATTGTCGATTGCAAGGCCAATGTTGTGAAAGCGAACCTCACGCGCAACCTCAATCAGAAGATCTAGGTTCTGGATGGCTTCCTCGCTCTCGATTTCAATCGTCAAGCCGCCGAAAGCGGGGTGCGACGGCATGCGCTGACAGAGATCGCGCACCGCCTGCGGGTCAACCAGGAATGCTGCCGGGAGATTGATGGAGAGATCGATCGAAGTTTGCTGCTCCAGAAGATACTGCCAATCCTTGATTGCGCGGTCGATCACGAACTGCGACAACTCCCTAAAATGCGGATCGTGAGGCTCCGGGATGAAATAGGCCGATGGAACAACGCCCCAGGTCGGGTGCCGCATTCGCACAAGCGCCTCGGCGCCGCGGCGGCTGAGGGTGCACACATCAAACTTCGGCTCATACCAGAGCTCAAGCCAGCCAGCGTGTAAGGCTTCTCCGACATGGACCGCGGGACGGGGCGCCGGCTCTCTGGGCAAGAGCATGGCGACCCGATCGCGCAGCGTCTCGGCTGCAAACGGCGTCCTCAGCGGCGGCAGCATAGCAAGTCCATATTCCCCCCCGACCTGCTGCACTGCCGTCATGATGATCGACTCGCGGGCGCCGAACGCCAGCACTCTGCCTGCAAATTCTTCGCGTACGAGTATCTCGAGCAACCGTCCAGGCTCGATGCGATCCGAGCCAATGCCGAGCAGGATCAGATCAGGGAACTCCGTGCAGAGTACGTGGGGCAGCTCGTCAGCAGTCCCGCATTCGCTGATAATAAACCCCATATCCTCCAGCACATCCCGTAGAAAGGCGCGCAGATGCCGCTTACCGACGGCCACGCACGCTCGCGGCCGCACCTTACGCTGTCCGAAGATTACAGGTTTCCCTCCGATCAGTTCGGCCTGCCCATGCTCCATCGCAACCACTCCCGTTCCGTGACGGTCCCTTAAACGAGGAGCGAAGGTCCAAACAAGTTGTGCTTGCCCTTATCTTTCGATTCTTCGCGGTAAGCTTAAGATAGTGCATTAGCGTGCAAAATCCTTCGCGATGTTGCTCAGATGATCTTGTCGGGCGCACGCGCATGATACCTATCCCGCTTCGCGCAACTTTGCACGAGTGACGCACGCGAGTGCGGGGACTCTCACCTTCGCACGCTCCGAGCTGATGCGCTCTATGACGCGGCGATCATCGGGGTGCAAGATCTACTGCATGGAGACCGATCGTGAGTGACGATCGGCAATCACTCTTAGGAATGTTTGATCGGCATGGCCGGCCTGCCCACGCGCGAACGTGCCGTCTGGCGGGTTTATTTTTCAATCGAAGGAAGTCCATGATGAGTTCGCAGCTGGTCAGGCCGCAGTCGATTCTGAGCGGCAACAGCTTGCACTTACCTCACCTCTGTTGCTTATAGCGAGTGCGAACGTCCTATTCCCTATCGAGCTTGATAGTTGCTCTCAGTTGCGTTTTCTGTATCCTTCTGACTATGGATTTCCTCAAGTGGGACTAACGTGACGGGTGTTCGGGTTGGCGCTGAAGCGCAAGGCCTGCCCCACGGGGGCACGGCTTTGCGCAAAGGCGTGCCAGGAGATGAGAACGCGATCGCAGAAACGGTCGAAAAGCTACTTTCTGAATTAGGTGGCCCCGGACCCGAGTTCAGCCTTGAAGGCGCGAAGCAAGCGGCTTTACGCCTGATCCAGGATCGTGAAGACGGCTTCGTTTTTGTCATCGAGGAACAAGCCACGGGGCAGATTGTAGGGGTCGCCACCATCTCGGCCGTACAGGCCGTGAGAGCAGCCGGAGCGTACGGTGTGCTTCAGGAGCTATGGATTTCTCGCGGCTTCCGAAGCTCTCACCACGGTCGGCATCTGCTCGAGGCGGTACATTCGGAGGCGAAGCGCCGAGGCTGGCAAATGATTGAGGTTGCGCTGCCTCCGGATGGCTATCCGGCCTTGGAACGGGTACGCCGCTTCTACGAGGAGAGGGGATATCGGATTGGAGGATTGCGGGCGCGCAAGAGGCTGTGACAGGACTACGACCGCTGCTCAACACAGTTAAAGCGCTCCTAGGCTAGCGTGCTATCAGTAAAGTCTTTCAAAGCAGCGAATCCTGCGATTTTTTTGGTTCTCAAAACGAACGCTTCAACGCGTGCGTCGCGGCCGAGCATGATCGAGAACCCGGACGCTGATGCGGTGCTGACTCCCACTGCGAGCGGTTACCTCTTCGACCTTCTTGGCGCGAACGTTCAAAATATCAGCCATCAAATCGTTCTTCAATTGGGCGAAGCGATACGATGGTCTTGCCGAGGCTCGTGGACCGCGAGCCGAGACCCGCCCAGCTAAAAGGCGCGGAGGCTCGCATCAGCGGCACGCGCCAGACGCTGTTGTCGCGCGTCATTGCAACGAACAACACGGTCTCGTCCGGACTGAGCACTACTCTAGGCCGTTCGGACTCGGCCCGTTGGAAATCAGGCATTCCCCGGCGGTTTGCCTCTGCCCATTCCGAGGAAACACCCGGGCGACGAAACTCCGCCGGCATCGACGAGAACATGCGGGTCTCAATCAGCCTGGGCGGCTTTTCGAGATACATCATGATGCGCCTCCCAGACTGCGGCGCGGCTGGCCCTCGTAGTTGTAGCCGAACTGCTTGGGCATCGGGCCTTTGTTGCGATCCTTGCGCCCAGTTTGCTCCCAGGCGTGAGCCAGGATTCCGACCGCGCGCGACAAGCAGAAGAGCCCCCGCGCGAGCGGAGAGGCGAAGCCCAGCTCGCCGTAAATGACTGCGGTCGCGCCATCAATGTTCATCGGAATGAGTTTGCTCTTGCGCTGCTGCATCACGCGCTCGATCGCGCGGGCGGCCTTGGCATAATCGCCGCCGACACTGCCCTCGTCGGCTGCGGCATCCACCAGCGCCAACAGCGGCGCCGCCCGCGGGTCGACTGGATGAAACCGGTGGCCGAAGCCCGGCAGATATTTGCTGCGTGTTGCGGTGAAATGGTCGATTGCAGCGCCAGCGGCCTGCTCGATCTCTCGCCCTTCGCGCCGTCGCAGCACATCTTCGTAGAGTTCGATCGCCTGCTCCCCTGCTCCGCCGTGCACGTCATCGAGCGTATTGATCGCCGAGGCCATGGCACCGTTCAGGGGCAGGCCGCAGCTCACCGCCATCTGGGCAATTGCAATGGAGGGCGCGTGCGGACCATGGTCAACTGACGCAACCAGCGCAGCTTGCAGCAGCCGCTCCTGCGCTGGCGTCGGCAGATCGCCGCGCAACATCAGCCAGATCATGGCGGGAAAGGAAATTCGGCCGATCAGATCTTCGATTGGATAACCCCGATAGGCGATGCGACCGGGCGCGATATCGCAGATGGAGGTTCGCCACCAACGGGCCGCTTGCTGTCGCAATTCTTCTTCGCTCATTTCCGGTTCCGTCCATTCAACCTGCCGATCGCCAACCGCCGCAAGCCGTCGGATCTCATGATATCGGTCCGTCCGCGGCTACGCGGACAGGCAGGAAATCTGCCTCTCCTTGCTTTGGCGTCCCGACGGCCCGGCTTGAGACCAGTTGCTCGACCTCCGCATACGAATAGCCGAGCCGCTGCAGCCATCGCTCGGTGTCTGCTCCGAGCGTCGCAGGCGGTGAAGGCACCGAAAACTCCTCATCCAGCCGGAAGCCCGGCCGCGTGATTCGTAACGGCTGCGCGCCGTCTTGTTCTGGGGCCAAAGTCTCGACGAATCCGCGCTCGAGAAGCTGTGGCTGCTGCAACACTTGCGAGACCGTCAGCACGCGGCCTGCGGGAACACCAGCCAGATTCATTTGGGCCTCCCATTCCTCGGCGGTCTTGCAACTCAATGCCTTGTTCAACTCCGTGCTCAGCGCTGCGCGGTTCACCTTGCGCATCTCGCGCCCAGCAAAGCGTGGATCCGTCTTCAGGTCCGGTCGGCCAATCAGGTCGCATAGGGATTGGTACTGCTTCTGCTCGTTGGCGGAAATGTTCAGCGGGCCTGTTGCGGTGCGGAACGTGCCCGAGGGAGCCGCGGTGAAGTTCTCGTTGCCGATGGGCTGCGGCTCGACACCAGCGTTCAGGTGGTTGGAGACGGCCCATCCCATCGCTGCAACGGTGGCTTCGAGCAGGGACACGTCAATGAACCGACCGCGGCCGCTATGCCGCTGTTCGACCAGAGCCGCGGCAATGGCAAAGGCAGCAGTCAGTCCCGCAATCGTGTCCGAGATCGGAAAGCCCGTGCGCAGGGGAGCCGAGGCCGTATCGCCAGTGACGCTCATGGCACCAGACAGACCCTGGACGATCTGGTCATAGGCCGGACGGGCGGACCACGGCCCGCTCTGCCCAAAGCCGGAGATCGCGCAGTAGACGAGACGTGGGTTCTGCCTGCTGAGCACATCAAACCCCAGGCTAAGCCGTTCCATCACCTTCGGCCGGAAGTTTTCGAGCACCACGTCGGCTTCCTTGACCAGTCGCAAGAACACCTCGCGGCCCGCTTCCGATTTCAGGTCCAGTGCAATCGATTGCTTGCCGGCGTTCACGGCGACAAACGAGAGTCCCTGCAGGCGCTCCGCTCTTTGCGGATCCGCGCCGAGGCGCCGCGCCAGGTCGCCGCCGTTCGGATTTTCCACCTTAATGACCTCCGCGCCAAGGCGCGCAAGATGGTAACCGCAGAACGGACCCGCCAACACGTTTGACAGGTCGAGAACGCGGATACCGGTTAGCGGCAGAGACATCTGAAGAGCCTTCTTGTAGGTGATCCGATAGCGAGCGCTTAGTACGCAACTTATTTCAGTTGCTGCGCAGCACGTTCCGCGAATCGATTCGTGAAGGTCTTGATCAGGTCGATCTTTGCGGCTGCGATCTTCGGATCAAAGTCGCCTAGGACAGCCAGCGGGACCTTGGCCGCGTCGATGTCCATCTGACCGGTTGGCGAGAACAGCGCTTTCGACGCGTTGATGATCTCGATGTTCACCTCGCGATTGTCGGTCTTGTATCCAGAAGGCATCGCGTCGACGAGCTGCTCCGCCGAAACCGTGTTGATCCAGCGATGAGTTTTGAACAAGGCGTTGACGAGGCGCTGGACCGTTTCCGGATTTTTGTCGATGAAGGACTGCTGAAGGTAAAGGCACGCGGTCGGATAGATTCCGCCAAAGGCCTGCCTTGAGCCTTCGACCGTGCGCGCGTCGAACAGCGGTGTCGCACTCTTCTTGCGCGCGAGAAGGGTCGCAATCGGATCGAAATAGACGAGCGCGTCGATATTCTTGGCCTCGAGCGCCACCATGCCGGGTGCACCACTGCCAACCGCGATGATGCTTACATCGCGCGGGCCCAATCCCGATTTTTTGATGTAGTAGCGCGCCATGGTATCGGTCGAGGACCCCGGCGCCGTGATCCCGAGCTTCAGGCCCTTCAGACCGGCACCCGTCTTGACCCTGTCAGCGAGGTCGCCGCGGACACCGAGCAACACGCCGGGAATGTCATTGAGCAGGAACACGCAGGAAATTTGCTTGCCTTGGGCCTGCATCTGAATGGTGTGATCATAAAAGCCGACGGTCCCGTCCACCGAGCCGCCGATCAACGCCTGCAAAGCCTTTGAGCCACCGGCCTGGAAGTTCTCGACGGTCACGTCAACCCCTTCTTCCTTGAAGGCGCCCAGCTTCACGCCAAGTTCGAGAGGCATATAGTTGAGGATCTGTGACCCCACCGCGATCTTCAATTTTGTCTTCTCGGGCTCGGCGGCATAAGTCGAGATGACCGGGAATGCGGCTATCGCGATGACCAGCATCAGTCGTGGAAAAGCGTGCATGGGAAACTCCATGAGAATGGGAGAGCGGTACGATCAGGCTTCGTGGGCAGGTGCGGGCCGCCACACCAGGAGCCGTTTTTCCGCGCGGTCGACAATGGCATCGAGAGCAACGACGAAGGCGGAGAGGACGATGATTCCTGCGAACACTCCGGTCGCGTCGAGGACGCCCTCGGCCTGCGCAATCAGGTGCCCCAATCCCGCGGACGAACCGAGATATTCGGCGACCACTGCTCCCATCACAGCCATGCCGACCGACACCCGCAGGCTCGACAGGATCCACGTGGTGGCGGACGGCAGGTAGACGTGGCGCAGCAGGGAGGACTTCGATGCACGTAGCAGGCGCGCGTTCGCGAGCACGACCGGATTGACCTCGCGAACGCCCTGAAAGGTGTTGAAAAAAGCGACGAAGAGAACCAGCGTCACGCCCAGCGCGACCTTGGAGGTGAGGCCCAATCCGAACCAGATGACAAAAATGGGCCCCAGCAAGATGCGCGGGATCGCATTGAACATCTTGATGAAGGGCTGAACGACCTCGGCCGCAAACGGGCTTAAGCCCAACCAGATACCAAGCGCCGTGCCGATCCCGATACCAGCCAGGAAAGACAGGATCGTCTCCAGCAGTGTTATGCTGACATCGGTCCAGAAGTCGGCCGTTGACATCCACTCTCCGATCCTTGCGATGAGTGTCGACGGGGCCGGAAAGAAGAACGGGTCGATCAACCCGGCCCGCACGCCCAATTCCCAGATCAGGATCAGCCCAAGCACGATGGCGAACTGCGTGAGAGCGACCTTACCCCTGCGTGGCATAGCTTTTCTCCACTTCGGCGCCGAGCAGCGACCAGATTTCACGGTAAAGCGCGACGAACTCGTCGGTGGTCTGTAGCGCCGAGACGTCGCGGGGACGAGGCAGCGTGATCCTGACATCGCCAACCATGCGGCTCGCGGGACCGGCAGACATCACAACGACGCGGTCCGCCAGCGTGATCGCCTCATCGAGGTCATGGGTGATGAAAACGAGTGAGCGCCGGTCCGCCTGCCAGAGATCGAGCAGGATACGGTGCATGAGACGACGGGTGTGAACGTCCAGCGCTGAGAAAGGCTCATCCATCAGGACGATCTTCGGCTGCATGATCAGGGTCTGCGTCATGGCGACCCGCTTGCGCTGGCCGCCGGACAATTGGTGCGGATAGCGCTCCTCGAACCCTTTCAAGCCAACCTTGGCGAGCCAGGGCCGCGCCTGCTCGCGCGCTTTCGCGATCGAGCTTCCCTGAAACACCAGCCCGAGGCCGACATTGTCCTGGGCTGTTTTCCAGGGCAGCAGCCCTTCCTGTTGCAGCATGTAGCCGGACTGACCGTTCAGGCCCCTAAGCGATTTGCCGAAAATGCGAACCTCGCCGGCGGCCGGCTTCAGCAGTCCGGTGACAGTATTGAGAATGGTCGATTTTCCGCAGCCGGTCGGCCCGACCACTGCAACGAATTCGGTTTCGCCGACCTGGAGGTTCATGCTTTTCACGGCGGTGAAGTCGCCGAAGCGAATCATCACGTCGCGCAGGTCAACGGCAAGTGCCGGCTGCCCTTCCATTGTTTCGCTCCGCAGAACCTGTTCTAAGCCTCAAAACAGGTAACTGGCGCTATATCCGGAGTCAATCGCATTCTGCAACGTAGAACGCAGATGAGCCTGGGGTATTGGACTTTCTATCCATTCTGGATATCTGTTCTGCGGAACAGAACACGAGGGCTGTATCAATGGCGAAGACAGGGGTTGATGCGGTCCGGCGCGCGCTGGCGATCCTCAAGGCCTTCGGCCCTGAGCGCGCAGCCATGACGCTGACCGAGATTGCCGAGGCGACCGACTTCTACAAGAGCACGGTCCTTCGCCTTGCCGCATCCCTGGAAGCGGACGGATTCATGGTGCGGGGGACCGACCGGCTATTTCGACCCGGACCGGAGCTATGGCGCCTTGGGGCGCTCTATCAGCGTGGGCTGGACCTCGGTGACCTGATCAGACCCTCGCTCCATCGTCTGGTCGAAGCAACCGGAGAGACCGCATCCTTCTACATCGCGGAGGGCGACGAGCGCATTTGCCTTTATCGCGTTAATTCTCCGCGTTCCGTCCGCCATCACCTCGAAGAAGGACAACGATTGCCGATTGATCGCGGCGCTGCGGGCCGCGTTCTTACCGCTTACCGCGATTTTGCATTAGCTGATGGAAAGAAGATCAGAGATCGTGGCTTCTACGTCTCGATCGGCGAGCGTGATCCTGAGGTTGCGGCCGCAGCGGTGCCCGTAATCGATGTCTATGGCAAATTGCGGGGCGCGCTCTCAGTCTCCGCCATTCGCACTCGCTTTGATGCAGATGCTCGGAAATCTGCCGTTGAAGTGCTGAAGTCCGAGGCTAAAGCGCTGATTGATCTGCTGCCTGCAAGTGAGCGCTGAGCTACAATGGCAGCGTTCCGTTTATAACGCACAGCTCAGCCGGTGCCGCAATGGCCTCTCCTGAGCGTAGCGCGCATTTCTCGCATTGTTGAGGCCTGCAGATCATCCTCGATCTCGACGCGCCACCCATCCCTGCACGGGAATCAGGAGGGAGGCTTCTTCAAGGCTATTTCGCTGCTCGTGTGATGTGTGCTGGTGCGCGTGTTCTGAAGCCGTCATGGCCTGACGGCCAAGCTGCGGCGCGCCGACACGCCGACGAAGTGGTGCAGTTCCTCGAGGCGGTGTCGAGCCTGAAGAGCCGCGCCGCGCTCACCACCGCCTATGCG
The DNA here is from genome assembly GCF_051810765.1 of Bradyrhizobium sp. 604_D8_N2_3. Lineage (NCBI taxonomy): Bacteria > Pseudomonadati > Pseudomonadota > Alphaproteobacteria > Hyphomicrobiales > Nitrobacteraceae > Bradyrhizobium > Bradyrhizobium sp. 604_D8_N2_3. The sequence goes on along the minus strand of NZ_JBPWPM010000001.1, from coordinate 1,315,684 downwards.
GCCGGGCCCAAGGGTCTCCGAGGTCGCGGGACTGCGGATCGAAGACATCGACAGCACCCGCGGTGTCATCCAGGTGCGCCACGGCAAAGGCGCGAAGGATCGCAACGTGATGCTGTCGTCCCAACTGCGCGGCATCCTGCGCACCTACTGGCGGCTCGCCCGGCCGCGGCTTTATCTGTTCCCTGGGCGTGACGAAGGTCACCCGATTGATGCGACCGTGTTGCATGCCGCCTGCCGCTCGGCGGTCAAGGCTGCGGGCCTGACCAAGCGCGTCACGCTGCACACGCTGCGCCACAGCTTCGCGACACATCTTCTGGAGAACGGAACCGACATCCGGATCGTCCAGGTTCTGCTCGGGCACAATAATCCGTCGTCGACGGCGCGCTACACGCAGGTCGCCACCCATACGATCCGGGCGACGCAGAGCCCGCTCGACCGCCTGTCGCTGAAGGTGACGCCACCGGCATGACAACGCGTCCGGGATGCGGCTTATGACCCGCCCCGACGTCCGCCCGCACCGACCCGCCATCGGGATTGCCGATATCTTGCGCCGGCATGGCGACGCTTATCGTCGTGACCATGCCGGTCATCTCGGTCGCGTCGACGGCGGGTGATGAGCGCCATTGTTGCGCGCCGAACCGAGGCGCTCGGCGGCCACGTCGAGCCTGCAATGACTGCGGCATGACGCGGATCGCCTATAATTCCTGCCGGAATCGGCATTGTCCGAAGTGTCAGGGGCCAGCCCGAGCCGCGTGGCTTGCCGCGCGAGAAGCCAACCTGCTGCCGGTTCCCTACTTCCACGTCGTCTTTACGCTTCCTGCACCGATCGCCGCGATCGCTTTCCAAAACAAGGCCGTCGTCTATGCCATCCTGTTTAAGGCCGCCGCCGAGGCGTTGACGACGCTTGCTGCCGATCCACGCCGGCTCGGCGCGGAGATTGGCGGCGTCGCGATCCTGCACACCTGGGGACAAGCGCTAACGCATCATCCCCACATTCACTGCGTCGTGCCGGGCGCCGGCCCGTCACCTGATGGAACACGCTGGATCGCCAGCCGACCGAACTTCTTCCTGGCCGTCCAACCGCTGTCCCGGCTCTTTCGCTGGCTTTCTCTCAAACGCCTGATCGGGGCTTCAACGCCGGCGCCTTGCGCTTCCTCGGCGATCTTGCTTCTCTTGCCGAATTCGACGCTTTCGCTGGTCACATCAAAGCCATGCAGCGCGTCAACTGGGTCGTTTACGCCAAGCGGCCCTTCGGCGGACCGGCACAGGTGCTGGCCTATCTCGGCCGCTACACCCATCGCGTCGCGATCACCAACAGCCGGCTCGTCGCACTCGACAACGATCATGTTACCTTCGCATGGAAGGATTACCGCCAGGATGGCGCGACAAAGATCATGAAGCTCAAGCCCGACGAGTTCATTCGCCGCTTCCTGCTTCATACGCTGCCGACGGTTTCCATCGCATCCGCCACTTCGGCTTCATGGCCAACCGCCATCGCGCTGCCAAGCTCGCCCTTTGCCGCGAACTTCTCGATCATGAGACAGCCCCAAACGACAGCCGGCCGCCGCCTGTGGATTCGGAAGCTCAAACCTGGGCCGAAGTTCCTGCCTGTCCCGATTGTGGTGGCGTCATGCGCATCATTGAGAGCTTTCGACACAGCTTCAGACGCTCCAGCCCTCGAACAGTACGCCCACGACGAAGGCCGCCTGATTGCCGCGTGCGCGCGGGCACGGCGAGCTATATGTGATGGCGTTGGGTGAAGGTCAGGCGGCTTGCTGATCGTCGGATTTGCCGGCCTGGCGCAACAGCTTCCATTCCCAGGGCAGCAGTTCGTGCAGCCGCGATGCAGGAAGATCAGCGATACGGGCGAGGACGTCGGCAAGCCAGGCCTTTGGATCGACGTCATTGAGACGACACGTCGTGATCATCGTCAGCATGATGGCGGCACGGTCGGCACCACGCTGGCTGCCAGCGAAGGTCCAGTTGCGCCGTCCCAAGGCGATGCCTCTCAAAGCGCGTTCAGCGCAATTGTTGGTCAAGCAGATCCTCCCGTCGTCGAGGAAGCGGGCGAAGCCCTCCCAGCGCCTGAGCATGTAGTTGATCGGCTTCAGGACCTCGGACGAGCGCGAGAGGGTTTCGCGCTCGCGCAGCAGCCATGCGTGCATGTCGTCGAGAAGCGGCTTGCTCTGTTCCTGGCGCACGGCGCGTCGCTCGTCGGCGCTGCAGCCGTTGATGGCGCGCTCGATCTCGAACAACGCGTCCACCCGCCTGACCGCCTCCAGTGCGATCGGGGAGACCGGTTTGCCCTTCTTGCCTTCCCGAGCATTTTTCTCAATGTCAGCCAGCTCGAAGAAGCCTCGCCGTGCATGGGCAAAGCAATAGGCCGGCGTAATTGGCAGTGTCTTCTTCTGCGGATCGAACAGCGGCTCGAAGCCATTGTAGCAGTCGGCTTGCAGGATGCCGGCGAAGACCGCTAGATGCTTTTGGGGATGCTCGCCTCGTCGGTCGCTCGAGGCGTAATAGACCGCAGCCGGCGGCGCAGGCCCGGCGAAGGGCCGGTCATCCCGCACATATGTCCAGATCCGCCCAGTCTTGCATTTGCCCTTCGCCAGGATACGGATGGTGGTGTCGTCGCCATGTAGGCGCTCGGCCGCAAGCACATGATGCTCGATCAAGTGGAAGAGCGGCATGACGGCAAAGGTCCCGTGGCCGATCTGGTCAGCCAGTGTCGATAATGGCAAATCGATCCTCTCGGCCTTAAAGCGCACGCTCTGGCGGTTGAGCGGGATATGCATGCCGAATTTGTCGAACAGGATCGTCGCCAACAATTGTGGACCGATGAAGCCACGCGGCGTGGCATGGAACGGCGCCGGCGGCTGGCTGATCTTCTCGCAATCCCGGCAGGTGAACTTCTCGCGCACCGTCTCGATGACCTTGAAGCGGCGCGGGATCTCCTCCAGCGTCTTGGTCACATCCTCGCCGACCTTCGCCAGTCGCGATCCACCGCAGCAGGCGCAGGTCGTTGGAGCTTCAACAACGACGCGCTCGTGTTCGATATCGTCCGGCCAAGGCTTGCGCACCGGCCGCTTACGCGTGAAGGGACGGACGTTCTGCGTCTTCGCTGCCGCCGCCTGTGCGGCCAGCTCGTCCTCGCTCGCCGTGGTGATGAGTTCCTCGAGCTCCAACTCCAACTGCTCGAGCAGCCGTGCCGAGCGCTCGGATCGCTGCCCGTGCAGTTCGCGTTTGAGCTTCTCAATTCGCAGCTCAAGATGCGCAATCAGCGCCTCGTTGTCCGACAGCTCCGCCAACGCACTGGCAGCCACCGCTTCGGCTCGCAGCCGCGCCTCACGCTCGGCCTGCAGCGCCGCTAGAGCGCTGACAAGGTCCGACGGAAGATCGTCCGGCTTCGATATCACGACGCCATTGAATCAGATCAAGCCGCAGATTCAACCAAAAACGACTATCCGACCCGTGTCGGACGCTGTGCTTCTTGCGGGTTGCGCCAATCGATTCCGGACAACATATAGCTCATCTGCGCTGGCGAGATCGTCACAGCTTCACCCGCAACGGATGGCCATATAAACCTTCCACTCTCCAGTCTCTTGGTAAACAGGCATGCCCCCTGGCCATCGTGCCAGATCACCTTCACTAGATCGCTGCGGCGACCCCGGAAGACGAACAAATGACCGCTGAGCGGATCCTTGCGCAGCACCTCCTGCACCTGGAGTGCCAACGATGGAAAGCCCCGGCGCATATCCGTGTGGCCTGTCGCGAGCCACACTCGCGCGCCTGTCGGAACCGGGATCATCGGTGGGCCAAAGCATCGAGAACGCGACGTAGCGCGTCTCCATCAACGTCGCCATCGACCCGGATGCGATGCCCGCTATCGAGATCGATCTCGATGATGCCATCGCTCTTGCGTCGCCGCGCCGTCGTCGTCAACGGCGCTTCGGCCAGCTCCCGCGGTGACGCAGGCGGCCCAATCTCGACTGGAACAAACGGAGCCATGCTCGCTTCGCCGTGCTTGCAGAGATCCTTGCGCCACCTGAACAGCTGGCTCACATGAAGCCCGGCCACGCGAGCCACCTCGGAAACACTGGCGCCGGGCTCGAGCGATGCTGCAACAAGCCGCTCTTTCTCGTCCTGCGACCACCGGCGCCGCCGCTCGACCGATGTGATTACCTCCGTCCTCGAAATCGTCATAGCGCTTCTCCTAGGATTACCCCTAGGACCTGCAGCTATCCCGTTCGTCAAACAAGGCGGCCTTCAATGGAGGGATACCTCGAACATCACCGTTCCGATGCGACACATCGTGAGCCAAGTCATGCCGTGCACGACGATCATCATTCGTCATTTCGCTCCCAGCGTCTCGATCATCGCGGACGATGTCGACTCCGTGCTTTCACACTGCGCGACAACAACGGTCCGATGCAGCAAAATGCCTATCGCGATCTCCAGTGAAGCGCGTCTGATCTCAACTCTTCCCCGACGCGCACATCTCGTGTCTCTGCCTCACGCGCCGAGCCAGCAGATCGGGCCTTCCGATCTCGAACGTGCTGCATGCTCTGGTCCTCGTCTTCGGCCAGAACGAACGTCAAACTGGATTAAGCCCGAGGGGTAGGGTCAACACCCACGCCTTCCTCGGCGGTGCAAAATCCATGCGCCAGATTCGTGTGGGCGTCGGCGGCGCCACTACAACGATCGCGCGGTTGCCCCCCAGCGCATCCAGTACGAGGGCAACCTATGGCGTGAGGACACCACGCGGCAATCCTCAGCGCGCGGCAATCCTCAGATGGGCTGTGACGGGCGTCTTTTGGAGACTCGTACGACTCTCACGGCTACTCGCCGTTCCCAGCCGGTGGTCGGCCGCAGTCGACTCTTCTGGCGCGATTTGGCGGATTGTTAGCAAAGTTGCGCGACTGTCCGACCGCCTACATCTGTTCGTCGGAGCCGTGGCCTCTCGCGAGATCCCGTGTCCGTTGCATCGTGCGGGAAAAATATTCGTCGCGCTCGCGGCGCACGCGCTCTTGATGCGCTCTGAAATTCGCAACTCGTTTGCTGATGTGCTCTCGCTCGGAGGTGTCCCAGCTCAACCGCCGGGGAGAATCGGGCGGGGAAGCTTTTGCGATTGGCGCGATGGGTGCTATCAGCTTTGGAATAGGCGCTACGCTCCGTGCGCGTTCTACGAGTGCCGCGGATTGTTGAACCAGCGCCTCCAGTTCCTTCTTCCAGTTCATCTTCCATGGTCTCCGAACAGTCATGGGAGCATGCTAATTTGGTGCGGTACGCTCGTCCAGCTACCCCTTTTGGTAGTTGCGAGGCCGCTGCTTGTCCGCAAAATAGTGGCCGATGAGCCATCTGGGCCGATGAAATTCGCGGCTTCCCTGCTAGGAGAACCCACCCACGTGACCTTCGTCACCCAAGTGACGCGACAGGATGGAAGATCAGAACGATGCGACCTGGGTCAAACCCGTCGGCTGTGCCTGGTCTCTGGCATGAAAGCATGATCGCCCAGGCTCGCCATACTCGAACTCCTCAAGCGAACTACGCTGACGCCGAAGCAGCGGAGATTGTGCGTCAATGCGGGAATCGGTGCCGCCCGAATGTTCCGACCAGAACTACTCTACAGTATTGCTCAAATGGGAGATGGGAGTGGCGAGGGGTGTTGTGAAATGGTTTAACGCGACGAAGGGTTTCGGCTTCATTCAGCCGGATGGGGGCGGCCAAGATGTTTTTGTACACATAAGCGCCCTGGAGCGCGCTGGCCTCTCTGACCTGCGGGAAGGGCAGGCAGTCTCTTACGAGCTTAAAGCCGACCCGAGGCGCGGTAAAAGCAGTGCGGAAAATCTGCGTGTCTGATTTCATGTCGTAGGCGTCTGGCCTCAGCCCCCCGCCCAAGTCTGGCGCTTACCTCGGAACGACCCCAGCCGCTTTAAGCACTGGGGTCGTTCCATTTCTCGCCAATTTTCGACGTTTCGCGGGTCCGAATACAAGAAAACGTAGCTAGCGATGCTTGCTAGCGCATCGCCTCTTTGTCCCGTTTGGTAGACGGGTAACAGTCAGTCCGCCCGCTCGTCATAGCGCGATTTGAAGGCGCTCGCGAGCGGCTTATTGGTCGGAAGGTCATCCTCGCCGATCATCCTGGACTGGAGGTGGTGGCGCCGGCGCTGATCAAACCCGATACCGTGCTGCGGCGCGAGTTCAACAGTGTGGACCAACGAAGGGATAGGAAAGCTAAGCAAGGACTCTCGAGCGGTTCGAGAGGGCTACGATATCAGGCTATTGCTGCGCGAGCTCCCCTCGCCGGACGTTGGATCCGGTCAAGGTCGCCAGCCTCGAGGGCTCACAAGCAGGCAATTCGTAGATTGTGGGCAGGCTCCTCAACGCCCTCCATCAGGAGCCTTCGGGGATCTCGGGGAGCACGACGCCGCACCTGCGGCCGCGGTTGTGCATGCGGTCGCCGCGTTCTTTGCTCAGCCACACGCCTGGCGCGTACGCTGAAGCTGCAACCGCGTAGTCGCCCTTCAAGTGCTGGATGATCTCGCCGAGAAATGATAGCTCGTCACGCAGCGGCGATGTAACCGCGGAACGCTTCCGTCCATCATTAGGGCTTCGCACGGACCAACATACGGCCCGTTGGCATCGCGTTGAAGCCCACTTGAGGATTCAAAGCCGGAGCGGCTGCTAGCATCAATGCTAAAGCTCGATCCGTCCTCCTAATGAACCAGCGCATGCGACGGCACCTTGAAACATCGCGCTTCCGATCGGCATCAAGCGTCGGCGCCTATCTGGGTCTTACGCCTCGACGCAACCACTCTGGCGAAACTGGGCAAGATATCACGATGGGACGACCATCTTCTCCCAACCTACCTGTACGAGGCGGCGATCGTCCTGCTTCATCGAACGAAGAAATGGTCCTCTCTTAAGGCTTGGGGCATGAAGCTCGCTAAGCGGATTGGCATGCGAAAGGCAAAGGTCGCCATGGCGCGCAAACTCGCCATCCTTCTTCACTGTATCTGGGTCTACGGCACATCGTTCGACTGGGGCCAGGGCAAGGAAGCCTGATCCGATCTTGTAGAGTTCCTGGTCCGGTCTGCCGGACTGGCGATGTCTCGCTGGGACGGTGTTGTGGCGACCTCGGTCAATCAGGCGGTGGCGGCTCGTCCGCACTCCGCTGCAAACGTTGAGGCGCCCGACCCCGACATCATCATGAGGCGCTGCGCGACCTTGGAAAGGACCACGATCCCAGCGAAGACCTCAACCAGCCCCGGCGATCCAATGCACGTATCAGCCGGCCCGCGCCGTCTCCGCAATCCGGACCAGCTCCGACGGCGCGAGCACTACCACCGTGCCGTGGGCGAGTTCAGAAATGTAAGTTTGACAACAAACCGCAATTAAAGGGCCGATTGACACCCAGCGCGCGCGTACGCAGGCGAGGCAATGGCGGCTCCCCGGAGATCATGATCCGCGAGCGCCCTGCTAAAGCTGCCGAAGCAGTGCCGGGACATTGTGAGTGAGACCTCCTCCTCGGTGTTGGCAGCTCGGCAATCTGCAGGCCGTCGAGCGCACGAAAGGCATCACGATGCTATTGCACCGTCCGTTTGGCGGGGTTGGCGACGCGCAGCGCCTGGTGGCGAGCGACGCAGCTCTTCGAGTAAGGTCAGGCCCTCTTTCACGATGCCGGCCGGAACGACAGTCCCACTCAGGACGCCAGTCGGAGGACACCGAGTGCCCTTTGTCGTGTGTCAACTATCAACTCTCGCCGTTGATGGAGAGAACGACCCATGCAACCGTAACGATCGGATACCAGCGATGCAGGTCGATTAACATCCGGAGAGACGCCCATGCCATGCGGCGACACGTCCATGGATGAAAAATGCGTACAAGCAGCGGCTGATTATCGACAAATGAAACGGGCGGATCCTTCGTACAGTGATGTTTAATAATGACGAGTGACGGCACAGAATCTTCGCTCCGCATCTGGCTCGCCGTCATCGTGCTAGGCATCGCCTCGTTTCACATCGTCTTGGCAGAGATAGCACCTATCGGGCTGTTGTCTCAGATTGCTCGCGACCTCGGACGAGATCAGGCAGCGGTCGGGCTCACGGTGGCCCTCTATGCCTGGATCGGTGCTGCCAGCGCTCTGTTGTCGCCCGTTCTGCTTCAGAAGTTTCCTCGCAAGCCGCTACTCATCGCCTTGACTCTTATCCTTTCCGCAACAACGTTTGCGGCGACGATGTCGCACACTTTCGAAGGGTTGTTGCTGGCACGCACGGTGGGCGCTGTCGTTCACGGTTTCTATTGGGCCATGGCGGCTGCGGTTGCGTCTAAGATTGCGCCGTCCCGCAGTATGGGTGTTGCGACGGCAATCGTATTCGGCGGGATCTCGATGGCGACCGTTGTTGGCGTGCCGCTCGCGAACTTCGTCGGCCAGGTGAGCGGATGGCGTGCAGCGTTCAGATTAATTGGCGCCATCGGACTGATCACCTCAGCCCTGATGGTGGCAGTTCTTCCGAAAATGCAGGCCGGGACGCCAGCGGGATGGAGAGAGCTTGGATCAGTCTGCCGCAGGCATGACCTGTTGGGGATCTATGCCGTAACGACATTCATGGCGGCGGCGCATTTCGGGGCGTACACATTTATAGAACCATTCCTCAGCGAGATTCCAAACGTTGCCCAAGACATGATTGGCGCGCTGTTGTTCGGCTTTGGCGGAGCAGGATTCTTGGGGAACATCCTGGCGGGCGTCCTCATCGACCGCTTCATGAAGCCCATCATCACTGCGGGGCTGCTTGCTCTGTGTCTGGCGCTCGTTGGCCTTGGATGGTTTGGTCCCCACTTGGGGACAGGCCGGGTCCTTGTCTTGCTGGTCATCTGGGGCGCTGCCGTCGCGGCGCTGTTCGCCGGACTCCAGACCTGGATCCTGCGCGCCGCCGGTTCGACAGTGATGACTGCCGCCGCGATGCACTCAGCGGTCATCAATTCGGCCATCGGCTTCGGAGCCGTCCTTGGCGCCCAGATGTTGACTGTAGCCGGCCCATCAGGAGTGATGCTGGCAGCTGGTATGGTCGTCATCATCCCTCTGCTGATAGTTCTCCCGCAAGCAGCCCCAGAGGGTGATCTAAAAAAGGGGGCGTTGCTTGATGGATAACGCCGCAGCCGTGCGCACAGCGCGGATCGCCGCGTGCCCTACCACGAATGTCGCACGAAACCTTCCGCTGGTACGCGAGCGTTGGACCAAAATGTTCGCGCAGCCAGGCGGACCGGTCGAAGGGGGTGAAACACCACGCCAGGCCTTGCCCGAGAACTCGTTGAGGAACTCGGCATCGAAGTTTCTGGCGATGTACGCGAACATCTCGGGCGATTGCGCCGTTGCGGCATTGCGAGGAGCATTCGGTCGAGCGGTCTACCGCACTGCGGAACACTTTTGCATTCTTTCCACACAACAATGTCTCTGTCCTGAGATTACCCGGCATTCTAGCATCATAATTGGCGCTACCCGACAGACGGGCAAGCTCGCCTTCTTCATCCCGTGAGCGTCCTCACGCTGGCGTGTGACGCGCTTCTCGATGATCGGTCCTATCGCGCTCAACCGAAGGCGCTCTTTGCTGGCTCTTCTGAGGCGCTGCCGAGCAGCTGAGCCATCATCGCCTTCCTGCGCGAAATGAGCAAGCTGATGACCTATTTGCGTGCTTTCCTGATTGAGCGCTCACCAGCATCACAATGGCATTCCAAGCAGCGACTTCGATCAATTGCGTCCTTAGACCCACTGGGATCTCAAAGCCATGGTCTAGAACCGGGCTTACTGTCAATGAACACGCATGATGGTGCCGAAGACGAGACGCAAGATCGGCGCGGCCTCTAGATCAAGTTTACGCGCTAGACACGTCCGACCAACGGCCGATGATCCAATGCGACGGCCATCCCGAAACGAGTGAAGCGACCTGCCACAATGCGCTCGGAAATGTTGTCATCTGGCGCGGACTCTCCAGACACACCGGATCGAACTCTGCGCCGAAATTGGAGCGGTTGGAAATGTGGGTAAATGAAGTCTCATCGAACAGTTCCACCGCTGCGGCTTTGGAGCGGCTGTTTCCGCGGTAAGCGCGAGTTTCCGGTGCGCCAACCTGTCGAGCAGATTGACTCGCCGCAACTGCAAAAATGGACTAGTGGCTCTGCACAGTGATTTTGACAGGTTGGGTCCGGCGGTCAGATTAGCTCCGGCAGGAGTTTCGGATCAACGAGGACCTCGATGCTGCGAGGCGTCCTTGGCTGCCGTCTGATGAGGCGGGCGCGTTCCAGTGTCAGGACCATCTGGTGAACCGTAGGCGGGCTGACGCGGAAATATTCCTGCATGTCGGTTTCGGCCGGGGGCCTGCGATGCAGCCGGGTATAGAGGTGGATAAAAGCCAGATACTGCCCCTGCGTGGGCGTGAAGGGTTTTGTCGAAGGACTCACGCCGGCCATCCGATTCAGTTGTTCGTGCGTGCCTCGAACGAGGAGGCACGCCATGAATGTACGCTATCGGGTCGAACTCAGCCAAATCGAGCGCACCGAACTGAGGGCACTGCTCAGCGGCGGCAAGCATGCGTCCCGCAAGCTCAAGCGAGCGCAGATTTTGCTGGCCGCCGATGCCGAGACCAGCGACGAGGAGATCGCAAGGAGCGTCGGCGTGAGCGGCTCGACCGTGTACCGGACCAAGCGACGCTTCGTGGAAGGCAATCTGGAGCGGGCGCTGAGCGAAGAGCCGCGTCCCGGGGCGGAGCGCAAACTCACGGGCAAGGAAGAAGCCTTGCTGGTGGCGACAGCCTGCGCCAGTCCGCCAAGGGGCCGTGCCCGCTGGACGCTAAAGCTGCTGGCGGGTGCGATGGTCAAGCTCACCGAACACAAGAGCCTGTCGCACGAGACGGTTCGGCGGCGCCTGGCCGAGAATGCCCTCAAGCCCTGGCGCAAAGACATGTGGTGCATTCCGCAGGTCGACGGCGAATACGTCGCCCGCATGGAGGATGTGCTCGACCTCTATGCCGAGGCACCCGACTCCAGGCGGCCAGTGGTGTGCTTCGACGAAAGCCCGGTGCAACTCATCGGCGAAACGCGTCAGCCCATCCCGGCCAAGCCCGGCAGGCTCGAACGTTACGATTATGAGTATCGTCGCAATGGCACGGTCAATCTCTTCGTTCTCCTCGACGTGCATCGTCCCTGGCGCAAGGTCAAGGTCACCGAGCGGCGAGCGGCAAGGGATTACGCCCAATGCATGCGTGATCTCGTCGACATCCATTATCCCGACGCCGAGATCATCCGGGTCGTCCAGGACAATTTATCGACCCACTCCGCCGGCGCCCTCTATCAGGCGTTCCCGCCCGCCGAAGCCAGGCGGATTTTGCGACGGCTCGAGTTCCACTATACCCCAAAACACGCAAGCTGGCTCAACATGGTCGAGATCGAAATCGGCGTCCTGCGGGGCCAGTGCCTGGATCGCAGGATCGACGACCCTAAGCGACTGCGCCGCGAAATCACCGCCTGGGAACGACAACGAAATGCCGCCCGCTCCCGCATCAAATGGATGTTCACAACAGACAAGGCTCGCGCCAAAATGGCTGGCGCCTACCCCGCCACTTCCAAAGAGTCATAATCCCTGTGACGAGGTACTAGTGGCACACCCGATAAAAATCCATTAGCGTAAGCTTCCTATGTTTAGTTTGCCTGATTTGCGTGTACTGGAAGTCGCGGCTGTCGTCATCGAAGAGGGCAGCATGAGCGCGGCCGGCCTCAGACTTGGCATCACTCAATCGGCCGTTTCACAAGCGATGAGGCGCGCGGAGGCGCATATTGGCGCGACCCTCGTCCGTCGCGATCGTCGTCCCCTTGGGCCCACGGAGGCGGGGCAAGCTCTGCTCACCCACATGCGCGAGATAACCCTGCGCGTCGGACGAGCTGTCGAGGAAATGCGGGCCGCCGCAGCGCGTCCCGAACGCGAGGACCTTCGGCTCGGGATGATCGACACGTTCGCGTCCACAGTGGGACCACTGTTGGCCGCAGCCTCATGGCGGGTTCAATCGCGCTTCGCGTGAGCGCGTATTCGGGGCTGGTACCCGCGCACGCCGAGGCATTGATGCGCAACGAGATCGATGCAGCTGTCACATCGGATCCAATGGAGGGCGTTGACGAAGTTACCCCCTTACCCCTATTGCGCGAGCCATTCCTCCTGGTAGCACCGATTGCCTGGGCGGACACTCTTCGCGATCGTCCACTGGACGACCTACTCCTCGAGCACCGACTTATCCGCTACACTGCGCGTTCGCACATGGGAACGCAAATTGAACGTCATCTCCGGCGTCTAAGGATAGAGCATCCGCAGACGATGTCGTTCGACACGTCGGACGCGCTGCTCTCGATGGTCGCCAATGGCATGGGCGTGGCGATTACAACACCCCTGTGCATATTGCAGGCTGCCGTCCATCGACCGGCGCTCGAAGTCATGCCATTGCCGGCGACCGGCCTCTCGCGCACGATCACGTTGGTGACTAAGCAAGGCGGATTAGACACGTTGGCTGCGCGAATAGCGGATGATATTCGTGTGCTCCTGCGGAATTGGACCTTGCCCCAGATCGCTGCTCAAATTCCCTGGATGGCTCGTTCCGTCGGCAGCATCGTGTTGGATCCGCTCGCTCACGAGGACGCCGCCTGCCGGTGCGTTGCGGGTGGCTCCACCCGGACTCTCGACGAACAGTATAACCCTAATTAATCATACTTATTAGCCTCCATACAATCTCCGATCTTAGCTTTAACTCTCGCCCGTCTTCGGAGAGAGTTGTTTGCGTAGCGTCCGAACCCGGGATCAGAGATGTCAGCGACTCGCACCGAAATAGACAGTCTAGGAACGCGCGAGCTGCCGCTGCGCGCCCTGTACGGCTTGGCCTCCCTGCGTGGGAGCGAGAATTTCGACATCTCACTCCAGAAGCTCGGTGATCAGCCGGCACTTCTTCGGGCACTAGCGCGCATCAAGCGCGCTGCCGCGGCGGCGAACCGTGAGCTCGGAGCCCTCGACGCCAAAGTAGCAGGAGCACTAATCGCGGCTGCGGACGAGGTCATTGCTGGTAAACACGATCGGCAGTTTATCATCGATTTGCTCGAAGGCTCCGGCGGCACATCGATCAACATGAACATGAACGAGGTTCTGGCGAACCGGGCCCTGCAAATTGTCGGTGAAAAGCCCGGCCGGTACGACGTGATCCACCCAAATGATCACGTGAACCTTTGCCAGTCGACGAACGATGTGCTGCCCTCGGCGCTCAAGTTGGCGGCGCACGAAAAGTCCGGCGATCTGGTGGGTGCGCTGGAACAGGTGGCGGCCGCTCTTTCGGAGCGGGCCATTGTATTCGCTGACGTATTGCGCGTCGGCCGCACATGCATGCAGGCCGCCCAGCCGATGACGCTCGGTCAGGCGTTCGGCGGTTACGCATCAGCGATCAAGCGGCTCTCCTTGAAGCTGTCCGTGGCGCGCCAGGAATTGATGGTGCTTCCCCTCGGAGGCACTGCGATTGGCACCGGGCTGGGAGCAGTGCCGGGCTATCGCCGTGCCGTCTATGGACATCTTGCGGCGATCTTGGGCGCCGCGGTACGCCCAGGCGACGACATGTTCGATGCCATGCAGAACGCCGACGCCTTCGCACGCGTGTCGTCGGAAATCCGCATCGCAGCAGAGGTAATGGCGAAAATCGCCTCTGACCTGATCATCCTTTCCTCTGGGCCAAATACGGGGCTTGGCGAATTGCGGTTGCCCGCTCTCCAGCCCGGTTCTTCGATCATGCCAGGTAAACTCAATCCAGTTCTGCCGATGATGATCCAGCAAGTTGCGTTCGCTATCGTGGGCAACGACGCCGCAGTATCTCTCTCTGCGTTGAGCGGCCAACTCGAAATCAATCACTTCGAGCCAGTCATCGCCTCGCGCCTGTTCGATTCGATCGAGCTTTTGACGCGATCGGCCAGAATATTTGCCGACCACTGCATCTCGGGGATCCGGGCAAATCGGGAACGGTCGCTCAGCAACTTGATGCAATCTTCGGCTCTTGCGACCGTGTTCGTACCGCGCCTGGGTTATGAACAGGTATCGACACTTGTGCTTGCAGCCGCTGAGCAAATGCGGCCCTTCGTCGAAATCGCGATCGACCGCGGACTTCTGAACCGTAGCGCGGTTTTGCAGATGCTGCACGAGAGCACCCGTTATCGCGAGAATGGCGCATGAGCCGCGATTCTGCACTTGCCCTTGTACGGGAAGGGCTCACGAGCATGCCGCGAGTCGATGCACAACACCGGAGGATCAACCTACGAAGGTCATGCCACAGCCAACTCGCCATCGGCCTGTCTCAACCCGATGCGGCGGATGAGACGATGCGCCGCGATCGAGAGGCCGCTAGTTCATGGGTCAGTGCTCCGGCCTCTCTTCAAGTCGTGCTTATACGGACGCGCCTGGCCGAAGTGCCAGGGGCAGTGATCGGCAAATCAGCAAACACGTAAGAAATTGTCGATAACGTATTCTAACCATTCGCGTGGGGCCGTCCTGTCCTCCGCCAATCTTCACATCCTGTTCGGCCGGTAGCCCGATCAAGATTAGTTCTCCGATAGCTGGTTACGGCCTGATTCACCTGATGATACATTCACGAGGCGTGATCGAGTCCCGCAGGTTCGAACACGGGCCCAACATCTTTTCGTTCGTTCGCTGCCGTATTCAAGAAGGCATGAGGCACGCGAAATCCATCCGATGCCGAGAGGCAGCTGCGCGCGTCAGAATCTCATCCGTCGCCTCGACTGGGCCCAGCTGAAGTTTCCCCACCCCAGCCGTTGTTTATGTCGTATGCGACATTGCTGTTTGAGTTTGAGGTAAGGTCAATCAAGATGCTCTGGCTGTAGGCCTTCTATGACCGTGCCAGTGTTTACCTGGTTTGTAGCAAAAGTTAGCATCACGTTTTGTATTGGCGCCATTGCATTTAGCTGCTTGCCATAGAGTGGGGAAGCGCAAAGGGGTTCGCATTTCCATTCACTAATTCGGAAACGCCGCATGTTACTGGTGTGACAGTCAGGTTCTCGATTGAGATCACCCCCGCTTCACCGTCGACGACATTGCCACTGCCTTGGGGCGTTTCGACTTCCAGCCTTTGGCCGATATCAATGCCGTAAGAGCTGATGCCCTTAATTTGGCCGTCAGGGCGCGCAATCGGGCCGCCAAGCAGTTTGGAGGTGGCGATCAGCACGGCGATCGGCTGGATGAAGCGGGTCGATGAGACCGGCAGCGTTGCTCCGGGCCAGATGGGTTGGAAAACCATGACCTTTCTGGCGGCCCTGCGCCATGACCGGATCGATGCGCCATGGTTCATCGAGGGACCAATCATGGCGTGAGCTTCCGGATCTATGTCGAGAAGGTTCTCCTGCCGACCCTTCGGCCCGGCGACATCGTCGTCCCGGACAATCTCGGCAGCCACAAAAGCAAAGCCGTGCGCCAGCTCATCTGCTCCGCGGGAGCCAAGCTCTTGTTCCTGCCAAAATACTCACCCGACCTGAACCCCATCGAACAAGTCTTTGCCAAACTCAAGCATCTGCTCCGCAAGGCAGCCGCACGAACCGTCGATGCGGTCTGCGCCGCCATCGGCGAACTCCTTGATGCATTTACACCCGAAGAATGCGCCAACTACCTCAAAAACTCAGGCTATCGAAGCTAGTCCCATCACGCTTTAACGGCGAGCCTCCCAGAAGGCTAGCGCCCAATGCTCTGTGCCTCGATCATATCCGTTCTCAGCTCAACCCGCTATCCCGATCGCTCTTGAAGGACCATGCCGGAGCGCTCGTCTGAGCTCGCCGAACTGGTTGAACATGACGATGAGAGCGATTATTCCGGCGCCAAGCTCTGCGAGCGCTTGACTGGCTAACAGTCCGTTAAAACCCGCTACCAGCGGGAATAACAGTACGGCCGGTATGAAGAGATACCCCTGCCTGGCCAAGGACACAATTGCACTGAGGCGCGCTCTCCCAAATGACTGAAGCATTGCCGTCACGAAACTCTGCACCCCAAACAGTCCAAAGAAGAGATGGAACACGATGCAGGTCGAGACGGCAATTTCGGTGACGTTCTCGTTATCGCTAAATAGGCTCACCAAAGGCCTCGCAAAAATCACAACGGCCGCAGAATACAGCACCGAGAATGCGATCGTCACGAAGAGCATGAACTTCGCAGCCCTCAATATATGAGCATAGTCGCGTGCGCCCCAACCGAAACCCAGGATAGCTTGAGCGCCAATACAGAACCCGGTGATAGGCAGTGCGCCGACCATCAAGATACGCACAGCTATTCCAACCGCGGCGATGGAATCGTCGCCGAACGGCGCAGCAGCTCCGTACAAGAGCATAACGGCAAGAGCAGATAAGATACTCGTCATTGTCGCCGGCGCGCCTACCAACGCGAGCTGTCTGATGCGATCTGCTCGCAACGATATGTGAGATATCCTGACGAGAACCGTCCCGCCAAGCTTCGTAAAATACGCGATATACAGTCCGACAGCAGCGATCTGAGACACCAGCGTTGCGACGGCTGCGCCTCGCACGCCAAGGTCAAATGAGAATATGAAGACGGGATCAAGCACAGCGTTCAGGATAAACGCGGTCATCATCACCCACATGCTAAATCGTGTATAGCCCTCGGCTCTTACAATGAACCCGCTGACGGTATTTAGTAGCATCGGGGTGTACCCCAACAAAACCGTTCCCGCGTAGTCGAGCGCCACGGGCATGATGGTTGGGGTTGCTCCGAGCGTTGCAAATATCCCTGGCAGATTTGGAAGCAGAGTGACGGTGACTATGATACCGATCGGAGCGGCGAGCGCGAGTGCCGTGCTTGCGCCTCGACTCGCCTCTAGGTACTCACGAGCGCCCAGATGACGAGATATGAACGACGCTGCTCCAACACCGATCCCCTGTCCGGCTGCGGCGAGCAGGACCACGATCGGCAAGGTCATGCTAACAGCTGCGATCGCCTGCGCGCCTAGGGCGCCAACAAAGATCGCGTTGACGACCTGCTGCAGCGCATGGATCGATAATCCAACAACAGACGGAATGGCGAGCCGCAGGATAAGACTCAAGAGATTCTGGTCCGATAGATCGACGTGCTGTTTCTTCTTTGGCATCACATTGCGCTCGCTGTCGATTGCGAATTCCGCATCCGGCTCATTCACGGACGAACATGTCTTTAACGTTTTCCAAATTCGCCGATGGCGTACTCAGCGCAATCCTCTCCGGATCTGCTCTTCACCAAAGCTGATTTTTGCCTGGTCGATTTTCCTACGCCTCCCATCAGTCCTAGCCTTCCGCGCCTCTGAACAACGAGGATCCCGACTGAGGTGCTCGTGGGTAGCCACCCAGGTTCTGCCAGTCATATTGTGCCGTTCCGCCCTTTTGTTGTGCTTCGTGCGGTTGCGTTCACTTCTGTCGATGATGATCGCTGGGGGAACGCGGCCGGACCCTAGGGCCTCAAGTCGCCTTTGGCATCTACCGGATCTTGTAGTAGACGCTCCATCGTCTGCATGGCACACCTAATGAACGTGCTCAGAACCACTGTTGCGATTCGACGATCTCGTGCAACCTTTGCACGACATCGGGTCCTCGCCGCGTCGAGACGAACAGCAGGCTGCCGGTCCCGGCCAGCGTGGTGACTGGATTTGCGTCAGCAAATCGCGCCGGGCAGGCCGTCACTCGCGGACACGAACTCAAAATTCGTGTTGCCGCAGCCGGCAGCCTGCCAGACCGGTCGATGAGAGTGGCTTGGATAATTTTTGCTTCGACCGACAGACCGCCCTGACGCCGTCGACCACATGCGGCGGGCCATCGCGTACTGCCTGGCTCATCCGAAATGGCGACTCAGCGTGCAATTCCACAAACACTCGGCGTCACATGAAGATATCCCAAGCATTTAAGTTCGAGGCAGCGCACCGACTTCCAAATGTCCCGCAGATACATCGATGCCATCGGATGCACGGTCATTCCTATCGGGTCGAGGTCGTGCTGAACGGGGCCGTCGATCCGCACACCGGATTCGTAATGGATTTCTTCAACATGGAGGAAGCGTTCGGCCTTCTTATAAAGAAGCTCGATCACCATTGCCTGAACGAAGTCCCAGGACTGGAAAATCCGACGGCGGAAAATATCGCCATCTGGATCTGGGACCACGCGAAACCGCGCCTCGCCCAACTCTGGAGCGTGAGGGTGTACGAGACGACCGATAGTTGGGCGGAATATGACCGGCCCGATCGCTGAATTCAGCGCTCATTTGGGACTGTGTCGATGCGGCTCACCTGTCGTTCTTCGGCTCAGAAGCGGACTTGCTCGATCTGCGATTCGGCTCTTCATCCGCCTCGACAGCGGCCAGATTTCCGCGCTCACAGAAGAGCCCTTGGATCCGACGGGAGCGCCCGGTTTGGCTATGATGACACCCATCACGTGACCGCATTCGAAAAGCTTCCGGCCAAACGATTCGGAATCCCGCGTTGTGCTAACCGCCGGAACGATCTGAGGGGATTCGTCCTGAGGAGCGAATTCGATGCTGATTGTACCGGCGAGACGACCCGCCATCCCGGACGCTGCGGCTGGGCGACTTGGTGCTGCAGCAGGTCGGCGCTAGCCGCCAATGCGAGGAGCACGGGTGGATGCAAGATCGCGCAACCGCATGTGCGCGAGCGTGCCATAGACATCGCCGTCAATACCCCCCGTTCGACACTTCAACGGGCGAAGCCTCAATTGAAGCTGGCGAGGTGCCGGACTCGAGCGTCCGCGCTGACTGGTCACGGATGCATCCCTTGGCCGACTGGTTATTTCCACCCAGCCGATAGCTGCGGACGTAAACCGGGAGAACAGCTGTCCACAGGAACCGATGCCTCGCCCCGCCGCATCCGATAGAGTGCAGTCAGGCCCGCACCGACCGCGGGTTCATCCCGGGAACCTCCGATCCCTAAACCTTAGCCGAAATGGCGGCCGCGCTCGAGCAATCGCCGGACTATCGCGTCTTGCGCCGGCTCGTTTCGCAGCCAAAATTCACGGGGATCGAGTTTCTTGGCAACTATCTAAGCCTTGCAGCAAATCAGCGGTCTCTTTTCAGACACCAATTGCAGCGCGCTCAGGAAGTGAATAATTCTCTCCACCAAGAACCAATTGAAAAATGGGTACGCCACTCATTCGGGGAACATGGATTCTGTCCCTGTCCCGGGCGACGTCAATCTTGCGAGTTATGCTGCCGTGATGTCCGGCAAATCACACGGCGGTGGGCCTGCTCGGTGAGGTAACAACAGCATCCGCCTGTCGGAGCAGAAACGGATCCGCGACGCGCTCTTCGCCGAACACATGATTCCCCCAAGCTTCGCACCACCGGCTTGAAGGTCCGGACGCGCAAGGGACCGTGAAAGCCTCCCAGGCATCCGTCGCTCACCACATCTGCACAATGAAGCGGCCGTATTTGGTCGCGATGTAGTCCTTCACCTCGGGCAAGCAGTAGATCGAGACGAAGCGCAGCAGCCGCGGATCATCCTTCCTGTCCGCCGCCATGAACTGCAGCACCCAGTGCGATCAAGTTACCGCGGTCGGCGAGCAGCGCCCCTACGCTAGCGGAGCGATCGAGCAAACCCGAGTTGATCGTTAGGATCATCGCTTGGCCAGGTGGGCATCGGATGCTCCGATGAAGGCGAGCTCAGCGGCGTTCTGGACGTGATCGGAACTCGCGTCGGCGCGGTGATCCGACGCGATCGCGACATAGAGCGCCGGCAGCACGAAAAGCGTGAACAGCGTGCCGATGGACATGCCCGCGACGACCACGAGCCCGATCGAGAAGCGGCTCGCGGCGCCAGCACCCGTTGCGGTCAACAAAGGTAAGAGGCCCGTGACCATCGCCGCGGTGGTCATCAAGATTGGACGGAGGCGGACGCGCGCCGCCATCTCGATGGCCGAGCGGGAATCGAGTCTCTCCTTGAGCTGCAGCTGATTGGCGAACTGGACCATCAGAATACCGTGCTTGGATATCAGCCCAGCTAATGTCAACAGTCCGATTTGGGTGTAGATGTTCATCGTCGCCAAGCCAAAGAATAGCGGGATTAAGGCGCCGGCGATTGCCATGGGAACGCTGAACATGATGATGAGGGGATCGCGCAGACTTTCGAACTGCGCCGCAAGCACCAAGAAGATGACGATGAGTGCAAACGCAAAGGTGATGACCAGTTTGTTACCCTCCTGCACATATTGACGGGCGTCCCCGAGGAAGTCGTGGCTGAACTCTGCGGGCAGTTTCATTGCCTCGCCGTCGAGGAAGTCCACAGCCTGACCGATCGTGACGCCGGGCATCGGTACGGCTTGGAAGGTCGCGGAGTTGAGCTGGTTGTAGTGGGTGAGTGCGTTCGGATTGGTCGCAGTCTCGATGGAGACCACGGTCGATAGCGGCAGCATCGAGCCCGCCGCTGTCTTGATATAATAGCTCCCAAGTGATTCCGGCGTCAGGCGTTTCTCGCGCGGCACCTGCGGGATCACTTCGTAGGAGCGGCCCTGCAGGTTGAAGCGATTGACGTAGTTTTCGCCAAGGAGGGTCGCGAGCGCGCTACCGACGTTCTGCATGGTGATGCCAAGGTCGCTCGCCTTGGATCGATCGACCTTGATTCGCACCCCCGGCTGGTTGAACTCAAGGTCAGAGTCGCTGACCATGAACAGACCGTTCTTGCGCGCGGCATCCTTCAGCTTCGACATCTGCTCGTAAATGTACTGGAAACCGAGCGTCGACTTGATCACCATCTGCACTGGTAAGCCGCCCGAACCGCCCGGAAGCGGCGGCAAGCTAAAGGCAAATGCGTTGATGCCTTCCAGTTTAGACAGCTCGGCCTGGACCAGCGATTTCAGCGCGATCGATGAGCGCTTGCGCTCGGCCCAAGGCTTAAGCAACATCCCGGCCATGCCGCCCTGCGGACCGCTGATGCCGTTGAGCACGAAGCGAAAATCCGTCTCGGGAAACTTCTGGAGTGCCTTGTCGAGCTTGGCGCCGTAATAATCCAGGTAATCAATATTGGCGTATTTCGGCGCTTTTGTCAGTGCGAATACGATGCCCTGATCCTCCTCGGGTGCGAGTTCCTTGGAAGTGTGCATATACAGAAAGGCGACGAGGCCCAGCATGGTCAGCGCAAACAGCCCGGTAATCGGGCGATAGTCGAGCGAGCGGTCGAGCTTGCGGCCGTACCAGCGCGTCATGGCGCTGAACACACGATTCACAAACTTTGCAAACCGCCCCTCTTCAGCGCTCTTCAGGAAGAACGCGCACATCATGGGCGACAGCGTCAACGCGATCACGCCCGACACGATCACCGAACCCGCCAGTGTAAACGCGAATTCGCGGAACAGCGCGCCGGTGAGGCCGCCGAGAAAGCCGATGGGCGCGTACACGGCGGCCAACGTAATCGTCATGGAGAGGACGGGGCCGACGATCTCGCCCGCGCCATTCGTAGCGGCCTGCGCGGGCGACGCACCTTCTTCCATATGGCGATGAACGTTCTCCACCACGACAATTGCGTCGTCAACCACGAGACCGATCGCAAGCACCATCGCAAGGAGGGTCAGCAGATTGAATGAGAACCCCAGCGCCAGCATCATACTGTAGACGCCAATAATGGACAGCGGAATGGTGACGACCGGAATGATGACAGACCGCAGGGAGGCCAGGAACAGGAAGATCACCAACACCACGATTGCGACGGCCTCAAGGAGCGTCTTCTCCACCTCGTCTATCGATGATTGGATGAACTTGGTGGAGTCGTAGGCCACTTCCATCTTCAGCGATGGCGGCAGGCTGCGCTTCATTTCTGGAAGCAGTGCCCGAACGCCTCGCACTATGTTCAGTGGATTACCTTCTGGGCTCGCCTGCACGGCGACGAAGATCGCGTGTTCGCCGTTCATCGCGACGCTGGCGTTTGTGCTCTGCGCCGCAAGCTCGACTGTCGCGATGTCCTCCATGCGCACAAAGCCGCCGTCGTTGGCTTTGACGATCATGCGCTTGAAGTCATCAATACTCCGCAGATCAGTGTTGACCGTGACGTCGGAGAGAGTGAAATAGCCCTTAGTCTGGCCGGCCGCAGCCTGGAAGTTGTTGGCCGCGATTGCAGCCGAAACATCAGCTGGCGACACGCCGTGGCCCGCCATTCTCGCGGGATCGAGCCATAACCGCATCGCAAAACTCTGGCCGCCGAGGATGTCTGCCGCTCCGACGCCGTCTACAGTTGACATAATCGGTTGCACCACGCGCGAGAGATAGTCGGAGATCGCGCTGGCCGTCAGTTCTTCGCTGGAGAAGGCGATATACATGACAGCTGTGGTCTGACCGGCAGATTTGGTGACGACCGGATCGTTCGATTCCTTAGGGATTAAATATTTGACCGAGTTGACCTTGGAGAGCACTTCAGTGAGCGCCTCGTTGGGCTCGAAATTGAGCTTGATATAGACCTGGATCGTCGAGGTACCGAGCACCGAGGAGGACGTAATGTAATCAACGCCTTCGGCCGAAGCGAGCGCTTGCTCAAGGGGCGTGGTGATGAACCCCTGGATCATGTCGGCGGAGGCGCCAGGATAAGAGGTTGTGATATTGACGACCGTGTTGGTCAGCTTAGGATACTGCCGGATTGGCAAAACGGTGGCCGCGCCAATGCCGGTCAGCAGGATCAGGAGACTGACGACGATAGACAATATCGGACGTTTGATGAAGAGCTCGGTAAATGCCATCGCGACGCTCGCATTCAAGAGACTGACGGAAAATTCGCCAGTAAGCCAGGCTACAGCAACAGTCATCAACGCGGCGACTGTGGCTAGCGGCACCTTCTCAGGGTGAGCCCCATGTTTCTCTTAAGCTAGAAACCGCCCCGGGGGTCCGGCTCGAACCAGTAGAGCTGAGCCTCTGGGCAAAGCCGCAGACAACGTAAAGAGTCAGCTCCGTCGTAGCAGCCGATGTCCAAGATCACTGGGTCTTGCTTCTGGAGGAAGCACACAATGTGCTGATGGACCTCCAAGGCGGAAGTGGGCTCACGTATTTCCATTTAACCTCGTCCCACGCCTCAATGGCGGCAATGCCTTGCAGCACACTTATCAACTCAGCTTAGGATTTCGCGCCGCCCCACCCTTCGGACGATCCAGCTTCGACGCTGAAACTACAGACAAGCCGACGGGCAGCTCAACTCTACAGAGGTAAGCGGGGGATATAGAACGGGTTGCAGAACCTATACCAACGTTTGTCGACGCGCGACGCCCGCATGAGCCGCGCGAGACTTGTGATGTTGCTCGAGAGCACAGGCGTTTCCCTTCGGTCTTGTGCTTCACGATGAACCGGCCATCTCGGGTCCGCCCGCAACAGTAAGTGAAGCCCAGGAAGGCGAAGGTCTCGGCCACCGCTCGCCGCGCGGCTGACGCGGGAGGGCCGCGAACCGCGCCAAACTCGATCAACCGGGTTTTGTCCGCATGGAGCGTCGGCCAATCGCGCCTTGAGGGCCAAGAGCATTTCCTGGGCATCTGCCTTGCTCTCGAAGCCGATGACGAAGTCGTCCGCAAAGCGCACGGTCACAACGCGACCGCCTGCATGGCGACGACTCCAGTGGTCGGCCCAGAGATCGAGGATGTAATGCAGGAAGATGTTGGCAAGGAGCGGACTGATCCTGCCCTTTGCGGCGTGTGTCTTGCTTCTCGCCGCTCTCAAGAACGCCAGCTCGCAGCCGCAGCTCGATGAGCTGCAGGATACGAGGATCGGCAATCCTGTGCGCCACCATCCGCAGCAGCCACTCGTGGTCGACCGAATCGAAGACACTGGATATGTCATGATAGTCGGATGCAGGACATCAAGCTCCATCTGAGGATTCCGCCCCGGCCGGAAGCGATAGGAGAACCCGAGGAATTCGACCTGATAGGCGGCGCTCAACACCTCGGCCACCGCGCTTTGGACGATCTTGTCCTCTAGCGGCCGGCACACCGAGAGGCCGCCTACCCCCGTCGGCTTGGGGATGTAGACGCGCCGCACCGGCTGTAGCCGGTAGGGACAGTGTGGACCCGTGCGCAGAGATCGCGGATTGGTCCGTGAGCCCCTCTTCGTACTTTGCCTCCGTTATCGCATCGACCTCCGCGCCGGCCTGCGGGCTTTTGTCGTCGAAACGCCCGAAGCAGAGCGTCTTTGTCGATGTGGTGCAGCAAGGCTGTGAACCGGTTTGGACATATGGTCGGCATGTTCCCCAACGAGGAGGCCATGGTTCGCCTCATTGGAGCGGTCCTGCTCGAACAGAACGACAATGGGCCGTCCAGCGCGCCCGTTACATGACGCTAGAAACCATCGCGCCTTTGAGCGATGATTCGAGCGTCAGCCTTCCGGCCGCCAGCTGACCGGCCCGGCTCTCTTGCCGGCGAACAGGTTGCCCGAGCGCCAGTTACGGCATGCTGAGGAACACGAGTATTTCTGACAGTGCTTTTCGCGCCCTACTGCGGAGCTCACGAAGACGCGATTGCTGGCTCTTGGAGCCTCGACGCAAGAGCGATCGAACAAGCGGAATAAGAAAAGACCCAATCATCGAAGGGGCCTTGGGGTCGGACCACCGCGTCTGGGCTGAACGTTACAGTTCGCCGGGGCTCTGCGGCAGCCACTACAATCTGTGGGGAACCGAGGACGGCTCCTACGCACCGGGCACCCGCACCCGCACCCGCACCCGCACCCGCACCCGCACCCGCACCCGCACCCGCACCCGCACCCGCACCCGCACCCGCACCCGCACCCGCACCCGCACCCGATAACAAACTTACGCCGCCGCCACCCGCAAGTATTTTTACTCCGCTTTGCTTAGCATTTCTGCTCTGGACTACGCGCCTCATCGCCAGGAATGCCCTCACGCACGCTGCGGCACTTGACGAATTTCATTTTCATTCGACGCTGCCGAAGTCAGCATGACGGACGCGTTGCGAGTAATCGCTGCGGCTTGGCCGTAGCGCAGCGCGGAAATTTACGCTAGCTTCCGCTCGCGAGTTTGCAAATGCCTACCCGCATCCGATCTTTCCGAAGACAACGAGCGACCATTCGACCGCTTGCCCCCTCCCATCCTCAGAGCTGGGATAATCCGGACAATGAGGAAATCTGGTTTGAGTTGGCGCGCGCCATCGGACGTCAGATCGCACGGGATGAAAACCATGGCTCGGGGCAGCCGATAGAGGACCGGCATGACGACACCGTCATCGAAGAAAACGGCCGTAATATACGCGCGCTATTCGAGCGACATGCAAAAGGCGAGCTCGATTGACGGTCAGCTGTTACTCTGCCGCAAGGTCGCATTGCGCAACAACCTCGATGTCGTCGGCGAGTTTGTGGATGCCGCAAAATCTGGTCTTACCGAAGGTGCGCGGGACGGCTATCAGCGCTTGCTCAACGGTGTGCGAAGCCGGCAGTTTGACGTAGTCGTCGTTGAGCATTTCGACCGCTTGTCGCGCGATCCCGCAACCATCCAGCGTCTCAAGCAGGTTTTCGAGTTCAACGGCGTTGAGCTGATGGATCAGAAAGGAGTCTACGCGACCGCCACTGACATTAGCATCGCAAGTCTGTACAATACGATTTACAAGCCGCAGCTCGCCGAAAAGGTTCGGCGCGGCCATGACAACGCTGTTGCGAACGGAAGAATTCCGGGCTCATACGCCTATGGTTATCGGCCGAGGCCGGGCGCGCCCGGCGAGCGCGTAATCGATGAGAACGAAGCAAAGATTGTGCTCCGCATCTTCAATGAATATGCAGCGGGCCGCTCGACCCGAACTATCGCCGCTGACCTCACCCGCGAAGGCGTGCCCTCACCAGGGGCAACTCGTCACAAGAACAAGGCGGGTCGCACCACCTGGAACCATCAGTGCATCACAGGCGGTCGGCATGGTCGCGGCATTATCGGCAACGAACTATACATCGGCGAGATACATTGGAACGTTCGCTCGACAATTCTTAACCCAGAGACGCAGAAGAAACAGAAGCGCCGCAATCCAGCAGAACGCCACATTATCGTCAAAAAGCCAGAGCTGCGGATCGTTCCGAAAGGGCTCTGGGATCTAGCGCAGAAGGTTCGTAGGGTGCGCGCGGTGTCTATGTTCGGACCGACTGGCCAGCCGCGGCGTCGCGCCGTGAGTCCGCGCAACAATGAGCACCCGCTTGCCGGTGTGCTCCGGTGTGGCGTCTGCAATGGCCATATGCGAATCGCTCAATCCTCGCGTAACGGTGCGCCGCGCGCGGCATGCGCGAGCGCGCATCAGCGGGGCACCTGCGAGCACACCCGTAGCTTTGATATGGACGTTCTGCTCGAGGATGCCTCCGAAAAAATCCAGGTGAAATTGCTTTCGCCGAAAGCCATTGAAGAGGCGATGCGTACTTGGAAGGAGGAGCGCAAAAACGATCGGAACAATGGCAGCGAACACAATAAGCTAGAGCGTCGACGCCGCGTATTGACTACCGAGATCGAACGCCTCTCTTATGCCATCGCAAATAGCCGCCGCAAGCCGGACGAATTGCTCAAGCGGATCGATGAGTGCGACCTGGAGCGGGAAAGCGTTGAAGAGCGCTTGCGGCTGCTGGGCGGTGGCGGCGAAAATATAGTTGGCTTCGATCGCCCGAAATTCAGTGACCGATACTCCTCGGAGGTTAGAAGGCTTATCACCGCGCTCAAAACCAATCCGAAGGCGATCGAAACTCGCATTGCCTTCCGCAACTTGATTGAATGCATAGTAGTGCATCCGGTTCGCAAGCGGATGCCCTACGAATATACGCCCTACCTGAACAGCTCCGCGCTTTACGGAAAGAACCTTTTTCCCGAAAACCGCAGCAAGGAGCGAGAGATCAGCACGTTTGCATACTACGACAATGGCAAGTCAGGGAAGTCCGTATCCTCGTAGTAGACGCGGACCTGCATGTGATGGCGGCCGTCGCGGATCTCGCCGTCGAGATGGGCTGTCACGTCGCGAGCCTCTTCGCTTTTTGCAACCGGTCCGTTTTGCGCAAAAACAGCCGGCCGCGCAAGCGCAGGTTATGCCACGGCCGGCGTCCTTCCCAGCGTCACCTCGACGATTTCCGGCGGCACGCCGACGCGGACCGGCATGATGCTGCAACCGAGGCCGCCGGAGACGATGACGTCGCATTTCAGCCGGAAGTGACCATAGGCGAGCCGCAGGCCGTGCTGAGGCGAAACAGCCGGCGACCAGCCGAACAGGCGGACCTGGCCGCCATGGGTATGGCCGGACAGTTGCAGCGCGACGCGCGCGGGTACGAGCGGCGCGATATTGGGCTCGTGCGCGAGCAAGATGACCGGCGCATCGTCGGTGACCTTCGCCAGCGTACCCGCGAGATCGTCGGCGCCAAGCCGGTGCACGCGGCCATAGCGCTTCGCGGGATAGTAGGCGAGCTGATCGCCGAGGCCCGCGAGCCAGAAGGAGCGTCCGTCCTTGGTGAGACGCACGACGTCGTTCTCGTAGACGGGAATACCGGCCGCCTCCAGCGCGCGATGGGCGGCTGTCGGCCCGTGCCCGGCCTGCTGCACGGCCCTGTCCACCCAATAGTCGTGATTGCCCATGACGGCATGGACGCCGAGCGGTGCCTTGAGGCCCGCGAGCACCTTGGCCCATTCGCTCGACGGAATGATGCGCGTGACCTGGTGAACACCCGCGACATAGTCGCCGAGCAACACGATGACATCGGCGTTGAGCGCATTGGTGCGATCGACGATGCCCTCGATCCGCTCCAGCGACATCCAGGGATCGCAGGCATGAATGTCGGTGACGATGGCGATCTTGAGCGGAAAATCCGCCGGCCATTGCCGCGGGGTCGGGTGATAACGGGTGACGCGGAGCCGCAGCGGCTCGATGCCGACGCCATAGGCCGCGGTCGAGACGCCGAGCGCGGACAGGCCGCCGATGGAACGGATGAGATGACGACGCGTGATCATGGAAGCCCGATGGTGATGCAGCTTTGTGATGCGGTCCGATTGGAGCGGAATTGGGGTCCGCTCGTGCAGACGGCCTGCATTCGCGTGCAGACCGTTTGCACAAAGGTTACCGGAAGTTCATGACAACCGACGCACCTTGCATCAACGCAATCAGTCGTCGCTCTCGTCCGTGCCGAACAGGCCGAACTGTGCCGCGGCATCGCGCGAGGGCTCGGCGATGCCGAGATGGCGGAAGGCGTGCGAGGTGAGCAGGCGGCCGCGCGGGGTGCGCTGGAGAT
Source organism: Bradyrhizobium sp. 604_D8_N2_3 (assembly GCF_051810765.1). NCBI lineage: Bacteria > Pseudomonadati > Pseudomonadota > Alphaproteobacteria > Hyphomicrobiales > Nitrobacteraceae > Bradyrhizobium > Bradyrhizobium sp. 604_D8_N2_3. The sequence continues at coordinate 1,287,411 of NZ_JBPWPM010000001.1, read as the reverse complement.
AGCCGCACTGAATGAGATAAGGCTCGATGATGTCCTCGATCGCATCGCGCGGCTCGGACAGCGCGGCGGCCATCGTCTCGACGCCGACCGGGCCGCCGCCATAGTTCTGCGCGATGGTCGTGAGGTAGCGGCGGTCCATGGCGTCAAGGCCCGCGGCGTCGACCTCGAGCGCGCTCAGCGCGTGGTCGGCGATCTTGCGGTCGATCGAGGCGGCATCGGCGGCGGAGGCGAAATCGCGCACGCGCCGCAACAGGCGGCCGGCGATGCGCGGCGTGCCGCGGGCGCGGCGCGCGATCTCGTTGGCACCGTCGGCGCTCATGCCGACATTGAGCACGCGCGCGCCGCGGGTGACGATGCTTTCCAGCTCTTCGATGGTGTAAAAATTGAGCCGGACCGGGATGCCGAAGCGGTCGCGCAAGGGATTGGTGAGGAGGCCGGCGCGCGTGGTAGCGCCGACGAGCGTGAATTTCGACAGCTCGATCTTCACCGAGCGTGCCGCCGGGCCCTCGCCGATGATCAGGTCGAGCTGAAAGTCCTCCATCGCGGGATAGAGCACCTCTTCCACCGCCGGGCTCAGGCGATGGATCTCGTCGATGAAGAGCACGTCGCGCTCTTCGAGGTTGGTGAGGAGTGCGGCGAGATCGCCGGCCTTGGCGATCACCGGACCCGAGGTGGCGCGAAAGCCGACGCCGAGCTCCTTGGCGACGATCTGCGCCAGCGTGGTCTTGCCGAGGCCAGGGGGGCCTACGAACAGCACGTGATCCAGCGCCTCGCCGCGCTTGCGCGCCGCCTCGATGAAGATCGAGAGGTTCTTGCGCGCCTGCTGCTGGCCGACGAAGTCGGACAGCGATTGCGGACGTAGCGCGGTGTCGCCGACGTCATCGGAGCGGCGCTCGGGCGTGACGATGCGTGGGGGAGTGGTCATGCGGGCAGGATAACACGATGCAGCGGTTTCGCGAGCCACCAGCACAGGCTGGCCGGAATGACGGCGACGACGGCGAGCATCGCCGAAAGCTTCAGCGCCTCGGGCGCGGAACGGACACTCGGCACGATCACCGCCGAGGTTTCGGAGGGCACGACGAACATGCCAACCATGACGAAGCCGGCCGCGCCCACGGCCGCGGCGAGCCACGCCATCCAGATCATGTTGAGATCGGCGTAGACCGCCGCCAACGCAAATATCAGGCCGGCGACGACTGCAGGAAGGAACGAGGCGAGAATCGTGACGATGGCCAACAGCACGACCGCGATCGAAACCAGAGCACGCAGTGCTTCCAGTTCGAGGAACACGAGAAACATCTGCAGCACCGCGGCGCCGAGCGCCGTTACCGTCACAGCAACCAACGCGGCGGTCGTCAGCGGCCCGACAATGGAGAAAATCACGACGATACCGGCCACGCGCGAAAGGCGACGAAACAGGGCGGCGACGGGATTGGCGTGGGCCGCGCTCACTTCGACAGCTCCTTCAGGCCTAGCCGGATGAGTTGCGCGGTCTCGGCGCTCTCGCCCGCGCTGCGCGATGCGGATGCAATAGCGGCAGCCGCCTGCGGCTGGCCGTAGCCGAGATTGACCAGCGCAGAGATCGCATCTGCCACCGGGCGCGGCGCGCGCTGGTCGTCGACGGCGCCGGCGAGATGCACGACGGCGGGATCGACATTGGCGAAAGCAGGCGCCTTGTCCTTCAGCTCGGTAACGATGCGCTCGGCAACCTTGGGGCCGACGCCCGGCGTGCGTGCCACCGCGGCCTTGTCGCGCAGCGCAATCGCGTTGGCGAGGTCGGAAGGCGCCAGCGTGCCGAGCACGGCGAGCGCGACCTTGGCGCCGACGCCCTGCACGGTCTGGAGCAGGCGAAACCATTCGCGCTCCTGGTCGGTGCGGAAGCCGAACAGCTTTATCTGGTCCTCGCGGACGTAAGTCTCGATCGACAGCACCGCGGCCTCGCCGGGCGAGGGCAGATGCTGCAGCGTGCGGGCCGAGCAATGCACCTGATAGCCGACCCCGCCGACGTCGAGGAGCACATAATCCTCGCCGTAGGAATCGATCAGGCCCTTGAGCTTGCCGATCATAAGCCCGCCACCTTCAGCCTGAGCGCCGTGCTTTGGCGATGATGGGCGTGGGTAATGGCGATGGCGAGCGCGTCGGCGGCGTCCGCTGACGGCGGCTCGGCTTTCGGCAGCAAAATCTTCAGCATCATCGCGATCTGGTGCTTGTCGGCGTGGCCGGCGCCGACCACCGTCTTCTTGACTTGGTTCGGCGCGTATTCGGCGACAGTAATGCCGAACATCGCGGGCGCCAGCATGGCGACGCCGCGGGCCTGGCCGAGCTTCAGCGTCGCGACGCCGTCCTTGTTCACAAAGGTCTGCTCGACCGCGGCTTCCATCGGCTTGTGACCGGACAGGACAGCGGCAAGCCCCTCATGGATCGCGAGCAGCCGGCTCGCCAGCGGCAAATCGTCCGGCGGTTCCACCGAGCCGCAGGCGACGTAGATCAGGCGATTGCCCTCGGCCTCGATCACGCCCCAGCCGGTGCGGCGCAGGCCGGGGTCGATGCCGATGATGCGAACGGGGCCACGAATCGGGAGCGCAGTCATGGGCCAGTGATAGCGGCTGGCTGCGGTGGGGGAAACAGAAACAGAACGGAAGTAACAGGGGAAGTGGGGTGTCGCGATTGGGCGCCCGCGATGACGACCACAAGGCACGCGGTCATACCCCGCGAAAGCGGGGTATCCAGTACGCCGCGGCTTCTCCGTATCCTTCTGGCGTCTCTGGAATACTGGGTCGCCCGGTCAAGCCGGGCGACGACAGCGGAGATTGGGATTAGCGACCTCAGCCGCCCATCTTCGCCAACAGCGCGTCCGACATCTCGAAATTGGCGTAGACGTGCTGGACGTCGTCGTGCTCGTTGAGCAGATCCATCAGCTTCAGGAGCTTCTCGCCGGTCTCGTCGTCGACCGCGACCGTATTCTGCGGCTTCCAGATCAGCGCAGCCTTGCGCGGCTCGCCGAACTTGGCTTCCAGCGCCTTGGCGACGTCGCGATAGCCTTCGGTCGAGGCGTAGATCTCGTGTCCGCCTTCGCTCGATACCACGTCGTCGGCGCCGGCCTCGATCGCGGCATCCAGCACCGCGTCGTCGGAGGCGACGCTGCGGTCGTATTCGATGATGCCGGTGCGGTCGAACATGAAGGAGACCGAGCCGGTTTCGCCGAGATTGCCGCCCGATTTGGTGAAGAAGGAGCGGATGTCGGAGGCGGCGCGGTTGCGGTTGTCGGTCAGCGCCTCGACGATGACGGCGACGCCGCCGGGGCCGTAACCCTCGTAGCGGATCTCGTCATAGTTCTCGCCCTCATTGCCGAGCGCCTTCTTGACGGCGCGCTCGATATTGTCCTTCGGCATGTTCTCCTGGCGCGCCGCGATGATGGCGGCGCGCAGGCGCGGGTTCATGTTGGGGTCGGGCGTGCCCAGCTTGGCCGCGACGGTGATTTCCCGCGCCAGCTTGCCGAACAGCTTCGACTTCTGGGCATCCTGCCGCCCCTTGCGGTGCATGATGTTCTTGAATTGGGAATGTCCGGCCATGCGTGTCTCGTAAGGAATCGTGCGCCAAAGGTGAGCGTGGGAAGCGCGGCCTTATAGGCCGCCAACCCACCGGAATGAAAGAGGCTCTACGACTTTAAGGTAATACCGTAGTGCCCCGTGCCTAGGAGCCAGGCACCGTTAACCCTGATTTCATTCCGGCCTGCGAAAATAGCAACCGCCCGTTCCCCGACAAGAGTGACCTGATGGCGTTCGCATTGTTTCGGAAGCGTCTGCCCGACTTGTCCGCGCCCGTGGCACCCCCGCAGGCCGCGCCGTCGCCGGTCGATCCCGCGCCTGCCCTGTCGGCCGAGGGCGATTCCGCCAGGGAAATCCTGGAACTGCTGGAACTCGAGCTCGGCGCCATGATCCGCCAGCTCGAGCGGGCCGCCAACTCGGTCGCCGGCGGCGCGGAGGCGACCGCGGCAACGCTCGCGGATATTCGCGAGCGCACCGACGCCCTCACCGGTCGCACCAATGCGGCGCAGTCGAACGCCTCAACCTTCGCCCATGCCGCCGACAAGTTCACCCAGTCCGCGCAAGGCATCGGCGCGCAGGTGCGCGAGGCCGCCAAGCTCGCCGACGAAGCCAGCGCCGCAGCGCAGGAAGCCCGCGCCAACGTTGACCGCCTGCGTGAATCCTCCGCCGCCATCGGCAACGTCGTCAATCTGATCGCGCAGATCGCGCGGCAGACGACGCTGCTCGCGCTCAACTCCACCATCGAGGCCGCGCGTGCGGGTGCGGCCGGCAAGGGCTTTGCGGTCGTAGCCACCGAAGTGAAGGCGCTCGCGGTGCAGACCCAGGGCGCGACGGAGGAGATCACCAGGAAGATCGACGCGCTCCAGCGCGACGCCGCCGGCTCGGCCGACGCCGTGCATCGCATCGCGCAGGCGATCGAGGCGATCCGCCCGGTGTTCGACACCGTCAACGGCGCGGTCGCCGAGCAGAATGCCACCACCAGCGAGGTGTCCGGCAACGCGGCCAGCGCATCGCAGTTCATCATCTCGGTCGGCGAGAGCGCGGCCGAGATCGACGCCGCGACCAAGGCGGCCGAGACCCACGGCGAGAACGTCGCCAGCGCCGGCAAGGCCGTCACCACCTTCGCGCGCAAGCTGAAATCGCGCTGTGCGGTGCTGCTGCGCCAGAGCGAGCACGACGACCGCCGCAAGACCGAGCGGCTGCCCTGCCATCTCAAGTTCGAAGCCGCGCGCGGCGTGTTGCAGGTCTACGAGATCGCGATGGATGGCGTGCTGATCGGCGGCGCGGAGGCGGCGAAGCTTGCCACGCAGGCCGTCGTCGACGGTACCCTCGAAGGCGTCGGTGCCTGCCGCCTGCGCGTGATCGAGCAGTCCAAGGCCGGCGCCCGCGCGCAATTCGTCAGCCCGAACGCCGATCTCAGCGAGAAGATCGAAGACAGGCTCTGGTCGATCCACGAGGAGAGCACCGAGTTCGTCACCCGCGCCATGGAAGCCGGCACCGCGCTGACCCGGATTTTCGAGCAGGCGGTCGCGCGCGGCGAGGTCAAGATCGACGACCTCTTCGACACCGATTATGCGGAGATCGCCGGCACCAATCCGCAGCAATACCGCACCAGATATCTGGACTGGGCCGACCGCGCGCTGCAGCCGTTCCAGGAAGCCTTTCTCGCCAAGGAACCGCGCATGGCGTTCTGCGCCATGGTCGACCGCAACGGCTTCCTGCCGGTGCACAACAAGATCTATTCGCATCCGCAGCGGCCGGGCGACACCGCCTGGAACACTGCCAACAGCCGCAACCGGCGGATCTTCAACGATCCGGCGGGGCTCGCCGCCGCGCGCAACCTGCGCTCGTACCTGGTCCAGAGCTATGCGCGCGACATGGGCAACGGCAACACCGTGATGATGCGCGAGATCGACGTTCCGATCCGCGTCCAGGGCCGGCACTGGGGCGGATTCCGCACGGCTTACAAGCTGTAGTGCACGCTCAGGCAAGACGCCGGCCGCGAATCATCCTTTAAGGCTGGAATTGGAATGGGAATGCCGCGGAGGGCCGGCGAACGGCTCTGACTGGAGGACTCTCAAAACATGTCCGTCGCACAACTTGCAGTCCTGGACACCGGCTCCAACCGGACACTTGCCGAACGTCTGATCGACCAGCTCGCCGACCGCATCGGCGGCCTCGGCGTCGAGCTCGCCGACATCGCCGGCAACGTCCAGGAAGTCGCAAACCGCGTCGCGAACCAGTCCGAACGGTTCCATCATCTCCAGGAGACGGCCGAGACCATGGTCTCGGCCAATCACGATATCGCCAACGCATCGCAGGCGGTGCAATCGACCGCATCGGCGGCGGTCGGCGAGATCGCGCAGTCGCGCAGCGCGGTCGACACCGCGGTCAGCCACATCTCCGAGCTCGTCGCAGCCGTGGAGCGGATCGAGGCGCGCTTGAGCGCCGTCGGCTCGGCGCTGGCGCAGGTGGCAAAAGTGTCCGGCTCGATCGAGGCGATCGCCAAGCAGACCAACTTGCTCGCGCTCAACGCCACCATCGAAGCGGCCCGCGCCGGCAATGCCGGCCGCGGATTTGCGGTGGTGGCAAGCGAGGTCAAGAATCTCGCGGAGGCTACCCGTGCGGCCACGCATCAGATCTCCGACACCGTGCGCGATCTCGACGGCCAGATCGAAGGCCTGATCGGCGAGAGCAGCGACGCCTCGCAACGCGCCAAGACTGCCGGCGAAGGCGCCCAGCAGATCTCCGGCATCATCTCGCGGGTCCAGCAGGGTTTTGCCTCGGTGGAGGCGGAGATCGACAGCGTCACGCGCGCCGCGACCTCCAATCTCGGCCATTGCGACACGGTCATCAGCGAGCTCAACGAGCTCGCCAAGGGCGTCGACCTGTCCTCGCGCGATCTCAAGAACGCCGATCAGCGCGTGACAAAACTGCTCGACACGTCCGAAGCGCTGATCGCGATGATCGCCGACAGCGGCGTGGAGACATCGGATGCGCCGCTGATCCGCGTCGTCGTCGCGACCGCAAAGCGGATCTCGGACGAGTTCGAGGCCGCAATCGACCGCGGCGAGATCACGCTCGACCAGCTCATGGACGAGACCTACCGGGAAATCCCCGGCACCGATCCCAAGCAATACAAGACCAACTACGTCGACTTCACCGACCGCGTGCTGCCCGCCATCCAGGACCCGATCCAGAAGTCAGACCCCCGCATCGTGTTCTGCGTCGCCTGGGCCAAGGGCGGCTATCTGCCGACCCACAACCCGAACTACCGCCTGCCGCAGGGCAAGGACCCCGTCTGGAACAACGCCAATTGCCGCAACCGCCGCCTGTTCAGCGACCGCGCGGTGAAGAAGGTCGCGGCCAACACAAAACCGTTCCTGCTCCAGACCTATCGCCGCGACATGGGCGGCGGGCAGTTCGTGCTGATGAAGGATTTGTCCTCGCCGATCGTGATCCGCGGCAAGCACTGGGGCGCCTTCCGGATGGGTTTTCGGCAGAGCTGACGCCCGCCGCGCCTACGACCCTGAATCAAAAATCTGGAAAACAACCCCATGCACAGTAACCGGGGCGTGGGGAATCAATGGCTTACGCCGGCAGGCCAGGACGCAGTTTGAGACGCAGTTTGACTCGTCGGGCAAAACAGGCGCACAATACTACTATTCCGAAATTCCCATCTCCTCCTCTTCCCTTCTCCCCTTGTGGGAGAAGGTGGCGCGAAGCGCCGCATGAGGGGTCTCTATCGGCGGACGAGGCTGCTTCGGAATGAGAGAGCATCATACGCGGAGACGGACCCCTCACCCGATTGAGTCTGCGTCTACCGGCGTCGCTGCCCTCTCCCACAAGGGGAGAGGGCACAGCAATGAGCCGCTGGGACTGATCCCGCCAGACTCGTCGTCCGACTTTCCCAATCGCACGAATTTCGTCATCGCATGATTTTCCGCATTCGCACGATCATCTGCGGCGATCAACGATGCGTACGACGAAAATGCGTCACAACATGACGATTATCATATCAATTAGCCCAATTCCGCTGCAGCGATCGCCGCACAAATTCGTGAACGTCATGGCCTGACGCGTCGGCAGCGCAAATATGCATCGCCGGAAATTCTGGCGCTTCATCGTTTCGCATCAGTATGATTATTGTCGCGCACGAATTCGCCGACGAGATCGCCGCAAGCGATCAAGCGAGCAAGGGGATGCTTATGGCAACAACTCTCACCATCAACGGCGAAACCAAATCGTTCGACGCGCCGCCGGAAATGCCGCTGCTGTGGGTGCTGCGCGACATCCTCGGAATGACGGGCACGAAATTCGGCTGCGGCATCGCGCAATGCGGTGCCTGCACGGTGCATGTGGACGGCAAGGCCGTGCGCTCCTGCGTCCTGCCGGTCAGCGCGGTTGCGAACCGCGCCATCACCACCATCGAACATGTCGGCAATACGCCCGCAGGCGCGAAGGTGCAGAAAGCCTGGCTCGATCTCGAGGTGGTCCAGTGCGGCTATTGCCAATCCGGCCAGATCATGGCGGCCGCCGCTCTACTGGCAACCACCTCTCATCCGGATGATTCCGACATCGACGCCGCGATGGCTGGCAACATCTGCCGCTGCGGCACCTATGTCCGCATCCGCGAGGCCATCAAGCAGGCGGCCTCCGGCCGGCAGTCGTGAGGTCCGCCATGAATGCACACAACAGCCTCTCCCGCCGCACGCTTCTGACCAGCGGTCTCGCGACCGGTTTCCTGCTCGCCTTTCACCTGCCCCTGCGGGCCGCCGTCAACGAGCCGGAGCAGCCGAGGGATACGACCGACGGCAAGTTCGCGCCCAACGCCTTCATCCGTATCGACGAGACCGGCCAGACCACGCTGATCATGCCGCAGGTGGAGATGGGTCAGGGCATCTACACCTCGATCTCGATGGTTCTGGCCGAAGAGCTCGACGCCGATTGGGCAAAGGTCGGGGCGTTGCACGCGCCGCCAAACGACAAGTTCTACGCCAATCCCGCCTTCGGACTGCAGGCGACGGGTGGTTCGACGTCGATCCGCGCCTGGTGGAAGCCGCTACGCGAAGCGGGTGCCAGCGCGCGCGCGATGCTGGTGCAGGCCGCCGCCGCGCAATGGCAGGTCGAGCCAGCGAGTTGCACGACGTCCAAGGGCGAAGTCATCCATGCGGCAAGCGGCCGCAAGCTCGGCTATGGTGAGCTCGCGCTGGCGGCACAGAGCCAGACACCTCCGAAGGATGTCCCGGTCAAGGACCCCAAGGACTTCGTCCTCATAGGCCAACCGCTGAAGCGGCTGGATACACCGGACAAGGTCAACGGCAAAGTCGTCTACGGCATCGACGCGATCCTGCCCAACATGAAGATTGCCGCGATCGCCAATTGCCCGGTGTTCGGCGGCAAGGTCGGCAAGGTCGATGACAGCGCAGCGATGAAAGTCGCCGGCGTGCGCAAGGTCGTCGTGCTCGACGACGCCGTCGCCGTGATCGGCGATCACATGTGGGCGGCCAAGAAGGGTCTCGAAGCGCTCAAGATCGAGTGGAACGAAGGACCGAACGCCAAGATCTCCACCAAGGACATCTGGGACGATTTACGCAAGGCCAGCGAGAAGGATGGCGCGATCGCGAAATCCGTCGGCGACATCGCCAAGGGGCTTGCCAGCGGAGACAAGTTCGAGGCGAGCTTCGAACTGCCGTTCCTCGCGCATGCCTCGATGGAGCCGATCAACGCCACCGTTCACGTCAGGCCGGATGCCTGCGAGATCTGGACCGGCACACAAATCATGACGCGCGTGCAGTCGGAGGCGGCGAAGGCCGCCGGCCTTCCCGTCGAGAAGGTGATCGTCAACCAGCACCTGCTCGGCGGCGGTTTCGGCCGCAAGCTCGAACCCGACATGGTGGTTGCGGCGGTCAAGATCGCCAAGCAGGTCGACTATCCCGTCAAGGTGATATGGACCCGCGAGGAGGACATCCAGCACGACGTCTACCGCCCGGTCTATCGCGACCAGGTCAATGCGACCCTGGTCGACGGCAAGGTGGCGGCCTGGAAGTACAAGATCGCAGGTTCTGCGGTGATTGCCCGCTGGCTGCCGCCAGCGTTCCAGAAGGGCGTCGATATCGACGCGGTCGACGCCGCCGTGGAGACGCCCTACGACTTTCCCAACTTCCACGTCGAATATGTCCGTGCCGAGCCACCGGCTGTGCCGACCGGCTTCTGGCGCGGTGTCGGCCCGAACAACAATGTGTTCGCGTTCGAATGCGCGCTGGACGAACTTGCGCGCAAGGCCGGCAAGGATCCGGTCGAATTCCGAAGGTCGATGCTGACCAAGACTCCGCGTGCGCTCGCGGTGCTCAACCTTGCCGCGGAGAAATCCGGCTGGGGCCAACCGCTGCCGGCCCGCGTTGGACGTGGCGTCTGCCTGCAGCCATCGTTTGCGAGCTTCCTCGCAACTGTTGTGGAAGCCGAGATCGACGACATCGGCGAGATCACGCTGCGCCGCATCACCTCGGTGGTCGACACCGGCATTGCGGTCAACCCCGATACGGTGAAGGCGCAGATCGAGGGCGGGCTGATCTTCGGCCTCACGGCCGCGCTCTATGGCGAGATCACCATCGACAAGGGCCGCGTGCAGCAGTCGAACTTCCACGACTACCGCATGATGCGCATCAACGAGACGCCGAAGATCGAGGTCATCGTGGTCAAGAGCGGCGAAGCGCCCGGCGGCATCGGCGAAGCCGGCGTCAATGCCGGACCACCGGCGCTGCGCAACGCGATCTACGCCGCAACCGGCGTGGCGCTGCGGCGCCTGCCGATCGACCGGAAACTTCTGGCTGTGGGGAAGAAGGCATGAGCGGCAAGATGCGTATCCTCACAAGCCTGGTCGTGATCGCCATCGTGGTGGCGGCGCTCGGCGTCTGGATCATCCGCGGGCCCGGTCCGCTCGACTTCGCCGGCGGCACCAAAGTGGCGCTGGCGGATTATCGCGCCGGCAAGCCGACCGGCGTACCGGCCAAGCTGGAGAAAGCGAGTGTGGTCGAGCGCGGCGAGTATCTCGCGAAGGCGGCCGACTGCATGGTCTGCCACACCAAGCCCGGGGAGAAGGAATATTCCGGCGGGCTCGGCTTCAAGCTACCGTTCGGCACGCTCTATTCGACCAACATCACGCCGGACAAGGACACCGGCATCGGCAATTACAGCGACCAGGATTTCCTCAACGCTGTCCAGCGCGGCACGCGTCATGACGGCGCGCGGCTCTATCCGGCCATGCCCTACACGTCCTACACCTACATGACGGACGAGGACGTGCTGGCGGTGAAGGCGTATCTGTTCAGCCTGCCGGCAGTGCGCGCGAAAGCGCCCGACAACACGCTGTCGTTCCCGTTCAACCAGCGCTGGGCGATGATCTTCTGGTCGGCCGTGTTCAATCCGGACACGCGCTTTACGCCGGATACCTCGAAGAGCCCGGAGTGGAACAGAGGTGCGTATCTCGCCGAAGCGCTGGCGCATTGCGGCGAGTGCCACACGCCGCGCAATCTCGGCTTTGCGCTCGACAACCGCAAGAAGTTCGGCGGCGCGATCACGGCCGGCTGGCGCGCTTTCAACATCTCCTCCGACAAGGCCACCGGCCTCGGCAATTGGCGCGACGAGGACCTGATCTCGTATCTCTCGCTCGGCCACGCGCCGGGCCACGGCTCGGCCTCGGGTCCGATGGGCGAAGCGGTCGATCGCAGCTTCAGCCAGTTCGCTCCCGAAGACATCCGCGCGGTCGTCGCCTATCTGCGTAGCGTGCCGCCGGTGGCCTCGCCCGACCTGCCTGCGACCACGGCGCCGGTCGCGCCCGCCTCGCACAAGGACGGCGTCACGGCCGACGCACGCGGCAAGATGGTGTTCGCCAGCGCCTGCGCCAGCTGCCACGGCTGGAGCGGCGAGAGCCCGGTCTCGCCGATGGCGACGCTGACCGGCACCTGGGCCGTCAACGACCCGGCCGCCACCAACGTCGCCCAGATCGTACTCTCGGGCACCAAGCGGCATACGCCGGATGGCGCTCTCTCGATGCCGGCATTCGGCGATGCGTATAGCGACGACGAGATCGCGGCGGTGGCGAACTACGTCACGGCACGGTTCGGCACCAAGGGCTCGAAGCTGACGGCGAAGGATGTTGCGGAGCTGCGGGAGCAGACGGCGGAGTAGTGTACGACGAGATTGACGCGTGATCGCGCGCCAATCTCCGCCGTCGTCCCGGACAAGCGAAGCGCAGATCCGGGACCCATACCCACAGGGCGGGATTTGGCGAAGATTCGGTGTGGGAGCTGTGCCCCACACCACTCCCTGGGGTTATGGGTCCCCGCCCCCCGTGCGCAATTGCGCACTAGGCGGGGACGACACCGAGGATGTGGCAACGCTTTCAGCCCAACCAAAACATCGGCGTGGGCTTCCCTCACCCACGCCGATGCGTATCGTCACGTAATCGCAATCGGGCAGCCGTTGCTTCCCGTCGCGCCCTTGATGGGCGCCGGGGTGAACGAATAGACGAACTGATACTTCTTCTCGGCGATCAGATCGTCGAAGATCAGATTCTCATGGTTGTGGATGCCGTACTTGGTCTGCAGCTCGGCGTGGACCACGAAAGCGAGCGACTTGTCGGGAATGGGCACCACCTCGACCGCCCAGGTGTCGGCGCCGGTCAGCGCAAGATCCTTTTCGACCACCCACTTCGCAGCATCGAGGCCGATGCCCGGCTCGCCGCTGTTGAAGCGATCGTTGTTCTTCATCCACAGCGAGCCCCAGCCGGTGTGGAACATGATCGCGTCGCCAGGCTTGATGTCGCTCTCGGGGATGTTCTGCTTCGCCAGCGCCGCCTTGATGTCAGCCGAGGTGATCTCCTGCCCCGCATCCATCATGCCGCCCTTGAGCGCGACCATGTCGAGCAGATGCGCGCGGGTGAAGATCGGCTTAAGCTTCTCGACGCCAAGCTTCTTGAGCCCGTATGCGTCGCTAATTTCTGCGGCTGTGAAGCCATTGTAGAATCGCATCTCGCTCTTGTCGCCGTCCTTGCCCATCTGGATGCCGATATGGCCGAGGCCGTCGAACTGCGTACCGGTCTGGCCGATCTCGGTGGCCAGGAATTCGTCGTGATAGACCATCTTGTTGTCACCGAACGGGCCGCCGGTCGGGCTGCCGGGAATGCGCAGTGCGAATATGCGCGCACCAAACAGCGGCATGGCGGCTTCGTAGACGCGGCCGATCTTGTAGATCTTGCCGTCCTTGATCCATTTCGCCGCGTCGAGGACCTTCGCCGGGGTGATGTGGTTGGATGCGCCGGACTCGTCATCCTTACCCCATTTCGATGGCCACCAGGGCTTGTCGGTGCCCTTGGGCATGGAGGTTGCAGTCTGCGCCTGGGCCTCACTGATCGGTGCAAGCGCGAACTTGCCGTGCATCGAGCCGGCGAGCGCGGCTCCAGCAACGCCGGCGATGCCCGCGGTGCGGAGCAGGGTCCGGCGATCCGTCGTGGAGCCGCCGCCGTCTTGATCTACGTTATTGATCTCGTTAGACATTCCACCCTCCCAGGTTGTGGTCAGAACAATGTCTGACTCTAAAATTGTTTCCGCTAGCCTCCTCCTCCGCTACGCTATTGTCCAGCGACAAAAATAAGACGGCCGACGCGAGAGCTTCCCATGGGCCTGTTCGAAAGCGATAAATCCGCGCAGCGACTTCCGGTCTCGCTGATCACCGGCTTTCTCGGCAGCGGCAAGACCACGCTGCTCAATCGCCTGCTGCGCCACGACGACATGAAGGACAGCGCCGTCATCATCAACGAGTACGGCGAAGTCAGCCTCGACCATCTCCTGGTCGAACGCGTCGACGGCGAAGTCGCCGTGCTTGCGAGCGGATGCATCTGCTGCACCATCCGCAGCGACCTGGAGCAGACGCTGCGAGACCTTCTGGTGAAGCGGGACCGCGGCGAGATTCCGCCGTTCCGCCGTATCCTGGTCGAGACCACCGGGCTCGCCGACCCCGCGCCGATCGTGCAGCTCCTGCTCAACAATCCGCTCGTCTCGCACTTCCTGCGGCTCGACACGGTCGTGACCACGGTCGATGCGGTCAACGCGCCGCATCAGCTAGACCGGCAGTATGAGGCGGTGAAACAGGTCGCGTTGGCCGACCGGCTGTTGATCACCAAGAGTGACCTGGTCGAGGACATCGCGGCGCTTGAGCTGCGTCTGCGGCGGCTCAATCCCGGCGCCAGAATCGAAAGCGTCAGTTATGGCGAGATCGATCCCGCGCAGCTATTCGGCGCCGGCCTGATCGATCCCGAGCTGAAAAGGATAGACGTCGAGCGCTGGCTCAACGAGCGGGCCTTCGCGGAACCAGATGCGCACGCCGGCCATGCGCATCACGATCATCACGCGCACCATGATCATGGCCATCATGATCACGATGCGTCGATCGCGAGCTTCATGCTGGCGTTCGACGAGCCGCTCGACTGGATGGCCGTGACGCACTGGCTTGCGCATTTACGCAACGCGCGCGGCCAGGATCTGCTGCGGGTGAAGGGGATCCTCAATCTTCGTGACGAACCGACGCCGATCGTGATCCATGGCGTGCATCACGTCTTCCATCCGCCGGTCGCGCTTAGCGGCTGGCCCGACAGCGATCGCCGCTCGCGCATCGTGTTCATCACGCGCGGGATCTTGCGTGCGGACGTGCTTGAGCTCTGGCAGGCGGTTCGCGCCGCGGCGTGAGGCGATTGATGCGCAGTTGCGCGCGTCAATTTCAACTGTCGTCCCGGACAAGCGAAGCGCAGATCCGGGACCCATACCCACAGGAAGCAGTTTTGCGAAGACTCGGAGTGGCCAGTCTAGCACCACAACTACTCCCTGGGGTTATGGGTCCCCGCGCCCCGTGCGCAATTGCGCACTAGGCGGGGACGACACCGAGGGTGTGGCGGCGTACTTCAGCTCAACCAGAATTTCGGCGTCGCCGGCTCCAGCCGGCCGCCCACGCGCACAGGCGCAATCCGCAGCGCGAGGCCCGTCGCATCATCCGTCTCGACCGCCACGCCGCTCAGCGTCGCGACGCCAGCCGCCGGCTCGAACCGGCCGGAGGGAATCCCCGACGTGAAGCGCCGCAGCGGTTCTTCCTTCTGCATGCCGATGATGGAATCGTAGTCACCGGTCATGCCGGCGTCGGTCATGTAGGCCGTGCCGCCCGACAGGATCTGGTGGTCGGCGGTCGGCACATGGGTGTGGGTGCCGACGACGAGGCTGGCGCGGCCGTCGCAGAAGAAGCCGATGCCCTGCTTCTCGCTGGTCGCCTCGCAATGGAAGTCGACGACGATGGCGTCGGCGGCAACGCCGAGCGGACAGGCGCCAAGCTCGCGCTCGAGCGCGGCAAAGGGATCGTCGAACGGGGTCATGAAGACCCGGCCGAGCGCGTTGACGACGAGCGCATGCTTGCCGTTCTTGGTCTCCACCAGCGCGGCGCCGCGGCCGGGCGTGCCGCGCGGGTAGTTCGTCGGCCGCACCAGGCGTTCGGCGCGCTCGATGAACACCAGGGCTTCACGCTGGTCCCAGGAGTGATTGCCGAGCGTCACCGCGTCGGCCCCGGCATCGAGAAACTCCTGATAGATCGCTTCCGTGATGCCGAAGCCGCCGGCGGAATTCTCACCGTTGACGACGACGAAATCGAGCGACCAGTCCTTGACCATGCCGGGCAGATATTCGGCGATGGCGTTGCGGCCGCTACGGCCGACGACATCACCCACGAAGAGAATGCGCAACTTCAGAACTCCGGAAATCGAACACGTCCGATTCCGTTAGCACATAATCCAGCGCGACGTCGTGCGATAGTGCCGGAACCGCCTTGATCTCCTGGGCTGCAAAAGCAAGCCCGATACCGACGATCTGCTTGGTCTTGCGCAGATGCGCGAAGGTGTGGTCGTAGTGCCCCGCGCCATAGCCGATGCGATGGCCGAGACGGTCGAAGGCCGCGAGCGGCGTCAGCATGATGTCGGGGATGACTTCGGCCGCGGCCGGCGACGGCTCGGGAATGCCGAGCGGGCCGAGCATCAGGCGGTCGTTCGGATGGAAGATGCGGAAGATCAGCGACTGGCCGCGGGCGGTGACGCAGGGCAGCGCGAGCTTTGCGCCCGCCTCGGCGAGTGCCTTCATCAGCGGCAGCGGATCGATCTCGCTGCGGATCGGGGAATAGCCGGAGACGATGCTGCCGGGCAAAAGCGGGAACGGCAGCCCGCGCTTGGCGAGCTTTGCGGCGGCGGCGGTGCGCTTCTTCTCGCTCAGCGCGTCACGCGCCGCGAGGGCTTTGGCACGGAGTTCGGCTTTCGAATTGGACATGCGCTTTGGTCCCCCACGTCATCACCCACCTTGTGCGCCCTCGCGCACCGGGGCGGGTGATCCAGTATTCCAGAGGCGGTGGTGATTCACACAGAGGCCGCGGCGTACTGAATGCCCCGGGCGAGCCGGAGCACGACATCTACCGAACTGGCCGCAGTCGTTTCGACAAGCACAAACCAAGCAAAAAAAGTGCGAAGCCGCGAACGCCGTTGAAGCACTCGATCCCGGAGTTCCCTACGAAAGTAGGTGGGCACCATATGTCCGAGCCCACGGGCCCGGCCAGGGACAGTTCCCTAAAGGATCGATAAGGCCCCGGGGATATATGGCTCCTGACGCACGTCGCAGCCTCGCCCGCGCAATGTAACAACGATACTGACGAACCGCCAGCCCAACGGGCGGTCCGCCCAAAATCAGCCGATCGCGATGCCGTTGCCCACCGTCCGGTTCAGGACCTGGGTCGACTTCTCGATGCGCTCGGCGGCGGCGTTGAGCGCATTCACCACGGCGGTCTGGGTCATCCGGGCGCGCTCGACGGCGGCGTTGCGGAAATCCCTGAGCTCAGTCAGCTCCTGCTCCATGGTGCGGACGCGGTTGCCGACGTCGACCAGCTCGTCGCAGACGGTCAGCGCCGCCATCACGGTGAGCCTGGCATCACCGATCTCGCCGAATTTTCCGCGCAGCGACTGAATTCGCGTCTCCAGGCTTTCGGCGAGCTTGAGCAGCCGCACCTCCTGGCCCTCCTCGCAGGCCATGCGGTATTGCCGGCCGTTGATGGTGACGTTGATGTGGCTCATCCGTCCTCTCCGGTATCGAGCACCGAGCGTATCGTGACGATTGCGGAATCCAGCCGATCGGAGATTTCGCGATTGGTGCGCTCGAGCTTGCGCGCCTTCACCAGCGCGCCGTCGAGCTCATCGGCAAGCCGCGAGCGATCCGCGCCCAGTGCCTGGATTCGTGCCGCGAGCTCGTTCTCGTCGCGATCGGCATCGCGCCGCCGCTCCACCGCGCTTTCGAGCGCGTCGAGCGCCGCCATGAGTCTGCGGGTCGCGATCTCGATCTCGACGGCCGAGGACTCCGTCATGGCAGAGCTGTTGGAAACGCGATCGTTCATGCAGTCAGCGGCGGAACCTGTGGCCTTGCCCGTGGGGCTTGCCGTCCGGCAAAAGACTCGGTTCGGCAAACGGTTAGAAGCAGAAATTTACGTGGCAAGCTAGCGGAGCGCAACGCCGCCGCGAAACTATGCACTGCTAAGCAACTTTTACGGCCAAACCGACGTTTGATTGCCTTGGACTCCCGGAACCGAGGTGCTATCCCAGCCCAACCTTCCGTGGCCGCCAGGCTCCCCCCCACGCGGCCCGCACCACTGCCAAGCGCCTCATTTCAGACGGATTTCAGACATGACGCAAGTCGACCACAACCGCATGGCCAACGCGATCCGTGGCCTCTCGATGGACGCTGTCGAGAAGGCGAAATCGGGCCATCCCGGCCTGCCGATGGGCGCCGCCGACGTCGCCACGGTGCTGTTCACGCAATTCCTGAAATTCGACGCCACTGCCACCGACTGGCCCGACCGCGACCGCTTCGTGCTCTCGGCCGGCCACGGTTCGATGCTGCTCTATTCGCTGCTGTATCTGACCGGCAATGCCGACATGACGCTGGATCAGCTCAAGCAGTTCCGCCAGCTCGGCGGCTTGACCCCGGGGCATCCCGAGAACTTCCACACCAAGGGCATCGAGACCACTACCGGTCCGCTCGGCCAGGGGATCTCGACCGCGGTCGGCATGGCGCTCGCCGAGAAGATGCTGGCCGCCGAATTCGGCAAGAAGATCGTCGACCACCACACCTATGTGCTCGCCTCCGACGGCGACCTGATGGAAGGCGTGTCGCAGGAAGCGATCGCGATGGCCGGGCACTGGAAGCTCGGCAAGCTGATCGTGCTCTACGACGACAACGGCATCTCGATCGACGGGCCGACCTCGATCTCCGATTCCGTCGACCAGGTAAAGCGCTTCAAGTCCGCGGGCTGGGCCGCCGAAAAGATCGACGGCCATGACCAGGCCGCCATCACTGCTGCGATCACCCGCGCGCAAAAATCCAACAAGCCGACGCTGATCGCCTGCCGCACCACCATCGGCTTCGGCGCGCCGCACAAGGCCGGCACCGCGAAGGCGCATGGCGAGGCGCTCGGCGCCGACGAGCTCAAGGCCGCCAAGGAAAATCTCGGCATCTCGCTCGAGCCGTTCTCGGTGCCGGATGACGTGCTGAAGGCCTGGCGCGCCGCCGGCAGCCGCGGCGCGGCGGCACGGCAGGAATGGGAGGGACGGCTCGGTGGGCTCGGCAGCCGCAAGCGCGCCGAGTTCGAGCGCCGTCTGCGTCATGAGCGTCCGGCCTCGCTCGCGAAGGCCGTGCGCGCGTACAAGAAGGAGCTGCTGGAAAAGCCGATGACCGCGGCGACCCGCAAATCCTCGGAAGCGGTGATCGAAGTCATCGCCGGCGCGATGCCGATGGAATTCCTCGCAGGCTCCGCCGACCTCACCGGCTCCAACAACAACAAGGCGAAGTCGGCCACAGCTTTCTCGGCCAAGACGCCAAAAGGCCGCTTCATCCATTACGGCATCCGCGAGCACGGCATGGCGGCTGCAATGAACGGCATCTTCCTGCATGGCGGCTTCGCGCCGAACGGTGCGACCTTCCTGGTGTTCACCGACTATGCGCGTCCCGCGATGCGCCTTGCCGCGTTGATGGGCGCCGGCGTCGTCTACGTGATGACGCACGACTCCATCGGCCTCGGCGAAGACGGCCCGACCCACCAGCCGGTCGAGCATCTCGCCGCACTTCGCGCCATTCCGAACATGCGCGTGTTCCGCCCGGCTGACTCCATCGAGGTCGCCGAGTGCTGGGAGCTTGCGCTCAATCGTATCGACGGGCCGACCGTGCTGGCGCTGACGCGTCAGAACCTGCCGCAGCTCCGCACCAATGCGCCGAACGACATTCCTTGCGCGGCCGGCGCCTACGAGCTGGTCGCCGCCCAGGGCGAAGCCAAGGCAACGCTGTTCGCTTCCGGCTCCGAGGTCGAGATCGCGGTCGCCGCCCAGAAGCAGCTCGCCGAGCGCGGCATCGCGTCACGGGTGGTCTCGGTGCCCTCGCTCGAGCTTTTGTTAGCGCAACCAGAAGCCAAGCGTGCCGAGATCATCGGCAACGCGCCGGTGAAGGTCGCGATCGAGGCCGCAGTGCGCTGGGGCTGGGATGCCGTGATCGGCCAGGATGGCGATTTTATCGGCATGCATTCGTTCGGCGCGAGCGCGCCGGCGAAGGATCTTTACAAGCATTTCGGCATTACCGCCGAGGCTGCGGTTAACGCTGTGCTGAAGCGCGTTAGCTGAGAGTTGAGCTTGCCAAAAAAAAGGACTACGTAGTCTCTCATATGATCAAGCATCGCCCGGCCGAACCGGGCGTCCGCCCTAAAAAACCCTCGCAGGCGCGCTAAGCGCGTTGTGCGGGATGATCGGGGTTATCGAACACGTCATTGAACGGTCATAAGGAGATGAAACATGGCAGTCCGCGTCGGAATTAACGGTTTTGGCCGCATCGGCCGCAACATCCTGCGGGCTATTGCCGAGTCCGGCCGCAAGGACATCGAGGTCGTCGGCATCAACGACCTCGGCCCGGTCGAGACCAACGCGCACCTCCTTCGCTTCGACAGCGTCCATGGCCGCTTCCCCGGCACCGTGACCGTCGATGGCGACTCCATCAACCTCGGCGGCGGCAAGATCAAGGTGACCGCCGAGCGCGATCCCTCGAAGCTGCCCTGGAAGGATCTCGGCGTTGACATCGCGATGGAATGCACCGGCATCTTCACCGCGAAGGACAAGGCGTCCGCGCATCTCACCGCCGGCGCCAAGCGCGTTCTCGTTTCCGCGCCCGCCGACGGCGCCGACGCCACCATCGTCTACGGCGTCAACCACGACACGCTGACCAAGGATCACCTGGTCGTCTCCAACGGCTCCTGCACCACCAACTGCCTCGCGCCGGTCGCCAAGGTGCTGAACGACCTGGTCGGCATCGAGACCGGCTTCATGACCACGATCCACGCCTACACCGGCGACCAGCCGACGCTGGACACGCTACACAAGGATCTCTACCGCGGCCGTGCGGCGGCGATGTCGATGATCCCGACCTCGACCGGCGCGGCGAAGGCAATCGGCCTCGTGCTCCCGGAACTCAAGGGCAAGCTCGACGGCGTCTCGATCCGCGTGCCGTCCCCGAACGTCTCGGTCATCGACCTCAAGATCGTCGCCAAGCGCGCCACCGACGCCAAGGAAATCAACGCGGCGATGAAGCGTGCCTCCGAGCAGCAGCTCAAGGGCATTCTCGGCTATACCAATCAGCCGAACGTCTCGATCGACTTCAACCACGATCCGCACTCCTCGACCTTCCACGAGGACCAGACCAAGGTGCAGAACGGCACGCTGGTGCGTGTGATGTCCTGGTACGACAACGAGTGGGGCTTCTCGAACCGCATGGCGGACACCGCCGTCGCGTTCGCGAAGGTGATCTAACTCCGCTCTCGTGTCCCGGACGCGATGCAGCGTGAAACGCTGCGTCGCAGATCCGGGACCCATGTCCCTCCAGCGTAGGTCCCGGTTCTGCACGGCGGCACTCCGCGCCGCTTTGCGCCCGGGACAAGAGAGTGTCCGATGACCAACAAATTCCGCACCCTCGACGACGTCGATGTGAAGGGCAAGCGCGTGCTGCTGCGCGTCGATCTCAACGTGCCCATGGACAACGGGCGCGTCAGCGACGCAACCCGGCTCGAGCGCGTTGCGCCGACCATCACCGAAATCTCGGACAAGGGCGGCAAGGTCATCCTGCTCGCGCATTTCGGCCGACCGAAGGGACGCGACCCCAAGGAGTCGCTCAAGCCGGTTGCTGAAGCGCTGTCGAAGGTCGTGAACAGGCCCGTCGCCTTCGCGGACGACTGCGTCGGCGAGCCCGCGGCCACGGCCGTAGCGGCGTTGAAGGATGGCGACATCCTGTGCCTGGAAAATACCCGCTTCCACAAGGAAGAGGAAAAGAACGATCCCGCCTTCGTCGCCGAGTTGGCGAAACTCGGGGACATCTGGGTCAATGACGCCTTCTCGGCCGCGCACCGCGCCCATGCCACGACCGAAGGCCTCGGCCACAAGCTGCCGGCCTATGCCGGCCGCACCATGCAGGCCGAGCTCGTCGCGCTGGAGAAGGCGCTGGGCTCGCCGACCAAGCCCGTCATCGCGATCATCGGCGGCGCCAAGGTCTCGACCAAGATCGATCTGCTCGAAAACCTCGTCACCAAGGTCGACGCGCTCGTGATCGGCGGCGGCATGGCCAACACCTTCCTGCACGCCCAGGGCGTTGGGATCGGCAAGTCGCTGGCCGAGAAGGATCTTGCCGCGACGGCGATCCGCATCATGGAGAAGGCGGAAGCCGCCAATTGCGCGATCATCCTGCCGGTCGACGCCACCGTCGCCTATCATTTCGCGGCGAACGCGCCCTCGCATGCCTACGGGCTCGATGCGATCCCGGCCGACGGCATGATCCTCGACGTCGGCCCGCAATCGATCGCGCGTGTCCACGCCGCCATCGACGACGCCGCCACGCTGGTCTGGAACGGACCGCTCGGCGCCTTCGAGATGCAGCCGTTCGACCGCGGAACCGTGTCGGCCGCCAAGCATGCCGCCGAGCGCACCAAGGCCAAGAAGCTGATCTCGATCGCGGGCGGCGGCGACACGGTCGCGGCCCTCAACCAGGCCCATGTGGCCGGTCAATTCACCTATGTCTCGACCGCCGGTGGCGCATTTCTTGAATGGATGGAAGGCAAGCCCCTTCCCGGCGTCGAAGTTCTGCGCACCAAGTAATCAGTCGGCCTTTTAAGTCGGCCTTGCAGGCCCAAACCGGAGAAAAAGACAGATGGCTCGGATCACGTTACGTCAATTGCTCGACCATGCAGCGGAGAACGATTACGGCGTACCGGCCTTCAACATCAACAACATGGAGCAGGCGCTGGCGATCATGGACGCGGCCAACACGGTCGACGCGCCCGTCATCATCCAGGCCTCGCGCGGTGCGCGCTCCTACGCCAACGACATCATGCTCAAGCACATGATGGACGCGGTGACCGAGATCTATCCGCACATTCCGGTCTGCGTGCATCTCGACCACGGCAACGAGGCCGCGACCTGCATGACCGCGATCCAGGCCGGCTTCACCTCGGTCATGATGGACGGCTCGCTCAAGGCCGACGGCAAGAGCCCGGCCGACTGGACTTACAATGTCGGCGTCACCAAGACCGTGACCGACATGGCCCATCTCGGCGGCATCTCGGTCGAGGGTGAGCTCGGCGTGCTCGGCTCGCTCGAAACAGGCATGGGCGACAAGGAAGACGGCCACGGCGCCGAAGGCAAGCTGAGCCACGACCAGCTCCTGACCAATCCGGACGAGGCCGTGAAGTTCGTCCAGGAGACCAAGGTGGACGCGCTCGCGATCGCGATGGGCACCTCGCATGGCGCCTACAAATTCACCCGCAAGCCCGACGGCGACATCCTCGCCATGAAGGTGATCGAGGAGATCCACCGCAAGCTGCCGAACACGCATCTCGTGATGCACGGCTCCTCGTCGGTGCCGCAGGACCTCCAGGACATCATCAACGAGTTCGGCGGCAAGATGAAGCCGACCTGGGGCGTTCCGGTCGCCGAGATCCAGCGCGGCATCAAGAACGGCGTGCGCAAGATCAACATCGACACCGACAACCGCATGGCCATGACCGGCCAGATCCGCAAGGTGTTCAAGGAGCACCCGGAAGAGTTCGACCCGCGCAAGTACCTGAAGCCGGCGATGGAAGCGATGACCAAGCTGTGCAAGCAGCGGCTCCAGGAGTTCAATACCGCAGGCCAGGCCTCCAAGTTCAAGAAGGTCCTGACCCCCGCCGAGATGGCCAAGCGCTACGCCAAGGGCGAGCTGGATCCGAAGGTGGCGTAAGGCCTTCAGCCACATCCTCCCGTCATTCCGGGACACGCGAAGCGTGGGCTATGATGCGCAATTGCGCATCTGAGAATCCATAACCACAGCCTGGGGTTATGGATTCCGGGCCTGCGCCTTTCGGCGCATCCCGGAAGGACAGAGGGCCCCCTTTACCCTGCGACGAACGTTAACTCGGCAATTGCCCGAGAACGGTCTATTTTCACAGGCAAGGGCAGCATCGTTTTGGGAGGACCTCTCGATGAATCTGACTGAGCTCAACAGGATCGCGACCGCCATGGTCGCGCCCGGCAAGGGCATCCTTGCCGCCGACGAATCCTCCGGCACCATCAAGAAGCGATTTGACGCGATCGGGGTGGAATCGACGGAAGGCAATCGCCGCGACTATCGCGAGATGCTGTTCCGCTCCAGGGAGGCCATGAGCCAGTACATCTCCGGCGTGATCCTCTATGACGAGACGATCTGGCAAGACGCGAAGGACGGCACGCCACTGGTCAAGCTGATCGAACAGAGCGGCGCCATCCCCGGCATCAAGGTCGACGAGGGCACGCAAGCCCTGCCGATGTGCCCGGGCGAGCTCGTCACCGTCGGGCTCGACAAGCTCGCCGAGCGCCTGAAGAAATATTACGAGCGCGGCGCGCGCTTCGCCAAATGGCGCGCCGTGATCGATATCGGCAGCGGCATTCCGTCGATGACCGCGATCGGCGTCAACGCCCATGCGCTGGCCCGCTACGCAGCGCTGTGCCAGGCCGCGCAGATCGTGCCGATCGTCGAGCCGGAAGTGCTGATGGACGGCGATCACGACATCGACCGCTGCTATGAAGTGACGACCCGCGTGCTCAACAAGACCTTCCAGGAATTGCGCGTGCAGCGCGTTGCGCTCGAAGGCATGGTGCTGAAGCCGAACATGGCGATCTCGGGCAAGAAGTGCGCGAAGCAGGCTCCCGTCGAGGAAGTCGCGGAGAAGACAATTCGGCTGCTGAAGGCCTGCGTGCCCGCGGCCGTGCCCGGTATCGCCTTCCTCTCCGGCGGCCAGTCGGGCGAAGAGGCGACGGCGCATCTCAACGCCATGCACAAGCTTGGCCCGCTGCCCTGGGGCCTGACCTTCTCCTACGGCCGCGCGCTGCAGGCCGCGCCGCAGAAGGCCTGGTCCGGCAAGGCCGAGAATGTCGCAGCCGGCCAAAGTGCATTCAGCCATCGCGCCCGGATGAATGGTCTGGCGTCCAAGGGCGAATGGCAAAGCAGCCTGGAAAAGAAAGCAGCCTAGATCTTGTCGAACAAATCGCCTCCGCCGCGCCCGGCGCCGCGTCTCTATCTCGCGACGCCTGCCATCGATGATCCCGCTGCGTTCGTCGCCGAGCTGCCGGGCCTGCTCGCTGCCGCCGACGTCGCGGCCGTGCTGCTGCGGCTGAAGGAGACCGACCAGCGCACCATGATCACGCGCATCAAGGCGCTGGCCCCGCCGGTCCAGAAGGCGGGCGCCGCGCTGCTCGTTGAAGGTCATGCCGAACTGGTCGCACGTGGCGGCGCCGACGGCGCGCACCTGCCCGGCATCGCCGCGCTGAAAGAGGCGCTGCCATCGCTCAAGCCCGATCGCATCGCCGGCGTCGGCGGGCTGACGACGCGGCACCATTCCATGGATGCGGGCGAGATAGGCGCGGACTACGTGCTGTTCGGCGAACCTGATGCAAAGGGCCAACGCCCGTCGTCCCAGGCGATCGCCGAGCGGCTGGACTGGTGGGCCGAGCTGTTCGAGCCGCCCTGCGTCGGCTTTGCCACCTCGCTCGAAGAGGCGCACGACTTCGCCGCCAGCGGCGCCGATTTCGTGCTGGTCGGCGAATTCGTCTGGTCCGATCCGCGCGGTCCCAAGGCCGCGCTGATCGAGGTCGACGCTGAGATCAAGAAGGCCCATGCGGCCGCGCTTGCGGGTCAGGAGCACGGCTAGCGCCCGACATGAAGCTCCCGCGCATCACCATCCTGGCCACGCTGCTGCTGACGGCGCCCGCGGCCGCGCAGCTCCAGATCACGCCGCCGGTGGCCACGCCGAGCGCCGTGCCTGAGAAAGAGAAGCCCAAGCCGCCTCCGGCCGCCAAGAAGAAGGAGGCCGCGCCGGCGCCAAAACCTTCGGCCTCGCCCAAGCCGGCCGCCTCGCCCAAGCCGGCGCTGCCCGCAACCGTGATCCCCGCACCGGCAACCGACAATCCCAATGTCGACCTGGTGTTCGGCGCCTATCAGCGCGGCCAGTACAAGACGGCGTTCGATCTCGCCACCGCCCGCGCACAAGCGGGCGACCCCAAGGCGATGACCATGCTCGGCGAGCTCTATTCCAACGCCATGGGCATCCGCCGCGACTACGCCAAGGCGCTGGAATGGTACAAGCGCGCCTCCGATGCCGGCGACCGCGAGGCGATGTTCGCGCTCGCCATGCTGCGAATTTCCGGCCGCGGCGGCTCGGTCGACAAAAGCGAGGCGGTGAAGCTGATGGCTTCCGCCGCCAAGCTCGGCGAGCCCAAGGCGGCCTATAACCTCGCGCTGCTTTACCTCGACGGCCAGACCCTGCCGCAGGACGTCAAGCGGTCCGCCGAGCTGCTGCGTCAGGCCGCCGACGCCGGCCTGCCCGAGGCGCAATACGCGCTGGCGACCTTCTACAAGGAAGGCACCGGCGTGCCGAAGGACCCGGAACGCGCGGTGCGGCTGCTCCAGGCGGCTTCACTGGCGGACAATGTCGATGCCGAGGTCGAATATGCCATCGCCATGTTCAACGGCACCGGCACGGTGAAGAACCAGCCGGCCGCCGTCGCGTTGCTCCGCAAGGCCTCCCGCCAGGGCAGCGCGATCGCGCAGAACCGCCTGGCCTGGGTGCTGATCAACGGCATGGGCACGTCCGTGGACAAGGTCGAGGGCTTTAAATGGCACCTGGTGGCGAAAACCTCCGGCAAGGGCGATCCGGAGCTCGACAAGCAATTGTCCGACCTGCCGGCCGAGGACCGGGGCAAGGCCGAGGCCGCCGCCAGAAAATGGCTCGGGACCAAATGACTTGACGCAAAGGCCCTCGCAGGGCACCCCATCCTTCAAACAGGCGCGATTTCGCGCCATTTCCCCCGATCAAGACCAGAGCACATGCTGTATTCCGCCACTATCAACGTCATGGTCAAGGCCGCGCGCCGCGCCGGCCGCAGCCTCAAGCGCGATCTCGGCGAGATCGAGCATCTCCAGGTCTCGCTGAAGGGGCCGGCCAATTTCGTCTCGCTCGCCGACAAGCGCGCCGAGGAGATCCTCTACCAGGACCTCGCCAAGGCCCGCCCCGGCTACGGCTTCATCGGCGAGGAAGGCGGCACCCGCGAAGGCAGCGACAAGAGCCACACCTGGATCGTCGACCCGCTCGACGGCACCACCAACTTCCTGCACGGCATCCCGCAATTCGCGATCTCGATCGGCCTCGTGCGCGAGGGCACGATCATTGCGGGCGTGATCTACAACCCCGCCAATGACGAGCTCTACATCGCCGAGCGCGGCAAGGGCGCCTTCCTCAACGACCAGCGCCTGCGCGTGGCCGGCCGCCGCCAGCTCAACGAATGCGTGGTGGCCTGTGGCCTGCCGCATATCGGCCGCGGCGACCACGAGGAATTCCGCCGCGAGATGACCGCGATCCAGGACCGCGTCGCGGGCCTCCGCCGTTTCGGCGCCGCCTCGCTCGACCTGGCCTTCGTCGCCGCCGGCCGCCTCGACGGCTACTGGGAGCGCAACCTGCAATCCTGGGACATCGCCGCCGGCATGATCATGGTGCGCGAGGCGGGCGGCACGGTGAGCGACATCGCAACGCCGGGCGACGCGCTGGTGACCGGGCATGTCGTGTGCGGCAACGAGTTCGTGCACGGGGAGCTGGTGAAGATTTTGCGGAAGTAGGCGTAAGGCGAAGCCCTGCGCTTCACACTCCGCCGTCATCACCCGCCTTGTGCGCACTTGCGCACTGGAGCGGGTGATCCAGTATTCCAGAGACGTTTGTTGGATACGGAAGGGCCGCGGCGTACTGGATGCCCCGCCTGCGCGGGGCATGACAGCTCGCCTTATGGCTTCACCGGCGCGGGCGGCCCGTACGCCTCGCCGTCCTTCGCCGCAGCCGGCTCCCGATCTCCCGCGAGCACGCGCTGCACCGAGACGAAGAACACCGGCACCATCAGCAGCGCCAGGATCACCACCGCGATCATGCCGCCCATCACGATGCTGCCGAGCGCCTGCTGGCTGGCGCCGCCGGCGCCGTGCGCAATCGCCATCGGCAGCACGCCGCAGATGAAGGCAAGGCCGGTCATCAGGATCGGGCGGAAGCGCAGGCGGCAGGCTTCGATGGTGGCGTCCACCAGCGGCTTGCCTTCCTTGCGCAGGTCCTTGGCGAACTCGATGATCAGAATCGCGTCCTTTGCCGCGAGGCCGATGATGGTGATCAGGCCGACGGTGAAATAGACGTCGTTGGGCAGGCCGCGCAGCATCGCCGCGGCCACCGCGCCGACGATGCCGAGCGGCACCGTGAGCAGCACCGCGAGCGGAATGGTCCAGCTCTCGTAGAGCGCGGCAAGACACAGGAACACCACGAACACCGACAGTGCCAGCAGGAACGGCGCCTGCGAGCCCGACAGTTTTTCCTGGAGCGACTGTCCGGTCCATTCATAGCCGAAGCCGCGCGGCAATTTGCCGGCAAGCCGCTCCATCTCGGCGATCGCGTCGCCCGAGGTGAAGCCGGGTTTCGCCTCGCCGGAGATGCGCACTGCCGGATAATAATTGAAGCCCGCGATCTGCGTCGGGCCGCGCGCCCATTCGACCGTGGCGAAGGACGAGAACGGCACGAGCTGGCCACGGCTGTTCTTGACGTTGTAGTTGAGGATGTCCTCGGTCCGCATGCGGTCGCGGGCATCGGCCTGCACCACGACGCGCTGCATGCGGCCGCGGTTCGGGAAGTCGTTGATGTAGTTCGAGCCGAGATTGGTCGAGATCGTGTTGTTGATGTCCTCGAAGGTGACACCGAAGGCGCCGGCCTTCTCGCGGTCGATCACGAGATTGACCACGCCGGCCTCGGGCAGGCCCTCGATATAGACCTTCTGAAGCACCGGGCTCGCATTGGCCTCCGCGATCAGCTGGTCGGCGGCGCGCATCAATGCCGGATAGCCTTTCTGGCCGCGGTCCTGGAGGCGGAACGAGAAGCCCGAGGAGTTGCCGAGATTGTCGATCGGCGGCGGCTGGAGCGCAGAGATCTTTGCATCGCGGATCGACGACGACAGATCGCGGTTGATGTCGTTGACGATCGCCGCGGCAGAGTCCTTCGGCCCGCGCTCCGACCAGTCCTTCAGCGTGATGAAGGCCTGCGCGGTGTTCATGCCCTGGCCAGAGAAGCTGAAGCCGGTGAGGAAGGTGACATCCTTCACACCCGGCCGCTCGCCGAGATATTTCTCGACCTTCTCGATGACGGCCTCGGTGCGGGGATACGACGAATCCGACGGCGTCTGCACGTCGGTGGTGACGAAGCCCTGGTCGTCGATCGGCAGGAAGCCGCCGGGCAGGCTGACGAAGGCCCAGGAGAGACCAGCCAGCAGCGCGACATAGACCAGCATCAGGCGGCCGGTCCGCTTCAGCGAGAAGCCGACGGTGCGGGAATAGCCCTCCTTGCCGCCTTCGAGCATGCGGTTGAACCAGCCGAACACGCCCCGCTTCGCATGGCCGTGGCCGGCCGCGACGGGCTTCAGAATCGTCGCGCACAGCGCCGGCGTCAGCGACAGCGCGAGGAAGGCGGAGAAGCCGATCGCGGCGACCATGGTCACCGAGAACTGGCGGTAGATGATGCCGACCGAGCCTGGGAAGAACGCCATCGGCACGAACACCGCCATCAGCACCAGCGTGATGCCGATGATGGCGCCCGATATCTGCGCCATCGCCTTGCGCGTCGCTTCCTTCGGCGGCAGGCCTTCCTCGGACATGATGCGTTCGACGTTCTCGACCACGACGATGGCGTCGTCGACGAGGATGCCGACCGCGAGCACCATGCCGAACATCGAGAGCATGTTGATGGAATAGCCGGCGAGCAGCAGCGTGGTACACGCGCCCAGCAGCGCCACGGGCACCACGATGGTCGGGATGATGGTGTAGCGGATGTTCTGCAGGAACAGGAACATCACCACGAATACCAGCACCACGGCTTCGACCAGCGTCGTCAGCACCTTCTTGATCGAGGCCTCGACCACGGGCGTGATGTTGTAGGGGATCTCGTAGGAGATGTTGGCCGGGAAGAAGCGCGACAGCTCCTTCATCTTCTCCTCGACCGCGCTCGCGGTCGCCAGCGCGTTGCCGGTCGGCGACATCAGCACGGAGAGGCCCGCGGTCGGCTTGCCGTTCAGGCGCGTGTTGAACTGGTAGCTGAGGCCGCCGACCTCGATGCGTGCGACGTCGCGCAACCGCACGGTCGAACCGTCGGCATTGGCGCGCAGGATGATGGAACCGAATTCGTCCGGCGACGAGAGCTGGCCCTTGACCAGCACCAGCGAGGAGGTGCGCTGGCTCGAGGTCGACGGCTCGGCGCCGATGCTGCCCGAAGCGACCTGTGCGTTCTGCGCGGCGATCGCCTTGTTGACGTCGTCCGCGGTCAGCCCGTAGCCGACCAGCTTTGCCGGATCGACCCAGACGCGCAAGCTACGTTCGGTCGAATAGAGCGTGGCCCGGCCGACGCCGGGGATGCGGCGGATCTCGCCGAGCACGTTGCGGATCATGAAGTCGCCGAGGCCGACTTCGTCGAGGCTGCCGTCGGTCGAGTTCAGCGTGATGATCTGGAGCACGGCGCTCGAGGCTTCCTCGATCAGGATGCCCTGCTGGATCACCGCACGCGGCAGCCGCGCTTCGACGCGCTTGATGCGGTTCTGCACCTCGACGGAGGCGGCGCTGGTATCGGTGCCCGGCTGGAAATTGGCGATGATCTCGACCTGGCCGAGCGAGTCGCTGGTCGATTCGAAATTGAGGATGCCGGAGGCGCCGTTGAGCTCCTCCTCGATCAGCCGGGTGACGCTGTTGTAGAGGTTTTCGGGCGAGGCGCCGGGATAGCTGGTCGAGATCGAGATCGAGGGCGGCGCGATGATCGGATATTGCGCGATCGGCAGCAGCGGGACCGCGATCGCGCCGATCAAGCAGATGAACAGCGCGACCACCCAGGCGAAGATCGGCCTGTCGATGAAGAAACTCGCCATGGCGCGTTACCGCGTCAGCTTCTGGGCGTGCCGATTGTCCGCGGTGGCGTCCGCTTCCGACCAGGATTGCGGCTTCACCTTGTCGCCGGCCGCGAACTTCTGGAAGCCTTCGACCACGACCTTGTCGCCGGCCTTCAGGCCCTCGGTCACGAACCAGAGTCCGTCCTGCACCGAGCCCGTGCGCACCGGCTGCACGGCGATGTGGTTGTCGTCCTTGACGACGAACACCTCGCTGCCGCCGCCGCCGTTGCGCTGGATCGCCTGCTGCGGCACCGCGATTGCGTCGCTGTCGAGTCCCTGGTCGATCCGGACGCGGACATACATGCCCGGCAGCAGCTCGCGCTTGGGATTGCGGAATTCGCCGCGCAGGGTCACCTGGCCGGTATGGGCATCGACCTTGGCGTCCGAGAACAGCAGCTTGCCGTCGAGCGAATAAAGGGTGTTGTCGTCGAGCACGAGGCGCACCTTGGCGGCATCGGCGGCGATGCGCTCGAGGTCGCCGCTCTCGAAGGCGCGGCGGAGCTGGTTGAGCTCGGTCACCGACTGGGTGAAGTCGGCATAGATCGGATCGAGCTGCTGGATGCTGGCGAGGTTGGTCTCGTTCTGCACCGCGAGCGCACCCTCGCTGACCAGCGCCGCACCGACGACGCCGTCGATCGGCGCGCGCACGGTGGCGTAGTCGAGATTGAGTTTGGCGCGCGCGAGTTCCGCCTTGCGGCCTTCGACCTCGGCATGGGCCTGACGCTCGGCCGCGATCGCCTTCTCGTTCTCGGCTTCTGGGGCAGCGCGATCCTTGGTGAGGGTGGCGATGCGGTGCGCCTGCTGTCTCGCCTGCATCAACCCGGCCTCGGCCTTGGCGACGGCCGCCTCGGTGGCCATCACCTCGACCTCGAACGGACGCGGATCGATGCGATAGAGCGCATCGCCGGCCTTCACTTCGCTGCCCTGACGGAACAGGCGCTCGACCACGATGCCGGAGATGCGCGGCCGCACGTCGGAGACGCGCGTCGGCGCGATGCGGCCCGGCAGCTCGCGCACCACGGCGCGCGGCTGCGGCTTGACGATGACGATGCTGACGTCAGGATCGGCGGGCTGGGCAGCGGACACCGCAGAGACGGATTCGTCGCAGCCCGCGAGCAGCGGCGTAAGGGCCGCGAGCATCATTGCAACGCATGCCGATCGCGCGCGAAGTCCTGACATGAAGTTAAGTGCCCCGATGTTGTTGAAACTGAAATCACGCTCCGCGCGAACCCGTTCTGGGCGATTCCATGCGGCTGATGCCGTCAAGATAGAAGGTACTTGCTGCGACGCAACGCATTGCGCGGGCGGCTCAATGCCACATGACCTATCATGCTGAGTTCAGGGCGCTTTTCGGGACTCACCGGATTGTGAGTCGGGTTCCATCACCGCGAGCTGCGACAGAAGATCGCAACGGAACGTTACGAGGGTGTGTACCCATAAAGACGATCAAAGCGTTATGCGCGTGATCCGAAGCCGACGTCACCCGCGAGAGCAACGCTCGCTCGACTAATGTCGGCCGGCTTCAGCCTCCTGCTCTAACTGCAAGATCCGTGCTCGTAGCGTGTCAAAGGTTTCTTCGGCAGCCTCGCTAAACAGCGGGTCCTCATGATTGATTGAAGCAGAAGCGATCTCGGTCCAATCCTGAGGCTCTAAAGCCTTGAGGGCGGCAGGAAAGAAATCACGATCTTCCATCATGATGTGACGCCGCTCGCTCTCTATGAAATCGCGAACGACCTTGTCCACATTTTGCCGCAGGATTTCACGATCCGCGAGGACGTAATCGACCGCTTGAGCGACGCGGCGCAAACGCTCGGTCCCCTTCTGGTGCTCAAGTGTGAGGTTACCGATCTTTGCAGCCGCAGCGGGATCGCGACGTTTTAGCTTGGCGAAGACCAGCTCCTCAAGAGGATGATGGTACATCTCGGGATAGAGTTCGAAATAGCTGATAACCGCGCGAATAACTTCGTAGTCAGGGCGGTCCCCGCGATCGAAAATTTCCAGCTCGCGCTCGAGGACGGCGAGCAGTGTCTCGATATTGCGATGTTCTCGGGACAAGCGCTCAATGATCATTGCAGCCTCCAATGAAGTCATTGAGAAAAAATTACATTAGCGTGAAAACATCTCAGCGCTTTGCGCTAGATCAAACCCGGGCCGGAAAGGGAAAAGACGTTATGTCATTGACCAGGGGTCAGTGGGTCACAATGGCTTTCCTGAGGCATTCAGATGTGTTGGCGCCGCGCAGCCTCATCACATTCACCCGCCTTTTGGACCCAACCCGGACCTCTGGCGAGGTCCGCTATCGCGCCTATCAGGGGCGCCGCGAACCTCATACCCTTCCCTGATCTTCGGCGCGAAATTGACGTGTACTCGCCCTAACCCGCCTTCATCCGGTAGTGGCTGACACCCCATTCGCTGCCATCGGCGTAGCCGAACAGCCCTGATGTCGCGAGGAAGAACCAGCGCCAGCGTCGCATCCACAAAGCGGTCTCCTCGCCATGGACGCTGCGCAGGGACGCTTCGATCGTGTCGCGATGCGCATCGAAATTGGCGAGCCAGTCGTTCGCGGTGCGCTGATAGTGTGTACCGCTCCAGCACCATTCCTTCTCGATCCTGAAGACGTCGCCGAATTGCCTGACGAGGTGATGGCTCGGCATCAATCCATCCATGAAGACATGCTGCGCGATCCAGTCCTCGCGATTGGCGCGGTCGAACAGATGAGAGCCGGAACGATGGGTGACGATGTGCATGAAGAAGCGCCCGTCAGGCGCGAGCCAGGACCGCACGCGCGTCATCAGCTTGCGCCAGTTCATCATCTGCTCGAACATCTCGACCGAGACGATGCGGTCGAACTCCCCATCGGGCGCGAACACGTTCATGTCCGCGGCGACCACGCGCAGGTTCAACAGCCCGCGCAGCCGCGCCTGCTCCTCGACATAGGCGCGCTGGGCCTGCGAGTTCGACACCGCCGTCACCTTCGCATGCGGGAACCGCCGCGCCATCCACAGCGACAGCGAGCCCCAGCCGCAGCCGAGCTCGAGGATGGTCTGGCCGTCGGCGAGACCGGCGTGCTCGACGGTCTGGCGCAGCGCCTCCTCCTCCGCCTCCTGCAGGGTGCTCGCATCGGACTTGTAGAAGCAGGACGAATAATTGCGGTTGGGGCCGAGCACCTCCGCAAAGAACGCCGCGGGCACCTCGTCATGCCCGGCATTGACGGCATCCGCGTCC
Organism: Bradyrhizobium sp. 604_D8_N2_3; assembly: GCF_051810765.1. Taxonomy (NCBI): domain Bacteria; kingdom Pseudomonadati; phylum Pseudomonadota; class Alphaproteobacteria; order Hyphomicrobiales; family Nitrobacteraceae; genus Bradyrhizobium; species Bradyrhizobium sp. 604_D8_N2_3. Next base: position 1,254,024 of record NZ_JBPWPM010000001.1, on the reverse strand, counting down.
CCGGCGATCGGCCGCAGGATCATCCGCCCGGCGAAGGCGGCATCGTCGGCCGCGCCCAACGCGGACATGCGCGTCGCCGTGCGCGAGCACAGGCGCTGGATCGCGGCGCGGATCACGACGTCCGGCAGCGGCACGCGTTCGGCAGTCCCGAAGATCGCGGAAACGACGCTCATGCGATCACTCCGTTGATCAGGTCTCGTTGTGGCGGCGGCGGAAGGAACGGGCAGGTTCGGGCGTTGCCACCGGCCCGGCGGGCTCTGAGGTCCAGACAGGATCGACCGCGCCGCAGATGCTGCCGCGCCACCCAGGCGAGCGCCATCCGGACCGCGAGCAAGAGCGCGATGACGGCCACTCCCCAGGATTCGTCACCATGCAAAAAATCCGACCTAAGCCTGCGGAATGCCGAAGTTTTGCAAATTGCGCCTCTATCAAAGCGCGGTTTCAGCTTTGGGTTCCGAGAGCTCTCCACGAAATCGGCACATCCGGCGCTTTTTTTGGGCTGCCGCTGTGCCATAGTGCGCCCCGCAAGCAAGTTCGTAACGGATGATACCGGCCATGCCGCCAGGCGCCTCGCCCCGCTCCCCCATCGATATCGAATATACCAAGCTATCCTCGCCCAGCGTTTTCCTGGTGCGGATGCTGGTCTTTCTGGTGCTGTGCACCCTGGTCGGCGTGGTGCTCTACAAGCAGATCATCCTGGCCTTCTTCGCCAATCCCGGCCTCAATGCCCTGATCGGCGGCGTGCTGTTCATCGGCATCATCCTGGCCTTCCGCCAGGTGATCCGGCTCTACCCCGAAGTCTCCTGGGTCAACAATTTCCGCATCGCCGATCCCGGCCTGGCGCCGTCCCGGCACCCGAAACTGCTGGCGCCGATGGCCATGATCCTCGGCGGCGAGCGCACCGGGCGGATGACGATCACCCAGACCACCATGCGGCACCTGCTCGATTCGATCGCGACCCGCCTGGACGAGGCCCGGGACATCTCCCGCTACATGACCGGCTTGCTGGTCTTCCTCGGCCTGCTCGGCACCTTCTGGGGCCTGATCGAGACGGTCGGTTCGGTCGGCAAGGTGATCGACGGGCTCAAGGTCGGGGGCGATTCCGGCGCCCTGTTCGACACGCTGAAGGAGGGCCTCGCCGCCCCGCTCGGCGGCATGGGCATCTCGTTCTCGAGCTCGCTGTTCGGCCTCGCCGGCTCGCTGATCCTCGGCTTCCTCGATCTGCAATCGAGCCAGGCCCAGAACCGCTTCTACACCGACCTCGAAGACTGGCTCGCCACTACCGTGCGCGAATATGGCCACGGCGAGGTTGCGGTCGCAGCCGCCGGTGGCAGCGGCGGCGTTGCCAGCGGCGAGCTCCAGGCCGCCGTCGAGCGCTTACGCTCCGTGCTCGAGGAAGGCAGCGCCAGCCGCGGCACCACGGCGGCAATGGCGAGCCTTGCCGAAGCCATCCAGGCGCTGGTCTCGCACATGCGGACCGAGCAGCAGATGATCCGCGAATGGGCCGACGGCCAGGGCGAGCAGAACCGCGAGATCCGCCGCCTGCTGGAGCGCATCGCGCGCCAGCCCGAGAAGGGCTGAGCCGCGCAAGAAGTATCGTGCGCCGGACGCAGCGCAGCACGCAGTGATGCGCTGCTGAGCCGGGGCCCAGAGAAACAAGGAATGGGTCCCGGCTCTGCGCAGCAGCGTTGCACGCTGCAGCGCGTCCGGGACACGAGAGAACGGAGACGACAATGGCTCTAGCCCGCGGCCGCCGCAGCGAAGCCGGCTTCAACTACTGGCCCGGATTCGTCGACGCGCTGTCGACGCTGGTGCTGTCGATCGTGTTCCTGCTGTCGGTGTTCCTGGTCGTGCAGTTCTTCCTGTCGCAGGAGGTCACCGGCAAGGACAAGGCGCTGGAGCAGCTCAACGCCAAGATCGCCCAGCTCAACGAGCTCTTGTCGCTGGAGAAGCTCGGCAAGCTCACGCTGGACGACCAGGTCTCGCAATTGAAAGCGGGCCTCGCCTCGGCCGAGACCGAGCGAGATCGCATCAAGGGCCTCTATGACGGCCTCGCCGCTGCCGGCAACGACGCCCAGGGCAAGACCACCGAGCTCGGCAAGGCGCTGGACTCGGAGAAGGCGGTCTCGGCGCGGGCGCTGGCGCAGATCGAGGTGCTGAACCAGCAGATCAGCGCGCTGCGCCGGCAACTGGCCGCGCTGGAGGAGGCGCTCGACGCCAGCGAGAAGCGCGACAAGGAATCGCAGAACCGCATCGCCGATCTCGGGTCTCGCCTGAATGTCGCGCTGGCGCAGCGCGTGCAGGAATTGTCGCGTTATCGCTCGGAGTTCTTCGGCCGCCTGCGCACCATTCTGGGCAATCGCCCTGACATCCGCATCGTCGGCGACCGCTTCGTGTTCCAGTCCGAAGTGTTCTTCGACACCGGCCAGGCGACACTTCTGCCCGAGGGCCGCGCCGAGCTCGACACATTGGCGACCGCGCTGATCGATCTCGACAAGAAGATCCCGAGCGAAATCCCCTGGGTGCTGCGCGTCGACGGCCACACCGACATACGCCCGGTCAGCGGCGCGAATTTCAAATCGAACTGGGACCTGTCCGCGGCGCGCTCGATCTCGGTGGTGCAATATCTGATCTCGCTCGGCGTGCCCGCCCAGCGCCTCGTCGCAGCCGGCTTCGGCGAATTCCAGCCGCTCGACACCGCCAACACGGAAGAGGCCTACAAGCGCAACCGCCGCATCGAGCTGAAGCTGACGGAGCGGTAGTGAGCGCCCTCCGCCTCCGCCCCTACCGCCCCGAGGACGAAACCGCCTCGATCGACCTCTGGCATCGCACCTGGCAGCAAGCCTATCCGCAGATCGATTTCGCCGCGCGGCTGGACTGGTGGCGCGAGCGCTGGCGCAAGGATCTGGTGCCGAAAGCCTCGATCGTGGTCGCAGAAGCGGACGGCGTTCTGACCGGCTTCGTCACCATCGACGGCGAAGGCTATCTCGACCAGCTCGTGGTCGATCCCGCGCACTGGGGCTCGGATGCGGCCAGGCTGCTGGTGGATGAGGCCAAGCGCCTGTCACCGTCGGGCGTCACGCTGCTCGTCAACAAGGACAATGCCCGCGCCATCCGATTCTACGAGCGCAACGGCTTTGCCCATGCCGGAGACGATTTGAACCCGACCTCGGGACGGCCGGTGCTGAAGATGACATGGCGGGCGTGACGAGGTTTGCTGCCGCCCCCCTCCGCTGTCATGCCCCGGCTTGCCGCCTTCGCTGAAGCTTCGGCGTGCCGAGCGCTCGTGTGGGCCTCGGCGTAGCCTTGGCGGAGCCGGGACCGAGACATCCAGTACGCCGCGACTTCTCCGAATCCCACTACTGTCTCTGGAATACTGGATCACCCGCTTTCTTGTTTAGCCCGGACAGATCACTGACGGGTGTTCGGAGACATAGCTGACACATCAACATTGGCTGGATTGGTCCGATTCGGGAGGCCGTCCATGCCTTGGAGCGAGGTGTCAGTGATGGATCAGCGCCACGAGTTTGTGCGGCTGGCTTTGCAGGAGGGCGCCAACCGGCGCGAACTGTGCCGTCGGTTCAACATCAGTCCTGACGTCGGCTACAAGTGGCTGGCGCGCTGGCAGGCCGGCGATCGGGAGCTGGCCGACTGTTCCCGGCGCCCGCATGCGATGCCCAAGCGGAGTGAGGCTGCGGTCGAGGCAGAAGTCCTGGCTGTACGCGACAAGCATCCGGCTTGGGGAGCACGGAAGATTGCCCATTGCCTGAAGCGGGGCGGGCAGACGGTGCCTGTGCCATCAACGGTGCACCAGATCCTGTGTCGGAACGACCGGATCAAACCGAGTGAGAATGCGCCGCCCAATCCGGGCCACCGGTTCGAGAAGGAAGCTCCCAACCTGCTGTGGCAGATGGACTTCAAGGGTCACCTGCCGCTCGCCAATGGGACGCGGTGCCATCCGCTAACGATCGTCGACGATCACTCGCGCTACGTGCTGTGCCTGAAGGCATGTGCCGACGAGCAGCGCCTCACCGTGCAGAATCACCTGTCGACGACGTTCCGCTGCTATGGCCTGCCGGAGGCCTTCTACACCGACAATGGCTCACCCTGGGGCGATACGTCCGGCATTCGTTGGACCGGACTGAAGGTGTGGCTGCTCAAGCTTGGCGTCAGGGTGGTGCACGCAAGGCCATGCCACCCACAGGCCCGCGGCAAGAACGAACGCTTCCATCGCACCCTGAAGGCCGAGGTGTTTGCAATGCGCCGCTTCCGAACTCTCCCGGAAGTCCAGCGCGCCTTCGACGCCTGGCGGCCGGTCTACAATCTGGAGCGGCCTCACCAAGGCCTCGATATGCAGGTCCCTGCCGATCGCTTCCGGCCAAGTGCTCGCCCCATGCCGGCCCGCGTTCCGAACGTCGAATACGACAGCGGCGAGATCGTGCGCAGGGTCTCATCGACAAGACCCTACATCTCCTTCAAGGGACACTTCTGGAAAGTTCCCCAGGCCTTCGCCCGCGAACGCCTTGCCATCCGGCCGCTGGATCGTGACGGCCACTACGGAATCTTCTTCGCCAGCTGGCAGGTCGCATCGATCGACTTGACCAATGGCCAACCTGTCAGTGATGTGTCCGAACAGGTGTCAGCCATGTCTCCGGGCTAAACATTTCGCGGGTGATGACACCGTCAGTGAGGCGACAGTCAGGAGCCCCTCACGCCCCCTCGAACTGCAACCTCGCGAGCCTCGCATAGAGCCCGTTCTTGGCGACGAGCTCCGCGTGCGTGCCCTGCTCGACGATCTTGCCCTGGTCCATCACCAGGATGCGGTCGCAGGAGAGGACGGTGGCGAGACGATGGGCGATCACCAGCGTGGTGCGGTGTCGCATCAGCTCTTCCAGCGCGGTCTGCACCAGCGTCTCGCTTTCGGCATCGAGCGCGGAGGTCGCTTCATCGAGCAGCAAGAGCGGCGCATCGCGCAGGATCGCGCGCGCGATGGCGATGCGCTGGCGCTGGCCGCCGGAGAGCGTGACGCCGCGTTCGCCGAGCGGGGCCTCGAAACCTTCGGGCAGGCGGCGGATGAACTCGGCGGCATGCGCGAGTTCGGCGGCACGCTCGACCTCGGCATCGGTCGCATCGGGCCGGCCGAAGCGGATGTTCTCGCGGGCGCTCGCGGCAAACACGTTGGATTCCTGCGGCACCAGTGCGATGCGCAAGCGGAAATCGCGCGGGTCGGCGGATTTGACCGGCACGCCGTCGAGGGAGATCGCGCCGCCCCGCGGGTCGTAGAAGCGCAGCAGGAGATGAAAGATGGTGCTCTTGCCGGCGCCTGAGGGCCCGACGATCGCGACCTTCTCGCCGGGGCGCACGGTGAACGACACGGCATCGAGCACATTGACGTGAGGCCGCGCCGGATAAGCGAAGCTGACCTGGTCGAAGCCGACCTCGCCGCGCGCCGGCACGGGCAGCGCGCGCGGTGACGCCGGCGCGGTGATCTCGGGCCGCACATGCAGGATCTCGAACAGCCGCTCGGCGGCGCCGGAGGCGGCCGAGACTTCGCCCCAGACCTCGCTGAGCTGGCCGAGGCCGGCCGCGGCAAACGCCGCATAGAGCACGAACTGGCCGAGCCGGCCCGGCGAGATCGTGCCGATCAGGACGTCATGCGAGCCGATCCAGAGGATCGCGACCACGCTTGCGAACACGATGAAGATGATGATGGCGGTGAGCACGGCGCGGGCCTGCGTGGAGGTGCGCGCGGCTTCATAGGCCTGCTCGACCTCGCCGCCAAAACGCTTCTCGGCGAGCCCTTCGCTGGTATAGGCCTGCACGGTGCGGATGGCGCCGACCAACTCGCCCGCATAGGCGGAGGCATCGGCCAGCGTGTCCTGCGCATTGCGCGACAGACGCCGCACCCAGCGCCCGAACGCGACCAGCGGCAGCACGATCAGGGGAATGGCGAGCAGCACGAAGCCGGAGAGGCGCGGGCTGGTGATCACCATCATCGCCGCCGCACCGAAGAACATCATGAGATTGCGCAGCGCGATCGAGACGGAGGCACCGACCGCGGACTTGATGTGGGTGGTGTCGGCCGTGAGCCGCGACACCAGCTCACCGCTGCGCGCGGAATCGAAGAAGGCCGGCGAGAGCGAGAGCAGATGCGCGAAGACGTCGCGCCGGAGGTCGGCGACGATGCGCTCGCCGATCGTCATCACGAGGTAGTATCGCGAGGCGCTGGCAAGCGCGAGCACGGCGACGACCGCGATCATCACGGAGAAGTAGCTGTTGATCAGCGCGATGCCTTCCGGCGTCAGGCCGAAATCGATCATCCGCCTCACAGCGATCGGCACCAGTAGCGTCGTCAGCGCCGCGACCGTGAGCGCGACGAAGGCGAGTGCCGCGCGGCCGCGATAGCGGGCCACATAGGGCGCGAGCGCCAGCAGCGGCCGCAGCTTCGCGCGGCCCTTCGCCGGCGTCTCGATCAACTCGGCTTCGATCGACGGGGCCTCAGGCCCGGCGCGCTCGTCGCGGTACTGGTCGTCAAGCCGTTCCACAGCGCTCATGAGATCGGACCCAAGGAGACATATTACCTCCACATAGGCCGCTGCGGGGGGAGTGGCAAATCCGGGATGTCCCTTAGGGGACGGCCCGGTTCTCCTTTGCCCACAATGGCTTGTTTTAAAGGGGCCTGTGGGGTATAGACCCCGCCAAATCCGTCATTCGATAGCCACTCAAGACAGGCGCCGGGCGCCGAGGAATTGCCATGAAAGCCGAAATTCATCCGAATTATCATACGATTAAGGTCGTGATGACCGACGGAACCGAGTACCTGACCCGCTCCACCTGGGGCAAGGAAGGCGACACGCTGAACCTCGACATCGACCCGAAGTCGCACCCGGCCTGGACCGGCGGCAACGCCCAGCTGATGGATCGCGGCGGCCGTGTCTCGCGCTTCCAGAAGAAGTTTTCGGGCTTTCTCAAAAAGGATTGATCCCGCCCGCAAGGCTGGACACGAAAAACGCCCCCGGTCAGACCGGGGGCGTTTTTGTTTTGCCGTCATTCCGGGGCGCGACGAAGTCGCGAGAATCCATACTCCCGATCGTGGTTATGGATTCCGGGCCCGCGCCAAGAGGCGCGTCCCGGAATGACGACCGTGATTGTTGATAGACCTTACCGCTCGAACGCGGCCTTCAGCGCGTTGAGCTGCGGCACCAGCGGGTTGCCGATCGCCACGTATTCGACCGGCGGGGTGTGGATGGTGGTGTCGAGGCGGCGCACGCGGGTCTGAAGGCTCATCGAGCGATGGATCAGATCCTGCAGCTGCGAGGGCAGCTTCTCGACGGTATCGGACGGGCCGGGATCGGCGGCGCTGAGCTTGACCTTGGTCTTCTCGCGATTGGCCTGGCTCAGCGTCATCTCGCCTTCCTTCACCGCGCGGTGCAGCAGCAGCCATGAGGCAAGCTGCATCAGGCGGGTGGTCAGGCGCATGCTCTCGGTCGCATAGGTGAGGCTGACGGCGCGATCGAGCGCCTTGGCCTCGGTGCGGCCGGCGCCATCGAGATAGGCGGCCGTCTCTTCCACCAGGTCCATGCCCTCACGGAACAGGACGCCGAACGCCGCAGAATTGGTGAACCGCTCGCTGAGTTGAACGAGAGCACCTTCGGCTTGCAAACGTTCCATGGTTAACGCCCCTTACGCAACTGTCTGACTGTCCGGCTTTGGCGCCGGCTTATGATGAACAAATCATTGCGCGAGCCGGACGCGGAGTCCAGCGACAAGCGCGGATATGGTTTCCGCGCGTCTTTCCTCGGAATTCAACCGGAACGGGACCCAAAAAGGCAAAAAAAGAGCCGCCGGAGACCGGCGGCTTTGAAAGTTGATAACAGGGAGGCGTCAAACAGAGTGGACAGGAGCCACTCGGTGTCCAAACGAGGACAGCTCCAGTCATAAACCCGAAAGCTTAATTGGAAGTAAACGAGCTAATTTTTTGAGAGTTCGTTAGCCATGTCGGTCACTGGCCGAGGGGGCGGCGGAACAAACTCGGCACTCGTCATTCCGGGGCGCCACGAAGTCGCGAGCTTTGATGCGCAATTGCGCATCTGAGAATCCATAGCCACAGGCGGATGCGGTGGCCCGGCTCAGCCTGCCCGTTTCAACTGCCCGTGATTATGGATTCCGGGCTCGGCGCTGCACGCCGCCCCGGAATGACGACGCGAGATAGTTTTGCGCGAAGCATGGGTCCCGTCTCTGCGGAGCAGCGCTACGCGCTGCACCGCGTCCGGGACACGAGAGGTGAGCGCTGGGCCCTACTTCTTGAAAAAACTATCCGCCGCATTGCGCGAGGCTCGCTTCTTGGTGGCGGCTTCCTCGAGCCTTGCGATCTCGGTGTTGAGCAGCGCCACGCGCTCGGTCAGTTCTTCCACTGACAGGAGTGAGAGATCCTGTCCGATTTCATGGCTGACCTTCTTGCGCGGCTTGTCGTCGTCCTCGATGGCCATGTGTCCTCCCGGGCAGTCCTGTCCTGAACGACGCCGATCTGGCGCTTTCCGAGCCGAAATGGTATCGCTTCTGCACAAGGAGAATTTGCAGTGACTTTCGCGAGCGCGCAACACCTGACGCGAATGCCCCGGCCCGACCGCAAGGAGGTTGACCGGACGGGATAAGCGCGCGTCCACGCGCGTGAGGCATGAGCCGACCCCAAGCCCTTCCGATCATGCGGGAGGGCTTTTGATTTTTCGTCGGTCGGCATCACCAAACGCGAAAGACCGCAGTCATGACCAAAATTCTCATCACCAGCGCCCTTCCCTACGTGAACGGCGTCAAGCATCTCGGCAATCTCATAGGCTCGCTCCTCCCTGCCGATGTCCATGCCCGCTTCAGGCGGCAGATCGGCGACGACGTGCTCTTCATCTGCGCCACCGACGAGCACGGCACGCCGGCCGAGCTCGGCGCCGTTCGCGCCGGACAGGATGTCCGCACTTTCTGCGACGCGCAGCACGCAATCCAGGCCGACATCTACCGCCGGTTCGGCCTCTCCTTCGACCATTTCGGGCGAACCAGCTCGCCACAGAACAGCGCTCTGACGCAGCACTTCTATCGCAGGCTCGACGATGCCGGATTGATCGAGGAACGTAAGTTGCCGCAGGTCTGGTCACCCACGGACGGCCGCTTCCTGCCGGACCGCTACGTGCTCGGCACCTGCCCGCATTGCGGCGACCCGTCCGCGCGCGGTGATCAATGTGACCAGTGTGGCGCGCTGCTCGATCCGCCCGAACTGATCGACCCGCGGTCTGCGCTGTCGGGCGACCGGGCGCTGGAGGTCCGAGAAAGCCGCCATCTGTTCCTGCGCCAGTCGCAACTTGTCGGAGCGTTGAGCGCGTGGATCGATAGCCGCTCCGGCTGGCCCTCCTTCGTGGTATCGACCGCGAAAGGCTGGCTGACAGCCGATCTGCGCGATCGCTGCATCACGCGCGATCTGGCCTGGGGCATCCCGGTTCCGCGACAGGGATTCGCCGACAAGGTCTTCTATGTCTGGTTCGACGCGCCGATCGGTTACATCGCCGCCACCCAGGAATGGGCCGCCGCCGCGCCGAGCCGCGACTGGCGAAAATGGTGGTGGCAGGCCGATGACGTCCGCTACGTCCAGTTCCTCGGCAAGGACAACATCCCATTCCACACCGTGAGCTTCCCGGCGACGCTGATCGGCTCGAACGAGCCGTGGAAGAGCGTGGACGTGATCAAGGGATTCCACTGGCTCAATTACGAGGGCGGCAAGTTCTCGACCAGCCGCAATCGGGGCATCTTTACCGACCAGGCCCTGGAGGAATTGCCCGCCGATCTCTGGCGCTGGTGGCTGGTCGCCAACGCGCCCGAGAGCGCCGACACCGATTTCAACGTTGCCAGGTTCGTCGCCGACGTGAACAAGGATCTCGCCGACATCTTCGGCAACCTCGTCAATCGCATTGTCAGCTTTGCCCATCGGGCCTTCGACGGCCGGATTCCGGAAGGCGGCGCTCCTGACGAGGCCGAGCACCTGCTCGCACGGGAACTGGAGCAGCGTATCGCGACGCTGCGACGCCACCACGAGGCGCTCGAGTTTCGTGCCGCGGCCGCCGCAACGCGTGCGATCTGGGATGTGGCGAACGCTTACCTGCAGCATGCCGCGCCGTGGACGGCCATCAAGTCCGATCGGCTTCGCGCGGCGATCGTGACGCGAACAGCCCTCAATCTGGTCCGCACCTGCGCCGTGCTGGCGTGGAGTATCGTGCCCAGCCTGTCGGAAAATGTGCTGCACGCCTTCGGTGGCGAAGATGCCGCGCCACGCTGGCCCCGTGGCCCAATTGCGGACCTGCTCGACGGCGGCGCCGGCACAGCGATCGCGCCGATCGGTCCACTGGTCGAAAAAATCTCTCCCGAAAGAGCAAGCCATCTGGCGGCGCGGTTCGGGCCTTAATGTCGTTTCACTTCGGCGGAAAAAGGCGATATGCCATTCGCCGAATTCATTCATCCAAGGACACATCATGGACAAGCTGCCCGCGCAAATGACCGTGGTCGCCATCTCCAAGCCCGGCGGACCGGAGGTGCTGGTGCCGGAACAACGTGCCGTTCCGCAGCCCGGTCCCGACGAGATCCTGGTCAAGGTGCAGGCCGCGGGCGTCAACCGGCCCGACGTGGCGCAGCGCTCCGGCGCCTATCCGCCGCCGCCCGGCGCCAGCGACCTGCCGGGGCTCGAGATCGCCGGCGAAGTGGTGGCGGTCGGCAGCAACGCCAAACGGCACAAGATCGGCGACAAGGTGATGTCGCTGGTCGCCGGCGGCGGTTATGCGCAGTACTGCATCGCGCAGGACGCCCAGGCGATGAGCGTGCCGCCGGCGCTGTCGATCAAGGAAGCCGGCGCGCTGCCGGAAACCCTGATGACGGTCTGGCACAACCTGTTCGAGCGCGGCGGCCTGAAGGCCGGCGAGACGCTGCTGATCCATGGCGGCTCCTCCGGCATCGGCACCATGGCGATCCAGCTTGCGAAAGCCTTTGGCGCGAAAGTGTTCGTCACCGTGGGATCGCAGGACAAGATCGATGCCTGCCTCAAGTTAGGTGCCGACCGCGCCATCAACTACAAGACCGAGGACTTCGTCGCCGTGGTCAAGGCGGAGACCAATAATACCGGCGCCAACCTGATCCTCGACATGGTGGCCGGCGAGTATGTCGACCGCAACTATGATGCCGCGGCGGTCGACGGCCGCATCGTGCAGATCGCAACCCTCAACGGCCCCAAGGTCAGCGTCAACATCGCCAAGGTGATGGTGAAGCGCCTGACCCATACCGGCTCGACCCTGCGCCCCCGTAGTAATGCGGACAAGGCGGCCATGGTGGCCGCAATCGAGGCGAAAGTGATGCCGCTGTTGCGCGAAGGCCGCGTCAAGCCGCTGATGGACAGCAGTTTCCCGCTGGAAAAGGCATCCGATGCGCACCGGCGCATGGAGACCTCGGCACATATTGGCAAAATTGTGTTGGAGGTCTAGGCCAACGGCCCATCAGGCAAGGCGGAAACCCTTTGATTTTCCTCGCTTTCGTGGCATCTATCGCGACGCGCCGAACCATCTTGCTCCGTTCGGAAAACGCCTTGCACTGACCATCTTGCACTGAAGAGTTTGCGTCGAACGCGGAGAACCGACCTTGCGTCTGATCAGGTGCCTCGCGCCCATAGCGCTGGGCCTCATGATTCTCGTCGCCGCATCCCAGGCGCGCGCGCTGGATGCCGTCAGCGTCCGCGGCGACGCGCCCGCGATCGACCTCACCGGCGTGCTCGAGCATCAGCGCAGTGACGCCGATCGCATCCAGGTCTCCACCGCACCCGGCACCGACGGCATCGTCCGCCGCATCGAGGTGCGCGCCCGCGAGGGCGGCCAGAACTGGGTGGTGTTCGCGCTCGCCAACAACACCGACGACCAGCTCGACCGCCTGATCGTCGCCCCGCATTACCGCATCGTCTCGTCGGGCCTGCTGTGGCCCGACCTCGGGCTGTCGCGCATCGCGACCATCACGCCCTCGATCGGCGACCGCCCGGAGCGCCAGGAGAGCGCGACGGCCGACGTGTTCCGCATCACGCTCGATCCCGGCGCCGTCGTCACCTTTGTCGCGGAACTGCGCACCGACAAGCTGCCGCAGCTCTATCTGTGGGAGCCCGAGTCCTACAAGGACAAGGTCAATTCCTTCACGCTCTACCAGGGCATCGTGATCGGCATCTCCGGGCTTTTGGCGCTCGTGCTCACCATTCTGTTCGTGGTGAAGGGCAGCATCATGTTCCCGGCCGCCGCGGCGCTGGCCTGGGCGGTGCTGGTCTATATCGGCGTCGATTTCGGCTTCTGGGGCAAGGTGCTCGATATGTCGAACAACGCCGAGCGCATCTGGCGCGCGGCGGGTGAAGCGATATTGGCGGCGACGCTGCTGGTGTTCCTGTTCGCCTATCTCAACCTCAGTCGATGGCACGTGCGCTATTCGCACATTACGGTGCTCTGGCTTGCCTTCCTGGGTTCGCTGGTGGCGCTGGCCTTGTTCGACCCGGCGGTGGCTTCCGGCATCGCCCGCATGTCGCTGGTGCTGATCGCCTTCGCTGGCTTCGCGCTGATCGTCTACCTCTCCACACATGGCTTCGACCGCGCGGTGCTCTTGATCCCGACCTGGTTCCTGCTGGTGGTCTGGGTGGTCGCGGCCGGCATGACGGTCGCGGGCTCCGTCACCAACGACATCGTCGGCCCGGCTCTGCTCGGCGGCCTCGTGCTGATCGTGATGCTGATCGGCTTCACGGTGATGCAGCACGCCTTTGCCGGCGGCAGCGCCAGCACCGGCGTCGTCTCCGACATCGAGCGGCGGGCGCTGGCGCTGGCCGGCTCCGGCGATCTGATCTGGGACTGGGACGTCTCCGCCGACAAGGTGTTCACCAGCCCGGAGACCGAAGCCCTGCTCGGCCTCAAGCGCGGCACGCTGGAAGGCCCGGCCGCCTCATGGCTTGAGGTGCTGCATCCGCTCGACCAGGACCGGTTCCGCGCCGCGCTCGACAGCGTGCTCGACCAGCGCCGCGGCCGCCTGGTGCAGGATTTCCGGCTGCGCACGCCGGACGGTCATTTCATGTGGTTCGCGCTGAAGGCGCGCCCGGTGGTCGGCTCGGACGGCGAGGTCTCGCGCGTGGTCGGCACGCTGACCGACGTCACCGAGCTGCGCAACGCCGAGGAGCGCCTGCTGCACGATTCCGTGCATGACAACCTCACCGGCCTGCCCAACCGCAAACTGTTCATGGACCGGCTGGGTGCGGTCGCGCATTTCGCCAAGACCATGCCGACGCTGCGGCCGACGCTGATGGTGATCGACCTCGACCGCTTCAAGCAGGTCAACGATTCCGTCGGCATCGCGGTCGGCGACTCGATCCTGCTGACGCTGGCCCGCCGCCTCACCCGCATCCTGAAGCCGCAGGACACGCTGGCGCGGCTCGCCGGCGACCAGTTCGGCCTGATCCTGCTCTCGGAGCAGGACCCTGCCCGCATCACCGCCTTCGCCGAAACCATCCGCAAGACCATCCGCGCCCCGATCGCCTTCAACGACCGCGAGATTTTTCTCACCGCCTCGATCGGGCTGGCGCTGTCCGATCCGCAGACACAATTGACGGACGAGATCATCAAGGACGCCGAGCTTGCGATGTATCATTCCAAGCGCATCGGCGGCGACCGCATCGACGTCTACAAGCCGGCGATGCGCGCGCGAAAGACCGACCGCCTGACGCTGGAGAGCGAGCTGCGCCGCGCCATCGAGCGGCAGGAGCTCACGATCCTGTACCAGCCGATCGTGCGGCTGGAGGATCGTTCGATCGCCGGCTTCGAGGCGCTGGTGCGCTGGGATCATCCGAAGCTCGGACGCATGGCGCCGTCGGAATTCATCAGCATCGCGGAAGAGACCGGCCTGATCGTCGACCTCGGCATGTTCGTGCTCGACCAGACCGCAAAGCAGCTTTCGGTGTGGCAACGCGCGATGCGCTCGCGCGAGCCGATCTTCGCCTCCGTCAACGTCTCCTCGCGGCAGCTCTTGCGCCACGACCTGATCCACGACATCCGCACCGTGCTGTCGCGCTCCTCTGTGGCGCGCGGCACGCTGAAGCTGGAATTGACGGAATCGCTGGTGATGGAGAACCCGGAGCACGCAGCCCAGATGCTGACGCGCATCCGCGAGCTCGGCACCGGGCTGTCGCTCGACGATTTCGGCACCGGCCATTCCTCGCTCGCCTATCTCCAGCGCTTCCCGTTCGACACCATCAAGATCGACCAGTCGTTCGTGCGCACCACCAACCGCGGCACCCGTCCGGTGATCCTGAAGTCGATCATCGCGCTCGCGCATGACCTCGGCATGGACGTGGTCGCGGAAGGCGCCGAGACAGACTCCGACGCGGTCGAGCTCTACCAGATGGGCTGCGAATACGCGCAGGGCTTCGCCTTCGGCGAGCCGATGGACGCGGACGCGGCGATGCGTCTGCTCACGGAAGTGCGGCTGGAAGCGGCGAGTTAGCGCTTATCTTCTTCCGCTCTCCTCCCGGAAAGGGTCGCTCGCAAAGCGAGCGTGGGGTGCCGCACCGGCGCGCTCATGCCGGGCTTGATCCAGATCAATGGGTCCTGCTCGACCACCATGAAAGATGGCACGCAGCATTCGATCCAGAACGGCTTCGTCATCGAGGTCACTGGGCTCGCAGCTGTCGTTCTCAGAATGAGCAGACCACGCGTCTTTCTCAGGAGTCACGGATGACTCGGCACCTTTTCTACGCGATGACCCTCATCGGCACCGGAGTGTTCCTCGCCTCATCGGCCGAAGCAGTGACAGCCGCACGATGCGAGGATCGAGGCGCAAATTGCCTCGGCACATGTGCCGACTACACCGGCGGGGCCGGTGACGTTCGAGGGCGCCAGAACACATGCGTGCGCGTCTGCGACCGGCAGACAACCAGATGCCTGATACGAGCCCATGACGAACGCTGGCCCCATAATCGCCAATGAAGGCCGTGGTTCTACACTTGGGCTAACGCCCCCCGTCTCGCGCTTGCGGCGCACCGCGTCCAGCTGACCTACCCTGGCTTGCGTCGTAGCCCCGCGACCAAACAAAATCCCACCACCAGCGAGATCGCGGCAAGACCGCCCCAGACCATTCCCGCCTGTTCGAGATAAACATCCTGCGTTACCGGGTCGTAGCAGCGGCCGAGCTCGTTGAAGCAGTCGCGCCAGCGCCAGTAGCGGGCCTCGAAGGCGAGCGCGAACAGCACGCCTGTTGCAATCAGGGCTGCGCCAACAATCCCCCTTAGCCAGCGCAAAATCATGCAGCGTCAGCTCACCTGCGCTGCTTCTTCTTGGTGAAGCGCACGCTCTGGCCGTCCGGCATCCGCGTCGCGACGAACCCCGCGGCGAGGCAGGCTTCGCGCTGGGGCATCTGGATGTCGGGGCTGCGGAGGCTGTCCCACCATGAGGCGCGATTCGCCGCCCGCGGCAGGGCCGAGCCGATGATCTCCTCGATCTGCTCGAAACTCAGCACGAATTCCGTTTGCTTCTGCCGCATCAGGTAATCCCGCAGCGCGTCGTAATCGTTCACAATCGTCCTCTCGTCCCAGCTCCGCTGCCCAAAAGCGATGCCCGCGGAAACCAATTCTTAACTCATTGTGGCAGCGCCGTCCCGGCTTAAACACTACGCAAGATTTCGGGCGCATCCACTAGTGTTGGGAGCACTCGATGCAGTCTGGATGGCGCGACGTCACGACCCGCCGGCCGTGGCGGATTTCGGCGAAGCTGCTGATCATATCGTCCGTCGTGACGGTGATCGGCTTTTCCGCCATTTGCGTCAACGTCATGCTGGACATGCGCCGCGGCGAGGAGGCCCTCGCGCGCCAGACGCTGGACAATCTGGCCACCTCCATCGAAGCAGATATCAGCCGCAACATCGAGATCTACGATCTCTCCCTGAAGGCGGTCGCCAGCAACATGCTGCTGCCGGAGATCAACGCGGTCTCGAAGCCGATCCGTCACCTGATCCTGTTCGATCACGCCACCACGGCGCGGCACTTCGGCGCCATCCAGGTGTTCGATGCCGAGGGCAGGCTGACCATCGACGCCTCCACGCTCGATCCCCTGCCGGAGAACCGGAGCGAGGAGGACTACTTCAGGGTTCATCGCGACGATCCCGACGCCGGCCTCTTCATCAGCCGTCCGATGCTGTTCCGCGGCGCCTATTCCATCGTGCTGAGCCGGCGCATCAGCGATACCGACGGCGGCTTCTTGGGGGTCGTCACCGGCTCGATCCGTTTCAGCTATTTCCACGAATTGTTCGAGCGCCTGAACCTCGATCCCGACGATACCATCACCGTGCTGACGCGCGATCGCACCATCATGATGCGGCGGCCGTTCGATCTCGACGTCATCGGCAAGAATCTGGGGACGCGGCAGAGCTGGAAGGCCGACAATCTCAAGGCCGGCGGGTCCTATGCGGGCCAGGGCCCGGTGGACGCGACGCCGCGCCTCTATGTCCGCAGCACCGGCCCGGGTCCGCTGTTCGTGGTGGCAGGCAAGCCGCTCGCCGCCGTGTTCGAGCTCTGGCAGAAGGAAGCCTACCGCATCGGCGCGGTAGTCCTGGCGCTCATCCTGTTCATGCTGGCCTCGACGCTGGTGCTCGCCCGCGAGATCGGCCGGCGTGCCGAAGCCGAGCGCAAGCTCGAGGAGATGGCGACGACGGATGCGCTCACCGGCCTGAAGAACCGCCGCAAGTTCGATCAGGTCATCGACGTCGAATGGCGCCGCGCGATGCGCCAGAAGACGCCGGTCGCGCTGCTGATGATCGATGCCGATCACTTCAAGGCCTACAACGACACGTTCGGCCATCAGGCCGGCGACCAGGTGCTGGTCGGCATCGCCATCTGCATTTCCGATTCGGTGCGGCGGTCCGGCGACTGCGCCGCGCGCTATGGCGGCGAGGAATTCGCGGTGCTACTGCCGAACACTTCGGCCGCCGAGGCCTTCAATGTCGCCGAGACGATCCGCGGCAAGGTGCAGGGTTGGTCCGACGACCAGGCGATGTCGACGGTCTCCTGCGGGATTGCGGGCCTGGTCCCTACCACCGGCCTGGACTGGCCGGTCCTGGTCGCCGCCGCCGACAAGGCGCTCTATGCGGCGAAAGCCGGCGGCCGCAACCAGTCCGTGGTCGCGAGCCTTCCGAAGCTATCGCTGGTGGCGTGAGGGGCCCCCTCCGTCATTGCGAGCGAAGCGAAGCAATCCAGACTGTCTCCGCGGAGGCAGCCTGGATTGCTTCGTCGCTTCGCTCCTCGCAATGACGAGTGGAGCGCTACTGCCCCAGATACTTCTTCATCTCCGCGATGAGCCCATCGCGCAGTTCCGGCCGCTTCAGGCCGTAGGCGATGTTGGCGCGGAGGAAGCCGGGCTTGGAGCCGCAATCATGGCGCTCGCCCTCGAACTCGACGCCGTAGAATTTCTGCGACTTGGCGAGGCCGATCATGGCGTCGGTGAGCTGGATCTCGCCGCCGGCGCCGCGCTCCTGGGTCTCCAGGATCTTGAAGATCTCCGGCTGAAGGATGTAGCGGCCGGTGATGGAGAGGTTGGAGGGCGCGGTGCCCTTGGCCGGCTTCTCGACCATGCCGTCGACCTCGAACATCTTGCCGGTGCGCTTGCCGACGCCGCAGATGCCGTATTGATGGGTAAGATGGTC
Organism: Bradyrhizobium sp. 604_D8_N2_3; assembly: GCF_051810765.1. Classification (NCBI taxonomy): domain Bacteria; kingdom Pseudomonadati; phylum Pseudomonadota; class Alphaproteobacteria; order Hyphomicrobiales; family Nitrobacteraceae; genus Bradyrhizobium; species Bradyrhizobium sp. 604_D8_N2_3. The sequence continues at coordinate 1,236,294 of NZ_JBPWPM010000001.1, read as the reverse complement.
GGGCACCGCCTCGACCGCGATGACGTTGGATTTTTCGCCGAGCGTTGAAGCCGTCTCGATCATCTGCTTCAGGCAGCCGGTCGTGTTGAGCACGAGCTCATCGGGCAGCACGACCGCGAACGGCTCGTTGCCGACGATGTCGCGCGCGCACCAGACCGCGTGGCCGAGACCGAGCGGCGCCTGCTGGCGGGTGAAGCTGACGGCGCCGGCCTCCGGCTGGTTCTGCGCCAGGATGTCCTGCTCGGCCTTCTTGCCGCGCGCGGCGAGCGTCGCGTCGAGCTCGAACATCTTGTCGAAATGATCTTCGATGACGTTTTTGTTGCGGCCGGTGACGAAGATGAAGTGCTCGATGCCGGCTTCCCTCGCCTCGTCATAGACGTACTGGATCAGCGGCTTGTCGACGATGGTCAGCATTTCCTTCGGCATCGCCTTGGTGGCGGGCAGGACGCGGGTGCCGAGGCCGGCGACGGGGAATACGGCTTTGCGAATTTTCATGGGACAGATCGAATACCTGAGGACGTGAAGGGAGCAATGGTATCTTGCTAGCTTGTTTGCAGCCGCTAACAAAGGCGGATGTGGGGCCTCGCGCTCACAGAGTTGAGAAAAAGGCCGACACCAAAATTTCACCTTTGTTAAGCTATTGGCAACCGGTACCGGGCCTCCTGAAGGCGGATTTTCGGCCGGACAGGTAGGGTATGATGCAATCAGTGGCAGGGCTGGCAAAACGTGCTGGATTTGTGACCGGCGCAATGATGCTTGCGGCCGCTGTGCTGCTGCCTGTCAGCGCGCGCGCCCAGGCGCAGAACGGCTTGTCGAACCTGTTCGGCGGTATTTTCTCCGGCTCGAATCCAGCGCCCTCTCAGCCGGCGCCCGGCCCCGGCGGCGCCTTGCCATGGACCGGCGAGGACGGCGCCTCCGGCCACCCGTTGATGACGGCCGCCGCGATCCGCGAAGCGGCCTCCAACTTCAACAATTGCGTGGCGGGGATGTGGCCCGATGCCGCACGGCGCAACATCACGCAGGAGAATTTCCAGCGCTTCACGGCCGGGCTGTCGCCCGACCTGCGCATCATGGATCTGATGGATTCGCAGCCGGAGTTCACCAAGTCGATCTGGGACTATCTCGACATCCTCGTGAACGACAACCGCCTCGCCACGGGCCGCGAGGTCCTCGCCAAATACAAGGCGCAGTTCGACGCCACCGAAAAGGCTACCGGCGTCGACCGCTACATCATCGCCTCGATCTGGGGCATCGAGTCCAATTACTCGACGCAGATGGGCGACCGCAGCGTGCTGCAATCGACCGCGACGCTCGCCTGCATCGGCCGCCGCCAGGCCTATTTCAAGGACGAGTTTCTCTCCGCGCTGGAGATCCTCAACCGCGGCGATCTCAGGCCTGAGCAAATGCGCGGCTCCTGGGCCGGCGCCTTCGGCCCGACCCAGTTCATGCCGACTGCGTTCAAGCGCTTTGCCGTGGATGGCGATGGCGACGGACGGCGCGACGTCGTCGACAATCCCACCGATCTGATCGCCTCGACCGCCAACAATCTGAAGAAGGACGGCTGGCAGGCCGGCCAGACCTGGGGCTACGAGGTCGTGGTGCCCCAGGGCTTCAACTACATGCTGGCCGATCGCGCCAAGGCGATGACGATCCCGCAGTGGGAGAAGCTCGGGCTCAAGCGCCCGGCCAACCACCCCTTCCCGCATCCGGCCGAGAAAGCCTATCTGCTGGCGCCCGCCGGGGCGCAGGGCCCGGGCTTCCTGATGCTGCAGAATTACCGCGTCATCATGAAGTACAACCCGGCCGAGGCTTATGCGCTGGCGATCGGCCATTTCGCCGACCGCCTGCGCGGCGGCCAGCCCTTCGTGCAGCCCTGGCCGCGGCAGGAGCGCGAGCTGTCCCGCACTGAACGGCTGGAACTCCAGCAGCTCTTGGCCCAGCGCGGCTTCTACAAGGGCACCCCGGACGGCCAGTTCGGCGGCCAGACCCGGGAGGCGCTGCGCAATTTCCAAGCCTCGATCGGGGTCCCCGCCGACGGATTTGCCTCCTCGGACGTGCTGGATCGCCTCCGCGGGCGGTAAAACCGCCCCGAAAGTAACCCTGAACAGGGAAATTGCCCGATCGCCTTGACGGGGACGGCGGTTCCCCGGTGTATGGCAGAAGAATCTGCCCGTTTGGCGCCTGATTCCGCTATTATATCGAGCCTGTCCCAATCCCCATTGCGCGTGCCTGAGATCGCATGTCGAAGAAGTCCCTGTTCAAGGCGCTGACCGAGACCGGCCCGCTGATCGCGCTGGGGACGGCGCTTGCGATCCTGGTCTCCGTTGCGGGACCCGCCTCGGCGCAGTTCTTCAACTTCCCCGGCTTCGGCGGCCCGCCGCAGCGGCAGGCCCCGCCACCGCGAAACGGTGGAGGCGGCGGCTGGTTCGGTGGCGACTTCTTCGCGCCATTCCAGCAGCAGCAGCAGCAGGCGCCGCGCCAGGATTTTTCGCGCGCGCCGGCACCAGCCAAGCGCGACACCACGCCCGACAAGAACGTGCTGGTGATCGGCGACGCCATGGCCGACTGGCTCGCCTACGGCCTCGAAGACGCCTACACCGAGCAGCCCGACATGGGCGTGATCCGCAAGCACAAGACCACGTCCGGCCTGATCAAGTACCAGCCGAAGGGTGAGCCCGCAGACTGGGCGGCGGCAGCGAAGGGCATCCTCGAGACCGAGAAGCCTGATGTGATCGTCGTCATGCTCGGCCTCAACGACCGCATCTCGATCCGCGAGGCCGCGCCCGACAAGGCGACGGACAAGGACAAGAAGAACGACAAGGGCGCGCGCGCCAAGCCACCGGCCAAGCCGGGCGATGCTAAACCCGACACGGCCGCCAAGCCGGACGACAAGCCCGCCGACGCCGACCTGCCGCAGGACGATGCCGACAACGCCGACACGCCGGCGGTCGCAGCGCCGGAGAAGACCGCGCGCAACCCGAACGGCCTCTACGAATTCCGCGACGAGCGCTGGGTCGAACTCTACAGCAAGAAGATCGAGGAGCTGGCCAACGTTCTCAAGTCCAAGGGCGTTCCGGTGCTCTGGGTCGGCCTGCCCGCGATCCGCGGCCCCAAGGGCACCGCGGACATGCTGTTCCTGGATTCGCTCTACCGCGAAGGCGCGGCCAAGGCCGGCATCACCTATGTCGATGTCTGGGACGGCTTTGTCGACGAAGCCGGCCGCTTCCTCCAGAAGGGCCCGGACTTCGAGGGCCAGATCCGCCAGCTCCGCAGCTATGACGGCGTCTATTTCACGAAACCCGGCGCACGCAAGCTCGCCCACTATGTCGAGCGCGAGATCACGCGCCTGCTCGCCGGACGCTCCGGCCCGATTGCGCTGCCGAGCGAGCCTGCGACCCCCGACACCAGCGCCGAGCCCGGCAAGCCCGCGCCGCGGCCGCTGGCGGGACCGATCGTGCCGCTGGTTGCGGCCTCGATCTCGGCCGATCAATTGCTGGGCGGACCGGGTTCGCGTCCCGCTGCCGTCGATGCGCTCGCCGCGAAGACGATGGTGAAGGGTGAGCCGCTGGCCGCGCCCGCCGGCCGTGCCGATGATTATGCCTGGCCGCGCCGCGAAGTCGGCCGCGAGCAGGCCAAGGGCGATACGCCGATGGCTGCGACGACGCCGGATGGTGCTGCTGCTGCTCCCGGTACGCCAAGCGCTGCCGCCGCGATCGCGCCGCCCAGACTCGCGCCGAAGAAGCCGCCGGTGCAGCAGCCGCAGCAGCCGGCCCAGGCAACGCCGGCATTCCGCGATTTCTTCGGCTTCGGCTCTCCGCAGCCACCGCCGCGTCAATTCGCACCAGCGCCGCGTAATCCCAATCCCGCGATCCCGCGCCCGCCTGGTAACGTCGGGCGATCGGCGGAGATGTTCCGGTAGTTTTTCTGAATTGAGATCTCGTGTCCCGGACGCGCTGCAGCGTGTAACGCTGCTGCGCAGAGCCGGGACCCAGCACTGCGACATTCACAAAGAATGGGCCCCGGCTCAGCAAAGCGGCGTTGCCGGACGATGCCTACGCATCGCCTAGTCCGCATTGCGTCCGGGGCACGAGAGACGGGGGCTTTGGCTCAGCCGTAATAGCGCCAGCGCGGCGGCGGGCGACGGGCGGGACGCGACATCAGAAGCGCGAGTGCGAAGCCGATCCCGCCGGCGATCAGCAGCGCACCGAGCGGATTGTCCTGCACCTTCTTGGCAATCGCCTGCGAACCGTCGCGCAAGGTCTCGGCCGGCTTGTCGTAGGCATCCTTGGCGTAGCCGGCCGCAGTCTCGCCGGCGTCGCGCACGGCGTCCTTGGCCTGGCCGTAGAGATTCTGCACGGTGCCGGCGGCTTCCCGCGCCTTGCCTGACGCCTGCGTCTGCGCATCGCCAGCGAGATCACCGACGGCGCCTTCTGCGCGCCCAGCGAATTCCTTGGCCGATCCGACGATCCGATCCTTGTCCATGTTGCTCCTCCTCGGGGGTCAACCCAAGTAACCGATCAGGAGCAGCGCAGTTCCAATCGCCTCGCGCAATCGCCTAAAGAATAAGCCCCCCATCGACGACCAATGTCTGTCCGATGATGTAGGACGACAGCGGCGAGGCGAGGAACAGCGCCGCGCCCGCCATGTCAGCCGGCGTGCCCAATCGCCGCAGCGGAATGCGTGACAGCGCGCCTTCGAGCCGCTTGGGATTGTCGGTGGTCACCTTCGTCATCTTGGTGTCGACGAGGCCGGGCGCGATACCGTTGACGCGGATGCCATCCTCGGCCCAGGCCTCGCCCAGCGTCCGCGTCAATCCGACTGCGCCGGTCTTCGAGGCGTTGTAGGCGGGATTGCCCATGGTGGAATGATAGGCTGCGGTCGAGGACACCATGATCAGCGCGCCCTTGCTATCGCGCAGCATGGAGTGAAAGCGCGTCGCGCAGGCCATCAGGCTCATCAGATTGACCTCGACGACCTTGCGGAAGCCGGCCATCTCGAACTCGCCGCGGCGATAGAGCACCGCGCCCTGCGCGAGCACGAGCACATCGAGACGGTCGAAGGACGGCTTGAACGCTTCCACCGCGCCGGCGTTGCCGACGTCGAGCTGCGCATAGGAAAGACCCGTGAGATCGGAGCCTTCTTGCGCCGAATATTCCGCGGGATGAGCACGCGTGCCGCAGACTGCAACTTGCGCGCCCCTGGTGCGAAAGGCTTGCGCGATGCCGTTGCCGATACCGCTGGAACCGCCGACCACCAGCACCTGCTTGCCTGAGAAATCGAGCTCGTTCGCCATCGCGGCCTCCCCTTTTGTTTTGCTTGTTTGACCTGTCTGCGGATCGATGCCAGCCTTGTCCCATCTCATAACAAGAAACAAGAGACGCGAGGAAACGGCATGTCCGAATTCAAGGAGCTCAGCCGGTCGGTGAAGGGCCTGACCGTTCTCGTCACGGGTGCGGCGAGCGGCATGGGGCGCGCCACCGCGCGCGTGTTCGCCGCTGAAGGCGCGAACGTCGCCGTTACCGACTTTGACGAGCAGGGCGCGCTGTCCGTTGCCAAGGAGATTGCCGCGAACGCCGGATCCGCGAAGGCGTGGAAGCTCGATGTCGCCGATGGCGGCGAGATCAAGCGCGTGGTTGGCGATGTCGCGGCGCATTTCGGCGGGCTCGACATCGTCGTCAACAATGCCGGCATCTCCGTGCGCGTCGCGATCGACGACGAGGCTTACGAAGACGCCTGGGCCAAGGGCATCGCCGTGATGCTGACGGCGCATCCGCGCATCATCCGCGCCGCGCTGCCGCACCTGCGCAAGTCGAAGAGCCCGCGCATCGTCAACATCGCCTCGACCGAGGCGCTCGGCGCCACCGCATTGCACAGCCCCTATTCGGCGGCGAAGGGCGGCGTGGCGAGCCTCACGCGCTCGCTCGCCGTCGAGCTCGGCCGCGAAGGCATCACCGTCAACTGCATCTGCCCGGGCCCGATCCGCACCGCCATCACCGACCGGATCTCCGAAGAGCACAAGACCATCTACGCCAAGCGCCGCACTGCACTCGGCCGTTACGGCGACCCCGAGGAGGTCGCGCATACGACGCTGAGCCTGTGCCTGCCGGCTGCGTCTTTCCTCACCGGCGCGGTGATCCCTGTCGACGGCGGCCTGATGGCGCGCAACGCGTGAGAGCCATGACGCTTAAGAGATATGCACGCCGAGCGTTGACAAGTCCGGTCGCGGGAGTAGCTTTTTCACCGGCAGAGCGGGACCAACCGCTCGCGGCTCGCGGGAGAAACACCATGACGATCGCCATCCAGCAGCTTCAGAAACATTTTGCCGGCGAGGTTTCCGGCCTCGATCTGCGAAAGCCTCTCACCGAGGCCGAGGCGCGCGAGGTCGAGGCAGCCATGGACAAATATGCGGTGCTGGTCTTCCACGACCAGGACATCACCGACGAGCAGCAGATGGCCTTCGCGCTGAATTTCGGCCAGCGCGAGGACGCGCGCGGCGGCACTGTGACCAAGGAAAAGGACTACCGGCTCCAATCGGGCCTCAACGACGTCTCCAATCTCGGCAAGGATGGCAAGCCGCTGGCGAAGGACAGCCGCGCGCATCTGTTCAATCTCGGCAACTGCCTGTGGCATTCCGACAGCTCGTTTCGCCCGATCCCCGCAAAATTCTCGCTGCTGTCGGCGCGGGTGGTGAACCCGAAGGGCGGCAATACCGAGTTCGCCGACATGCGCGCGGCCTATGACGCGCTCGATGACGACACCAAGGCCGAGATCGAGGATCTGGTCTGCGAGCACTCGCTGATGTATTCGCGCGGATCGCTCGGCTTCACCGAGTACACCGACGACGAAAAGCAGATGTTCAAGCCGGTGCTGCAACGCCTGGTGCGCACCCATCCGGTGCATCGCCGCAAGTCGCTGTACCTCTCATCGCATGCCGGCAAGATCGTCAGCATGAGCGTCCCCGAAGGCCGGCTGCTGCTGCGCGATCTGAACGAGCATGCGACGAACGCAGAGTTCGTCTATGTCCACAAATGGAAGCTGCATGATCTCGTGATGTGGGACAACCGCCAGACCATGCATCGCGTCCGCCGCTACGACCAGTCCCAGCCCCGCGACATGCGCCGCGCGACGGTGGCGGGGACAGAGCCGACGGTACAGCAGCAGGCGGCGGAATAGGCGGCATTGGAGTAGCCACAAATTCCGCCGTCGTCCCGGACAAGCGTAGCAAAGCGAAGCGCAGATCCGGGACCTATAACCACAGGCCGTGGTTTGGCGAAGACTAGTGGTGACCAGCCCGCTTCAACAACGACTTCCTGGGATTATGGGTCCCGGATCTGCGCTCCGTTCTGGACAACGCTACGCGTTGCCAGAAGCTCCGCTTGTCCGGGACGACAGCGGAGGTTGGCGCAACAGCTACGCGTGTCCCGCATCGTTCGAGAGCATGCCGGGATCGATGCCGATCTTGCGCAGCGCGCGGCCGTACTTCTCGTCGACATCGTCGCCGAAGATCAAATCCGAATCCGCATCGCAGTGCAGCCAGCCATTGCTCTGGATTTCGGTCTCGAGCTGGCCCGGCGCCCAGCCGGCATAACCAAGCGCGAGGATGGCGTGCTTCGGGCCGGAGCCGTTGGCGATCGCCCGCAGGATATCGACGGTCGCGGTGAGGCAGACGCCGTCGTCGATCCGGAGCGTCGCGTTCTCGATGTAGAAATCGCTGGAATGCAGCACGAAGCCGCGGCCGGTATCGACCGGCCCGCCACGCAGCACCTTCATGCTTTCGGCGTTCTCCGGCAGCTTGATGTGCTCGCCCTTCTTGATGATGCCGAGCTGCTGCAACAGCTCGGGGAAGTCGATGCTGCCGGCGGGATGATTGACGATGATGCCCATCGCGCCCTCGGCGGAATGCGCACAGAGATAGATCACCGAGCGCTCGAAGCGCTCATCGCCCATCACGGGCATCGCGATCAGGAGCTGGCCGTCGAGATAGCCGGCCGAGCTGGGAAGCGCGGGGGCCGCGCTGCGGGTGCTTTCGCCCGTCCTTTTGCCTGTGGGAGCCATCGGTGAAGCACTCCGGTTTCGATTCCTATCCTGATGTCGGGCCGGGCTGCTGTCAAATCAAGGCTTGCATAGACTTGATTCAGGTGCATCCATCACAAGCAATTCAATGGTTTGCCCAGGGGCGACCCTGTAAAGACGTGCCATGCTGACAAGAGTTCCCCTGCATGCGGCGTTTGGCGTCGCAACAACCCTGCTTGCGTCGTCGATGACGCTTGCTGCCCGCGCCGACGACGCTTCGCCCTGGCAGCGCGACGGCCATTCCGCAGTGCGATTGCTGGCGGGATCGCGCAGCGGCGCCGTCCTGCTCGGCGGTATCGCCTTCCAGCTCCAGCAGGGATGGAAGACCTACTGGCGCATCCCCGGCGATTCCGGCGTTCCGCCGCGGTTCGATTTCTCCAAATCGGACAATGTCGAAGCGGTGACGGTGATGTGGCCGGCGCCGCTGAAATTCGATGACGGCGCGGGCGGGCATTCGATCGGCTATCACGGCCAGATCGTGCTGCCTCTGCGCATCGTGCCCAAGGCGCCCGACAAGCCGGTGACGCTGCGTGCCGAGATCAACTACGCCGTGTGCGAGAAGCTCTGCGTTCCCGTCGAGGCCAATGTCGAGCTCGGCTTCAACAACGTCGCCTCGACCGAGGACGCCAATCTGCGTGCCGCGCTCGACACCGTGCCGAAGCCTGCCACGATCGGTGATCCCAATCCGCTGACCATCCGCGACGTCAAACGTGACGGTCCCAAGAATGTCGTGGTCGACGTGGTCGTGCCCGATAGCCGCGGCGTCAATTTGTTCGTGGAAGGGCCGACGCTCGATTGGGCGTTGCCGATTCCGGCGCCGGTCGAGCGCAGCCCACCCGGTGTGCAGCGATTTTCATTCGAGCTCGACGGACTGCCGCCGGGCGCCAAGCCCGACGGGGCGGCGCTGAAGTTCACGCTCGTCGCGCCTGAGAAATCGTACGAGTTCAATACGAATTTGGAGTGAGCCGGAGCTGAGTTGCGCTGCCAGCGCCCCATATTCAGCTGTCGTCCCGGGGCGCGCGCAGCGCGAGCCCGGGACCCATAACCACAGGGAGTGGTTTGGCGAAGACTCGGAGTTACCAGCCAGCGCAACGATTTCTCGCTGGGGTTATGGGTCCCCGCCTCCCGTGCGCAATTGCGCACTAGGCGGGGACGACGCCGGTGGCTGGAGCGGCAGCATGCCTCACCCAACCCAATCTTAACGAATGGTTGCTAATCCCCAAGGGCTACCGCATCGGGCCTGCCGCAGCATGCGGGACGCCTGATACGGACGCCCTGGGGATCTCGAATTGGCCGTGATGGATGCAGAACCCGCTACGACCGGACCTGCCGGCCTCATCGCGCGGCTGCGCGCGAAGCTGACGGGCGGGTCGAACGAAGCGTCGCTGACGCGGCGGTTGGCCGGCACCATCTTCATCATCCGGGTGATCAGCGCGGGCCTCGCCTATTTCTCGCAAGTTCTGCTCGCGCGCTGGATGGGGACGTCCGACTACGGCATCTATGTCTACGTCTGGACCTGGGTGCTGCTGCTCGGCAGCATGATGGACTTCGGCATCTCGGCCTCCGCGCAAAAGATCATTCCCGAGCATCGCACCAGCGGCGAGCATGCGCTGCTGCGCGGCTTTCTCTCCGGCAGCCGCTGGCTGACCTTTGCCGCGTCCACGCTGGTGTCGCTGGGGCTCGCCGGTATCGTCAAGCTGCTCTCCCCCTGGATCGATCCGGCCGAGGTGCTGCCGCTCTATATCGGCTGCATGACGCTGCCCGCCTTCGTCGTCGCCAACACCCAGGACGGCATCGCGCGCTCGCATGACTGGATGCAGCTTGGCCTGATGCCGCAATTCATCATCCGCCAGGCGCTGATCATCGGCATCACGGCCGCTGCCTTCCTGCTCGGCTATCACCTCGGCGCAGTCGCCGCGATGGTCGCGAGCGCCGGCGCGGTGTGGATCGCGATGACCGGGCAGATGGTGGTGCTGAACCGCAAGCTCGCCGATCACATCGAGCCGGGCCCCAAGACCTACGACATCGGTGGCTGGCTCGCCGTCTCGCTGCCGATCCTGCTGGTCGAGAGCTTTTACCTGCTGCTGTCCTATACCGACGTGCTGGTGCTTCAGCAGTTCCGCCCATCGGACGAGGTCGGTGTCTATTTCGCGGTGGTGAAGACGCTCGCCCTGGTCTCGTTCATCCACTACGCGATGTCGGCGACCACAGCGCATCGCTTCGCCGAGTACAACGCGCTCGGCGACAAGGCGCGCCTGTCGGCCTATGTCGCGCATGCCATCAACTGGACGTTCTGGCCGTCGCTGGCAGCGACCATCGTGCTGCTTGCGCTCGGCAAGCCGCTGCTCTGGCTGTTCGGCCCGCAATTCACGGTCGGCTACGACATCATGTTCGTCGCCGCGATCGGCCTCGTGGTGCGCGCCGCGATCGGACCGGTCGAGCGCCTGCTCAACATGCTCGGCCAGCAGAAGATCTGCGCGCTGGCCTACGCGCTGGCCTTCGTGATGAACCTCGTGCTCTGCATCGCGCTGGTGCCGCGCTTCGGTGGCCACGGCGCCGCGGCCGCGACCTCGATCTCGCTGACATTCGAGACGGTGCTGCTGTTCTGGATCGTGCGCCAGCGGCTCGGCCTGCACGTGCTGGCGTTTGGCAAATAGGCGCTGCCACCCGGTTGCCGGCCTGGAGAATGGCTGTTTCGCGCCTTGCGCGGCGGCGACTGAAACCCCCTACCCGCCAGCCGTCCGTAGCAAGATTTTTCTTATTCAATCGAAGCGATTGCGCTTCAGGGAAATTTTATTCTACGTCATATTGCTCAACCGACGAGATAAACCTAAGATTCCCCAGACATGATTGATCCGCTCTATGTCGCCTCCGGATTTGGCGTCGGCCTGCTTGTCGGGATGACCGGCGTGGGTGGCGGCTCGCTGATGACGCCGCTGCTGATCCTGCTGTTCGGCATCCACCCCTCCACCGCCGTCGGCACTGACCTGCTCTATGCCGCCGCCACCAAGACCGGCGGCAGCGTGGTGCATGGCTGGTCGCGGAGCGTGCACTGGCCCGCCGTGCTGCGGCTCGCCTGCGGCAGCATCCCGGCGAGCGCGCTGACGCTGCTCGTGCTGTGGAAGCTCGACCTCAGGAGCGATTCCGAGCGCAGCCTGGTCAATCTGGTGCTGTGCTTTGCACTGCTGCTGACCGCGACCTCGCTGATCTTCCGCAAGGCCCTCATGGAGCGCTATCGGAAGCGCCTCGAGCAGGTCAATGAGCGCACCACCGCGATCGCGACCGTCGTCACCGGCATCGTGCTCGGCGTGCTGGTGTCGATCTCGTCCGTCGGTGCCGGCGCGGTCGGCGTCACCGTGCTGCTGCTGCTCTATCCGCGCCTGCCGATGGCGACCATCGTCGGCTCGGACATCGCGCATGCGGTGCCGCTGACGCTGGTCGCGGGCATCGGACATTGGGCGCTTGGCGACGTCGATTGGGCCCTGATGGGCGTGCTGCTGCTGGGCTCGCTGCCCGGCATCATCGTCGGCAGCCTCAGTGCGACGCGCGTCCCCGAGACGGTGCTGCGCCTGACGCTTGCCTGCGTGCTGTTCGTGGTCGCCGGCAAGATCATGTTCGCGGAGCTGAACCTGTCGTCGGCGATCGTGACGGCGCTGGCCTGGACGCATTGAACGAAGACTAAGCGCAGCTCTCGTAGGGTGGGCAAAGCGAAGTGCGCCCACCGCTTTTCATCAATCGGAGAAGAATGGTGGGCACGGCGCTGACGCGCCTTTGCCCACCCTACGGCATCGCGTGATTACTCCGCCGTCCAGCCGCCGTCGATCGACAGGTTGGTGCCGGTGATCTGCGCGGCATCGTCGCCGCACAGGAACAGCGCGAGGGCTGCGACCTGCTCGGAGGTGACGAACTCCTTGGTCGGCTGCGCGTCGAGCAGCACGTCGTTGATGACCTGCTCGCGCGTGAGGTTGCGCGCCTTCATCGTGTCGGGGATCTGCTTCTCCACCAGCGGCGTCCAGACATAGCCGGGGCTGATGCAGTTGCAGGTGATCTTGTGGGTCGCGACCTCGAGCGCCACGGTCTTGGTCAGTCCGGCGATGCCGTGCTTGGCCGACACATAGGCGGACTTGAAGGGCGAGGCGACCAGCGAGTGCGCCGACGCCGTGTTGATGATACGGCCCCAGCCCTTCTTCTTCATGCCGGGCACCGCCGCGCGGATGGCATGGAAAGCCGAGGACAGGTTGATCGCGATGATCTGGTCCCACTTCTCGACCGGGAATTCCTCGATCGGCGAGACGAACTGGATGCCGGCATTGTTGACGAGGATGTCGACCGAGCCGAACGACTTCTCGCCGAGCGCGATCATCCCGGCGATCTCGGCGGGCTTGGTCATGTCGGCCGGCGAATACACCGCCTTCACGCCGAAGTCGGACTCGATCTTGGCGCGCTCCTTCTCGATATCTTCCGGCGAGCCGAAGCCGTTGATGACGACATTGGCGCCGGCGGCGGCGAAGGCGCGCGCGTAGGCGAGCCCGATGCCGCTGGTCGAACCGGTCACGACGGCGTTCTTGCCTGACAGACTACCCATGTTATTCGCTCCTTTTTGGCGGGGGCGCGGTGACGTCCCCCGTGAGATCGTAGGTCACCATGGTCTCGCCGGACTGCGGCCGCTCGAGCCAGTCCTTATGGCGCATCGACAGATGCACGTCGCGCACCCCGGCTTCCCAATGCTCGACCATGGCGACATGCGAGAAGTCGTAATCCTTCGACGAGGATTCGTAGTTCTTGCTGCGATAGATCAGGTGCACCACGGTGACGGTGCTTTCGCGCGACACCTTCGCGAGGAATTCGACGGAAGGATCATTCTTCAGATAATCGGGCAATTTGGAAATCAGATCGCGCACGGCCCGGCGCGCATTATGGATCTGCTTGTTCTTGTCGGTGTTCATCCGCGTTCGGCTGGAGAAGCGGATGTCCTTCTCGCGCTCGGTCGCCTCGAGCAGCGAATTCGGCAGATCGCCGCGGGCGCTGAACAGATCGACCTGGAAGATCAGCATGTCGCGAGCGACCTCGGCATCGAGTACGTAGTCGAGCGGCGTGTTGGAGGCGATGCCGCCGTCCCAATAATGCTCGCCTTCGATCACGACGGACGGAAAGCCCGGCGGCAGCGCGCCGGAGGCCATGATGTGCTCGGGGCCGATGGTCTTGCCGAGCTTCTTGAACTCGTAATTGTCGAAATATTTGAAGTTGCCCGAGGTGACGCCGACGGCGCCGACCGACAGGCGCGTCTTCAGATCGTTGATGCGGTCAAAATCGACCAGGCGCTCCAGCGTCTTCTTCAGCGGCGCGGTGTCGTAATAACTCTCGGCCTGCTTGCTGCCGGGCGGCCAGAGCGGCGCGGGCGGAATGCGCGGCGTGAAGAAACCGGGCACGCCGAAGGTCGCGATCAATGCGGCACTGGTCGAATTGAACAGCTCGCGGCTGTGATCGCTCTTGCCGATCGGCTTCCACGGCACCGGCGCCGACACCATCTCCCAGAATTCCTTGAGCCGCTTGACGCGGGTCTGTCCCTCGTTGCCGGCGATGATGGCGGCGTTGACCGCGCCGATCGAGATGCCGGCGACCCATTCCGGCTCGAAGTCGAAATGGCACAGCGACTGGTAGGCGCCGGCCTGATAGGAGCCGAGCGCGCCGCCGCCCTGGAGGACCAGGACGCGCTGCGCCTTCGCGGGGACTGTTGCGACTTCCGGGCTATGATCTGTCATCTGGGAACAATAGCAAAAGGCGAGCCACCGTGGCGACAGTCCGCCGCGGCGTCAATGCATCCCGGGATCAAGTCTGGCTTATCGGGGGTCCGTCGAGGCCAGGATCATGGTCCAGAACACCTTGTATTTGGTGCCGGGAGCATAGCCCGCCGCGATGCCCAGTTTTGTGACACCGCTCTTGAGCATGTTGGCGCGGTGCGGAGGCGAGTCGCGCCAGCCGGAAAACGCTTCCGCCAGCGTATGATAGCCGGCCGAGACGTTCTCGACCGCCACCGTCGCCGGATAGCCGCCCGCGCTGAGGCGCTTGGCCAGCGGTGCGCGGACGTCATGGTCCATCTTGTTGGCCGCCGCCATGGCCTGGGACTGGGATTCGGCGAGCCGCATCAGATCGGGGTCGATCACGACGGTGCCGAGGGCGTTGTTCTGGCGGTATTGCGAGATCATGATCGCTGCCGCCTGCGCATCGAGCTTGGTGCCCGGGACCGACATGTCGGCATACATCGACGGCTGCTGGACCGGTGCTTCGTTGCCGGCGCAGCCGGCGAGAAGCAAAGTGATGAGTATTGCGGCCGCAGCGCGCATGTTCAGGGGCCCCCAAATGAGGGGCCGTTGTTGCATACCAACCGTGGCTGAAAGGTGAATATTGAGGAAGATTTGAGCTTTCGGCCGAGGCGCCTGCTAGCCCGCAAATATCCGGTAGCGGCGCGGTTCGAGGCCGATCGTGTCGCCGGCGCGCAGTTCCCTGTCGCGGGGGGCGTCGATCTCGATGGTCTCGCCGCCGGATAGCGCCACCTCGGCCCGCTGCACGGGGCCGAAATTCCGGACGTGCTGCACAGCGCCCTCGAAGGCACCGCTTCCGGGCGGGCCGACCAGCATATCATGTCGCCGCACGAACAGTTTTGACGCGCCAGACACCAAGCCGTCTGCTGCAAGATTGAGTGGGCGGTCGCCGAGCCTGATGACGCCGCCTTCGACCTGGACCGGCAGCTCGATGGATTCGCCGATGAAGCCGTGGACGAAGGCGGTCGCCGGGCTTTCATAGACGTCGTCGGGCGAGCCGATCTGCTCGATCCTACCCTTGTCCATCACCACGACGCGGTTGGCGACTTCGAGCGCCTCCTCCTGGTCGTGGGTGACGAAGATCGAGGTGACGTTGATCTCCTGGTGCAGCGAGCGCAGCCATCGGCGCAGCTCCTTGCGCACCTTAGCATCGAGCGCGCCGAAGGGCTCGTCGAGCAGGAGGATGCGCGGCTCGATCGCGAGCGCGCGGGCGAGTGCGATGCGCTGGCGCTGGCCGCCGGAGAGCTGGCTCGGATAGCGGTCGGCGAGCCAATCGAGCTGCACGAGATCGAGCAGCTCCTTGACGCGCGCACGAATGGTGGACTCATCCTTGCGGCTGGCGCGCGGCTGCACGCGCAGGCCGAAGGCGACGTTCTCGAACACCGTCATGTGGCGGAACAGCGCGTAGTGCTGGAACACGAAGCCGACGTTCCGTTCGCGCGCGCCCCGCGCCAGCGCATCCTCGCCATTGAAGGAAACCTCGCCGGAATCAGGCCAGTCGAGGCCGGCGATGATGCGCAGCAGCGTGGTCTTGCCGGAGCCGGACGGACCGAGCAGCGCCAGCAGCTCGCCATTGTCGACCTTGAGATCGACGCCATCGAGGGCTTTGAAGCTACCGAACTGCTTGACGAGATTCCTGACTTCAATGGTCACTTGCGTCGTGTCCTTCGTCGAGGTGACGTTCCAGAACGGTCTTGGCGATCAGCGTGATCAGGGCCAGCATCGCCAGCAGCGAGGCGATCGCAAACGCAGCGACGAACTGGTACTCGTTGTAGAGAATCTCGACCAGCAGCGGCATGGTGTTGGTCTCGCCGCGGATGTGTCCTGATACCACCGACACGGCGCCGAATTCGCCCATCGCGCGCGCGTTGCAGAGCAGCACGCCGTAGAGCACGCCCCATTTGATGTTGGGCAGGGTGACGCGGAAGAAGGTTTGCAGGCCGGAGGCGCCGAGCGAGATCGCGGCCTCCTCCTCCTGCGTGCCCTGCTCCTGCATCAGGGGGATCAGCGCGCGCGCCACGAACGGGAAGGTCACGAAGGTGGTGGCGAGCGCGATGCCGGGCACCGCGAACAGGATCTGGATATCATGATCCCTAAGCCAGCTGCCGAAATAGCCCTGCGCGCCGAACAGCAGCACGAAGACGAGGCCCGAGATCACCGGGCTCACCGAGAACGGCAGGTCGATCAGCGTGATCAGGAAGGTCTTGCCGCGAAACTCGAACTTGGCGATGGCCCATGCCGCGACGAGGCCGAATACGAGATTGAGGCCGACCGAGATCGCCGCCACGATCAACGTCAGCTTGATCGCAGCCAGCGCTTCAGGCTCGGCAAGCGCAGAGAAATAAGCGAGAACGCCTCTCGAAAAGGCCTGCGCGAACACCAGAACCAGCGGCAGCACGACGAAGACGCTGAGGAAGATCACCGCCAGAGCGATGATGGCGATACGTATTGCGGGTGGCTCGGTGCGGAGGCTGTCGCGTGCCGCAGCGGCGTGCGCACGTGCGCGCGCATCGGTCGAAGGCAGCGAGACGGAATCTGCGATCTGCATCGTCATGATCTGCCCTCAGCGCGCCGGAATCCGGCTCTGCGCCCAGCGCTGGAGCCGGTTGACGGCGAAGATGATGACGAAGGAGACGACGAGCATGACCACGGCGATGGCGGTCGCGTCGGCATAGCGGAATTCGGACAGCCGGATCACGATCAGGAGCGGCGCGATCTCGGAGACATTAGGCAGATTGCCGGCGATGAAGATCACCGAGCCGTATTCGCCGACCGCGCGGGCGAAGGCGAGCGCGAGGCCGGTGAGCAGCGCCGGTCCGAGCGAGGGCAGGATCACGCGGATGATGGTCTGCCAGCGGCTGGCGCCGAGGCTGCCGGCGGCCTCCTCGATCTCGGGGTCGAGGTCCTGGAGCACCGGCTGCACGGTGCGCACCACGAAGGGGATGCCGATGAAGATCATGGCGACGAAGATGCCGATCGGCGTGAATGCCACCTTGATACCGAGCGCGGCGAGCGGCGCACCCAGCCAGCCCGTCTCGGCAAACAGCGCGGTCAGCGCGACGCCGGCGACCGCCGTCGGCAGCGCGAACGGCACGTCGACGATAGCGTCGAACAACCGGCGCCCGGGGAAGCGGTAACGCACCAGCGCCCAGACGATGATGCTGCCCATGACGAGATTGACGCAGGCCGCCGCAAAGGCGAGGCCGAAGGAGACGCGCAAGGCGTTGAGGGTGCGGCGGCTGGACAGGATGTTCCAGAATTGCTCGGGGCTAAGCTCCAGCGATTTCAGGAACAGCCCGGCGAGCGGAATCAGGATGATGATGGAGAGCCAGGAAAGCGTCAGTCCCATCGTGAGACCGAAGCCCGGCAATGTCCGTCGTCGTGCTGCAACTGCGCTCACCAGGCCCCCTGCTACTCCTAAGACGGCGCCCGATCAGTTCTTGTAGATCTGATCAAAGACGCCGCCGTCGGCAAAATGTTCCTTCTGCGCCTTGGTCCAGCCGCCGAAAACGTCGTCGATCGTGAACAGTTCGACCTTGGCGAAGGAGTTTTCGTACTTCTTGGCAATCTCGGCGTCGCGCGGACGGTAGAAATTGCGCGCGGCGATTTCTTGACCTTCCTTGGTATACCAATACTGGAGGTAGGCATCGGCCGCGTTGCGGGTGCCTTTTTTATCGGCAACCTTGTCGACGATCGCGACCGGCGGCTCGGCGAGGATCGATTGCGGCGGCGCCACGATCTCGAACTTCTGCGCACCAAACTCCTTCAGGGCGAGATAGGCCTCGTTCTCCCAGGCCAGCAGCACGTCGCCGACGCCGCGCTCGACGAAGGTCACGGTGGCGCCGCGCGCACCGGTGTCGAGCACCGGCACCTGCTGGTAGAGCTTTCCGATGAAGTCCTTGGCCTTGTCGGCCGAGCCGTATTTCTTTTGGGCAAAGCCCCAGGCGGCGAGATAATTCCAGCGCGCCCCGCCGGAGGTCTTCGGGTTCGGCGTGATCACCGAGACACCGGTCTTGAGCAGATCGTCCCAGTCCTTGATGCCCTTCGGATTGCCCTTGCGCACCAGAAACACGATGGTCGAGGTATAGGGCGATGAATTCTGCGGCAGACGCTTCTGCCAGTCGGTCGCGGTGAGGCCCTTGTTCGCGACGGCGTCGATGTCATAGGCGAGCGCGAGCGTCACCACATCGGCCTGCAATCCGTCGATCACGGCACGCGCCTGCGAGCCGCTGCCGCCATGCGACTGCTTGATCTCGACGCTCTTGCCGGTTTCCTTCTGATAGGCATTCGCGAACGCCTTGTTGAACTCGGCATAGAGCTCACGCGTCGGATCGTACGACACGTTCAAGAGATTGATGTCAGCGGCGAGAGCCGAGCTTACCAACAATCCAGTCAAGAGCAGCCCTGCCGCGAGCGGAACGATACGGCGCATCATGTCCATCTCCATTTACCTCGACGACGTCATCGTCATCGATGGCACGCGGGCATAACTCGGGGCGAAACGCTCTCAAGTCAACGGAACCGGATTTTCTTGTTCGTAGCCGGACAGCTCGACTGTGCTACGAAGTCTTCATCGTGTGGATGCCGCATTCTGTCTTGGCTCGGCCGCGCCAGCGACCGGCGCGTGCATCCTCGCCCTCGGCCGTTCTGCTGGTGCAAGGCATACACCCAACCGACAGGAAACCGGACTCCACCAGCGGATGACGCGGCAATTTGGCGCGGACGAAAATGGCTTCGAGTTCCTCGCGCGAGACATTGGCGAAGGGGTTGAACTTCAACCGCGCGCCATCATCCTCGACCACCGGAATGTCGGTGCGCGCATTGCCCTGAAAGCGCTTGCGGCCATTGAGCCACGCATCGAACGGCTTCAGCGCACGCGCCAGCGGCTCGACCTTGCGGATGCGGCAGCAGGCGTCTGGATCGGAGAACCAGAGGTCGCGGTCGGGATCTTCGCGCGACAGCGTCTCCTCGGCAGGCTTGATCGAGCGGACGTCCTTCAAGCCGAGTTCCGCGATCAGCGTATCGCGATAGGCCAGCGTCTCCTCGAACAGCCAGCCGGTGTCGAGGAAGATCACGGGGATCGCCGGATCGACGTCGGCCATGACCTTCAGCAGCGTCGCCGATTCCGTGCCGAAGGACGACACCAGCGCAAGCTTCTCGCGCCCGACCGCCTTCAACGCCGCGGCGATGACCTCCGCGGGCGAAGCATCGCGCAGCGCACGATCGAGCTCCTCCGCCGAGGGCAGCGCAGACACGGACACTGAAGCGACCTGGGGCGCGATTGCGTTCACGTGCCGACACCTTCGGAGTGACGCAGCTGCATTCGCCTGTGCAGCGCGGTGATGCGGCCGTCGCCGGTCGGCTGATAGAACACCGAATAGCGCTTCGCGGTCTGCATGAAGGCTTCCGCGTCGGCCTGCTTCTTGACCTCGAAGGAATCGAAGCCGGCGCGCAGCATGAACACGAACTGGTCGCGCAGCACCTGGCCGGTGGCACGCAAATCGCCGCGATAATTATAGCGCTCGCGCAGCAGGCGCGCCTGGCTGTAGGCGCGGCCATCGCGGAAGCTCGGGAACACCAATGCGACGACGGCGATCTTGCCGAGATAGGGCACGAGCTCGGCGATATCGCGATTGTTCGGCCAGATCACGCCGACCTTGCCGCCGCGCTTGAGCAGCGCGTCCGCATCGCTGAGGAAGCGCTCGGCCGGCACCAGGATGTCGCCGCCCTCGGGCAGCGGCGTGTCGACGGCAAGCTTGGCGAAGCTGTCGTCGGCGATTTTTCCGCCGTTAACGAGTGGCATAGACGCGCTCCTTGAAGGGTTCGACGCCGAGGCGCTTCACCGTGTCGACGAACAGCTCCTCCGGCCGCTCGCGCAGCGCCAGATAGGCTTCCACGATGTCCTCGACGACGTCAGCGACCTCGTCAAACTTGACGCCGGGGCCGATCAGATTGCCAAGCGCGGCGCTCTCGTCGGCACGGCCGCCGATGGTGATCTGGTAGACCTCCTCGCCGTTCTTCTCGACACCGAGAATGCCGATATGGCCAACATGATGATGGCCGCAGGCATTGATGCAGCCGGAGATGTTGATATGCAGCCGCCCGATCAGATTGGCGAGCTCATGGTTGGCAAAGCGCCGCGTCAGCTCCTGCGCGATCGGGATCGAGCGCGCATTGGCCAACGAGCAATAGTCGAGCCCCGGGCAGGCGATGATGTCGGTGATCAGGTTGACGTTCGGCGTCGCCAGCCCAAGCTTGTCGAGCGCCTTCCACAGCGCCGGCAGGTCGCGCTTGGCAACATGCGGCAGCGCCAAATTCTGCTCATGACCGACGCGGATCTCGCCGAAGGAATATTTGTCGGCGAGATCGGCCAGCGCATCCATCTGCTCGGCGGTGGCATCGCCCGGAGGCGCGCCGATCGGCTTCAGCGAGATCGTGACGATGGAGTAGCCCGGGTTCTTGTGCGCGGCGACCGAGTTCTTGCGCCACGCCTCGAAATCGGGATCGGCCGCGGCCTGGCGCAGCTCGTCCGGCATGTGCGGCAGCTTCTCATAAGCCGGATAGATGAAGCGCGAGCGGATGTCCTCGATCACCTCGTCGTCGATCTGAAGCGAGGAGTTGCGGATATGCTGCCACTCCTCCTCGACCTCGCGGGAGAACTTCTCGATGCCGAGCTCGTGCACCAGGATCTTGATGCGCGCCTTGTAGATATTGTCGCGGCGTCCGTACTGGTTGTAGACGCGCAGGATCGCCTCGATATAGCTCAGGAGATCGCGGCCGTGGACGAAGTGCTTGATGGTCTTGCCGATGAACGGCGTGCGGCCGAGACCGCCGCCGACCAGCACCTCGAAGCCGGTTTCGCCCTTCTCGTTCTTGATCAGCCGCAGGCCGATGTCGTGGACCTTGATCGCAGCGCGGTCGTGATCCGAAGCGGTGATCGCGATCTTGAACTTGCGCGGCAGGAACGAGAATTCCGGATGCAACGTAGTGTGCTGGCGGATCAGCTCCGACCAGATGCGGGGATCCTCGATCTCGCCCGGCGCGACGCCGGCCCACTGATCCGAGGTTACGTTGCGCATGTTGTTGCCGGAGGTCTGCATCGCGTGGATGCCGACGTCGGCAAGATCGGCCAGCGCATCCGGCAGGTCCGAAAGCTTGATCCAGTTGAACTGGATGTTCTGGCGCGTGGTGAAATGGCCGTAGCCGCGGTCATATTTGCGCGCGACATGGGCAAGCTGCCGCAACTGGTTCGACGCCAGCGTTCCGTAGGGAATCGCGACGCGGAACATGTAGGCGTGCAGTTGCAGATAGACGCCGTTCTGCAAGCGCAGCATCTTGAATTCGTCCTCGGTCAACTCGCCCGAGAGACGGCGTTGCACCTGGTCGCGGAATTCCGAGACGCGCTCGTTGACCAGCGTGCGATCGATTTCGTCGTAAGCGTACATGATTAAAGTGCCTTACAGCCCGACCTGCGATTAAACCGGCAAGTCGATGGTCACGCCATCGCGGCGGATCTGCTCGCGCAGATTTCCGGGCACGATCTTGCCGTCCTCGCCGATCTGGACCGGAGCGATATAGGGACCAATCGCGCCGACGTCATCGGCCACGGCCTCGGCGAGCAACGCTTTCGCCTCATCGGAGTTTCGCACGATCGCGGCGTCTGCGAGGTCAGCCGACCAGCCCTTGGCAGCAGTGCGGTAGACCACGACGCCATCCCAGGTACGGTTAGCGGTCACGACGGAGGAATCGCTGATTTTAAGTTTCTTTTGCAAGGGAGAGGTCATTCGGCAGCATCCAGGAGGTCAGAGATGATTTGTTTGGGTGTTTCGCGGCGAAGTGAACCGGTATGCCGGACCACGTCGCCGATGATGAGGATGGCGGGACCGCCATGGGTCCGCCGCACGAGCTCGGGCAGGTCGCGCAGCGTGCCGATCGCGCCTTGTGCGTCCGGCCGCGTGACGCGGGCGAACACGCCGACGGGCGTCTCGGGCGAACGGCCGGCCGCGAACAAGCCTTCGCGGATCGCGGGGGCCGCGGTCATGCCCATGTAGACCACGACGGTCATTTTGGTGTCGGTCAGCGTCGACCAGTCCACGTTCTCGGCATCGCGCGCCTTGTGCGCGGTGAGGAAGGTGATGCGGGTCGCTTCATGACGGTAGGTGAGCGGCACCTCGAAATCGGCGGCGCCGCCGAGCCCGGCAGTGATGCCGGGAATAATCGAATAGGCGATACCAGCGGCGCGCAGCGCTTCGACCTCTTCGCCGCCGCGGCCGAACACGAAGGGGTCGCCGCCCTTCAGCCGCACCACGCGCTGGCCGGATTGCGCGGCCTCGATCATGCGCTTGTTGATGGCGTCCTGGCCGATGCCGGGCTTGCCGACGCGGCGGCCGACCGGAACGCGCGTGGTGTCGCGGCGGATGCGGTCGAGAATTTCAGGGGAGACCAGTTCGTCATGGAAGACGATGTCGGCATCCTGGAGCGCGC
The DNA here is from genome assembly GCF_051810765.1 of Bradyrhizobium sp. 604_D8_N2_3. Classification (NCBI taxonomy): domain Bacteria; kingdom Pseudomonadati; phylum Pseudomonadota; class Alphaproteobacteria; order Hyphomicrobiales; family Nitrobacteraceae; genus Bradyrhizobium; species Bradyrhizobium sp. 604_D8_N2_3. The sequence continues at coordinate 1,213,915 of NZ_JBPWPM010000001.1, read as the reverse complement.
GCAGCGCCTTGATGGTGAGAAGGTCGGGATCGCCGGGCCCAGCGCCGACCAGCGCGACGGAGCCTTCCGGCTTGTCGGCACGCGCGAACGCGGACGGATCGGAAATCGCCCTGATCGCGGCGTCGGCCTCGCCCTTGCGGCCCGCGAGCACAGACGCGCCGATCGGACCGTCGATGACGCGCTCCCAGAAGCGGCGGCGCAGCGGAAACTCGGCGATGCGCTCGTTGATGGATTTGCGGAAGCCGCCGATGAACTCGGCGAGCTCACCGATGCGGGCCGGCAGCAGCGCCTCGATCTTCTCGCGCACGCGCCGCGCCACCACCGGCGAGGTGCCGCCGGTGCCGATCGCGACCACGACATCACCGCGATCGACGATCGCCGGGAAGATGAAGCTGGAATGTTCGAGATCGTCCATGACGTTGACGGGCAGGCCGAGCGCCTTGGCGCGCGCCGACATGGCAACGCCGACATCGCCCGCGCCGGCGCAAACGATGGCAATGACGCCCGAGAGATCGGCGGTGAGCGGATCGCCAGTGGCGATTTCAACCCGCGCAGCGTCTTCGGAACTGAGGCTCAGGTCCTGATTGCCGTCGATCGCATGCACGCGGATGCGCGCACCGGCAGCAGCGAGCACGCGCAGCTTGGCGCGCAAAAGCTCACCCGCGCCGATGAGGACCACCGGACCGGCCTTGAGATCGAGGAACACCGGCAAGAACCGCATGCGATACTCGCTTCCCCCACATCCGGGGTTGACTGGAATTATTTTCTATATATGTGTCGTTTCGAGCGCGCAAAGAGAAAATTTTTTCTTCTCTTCTGCACCGCAACTATAGAAAATTCGCCTCCAAACGCAAAGTGGCAGAGATGCATCTTCTCAGGACCGATTCCGGTGCAGATGGACGGGACTTCCGGGCTCCCGTTTCCGAGCAAATTCCCGTCGGGCTGACCGCCCCCAGCATGGACCATTTGGACCAGCTTGAGGCGCAGAGCATCTACATTTTCCGCGAGGCCTTCGGCCGCCTGAAGAAGATCGCCCTGCTGTGGTCGCTCGGCAAGGACTCCAACGTCATGATCTGGCTGGCGCGCAAGGCGTTCTTCGGCCGGCTGCCGTTCCCGGCCCTCCACGTCGATACCGGCAAGAAGTTTCCGGAGATGTATCGCTTCCGCGATCACTACGGGAAAGAGTGGGAGCTCGACCTGCGCGTCGAACCCTGCCCGCCGATCGATGCCGTCGACCCAACGCTGCCGCCGGCGGCCCGTTCCGCTGCGCGCAAGACCGAAGGTCTGAAGATGGCGCTCGCCAAATTCGGCTTTGACGGCCTGATCGCCGGCATCCGCCGCGACGAAGAGGCGACGCGCGCCAAGGAGCGCGTGTTCTCGCCGCGCGGGCTCGAAGGCAATTGGGACGTGCGCGATCAGCCGCCGGAGTTCTGGGACCATTTCAACGCCTCGCCGCCGCAAGGCGCGCATTTGCGCATCCATCCGATCCTGCATTGGACCGAGGCCGACATCTGGGCCTACACCAAGCGCGAGAACATTCCGATCATCCCGCTGTATCTCGCCAAGGACGGCAAGCGCTATCGCTCGCTGGGCGATCAGGACATCACCAATCCGGTCGCGTCGACCGCGTCGACCATCGACGAGATCCTGGTCGAGCTCGAGCAGACCAAGGTGCCGGAGCGCGCCGGCCGTGCGCTCGACCACGAGACCGAGGACGCCTTCGAGCGTCTGCGCGTCGCCGGCTATCTCTGATTCAAGGACGCAACGCGGCTATGAACATGATCGTCACCCCCGCTTCGCCCGCCACTCCGAACGGCACCACGCGTCCGCAGGTCCGCATCGTCATCGTCGGCCATGTCGATCACGGCAAGTCGACGCTGGTCGGGCGCCTGCTGCACGAGACCGGCAGCCTGCCCGACGGCAAGCTCGAGATGCTGAAAGCCGTCAGCGCGCGGCGCGGCATGCCGTTCGAATGGTCGTTTCTGCTCGACGCGCTCCAGACCGAGCGCGACCAGGGCATCACCATCGACACCACGCAGATCCGCTTCCGCACCAATTCGCGCGACATCGTGCTGATCGACGCGCCGGGCCATGCCGAATTCCTGCGCAACATGATCACCGGCGCCTCGCAGGCTGACGGCGCGGTGCTGATCATCGATGCGCTCGAAGGCGTGCGCGACCAGACCCGGCGGCACGGCTATCTGCTGCACCTGCTTGGCGTGAAGCAGGTCGCGATCGTCGTCAACAAGATGGACCGCGTCGATTTCAGCGCCGAGCGCTTCAAAGAAATCAGCGACGAGATCTCGGCGCATTTGCAGGGCCTCGGCGTGACGCCGACGGCCGTGATCCCGATCTCGGCCCGCGACGGCGACGGCGTCGCGGAGCGCACCGACCGCATCAGCTGGTACAAGGGTCCGACCGTGGTCGAGGCGCTGGACCAGCTCGAGCCGGCGCGTCCGCTGGAAGCCCTCGCCCTGCGCCTGCCGGTGCAGGCGATCTACAAGTTCGACGACCGCCGCATCGTCGCGGGCCGCATCGAATCCGGCAGCCTCATTGCCGGCGACGAGATCGTGATCATGCCGGCCGGCAAGATCGCCAGGATCAAGACGGTCGAAAGCTGGCCGGTAACGCCGGTCGCGGGACGGCAGGGCGCGGGCCGCTCGGTCGGCATCACGCTCGACCGCGAATTGTTCATCGAGCGCGGCGACATCGTCGCGCATGTCGGCTCCGCACCGCGCGAGACCCGCCGTCTGCGCGCGCGCATCTTCTGGCTGCACGACAAGCCGCTCGCCAAGGGCGACCAGCTGCTGGTCCGCTGCGGCCCGAAGGAGAGCCGCGCCACCGTCGTCGCCATCGAGAAGGCGGTCGATCCCGGCGAGCTGTCGAGCGTCGAGAACAAGGCGATCGGCCGCAACCATGTCGGCGAGATCGACATTTCCCTTTCGAGCCCGATTGCCGCCGATCCCTACACCGAGAATCCGCGGACCGGCCGTCTCGTGATCGAGGTTTCGGGGCGCATCGCCGGCGGTGGTCTCGTGCTGTCGGTCGATGCCGGCCAGCGCGCCGTGCCGGTCGACATCGTGCCGGTGGAATCGGCGCTGCGGCCCGACGAACGCTCCGCGCGCTACCGCCACAACGGCGCGGTGGTCTGGCTCACCGGCCTGCCGGCGTCCGGCAAATCGACGTTGGCAAAGGCGCTGGAACGTCGGCTGTTCACCAATGGCGGCTCGCCGATCCTGCTCGACGGCGACACGTTGCGCGCCGGGCTCAACAACGATCTCGGCTTCTCCGCCGCCGACCGCAGCGAGAACATCCGCCGCCTCGCGGAGGTCGCGACCCATCTCGCCCGCAACGGCCACATTGCGATCGTCGCCGCCGTCTCGCCGGCCCGCGAGGACCGCGCGACCGCGCGACGCATCGCCGACACCGCGTTCCGCGAGATCCACGTCGCGACGCCGGCAGAGGTCTGCGAGGATCGCGATCCCAAGGGCCATTACAAGAAGGCCCGCGCCGGCGCGCTGGCGTCGTTCACCGGCATCGGCAACGACTACGAGCGACCCGAGGCTGCCGAGCTCGTGATCGACACGTCGGCCCGCACGGTTGCGGACGCTGCTGACGAGATCGAACGGATGCTGAAGACCACCGGCGTGCTGTTCGACGAGCTCGTGGACCTCGCCGCGAATATTTGAGGCCGTCCTATTTTCCCCGGCTGTCGTCGCCCGGCTTGACCGGGCGACCCAGTATTCCAGAAACAGCGTTGGGTCACGGAGAAGCCGCGGCGTACTGGATTCCCCGCCTTCGCGGGGAATGACAACGGTGCGTCGGGCCGCACACCTCGCCTTGACATTTTGACAACTTTTGGAGGCCTTCTCACGGCCCCGATTTTGAGGCTAATAGGCCCTGAAAGCCGCCCCCTATGGGCGCATTTTGCTGCTGTCGGGTCAAAAGCAGCCAAAAAACAGCCATTTCCAACAAGAAAGCCCATCATGAAACGCGTCGACGCCCACGGATTGAAGATCGCTCCCGTCCTGTTTGACTTCATCGCCAAGGAAGCGGCCCCGAAAACGGCGATCGCGCCGGATGCGTTCTGGGCCGGGGTCGCCGCCATCATCAAGGATCTGGGGCCGAAGAACCGCGCGCTGCTCGCCGTGCGCGACACGCTGCAGGCCAAGATCGACGACTGGCACCGTGCCAACAAGGGCAAGGCGTTCGACCTCGATGCCTATACCGCGTTCCTGAAGGAGATCGGCTATCTCGTCCCCGAGCCGGCGACGCAGAAGGTCGAGACCGCCAATGTGGACGAAGAGATCGGCAAGATCTGCGGCCCGCAGCTCGTCGTGCCCCTCACCAACGCGCGCTATGCGCTGAACGCGGCGAACGCGCGCTGGGGCTCGCTCTATGACGCCTTCTACGGCACCGACGCGATTCCGCACGATCCTTCCGAGAGCGGCAAGGGCTACAACAAGGCGCGCGGCGACAAGGTGATCGCCAAGGCCAAGGCGTTCCTCGATGCCGCCGTGCCGCTGGCGACCGGCAGCCACACCGACGTCACCGCCTACAGCGTCGTCGCGGGCCAGCTCGCGGTGAAGCTGAAGAGCGGCAACGCAACGGCGCTGAAGAACGCCGCGCAATTCGCGGGCTTCCAGGGTGATGCCGCCGCGCCGTCCGCCGTGCTCCTCACCAACAACGGCCTGCACGTCGAGGTCAAGATCGACCGCAGCAGCACGATCGGCAAGGACGACCCGGCCGGCGTCGCCGACATGATCATGGAATCCGCAGTCTCGACCATCCTCGACATGGAGGACTCGGTCGCCGCGGTCGACGCCGAGGACAAGGTGCTGGTCTATCGCAACACGCTCGGCCTGATGAACGGCACGCTCTCGGCCGATTTCGAGAAGGGCGGCAAAACGCTGACCCGTTCGCTCAATGCCGACCGCAGCTACAAGACGCCTGACGGCAAGGGCGAGGTCAAGCTGCACGGCCGCAGCCTGCTGCTGATGCGCAATTGCGGTCACCACATGTTCACCGACGCCGTGCTGGACGAGAAGGGCGAGGAGATTCCGGAAGGCCTGCTCGACGCTGCCGTCTCAGGGCTTCTTGCCATTCACGACATCAAGGGCAACTCCAAGGTCAAGAACAGCCGCACCGGATCTGCCTATATCGTCAAGCCGAAGATGCATGGCCCGGACGAGGTGTCGCTGACCTGCGAGATCTTTGACCGCGTCGAGAAGATGCTCTCGCTGCCCGAGAACACGCTCAAGGTCGGCATCATGGACGAGGAGCGGCGCACCACCGTCAACCTCAAGGCCTGCATCCAGCGCGCCTCCAAGCGCATCATGTTCATCAACACCGGCTTCCTCGACCGCACCGGCGACGAGATCCACACCTCGATGGAAGCGGGCCCGATGATCCGCAAGAACGAGATGAAGGCGCAGGCCTGGATCAAGGCCTATGAGGACTGGAACGTCGACATGGGCCTGATCGACGGCCTGCCCGGCCACGCCCAGATCGGCAAAGGCATGTGGGCCGCGCCCGACAAGATGGCGGACATGCTGCAACAGAAGCTCGCGCATCCGCAGGCCGGCGCCACCACCGCCTGGGTGCCGTCGCCGACCGCTGCGACGCTGCACGCCCTGCACTATCACCAGGTCAACGTCACCGCGCGCCAGCAGGAACTCACCAAAGGCGGTCCGCGCGCGAAGCTGTCCGACATCCTCACCATTCCGGTGTCGAAGTCGAACTGGGCGCCCGACGACGTCAAGCAGGAGATCGACAACAACTGCCAGGGCATTCTCGGTTACGTCGTGCGCTGGATCGACCAGGGCGTCGGCTGCTCCAAGGTGCCTGACATCCACGATGTCGGCCTGATGGAAGACCGCGCCACCTTGCGCATCTCGAGCCAGCATCTCGCCAACTGGCTGCACCAGGGTGTCATCACCGAGGCGCAGGTGATGGAATCGCTCAAGCGCATGGCCGTCGTCGTCGACAAGCAGAACGCGGGCGACGCGATCTACAAGCCGATGGCGCCCGCCTTCGACGGGGTCGCCTTCAAGGCCGCCTGCGACCTCATCTTCAAGGGCCGCACGCAGCCGAACGGCTACACCGAATACATCCTCACCGCGCGCCGCCGCGAGGCCAAGGCTGCGGGCTAAAGCCCGATCATTCAAACACCAAAGCCCCGGCTCGCGCCGGGGCTTTTTTGTTTTCGGGCCGTAGCCCGGATGGAGCGCAGCGCAATCCGGGACCGGCGTTGCTTGGGGCAGGCCCCCGGATTTCGCTGCGCTCCATCCGGGCTACACGCCCCATCCCGCTAAAACACCGTCAGATATTTCAACAGCGACACGACGCCGATGATGATGACGACCACGCGCGCGATCTGCTTGGCGCGACCGTCCATGGGCAGCATGTTGATGAGATAGAGCACGAGAATGACGACGAGAAAGGTGACGAGTACGCCGACCAGCATCGCAAGGACCCCCCTTCAGGCAAATTGTCTGACGGTGTTCTAACGCCCATCTCCCGCGCAGGTTCCATCACCGCAACCCACTGCAACTTCTAGTAAATACGTACTTCTACGATCAGCCGGCCTGCCTAAAACTTTACCCTTTTCGTTTCAGATGCAGAAACCGTTTGGGTGATGCGCCGCAAACGGCATGCGATTGCCGATCTGCCTGCCCCTCCGTTTTGATGTTGCCGGGGCGTCTTGACGAACTTTGCAATGGGAATTTTGGGGGGCTTCGATGCTGAATCGTCTGACCGTGTCCGCGCTGCTGAAGGCGGTGATCGCCATCACGTCGGTCTGTGTGGTGATTGCACTCTCGCTCACCGCCTACGCCTCCTGGGACCGCCTCAAGACCGCCAACCGCATCTCGCAGATCGCCGACGCCTCCGCCGATCTGTTCAAGGCGATGCACAATCTGCGCACCGACCGCTCGACCACGTCCCGGCTGCTGAACGCGACCGAGCCGATGGACTCCGAGATCGAGAGATATCTGCGCGCGCTGCGCGATGCCCAGATGCCGGCGATGGCCCGCGCGCTCGAGCTGCTGCCGAGCATCGACTTCCCGCAATCGGGCGCGCTGGTGCCTGAGCTCGCGCGGCTCTACAAGCTGCTGGGCGAAGAGCAGAAGCAGTTCTGGGAGGATGTTGCCAAACCGAAGGACCAGCGCCGCGCCGGCCTGACCAAGGAATACATGGAGACGACGCAGGGGCTGCTCGACGTGCTCGACAAGCTCTCGGGCGTCCTCGCCGCCACCGTCAACCACCAGGATGCCGTGATCGACCAGCTGCTGTCGATCAAGCAGAGCGCCTGGCTGCTCCGCAACACCGCGGGCGAGGCCTCACTGATCGTCTCGACCGGACTTGCGGCCGGCAAGATCTCGCCGGAGGGCCGCTACAACTATACCCAATTTGTCGGCGGTACGGCCGCGATGTGGAAAGCGCTGGAATTGTCGACCTCGGGCATGCAATTGCCGCCCGCGCTCGCATCCGCCATGACCACGGCCAAGACCGCTTATTTCGAGCCGCAATATCTCACCCTGCGCGACCGTCTCGCGGACACCCTGGTCAAGGGTGAGAAGGCCGAGCTGACGGCCAACCAGTGGAGCCCGCTCACGGTCGGCCGTATGGCCAGTGCGGTCGCGGTGGCCGAAGCCGCGCTCGACGCCGCCCGGAGCTACACGCAGGAGCAGCGCAGTACCGCACAGCGCGCGCTGATCGTGCAGCTTGCACTCCTGGCGCTCGCCATCGGCCTCGCCGTCGGCGCGGTCATGCTGGTCAGCCGCCGCGTCATCCATCCCCTCAACACCATCCGCGACGCCATGCTCAAGGTCGCCGGCGGCGACCTTGCCGTCGACAGCGGCTATCTCGACCGCCAGGACGAGATCGGCGCGCTTGCCGGCGCGCTGGAAACCTTCAAGCAGCAGGCGACCGAGAAGCTCAAGATCGAAGAGCATGAGCGCGAGCGCAATGTCGGCGCGGCCGCGCGCCAGCGCGCCGTCGAGACTTATGTCGGCGAGTTCGAGGGCGCGGTGCGCAAGACGCTCGGCGAACTGAGCGAAGCGTCCGGCGAGATGCGCAAGACCTCGGGCGACCTCTCCGCGGTGTCGCGCCAGACCAACGACCGCGTCCAGGTCGCCGGCAAGGCCTCCAACGACGCCTCCATGAGCGTCGACAGCGTCGCCGCCGCGGCCGAGGAGCTGTCTGCCTCGATCAACGACATCAGCCAGCAGGCGGCGCACGCCGCGGGCATTGCCAGCCGCGCCGTCAACCAGGCCCGCGAGACCGACGGCACGGTGCAAGGGCTGGCGCAGTCCGCAGGACGCATCGGCGAGGTCGTCGGCCTGATCAACACCATCGCGGCGCAGACCAATCTGCTCGCGCTCAACGCCACGATCGAGGCCGCACGTGCGGGCGAAGCCGGGCGCGGTTTCGCGGTCGTCGCCTCCGAGGTGAAATCGCTGGCCAGCCAGACCGCAAAAGCCACCGAGGAAATCTCCGGGCAGATCGCCGACATTCAGAGGGTGGCGAGCGACGCCATCAACGCGATCCAGACCATCGGTGGCATCATCGGCGAAGTGAACGAGGTCGCGACCGCGATTGCCGCCGCCGTGCAGGAGCAGGGCGCGGCGACCCAGGAGATCACGCGCAGCACGCAATTTGCGGCGCAGGGCACCAGGAACGTCTCGGACAACATCACCGGCGTGAAGGCCGACGCGGATGCTGCCGCCGGTGCGGCGGACAACGTCAAGCAGGCCTCGGAAACGCTGGAGACGCAGAGCCGCCAGCTCGGCCAGCAGGTCAGCGACTTCCTGGGGAAGATCCGCGCGGCGTAGGACTTGCGGATTGGATAGAAAGCTGCCGCTACACCTTCAGTGTCGTCCCGGCGAACGCCGGGACCCATAACCACAGGGAGAAGTTGTCGCGCGCGAGCTGCTAACCACGTGCCTTCGTCAAACCGCTTCCTGTGGTTATGGATCCCGGATCTGCGCTCCGCTTGTCCGGGACGACACTGGAGATCGAGGCGCTAGCGCCGCAACCTACTTGAGGCCGCACCGCCCCTACTCCTTCGCGACCACCGGCACCTGGCGGAACCTGGCGCGCACCGAATCCGGCAGCGGCGAAAAATTCATCGCGACGCCGCGGCGGTCGTTGGCGTTGCGGTTGGCGACCACCAGGCCATCGCTGCCCGCGACGATGTCACCCTTGCGCAAGGTCGGATCGTCCTCGACCTTGACCTGGGCAAGTCCGACCGGATCCTTGCCGTTGCACGTGCAGCCCGCGACGATCTCGTTGCGGAAGCGGAACGCGTTGGGCAGGTCGGAATAGGATTTTCCCTTGTCCGTCGTGGCGTCGTCGATGTTGCTGCCATAGACCAGCGAGGTTTCCGACGTCGGGCAGAAGCTCTTGCAGGATTTCGCCTTGCTTTCGGCGTCGTTTCCTTGCGCCGGGAAGTAGCGGCCATCGCAGCTGCGCACGCAATAGGCGATGCCGCCGCCATAAGAGGTCCGCTGGCGCGGCGTGTCGTAGCGCGGCATGTCATCGGTCGGGAACGGCATGCGGATCTCCGGCGCGGAGCGCGCGCGGAAGCCGCCGAACAGCGCCGAGAAGAAGTCTTCCGCATGCGCCGACGGCGTCAACGCGAGGCCGAGCGAGGCGACGGCGAAGCACGCCGCCGCGCCGCCGGCCAGTTTGCCGATCGAACGTCTGTTCATATGACCTCGCCCATCAGTTCACTGCCGACGTCGTGATGTTCAGCGCCTGCCGTCCCGAAGGCAGCGTCGTCACCGGCGGGCGCTTGCGTACCGGGTCGCCGCCCTTGTCGTACCCCTTGGCCATCAGCGGGGCGTTCTTCGGCAGCACCACCACCTTGGCGCCGACATTGACGCGGCTGAACAGGTCCGTGACGTCCTCGTTGGTCATGCGAATGCAACCAGAGGACACGAACTTGCCGATCGTGGTGGGATCGTTGGTGCCGTGGATGCGGTATTCGCTCGAACCGAGATACATCGCGCGTGCGCCGAGCGGATTGCCGGGACCGCCGGCGACGAAGCGCGGTAGATAAGGCTGACGCGCGATCATCTCGGCCGGCGGATGCCAGTCCGGCCACTCGGCCTTGCGACTGACGCTCTGCACGCCGGCCCAGGTGAAACCTTGTCGGCCGACGCCGACGCCGTAACGGATCGCGCGGCCATTGCCGAGCACGTAATAGAGGTAAGTGTTGCCGGTATCGATGACGATGGTCCCGGCCGGCTCGTTCCGGTCGAAGCTGACGATCTGCTTGCGCAGCCGGTCGGGCAGCGCGGCATCCTCGTCGGCGGCCTGCGGCGCCGCGTTGACATAACCCCGCGAATAGCTCGGGTCCTGCGGATATCCCTGCGGCTGCATCGGCGCGTAGCCGAGCGTCTGGGCCTGTGCCGCGAAGGGCACGGTCAGCAATGCTGTCGCGAAGGCAATGGCGGTGGTGGCGCGCAGCGAGAAGCGGCGACGGACTGGAGAGAACCTTGTCATGTGCTGCCCCGTTGGATGTGCATCAGGTGATGCGGCTCCCAACAAACGCAGCTGGACCGACTCAAGTTCCACCGCTCGTTGCGGCAGCGAGGTCACAGTCAAGCGAGCAAAACTTCACGAAACCGCGATGGAACCGGAACGTCCGCCCGGACGTTCTACTGCCAACAATGGGCGCGCGGAGGCTTCCGTGCGGGAGGAGATATTGTGCGCGTCCTTCCCACTGAACGTCTGATTTCCGGCAACAACGAGGGCGACCCGCTTCCCGACAGCCATGTCGAGCTGCCGCCGGTGATCCGCCGCACCGAGTTTGTCGCCTTTACGCTCGCCGGTCTGTTTCTGATTGCCGTGGTCGCGGTGCTCTACGTCGCCAGGGCGTTCTTCCTCCCGGTCGTGATGGCGGTCGTCGCCGGCACCATGTTGTCGCCGGCCGCCAGCTTTCTCGAGCGGCGGCATGTGCCGCGCGCCCTCGGCGCCGTGCTGATCGTGATCGCGGTGACGACGGTGGTCGCCTTCGTCGTCGCGCTGATTGCCGTGCCAGCGATGGAGTGGAGCTCGCGCCTGCCGGAATTGGGCGCGCAGTTGAAGGAGAAGATGCACGTCTTCGACCGGCCGCTGGCGCTGTGGAAGGAGTTGCAGACGATGGTGGGCGGCTCCGAGGGGCTGCCAAGCCTTCCGCTGCCGAAAGCCGAATGGGTGCAACCGACGCTGGAATTCCTGTCGCCGACCTTCGCCGAATTCCTACTGTTCTTCGCCACCCTGATCCTGTTCATCGCGAGCTGGCGCGACCTGCGGCGGGCGCTGATCATGAATTTCGGCGATCGCGATGCGCGGCTGCGCACGCTGCGGATCCTCAACGAGATCGAGGTCCATCTCGGCAACTATCTTTTGACGGTGACACTGATCAACGTCGGCGTGGGCATCGCAACCGGTCTCATCTGCGCCATCACCGGCATGCCCAATCCGGCCGGGCTCGGCGCGCTTGCGGCGGCGCTCAACTTCATCCCGATCATCGGACCGGTCGCGATGTTCGTCATTCTGGTCGTGGTGGGGCTCGTCGCCTTCCCGACCATCGGCGGCGGACTGATGGCGGGGCTCGCCTTCGGCGGCATCACCTTCCTGGAAGGGCACTTCGTCACGCCGACCATCATCGGGCGCAGGCTTTCCCTGAACGCGCTTGCCGTCTTCATCGCGCTGGCCTTCTGGACCTGGCTGTGGGGGCCGATGGGCGCATTCCTGTCGTCGCCGCTCCTGATCGTCGGGCTGATCCTGAAGGAGCATCTGCTGCCGGAGAATTCGCCGCAGCTGCCGCAGGCATGACCGGTTTCCCGAACGGAACTTACCCGGGCACGAAACGTTTTCCGGCTATCTCAGCCGCCAACAGCTTTGGAGCTCCTGATGTCAACCAATGGCGAAACCGGGATGAGAGACTGGACCGACAAAGCCACCAGAGAACGCCTCGAGAAGGATGTAGCAGCCGTGAAAAGCGATATCGCCGCCCTCACCGATCAGATCACCGACGCGCTCAACACCTTTGCCAATTCCACCAGCAAGCAGGCCCGCCGCGGCTATCGCCAGGCCCGCGAGAGCGTGGATTCCGCGGTCGACGACATGTCGGATCGCGGCAGCGCCATGATGGAAGCTGCGCAAGACGCCTACGGCTCGATCGAGGAAACGCTGGAAGATGCCATCACGCAGCGGCCGCTCGCGACCGTCGGACTCGCGCTCGGCATCGGCTTCCTGATCGGCGTCGCCTGGCGCCGGTAGCGTGGGCGCAAAACCTTGACGTTGTTACGGCGGCGCTGTTGCGCCGTCGCTGCCGGCTTGCGGGGATCTGAGGAGCAAGGCCATGTTACAGCGCATCATCGACGGCATCAGCGCATCGACGGGCACGACCGTCCGCCTGACATCGCTCGCCGCGGGCGCGGCACTCGCGCTCTTCATCACCACGGGCTTTCTCTGCGCGGCCGCCTTCATCTCGGTCCTTCAGACCTACGGACCGGTGCAGGCCTGCCTCGCCGGCGCCGGCATCTTCTTCCTGCTGACGCTTGCCGCGGCGGGGAGCTATTGGGGCTACAAGCGGGAGATGCGGAAGCGCGCCCGGATCGCCGCCGAGCGCGCCGCGAAGTCGGCCGCTTCGAGCATGCTCGCCGACCCCATGCTGCTCGCGACGGGCCTCCAGATCGTTCGCGCCATCGGAATCAAGCGGCTGCTGCCGATCCTGGCGATCGGCGGCGTCGCCCTTGGAATCATGGCGAGTCGCGCCGGCGCATCCGACGACGCCTCGGCTGAACCGGCCGAATAGCGGTCGAAGCGCTAAGATAATTTCGTCGTCGGCGGAACGAGCGAGCTTGCGGGAATTCCATCCGGCGATCATGCGCAATTTTGCGCCAGATTGGACAATTCCAGCCCCCCTCACGCAAACGCTACTCGGATAGGCGGGCGGTTGCCGCTAAAAGCAGCGCCCGTGATTCTAAAAGTCATTTTCCGCGATGAAACCGTCCGTCAAGGCGAACCTCGCCGCATTCCATCACGATGCCAGATTGTATTTGACGCTCGGCATTGCCAACTGGTCGGTGTTCGTCGACCACATCCCGAACAACGTCGTTAATCTCCTGACGCTCCGAAATTTCGGCTTCAGCGGCGCCGCTGACCTGTTCGTGTTCGTGGTGGGTTATGGCGTCGCCATCATTCACGGCAGGATGGCGCTGGAGCGCGGTTACGTCGTCGCGGCGACGCGCATCTTCCGCCGCGTCTGGCGGCTCTACGCTGCCTATGTCGTGCTCTTCGTGATCTATATCGACACCATCGCCTATGTCGCCTCGCAATCGATGGCGCCGGAGATCATCCACGAATACAACATCTCGGGCATTCTCGATCATCCGCTGCGCATCCTGGTCCGCGGCCTCGTGCTCCAGGAAGAGCCGCTGAACCTCGACCTCCTGCAACTGATGATCCCGCTGATGGCGTTCTTTCCGTTTGCGCTATGGGGTTTGTTGCGGCGGCCGAACCTGACGCTGGCGGCATCGGTCGCGCTATACGTTGCGGCGCGCTGGTTCGAATGGAATTTCCGGGTCTATCCGGACCAGGACTGGACCTTCAATCCGCTGTGCTGGCAGATGCTGATGGTCCTGGGCGGCTGGTTCGCCGTAACAGGCGCCTCCGGACGCGCGTTGCACGGCATGTCCTGGCTGCGGATCCTCGCGGGTGCCTATCTCATCTTCGCGATGGCCGTCACCTTGATGCGGCATTCGCCCGCGCTGGCCGTCTATTTGCCGGACTTCGTCGTCAACAGCATCGCGCCGACAGACAAGGAAAACCTCGCGCCCTATCGCGTGATCCATTTCCTCGCGCTCGCCTTCCTCGCGACCCATCTCATTCCGGCCGACCACCCCGGCCTGAAGTTGCGGCCGCTTCAGGCGGTGATCACATGCGGCGAGGAATGGCTCGCGGTGTTCTGCGTTGCCGTGTTCCTGTCCTTCGCCGGCCATCTCATCCTGATCACCGGACCGAACCTCGTGGTGATGCAGATCGCGGTAAGCCTCGTTGGCTTCGCGGCGATGACGGCTGTGGCCTATTACATCTCGTGGTCGAGGCGGCAGGACCTTCCGGCCGCCCTGCGGCAGCAGGCCTAGAGCTCCGTTCCGATCCAATCGGAACGGAGCTCTGGATTCCTGTCTTGACGCGTTTTCTTCACGCGGACCGGTATCCACTTCGCTCGAAAACGCTCTAGCCAAATAATCGTGCGATTCTGCTAGGCCGAGACCTGTGGCTGCGCTATGCGGGGAGCCTCTGCGTGAGGGGACCGGGCGTGGCGATGGCAAAGGGCGGGGGTGATGAGGCTGACAGCGCGCCCCGGCGCGGCCGGCCGCGATCGATCGAGACCACCAACGCCATTCTCGAAAGCGCCTATGCGCTGATGGCCGCCACCGGCCTTGCCGCCACCTCCATCGACGCCGTCGCACGCCACTCCAGCGTCTCCAAGATGACGATCTACAAATGGTGGCCGTCGCGGGAAGCGCTGCTGATCGACGCCTTCCTTCATCATGCCGCGCAGATGCTGCCGCTGCCGCCTGCGAGCTCCGGCAGCCCCGCGGCGCGCGCACGCCGCCATGCCGCGGCCTATGCCGAGGCGCTCCAGGGCGAGTTCGGCAAGGTGCAGCTCGCCGTCGTCTCCGAATGCATTTCCAAGACCGGCTCGGCGGAGCTGTTCTATGCCCGCTACCTGCAATTCCGCCGCGACGCACTGGTCGAGATGATCGCCGCGGGCCAGACGGATGGCAGCATCCTGGCGGAGGGAGCGCCCGAGGATCTCTACGACGCCATCTATGGCAGCCTGTTCTACCGCTACGTCTTCGGCATTGCACCGATCACGCCGGCCTACGCGCGCAATCTGGTCGACCTGGTGCTGCGGCCGAAGGGTTAGAGCATGATCCGGAAAAGTGTGAAGCGGTTTTCCGAAAAGATCATGCTCAAAACAACAATCTGAAGCGCGACCTCTATCGCACCGGCCTGACCGGCGCCGAGATCTTGTCCGTGCGGTCGCGCTCGGACATGTCGACCACCGTCTCCATCGGCGCCGTCAATTCATAGACGTAGGAGGCGTCGGTGAAGTAGCGCTTGGCGGTGCCGCCGAGCGCTTCGGGCGCGACACGGTCGAGCAGGATCAGGCCGAAATCGGAATCCGGGCGGCGCGTCGCCTCGCTGGTGTTGAACTCCTCCCAGCGGAAATGGAAGACCTCGTCGGTCCCCTCGCCCGTCACCGTCCAATTCGCGGTGATGTGCGGATGCTTTCCGACCAGCGACAGACCTTCGTCGGAGTGCGAGGCGAGCTCGAAGAACAGGAGCGACAGGCTCTGCGCGGCGCGTGCGCTGACCGCGATGTCGGGGCCGGTGACGGCGATGCGGTCGGCATGCGGGATGGCGCGCGCCTCGAACAGGCCCTTCAGCTTGACGCCCTGCCACTGGCTCTCGCTGAGCAGCGAGACCACGTTGGACATGGCGTGGATGCGGCCGATCAGCAGTTCACGCGCAACGTCGATGTCCGAGCCGTGGCGCAGCGTGCGCGTCACGATCGACTGGATCACCGCCAGGATGTTCTTGACCCGGTGGTTGAGCTCGTCGATGACGGCGGTCAGCCGGCGCTCGAAGCCGATCCGCACCTGGATTTCCCGGCTGAGCCGCAGATTGTTGTAGGCGACATAGCCGAACAGGCCGCACACCATCGCGGTGATGGCAAAACCGATCGCCGCCACGATGATCGCCGTCTGCTCGGCGCGCCGCGCCGAATTGGTCTTGGCGTAGTAGCCGAGATGCCAGTCGCGCCCGCCAAAGCTCACCGTGCGCGTCGCCGACGGCGCCGGCCCGTCCGCGGCCGTCATGCGTGACGAGACCACGCCCTGGTCGTTGGCAACGAGCTCGCCACCTTCCCTGCGCGGATCCTTCAGCGCGACAGAGAACAACGACATGTCGTCATTGGTCAGCATCAGGGAGGCGAGCTCGTAGGAAAATGTGACGAAGCCGGCCGGCTCGGTCGCACCCTCGGGAATGACGGGCGCGGCCACGATGATGCCGATGGGCCCGCCGCCCCGCAGCAACTGAACCGGGTCCGAGGCGACCGACCTCTTCTCGACACGCGCACGCGTCAGCATGGCGCTGCGCACCTGATCCTGCTCGTAGCTGCGGCCGGGCAGCGCCTTGGTCTCGTTGCTGCGCGGCTCGAGGTCCATCAGCACGTCGATCGGCTGGGTGACCTTCGCAAGATCGATCGGCTTGTCGTCATACGAGCGGATCTGCGGATTGGGGAAGCCGGCGCTCGCGATCGCGTCCTCCGCCGGCAGAAGCTCGTTCGGCTTCAGCCGGGCGACCCACCCGGCGACCACGAAATCGGTCTTGAAGGCGTAGATGGCCGAGCGCAGCGGCTCCAGCATGTTCGGCTTGATGACCGACGGCGCACGGAACAAGCCTGAGGCGACACGCGCGAGCAGCTCGCGCTCGGTCAGCCGGTCCTGGACCAGGCTCGCATGGACGTCGATCGCGCGCGCCAGCGCGATCCGGTCCAGTGCCAGCTCCTGGTCGTGGACGCGATAGGCCGCGAGCCCGGAGAGCAGGGCTCCGAGCAGGGCGATGAAACCGATGATAAAACCCAGCCGGACCACTTCGACTACTCAGGCGAAAACAGCAGGTCGGCAATAAACACGGAGCATATCAACGCCGCTCGAACGGCCATGTGCCGAAACAGAGTGGACCCCAGTAACGGAGATAATGAAGGAGGAGGCATCAGTACGCAACTTCGGTCGCCTGAAAAGCTTAATTCGCCCGGCCGATGGTCTGGCCATGAAGGCTTTGCTCCGGGCACCGGAGGTAGTTAATCGCCGTGTCCGAAATTTGTTCCGCGGATGCGGCTTTTGCCCCAGACGTTAACGGCGGAAAACGCCTGCGCCACGTCGTCGCGCCGTCAGCCCGCCCGTTTCAGGCCGCCTTTGGCCTCGATGAAGCCGACGATCTGGTCGAGCCCCTCGCTCTTTTTCAGGTTGGTCATGACGAAGGGGCGCGCGCCGCGCATGCGCCTGGCGTCCGTCTCCATCTTCTCCAGGGAGGCGCCGACATGGGGCGCGAGGTCGATCTTGTTGATGACCAGGAGGTCGGAGCGGGTGATGCCGGGGCCGCCCTTGGACGGGATCTTGTCGCCGGCCGCCACGTCGATGACGTAGATGGTGAGGTCGGCGAGCTCCGGGGAAAAAGTGGCAGCCAGATTGTCGCCGCCGGACTCGATCAGCACGAGGTCGAGCCCGGGGAATTTTGCGCGCATGTCGGCGACCGCGGCCAGGTTCATCGAAGCGTCCTCGCGGATCGCGGTGTGCGGGCAGCCGCCGGTCTCGACGCCGGCGATACGGTCCGGCGTCAGCGAGCCCGAGCGCACGAGGAATTCCGCATCCCATTTGGTGTAGATGTCGTTGGTGATCGCCGCGATGTCATAGCGCTCGCGCATAGTCTTGCAGAGCAGGTCCATCAGCGCGGTCTTGCCCGATCCGACCGGGCCGCCTATTCCGACACGCAAGGGGCCGTGAGATTTCGACATGTCACTCGCTCTCTCTTGATGGATTAAAGGCCGCACCGCTCACGAGCGAAACAGCCGCGTATATTGCGTCTCGTGCCGCAGACTGGCGAGATCGGCGCGGAAGGTCGCGCTGCCGAGGTCGTTCAATGTCGCATTCAACGCACGATTGGCGGTCGCAGCAACGGCGGCTTCCAGCTTCACCAGCACCCGCTGGCTGTCGGTCTGGCCGAGCGGAATGAGGCGGCTCGCCGCCGAAATCCAGTTCGAAACCAGCGCATGCAGGAAGGCATGCAGCGTCGGCGCCAGCGGCACGCCGTGCACCGCGGCGACCACACCGACGGCGACAGGATAGACCAGTGCCGTGCGACATGCCGCAACCATGGCATCCAGCCCGTTGGCGTCCCACGCGGCACGGGAGATGTCGATGAAGGCGCGGCCCTGCGAGGTCGTCTCGAGCTGCCGCTCGCGCGACGGCACGAAGGCGGCGGCGAGCTCCGCGATATCGTTCAAGGTGGTGTCTTCGCCCAACTCAGTGGCGCGATAGGCGTGGACCAGGAACGTCGCATCGCAAAAGCCGGAACCATCGCCCAGCATGGCGTCGAGCCAGTCGGCCAGCGTCGCGGTGTCGGTGATGTCGCCCGCCTCGACCGCCCATTCGATGCCGCTGGAATAGGAGAAGCCGCCGACCGGAAAGGCCGGCGACAGCCACGTCATCAGCCGGTACAGCGCCGCCGCCTCGCGCTCGGCGAGGTCACCGGCACTCACCGGCTCATTTGTGGTCATGAGCATGCTTGTGGCCGTGGTGGTGGTCGGGGTGGTCGCAATGCTCGTCGTGGTGATGGTCGTGGCCGTGGTCATGCGCGGCATGATCGTGGTTATCGTGGCCATGATCGTGGTGGTGATGGCCGTGATCGTGATGCGCATGGTCGTCGTGGCCATGTGCATGGCCGGCATCGGCGTAAGCGCCGCCTTCGGGATCGAACGGCGCCTCGATCTCGATCACGCGCGCACCGAGGCCCTTCACCATGGCCTCGATGACATGGTCGCGGCGGATGCGCAGGCCCTTGGCCATGATCTGCGTCGGCAAATGACGATTGCCGAGATGCCAGCCGACGCGAATGAGGTGGTGCGGATCGCGACCGCGGATCTCCAGCAGCGGCTCGGGCGCCGCGACCACTTCGACCAGCCGGCCGTCCTCCAGCACTAACGCATCACCGCCGCGCAGCGCGACGGCATTCTCCAGGTCGAGCAGGAATTCGAGGCCCCGCGTCCCCGTCATCGCCATGCGGCGGCGGTGCCGGTCGTCGAAATCGAGCACCACCGTATCCGCCGGCGTCTCCGTGAAGCCGTGCTGTCCCTTAACCTGCGTCGCCCGGATCATGCTTTTACCCCGTTACCGTGTCTCGACCTTCTCGGGCGTGATCACTTCAATCTTCGGCGGCGCCGTAAAACACTTCACCGCGACGCGACCGAACGTCTTCATGTGCTCCATGGCGCGATGCGGCACCAGCGCCTCGGCGCTCTCCCACTGCTCGACGAATACCATCTTGGCGGGATCGGTGACGCTCTCGTGCAAATCATAGGCGATATTGCCGGGCTCCTTCCGCGTCTCCTTGATGCAGGCGGTGGCGGCCGCAATGAATTCGGCGCGCGTCTCGGGCTTGATGGTCAAGGTGGCAACGACGTAAATCACGAGAAATCCTCCCGGCTTTTCTTCTAAGGTAAGATACCGGGCGGGACCTTAGACCAGGCGGGGTCGAACGCAAAACCGGAAAAGCCGCCCCCCGGGCCTGCGCCGGGGGCATGCGTCCAGGCGCTATTTCAGTACATGAAATATCGCTGCGCCATCGGCAGCACCTCGGCGGGCGCGCAGGTGAGCAGTTCGCCGTCGGCGCGCACCTCGTAGGTCTCGGGATCGACCTCGATATTGGGCGTGGCGTCGTTGTGGATCATGCTCTTCTTCGAGATTTTTCCGCGGGTGTTCTGCACCGCATAGAGCTTCTTGTCGATGCCGAGCTTTCGCGCGAGGCCGCCGGTGACCGCCGCCTTCGAGGTGAACACCACGGACGACGTGGTGCGCGCCTTGCCGAAGGCACCGAACATCGGCTGATAGTGCACCGGCTGCGGCGTCGGGATCGAGGCGTTGGGATCGCCCATGGGGGCGGCGACGATCGAGCCGCCCTTGATGATGCAGTCCGGCTTGACGCCGAAGAAGGCCGGCGACCACAGCACGAGATCGGCGAGCTTGCCCTTCTCGACCGATCCGATCAGCTTCGACACGCCGTGCGCGATCGCAGGATTGATCGTGTACTTGGCGATGTAGCGCTTGACGCGGAAATTGTCGTTGTCCTTGCCTTTGTCCTGGTCGAGCGACCCGCGCTGCTTCTTCATCTTGTCCGCGGTCTGCCACGTCCGGATGATGACCTCGCCGAGTCGGCCCATGGCCTGCGAGTCCGAGGACATCATCGAGAGCGCGCCGAGATCGTGCAGGATATCCTCGGCCGCGATGGTCTCCTTGCGGATGCGGCTCTCCGCAAACGCGAGGTCTTCCGCGATCGAGGGATCGAGATGGTGGCACACCATCAGCATGTCCAGATGCTCGTCGATGGTGTTGCGGGTGAAGGGCCGCGTCGGGTTGGTCGAGGACGGCAGCACATTCTTCAGCCCCGCGACCTTGATGATGTCTGGGGCGTGACCGCCGCCGGCGCCCTCGGTGTGGAAGGCGTGGATGGTACGGCCCTTGAAGGCCTTGATCGTATCCTCGACGAAGCCGGATTCGTTCAGCGTGTCGGAATGCAGCATGACCTGGACGTCGTAATCGTCGGCCACCGACAGGCAGTTGTCGATCGCAGCCGGCGTGGTGCCCCAGTCCTCGTGCAGCTTCAGCGCGCAGGCGCCGCCCTTGATCATCTCGACCAGGGCGGCAGGCCGCGACGCGTTACCCTTGCCGGAGATGCCGAGATTGACCGGGAAGGCGTCGAACGACTGGATCATCCGCCCCATGTGCCACGGTCCCGGCGTGCAGGTGGTGGCGAACGTGCCGTGCGAGGGACCGGTGCCGCCGCCGAGCATCGAGGTGACGCCAGACATCAGCGCGTGCTCGATCTGCTGCGGACAGATGAAATGGATGTGGCTGTCGAAGCCGCCTGCAGTGAGGATTTTTCCTTCGCCCGCGATCACGTCGGTGCCGGGGCCGACGATGATGGTGACGCCCGGCTGGATGTCGGGATTGCCAGCCTTGCCGATCGCCGAAATCATGCCGTCCTTGATCGCAACGTCGGCCTTCACGATGCCCCAGTGGTCGACGATCAGCGCATTAGTGATGACGGTGTCGGCCGCGCCCTGCTTGTTGGTGACCTGCGACTGCCCCATGCCGTCGCGGATCACCTTGCCGCCGCCGAACTTCACCTCCTCGCCGTAGGTGGTAAAATCCTTCTCGACCTCGATGATGAGATCGGTGTCGGCCAACCGCACCTTGTCGCCGGTGGTCGGGCCGAACATGTCGGCATAGACGGAACGCTTTATTTTGACGGACATCACAAGCCCCGTTTGCGTTTGAATTTTTGGTTGTTCACAGCGAAGCCCTCGCTGCGCTTACGGCATCGTCGAATTTTGCATCGAGCCACGAATTGCCGCCACGGCATCCGGCGACGACTTGCTCAGCCCAGCCCGTGTAGTCGGCGAGATCGTCGCGCTCTTCGGCGGACGGGTCGGAATGAATGCGCGCGCCGATATTGCTGATCTTGTCGGCGATCTTGATCAGCTTGGCGCCGGCCGATTTCTTCGGTGCATCGACGATCTGCCGGCGTCGCCGCTCTGGCTTGGGCAGGCTCATGTCGTCGGTGCATTCAACGACGAGAGAGGCGACGCGATCAGAGAATTTCTGTGCGAGCTCCTCGCGAGTGGTGTCGGTGTCCTCGATCACGTCGTGCAGCCACCCGGCCGCGACCAGCTCGGCATCCGCGCCATCGGTCGCCGTCGCCAGCAGGTTCGCGACCTCCGCGAGATGATTGATGTAAGGCTCGTTCCCCCGCCCCTTGCGCGCCATGCCATTGTGCCGGCGCGCGGCCAGCTCAGCGGCTTCCGAGATAAGGCGGATGGCGGGAAGCATGACTCACAGCTTCCCCATCACGTCGCCACGAAAACCGTAGATCGTCTTCTTCCCCGCCACCGCGACGAGCTGGACGTCGCGGGTCTGGCCGGGTTCGAAGCGGACGGCGGTGCCGGCGGCGATGTCGAGGCGCATGCCGCGGGCTTTCTTGCGATTGAATTTCAGCGCCGGGTTGGTCTCGAAGAAGTGGTAGTGCGAGCCGACCTGGATCGGGCGGTCGCCGGTGTTGGCGACCGTCAGCGTCACGGTCTTGCGGCCGGCATTGAGCTCGATCTCGCCGTCCTGGATGAAGAGTTCGCCGGGGATCATGCTCTCGCTCCTACCTGATCGGCTCGTGCACGGTGACAAGCTTGGTGCCGTCCGGAAAGGTCGCCTCGACCTGGATGTCGTGGATCATTTCGGGAATGCCCGGCATCACCTGGTCGCGGGTGAGGACCTGCGCGCCGGATTGCATCAGCTCGGCGACGGTGCGGCCGTCGCGCGCGCCTTCGAGGATGAAGTCGGAGATGATCGCGATCGCCTCGGGATAGTTGAGCTTGACGCCGCGATCCAGCCGGCGGCGGGCGACGATGGCCGCCATCGAGATCAGGAGCTTGTCCTTTTCGCGGGGAGACAGGTTCATGCAGCATCTCTTCCGTTCAATGCATCAATTCAGCAGCCATCAACTCAGCCACAGCCGCGGCAGCGCCGCGCCGGTCCGCGCCAGCACCGCCATCATGTCGGCGCGCAAGCGCGCGGCATCTTGGGCACAGAACCGCGCCATTGCAAAGCCATTCCAGGCGGAGATTCCGACCTCGCCGGCGAATGACTCCGAGGCCTCGCGGATACGCTCGATCAGCCGCTCGTCGCCGGGAACGATCAGCGCCGTGCCGATCGCGGCACCGCCCTTGGCCACCGCCGATCGCCCAAGTTTTGCACCGATATTGCCGTCGAGCCTGACGGTTTCGGCGAACACCAGCTTGCCCCCACGACGCAGCCGCCAGCGATCAAAGAACTCGCCCTGCTCCATCCGCTCGCCCATGGCGGTGCGGCCGAACACGACGATCTCGCAAAGCAGAAGCGAGGCGGCCTCGTCGAGTTCGATGTCGAAACGACGATGGACCCGGGCGCGATCGAACAGGATCGTCTCCTGGGGCAGCCAGCCGAGATGCGCGCCTGCGGCGACCTTCAAGGCGATATTGAGCTGCGCCGCCGCCCCTGGCGCGCGATAGACCTTCTCGGCCGCAGCGGTGGTCAATGTCAGGCGCGACCCCTGCCCTGCCGCGATCTCGATGTCAAAACTATCTCCGCCGGCAACACCGCCAGCCGTGTTGACGAACACGCCGGAGAGCCCCTCGCCCTCCGGCGAGGGAAAGCGCACGCGCAGGGAGCCGGACTCATGCAAGACGCCACGCCGCGTCACGCCATCGCGCGCATGGACGTCGAAGCGCACCGCGCCGCGGGCGCGGTTCGCCTCGAAAACCGAAGATGTCGTCAAAGCGTCGCTGCGCATCCGTCTCCCCAGCCGGCCGCGGCAGAAATTTTCGGATTACAGCGCCATCTGGCGGCTGATTTCGGCCGGATCGAGATTGGATCGGTCGCAGGAGAACTTCACCGCGCCGCGATCCATCACCGCGAAACTGTCGCCGAGTTCGCAGGCAAAGTCGAGATATTGTTCGACCAGCACGATGGCGATGTTGCCGAGGTTACGCAGGTAGGAGATGGCACGGCCGATGTCCTTGATGATCGACGGCTGGATGCCTTCGGTCGGCTCGTCGAGCAGCAGCAGCTTTGGCCGCATCACCAGCGCACGCCCGATCGCGAGCTGCTGCTGCTGGCCGCCGGAGAGGTCGCCGCCCCGCCGGCCGAGCATGGACTGCAGCACCGGGAACAGCGAGAACACGTCGTCCGGGATGTGCTTGTCCTCGCGCTTGAGCGGGCCGAAGCCGGTCTTGAGATTCTCCTCGACCGTCAACAGCGGAAATATCTCGCGGCCCTGCGGCACGAAGCCGATGCCCTTGCGCGCCCGCTCATAGGGCTTCAGGCCCGTGATGTCGCTGCCGTCGAGCACGATCGCGCCGGAGGAGATCGGATACTGGCCGACCATGGCGCGCAACAGCGAGGTCTTGCCGACGCCGTTGCGCCCGAGCACGCACGTGACCTTGCCGGGCTCTGCGGCGATGGAGACGCCGCGCAGCGCCTGCGCCGCGCCGTAGAACAGGTTGATGTCCTTGACCTCAAGCATCGCTCAGCGCCCCAGATAGACTTCGATGACCCGCTCGTTGGACGAGACCTGGTCGATGGTTCCTTCCGCAAGCACGGTGCCTTCATGCAGGCAGGTGACCTTGACGCCGAGCTCGCGCACGAACGTCATGTCGTGCTCGACGACCATCACGGTGTGGGTCTTGTTGATCTCTTTCAGCAGCTCGGCGGTGAGATGGGTCTCGACGTCGGTCATGCCCGCGACGGGCTCGTCGACGAGCAGCAGCTTCGGATCCTGCGCCAGCAGCATGCCGATCTCGAGCCACTGCTTCTGACCGTGGCTGAGGCTGCCGGCGAGCCGGTTGCGGGCGTCGGTGAGGCGGATCGTCTCCAGCACCTTGTCGATGCGCTCCGATTCCGCCCTGCTGCCGCGCCAGAACAGCGTGCCCTTGACGCTGTGGTCGACATTGAGCGCGAGCAGGAGGTTGTCCTGCACGGTCTGGCTCTCGAACACGGTCGGCTTCTGGAATTTGCGGCCGATGCCGAGCTCGGCGATGCGGGTCTCGTCCAGACGCGTCAAATCGGTGACGCCGTCGAACAGCACCGTGCCCTCGTCGGGCTTGGTCTTGCCGGTGATGATGTCCATCATCGTGGTCTTGCCGGCGCCGTTCGGGCCGATGATGGCGCGCATCTCGCCGGGCGCGAGCGTCAGCGACAGATTGTTGATGGCGTGGAAGCCGTCGAACGAGACGTGCACGCCGTCGAGATAGAGCATCGCGGAGGTCGCGCGGGTATCCATGACGTTCATTGCGCCTACTCCGCCATCTTGGGTTCGGTGACGCCATCTTCGGCCGCGGCGCTCGCGCTGGCTGCGGTGCGTTTTTCTTTTGACGACTCCCACCAGGCATTGAAGGTGCCGACGATGCCCTTCGGCAGCAGCAGCGTCACCAGGATGAACAGCGCGCCCAGCATGAACAGCCAGTAGGGCGCGAGCATGCCCGAGGTGAAGAACGTTTTTGCGTAGTTGACGACGACGGCGCCGAGTGCAGCGCCGATCAGCGTACCGCGGCCGCCGACCGCGACCCAGATCACCGCCTCGATCGAATTGCCGGGTGCAAATTCGCTCGGGTTGATGATGCCGACCTGGGGCACGTAGAGCGCACCGGCAACGCCGGCCATGCAGGCCGACAACGTGAACACGAACAGCTTGTAGGATTCGACGCGGTAACCGAGGAACCGGCTACGCGATTCCGCGTCGCGGATTGCGATCAGAACCTTGCCGAGCTTGGAGGACACGACGGAGCGGCAGATCAGGAAGCTCAGGATCAGCGCCAGGCAGCTCAGCGCAAACAGCGCGGCACGGGTGCCCTCGGCCTGCACGTTGAAGCCGAGGATGTCCTTGAAGTCGGTCAGGCCGTTGTTGCCGCCGAAGCCGAAATCATTGCGGAAGAAGGCGAGCAGCAGTGCATAGGTCATCGCCTGCGTGATGATCGACAGGTACACGCCGGTGACGCGGGAGCGGAAGGCGAGCCAGCCGAAGCAGAAGGCGAGCAGGCCGGGGACGACCAGCACCATCAGCGCCGCGAACCAGAACATGTCGAAGCCGTACCAGTACCAGGGCAGCTTCGAATAGTTCAGGAAGACCATGAAGTCGGGCAGGATCGGGTTGCCGTAGACGCCGCGGGTGCCGATCTGCCGCATCAGGTACATGCCCATCGCGTAGCCGCCGAGCGCGAAGAAGGCGCCGTGGCCGAGCGAGAGGATGCCGCAATAGCCCCAGATCAGGTCAATCGAGAGCGCGAGGATCGCGTAGCAGACATATTTGCCCCAGAGCGCGACCAGATAGGTCGGCACCTGCAGGAACGAGCCCGCGGGCAGCAGCAGGTTGGAGAGCGGGATGAGGATGCCGCAGGCCGCGACGATGGCGAGAAAGATCGTCGCGCCGCGGTCCAGCGACCTGGTCAGCATGTGGGGGGTCATGCTTCCACCGCACGGCCCTTGAGCGCGAACAGGCCGCGCGGCCGCTTTTGAATGAACAGGATGATGAGAACGAGGATCGCGATCTTGCCGAGCACGGCGCCGGCGACCGGCTCCAGGAACTTGTTGGCGATGCCAAGCGTGAAGGCGCCGACCAGCGTGCCCCAGAGATTGCCGACGCCGCCGAACACCACGACCATGAAGCTGTCGATGATGTAGCTCTGGCCGAGATTGGGGCTGACATTGTCGATCTGCGACAGCGCCACGCCCGCGATGCCGGCAATACCGGAGCCGAGACCGAAGGTCAGCGCGTCGACGCGCGAGGTGGCGATGCCCATCGAGGCCGCCATGCGGCGGTTCTGCGTCACCGCGCGCATCTCGAGGCCGAGCGCGGTGTAGCGCAGCATCGCGAGCAGGATCGCGAACACTGCGAGCGTGAAGACGAGGATCCAGAGCCGGTTATAGGTGATGGTGATCTGGCCGAGTTCGAACGCGCCGCTCATCCAGGAGGGATTGCCGACCTCGCGGTTGGTCGGGCCGAACATGGTGCGCACCGCCTGCTGCAGCACCAGCGACAGGCCCCAGGTTGCCAGCAGCGTCTCCAGCGGACGGCCGTAGAGGAAACGGATGATGCTGCGCTCGATCAGCACGCCGATGCCGCCGGCGACGAGGAAGGCGAGCGGCACGGCGATCAAGAGCGAATAATCGAAGAGTGCGGGATAGCGGGTGCGGATCACCTCCTGCACCACGAAGGTGGTGTAGGCGCCGATCATCACCATCTCGCCATGGGCCATGTTGATGACGCCCATCACGCCGAAGGTGATGGCGAGCCCGATCGCGGCGAGCAGCAGCACCGAGCCGAGCGAGAGGCCGTACCAGGCATTCTGCACCGTGGACCAGACCGCGAGCGAGCCCTGGATCGAGCTGATTGCGCTCGCAGCGGCCTTGGTCACCGAGGCCGGCTGATCGCCCATGCCTGTCAGCAGCGCCATCGCCTCCTGGTCGCCGCGCGCCTTGAGGGTCGCGACCGCCTCGAGCTTCTCGACCTCGGTGGCATCGGACTTGAACAGCAGGATCGCGGCGCGGGCATCGCCGAGTGCGGCCTTGACCGATTTGCTGGTTTCCTTGGCGAGCGCGGCATCGACCGGCTCGAGCGCGGTCTCCTCGTGCGACTTGAAGACGGATTGCGCCGCCTGGAGGCGCGTTCCGACATCCGGCGACTGGAGCGTCAGGCTGCCGATCGCAGCGTCGACGCTGCGGCGCAGGCGGTTGTTGAGGCGCACCGCGCTGGCGCTATCGGGAACGCTGGCGACGGGCTCGCCGGTCGCAGCATCGATCGACTTGCCGTCGGCACTGGTGACGTAAACCTTCTTGCTATCAGGGTCGGCCATGAGGCGACCGTCCTGGAGCGCGCTGATGATGGGGAAAGCCAGCTTGTTGCCGCTGCTCGCGACGACGCCTATCGCCTCATCGGTGTCGGAGAAATCGTCATTGGCGAATTTGGCGACCGCATCCTCGAACGGACCGGCAAAGGCCGGCAGTGCGAACGCGATCAGAAACAACGAGAGGACAAAGGTACAGAGACGAGCGGACAAATTGGTTGGCACTTTGAATCACCCCGGCAGAAGTGGGGAGAAGGCGGCGGAATAGCCGCCTCCTCCCGTCGTGCAATGAACCGACAGATCGGGATCAGGAGCCCGAGCCGAGGCACTTGTTGGTCTTGGTGTTGAAGTTGCCGCACTTCTTGCCGACCCAGTCGCCGACTAGGTCCTTGGAGCCATCGAGCTCCTTCGACCAGGCGTCGCCTGCGACAAGACCCGGGGTCTTCCACACCACGTCGAACTGGCCGTTGGCTTTGATTTCGCCAATGAACACCGGCTTGGTGATGTGATGGTTCGGAAGCATCTTGGAGGTGCCGCCGGTCAGGTTCTTGGCTTCGATGCCGGGCAGCGCGTCGATCACCTTGTCCGGATCGGTCGACTTCACCTTCTCGACCGCCTTGACCCACATGTCGAAACCGATGACGTGCGCTTCCATCGGATCGTTGGTCACGCGCTTCGGGTTCTTGGTGTAGGTCTGCCAGGCCTTGATGAACTTCTCGTTCTCGGGCGACTTGATCGACTGGAAGTAGTTCCAGGCGGCAAGATGACCGAGCAGCGGCTTGGTGTCGATGCCGGCGAGCTCTTCCTCACCCACCGAGAACGCGACCACCGGGATGTCCTTGGCCTTGATGCCCTGGTTGCCGAGCTCCTTGTAGAAGGGAACGTTGGCGTCGCCGTTGATGGTCGAAACCACCGCGGTCTTCTTGCCGGCCGAGCCGAACTTCTTGATGTCGGCCACGATCGTCTGCCAGTCGGAGTGACCGAACGGCGTGTAGTTGATCATGATGTCTTCCTGGGCGACACCCTTCGACTTCAGGTAGGCTTCCAGGATCTTGTTGGTGGTGCGCGGATAGACGTAGTCGGTGCCCGCGAGCACCCAGCGCTTCACCTTCTCGTCCTTCATCAGATAGTCGACGGCGGGGATCGCCTGCTGGTTCGGCGCAGCACCCGTGTAGAACACGTTGCGCTCGCTCTCCTCGCCCTCGTACTGCACGGGGTAGAACAGGATGCTGTTCAGCTCCTTGAAGACCGGGAGCACGGACTTGCGCGACACCGAGGTCCAGCAGCCGAACACGACCGCGACCTTGTCCTTGGTGATCAGCTCGCGCGCCTTTTCGGCGAACAGCGGCCAGTTCGAGGCAGGATCGACCACGACGGCTTCGAGCTTCTTGCCGTTGACGCCGCCCTTCTTGTTCTGCTCGTCGATGAGGAAGAGGATGGTGTCCTTCAGCGTGGTTTCGCTGATGGCCATGGTGCCGGAGAGAGAATGAAGGACGCCGACCTTGATGGTGTCGTCCGCGGCCTTTGCGCCGGTCAATGAAGCCAGACCCATCATCAGTCCGGCGGTCGCGGCGAGAACGCCACGGCGGCTAAATGACGCCGCTATATCGTGAGTGGATTTGTTAAGCATGGATGTATCATCTCCCTGACGCAGACGTGAAAAAGACGCTGCGAAACGGCCCCACGGCCGCCTGCGATTAACGGAATCGCAAGAACCATGCCATGGGCTGGGCACATGCCAACCTATTGGTCAGATTATATAATTTCGCTGCAATCCAACTTTCGCCGCAGTCCAATTGCCCAAATCTTAGGCGAGTAAAATGTATGCCAATGCGGCAGACAGGTTATTTTTTAAGCAAAACAGCAACCCTGTCTAAATTTCCGGCATAACTATTTCTGCACTGCAATCGCGGTTTGAGGCCGCGTTGCCTTGAAACCGCCCCCTGAATGTTCCATATGGAGGTTCGAGACCTCTTGCGAATCAAGGGGTCGTAGCGAGCCGCGTGTTCTTAAGCCCTTTCCGGGCCTCTGGCTTGCCCCATCCCATCAAGCCATCCGACACCCCAAACACGCAGGTGTCCATTCGACACCCTTATTGCCCGTGCCCCGCTGATTGCGCTGGGCGCCCGCTTTCGACATGGAAAGAACCCATCTTTTGACTTCCTTTCAGGACTTCGGCCTTGCCGAACCCATCGCGCGTGCTCTCGCCGAAGAGAATTACGTCACCCCCACCCCCATCCAGGCCCAGACGATTCCCACGGCGCTGACCGGCCGCGACGTCGTCGGCATCGCCCAGACCGGCACCGGCAAGACCGCGTCCTTCGCGCTGCCGATCCTGCACCGCCTGCTCGAGAACCGCATCAAGCCGCAGCCGAAGACCTGCCGGGTGCTGGTGCTCTCGCCCACCCGCGAGCTGTCCGGCCAGATCCTCGATAGCTTCAACGCCTACGGCCGCCACATCCGGCTGTCCTCGACACTCGCCATCGGCGGCGTGCCGATGGGCCGCCAGGTTCGCGCGCTGATGCCTGGCCTCGAGGTTTTGGTGGCGACCCCCGGCCGGCTGCTCGACCTCGTGCAGAGCAACGGACTGAAGCTTGGAAGCGTCGAATTCCTCGTGCTCGACGAGGCCGATCGCATGCTCGACATGGGCTTCATCAACGATATCCGCAAAATCGTCGCCAAGCTGCCGATCAGGCGGCAGACGCTGTTCTTCTCGGCCACCATGCCGAAGGACATCGCCGAGCTCGCCGACGCGATGCTGCGGGACCCCGCCCGCGTTGCGGTGACCCCGGTGTCCTCGACCGCCGAGCGGATCAACCAGCGCATCATCCAGGTCGATTTCTCCGCCAAGCCCGCCTTCCTGACCAAGCTCCTGAAGGACGAGCCGGTCAATCGCGCGCTGGTCTTCACCCGCACCAAGCATGGTGCCGACAAGGTCGTGAAGACACTTGAGAAGGCTGGCATCGCCGCCAGCGCCATCCATGGCAACAAGTCACAGAACCATCGCGAGCGGACGCTCGCCCAGTTCCGTTCCGGCGAAATCCGCACCCTGGTCGCCACCGACATCGCGGCCCGCGGTATCGATGTCGACGGCATCAGCCACGTCATCAATTTCGACCTGCCGAACGTGCCGGAGACCTATGTGCACCGCATCGGGCGCACCGCGCGTGCCGGTGCCGAAGGCACCGCGATCTCGCTGGTCGCCGGCGGCGAGGAACTGAGCTATCTCCGCGACATCGAGCGGCTGATCAAGGTAACGCTATCGCGTGAGGATCACCGCACCGATGCCGGGCGCCGCGATGCGGGCCCGCCCCCGCCGCAGCAACGACAGGGCCGGCCGGGCCGCCCGGGCCAGCGCCCGCAAGGCGCAAGGCATGGTGAGGGACGTCACACTGACGGACGACGCAGCGACGAAAGGCATGCCGACGGACGCCACCATAGCGCCGGCAAGCATGGCGACGGAAGGCCCGGCGAAGGTCGGCACGGTGACGGAAGGCATGTTGACGGACGTCCCGGTGGTAGCCAGAAGGTCTCGAAGGGGTCTCGCCGCCAACGGTCCGGTGGTAAGACGCATTCTTCCCCAACCGAGCGCCCGGAACAGCGTTCCGCGCATAGCGCCGGCAAGCCCGATGGGATACAAGGCGTGGCCTTTTTACGCCGCGAGAGTCGGCCGATGGGCCAACCGACCCGCAAACCCTATTCGCACTAGCCGTCCACGACCTGGAGAAATTCATGGCTAAGGAAGAGCTGATCCAGTTCGAAGGACTGGTCACCGAAATCCTCCCCGACGCGCGCTACCGCGTGCAGCTCGACGCCGGGCACGAGATCGTCGCCTACACCGCCGGCAAGATGAAGAAGAACCGCATCAAGACGCTGGCGGGTGACCGCGTGACTGTGGAAATGTCGCCCTACGACCTCGAGAAGGGCCGGCTGATTTTCCGCCACAAGGACGAACGTCCGAGTGGCGTGGGCGGGCCTCCCCGTCCCGGACAGCGCGGTGGCCAGTTCCGCCGCCGTTGATCCGCTTCCAGCACATCGGTCGCGACCTGTATGCTGATCCGCCGTGTCGATCGCGGCGGATCAAAAAATCGTGCACGTCAGGATTGTTTTGGTGCCTTAATTCCAATAAAATCACTCATCGATTTTCGGCCGGACGACATTGGCATCCACCGGTACAGCCGGTTCAGACACGCTGACGACCCTTCCAGAAACTCGATCTAACCCGCCTGCGAAAGTAGGCTTCGACACTGCACATCTGAGAAGGAACTACCCCGTGAGCATGGGAACCGTGAAGTGGTTTAACGCGACCAAGGGCTTTGGCTTCATCCAGCCCGACGATGGCGGCCAGGACGTCTTCGTACACATCAGCGCCGTCGAGCGCGCCGGTCTCGGCACGCTGCGTGAAGGTCAGAAGGTCTCTTACGAGATCGTGGCCGACCGTCGTTCCGGCAAGTCGGCAGCGGACAACCTCCGCGCCGCCGGTTGAGCCCACGGGCCTTTGGCCCGGACGGCTCTAGCGAGCAAGCAACAGGAAAAGGCCGTGCGCAACGCACGGCCTTTTTTCATGTCCGAAAGAGCGGATGGACTCAGCAGGTCGTACCGGCCGCATCCGCGCTGTCGTAGACGCAACTGGACGACGCGTCGGTCTTGCCAGTTCGTCTTGCCAGTTCGTCTTGCGAGTTCGTCCTGCTAGTTCGTTTTGGCGGCCGCGCCAGCATTGCCGCTGGCGTTGTTGCTCAACGAACCGGCCTGGCTCATCGTGTTGTTGAAATAGTTGTCGCTGTCGCCGAGCGTCACGCGGCGCTGGCACAGCGGCATGCAGCTGTAGGATTCGCGCTCGACCCCGCGATAGACGGTGACGAGCCGGTCGCTCGGACCTTCGACCTGGATCTGACGGTCGACCAGGATCTCACCGCCTCGGTCGAGCGCGATGAAATTGGTGGCACCGTAGCCCTTCCCGGTCACGACGATCATGCCGCCGGGCTGGAGCGTGACGTCGGCGATCAGGGGATTGCCGACCACGATGGTCGCCACCTTGCCGGGCAGCCGGACCAGCTTGGCCTGGTCGACATTGACGGCGATGGTGTCGGCGGTCGCCTCGGCAAGGCTGGCGGCCGGCGATGCCAGCACCGCAGCCGCAACCAGAAGACAAACGCGCGCATGACGGCGCAGCAACTCTTTACGCATATTCTTACCCCCGGGACGTCACAAACCGGCAGAAGCGATTCGATACACAGCGGAGCCGGTGCCCGACCCGGCTAACCTGCCCTTAATTCGTGAACGTTCCGCAAACTCGCCGACTATTGTTTGAACGGACTGGCGCTTTGCTGCCTCAGAAGATCCCTTACTGGCGGAACGGATAGGCGAGCTGGCCCCCGATCTCCTTCGGCATGGTCGCTTCGTCCTTGCCGTAGTCCTGCGGCAGTTTCCCCTCCGGCATGCGGAAGGTGCCGAACAGCACGTCCCAGATCGGAAACGTCCCGGCAAAATTGGTGTCACCGCCCTCTTCGAGCGCGGTGTGGTGCCAGCGGTGGAACACCGGCGTCGCCAGCACATATTTGAACGGCCCGAAGGTCCAGTTCAGGTTGGCGTGCACGAAGGCCGAATGGAAGGTGGTGAACGGACCGAGCCAGATCATGACGTTCGGGGAGATGCCGGCCATCAGCAGCACGACGTCGACGCCGATCGTCCCGAGCATGAGATTGACGGGATGAAAGCGGGCCGCGGAAATCCACCCGATCTCCTCCGACGAATGATGGATGGCGTGGTACTTCCAGAATCCGCCGTCGTGGAACAGCCGGTGCAGCCAGTACAACATGAAGTCAGACAGCACCAGGAACAGTATGCCCTGTACCCACAGCGGCAACTGCGCCAGCGGGCCATGGCCGTTGTCGTAGAAGGCGATCAGGTCGTCGGCATCGTGGATGTTGAAGACGGCACCGGCACCGACGATCAATAGTCCGATCCGCATGGTGCGGGCGAACACCGGAACGAAGAACCAGTAGCAGATGTCGGTGAGGATCTCGCGCTTGCGCCACCACGGCGCGCCGGGATTGCAGGCCCAGAAATGCTCGAGCACGGTGAAGACCGCCGCGAGCACGAAGGTGACGGGGACCATCTTCTGGATGGTCTCGCCGAGCATCAAGGCAACTTGCATGGGCAGGCTCGACATCGTCGCCTCTCTTCCAAACTTCTGATCCCGCTTAGGCCTACTCCCCGAAATTTAAGGGAGGGTGAAGTCCACGGCGCGCTTGGGGCGCATTTGGAACAGGAAGAATTTCGATTTCGTCCTTAAGGCCAAATTCACTCTGGGCAAAAGCATCGGGCTGGAAGCGGGTTTGCCCGATCGAATTAACTCTACCGAAAGAGCTCGGATCTCATGTTTATCGCGTCAAGCACAGCGCCGAACGAGGCGATCACACCCCAGACGGAGTTTAGTTCATGAAGAACCTGATTGCGCGTTTCGCGAAGGATGAATCCGGCGCCACCGCCATCGAATACGGCCTGATTGCCGCCGGCATCGCACTGGCCATCATCACCGTCGTCAACAACCTCGGCAGCTCGCTGAACACCAAGTTCGGCTCGATCAGCTCCTCGCTGAAGTAAGCAACCGATCAACGACGGCAAAAGCCCCGGACCTCCGGGGCCTTTGTTTTTCTGAATGCGGCGAGTTCCAGTGGCGTTACGCGAGTACAGAACCGAAGCCGCGGTTGCGGCGAGCGAGGCGGAGGCGGCCGAGACCTCTTCGCCGGCGTACTGGGTTTGCCTTGCGCTGCTGCTCGCGACGGCCGTCCTCGCCGCGCGCATTGCCAGCATCTGGTGAGTGCGTCTCCGGCAGGTCCCTGCTCGCAGCGCCGCTGCCGCCGTTGTCGGTTTGTTTAGCACTGCCGGCTAGCATGCGGCGACACCCCGATCCCGCGATGAACCCAAGCTCAAGACGCCGCCCATGATCCTCGACCTTGCGCGCCTTCTGCTCTTCCCGGCCCTGATGGCCTTCGCCGCCGCGAGCGATCTCTTCACGATGACCATCTCGAACCGCGTGTCGCTGGCGCTGATCGCGGGCTTCTTCGTGCTCGCGTTCGCCGGTGGCATGGCACCTTACGAGATGCTGAGCCATGTCGGCGCCGGCGCACTGCTCCTCGTCGTGGCCTTCGGCTGCTTTGCGATGGGCTGGATGGGCGGCGGCGACGCCAAGGTTGCGGCTTCGGTCGCGCTCTGGTTCGGCTTCGCGCAATTGATGGATTTCCTGCTCTACGCCTCGCTGTTCGGCGGAGCCCTGACGCTGCTCCTGCTCCAGTTCCGGCAATGGCCATTGCCTTACGGGCTGGCGGGCCAGGCCTGGCTGGCACGGCTGCACGACAAGGAGAGCGGCATTCCTTACGGCATCGCGCTCACGCTCGGCGCGCTGATGGTCTATCCGGAGACCGAATGGGTGAAGGCGATCGACCTCGCTCACCTCGCACTGCGCTGAACGCACCGGGTAAGCCGGCGTTAAGCCGATTTAGATACGCCTCATTAACCATGCTTTGACGAATAGCTGGTCAACTGCCGATTACGGCGGCGGCTGCGTCGCTGCGTTTTGTGGAAAGTGAAGCGTATGAATAGGGCACGCATTGTCGTCCTGACGGTCGCCATCTGCGCCGGCGGTGTCGCCGCGTACCTGGCGAGCGGCTCGGACTCTGCGCCGCCACCGGCGGCTCCGGTCGCACAGCTTCCGACCGTCGACGTCCTGGTCGCCAAGAACGACATCGGCCTCGGCCAGACCGTGAAGCCGGAAGACGTGCAATGGCAGACCTGGCCGGCTGCGACCGCCAGCTCCACCTTCATCCGCCGCAACGAGCGCCCCGAGGGCGCAACCCAGGTCATCGGCTCGATCGCCCGCGCGCCCTTCATCCAGGGTGAGCCGATCCGCGACCAGAAGCTGGTCAGGGCCGAGGGCTCCGGCTTCATGGCGGCGATCCTGCCGACCGGCATGCGCGCGATCTCGACCGAGATCTCGCCGGAGACCGGCGCGGGCGGCTTCATCCTGCCCAACGACCGCGTCGACGTGCTTCTGACGCGCCGCCTCAAGAACGCCGACCAGGGCGCCGGCGCCCAGGACATCGTCACGTCCGAGATCATCCTGGCCAACGTCCGCGTGCTGGCCATCGACCAGGCGCCGAAGGAAAAGGACGGCCAGAACGCCGTGGTGGGCAAGACTGTCACGCTCGAGCTCAATCCCGCGCAGACGGCGACGCTCTCCGCGGCCCGGCAGAGCGGCACGCTGTCGCTGGCGCTGCGCAGCATCGCCGACGTCAAGATGAGCGAGATCACGCTCGATGATTCCGCGAAGCGCGATGGCGTTTCGATCATTCGCTACGGCATCCCAAGCGCGACGGCGAAGGCACGATGAGGACTGTCGATATGAAATGCAGGGCAGATTTGGCGACGATGCGAACCTCAATGGTCCGCGCCCTGTCGTTATCGGCCGCCTTCGCGCTGACCCTCAACCCGGTGCTCACCCCGGCGATCGCCGCCGACTACCGCCCCGTGGCGCAGGTCGCGGCCGACGGTCAGATGAACGCACGCTTCCTCTCGCTCGGCGTCGGCAAGTCGATCGTGATCGATCTGCCGCGCGACATCAAGGACGTGCTCGTCGCCGATCCCAAGATCGCCAATGCGGTGGTCCGCTCGTCGCAGCGCGCCTACATCATCGGCGCCTCGGTCGGCCAGACCAACATCGTGTTCTTCGATTCCGCCGGCCAGCAGATCGCGGCCTATGACATCGCGGTCAAGCGCGACCTCAACGGCCTGCGCGCAGCGCTCAAGCAGGTCCTGCCCAATTCCGACATCCAGATCGACGGCCTCGGCGACGGTGTCGTCCTGACCGGCTCGGCGGCGAACCCGCTGGAAGCGCAGCAGGCCAATGATCTCGCCGCGCGCCTCGCCGGCGGTGCCGAAAAGGTGGTGAACTCGATCGTGGTCCGCGGCCGCGACCAGGTCATGCTGAAGGTGACCGTCGCCGAAGTCGCGCGCACCATCATCAAGCAGCTTGGCATCGATCTCACCGCGAACCTGAACTACGGCACCTCAGTGGTGAGCTTCACCAACTCCAACCCCTTCACGGCTCTCGGCAAGAACCTGGTGGACGGCAACGCCCTGACCACGAAGTTCGGCGCGACGCCGTCGGTGCAGGCGACCCTGCGCGCGATGGAGAGCGCCGGCGTCATCCGGACGCTGGCCGAGCCGAACCTGACCGCGATCTCCGGTGAGTCCGCGACCTTCATCGCCGGCGGCGAATTCCCGGTACCAGCGGGCTATGCGTGCGATCCCACCACGCATGTCTGTACCACCCAGATCAGCTTCAAGAAGTTCGGTATCTCGCTCAACTTCACCCCCATCGTGCTGAGCGAGGGCAAGATCAGCCTGCGCGTGATGACCGAGGTCTCGGAACTGTCGAACGAAAATTCGATCACGCTGTCGCAGGCTGTGACCTCGAACTCGGTGAACTCGCTGACGGTGCCCTCGATCAAGACCCGCCGCGCCGAAACCTCGCTCGAAATTCCCTCCGGCGGCGCGATGGCCATGGCCGGCCTGATCCAGCAGCAGACCAAGCAGGCGGTCAGCGGGTTGCCGGGACTGATGCAGCTCCCGATCCTCGGTACGCTGTTCCGCAGCCGTGACTTCGTCAACAACGCGACCGAGCTGGTGGTGATCGTGACACCTTATGTCGTTCGCGCCGCGTCGCCAAAGGACCTGTCGCGGCCGGATGACGGCTTCGCCGCGCCTGCAGACCCGCAGGCCGAGCTGCTCGGCAATATCAACCGCATCTACGGCGTGCCCGGCCGGACCGAACCGGCCAAGAACTACCGCGGCACCTACGGCTTCATTACTGACTGAGGCGGAACGGGGATTTCACGATGATCACAGCACCACCCCAGATTCGCAAACGCGCCATCCGTTTCGGTGGCGCGCTCGTCGGCATGGCGCTCGCCCTCGGCGGCTGCCAGCACAACGAAGCGGTCACGGCCTCCATCCCCGACGATTACAAGCAGCGCCATCCGATCGCGATCGAGGAGCAGAACCGCTCGATCGTTGTCTTCGTCGGCCACGCCCGCGGCGGATTGACCGCCGCCCAGCGCGCCGACGTGATGGGCGTCGCCTCGGCCTGGCTGCACGAAGGCACCGGCGCCATCCGCATCGACGTGCCGTCCGGTACGCCCAACGCGCGTCCGGTCGCGGACACGATGCGCGAGATCCAGGCGATGCTGGCGGGTGCGGGCGTTCCGCCGCGCGGCGTCAACATTCGCCCCTACCAGCCGGAAGACAGGCGCTTCCTGCCGCCGATCCGGCTCACCTATTCCAAGATCGCCGCGGTCGCCGGTCCCTGTGGCCTGTGGCCGGACGACATCGGCCCCTCGATGAAGAACAAGAGCTGGTTCGAGAACAAGGACTATTACAATTACGGCTGCGCCTATCAGCGCAACATGGCGGCGATGATCGACAATCCGTCGGACCTCGAGCAGCCGCGGCCTGAAACGCCGTCCTATACGGCGCGTCGCACCACGGCCTTCGAGAAGTATCGCAAGGGAACGACGACGGCGACCACCTATCCTGAGGCCGAGAAGGCCAAACTCAGCGACACCGGCAAATGATCAGCTACGCTCGCCAGACTCAACAAGAGCAGCCCGAGGCGCCGACGCCGGTCGAGGAGCATATTGCTCCCTCGCCGCGCGTGTCGGTCCAGGCTTTCTGCGAGACCGTCGAGACCGCTGCCGCGGTGCAGTCGGCCGGCGAGGACCGTCGTCTCGGCAAGGCCCATCTGAAGATCCAGATGGGCGGCATGGCGGCGGCGATCGAAGCCTACCGCTCGGCGCCGACGCCGAACGTGATCGTGCTTGAGAGCGACGGCCGCAACGATCTTCTGACCGGCCTCGACCATCTCGCCACGGTCTGCGACGCCGGCACCCGCGTGGTCGTGATCGGCCGCATCAACGACGTCACGCTCTACCGCGAGCTGGTGCGCCGCGGCGTCAGCGACTACGTGCTCGCGCCGGTCGGCGCGATCGACGTCGTGCGCTCGATCTGCAACCTGTTCTCGGCGCCCGAAGCCAAGGCGGTCGGCCGCATCATCGCCGTGGTCGGCGCCAAGGGCGGCGTCGGTGCGTCCACCATCTCCCACAACGTCGCCTGGGCGATCGCGCGCGACCTCGCAATGGACTCGGTCGTCGCCGATCTCGACCTCGCCTTCGGCACCGCCGGGCTCGACTACAACCAGGACCCGCCGCAAGGTATCGCGGATGCTGTGTTCTCGCCGGATCGCGTCGACACCGCCTTCATCGACCGCCTGCTATCGAAATGCACCGACCATCTCAGCCTGCTGGCGGCGCCGGCGACGCTCGACCGGGTCTATGATTTCGGCACCGACGCCTTCGACGCCGTGTTCGACACGCTGCGCTCCACCATGCCCTGCATCGTACTCGACGTTCCGCATCAATGGTCGGGCTGGACCAAGCGCGCCCTGATCGGGGCGGACGACATCCTGATCGTGGCGGCGCCTGATCTCGCCAATTTGCGCAACACCAAGAACCTGTTCGATCTGCTGAAGGCCTCGCGGCCCAACGATCGGCCTCCGCTCTACTGCCTGAACCAGGTCGGCGTCCCGAAACGGCCCGAAATTGCCGCCGCCGAGTTCGCCAAGGCGATCGAGAGCCAGCCGGTCGTCTCGATCCCGTTCGAGCCGCAGATCTTCGGCTCGGCCGCCAATAACGGCCAGATGATCGCGGAGATCTCCGCCAACCACAAGTCGATCGAGATGTTCCTTCAGATCGCCCAGCGCCTGACCGGCCGCAGCGAGACGAAGAAGCAAAAGTCTTCCTTGCTTTCACCGCTGATTGACAAGTTGCGGGGAAAATAAGCCGCCGCATGGAGTTGTTAAGTGTTCGGTAAGCGTAGCGGAACAGACACCGATACTCGGGCTCCCAAGCCCGGCGCCGTGTCGCCAGAGCCTGCCCAGGCTCCGGCGCCTGCGGTGTCGCGCGCGCCGCCCCCGCCGGCCGTCGCCTCGCCGCCGCTTGCCCCCGCACGGCCGGCGCCGGCCATGGAATCCCGCCGCTCGGACAATTACTACGAGGTCAAGGCGACGATCTTCGGTGCGCTGATCGAGGCCATCGACCTCGCCCAGCTCGCCAAGCTCGACTCCGAGTCCGCGCGCGAGGAAATCCGCGACATCGTCAACGAGATCATCGCGATCAAGAATATCGTGATGTCGATCGCCGAGCAGGAAGAGCTGCTCGACGATATCTGCAACGACGTTCTCGGCTACGGCCCGCTGGAGCCTCTGCTGTCGCGCGACGACATCGCCGACATCATGGTCAACGGCGCCGACACCGTCTACATCGAAGTCGCCGGCAAGATCCAGCGCACCGGCATCCGCTTCCGCGACAACCAGCAGCTCCTCAACATCTGCCAGCGCATCGTCAGCCAGGTCGGCCGGCGCGTCGACGAATCCTCGCCGATCTGCGACGCGCGCCTCGCCGACGGCTCCCGCGTCAACGCCATCGTGCCGCCGCTCTCGATCGACGGGCCCACGCTCACCATTCGAAAATTCAGGAAGGACAAGCTGACGCTGGATCAGCTGGTCAGGTTCGGCGCGATCTCGCCGGAGGGCGCGGAAATCCTCCAGATCATCGGCCGCGTCCGCTGCAACGTGCTGATCTCCGGCGGCACCGGCTCCGGCAAGACCACGCTGCTCAACTGCCTGACCAACTACATCGAGCACGACGAGCGCATCATCACCTGCGAAGACGCGGCCGAGCTCCAGCTCCAGCAGCCGCACGTGGTACGACTGGAAACCCGTCCGCCCAACATCGAGGGCGAAGGCCAGGTCACCATGCGCGAATTGGTGCGCAACTGCCTGCGTATGCGCCCCGAACGCATCATCGTCGGCGAAGTCCGCGGACCCGAGGCGTTCGACCTGCTCCAGGCCATGAACACCGGCCATGACGGCTCGATGGGCACGCTCCACGCCAACAATCCGCGCGAAGCACTGTCGCGCTGCGAATCCATGATCACGATGGGCGGCTTCTCACTGCCCTCGCGCACCATCCGCGAGATGATCTGCGCTTCGATCGACGTCATCGTCCAGGCCGCGCGCCTGCGCGACGGCTCGCGCCGCATCACGCACATCACCGAGGTGATGGGCATGGAAGGCGACACCATCATCACCCAGGACATCTTCCTCTACGACATGGTCGGCGAGGACGCCAACGGCAAGATCATCGGCCGGCACCGCTCGACCGGCATCGGCCGCCCGAAATTCTGGGAGCGTGCGCGCTATTACGGCGACGAGAAGCGCCTTGCCGCCGCGCTCGATGCGGCGGAAGTCGCGCCGAAGACATGAGCAGATCGGCGCAGCCATGAACATGCAGGTCCTTGCCCTCGCCTTCCTAGCCACCGCCGCCGTCGGCGGCATCGCCTGGGTGTTCCTTTATCCGCTCCTGTCCGGAGAACGGAAGGCGGAAAACCGCCGTGCCTCGATCGCGCGCGCCGATGCGCCCGCGGCCAAGCAGACCGAAAAGAGCCAGCGGTCGCGCCGCGAGCAGGTCGAGACGTCGCTCAAGGATCTCGAGGCGCGGCGCCAGCAGGAGAAGAGCGTTCCGCTCGGTGTTCGCCTGTCGCAGGCAGGGCTCGACTGGACGCCACAGAAATTCTGGATCGTGTCCGCCGTCGTGGCGGGAGTGCTGTTCGCGGCCGCCATGTTCGTCGGCGGCGGCCTGCTTGGCGCCGCCGGCCTTGCCTTTGCCGGCGGCTTCGGCCTGCCGCGCTGGGCGCTGGGCTTCCTGAAGAAGCGACGCGAAAACAAATTCCTGGCAGCGCTGCCCGATGCGGTCGACGTGATCGTTCGCGGCATCAAGGCGGGCCTGCCGCTGTTCGAGTCGATCAAGGTCGTCGCCGCCGACTCGCCCGAGCCGCTGCGCAGCGAGTTCCTGGCCATCATCGAGACCCAGGCGATCGGCATGCCGCTCGGCGAGGCCTGCTCGCGTCTGTACGAGCGCATGCCGCTGCCGGAAGCCAACTTCTTCGGCATCGTCATCTCGATCCAGCAAAAATCCGGCGGCAACCTCTCCGAAGCGCTCGGCAACCTCTCCAAGGTGCTGCGCGACCGCAAGAAGATGAAGGAAAAGATCCAGGCGATGTCGATGGAGGCCAAGGCCTCGGCCGGCATCATCGGTTCGCTGCCGCCGATCGTGATGTTCCTCGTCTATCTCACGACTCCGCACTACATCTCGCTGCTTTGGACCCATCCGACCGGCCAGCTCATGCTGGTCGGCTGCGTCGTCTGGATGTCGATCGGCATCATGGTGATGAAGAAGATGATCAATTTCGATTTCTGATGGTGCCGTATGGTCGAATTCCTCGTTTCGAAACTGCATGACGTCCGCTTCATGACCATGCTGCTGGCGGCCATCGCCGCCAGCGCCACCGTCTATACGCTGGTGATGCCGCTTTTCGCCGGCGAAGGCCTCGCCAAGCGCATGAAGGCGGTGGCGAGCGAGCGCGAGCGCATCCGCCAGCGCGAGCGCGAGCGCCTCAACAAGAGCGAGAAGGTCTCGCTGCGCCAAACGCCGAAGCAGGTCGTCTCCCGGGTCGTCGAGGACTTCAACCTCACCAAATGGCTCGCGCAGGAAGCCGCGCGCGACAAGCTGATCATGGCGGGCTATCGCGGCCAGGCGCCCTACATCACCTTCCTCTTCGCCCGCATGGTGGCTCCGCTCGTGCTGTTCGTCGGCTCGATCATCTACGTGTTCCTGATCGCGCATATGCAGCAGTCGATGCCGATCAAGATCGGCATCTGCATCGGCGCGGCCTATCTCGGCCTTCAGGCGCCCATGCTGTTCCTCAAGAATGCGATCTCCAAGCGCCAGCTATCGATCAAGCGCGCCTTCCCCGATGCGCTCGACCTGCTCCTGATCTGCATCGAATCCGGCATGTCGGTCGAAATGGCGTTCCGCAAGGTCGCTACCGAAATCGTGGGCCAGTCGATCGCGCTGTCCGAGGAGTTCACCCTGACCACGGCCGAGCTGTCCTATTTGCAGGATCGCAAGGTCGCCTATGAGAACCTGGCGCGGCGCACCGGGCTCGAGGGCGTCAAGTCGGTGTGTCTCGCGCTTCAGCAGGCGGAGCGCTACGGCACCCCGCTCGGGCATTCCTTGCGCGTCATGGCGCAGGAAAACCGCGACATGCGCATGAACGAGGCCGAGAAGAAGGCCGCCGCGCTGCCGCCGAAGTTGACGGTGCCGATGATCCTGTTCTTCCTGCCGGTGCTGTTCGTCGTCATTCTCGGACCGACCGGCATCAAGATCAGCGAGCTGCACTGACGTCGAGACGCGGACCGCGCGCGGTCCGCCGGCAGCTTCAGGATTGCAAGATCAGGTTCTGATCAGTCGGGCTGGCTGAGCGAGGCGACCGGCGTCCGCTTCGGTGCACCGCGCGGAGCGTCGCTGCGGCTCAGCATTTCCTTGAGGTAAGCGACATTGGCCGCGGCTTGGTCCGGCGGCAGGTCGGCCTTCACGATCGTCTCGGCTTCGGCAAAGCGGCCCTGGAGACCGACGACGAGGCCGAGATTCTGCCGCACCCGGGTACTGGCGCGCGGCGAGGCGTAGGCCTGCCGCAACGCCTCTTCGGCCTTCGGCAGGTCCTTCGACAACATGTAGGACAGGCCGAGATTGGAGAGCACGCCGGGATCGCCCGGCGCGATCCTCAGCGCGCTCGCATAATAGGAACGCGCCTCGTCGTGGCGGCCCATCTGATCGAGCGCGGTGCCCTGCACCGAGAGCAGGCGCCAGTCCGGATTGTCGGGCGAGTGCGCCTTCGACAGCACGTCGAAGGCCTGCTGAAAATTGCCGTTGTCGGCGAGCGCGCGGCCATACTGCGCGAGCAGCGCCTTGTTGCCGGGATTGGCGATGGTCGCCTGCTCGAGCACGGCGGCGGCCTGGGCGCGCTGGCCGTTGGCGCGCAAGGCCTGGCCGTAGCCGAGCGCCGCGTCGGCGTCCTTGGGATTGGCACGGTAGCGCTCGCCATAGACGTCGACGGCGCGCGCGGGATCGGCGGGGGCGGCTTCCGTCCGCGGCCCGACAGAGCCTGTGACGTCGGAGAGTTTCGACATGGCCGTGCAGCCGCCGAGGCCCATGGCCACTGCCGCCACCAGCGAAGTGGACGCGAGAAGCCGGGCAAGACTGAACCGTTGACGCATGACGCTTTTGACTCACGAGCCGATTGATCGAGCCGAACGCGCCAGCAATAGACTGTTAACCCTAACGGCGGGTTAACGTCAGCCTGGCTGCCCCTCACGGCGGTGTCTGCGGCGGCGGCTCGCCACCGAGTGCCAGATCGAGACCGAGCACCCTCACCGGCTCGTTCAGGTCGTGCAGCAGCAATTGCAGCCGCCGCCGCGCCTGAGAAACATCGACGCCTGCGCTCGGCATCCCGGGCCATTCGCGCCGGAAGTCGTCGCGGTTGACCAGCCGCTTCGCAAGCAGCTCGTCGAGCTGAACATCGTCAATGCCGAGCACGTCGGCGCAGTGCTCGATCAAGCGGCGCAGCAACAACTTCACCGCGGCCAGCGCCTCGGCGTCATCTCTACGCTCCGATCTCGCGAACTTGCCCCCGATATCGGCCCAGACCCATGAGGTGACGAGATAGGCGTGGAGCGCGCTCGGCCAATCCACCTCGCCGTCGGCATAGAAAGCGCGGCGCATCAGGAGCCGGCGGGCCTGTGCGACAACTTGATCACGCTTCAGCATCGCACATGAGGCGATCTCGATGGCCGACTGGACGGCGGGATCGCGGGAAAAATCCCGTCCTGCCGGCAACCTGATGACGCCGTCCGGCAGGTTCGAGTCGAGCAGCCCGAAGGTGCCGTCGTTGCGCGGCCGCGAATAGCGCGTGATCGCGAACTGGTGCTCCGTGCGGCCGGCCTGGGACGAT
This sequence comes from Bradyrhizobium sp. 604_D8_N2_3, assembly GCF_051810765.1. NCBI lineage: Bacteria > Pseudomonadati > Pseudomonadota > Alphaproteobacteria > Hyphomicrobiales > Nitrobacteraceae > Bradyrhizobium > Bradyrhizobium sp. 604_D8_N2_3. Next base: position 1,169,730 of record NZ_JBPWPM010000001.1, on the reverse strand, counting down.
GCGCCAAAATGAATGATGTTGAAGCCGGCATCGTCACCGGCCTGCCCGGTCGAGGACGGACAGGAGAGCACGTAGATCGTACGCCAGAAGGCTTCACCGCTCGCGCTCCGCGTGGCACGCGGATCCGGGATCGAATAGCGGGTGAGCCCCTCGACATGCCGGTGTCCGTGCAGGACCAGATTGACGTTGAGCGACGTCGCCGCTTCGAGGAAAGTTGCGGGCGCCGCGAGATACATCAGCGGTTCGTCGGGCACGCCGAGAAACCGCTTTCCTTCGCCGGTCGCCTGCGGCAGCGGATGATGATGCAACGCCAGTACGCGCACCAGGTTTTCCGCCGACTCGGCATAGTCGGCGCGTCCCACGGATCCCATGCTGCCCGCGAGCTCGACGCTCAGCCGGGCGGAATCCGCGACAAGCGCGCTGTAGGCGCTCTCGTCGATATTGCCGCTCGCGAGCGTCGAGAGGCTCGCGCGGTTGGAGTCGAGCAGCACCAGATCAAGCCCAGCCTGGCGGTAATAGACGCTCTTCGAGCTCCGCGGCAGATGCAAATAATCATAGACGTCGTGGCGGCCCGCGCGCTGTTTCGGGCGCTTGACGTCGTGATTGCCCGCGACCGCCTGGATGTCGGTGAACAGCCCGGTCTGCCGGAAGGACGCGATGACGGCGAGCGCTTCGTCCAGCGCACGCGGCGTCGGGTCGTCCACGAGATCACCGGTGATCAGCAGAATGCGATCGGGAACGTCCGCGAAGTCCGCCATCGCCTCACGGATTGCGGCACTGAGCGCCTCGGTCGTCGCCAGCAGCCGGCCTGACCCGTCCAGATGCAGGTCGGAAATCTGCGCAATAACGAACGCTCTATCCATTTTGCGCCGCTCATTTGCGAATGCTGCGCCGCCCAAACGATGAGAAGAATGCTTTCGACGAACAGGTTTGGCCGGATATCAAGCCGGCCCGCCGCGTTGCTGCGCAAGATGCCAGCAGAACCGCACGGCACAATCTAAAATATCCGTCAATAATGCCACAACCGCGGCGCTAGTAAAGCCCCGCGGCCGCGCTCTCGTGAACGGCAGTTCTCAGCCTGTGATACGAGATCCGCCCGGCGATTGTTTCGCTCACCCGATCAATATTCGATGGCCAGCCGCTTGCGGATTTCGTCGATGCGCTTGTCGAGCGCATCGAACCGCGCGTGGACGGAGCGGTCGTGGAGATAGAAGACGTAGCCGCCGGCAAGGAATGCGAAGATCCAGTGATGATGCTCGACATAACCAAAAATCGCCTCGACGGCCTGGCCGATGAATGTGACCACGCTCCACACAAATTCCATTGCAGTTTCCTCCCGGCAGGCCTCGTCTTCGGCCGCCGGTCATCTCCTGCACACTTTTCCCAGTCGATCCGGCGGCCGTTGCCGGAACCTAGCATGGGCCCCCTGCGGCGAGTAGCGGGTCGCTGAACGGTGACAGCAAAGCCGATTGCAGCCGCGGCGAAACTCTGCGAAGTCTCGTCCGTTCGCATGACCTGCTTGATCTGACGATCCGGACCCGCCAATGCCTTCTGTCTTCGAGACATCGCCCACCGCCATCCCGATCACCTTTGTCACCAAGTCGAGCTGGGATCAGGTCGCCGAGAAATTGCCGCCGGTGCAACGCCAGTTCGCCACCGCGAGCGCCTTTGCCGCCAAGCCGGGCGGCTATCTCGCGCTGCCCGCGCCGGACGGCGCGATCGCGCAAGTGCTGTTCGGACTCGAGGACGAGGGCGCGAGATCACGCGACCTGTTCCGGCCGGGCGCCCTGCCCGGCCTGCTGCCGCCGGGCATCTATCGCTTTGCCAATGCCCCCCACGATGCGCGGTTGGCGTCGCTCGCCTTTGCACTCGGCAGCTATCGCTTCGCCCGATACCGCAAGGCTGACCGCCCCGCCGTCCGACTGGTACCGCCCGATGGCGTGGACGCGGCCGAGATCAATCGCATGGCGGACGCCGCGATGCTGGCGCGCGACCTCATCAACACGCCGTCCAACGACATGGGCCCGGAAGAGCTCGCTGCGGCCGCGCAAGCGCTCGCCACGGAATTCGGTGCCAGCTTTGCCTGCACCATCGGCGAGGACCTGAAGACGAATTTTCCACTGATCCACGCCGTCGGCATGGCCTCGGACCGCGCGCCGCGGCTGATCGACATCGGCTGGGGCGATCCTGATCATCCCAAGGTGACGCTGGTCGGCAAGGGCGTCTGCTTCGACACCGGCGGGCTCGACCTCAAGCCGTCGAGCGGCATGCTGATCATGAAGAAGGACATGGGCGGCGCCGCCAACGTGCTGGCGCTCGCGCGCATGGTGATGGATGCGAAGCTCAAGGTCCGCCTGCGCGTGCTGATTCCGGCGGTAGAAAATGCCGTCTCCAGCAATGCCTTCCGGCCGCTCGACATCTTCACCTCGCGCAAGGGCATCACGGTCGAGATCGGCAACACCGACGCGGAGGGCCGGCTCGTGCTCGCCGACGCGCTGGCACTGGCCGACGAGGAGAAGCCGGACCTTCTGATCGATCTGGGCACGCTGACCGGCGCGGCGCGCGTCGCGCTGGGGCCGGATTTACCGCCCTTTTACACCAATGATGAGACGCTGGCCGCCGACGTCGCGCGTTGCGCGGCGAAGGAGAACGATCCCTTGTGGCGCATGCCGCTGTGGCCGCCTTACGATGCGTGGCTGGACTCCAAGACCGCCACCATCACCAACGCACCCTCAGGCGGCTTTGCCGGCTCGATCACCTGCGCGCTGTTCCTGCAACGGTTCGTCGAGCAGGCGAAGAGCTGGCTTCATGTCGACATCTACGGCTGGACCCCGTCGGCAAAGCCGGCGCGGCCCGAAGGCGGCGAATGCCAGGCCGCGCGCGCCATCTACACATTGCTGAGCGAGCGCTATGCATGATCCAGGACACGATCCAAGGCTGACACCGGCGCGCGGCGACCTCGCCGCGAAATATCTCGAAGGCAAGGTGGAAGCCGACCGCTTCGTCACGGGCGAGGAATTCGAGGTGTTCGAGGCGATCACACCCGTGCGCGAGCAGCCGTCGTCGAACGCGATGCTGATGACGGAGGCGCTGCGCGGCGAACGCGTCACGGTCTACGATCGCAACGGCGAAGGCTGGGCCTGGGGCCAGCTTGGCGGCGATGGTTATGTCGGCTGGCTGCCTGATGCAGCGCTGATGAAGCCATCGGCCGCCCCGACCCACAAGGTGAGCGCGCTCCGGACATTCGCCTTCCCCGGTCCCTCGATCAAGCTGCCGCCGGCCGGCACGCTCGCGCTGGGCTCGAAGGTTGCGGTGGTGCACGAGGACGGCAGCTTCGCCGTGACGCGCGACGGACAATATCTGCCGAAGGCCCATATCGCCCCGCTCGATCACCGCGAGCCGGACTTCGTCGCGGTCGCCGAACGCTTCGTCGGCACGCCCTATCTCTGGGGCGGCAAGAGCAGCCTCGGCATCGACTGCTCCGGCCTCGTGCAGGTCTCGCTGACAGCAGCAGGCATCGGCTGCCCGCGCGACAGCGACATGCAGCAGGCAGGGCTCGGCCGCGCGCTGGAGACGCATGAGCGGACCAAGCTGCAACGCGGCGATCTCATTTTCTGGAAGGGCCATGTCGCCATCGTCCGCGATGGCGGCACCATGGTTCACGCCAACGCGCATCACATGGCAACCGTGATCGAGGCGACCGAGCCGGCGATCGCGCGGATCAAGGCGGCAGGCAGCGAAATCGTCGCGATCAAGCGGCTGTAGCGCGACTTCGTGGGATGGGTAGAGCGCAGCGAAACCCATCATTCTCACCACGCGCCGTTTCGCTTCGCTCTACCCATCCGACTGAAGACTACGTCGCCACCGCCCCGTTCCCCGCCGTCTCCAGCCGGAACGCCGCCGCGAACAGCGCGCGTGTGTAATCCGTCTTCGGGCTCTTGAACAGTTCGGCGGCCTGTCCCTCCTCGACCACCTTCCCCCCGCGCATCACGATGAGATGGCTGGCGAGCGAGGCGACGACGCGCAGATCGTGCGAGATGAACATGTAGGTGAGATCGCGCCTGCGCTGGAGCTCCCGCAAGAGGTCGACCATCTGCGCTTGAATCAGCATGTCGAGTGCGCTGGTCGGCTCGTCCAGCACCACGAAATCCGGCTCCAGCACCACCGCCCGCGCGATGCTGATGCGCTGGCGCTGGCCGCCGGAGAACTCATGCGGATAGCGATAGCGGGTGTCTGCCTTCAACCCGACGTCCTCGAGCGCCTTGACGACGCGCTCCTCACGCTCCTCGCGCGACAGCTTTGGCTGGTGCACGGTGAGGCCCTCGGCGATGATGTCGGCGACCGACATGCGCGGACTGAGCGAGCCGAACGGATCCTGGAACACGATCTGCATGTCGCGCCGGAACGGTCGCATCTCCTTGAAGCGCAGGCCCTGGATGTCCTTGCCGAGGAACACGATGCGGCCATTGGAGGAGATCAGCCGCATCAGCGCCAGCCCGAGCGTGGTCTTGCCCGAGCCGGACTCGCCGACGACGCCGAGCGTCTCGCCCTTGCGTACGGCAATGCTGACGCCATCGACCGCCTTGATGTGGCCAACCGTCTTGCGCATCAAGCCGCGCTTGATCGGAAACCAGACCTTCAAATCATCGGCGGACATCACCACCGGTGCATTCGGCTGCGGCGGCGCCGGATCGGGCTTCGGCTCCGCCGCGAGCAGGTCGCGCGTATAGGGATGGTTCGGGGTCCTGAAGACCTGCTCGACCGGCCCCTGCTCGACGATCTCACCGCCCTTCATGACACAGACATGGTCGGCGATGCGGCGCACGATGCCGAGATCGTGGGTGATGAAGAGCAGGCTCATGCCGAGCCGGGAGCGGATCTCGGCGAGCAGCGCCAGGATCTGCGCCTGCACGGTGACGTCGAGCGCCGTGGTCGGCTCGTCCGCGATCAGGAGGTCCGGTTCGTTGGCGAGCGCCATCGCGATCATGACGCGCTGACGCTGGCCGCCGGAGAGCTGGTGCGGATAGCTGTTGAGCCGCGTTTCGGGCTCGGGGATGCCGACCTGCGTCAGCAGTTCCAGCGTCCGCTTGCGCGCTTCGGCATTGCTGGTCGGATTGTGGAGCTGGATGATCTCGCCGATCTGCGCCTCGATCGTGTGCAGCGGATTGAGCGAGGTCATCGGCTCCTGGAAGATGATGGAGATATCGCTGCCGCGAATCTCCCGCATCTGCTGCTCGGACTGGTCGATCAGCTCCCGCCCCTTGAAGCGGATGCTGCCCGAGGGATGCGAGGCATTCGGATAGGGCAGAAGCTTCAGGATCGAGAGCGCGCTGACCGACTTGCCGGAGCCGGACTCGCCGACTAGCGCGACGCATTCGCCGCGCTTGATCTGGAACGAGACCTTGTCGACCGCGAGCGTCGTCGCGCCGCCCTGGTGGAAGGCCACCGAGAGGTCGCGGACGGCAAGCAGGGGCTGGTTGATCGCGTCCATCACGCCCTCACTTGAACGTCTTGCGCGGATCGAAGGCGTCGCGCACGGCTTCGCCGATGAAGATCAAGAGCGACAGCATGATCGCGACCGAGAAGAAGCCGGAGAAACCCAGCCAGGGCGCCTGCACGTTGGATTTGCCCTGCGACAGCAGTTCGCCGAGCGACGGCGAGCCGGGCGGCAGCCCGAAGCCGAGGAAATCGAGGGCCGTGAGCGTCATGACCGACGAGGAGACGATGAACGGAAGGAACGTCATCGTCGCGACCATCGCGTTCGGCAGCAAATGCTTGAACATGATCACGGCGTTCGACACGCCCAGCGCGCGCGCGGCCTGGATGTACTCGAAATTGCGCCCGCGCAGGAATTCCGCGCGCACGAGTCCGACCAGCGACACCCAGGAAAACAGGAGCAGGATGCCGAGCAGCACGAAGAAGCCGGGCACGAGCACCGACGAGAGGATCAGCAAGAGGTAGAGCGAAGGGATCGCAGTCCATATCTCGATGAAACGCTGGAACAACAGATCGACCCAGCCGCCGAAATAGCCCTGCACCGCGCCGGCCGCGATGCCGACGACGGAGGAGACAATGGTTAGGCACAGGCCGAACAGCACCGAGATGCGGAAACCGTAGATCAGGCGCGCAACCACGTCGCGGCCCTGATCGTCGGTGCCGAGCCAGTTGTATTCGAGGTCGCGGCAGCTCTTGAGGCCCTTCTTCTCGACGACAGGCTTGCACTGCGCCTCCGTCAGCATCCAGGTCGGCGGCGACGGCGCCGGTGTCGGCAGGTCGAGATTGTGGGTGTCGTAGGAATAGCGGATCAGCGGCCAGACGATGCTGCCGCCCTTGTCCTTGATCAGCTTCTGCAAATAGGGATCGCGGTAGTCGGCCGCCGTCTCGAAGTCGCCACCGAAGGTCGTCTCGGAATAGGTGACGAAGGCCGGCCAGTAGAGATGGCCGTCGTACTTGATCAGGAACGGCCGGTCATTGGCGATCAGCTCGGCAAACAGCGACACCACGAACAGGATCATGAAGATCCAGAACGACCAGTAACCGCGCCGGTTCGCCCTAAAATTCTGCCAGCGCCGCCGGTTGAGCGGCGATGGCACGAACGGCTTGCGCGTGATCGGCACGGCATCGCCGAGCGGCGACTTTGCGGTGGTTTCGATCGGGGTCGGGGCGGCCAGTGTCATCAGACCTCCCGCGCCTCGAAATCGATCCGCGGATCGATCCACATATAGGTGAGGTCAGAGATGAGGTTGATCACGAGGCCGACGAGCGAAAAGATGAAGAGCGTGCCGAACACCACGGGATAGTCGCGGTTGAGAACGCTCTCGAAACTGAGCAGTCCGAGCCCATCCAGTGAGAAGATGGTCTCGATCAGAAGCGAGCCCGAGAAGAAAGCGTGAATGAAGGTGCTGGGAAAGCCCGCGATCACGATGAGCATCGCGTTGCGGAAGACGTGGCCATAGAGCACCCGATTCTCGCTGCAGCCCTTCGCGCGCGCAGTCATCACGTATTGCTTGCGAATCTCATCCAGAAACGAGTTCTTGGTCAGGAACGTCATGGTGGTGAACGCGCCGAGCCCCATGGCGATCAGCGGCAGCGTCAAATGCCAGAAGTAATCGATGATCTTCCAGTACCAGGGAAATTGCGACCAGCCGTCTGACGTCAGTCCGCGCAATGGGAACCAGTTGAAGAACGAGCCTCCGGCGAACAGGATGATCAGGAGGATCGCGAACAGGAAGCCGGGAATCGCGTAGCCGAGCACGAGTACGCTCGACGTCCAGGTGTCGAAGCGCGTTCCGTCCTTGACCGCCTTGCGGATGCCGAGCGGAATCGAGATCAAGTAGGTCAGCAGCGTCAGCCAGATGCCAAGCGAGATCGAGACCGGGAGCTTTTCCTTGATCAGCTGGAGCACGCTGACATCGCGAAAATAGCTGTTGCCGAAATCGAAGCGGGCGAAATTCCACACCATCAGCGCGAAGCGTTCGGGGGCCGGCTTGTCGAAGCCGAATTGCTTCTCCAGCTTCTTGATGAAGTCGGGGTCCAGGCCCTGCGCGCCGCGATATTTCGAATTGATGGCATCGCCACCAGCGCCCAGCTGACCGGGCGCGCGCTGAGCGAAATCACCGCCGCCCGAGATGCGCGAGCTGCCGCCGGTGTCAGCGCCCGAGAGCTGCGCGATGACGCGCTCGACCGGGCCGCCCGGCGCGAACTGCACGACGACGAAGGAGACGAAGAGGATCCCGAGCAGCGTCGGGATCATCAGGAGGATGCGGCGGGCGATATAGGCGCTCATGATTATTTCGCCTGCTCGAGCTTGGCCGCCTTGGCGCGGTCATACCACCACAAGGTCCGCTCACCGACGCCGCTTGCATAGTCGGAGATCGCGTAACGCGGCAGGTTCGCGGGATGGCTGAACTGGTCCCAATAAGCCAGCCGGTGGCTGGTATTGTACCATTGCGGCACCCAGTAGCGGCCGGCGCGGAAGACACGATCGATCGCGCGGCACGCGATCGTCAGCTCATTGCGTGTTTCCGCCGCCATGGCCTTCTCGACCAGCGCGTCGAGCGCAGGACTGCCGGCGCCGGCATAGTTGTAAGACCCCTTGGTCGCCGCAGCTTGCGAGGTGAAGTACGTCCGCAAGCTATCGCCGGGCGTCGCCGACATCGTGAGGCGCTGTATTGCAAAGTCGAAATCGAAGGACTCGAGCCGCGCACGATATTGCACGGCGTCGATGAGACGCAGATTGGCCTCGATACCAAGCACGCCGAGATTCTTGAGGAACGAGGCATGGTGCGGCTGGAACGAGGCCTCGTCTGTCAGGAATTCGACGGCGAAGACTTCGCCATTCGGCAGCAGCCGTTTGCCATCCTTGACCGGAAACTGTGCCTCCTGGAGCAATTGCTGGGCCCTGCGCAAGAGCGCACGATCCTGGCCGGAGCCGTCCGACACCGGCGGCACGAACGGCTCACCGAACACGTCGTCGGGCACCTGGCCGCGGAAGGGCTCGAGCAGCTTCAACTCCTCGGGCGACGGCAGGCCCTCCGCGACGAGGTCCGAATTCTGGAACGGCGAGCGCGTGCGCGCATAGGCGCCGTACATGATGGTCTTGTTGGTCCATTCGAAGTCGAACGCGCAGTTCAGCGCTTCGCGCACCTTCGGGTTCTTAAACTTGTCCCGCCGCGTGTTGATGAACCAGCCCTGGCCGCCCGACGGAGTCTGATCCGGCACCTGCTCGCGCTTGACGCGGCCGTCCCTGATCGCCGGGAAGTCGTAACGCGTGGCCCAGATGCGCGAGGTGAACTCCTCGCGATACAAATAATTCTTGCCGGTAAAGCCTTCAAAGGCGACGTCGCGGTCGCGATAGAATTCGTAGCGGATCACGTCGAAATTGTTGCTGCCGCGGCAGACCGGCAGGTCCGCGCCCCACCAGTCCTTGACACGTTCGAACTCGATGAATCGATTGATCTCGAACTTGCCCACCTTGTAGGGACCGGAGCCCAGCGGCGTCTCGGTCGTGGTTTCTTCGAACGACCGGTTGGCGTAGTAGGCCTTCGAGAAGATCGGCAAACCCGCGACATAGAGCGGCACGTCACGTGCCCGCTTCTCGGCGAAGGTCACGACCACGGTGGCGTCGTCCAGTGCTTCGGCGCCCTTGACGTCGCGCATCTGGATCTGGATCAGCGGATGCCCCTTCTCCTTCAGCACATTGATCGAGAACGCGACGTCATGCGCGGTCAGTTTCGAGCCATCGTGAAACCGTGCCTCGGGCCGCATCGTGAACCGATAGGCGAGCTTGTCAGCCGAGAGCTGCACTGATTTCGCGGCGAAGCCATACATCGCGTCGGGCTCGTCGCCGGCATGCGCCATCAGCGTGACGAAGGTCAGATCCATGCCCTGCGCGCCCTCGCCCTTCAGAATGAAGGCATTGAGCGAATTGAAGGTCTGGAACGACTGGTTGTAGCCTTTCGTTGATGGAATGAGCGAGAACGTGCCGCCCTTCGGCGCATCGAGATTGACATAGTCGAAATGGTGGAAGTCGGCGGAATATTTGAGATCGCCGAACGCCGAGATGCCGTGCGCCTCGATCCCCGCCTCCGATGCGCGTGCGCCGGGCAACATCAGCGCGCCGAGGGACGCACTGAGAGTGCCGCCGACACCCAAGACCAGCACATGGCGGCGTGACATCTGCGTCATGCGGGGGATGTCCTTCACGACTTCTTTGCGATCCGTGCCGCCTTGTCTGCGTCGTACCACCAGATGAACGGGAAGCCGGACTGACCGTATTTGGGCAATTCCGCCGGCCGGCCGAAGCGATCCCAGCGCGCGGTGCGGATCTTCGAATAGGTCCATTGCGGAACGACGTAGTTATTCCACAGCAGCACGCGGTCGAGCGCTTTGGTTGCCGCGACGAGATCGTCGCGGCCCGTGGCGTAGATCAGCCGCTCGATCAGCTTGTCGACCGCCGGATTCTTGATGCCGGCAATATTGCGCGAACCAGCGATGTCGGCCGTCTTGGACGACCAGAACTCGCGCTGCTCGTTGCCCGGCGACTGCGACTCGCCCCATGAGTTGGTGACGACGTCGAAATCCCAGTCCCGCGTCCTGTTCTCGTATTGAGTCGGGTCGACCGTGCGCACGCTGACCGCGATGCCGAGCCGTTCCAGAGACGGCTTGTAGAACAGCGTGACCCGCTCGAAGCTCGGATCCTGGTTCAGCAGCTCCAGGGTGAACTGCGCACCGGTCTTGACGTCGACCAGCTTGCGGTCGCGCACCTCGTAACCGGCCTCCTTGAACAGGCGCAGCGCCTCGCGAAGATTGTCGCGCACGGCTTCCGGACTGCCGCCGACCGGATTGGTGTAGGCCGTCGTGAACACTTCCGGCGGGACCTCGGCGCGGACGGTCTCGAGGATCTCGAGCTCTTTCCCTTGCGGCAACCCGGTCGCCATGAGCTCGTCGATGCCATCGAAATAGCTGCTGACGCGCTTGTATTGACCGTAGAAGATCTGCTTGTTCATCTCCTCGAAGTCGAACGCATAGTTGAGCGCACGACGCACGCGCGGATCTTTGAATTTGGCGCGGCGCAGGTTCGGCACGAAAGCCTGCATCACACCCGAGCTGCGATTGGCGAACTCCTCGAGGATCACCCGCTTTTCGGTCACGGCCGGGAAGTCGTAGGCTGTCGCCCAGTTCTTCGCACTGTTCTCGGTGCGCCAGTCCACCTGATCGGCCTTGAAAGCCTCGATCGCCACGGTGGCATCGCGGAAATACTCGTAGCGCATCTCGTCGAAATTGTTGCGGCCCACATTGGTGGCGAAATCGCGCCCCCAATAATCCTTGACGCGCTCCAGCGCGATCGACCGTCCCGCCACGAATTCCTTGACCATGTAGGGGCCGGAACCGAGCGGTATTTCGAGCGTGGTCGCGGAGACATCGCGCTTGCGGCCCTGCGCGTCGGTCCCCTCCCACCAATGCTTCGGCAAAACCGTGAGCTGCCCGACGATCTGCGGCAGCTCGCGGTTGCCCGGTGCGTCGAACACGAACTTCACCTCGCGCTCACCGACCTTCTCGGCCTTCACCACATGGCTGTAATAGGCCGAGTACATCGGGTGATGCTTCTTGAAGGCATCCAGCGAGAAGATCACGTCGTCCGCAGTGACCGGCTTGCCGTCATGCCATTTGGCCTGCGGCCGCAAACGATAGGTGACGAAGGAAAAGTCGGCCGGGTGGCTGACGGCCTCGGCCAGCGCGCCGTATTCGGTCGAGACTTCGTCGAGCGACGGCGTCGTGAGGGATTCGTAGATGAACGCGACGGCACCGGCGACCTGCCCCTTCACTCCCGCCACTACGATATTGAAATTATCGAAAGTGCCGACGGCGATCTGGCGCGCGACACCGCCTTTGGGCGCTTCCGGATTGACGTAATCGAAGCGCTTGAAGTCGGCGGGATATTTGACCTGTCCGAACAGCGACAGCGCGTGGCGCCAGGGCGCCTCACTGGCGGATTGCGCCGCGGCCGTGCCGATGACGGGAAGGCCCCCTACGGAACCGAGGGCGGGGAGCGCTACGGCAGCAGTGCCGGTGAGCAGGAGATCGCGTCGGGTAATGGCCAAATCAACATTCCTGATCTTGAAGGAGGTTACCCCTTTAAGTGCTCAATATAGGCGAGGTTTCGACGGAATATGTTGCTTTTTCCTCATGTTGGAAGCCCCGGCGGCCTGTCGGATGCGGCCAAACGCCCCGATAAACTCACCGCGAGGCCCGGATAAGCAAACGGCCAGGCTTTTCAGCCTGGCCGCACATTCAAGATTGGCTTTTGACGGCCTTACTTCGACGCCGTCGGGATCGGCTGAGGATGCTCTGACAGCGAATTCAGATAGGCGATGACGTCGGCGCGCTCGGAGTCCTTCGGGATGCCGGCAAAGCCCATCGCGGTGCCCGGGATGAAGCCCTTCGGGTTTGCAATGAACTTGTTGAGGTCGTCGAACGACCAGGTGCCGCCCTTGGCCTTCATGGCGGCCGAGAAGTTGAAGCCGTTGCGGCCCTCGCCCCTGGCTTCGCCGACGACGCCATAGAGGTTCGGACCGACGCGATTCGGGCCGCCCTTCTCGAAGGTGTGGCAGGCGCCGCACTTCTTGGCAGCCGAAGCGCCCTTTTCGACGGAAGCGGTCTGGAGCAGCTTTTCGATCGGCTCGGAGGGCGCAGCAGCGGCGCCACCTTCCTTGCCGTGGCCAGCATCTTCCTTCACGGCGATCTCGAAACCAGGCTTCGCCAGCGGCTTCGGTGTGAACAGCGCCTGGGCGGCAAAGCTCGTCACAAGCAGAATGAGACAGGTGCCAAGCACGGCACCGAGGATCTTGTTCAGTTCGAAAGAGTCCATTTCCGGCCAGGCCCCACACCACAGTAAGGAAATAGCGGCCGAGCGGCCGCCAGGACGAGCCTCGGGAGAATCAAACGTTCCTTGTTGTTTCCCCGAGTTTTGCCATTGAGATATCGGTTTGCCCGGGGTCTGGCAACCCGTATAAGCGACCCGGCTTTCAGCCCGTCCCCACCCCATTTCTCGACGCGGAAAACCTCTCGTTTCCAGGCCCTTGACCCGATGATCGATCCCCGCATCCTGGTGCTGATCCCGGCCCGCATGGCCGCCACCCGCCTGCCCGGCAAGCCGCTCGCAGACATCGCGGGCCTGCCGATGATCGTGCATGTGATGCGGCGGGCAGAGGCCGCCGGCATCGGCCGGGTCGCGGTCGCAACCGATACGGACGAGATCGCCTCCGTGGTCACCGCCCATGGCGGCGAAGCCGTGATGACCCGCCCGGAGCACCCCTCTGGCTCGGACCGCATCCACGAGGCGATGCAGAAGCTCGATCCCTCAGGCAAGGCCGAGATCGTGGTCAATCTCCAGGGCGATTTCCCGACCATCACGATCGACAACATCCGCGAGGTGCTGCCGCCGCTGCAAGATCCGGCCGTGGACATCGCGACGCTGGCCTCGCAGATCCATACCGAGGAGGAGGACCTCGCGCCGAGCGTCGTAAAGGCGATCGGAACCTCGCTGGGCGGGAAACGCATGCGCGCACTTTATTTCACTCGCGCGACCGCGCCGACCGGCGACGGACCGCGCTACCACCATATCGGCCTCTACGCCTATCGCCGCGCCGCGTTGGAGCGCTACGTCTCGCTGCCGCCATCCCCGCTGGAATTGCAGGAGAAGCTCGAGCAGCTCCGGGCGCTGGAAGCCGGGATGCGGATCGACTTCACCATCGTCGACACCGTGCCCCGCGGGGTCGACACGCCGGCGGACCTGGAGACCGCCCGCAGCATCCTTTCCAAATCCTGAGCCGCTGTTACAAGGCCGATCATGAGCAAGCTGAAAATCGCATTCCAGGGCGAGCCTGGGGCCAACTCCCACATCGCCATCGTCGAGGCCTATCCCGACGCCGAGCCGATGCCCTGCGCCACCTTCGAGGACGCGCTGTCGGCGATCTCGTCGGGCGAGGCCGACCTCGGCATGATCCCGATCGAGAATTCGGTCGCAGGCCGCGTCGCCGACATCCATCATCTGCTGCCGGCCTCCGGCCTCTTCATCATCGGCGAATGGTTTCTGCCGGTCCGCCATCAGCTGATGGCGGTGAAGGGGACGAAGCTTGAGGACATCAAGAGCGTCGAGAGCCACGTGCATGCGCTCGGCCAGTGCCGGCGCATCATCCGCAAACTCGGAATCAAGCCGATCGTGCACGCCGACACCGCCGGCAGCGCCCGCGATATCTCCGAGCGCAACGACAAGGCCGTCGCCGCGATCGCCTCGCGGCTTGCGGCAAAGATCTACGGCCTCGACATCCTGGCCGAGGACATCGAGGACGAGGCGCACAACACCACGCGCTTCGTGGTGCTGGCGCGCGAGCCGAAATGGGCGGCGCAGGGCTCGGGGCCGCTGGTCACGACTTTTGTATTTCGCGTGCGCAACTTGCCCGCCGCGCTCTACAAGGCGCTCGGTGGCTTCGCCACCAACGGCGTCAACATGACCAAGCTCGAAAGCTACATGGTCGACGGCAATTTCTTCGCCACGCAGTTTTATGCCGACGTCGACGGCCACCCTGAAGACAAGGGCCTGGCGTTCGCGATCGAGGAGCTGAAATTCTTCTCGCGCGAATTCCGCATCGTCGGCGTGTATCCGGGGCACCCCTTCCGCGCGACGTTCAGCGAAACGCAACAGGATTGATTGAGTGTCCCGGACGCGCGGAGCGCGAGCCGGGACCCTGGGGCCACGATACCCGGAGCGCGATGGGCCCCGGCTCTGCAGCGCACCGCTTCGCGCTGCGCCGCGTCCGGGACACGAGAGCTTTACGCGGCCGCTCTCAGCCCGAACGCCTCCGCCAGCAGCGAATACGACTTCTTCCGTGCGTCGTGGTCGTACACGGCCGTAATCACCATCAACTCGTCCGGTTTGCTCGCATCGATCAACGGCTGCAGCTTCTTCTGCACCGTCGCCGGATTGCCGACGAAGAGGCGTGAACGGTTGCGCGAGATCGAAATGCGCTCGGCGTCCGTATAGGGATAGGCCAGCGCCTCCTCGACACTCGGCAGCGGCAGATATTGCCCGCGGTCGCGGCGCAGGCGGTTGAGATCGAACGAGGTGGCGAGCTTTTCGGCCTCCTCATCCGTGTCGGCCGCGATGACGGCGACCGCGAGGATCGCGCGCGGGCTCGCGCTCCAGGCCGAGGGCTGGAAACGGTTGCGGTAATGCACCATCGCATCGATCGCGTCATGGGATGCGAAATGATGGGCGAAGGCGAAGCCCATGCCGACCTGCGCGGCGAGCTCCGAGGAATAATCGCTGGAGCCGAGCAGCCAGATCGGCGGCAGCTTGGTGTCGTCGGGCATCGCGACCACGTTGTTGTAGGGGTGCCCTGCGGGAAATTCGCGGGTCTCCCACAGAATCAGTTCGTGCAGCCGCTCCAGGAAGTCGTCGCCCTCGCGGCGGTCGAGACGGCTGCGCAGGGCGTAGGCCGTGGCGCCATCGGTACCGGGGGCGCGGCCGAGACCGAGATCGATGCGGCCGGGAAACAGCGCCTCCAGCATCTTGAAGCGCTCGGCCACCACGAGCGGGGCGTGGTTGGGCAGCATCACCCCGCCAGAGCCGACGCGGATGTGCTTCGTCACCGCTGCGATCTGCCCGATCATCACGTCGGGCGCCGGGCTCGCCACCGAGGCGAGGTTGTGATGCTCGGCGAGCCAGTAGCGGACATAGCCAAGCCCATCGACATGGCGCGCCAGATCGATGCTGTTGCGCAGCGCCGCGGCGGGTTTTGTACTTGTGGTGACGACGGAGAGGTCGAGGACTGAGAGCGGGATCATGGCGCGCTAAGGTAGTGAAGGCCGGCGCGGCGGCAATGGGCAGACTGCGCAGGTCTGGCGTGTGCGGGCCGCGAACCCGCACGGCAGCGCCAGTTGAGGCGATGGGACAAGATTTGTCGCGGCAACACCATCTTCACACTGCCCACACCCCATATTTGCTCCTGCCCGTCGCCAAAACTGTTGCAATTTGTTGATTTATATAACATTTTATTACACCTACGCACTTCCCACTCACACCCTCTTCCGTTCAATATTTCCACCGGTACCGGTGAAAGTGGGCCACTTCCCATCCCCGATGGGCTGTCGAGTGCGACCGCTTTGGCTTATCTTGCCCACATCCAATCGAGACCTGACTGCCGGCCGCCAAAAACCGGACGAGCCCTTGGAGTGAGTGGTGCCATGACTGATCTGACGACACCTGCCCGAGCCGAAGGGCAAGACGGGCACCTCCAAAACGGGCACCTCTCCTCGAAGCGGCCTGCAATCTCCTTCGAGTTCTTTCCGCCCAAGACGGAAGAGATGGAGCGCAATCTCTGGGAGACCATCAACCGGCTCGCCCCGCTCGACCCGAAATTCGTCTCCGTGACCTACGGGGCCGGCGGCTCGACCCGCGAGCGCACCCATTCGACCATCACCCGCATCCTCAGGGAAACCGCGCTGCTGCCGGCCGCACATTTGACCTGCGTCGGCGCCTCGCGCGGGGAGATCGACGAGATCGTCGACCGCTATCACGAGGTCGGCGTCCGCCACATCGTCGGCCTGCGCGGCGATCCCGCCGGCGGCATCGGCGCGCCCTATTCCAGCCATCCCGACGGCTACCAGAGTTCCGCCGACCTCGTTGCGGGCATCAAGAAGCGGCACGGCGACATCGAAGTCTCCGTGTCCGCCTATCCCGAGAAGCACCCTGAAGCGCGCGACTTCGACGCCGACATCGACACCCTGAAGGCCAAGGTCGATGCGGGTGCGACGCGCGCGATCACGCAGGTGTTCTTCGATAACGACCTCTACTTCCGCTATCTCGACCGCGTCCGTGCCCGAGGCATCGACATCCCGATCGTGCCCGGCATCATGCCCATGCACAATTTCAAGCAGGCCCGCAATTTCGTCACCCGCGCCGGCACCTCCGTGCCGGATTGGCTGGCGGAGAAATTCGACGGCCTCGACGACGACGCCGAGACCCGCAAGCTGGTGGCCGCGACGGTTGCCGCCGGCCAGGTGCAGAAGCTGGCGAAGCGCGGCGTCGACACCTTTCATTTCTACACCATGAACCGCGCCGATCTCGTGTTCGCGATCAGCCATTTGCTCGGCATCCGCGCCAAGAGCGCGCAGAAGGCGGCTTAAGATAAAATGACCACTCCCGTTTCTCCCAAGCGAACTGCCCTGCTCAATGCCGCGCGCGAGCGCATCCTCGTGCTCGACGGCGCCATGGGCACGATGATCCAGAACCTCCAGTTCGACGAGGCCGCCTTCCGCGGCGAGCGCTTCAAGAATTTTCATCGCGACCTGCGCGGCAACAACGATCTGTTGATCTTGACCCAGCCGCAGGCGATCGAGGACATCCACGCCGCCTATTTGCGTGCCGGCGCCGACATCGTCGCGACCAACACCTTCTCGACGACCTCGATCGCGCAGGCGGATTACGATCTCACCGACATCGTCTACGAGATGGCGCGCGAAGGCGCCCGCCTCGCCGGCAACGCCGCAAGGCGCGTCGAGGCCGAGGACGGCAAGCCCCGCTTCGTTGCGGGTGCCATCGGCCCGACCAACCGCACCGCCTCGATCTCGCCCGACGTTTCCAACCCCGGCTACCGGGCCGTCACGTTCGACGATTTGCGCAAATCCTATGGCGAGCAGATCAACGGCATGCTCGACGGCGGTGTCGATCTGCTGCTGGTCGAGACCATCTTCGACACGCTGAACGCCAAGGCGGCGCTGTATGCGATCGCCGAAATCACCGAAGAGCGCGGCATCGACGTGCCCGTGATGGTGTCGGGCACCATCACCGACAAATCCGGCCGCCTGCTGTCGGGCCAGATGCCGGAGGCATTCTGGAATTCGGTGCGACACGCAAAGCCCGTCACCATCGGCTTCAACTGCGCGCTCGGCGCGGAAGATCTGCGCGCCCACATCGCCGACATCGGCCGCGTCGCCGACACGCTGGTGTGCGCCTATCCGAACGCCGGCCTGCCCAACGAATTCGGCCAGTACGACGAGACCCCGGAGTACATGGCGCGCCTGGTCGGCGAATTCGCGCGCGACGGCCTCATCAACATCGTCGGCGGCTGCTGCGGCACCACGCCGGACCATATCGCGGCGATTGCGGCGGCCGTCGCCCCGCACAAGCCGCGCATCGTGCCGGAAATCGAACCGCGGCTGCGCCTCTCCGGTCTCGAGCCATTCATCCTGACGGACGCCATCCCGTTCGTGAACGTCGGCGAGCGCACCAACGTCACCGGCTCCGCTCGCTTCCGCAAGCTGATCACCGCCGGCGACTACACCGCCGCGCTGCAGGTCGCCCGCGACCAGGTCGAGAACGGCGCGCAGATCATCGACGTCAACATGGACGAAGGGCTTCTGGATTCGGAAGCCGCGATGGTGACCTTCCTCAACCTCGTCGCCGCCGAGCCCGACATCGCCCGGGTCCCCGTGATGGTCGATTCCTCGAAATTCTCGGTGATCGAAGCCGGCCTGAAATGCGTGCAGGGCAAGCCGGTCGTCAACTCGATCTCGATGAAGGAAGGCGAGGAGAAGTTCATTCACGAGGCGAAGATCGCCCGGCGCCACGGCGCAGCCGTGGTGGTGATGGCGTTCGACGAAGTCGGCCAGGCCGATACGTTCGCGCGCAAGACCGAGATCTGCAAGCGCGCCTACGACATCCTGGTGGACCGCGTCGGCTTCCCGCCTGAGGACATCATCTTCGATCCGAACATCTTTGCGATCGCGACCGGCATCGAGGAGCACAACAATTACGGCGTCGACTTCATCGAGGCGACGCGCTGGATCCGCCAGAACCTGCCGCACGCGCATATTTCCGGCGGCGTCTCCAATCTGTCGTTCTCGTTCCGCGGCAACGAGCCGGTGCGCGAGGCGATGCACTCGGTGTTCCTGTATCACGCCATCAAGGCGGGCATGGACATGGGCATCGTCAATGCCGGGCAGATGATCGTGTATGACGACATCGATGCCGAGCTGCGCCAGGTATGCGAGGACGTCATCCTCAATCGCGACCCCGGTGCGTCCGAGCGCCTGCTGGCGCTCGCGGAGAAATTCCGCGGCAACAAGACCCAGACCAAAGAAGCCGACCTCGCCTGGCGCGAATG
Organism: Bradyrhizobium sp. 604_D8_N2_3; assembly: GCF_051810765.1. Classification (NCBI taxonomy): domain Bacteria; kingdom Pseudomonadati; phylum Pseudomonadota; class Alphaproteobacteria; order Hyphomicrobiales; family Nitrobacteraceae; genus Bradyrhizobium; species Bradyrhizobium sp. 604_D8_N2_3. The sequence goes on along the minus strand of NZ_JBPWPM010000001.1, from coordinate 1,151,062 downwards.
GCCGGTGGCGAAGCGGCTGTCGCATTCGCTGGTGCATGGGATCACCGAGTTCATCGAAGTGGACACTGAGGAGGCCCGCAAGGCATCCAAGCGTCCGCTCGACGTGATCGAGGGCCCCTTGATGGCCGGCATGAACGTGGTCGGCGACCTCTTCGGCGACGGCAAGATGTTCCTGCCGCAGGTGGTGAAGTCCGCGCGCGTGATGAAGCAGGCGGTGGCGTGGCTGATGCCGTTCATGGAGGAAGAGAAGGCGCGCAACCTCGCCAACGGCATCGGCACCGAAGGCTCCTCGTCCGCCGGCAAGATCGTGCTCGCGACCGTCAAGGGCGACGTCCACGACATCGGCAAGAACATCGTCGGCATCGTGCTCCAGTGCAACAATTTCGAGGTCATCGACCTCGGCGTGATGGTGCCGGCCGCAAAAATCGTCGAGACCGTGAAGGCGGAGAAGGCCGACATCGTCGGGCTATCAGGCCTGATCACGCCCTCACTCGACGAGATGGCGTTCTTCGCCGGCGAATTGCAGCGCGAAGGTTTGAAGCTGCCGCTGCTGATCGGCGGCGCCACCACGAGCCGTGTGCACACGGCCGTCAAGATCGACCCGAGCTATCGCGCCGGTCCCGTCGTGCATGTGAATGACGCCAGCCGCGCCGTCGGCGTTGCCTCCTCGCTGCTCTCGCCGGAGAAGCGCGAGGCTTACGCCGCCGAGGTGCGTGCCGAATACGCAAAAATCTCGGACGCGCATCTGCGCGCGCAGGCGGACAAGAAGCGCCTGAAGCTCGCGGCCGCGCGCGCCAACCGCGTGCCGGTCGACTTTGCCAAGAACAAGCCGGTGAAGCCGACCTTCTTGGGCATCCGCAGCTTTGACGAATACGATCTCGCCGAGCTCGTGCCCTATATCGACTGGACGCCGTTCTTCCAGACCTGGGAGCTTGCCGGCCGCTTCCCCGCCATCCTTGACGATTCCAAGGTCGGCGAAGTCGCACGCTCGCTCTACGACGACGCGCGCAAGATGCTCGATCTGATCGTCAAGGAAAAGTGGTTCAGGGCGCGCGCCACCGTCGGCTTCTGGCCGGCGAATGCGCAAGGCGACGACATCGTGCTCTATGCCGACGAAAGCCGGACCAAGCAGATCGCGACGCTGCACACGCTGCGCCAGCAGCTCGAGAAGCGCGAGGGCCGGTTCAACGCCGCGCTCGCCGACTTCGTCGCGCCCGCCGGCGTCCCCGATTATGTCGGCGGCTTCGTCGTCACAGCCGGCATCGGCGAGGACGTGGTCGCCGACCGCTTCAAGATGGCCAATGACGACTACTCCTCGATCCTGTGCAAGGCGCTGGCCGACCGCCTCGCCGAGGCCTTTGCGGAACGCATGCACGCCCGCGCGCGCCGCGAGTTCTGGGCCTACGCGCCGGACGAAGCACTCTCCTGCGACGATCTGATCCTCGAAAAGTACCAGGGCATCCGTCCAGCGCCGGGCTATCCCGCGCAACCCGATCACACCGAGAAGGCGACGCTGTTCGAGCTGCTCGACGCGGAAGCGACTGCCGGCGTGAAGCTGACCGAGAGCTTTGCGATGTGGCCGGGCTCTTCCGTGTCCGGGCTCTATTTCGCGAACCCCGAGAGCTATTATTTCGGCGTCGGCAAGATCGAGCGTGACCAGGTCGAGGACTATGCCGCACGCAAGGGAATGACGGTGGCGGAAACCGAGCGCTGGCTCGCGCCGGTCTTGAACTACATCCCGTCGCAGCAGACCGACAAGGCCTTCGTGGCAACGCCCGCGAACGATGAGACGTCGAAGGACCTCGCCTCGCATCCGCCCGGCTGCACCTGCGCGGTGCATCTCGTTTGGCAGAAGAAGCGCGCGGGGGCGGGGTAGGCCCGCCTTCGCTTCCCAAGACGAAAAAAGTGAAAAACAACCCCATGCACAGTAGAGGTGGGGTTGAAAGGGTTGAGGAATTTCGGTCTTACCGAAACGACTTGCTCCGTCGGGCAAAACACCGGTAATATTCCATCATCGCCTGCCATGCCGATGGTTGCCACACGTGCGGTCCCCATCCTCCCCTGGAGGGCGAGAATCGGTTCGCATGCAGCGAAGCGGAATGCGGACCGAGGTGGCGTGACGGTCTCTCCGCGTTGAACACTACCCGTGTTGAGAGGTCTCCCCACCCCGCTCGCGCTTCGCGCCCACGACCCTCCCCCTCCAGGGGAGGGTAGAGACCTCGCTCCTTCGGCGGCGCCGGCGGCTGCACGATCTCCCTGGACGGCGCCTGCGCCTCGCAACAACCGGCAGTGCGCGACGCAAAGAGCGGCCTGCTCCTTTCTGACACACCACCAGGACGAGCCGCGGTCCGGAATTCGGCTCACCGGCAATTTCGCGCAGGAACCGGGCGGTGTGAACTCGTTCACTTGTCCGCTCAACCTTGATTCGATACTCTGTCGGTCTACTACCTTCAAACCGATGGTTTGCTTGGGATCGAGCATATGAACCAGTTCATTGCACTGTTCGTCGCCGCGATCGCCCTTGTCGTGCTGCCTACGATTGCCGCGGCTGACTGTCCGAAAGGCTACGTGCCATGCGGCGAACGAAACCAGTTGTGCTGCCCGCGAAAGTAGCAAGTCGCAAATGGCTTTGGCTTGGTAGCCTCGTCTTTGTCGCGATCGGCCTGGTGATGGTTGCAGCCTGGGTCGGGTTCCCGCGAAAGAAACAGACGATCACGGCCATCCTCTCCGAGACCGGATATTTCGAGGTGGTCCCGCCGAGCACGTTCGGCGGTCCCGGCACCATCAACACGATCGAATATCTGAGCAATGGCCGGCTGGAGCTGCATCCGACCTGCGATATCGACCCCGCGCTGCTGGCCGACAAGATCCGGAAATCACCGACCGTGGATCGGGACCTGAAGCAGTCGCTCGAGAAGAATCTCGACGTGTCCGCGCAGGTCAGGGACAAGCTGTCGGCGGTCGCCGGAATGCAGCAGGTTGATTCAATTCACCTCAAGCTCGAGAACGCCAACATTCTCCTGATTTCCGACGAGTCGCTGATATCGACCCGCAATGCATTGCTGAAGGCCGAATGCGAGGACGCGATCGCCCTGAACCTTTCGAGCGGCGGAGTCGTCTGCCAGACGCGGTCCGTACTGGAGGCCGACGTCGTCTACGAGATCAAATATCACAACACGATTTCGATGGAGGAGCGGGCCAAGCTGACATCCGAGATCGCAGCGAAGCTCGAGCTGGACGCCCACCAGGGATCGGACGACAAGGTGTCCGGCTCTCAATTGTTCTTTGGCATAAGACTGTCGCCAAATCCGATCGTCCTGAAGTCCGCGGCGGGTGAGATCAAGCCCTGCAACAGGCGATAGGACGCCGCGCTTTCACCCCTTCGGCGGGGTCAGCGGCTGCACGATCTCCTTGAACGGTGCCAGCGCCTCGCAGCGTTCGGCATGTGCCGACAGCGCCGGATAGCGCGATGGCTCGAACAGAAGCGGATGCGCTTCACGGGTGAAGCGCACGACGCAGGCAACCGCAATGTCGGCGTGGCCGATCCGGCCGGCCAGCCAATACGGCGTCGTCACCCCGGCGCGTTCGGCCTCCAGCACGCCGAGCACGTCGGCGATCTGCGCCTGGCAGCGCTCGACCCACAACGCAAGCTGCTCCTTCCGCAGCACGCGCTCATAGAGCAGGCTCACCGCCTTGTCGCCGAGACCGGTGGCGAGTGCGCAGATGCGCAAATGCTTTCGTCGCTCGGCGCCGCCGCGCGGCAGCATCGCCTTCTCCGGCCCGACGAGCTCATCGAGATAATCGAGAATGATCGTGCTCTCGATCAGCGCCTCGCCGTCGTCGAGCACCAGGGTCGGCACGCGGCGCAGCGGATTATACGGCGCGATCTTGTCGGCGTCGCCGAAGGTGGACCATGGCCGGTGCTCAAAGGCGAGGCCGTAGAGCCGCAGCGCGATCGCGACACGGCGGACGAAGGGAGAATCGTATTGGCCAATCAGGAACATGGTTCTCGCTCACTAGTCAGTGCCGGGGCTCGAAGCCGGCCATTCACCTTCTTCACAAGGCTATTATCGAACGACACAGCCAGCGAGCGGTGCCCAACGGCAACAGCTACACATTTTCGTCTCGGCACCGCCTCAACTCCAGCTTGCCGAACAAATTGTCGCATGGTTCATTCCGCGGACCCAGAGGGAAGCCAAATGAATCGGCGGGCATTGAGAGCGGCAGCGGTCGGCCTGGCTCTTACGGCGATCGTGCCCGACGTCACGTCAGCAGCCGATCTGCCGATGAAGGCGCCGCCCAAACCTGCCGACTTCAATCCGTTCTGGGCCGAGGCCGACTACCTTGCCTGGAGCGTGACGGGCGACAAGCTGCCGGCGCTGGTGACCACGAGCCCGGTCGGCACGCCGCTGGGAGTTGTCGGCGTGCTCGGCCAGCCCACGACGACCGTGCTGTTCGGCAATTCCAGTGTGAACAACGACTGGCGTTCGGGCGGGCGCATCACCGCCGGCTACTGGTTCGATCCGCAGCGCAGCCGCGGCATTGAAGCCTCGTTCTTCGGGCTGGAGAATCTCTCGACCGGATTTGCGACCGACACCAATGCCAATCCGATCCTGGCACGGCCATTCACCAATGCGCTGACGGGATTTCCCGACGCGCTGATCGCGGGATTTCCGGGGCTGGCCACCGGCAGCGCCAGCGCGAGCGAAACCTCGCGCCTGCTCGGCGCCGGCGCGCTCTATCGCTGGGATCTCGGCGCGTGGAGCGGACAGCGCGTCAGCGCGCTGGTTGGCTATCGCTATCTGCGGTCGACCGACACGCTGACGATCTCCAATACCGCGACCATTCTTGCCTTCGGCACCTTCAGCCCCACCGACAATTTCAAGGCGTCGAGCAATTTCCACGGCCTCGATCTCGGCCTTACCGGCGACTGGCGCAATGGCCCGTGGTCGCTGGAGTGGCGCGGCAAGGTGGCGCTCGGCGCCAATCTCAACAGTGCCGACATTTCGGGCTCGACCGCCTCGACCGTGGCCGGCGTCACCACGACGGCCCCCGGCGGCTTCCTCGCGCTGTCGAGCAATATAGGCCATTACGACCAAACCCGCTTCGCCGTGGTGCCGGAGCTGTCGTTGAAGGCGGGATATCAGGTTGCGCCCGGCTGGCGGCTGATCGCCGGCTACGACGTGATGTACTGGACCGGCGTACAGCGCGCCGGCGGGCTGATCGACACCACCGTCAATCCGAACCTCGCGCCACCGCCGGCCGGCGGCGGGCCGAACCGGCCCGCGCCGGTGCTCAACACGACGAACCTGCTTGCGCAGGGGTTCAGCTTTGGCGTGCGGTATAATTATTGAGGGCGCGTAGCCCGGCATTACTCAATGATCGGCACATGCCTCGCCGCCGTCGGCGATGCCGTTCCATCGAGGCGCGGATCATCGGCCACCTCGATCTGGCGACGGAACGCACGAAATCCCGAGCGCTGATAGAACGTAACGGCGGACGGATGATCAAAGGTGCAGGTGTGCACCCAGACGCGGCGTAGCTCGCGCGACCAGGCAGTCTCCAGCGCACGGTTCATCAGGAAGCGAGCGGCGCCCGTCCCGATCAATCCGGCGGTGACGCCGAAATAGACCAGCTCGCACTGACCGGCCTCGCGAAAATCCAGCTCCAGCAGGCCTTCGTCGCGGCCGTCCACGACCAGGGCATAGACCTCGACGCCCGGCGCGTGGACGATCGCGGCAAGCTCCCTGTCATTCAGGCGCGCACGCGAGAACCACAGCCACTCCTCGCCGACACGGCGATGGAGGTCGCGATACCAATGAAGCGCGGGCGCGTCGACCTTGCGCAAGGACCAGCGGCCTGGAGGATCGTCGCGGCGCGCGGGAGGCGCGGTCATCTCCAGATGGGTGACGACCGCGGCGATCTTGCCAGCGGGGATGTCGGAATAGCCGTCGGGGATGATCATGGGGCCTCTCGGAAAGACATGGCGAACAGCTCGCTTGCGGCCCCATCCTTCGAGACGCCCGCCTATGGCGGGCCCTCAGGATGAGGCCGCGTTTCGCGGCGAGATATCAGACCCTCATGGTGAGGAGCCCGCCTAAGCGGGCGTCTCGAACCATGCAGGCCGCGCTCTTCCGCACTCTCCAGCCAACAAGTCGCTCATCGCGGCGTCAAGATGATCGCTTCCGCGGTCGCGGCTTCGACGGCCGGGCGGCTGTAGAGCAGCGGGACATATTGGCCCGTCGCCCAGAGCGGCGCGAGGTCGCGGTAATGGGCGCTGAAGGGATCGCCGGATTGGCCGGGCGTGTTGATGGTGCGGCTCGCATCCCAATTACCGACGTCGAGCACCATGCGGAACGATGCGCCGGCGAACAGCTGGTAATCGGCGCGGCGGTAGGTGGCCGCGCGCGGCACATTGGCGGCGCCGCCATAGGCGAGCGGGCCGACCGAGAGCTGTGCGGCGGTCGCCTTGTCGGCGAGCGGCATCAGCGCATGGTCGAATTTCGCGACATGCAGCCGGCCCCAGCGCCAGGTCGAGGCATCAGCCCCGAGCTTGCCCGTGACGTCGGCCACTGCGGCGCCGAGGCTGTCGCGCAGGATCTGGTCGCGCGCGGCAGCGGGATCGGAGCCGAACGACGCATCGGGAGATTCCAGATAGGCGACCAGCGCCGAAATGCTCGACGCCTCCGGCGCGATCAGATCGGCGGCCTTGGGAGCCGTGGTTTTCAGCAGCACCGGCCCAAGATGATTGGCGATCCAGACCTCGAACACGGCCGCCGCCGCGCTGTCGGCGGCATCGCGCGCGTCCCATGGCTTGAGCAGCTCGAGACCCTTCTTCACATTGGGATCGTCGGAGGTGAGCGGCTGCAACAGCTTGACGAGGCGTCGCCCCAGCATCGCGGTGTCGTCGTTCTGCAAATCCATGGCGTCGGCGAGCGTCACCTTGCTGTTGGCCGCGAGCACCTCGGTGATGCGTTGCCAGCGCGCGCTGTCGGACCATTCGAATCCGACCTTGCGTTCGGCTATCGGGTAATCGGCCGGCAGGTTCATCTGGTTGGCGGTGGCGAGAAAGCCCTGCTTGGGCTGATAGGCTTTCGGCAATTCGTCGAGCGAGAGAAAGCCCTGCCACTCATAGCGGCCGTCGCCGGGCACCGGCATCAGGCCGTCGAAGTTGGCGCGCCGCGGCGTCTTGCCGGCGGCGACCCAGCCGATATTGCCGCGGGTGTCGGCATAGACCTGGTTCTCCGACGGCGCGCCCCAGCGCCGCATGGCGGCGAGGAAGCCGTTCCAGTCCTTCGCGGTCATGTAGTCGGACGAGCCGAAATAGGCTGACGTGCCGGGCTCGAACCAGATCGAGCGCACGGCGAAGGCGCGCTTGTTCGCATCGTCGACGAAGATGACGGGACCGTGCCGGGTGAACTTCAGCTCGAGGTCGCGATCGGCCTCGCCTTTGACCTGCTCGGTCTCGTGGACGACGCGCATGTCTTCCCAGCCATTGCCATAGCGGTACTGGTTGGGGTTTTGCGGATTGAGCTCGTAGACGTAGAGGTCTTCCTGGTCGACGTTGAAGATGGTGAGGCCGAAGGCGATGGTGCCGTTGTGGCCGATCGAGATGCCGGGCAGCGCCGGCTCGCCGGCGCCGATCACCGAGAGGCCGGGCGCATTGAGGCCGACGATGTAGCGCAGCGAGGGCACGCTGTGCTCGCGATGCGGATCGTTGGCGAGGATCGGGCGGCCCGTCGCCGTGCGCGAGGCCGCGATCACCCAATTGTTGGAGCCGATGGTGTCGCGCTGCTGGTCGGCCTCGGTGAGGTATTTGTCGGGATCATGCGCGAGTGCGGCCTGCTTGTCCTTCGGTGCGGCAAAGGCCACCGGGCGCGTCGCGAGATCGTAGGCCGCGAGCACGGCCTTCGGCACGCTGCAGGGGTCGAGACCATCGGGGACTTTCGTGGTCCATGCCGGCTCGAGCTTGACGCGGAAACGATCGGCATCGAGGCCGGCCGCGCAGGCGACCAGCGAGCGTTTGACCTCGGAGGCGACATTGCGCGTCAGGCCGTGGCTGCGGATGCGGACGACGTCGTCCGCCGTCCACGGATCAGGCATCGTGCCGGCGATCCTGAACTCGATCGGCAGCGGACGCTTGCCCGCGCGCACATCGGCGACATAGGCATTGACGCCTGCGACGAACGCGTCCGCATAGGTCTTCGCCTTGGGGCCGTAGGCCACCCACTCTGCATTCATGTCGCCGCGATAGAGGAACAGCCGCAGCGCCTTGTCCTGCTCGGCATAGGCCGAGCCGAAATCCTTTGCGAGCAGGCCGAGCCCGCGCTTGCGCCAGAGATCGATCTGCCAGAGCCGGTCGCGCGCGGCGTTGAAACCCTGCAGGAAGAACAGGTCGTGCTCGTTGCCGGCATAGATGTGCGGGATGCCCCAGACGTCGACCAGGATCTGGGCGGGGGCGTCGAGGCCTGCGACGTCGGTCTTGAGCTGCCGCGCGCTTCCGAGCGGGTTCGCCTTCTCGCGCGCGATGGCTGTCGAGGTCAGCAGCGCGGCGCAGATGGCCGCGCCGCAGAGTTTTTGGATGACCCGGTTGAGATCCGTGTTCATTGTCGTCTCCCGTTGTTGTTATTTTAGCCCGTAGCCCGGATGGAGCGAAGCGTAATCCGGGAATCTTACTCGCGGAGAAAACCCCGGATTGCGCTTCGCTCCATCCGGGCTACGACATCCGCCTATCCCTCTCCTTCGTCGCTCGCGAGCACGCCCTTCACCGCGCGCGCCCAGCCCGCGAGCTTCCGCTCCCGCGTCGCCTGGCTCATGTTCGGCTTGAAGCGATGCTCGAGGCGCCAATTGTCGGCGAACTTCGTCGGCTCGGGATAGACGCCGGCCTGGAGGCCGGCGAGATAGGCCGCGCCCAACGCGGTCGTTTCCTGGATCACGGGGCGATCGACTGGTGCGTCCAAGAGATCGGCGAGGCGCTGCATGGTCCAGTCGGAGGCGGTCATGCCGCCGTCGACGCGCAGCACGACGCTCGCGACTTCCGAGCTCGGCCAGTCCGCGCGCATCGCGGCCCAGAGGTCGAAGGTCTGGTAACACACGCTCTCCAGCGCGGCGTGCGCGAGCTCGGCCGGGCCGGTGTTGCGGGTGAGGCCGAACAGCGCGCCGCGCACGCGCGGATTCCAGTAGGGCGCCCCCATGCCGACGAAGGCCGGGACCAGATAGACGCTCTGCATGGAATCGGACTGATCAGCGAGCGGGCCGGTCTCGGCGGCGTGCTTGATGATGCCGAGGCCGTCGCGCAGCCACTGCACCGCCGAGCCTGCGACGAAGATCGAGCCTTCGAGCGCGTAGGTGCGCTTGCCGTCGAGCTGATAGGCGACGGTTGTGAGCAGCTTGTTCTTGGAGACGACCGGCGTGGTGCCGGTGTTGAGCAGGGCAAAACAGCCGGTGCCGTAGGTCGACTTCATCATGCCCGGGCGGAAGCAGGCTTGGCCGATGGTCGCGGCCTGCTGGTCACCCGCGATGCCTGAGATCGCGATCGCGCCGCCGAACAGGTCCGGCGTGCTCTCGCCGAAGCGGGCGGAGGAATCCTTCACCTCGGGCAGCATCGAGCGCGGCACGCCGATGATCTCCAAGAGCTCGTCGTCCCACTGGCCGGTGTGGATGTTGAACAGCAGCGTGCGCGAGGCGTTGGTGGCGTCGGTGGCGTGCACCTTGCCGCCGGTGAGGCGCCAGAGCAGATAGCAGTCGACGGTGCCGAACATCAGCTCGCCGCGCGCGGCACGCGCCCGTGCGCCGGGGACGTGGTCCAGGATCCAGGCGACCTTGGTGCCAGAGAAATAGGGATCGATGATCAGGCCGGTCTTTTGCGAGATCACGGGCTCGCGGCCTTCTGCTTTCAATTTTGCGCAGATGTCGGCGGTGCGGCGGTCCTGCCAGACGATGGCGCGGTGCACGGCCTGGCCGGTGGCGCGGTCCCACACCACGGTGGTCTCGCGCTGATTGGTGATGCCGATCGCGGCGATGCCCTTGGGCCCGATGCCGGCCTGCTCGATCGCGTCGCGGCAGACCATCACGGTCGAGGTCCAGATGTCCTCCGGCTCGTGCTCGACCCAGCCCGAGGCCGGAAAATGCTGCGGAAACTCCTGCTGCGCGCGGGCGGCAATCGAGATGTCACTGCGAAAAACGATGGCGCGCGACGAGGTGGTGCCCTGGTCGATGGCGAGGACGAAAGACATGGAAGCTACCTTGGCGTTTCCCTGAGAGGGGGTCATTGTGTCGCGCCAAAGGGAGCGGATTAGGGCGGCAAGGTCAAGATTGGATCAACGCGCGCGGCTCCCCTTCCTTCTCCCCTTGCGGGAGAAGGTGGCGCGAAGCGCCGGATGAGGGGTATGCTTTAGCGAATTCAGCGGTAAGAGGGTTGCACATGGAGAGAAACCCCTCACCCGTCTCGCCGCTACGCGGCGAGCCACCCTCTCCCGCAAGGGGAGAGGGGAAGAAGGCTACACCGCCGCCGTCGTCACGCCGCCGTCGATGACGATGGTCTGGCCGGTCATGAAGCTTGAGGCGTCGGAGGCGAGGTAGGCGACGGCGCCGGCGATCTCGTCGGGCTCGCCGATGCGGCGGAGCGGCGTGGTGGCAGTGCGGCGCTTGAGGTTGGCTTCGTCTTCCCACAGCGCGCGGGCGAAATCGGTCTTGACGAGGCCGGGCGCGATGCAGTTGACGCGGACGCCTTTCGGGCCCCATTCGCCGGCGAGCGAGCGGCACAGCGCGAAATCGGCGGCCTTGGAGATGCCGTAGGCGCCGATCACGGTCGAGCCGCGCAGGCCCCCGATCGAGGAGATGATGACGACGGAGCCGTTGCCGCGCTCGGCCATTTGCGGGATCGCCAGCGCGGAGAGCCAGATGTTGCTCTTGACGTTGCTGCCCATGATCTTGTCGAAGGCCTCGTCGGTGATGTCGAGCAGCGGACCGTAATACGGGTTCACGGCGGCGTTGCAGACGAGGATGTCGATCTTGCCGTAGTGCTTGATCGTGCCCGAGATCAGCGCCTCGACCTCGGCCTTGCGCGCGATGTTGCAGGGAATGACGATGGCATCGCCACCGGCCGCGATGATGCCGTCGGCGACTTCCTTGCAGGCGTCCGCTTTCCGTGATGACATCACGACCTTGGCGCCGAGCTTTGCGAGCAGCTCCGCCGAGGAGCGGCCGATGCCGCGGCTGGAGCCGGTGACGATTGCGATGCGACCTTGCCGGTGAGATCGAACGGGGTGTTTTTCATTTTAGTGGCTCCCTCTTCTTTGCATCGTCAAACTCGCCGTCATGGCCGGGCTTGTCCCGGCCATCCACGTTCTTCCCTTGCCGCCAAGACGTGGATGCCCGGGACAAGCCCGGGCATGACGATCTCTGTGCGGCTACCGCCTCGCGATACGGTGACTAGATCAACCCGCTCCCATCCGCGACGCGGCGCTGGTGGTAGTCGGTATCACCAAAGCTGTTCTCGATCATGGTGAGGCGCTTGAAGTAGTGGCCGATCTTCGCCTCCATGGTCATGCCGATGCCGCCGTGGAGCTGGATCGCCTGCTGTCCCACGAACTTCAGCGACTTGCCGATCTGCACCTTGGCGGCGGCGATGGCGTTGGAACGCTCCTTGGCGTCCTCGAAATCCCCGGCCATGGTCGCGAACATCGACATCGATCGCGCCTGCTCGGCGGCGACGAACATGTCGGAGGCGCGGTGCTGCAACGACTGGAACGAGCCGATCGCAACGCCAAACTGCTTGCGCGTCTTGATGTACTCGACCGTGGTCTTGAGCGACTCGTCCATCAGGCCGACGGCCTCGGCGCAGAGCGCGATGCGGGCTTCGTCGACGACGCGCTCGATCAGCGCGAGCGAGTCGTCGGGATTGCCGATCGCGGCGTCCGCGCCCACTTCAACACCGGTGAAGGTGATGTCGGCGGCATGCAGGCCGTCCTGCGTCGGGTACGACTTCTTCGTCACGCCCTTGGCGCCCGCCGGCACCAGGAACACGCCGATGCCGGTCTTGTCGCGGCGGTCGCCCTTGGTGCGGGCGGTGACGATCAGGGTCTCGGCGTTCTCGCCGTTCAGAACGACGAACTTCTCGCCGTCGATCACCCAGCCGTCGCCCTTCTTCTTCGCCGTCGTCGAGACGTCGAAGAGATCGTAGCGCGAGTTCTTCTCGAGCTGGGCGAACGCCAGCGTCTTGCTGCCGTCGATGATCCCGGACACGTGCGCGGCCTTCTGCGCATCGGAGCCGGCGTGGCGCAGGAAGCCACCGCCGATCACGACGGTGGCCAGATAAGGCTCGAGCACCAGCGCCTTGCCGAGCGCTTCCATCACGATCATGGTCTCGACACCGCCGCCGCCGAAGCCGCCATCGGCCTCCGCGAAGGGCAGGCCAAGCAGGCCCTGCTCGGCGAGCTTGCCCCAGACGGCCTGGCTCCAGCCGCCCTTCTCCTTCATGTACTTCTTGCGGCTCTCGAAATCGTAGGAATCGGTCAGCAGGCCGTCGATGCTGTCCTTGAGAAGCCGCTGCTCCTCGTTCAGATCAAAATCCATGTTTCTCTCCAAATCGGCGGGAATTGCCCTGCCGTCGCCTTACCCTCAGACGTCATCCCCGCGAAGGCGGGGATCCAGTAAACGCAGCCGCCTGCCGTACTCGCGACCGCCGCGGCGTACTGGGTCCCCCGCCTTCGCGGGGGACGACACCGTCATTGTTGACTCACAGCCCCAGCACCGCCTTGGCGATGATGTTGCGCTGGATCTCGTTGGAGCCGCCGTAGATCGAGACCTTGCGGTTGTTGAAGTAGCTCGGCGCGATCTGGGCGGTCCACTCCATGGCTTCGTTCGAGCCGTCGTCGCCGTGCACGTCGTAGGGTGCTGCGAACGGACCGATCACTTCCATCAAGAGCTCGGTGGTGGTCTGCTGGATCTCGGAGCCCTTGATCTTCAGCACCGAGGACGCCGGATTGGGCTTGCCCTTGCCGTGCTTGCCCTCGTCGGCGACGACGCGCAGTTGCGTCAGCTCGAGCGCCTTCAGCTCGATCTCGCAGGCCGCCAGCTTCTCGCGGAAGGCGGCGTCCTGGATGATCGGCTTGCCGCCGGATTCGACCTTGGAGGCCAAGTCGCGGATGCGGCGCAGCCGCTCCTTGGACACGCCGACCCGGGCGATGCCGGTACGCTCATTGCCGAGCAGGAATTTGGCGTAATCCCAGCCCTTGTTCTCTTCGCCGATCAGGTTCTCGATGGGCACCTCGACGTCGTCGAAGAACACCTCGTTGACCTCGACGCCGCCGTCGATGGTCTGGATCGGACGCACGGTGACGCCCTTCGACTTCATGCTGAAGACGATGAAGGAGATGCCCATCTGCTTCTTGGCGGAGGGGTCGGTGCGGCAGAGGCAGAATATCATGTCGGCGTGCTGGGCGAGCGTGGTCCAGGTCTTCTGGCCGTTGATGATCCACTTGTCGCCCTTGCGCTCGGCCTTGGTCTTGAGCGAGGCAAGGTCGGAGCCGGAGCCGGGCTCGGAGAAGCCTTGGCACCACCAGTCGTCGACATTGGCGATGCGCGGCAGATACTGCTTCTTCTGCTCTTCGTTGCCGAAGGTGTAGATCACGGGGCCGACCATGCTGACGCCGAAGGCGAGCGGCTGCGGCGCCGGATAGGACTGCAGCTCCTCGTTGAAGATGTAGTGCTGCACGGAGGTCCAGCCGGTGCCACCATACTGCTTCGGCCAGTGGCTGACGCCCCAGCCCTTCTTGTTGAGGATGCGCCACCACGTCACCATCTCGTCCTTCGAGAGGTGGCGGCCCTCGACCAGCTTGCGCCGCGTATCCGGCGGTACGTTGTCGCGGAAGAATGATCGCACTTCCTCGCGAAACGCCTGCTCTTCCCTAGTGAATGCGAGATCCATCGGATCCTCCTGTGAGCTTCTTTGTTTCGTCGTCGTCAGGACGACGGTGAAATTACTGCAACACCTCGAACAGCCCGGCCGCGCCCATGCCGCCGCCGACGCACATGGTGACGACCGCATACTTCGCCTTGCGGCGGCGGCCCTCGATCAGGGCGTGACCGGTCAGGCGCGCGCCCGACATGCCGTAGGGATGGCCGACCGAGATCGCGCCGCCGTCGACGTTGATCTTCTCGGGGTCGATGCCGAGCTTGTCGCGGCAATACAGCACCTGCACCGCGAAGGCTTCGTTCAGCTCCCAGAGGCCGATGTCGTCGACGGTGAGGCCGTGGCGCTTGAGCAGGCGCGGCACGGCGAAGACCGGGCCGATGCCCATCTCGTCCGGCTCGCAGCCGGCGGAGACGAAGCCGCGGAAGATGCCGAGCGGCTTGAGGCCGCGCTTTGAGGCTTCCTTGTCGCTCATGATGACGGAGGCGCTGGCGCCGTCGGAGAGCTGGCTGGCATTGCCGGCGGTGATCGAAAAGCCTTCGCCGCGCACCGGCTTGAGGCCGGCAAGGCCTTCAGCCGTGGTCTCGGGGCGCGGGCCTTCGTCCTGCGACAAGGTCACCTCCTTGAACGAGACGGCGCCGGTCGCCTTGTCGGTGACCGCCATCTGCGTCGTGATCGGCGCGAGCTCGTCCTTGAACTTGCCGCCCTGCTGGGCCGCGGCGGTGCGGCGCTGGCTCTCCAGCGAATATTCATCCTGCTTCTCGCGCGAGATGCCGTAGCGCTTGGCGACGACTTCGGCGGTGTCGATCATGGGCATGTAGACCTCGCCCTTGATCTTGAGCAGCGCCGGGTCCTGGGCATGGAAGCCGTTCATCTTGTCGTTCTGCACGAGGCTGATCGACTCGCCGCCACCGCCGACAGCGATCTCGACGCCGTCGAAGATCACCGAGCGCGCGGCGAGCGCGATCGCCTGGAGGCCCGAGGCGCATTGCCGGTCGATGGTGGTGCCGGCGACGGTCACGGGGAGACCTGCGCGGAGCAGCGCCTTGCGCGCGATGTTGCCGCCGGTCGCGCCCTGCTGCAGCGCCGCGCCCATCACGACGTCCTCGACCTCCTTTAGATCGACCTTGGCGCGGGCGACGGCCTCGCCGATGGCGTGGCCGAGCAGCGTTGCGCCCTCGGTGGCGTTGAGCATGCCGCGATAGGCCTTGCCGATCGGGGTGCGGGCGGTGGAAACGATGACGGCGTCGGTCAAGAGCGACCTCCTGATGGGTGTTGGGTGGATTGTGATGGTTTCTGCTGCTGGCGCAATTCGTGGCGCGACAATTTTCCGACCGGCGTGCGCGGCAGATCGTCGACGAACTCGACCGCTGCCGGCAGTTCGTGCTTGCCGACCTTGCCGGCGAGTTGCGCGCGCAGCTCGTCGAGCGAAAACGGCTTGGCGTCCGGCTTGAGCTTGATGAAAGCCTTGGCGGCCTCGCCGCGATACTGGTCGGGAATGCCGAGCACGATCACCTCGTGCACGCCTGGAATGGTGTAGATCGCCTGCTCGATCATCTGCGGATAGACGTTGAAGCCGCCGGAGATGATCATGTCCTTCTTGCGGTCCACCAGGAAGAAGTAGCCGTCGGTGTCGACATAGCCGATGTCGCCGGTGAGGAAGCGGCCGTCTGAAAACGACTCCGCGGACTCCTTCGCCTTGTTCCAGTAGCCCTTGGTGACGTTCGGGCCCTTGATGCGGATCTCGCCGACTTCGCCCGGCGGCAGAACTTTTGTCGGATCATCCAGCGAGACCACGTCCATCTCGATGCCGGGCAGCATCAGGCCGATCGACCCCGGCTTGTCCGGTCCCGTCGGCGGGTGGCCGGTGCCGGGCGAGCAGGTCTCGGTCATGCCCCAGCCGCTGCGCAGCTTCTTGCCGACCTTGCGCTCGAAGAAGTTCGCGATCTCCACCGGCAGCGGCGCGCCGCCGGAGCCGATGACGGCGAGCGAGGAGAAGTCGCGCTTATCGAGATCGGGCAGTGCCGCGATCGCGATCCACATCGTCGGCACGCCCGGGAAGTACGTCGCGCGCTTGATTTCGATGTCGCGCATCACCGCCTCGACATCGAAGCGCTGGTGGAGCGAGATCAGATTGCCACGGCTGAGCGAGGACAGCAGCACGACGGTGAGCGCATAGATGTGGAACAGCGGCAGCACGCAGATCACGCGCTCGACGACGTCGCCGCGCGCCGCACGCGACGGCTTGCCCCAGACATCGTAGATCGACACCGCGGAGGTGAGATTGCCGTGGGTGAGCATCGCGCCCTTGGGCAGGCCGGTGGTGCCGCCGGTATATTGCAGCAGCGCGACGTCGTCGGCCGTTACGGACGGCCACTCAGCCGGCGCGGTCGCGCCCTCGACGAAGCTCTTGAAGGTGACGACGCGGGGATCATCGGGGATCGGCGCCTGCGGCGTGCCGACCTTGCCCCAATCGTCGTCCTCGCAGACGACGAGGCGATCGATCAGGCCCTTCTCCAAGAACTTCAGCGCGGTCGGCAGCAGCGCCGCGAGGTTGGAGGTGACGAGCAGGCGCGAGCCGGAATCCGAGACCTTGTGCGTCAGAGCGATCTCGCCGTCGAGCGGGGAGAGATGCGCGACGCGGGCACCGGCCTTGAGCGCGCCGAAGAAATTGACCGGATGGTCCGGCGTATTGCCGAGGAACAGCGCCACGGAGCTGTTCTTGCCGCAGCCGGCACGCAGGAACGCCGCTGCCGCGCGCTCGGCCATGGCGGCGAGCTCGGTATAGCTGATCGGACGATCGCGGAATTCCAGCGCGGTCCGCGGGCCGAAGTCGGCGGCGGCGTTCGACAAGAGGTCAGGCAGCGAGCCCTGGACGATGGTGTCGTCCCAACGCACGCCCTCGGGATAAAACTGTTCGCCGGGATGGGTCATTATTCTTGATTGGTTGAGCGAGCAACTAACAGAGACCGTCATTCCGGGGCGCGACAAAGTCGCGAGCCCGGAATCCATAACCACCAGCTGGGGTTATGGATTCCGGGCCTGCGCCTTGCGGCGCATCCCGGAATGACGAGGGTTGAGATGAAGCGGCCATCACGCCGCCTTCGACGCCGCGGCCAGCGACGCGAACGTCTTGCCTTCGGCCGCGAGCTTCTTCAGCAAGGGCGCGGGCTCGAGGCTCGGGTCGTTGGTCTCCTTGGCGTAGAAGGAGAGACGATCAGCGATGTGCTTGAGGCCGACGGTGTCGGCCCAGAACATCGGGCCGCCGCGGTAGATCGGCCAACCGTAGCCGTAGAGCCAGACCACGTCGATGTCGGAAGGACGCGCCGCGATGCCCTCTTCGAGGATCTTCGCGCCCTCGTTGATCATCGGGTACATCATACGCTCGAGGATCTCCTCGTCGCTGACGACGCGCTTCTTGCGGCCGAGACGGAGCAGCGTCTCGTCGATCAGCTTTTCGACCTCCGGATCGGGCAGCGCGGAGCGACTTCCTGCTTCATACTTGTAGTAGCCCTTGCCGGTCTTCTGGCCGAAGCGGCCGGCTTCGCAGAGTGCGTCCGCGATCTCCGACTTGATGCCGCGGTCCTTGCGCGAGCGCCAGCCGATGTCGAGGCCGGCGAGGTCGCCCATCGCGAACGGCCCCATCGGCATGCCGAATTTGGTAACCACGGCATCGACCTGCTGCGGCAAGGCACCTTCGAACAGCAGCTTCTCCGATTGCTTGCCACGCTGCGCCAGCATGCGGTTGCCGACGAAGCCGTCGCAGACGCCGACCACGGCCGGCACCTTCGCGATCTTGCGCGCGATGGTCACGGCGGTGACCAGCGCATCCGGC
The DNA here is from genome assembly GCF_051810765.1 of Bradyrhizobium sp. 604_D8_N2_3. NCBI lineage: Bacteria > Pseudomonadati > Pseudomonadota > Alphaproteobacteria > Hyphomicrobiales > Nitrobacteraceae > Bradyrhizobium > Bradyrhizobium sp. 604_D8_N2_3. Next base: position 1,133,312 of record NZ_JBPWPM010000001.1, on the reverse strand, counting down.
GCGGTCTTGTCGGCGCGCACGATCTCGCACAGCTTCATGACGTTGGCGGGCGAGAAGAAGTGCATGCCGAGAACGTCCTGCGGCCGCTTGGTCGACTTCGCGATCTCGTCGATGTTGAGGTAGGAGGTGTTGGAGGCGAGTACGGCACCGGGCTTGACGTATTGGTCGAGCTTGCCGAACACTTCCTTCTTCACCGCCATGGTCTCGAACACGGCCTCGATCACCAGGTCAGCATCGCCGACGTTCTCGATGCCGACAACGCCGTTGATCAGCGCCATGCGCTTGGCGGGCGCGTCGGCCGGGATGCCGCCGCGCGCGGCGGTCGCTTCCCAGTTCTTCTGCATGATGCCCATGCCGCGCTTGAGCTGCTCCTCGCCGGTCTCGATCAGGGTGACTGGCACGCCGGCATTGGCAAAGGACATCGCGATGCCGCCGCCCATGGTGCCGGCACCGAGGATGGCGACGCGGTTCACGGGCCGCGACTTGGTGCCTTCAGGGACGCCGGCGATCTTGCTGGCCTCGCGCTCGGCGAAGAAGGCATAACGCTGCGCCTTGGACTGGTCGCTGGAGACGAGCTTGAGGAAGCCCTCGCGCTCCTTCTTCAGCCCCTCGTCGAACGGCAGGTCGATGGCGTAGCCGACGGCGTCGGCGGCGGCGAACGGCGCTTCCAGGCCGCGCGACTTCTTGGTCATGGCGGCGACCGCATTGGTGAAGATCGAGCGGTCGGCCTTGGCCGCGGCGAGCTTGGAATCGTCGTCGCGCAGGCGCCGCAGCGGACGCTTCTCGGCGAGCAGCTTGCGCACGAAGGCTTCGCCGCCGGAGGCCGGACCTTCGACGATCTCCTCGATCAGGCCATTCTTGAGCGCTTCGGCAGCACCGATCGGATCACCGCCGACGATCATCTTGACCGCGAGTTCCGGCCCGACCGCGCGCGGCAGACGCTGGGTGCCGCCGGCGCCCGGCAGCAGGCCGAGCTTCACCTCGGGCAGGCCGAGCTTGGCTTCCTTCACGGCCACGCGGAAATGACAGGCCAGCGCGACCTCGAGGCCGCCGCCGAGCGCGGTGCCGTGGATCGCGGCGACGACCGGCTTGGGCGAGTTCTCGATCTCGGCCAGGACGTCGTTGAGGGCGGGCGGCTTCGGCGGCTTGCCGAATTCGGTGATGTCGGCGCCGGCGATAAAGGTGCGGCCGGCGCAGGTCAGGACGATGCCCTTGATCGCGGGATCGGCGATCGCGGCCTTGATGCATTCGAGAATGCCGCCGCGCACTGCGGCACTCAGCGCATTGACCGGAGGACTGTTGACCGTGACGATCCCGACTTCGTCATGACGCTCAAGCTTGACCACTTCGCTCACGGCTTCCCTCCTTGGTGGGGATTTACTTTTGTTCGATTTCGCGGTGCGGAATTTAATTCCGCATCTTGACGGCAGGGTTATTTTGAAGCACGGACGTTGTCAACGACTCCGCGCAAGAAGCAGATCAGGGATGAAGCGTACAGGCAAGAAGACTGCGATCGATCGGAATTTCGTCGTCGCGCTTTCCCGCGGACTAGATGTATTGCGCGCATTCCAACCCAGCGACGGACTTCTCGGCAACCAGGAGATCGCCGCGCGGACGAACCTGCCCAAGCCGACCGTTTCGCGCCTGACCTACACGTTGACGAAGCTCGGTTATCTGACACCGGTTCCCCGTTTCGAGAAGTATCAGCTCGCGCCCGCCGCGATGGCGCTCGGTTATGCGGCGTTATCCAATCTCGGCGTTCGGCATTTGTCCGAGCCATTTCGCGAGGAATTGATGCGCGCGACCGGCGGCGCCGTCGCAATCGGCGGCCGCGACCGTCACAGCATGATCTATTTCGGGCAAAGTCGCGGCAGCGAGACGGTCGGCGTTCAACTTGACGTCGGCTCCCGCGTGCCGATTGCAACCAGCGCGATGGGCCGTGCCTATTTCTGGGCGCTCGACGAAGAAGGTCGCGCCGAGGTGTCCCGCATCCTGCGCGAACATTACGGCAGCCGCTGGCCGAAGATGCGCGACGGACTGGAACGTTCAGGCGAGACCGTTGCGAAATACGGTTTCGCGATGTCCGTCGGCGACTGGCACGACGACATCGGCGCCGCCGGCGTCGCGCTCAAGCTCAACGACGGAACCGGACCTTACGCATTCAATTGCGGCGCGCCCGCATTCCGCTTCACGGAAGAGCGTTTGATCAACGACATTGGACCGCGTCTGCTGGCGATGGTAAGGAACATTGAAGCGGCACTCGGGGGACTGATGCCGCAATCCAAAAAAGAAGTCAGCAAAAAGCTGAAATCAGGAGGAAAAGTTGCGCGTGTGGCCGAGGGGTTCAGATAGCCTTTGTCATCACCGGGAGCGGTTCGCATCGCCCCTTCGCCCACTGACGTATGTGGGCGAGACGAGATGACGCAGGCACAGCTCGCGCGGGGGACATCGCCCCTGCTCGCGGTTCGCGACGTCAGCGTCGTGTTCGGCGGCATCATTGCGCTCAACGGCGTGTCCTTTGACATGCACAAGGGCCAGATCCTCGGATTGATCGGCCCCAACGGCGCCGGCAAGACCACGCTCTTCAACTGCCTCTCGCGGCTCTATCAGCCGTCGTCGGGCGACATCCTGATGGAAGGCGCGAGCATCCTGTCGCGGCCTCCGCACCGGATCGCCGAGATCGGCATCGGCCGCACCTTCCAGAACGTGGCGCTGTTTCCGAACCTCTCGGTGATGGACAACGTCCGCGTCGGCGCCCATTCGAAGACCTCCAGCGACATCATCAGCGACTCGCTTCGGCTCGCCTGGGTCCGGCGCAGCGAGACCGAGGTCAACAAGAAGGTGCAGGAGATCCTCGCCTATCTCAAGCTCGAGGACGTCGCCCACACCATCGTGTCCGGCCTGCCCTTCGGCACGCAGAAACGCGTCGAGCTGGCGCGCGCGCTCGCGGCAGACCCGAAGATCCTGCTGCTCGACGAGCCGGCCGGCGGCCTCAACCACGAGGAAGTCTATCTGCTCGGCGACCTCATCCGCCGCATCCGCGACGACCGCCACATGACCGTGCTGCTGGTCGAGCACCACATGGGCCTCGTGATGTCGATCGCCGACCACGTCGTCGCGCTGAATTTCGGCAAGAAGCTCGCGGAAGGCACGCCGGCCCAGGTGCAGGCGGACCCCGACGTCATCAAGGCCTATCTCGGGAGCAAGGACCAATGACGACGCTGCTCAACGTCAAGGACCTGCGCGCCTATTACGGCCAGGTCCAGGCGCTCCATGGCCTGTCCTTCTCGCTCAACGAGGGATCGTTGACGACGCTGCTCGGCGCCAATGGCGCCGGCAAGACCACCACCCTGCGCGCGATCTGCAACATGGTGCGTTCCACCGGCGCGATCGAGTTCGAAGGCAAGCCGCTCAGCAACCGCTCCACCGAGAGCATCGTGCGGTTCGGCATCGCCCACGTGCCGCAGGGCCGCGGCACCTTCACGACCATGACGGTCGAGGAGAACCTCCAGCTCGGGGCCATCACCCGCAAGGACAGCGCCGGCATCGTTTCCGACATCGAGCGCATGTACGCGCATTTCCCGGTGCTCAAGCAGCGCCACACCCAGCAGGCCGGCACGCTCTCGGGCGGCGAGCAGCAGATGCTCGCGGTCGCCCGTGCGCTGATGCTGCGGCCGCGCCTGATGCTACTCGACGAGCCGTCCTTCGGACTGGCGCCGCTGGTCGTGCGCGACCTGTTCGGCATCCTCGGCAAGATCAATCGCGAGGACAAGGTGTCGATCCTGGTGGTCGAGCAGAACGCCCAGCTCGCGCTCGAGCTCGCCGACCAGGCCTATGTGATCGAGACCGGACGCATCGTGATGTCGGGCAATGCCAAGGACATCGCGAACAACGAAGAAATCCGCAAATCCTATCTGGGTTACTGAGGAGCCGGCACGATGGAGCTGTTCACCAACCAAGTGCTGGCCGGCATCGCCACGGGCGCGATCTACGCCTGCATGGCGCTCGCCGTGGTCATGATCTACCAGGCGATCGACCATCTCAACTTCGCGCAGGGCGAGATGGCGATGTTCTCGACCTTCATCTCCTGGCAGCTGATGCAGTGGGGCGTGCCTTACTGGGCCGCCTTCATCCTCACGCTGGCGCTCTCCTTCGTCGCCGGTATCGCGATCGAGCGCATCCTGTTCAAGCCGCTGGCGAAAGCGCCGGTGCTGACCAACGTCGCCGGCTTCATCGCCCTGTTTGCGATCATCAACTCCTCGGCCGGCCTGATCTGGGACTTCACCATCAAGCAGTACCCGACCCCGTTCGGCTCCGCGCCGTTCCTGGGAAGCCAGCTGATCTCGACCCACCAGGCCGGCATGATCGGCGTCACGGTGCTGCTGCTGCTCGGCCTCTACTTCTTCTTCCAGTACACGCGCATCGGCCTGGCCATGCGCGCGGCCGCCTCGGTGCCTGAATCGGCCCGCCTCGTCGGCATCAACACGTCCTGGATGATCGCGCTCGGCTGGGGCATGGCGACCGCGATCGGCGCAATCGCCGGCATGCTGATCGCCCCTGTCGTGTTCCTCGAGCCCAACATGATGGGCGGCGTGCTGATCTACGGCTTTGCCGCCGCGGTGCTCGGCGGTCTCACCAGCCCGTTCGGCGCCGTGGTCGGCGGCTTCCTGGTCGGGATCTTCGAGAACCTCGCCGGCACCTACATCCCCGGCGTCGGCAATGAGCTGAAGCTCCCGATCGCGCTCGCGCTGATCATCTCCGTCCTGGTCGTCAAACCCGCTGGCCTGTTCGGCCGGCACATCGTCAAGCGAGTTTGATCATGAGCGCTGCAGAAGAAGTCGTTGCAGAAGGCCACGAGGCGGTCGAGGCTGTTCCGAAGCGGGCCATGACGCTGGGCACCGGCACCTCGCTGGTGGTGCTCGCGGCACTGCTGATCGCACCCGTTTTCGTCAAGAACTTCATCATCTTCCAGATGACGATGCTCCTGATCTACGGGCTCGCGGTGCTGGCGCTGAACATCCTGACCGGCGGAAGCGGCCAATTCTCGCTCGGCCAGAGCGCGTTCTACGCGGTCGGTGCCTATACGACAGCGGTGCTGATGGAGCACTTCAACGTCAATTACGCGCTGACGCTGCCGATCGCCGGCGTCGTCTGTTTCGGCTTCGGCTTCCTGTTCGGGCAGCCGGCGCTGCGGCTCTCCGGCGTCTACCTCGCGCTTGCGACCTTCGCGCTCGCCACCGCCATGCCGCAGCTCCTCAAGCTGAACTTCCTCGAGCACTGGACCGGCGGCGTGCAGGGCCTCGTCGTCACCAAGCCGGACGCGCCGTTCGGGCTGCCGATGTCGCAGGACATGTGGCTGTATTACTTCACGCTCGTGGTCGTGATTGCGATCTACATCTTCTCGGTGAACCTGCTGCGTTCCCGCTCGGGCCGCGCCTTCATGGCGATCCGCGACAACGAGATCGCGGCCTCCGCGATGGGCGTCGACGTCGCGCTGTACAAGACGCTGGCCTTCGGCGTCTCCGCCGCCATCACCGGCATCGCCGGCTCGCTCGGCGCCATCGCGGTGCAATTCGTCGCGCCCGACAGCTACACCATCACGCTCGCGATCTCGCTGTTCCTCGGCATGGTCGTCGGCGGCGTCGGCTGGCTGCCCGGCTCGATCGTCGGCGCTGCCTTCATCATCTTCGTGCCGAACATCGCGGAGGGCATCTCCAAGGGCCTCTCCGGCGCGGTGTTCGGCGTGCTCCTGTTCCTCGTCATCTACCTCGTGCCGCATGGCGCAAGGCAAGTCGCGATCCTGGGCCAGCAACTCGCCGGTCGGCTCAGGAAGAACTGAAACGTCCATCCAGACTGTTGTTTTAACCAAGGAGACCCAATTGCTTTTCGGAAGAATACTGCGAACCACCGCACTCGTAACGGCGGTCGCGACCCTCACCTCCGGCGCAGCACTTGCCCAGAAGAAATACGACACCGGCGCGTCCGATACCGAGATCAAGATCGGCAACATCATGCCGTACAGCGGTCCGGCGTCGGCCTATGGCATCATCGGCAAGACCGAAGAAGCCTATTTCAAGATGATCAACGACAAAGGCGGCATCAACGGCCGCAAGATCAACTTCGTCACCTATGACGACGCCTATTCGCCGCCGAAGGCCGTCGAGCAGGTCCGCAAGCTGGTCGAGAGCGACGAAGTGCTGGCCGTGTACAATCCGCTCGGCACGCCCTCGAACACGGCGATCCAGAAGTACCTGAACGCCAAGAAGATCCCGCAGCTGTTCGTCGCCACCGGCGCCACCAAGTGGAACGACGCGAAGAACTTCCCCTGGACCATCGGCTGGCAGCCCTCCTACCAGAGCGAAGCGCAGATCTACGCGAAATGGCTGATGAAGGAAAAGCCGAACGCCAAGGTCGCGATCCTCTACCAGAACGACGATTTCGGCAAAGACTACCTCAAGGGCACCAAGGACGGTCTCGGCGCCAAGGGCGCGTCCATGATCATCATGGAAGAGAGCTACGAGATCTCCGAGCCGTCGATCGACGGCCACATCGTCAAGATCAAGGCCGCCAATCCCGACGTGCTGCTGATCTACGCGACGCCGAAGTTCGCGGCCCAGACCATCAAGAAGACCGCCGAGCTCAGCTGGAAGCCGCTCCAGATCCTCACCAACGTGTCGATCTCGGTCGGCAGCGTGATGAAGCCGGCCGGCTTCGAGGCCTCGCAGGACGTGCTGTCGGCGGCCTATGCCAAGGATTCCACCGACCCGCAGTGGAACAACGATCCCGGCATGAAGAAGTGGAACGAGTTCGTCGACAAGTACATGCCCGGCGCCGACAAGACCGACACCGGCATGGTCTACGGCTACGGCGCGGCGTCGACCCTGGTCAAGACGCTGGAGATGTGCGGTGACGACCTCACCCGCGCCAACCTGATGAAGCAGGCCGCTTCCTTGAAGGATTTTGCACCGGACACGCTGCTGCCCGGCGTCAAGATCAACACCAGCGCCACCGACTTCGCCCCGATTTCGCAGCTCCAGATGCAGCGCTTCAAGGGCGAGAAGTGGGAACTGTTCGGCGAGATCATCAGCGGCGACGTCGCCTCCGAGTGACGCTGACGCAATAGTCCAAGTCTGGTCAGTTCAAGTCTAGTCAAATCTGACAAAGCCCCCGCGGGCGACCGCGGGGGCTTTTTGTTGACGTCAGGCGTCAATCTTGTTCAATGCGGCGCCGATCCATTCCGGGTGGAGAAAGATGACTGTCGTTCGATTTCAGGTTGCGGCCGTTTCGGCCGCGCTCGCGTTGTGCACTGCGGTGAGCAGCCCGGCACTGGCGCAAAAGAAATACGACAGCGGCGCTTCCGATACCGAGATCAAGATCGGCAACATCATGCCCTATAGCGGGCCGGCCTCCGCCTATGCCGCGATCGGCAAGGCCGAGGAAGCCTATTTCAACAAGATCAATGCCGAGGGTGGCATCAACGGCCGCAAGATCAAGTTCATCTCCTACGACGACGGCTATTCGCCGCCGAAGACGGTGGAGCAGGCGCGCAGGCTGGTCGAGAGCGACGGCGTGCTGCTGATCTTCGGCTCGCTCGGCACCTCCACCAACGGCGCCATCCGCAAATACATGAACGAGAAGAAGGTGCCGCAGCTGTTCGTGGCGAGCGGCGCCTCCAAGTGGAACGATCCGAAGCAATATCCGTGGACCATGGGCTGGCAGCCGAGCTACGCCAGCGAGGCGCGCATCTACGCCAAATACATCATGAAGGAGAAGCCGGACGCGAAGATCGGCGTGCTCTACCAGAACGACGATTTCGGCAAGGACTATCTGAGAGGGCTGAAGGACGGCTTAGGGGCCAAGGCGTCGATGATCGTGCTCGAAGACGGCTACGACACGTCGGAGCCTGCGATCGACGAGCACGTCGTGAAGCTGAAGGCCTCGGGCGCCGACGTCTTCCTCAGCATCACCACGCCGAAATTCGCCGCGCAGGCGATCAAGAAGGCGGCCGAGATCAACTGGCATCCGGTCCACATCATCTCCAACGTCTCGGCGTCGGTCGGCGGCGTGCTCGAGCCCGCGGGCATGGAGATCTCGCAAGGCATCCTGTCGGCGAGCTACACCAAGGACGGCTCCGACCCGCAATGGAATGCCGATGACGGCATGAAGAAGTTCTATAGCTTCCTCGCGCAGTACGACCCCAAGGCCAACAAGCTCGATGCCGGCGTGGTGTTCGGCTATGCCGCGGCCCAGACCATGGTGAAGGTGCTGCAGATGTGCGGCGACGAGCTCACCCATGAGAACGTCATGAAGCAGGCCGCTTCCTTGAAGGATTTCGAGCCCGACACGCTGCTGCCCGGCATCAAGATCAACACCTCCGCCGATAATTTCGCCCCGATCGAGCAGCTCCAGATGATGCGGTTCAAGGGCAGGAAATGGGAGCTGTTCGGCGACATCATCTCGAGCGAGCTCGGCCACTGAAGCCGCGCAACTCAAAATCGCCTCCGACTGGTTAATCAACTCAAGACAGCGGCGCCGTCTCGCAGTCGCACACGAGCGCGCGCCGGTCCTTGACTACTAAAGGAGCAGCCCCTGCGACACAGCCGCGGGGGCTTTCTGTTGAAGGCTCCCGGTAAATCGTATTGAATTGCCTCCGCGCCGCCAAAAATCATCAAGCCAAGAAAAGGGACGCACACACACCAAGAAAATAGGGAGATAGGAATGCCCGCTGTCACCGGCAAACTTGCGGCCGCGTCACTGGCGCTTGCGCTCATTGCGGCCTCGGCCTCCACTGCATCGGCCCAGAAGAAATACGATACCGGCGCGACCGACACCGAAATCAAGATCGGCAACATCATGCCCTACAGCGGACCGGCCTCCGCCTACGGCATCATCGGGCGGACCGAAGCCGCCTACTTCAAGAAGATCAACGACGAGGGCGGCATCAACGGCCGCAAGATCAATTACATCTCCTATGACGACGCCTACTCGCCGCCGAAGACGGTGGAGCAGGCTCGCAAGCTGGTCGAGAGCGACGAGGTGCTGTTCATCTTCAACTCGCTCGGCACGCCGCCGAACTCGGCGATCCACAAATACATGAACTCGAAGAAGGTGCCGCAGCTGTTCGTCGCGACCGGCGCCACCAAGTGGAACGATCCGCAGAACTTCCCCTGGACGATGGGCTGGCAGCCCAATTACCAGAGCGAGACGCAGATCTATGCGAAGTGGCTGCTGAAGAACAAGCCGGACGCCAAGATCGCCGTGCTGTTCCAGAACGACGATTACGGCAAGGACTATCTCAAGGGCCTGAAGGATGGCCTCGGCTCGAAAGCCGCCTCGATGATCATCATCGAAGAGAGCTACGAGACCTCCGAGCCGACCATCGACAACCACATCGTCAAGCTGAAGTCGACCGGCGCCGACGTCTTCATGAACATCACGACGCCGAAATTCGCCGCGCAAGCGATCAAGAAGAATTCCGAGATCGGCTGGAAGCCGCTGCACTTCCTCAACAACGTCTCGGCCTCCGTCGGCAGCGTGATGAAGCCGGCCGGCTTCGAGAACGGCCAGGACATCATCTCGGCCGACTATCTCAAGGACGTGTCGGATCCCGCGTGGAACAACGATCCCGGCATGAAGGAGTTTCTGGCGTTCATGACCAAATACTTCCCCGAGGGCGACAAGCTCGATAAGGGCACGATCGTCGGCTATGCCGTGGCGCAGACACTGGTCCAGGTCTTGAAGCAGTGCGGTGACAATCTCACGCGCGAGAACATCATGAAGCAGGCGGCGAACCTGAAGGACTTCCGCACCGAGGCGCTGCTGCCGGGCGTGAAGGTCAACACCTCGCCGACCGATTTCGCGCCGATCAGCCAGCTTCAACTCGAGAAGTTCAAGGGCGAGAAGTGGGAGCTGTTCGGAGACGTGATCAGCGCCGACGTCGGCGGCTAACCCCAAACGACAGAGAGCCCCCTGCGCGGCCATCGCAGGGGGCTTTTGCTTGCGCGCGGATTATGATCACGCGATTGCACAATCGAATGATGGTAAAGCCCGCTTACGCTTTGGCGCCTGATGCGGTAGGCAGGGAGCCGGCGATTTTGTCGCCATCATTTCAGTTCGCTGAAGGCCTTCGCCATGACCGACCGACGTCCCCTGCTCCGCGCGCTCTACGACGCCGCCGTTGCCGCCGCCCATCCCAGCACGATTCTGGCGCCGCATCTGCGGCCCGCGCCGAAAGGGCGTGTGATCTGCCTCGCCGCCGGCAAGGGCGCGGGTGCGATGGCCGCGGCAGCCGAGCGGCATTATCTCGACACGCTCAAGCTCGCGCCGGAGCGCCTCGTCGGCATCGCCACCACGCGCCATGGCTACGGCGTGCCGACCCGCCGCATCCGCGTGGTCGAGGCCGGCCATCCCGTTCCCGATGAAGCCGGCCTGAAGGGCGCCGCCGATACGCTCGCGCTCGCGAGCGAGGCCGGGCCCGACGATCTGCTGCTGGTGCTGCTCACCGGCGGCGGCTCGGCGAACTGGATCGCGCCGGTGGACGGCATCAGCTTCGCGCAGAAGCAGGCGGTCAACAAGGCGCTGCTCCGCTCGGGCGCGCCGATCGGCGAGATGAACACGGTCCGGAAACATTTGTCGCGGATCAAGGGCGGCCGGCTGGCGCGCGCCGGCAAGAATGCCGCCGAGATCGTGACGCTCGCGATTTCCGACGTGCCGCACGACGATCCGTCCGCCATTGCCTCCGGCCCCACCGTGCCCGATCCGACCACGCTGGCGGATGCGCGCGCGATCGTCGCGAAGTACAAGCTCGTCATCGACGACGCCGTCCGCCGCGCGCTCGACGATCCCGCCAACGAAAGCGCTAAGCCTGACGATACCGCCTTTGCCCGCGCGCATTTCGAGCTGATCGCGCGGCCCAAGCAATCGCTCGACGCCGCGGTGAAGCTCGCCAAGGAAGCTGGCTACGAGACCATCGATCTCGGCGCCGATCTCGAAGGCGAGGCGCGCGAGGTCGCAGCCGATCACGCCAGGCTCGCGCTTCAGGCGCGCGCGCAAGGCAAGCGCCTCGCGATCCTCTCCGGCGGCGAACTCACCGTTACCGTGCGCGGCAATGGGCGCGGCGGCCCCAACCAGGAATACGCGCTGGCGCTCACCGGCCTGTTGAAGGACACGCCTGATGTTTCCGCTCTCGCCGGCGACACCGACGGCGCCGATGGCGGCGCCGGCCATCCCACCGATCCCGCGGGCGCGCTGATTGATGCTGCGACGTTCGCCAAGATGAAGGCGCTGGCGCTTCAGCCGCAGGCGTACCTGGACAACAACGACGCGACGACGTTCTTCGAGGCAACCGGCGATTTGCTGATGCCGGGACCGACACTGACGAACGTGAACGATATCAGGGTGATCTTGGTGGATTGAGGCGCCTGCCCAGGTCTCACTGTCATTCCCCGCGACCCGGCTACGCCAAGGCTTCGCCGGGGTTGAGGTCCAGGGGCGCCGAAGCTTTAGCGTAGGCGGCAGGCGGGGAATCCAGTACGCCGCGGCCTATCGGTTCGATCACAAACGTCTCGGAGTACTGGATCGCCCGGTCAAGCCGGGCGATGACAGCCGGGCCTCAAAACTCGTTCGCGATCTTCGAGAGCATCCCGATCAGGGCTTCGCGGTTGGCCTGCCCGAGCAGCTCGTTCAGCCGGGACTCGTGCTTGGTGGCGACGAGCTTTTTCGCCCGGGTCAGCACGGCCTTGCCCTTGTCGGTCAGCACCAGGATGTGCGAGCGGCGGTCGTTGGTGGAGCGGATCCGCGCGCAGAGGTCGCGGCTCTCCAGATTGTCGAGCATCGCCACGAAGTTCGGGCGCAGGATGCCCAGCGTCGAGGCGATCTCGGTCTGGTTACGGCCCGGATTCTTCTCGACCAGCAGCAGCACGGAGAACTGCGCGGGCGTGAGCTGGAGCGAGGCCATGCAGCGCAAAAAGTTCTCGAACACCTTGAGCTGCGCCCGCTTCAGCACGTAGCCGAGCTGTTCGGAGAGCTCGCCAAGCTGGAGGGCTTCAGGCTGGGCCTCGGCCGCGTCCTTGCGGCCCTTGGCCGCGTCGCCGGGCTTTTCAGAAGACTTTTCAGCGGTTTTGGAAACGGTCATCGCCTCGTGCTCGTGATCCCGCTAAATTCGGGGCGGGTCGTCCGCCCCACCCTTGAAGTTATATTTGATAATTGTTATGGACCATATCAAATATCGTCAGCGTTTCAATGGCTGTGAGCGGACCGTCCACCGCAATTGCGGAGCCCGGTCCCGATCTTTGAGGGGGAGCGTCCGGTCTTGAATACCACCATCATGCTGTTCCTGGTACAGGACGGCATCACCAATGGCGCGATCTATGCGCTGCTCGGCCTGGCGCTGGTGCTGGTGTTCGCCGTCACGCGCGTCATCCTCATTCCCCAGGGCGAATTCGTCACCTACGGCGCGCTGACCTATGCCTCGCTGGCCGCGGGCCAGATGCCGGGCACGGCAAAGCTCGCGCTGGCGCTGGGCATCGGCGCCTTCGTGTTCGACCTGTTCGTGGCGCGCAAGGCGCTGCACGGCCGCCTGATCGTGCGCAGCCTCGTCACCAACGTCGTGCTGCCGGCCATCGTGCTGGCGCTGACCATCTACTTCGCCGCCCAGAAGCCGCCGGTGGCGGTCTGCATCGCGCTGTCGCTGGTGATCGTGGCGATGATCGGCCTCTACCTCTACCGCATCGCGTTCCAGCCGCTGGCGCACACCTCCGTGCTGGTGCTGCTGATCGCATCGGTGGGCGTCCACCTGGCGCTGCAGGGCCTCGGCCTGCTGTTCTTCGGCGCCGAAGGCCAGCGCGGACCTGCCGTGCTATCAGGCTCCTTCACCGCCGGTGCACTGCGCTTCACCGGCCAGAGCATCACCGTCTACGGCATCACCATCGCCTTCATCGTCGGGCTCTGGCTGTTTTTCGGGCTGACGCTCTACGGCAAGGCGCTGCGCGCGACCGCCGTGAACCGGCTCGGCGCCCGCCTTGCCGGCATCCGCACCACGCTGTCCGGCCAGATCGCCTTCCTGCTGGCGTCCGTCATCGGCGCGCTGTCGGGCATCATGATCGTGCCGATCACGACGCTCTATTACGACTCCGGGTTCCTGATCGGCCTGAAGGGCTTCGTTGCCGCGATCATCGGCGGCCTCGTCAGCTATCCGCTCACCGCCGTCGCGGCGCTGGTCGTCGGCATCGTCGAGGCGTTCTCGTCCTTCTACGCCTCCAACTACAAGGAAGTGATCGTCTTCATGCTGCTGATCCCCGTGCTGCTGCTGCGCTCGCTCGCCGCGCCCGCGGTCGAGGAAGAGAAGGACTGACGCGCATGCAGAGCCGGCTTCCCATCCTCGTCTTCGCGCTTCTCATGGCGGCGATCCCGCATCTCCCGGGCATGCCGCCGTTCTGGATCGTGCTGCTCGACAATATCGGCCTTGCCGCCCTCGTCGCGATGGGCCTCGTGCTGCTCACCGGCGTCGGCGGCCTGACCTCGTTTGGCCAGGCGGCTTTCGTCGGCTTCGGCGCCTACACCACCGCGGTGCTGTCGACGGCCTATGGCCTGTCGCCGTGGCTGACCTTGCCGCTGTCGCTGCTGGTCAGCGGATCGTTGGCGGTGCTGCTCGGGCTGGTGACCGTCCGTCTCTCCGGGCACTATCTGCCCCTCGGCACGCTCGCCTGGGGGCTGGGCCTGTTCTATCTCTTCAGCAAGCTGGAATTCTTGGGAAGAAACGACGGCATCTCGGCGATCCCGCCCCTGTCGATCGGCTCGTTCAAGATGCTCTCGCCCGGCTCGATCTATTACGCGATCTGGGTTGCCGTGATCCTCTCGGCCCTGCTCACGATGAACCTGCTGGATTCCCGCACCGGCCGCGCCATCCGCGCGCTGCGGCGCGGACACGTCGCGGCCGAAGCGTTCGGCGTGCACACGCCGCGCGCAAAGCTGCTGGTGTTCATCCATGCCGCGGTGCTCGCCGGCCTCTCCGGCTGGCTCTACGCGCATCTCCAGCGCGCGGTGAACCCGACGCCGTTCGGCGCACAGGCCGGTATCGAATATCTCTTCATCGCGGTGGTCGGCGGCGCCGGCTATGTCTGGGGCGGCGTGCTGGGCGCGGCCATCGTCGTGGTCCTGAAGGAGGTGCTGCAAAGCTATTTGCCGCTGATCCTGCCCGGCTCCGGACAGGTCGAGACCATCGTGTTCGGCATCATGCTGGTGGCGCTGCTCCAGCTTGCGCCCGGCGGCGTCTGGCCCTGGCTGATGTCGTTCCTGCCCGAGCGAACCCGCGGCAAGAAGCCGGACACCTCGCTGAAACTGGAGCAGCGCACCCGCGCGGCCGGCCAGTCCGGGGTCCTGCTCCAGGTCGAGAAGGCGCGAAAGCAGTTCGGTGGCGTGATCGCGGTCAACAACGTCTCCTTCGACGTGCAGGCCCGCGAGATCGTCGCGTTGATCGGACCGAACGGCGCCGGCAAGAGCACGACATTCAACCTGATCACCGGCGTTCTGTCGGCAACATCGGGCTCGATCTCGGTGCTCGGCAAGAAGGTCGACAGGGCGCCTCCGCAGGAGATCGTCAAGCTCGGCATCTCCCGCACCTTCCAGCATGTGAAGCTCGTCCCTGACATGACCGTGCTGGAGAATGTCGCGATCGGCGCGCATCTGCGCGGCCATTCGGGACCGATCTCCTCGATGCTGCGGCTCGACCGCGCCGATGAAGCGAGGCTGCTCGCGGAGGCCGCCCGCCAGATCGAGCGCGTGGGCCTCGCCGAGCAGATGCATCAGCTCGCAGGCTCGCTCTCGCTCGGCCAGCAGCGCATCGTCGAGATCGCGCGTGCGCTGTGCGTCGATCCGATGCTGCTGCTGCTCGACGAGCCGGCCGCCGGCCTGCGCCACATGGAGAAGCAGCGCCTTGCCGCGCTGCTGCGCGAATTGCGCGACGGCGGCATGAGCGTGCTTCTTGTCGAGCACGACATGGGCTTCGTGATGAACCTCGCCGACCGCATCGTGGTGCTCGATTTCGGCACCAAGATCGCGGAAGGCACGCCCGCCACGATCAAGACCAATCCCGAAGTGATCAAGGCCTATCTCGGAGTGGCGGCATGAGCGCGCTGTTGTCCGTCGCCGACGCACATGTCGCCTATGGCAAGGTCGAGGCCGTGCGTTCGGTCTCGCTCGAGGTCGGCGCCAACCAGATCGTCACCATCGTCGGGGCCAATGGCGCCGGCAAGACCACGCTGCTCTCCGCCATCATGGGCATTCTGCCGCTGAAAGGCCGCGTCGCCTTCGCAGGGCAGGATCTGTCACGGCTCGACATCGAGGACCGCGTCGCGATGGGGCTCGGCCTCGTCCCCGAGCACCGCGAATTGTTCGTGACCATGAATGTCGAGGACAATCTCGAGCTCGGGGCCTTCCGCATCGAGCGCAGCAAGGCGAAAACCTCGATGGAGCGCGTCTACACGCTGTTTCCGCGGCTGAAGGAGCGGCGCAAGCAGCTCGCGGGCACCCTCTCCGGCGGCGAGCAGCAGATGCTCGCGATGGGCCGCGCACTGATGGGCGAGCCGAAGCTCTTGATGCTGGACGAGCCGAGCCTCGGCCTCGCCCCGATCATCGTCGCCGACATCTTCCGCATCGTCACTGAGCTGCGCGCCAGCGGCGTCTCCGTGCTTCTGGTCGAGCAGAACGCACAAGCCGCGCTGAAGATCGCGGACCAGGCCTATGTGATGGAGCTCGGCGAGTTTGTGCTCAGCGGCAAGGCGAGCGATGTCGCGGCGAACGAGCGCGTCGCGGCCAGCTATCTCGGCTTCCAGCACGAAGGCGCGAGTGTGATCTGATTTCTTGGCTAGGTCCGCTTCCCTTCGCGGCCTTCGGCCGCCGTTCTTAAGAACGCCGATGCTTCGCATCGGCGGCTATCGCGCCTGATGAGGGGCTCTCTCCGCCAATTGCGACGTGGGACCATCGCAGGCGGAGAGAAACCCCTCACCCGTCTCGTCGCTACGCGACGAGCCACCCTCTCCCGCAAGGGGAGAGGGTACACCGTGCGAGCCGGACTAGCTTTCGCTTGAAGGCAGACTCGCTTTTCCCTTCAACGCCGCGACCTCCGCTTCCAGCTCCGCGATCCTCGCATCCCTCGCCGCCAGCGCTGCCGCGACATCCGGCGCATCGAACTTCTGCGGAATGTGCTGCGGGCAGTTGGTGTCCCACGCTGCGATCTTGAACAGGATCACCTGCTCCGGGCGCGCGCGGTAGCCCTTGGGCATCAGCGACGTCGTCAGCGCCTCGTCGTCCTCGACGACGCGCGCCTCGCCCCAGATCTTGACGCGGCGGCGATGGGCGTAGTCCATCACGAAGATATAGACCTTGGGATTCTCGGACAGGTTTCCCTGCGTGATGTATTGCCGGTTGCCGGCGTAGTCCGTGAAAGCCAGCGTCTGCTTGTCCAGCACCTTCAGAAACCCCTTCGGGCCGCCGCGGTGCTGGATGTAGGGCTGGCCATCGGCCGAGGCGGTGGCGAAATAGAAGCTGCTGGCGTCAGCCAGGAACGCCGCGAGGTTCTCATCGACCTCGGTGCGCCATCCGCGCTGCTCGGCATGAGCATAGCCTTCGCGTGATCCCTTTCGGGTCTGGATCGATTTCACCGCCGGCGTGAACGCGACGTCGCTGGCGTAGGTGTGAGTTGCCGTCATCGGAACATCTCCTGAAATCCCGGCGCATCCCTGCGTCTTTCGCTGTCTAAGATGGACCTTCCGGCGGGCAAAACAATCTGGCCACTTGACACTTAATCATTGCGATATATGCAATAATACCATGGACCGCCTCGAAGCCATGCACGTCTTCGTCACCGTCGCCGATCTGCGCGGCTTTGCGCCGGCGGCGCGCAAGCTGCAGCTGTCGCCGTCGGCCGTGACGCGGCTGATCGCGGCGCTGGAGGAGCATCTCGGCGCGCGGCTGCTGCAGCGCACCACCCGGCAGGTGAGATTGACCGATGTCGGCACGCGCTATCTGGAGCGCGCGCGGCGCATCCTCGCCGATGTCGAGGAGGCCGACGGCTCCGCGCGCGAGGAGCGCAACCGGCCGAGCGGCCGTCTGGTGGTGTCGGCGCCCCTCGGCTTCGGGCGGCTGCATGTCTCGCCGGTCATGACCGATTATCTCAAGCGCTATCCGGAGGTCACGGCCGAGCTCAGGCTCTCGGACAACCTCGTCAATCTCGTCGAGGACGCAGTCGATGCCGCGGTGCGGATCGGCCATCTCGCCGATTCTTCGCTGGTCGCACGCCAGGTCGGCGAGATGCGGCGGATCACGGTGGCGACGCCGGGCTACCTGAAGCGCCACGGCGAGCCGAAGACGCCCCAGGAATTGCTCGCGCACCAGACCATCGCGTTCGGCCCCTACGCCAATTGGCACTTCGTGCAGGACGGCCGCGATATCGAGTGGACGCCGACGCCACGTTTTACCAGCAACAGCGCCGACGCCGCCCTGCAATATGCAGAAGCCGGCGGGGGCATCACGCGGGTGCTGGCCTATCAGGCCGCGGAGGGGTTGAAGCGCGGGCGGCTAAAAATCGTGCTGGCGAAATACGAGCAGCCGGCGCTGCCGATCCACATCGTCTATCCGACCTCGCGTTTGCTGTCGGCCAAGGTGCGGGCGTTCGTCGATCTCGTGGTGGAGACGGCGGAGTGGCGGTTTGGGTGATGGTCTCGTGTCCCGGACGCGCTGCAACGCGTAGCGTTGCTGCGCAGAGCCGGGCCCCAGAAGGCCAGAGCAAGGGCCGCGGATGGATGGGCCCCGGCTCTGCGGAGCGGCACTTCGCGCCGCACCGCGTCCGGGGCACGAGGGCCTTACCCCTTCTTCGGAACCACCCGAAATGTCCCGCTGGCGCGCGCGATCACGGTGTCGTCCGCCTTCACCAGACATTGCGCGAAACAGATCGTCTTGCCGGTCCGGATCACGTCGCTCTCGATCGCGAGCCACTGACCGATCTCGGCGGAGCCGACGAAATCGACCGTGAGCGAGATCGTGACGAACGAGATGGTCCAGTTCGTCATCTGCGCGCAGCTATAGCCCATGGCGTTGTCCGCGAGTGCGGCGATGAGGCCGCCATGGATCAGGCCGCGGCCGTTGGTGTGCGGCCTGGCGAGACGCAGGCCGATGATCACGGCCTTGTCGGTTTTCTTCGCGTAGAGCGGCTCCCACGGCTCGGTGAGCGGACTCTTGCGGGAAAGCGGCTCGAAGCCGTCGGGGATGTCGGTGTCGGTCATAGCGTGTCTCGCGTTGCTGGCTGGCGCCATTGAACGCGATGGACGTGACGGACGCATCACCTACAAAGTTTTAAACGGAATTTGCGCGGGTGTTTGAAATGGGCACTCCCGTCATTGCGAGGAGCGAAGCGACGAAGCAATCCAGACTTTCTCCGCGGAAACAGTCTGGATTGCTTCGCTTCGCTCGCAATGACGATGTGGAGAAAACACGCGATGCCGTAGGGTGGGCAAAGGCGCATCGCGCCGTGCCCACCATCTCATAGCAAACGCAAAAGCTGGTGGGCACGCTGCGTTTTGCCCACCCTACGGCACCCTCCTAAAACGGCAGCCCCACATAGTTCTCCGACAGCGACGTCACCGCGGCCTGCGACTGCGTGACGTAGTCGAGCTCGGCGAGCTGGATGCGCCCGCCGATGGTGCCGGTGTCGGGGAATTTGTGCAGCATCGAGGTCATCCACCAGGAGAAGCGCACCGCTTTCCAGACCCGCGCCAGCGCCGTGGCGGAATAGGCGTCGATGCCGGCGTTGGATTTCTCGTCGTAGAATTCGCGCAGTGCGTTCGACAGATAATGCGCATCGCTGGCAGCTAAGTTCAGCCCCTTCGCACCGGTCGGCGGCACGATGTGGGCGGCGTCGCCGCACAGGAACATCTTGCCGAACCGCATCGGCTCGGCGACGAAGCTGCGCAGCGGCGCAATGCTCTTCTCGATCGAGGGGCCCGTGACCAGACTGTCGGCCGCCTCCTGGTCGAGCCGGCGCTTCAATTCGTCCCAGAAGCGGTCGTCCGGCCATTGGTCGACATGGTCGTCGAGCGCGCACTGCACGTAGTAGCGGCTGCGCTTGGTCGAGCGCATGGTGCAGAGCGCAAAGCCGCGGGCGTGGTTGGAATAGATCAGCTCGTGGCTGACAGGGGGCGTCTCCGAGAGGATGCCGAGCCAGCCGAACGGATAGATCCGCTCGAACTCCTCAATCGCCGTGGCCGGGACGCTGGCGCGGCTGACGCCGTGAAAGCCATCGCAGCCGGCGATGAAGTCGCAATCGATCGTGTGGGTGACCCCGTCCTTGACATAGGTGACGCGCGGCCGACTGCCGTCGAAATCATGCGGCTGCACGTCCTTGGCCTCGTAGACCGAGGTGAGACCCGCGGCCTTGCGCGCATTCATCAGGTCGAGCGTGACCTCGGTCTGGCCATAGATCATGACCGTCTTGCCGGTCGCGGCCTTCATGTCGATGCGGTGACGGCGGCCGGAAAAGGCGAGCTCGATGCCTTCATGCACCAGGCCTTCGGCATGCGCCCGCGCGCTGGCGCCGATCTGGTCGAGCAGCGCGACGGTTCCCTCCTCGAGGAGGCCGGCACGGATGCGGCCCAGCACGTAGTCCGGGCTCTGCCGCTCCAGAATCACATTGTCGATGCCGTATTGGTGCAGCAGTTGCCCAAGCAACAATCCGGCCGGCCCGGCCCCGATGATTGCGACTTTTGTCCGCAATACTTGCTCCTCCCGATCCTGTAGGTTTTCGCCGCGGCTCGCTTGTCGCGTCGGTCCGCGCAAGATAATTATATCATATAATCGTTGGGCAAAAGGGGAGTGCGCCCGAGCAGCGACAAATCCATGCAACATGGCTGACGTAGATGACGCGGCGGCACGCCGCGCCAGTTCCGGCTTGAACGCGCCGGCAAATTAGATAACATGTTAATTAATGAGACCGGGCGATCGAAGCCCGCCGTCGAAACAGGGAGAGACGACCGATGAGGAAAGCCTGTCTGGCGTTGCTGCTGGCAGCAAGCGTGAGCCCCGCGTTCGCGCAGGACAAGACCTTCGACCTGAAGGTTTCGCACTGGGTGCCGGCCTCGCATCCGCTGCAGAAGTCCCTGGAAGACTGGGTGGCCGCGGTGAATAAGGATTCCGGCGGCACCATCACGGGCAAGGTGTTTCCCGCCCAGCAACTCGGCAAGGCATTCGACCATTACGACATGGCGCGCGACGGCATCGCCGACGTCACCTACGTCAATCCCGGCTATCAGCCCGGCCGCTTCCCGATCGTCGGCGCCGGCGAATTGCCGTTCCTGATCTCGGACGCCAAGGGCGGCTCGATGGGCCTGGATGCCTGGTATCGCAAATATGCCGAGAAGGAGATGAAGGACGTCAAATACTGCCTCGCCTTCGTCCACTCGCCTTCGTCGTTCCATTCCAAGACGAAGAAGATCGTGATGCCGGAGGACGTGAAGGGCCTGAAGATCCGTCCCGCGCACGCCACCATGGCGAATTTCGTCACCTCACTCGGCGGCACCAATGTGCAGTCCTCCGCACCTGAGGTCCGCGACATCATCGAGCGCGGCGTTGCCGACGGCGTCACCTTCCCCTGGGGCTCGCTGGTGCTGTTCGGCATCGACAAGGTGACCAAGTACGACATGGAGGCGCCGCTCTACACCACGACCTTCGTGTTCGTGATCAACAAGGACAAGTACAACGCGATGTCCGACAAGCAGAAGGCCGCGGTCGACAAGAACTGCTCGACCGAGATGGCCGGCGTGGTCGGCGAGCACTGGGGCAAGTTCGAGGACGCCGGCGTCGACAAGGTGAAGGCGGAAGCCGGCCACGAGGTCTACAAGCTGACGCCGGAACAGACCGCCGCCTGGAAGAAGGCCGCCGATCCCTTGGTCAAGACCTGGGGAGAAGGCGCCAAGAAGGCCGGCGCCGATCCCGACGCGGCGCTTAGCGAGCTCAAGGCGTCGCTGAAGAAGTACAACGCGCTGGCGGAGTGACGCCAAGCTGCGGCCGCGGCCGGCTCTCTTCTTCCCCCCTCCCCGTTCTTACGGGGACAGGGTTGGGGTGAGGGGCTGCTTCCGCAGAGACGGTGACAGCTCGATTCGCGGAGAGTCCCCCTCACCCGAATTCGAGCGACGCTCGAATTCGACCTCTCCCCGCAAGCGGGGCGAGGTGAAGTGCGCGGCGAGACCGAGATCAAACAATGACAGCACACGACGTGACACCTCCCATGAAGCGCTCCTGGATGGACCGCATCATCGACACGATCGAATGGATCGCGGCCGGCTTCGTCGGCATCGTCGCGCTCGACATCTTCCTGTCGGTGCTGCTGCGCAACACACTGAATTACTCGATCCCCGATTCGTTCGATATCGGCCGCATGCTGCTCGGCATTCTCATCTTCTGGGGCATCGCGGCGACGTCCTATCGCGGCACCCACATCACGGTCGACCTTGTCTGGGGCAATGTTGGGCCGCGCTATCAGCGCTGGATCGACGTGTTCGCAACGCTGGTGCTGCTGTTCGTCGTCACCGTGCAGACCTGGACGCTGTTCGACAAGGTGCGCGGCACCTACAACGACAATGTCCAGACCTTCGACATGCACATGCCGACCTGGCCGTTCTTCGCGGTCGCGTGGATCGGTGATGCCGCGGCCGTGCTGCTGATCGCGATCCGCACCTACCGCCTGATCTTCCATCCCGAAGACATGCACGATCCCAAATTGAAGGCGACGGAGTAATCATGAGCACCGATGCCGTCGCCTTAATCGGCTTCGTTTCCCTGTTCGTCCTGATGCTGCTGCGCGTGCCCGTCGGCATGGCCATGGGCCTCGTCGGCGTGACCGGCTTCGCCTATCTCGTCAACGGCACTGCGGCGCTGAAACTGGTCGGCCAGACCTCGATGCGTACGGTCACCGACTACACGTTCGGCGTCATCCCGATGTTCCTGCTGATGGGCTCCTTCGTCAGCAATTCCGGCATGAGCCGCGAGCTGTTCCGCGCCGCCAACGGTTTCGTCGGGCATCTGCGCGGCGGGCTCGGCATCGCCACCGTCGGCGCCTGCGGCGGCTTTGCCGCGATCTGCGGCTCCTCCGTCGCGACCGCCGCGACCTTCTCCGCGGTCGCCTATCCCGAGATGCGCCGCTTCGGCTATCCGCAATCGTTCGCCACCGGCGTGATCGCCGCCGGCGGCACGCTGGGCGCGATGCTGCCGCCGTCCACCGTGCTCGCGGTCTACGGCATCATCACCGAGCAGGACATCGGAAAGCTCTTCATCGCCGGCATCATTCCGGGCCTCCTGGCGATGACCATGTACATGATCACGATCTTCCTGATCGGTCATTTCCGCCCGGACTTCCTGCCCAAGGGCAAGGTGCTGCCGTGGCGCGAGCGCTTTGCGGGCCTGAAGGACATCTGGGCGCCGGTCTTGCTGTTCGTGTTCGTGATCGGCGGCCTCTACGGCCTGCCGTTCCTGCCGCGCTTCACGCCGACCGAAGCCGGCGGCGTCGGCGCCGCGGGCGCCTTCATCATCGGCGTGGTCACGGGGCGGCTCGACCGCGAGAAGATCCTGGCCTCGCTGCTGCAGGCGACGCGCACCGCGGCCGCCGTGTTCACCGTGCTGATCGGCGCGTTGATCTTCGGCTATTTCCTCACGGTGACGCAGACGCCGCAGAAGGTCACCGAATTCCTCACCGGTCTCGGTCTCGGCCCCTACGGCGTGCTGGCGCTGATCATGGTGATGTATCTCGTGCTCGGCTGCCTGATGGACGCCATGGCGATGATCATCCTCACCGTGCCGATCATCTTTCCCGTCATCACGCATCTCGGATTTGATCCGATCTGGTTCGGCGTCATCATCGTGATGACCGTCGAGCTCGGCCTGATCCATCCGCCGGTCGGGATGAACGTCTTTGTCATCAAGAGCGTGGTGAAGGACGTTTCCTTCTCCACGATCTTCAAGGGCGTGATCCCGTTCGTGGCGACGGATCTGGTGCGGCTGGTGATTTTGATCGCGTTCCCGCTGCTCGCGACCTGGCTGCCGACACGGATGATGGCGCACTGACGAGGTGAAGCGATGACCACACCGGCGCTCGAGACCAAATACGTCTTCACCGTCACCGCTGAGATCGGCGACGTCGTCACGGCCGGCGAGACCGGCATTGGGGTCCGCCGCATCATTCCGATTATCGGCGGCGAGGTGACCGGCACGATCACCGGCAAGGTGCTGCCGTTCGGCGCCGACTTCCAGACCATCCGCCCCAACGAGCTGATCGATCTCGAAGCGAAATACGCCTTCGAGACCGATGACGGCGCTATCGTCTATGTCGAGAACAAGGGCATGCGCTTCGGCCCGGTCGAGCTGCTGCAAAAGCTCAAGCGCGGCGAGCCGGTCGATCCGAAGCTGATCTATTTCCGCACAGTCCCGAAGTTCGAGACGGGGCACGAAAAATATCGCTGGCTGATGGAGCACGTTTTTGTCGGCTCAGCCGCACGCCATGCCGATCGCGTGGTGATCGACGTGCATCAGGTGCTGTGAGAAAGCTGCCACCTCGTCATTGCAAGCGCAGCGAAGCAATCCAGCATCTTTCCGCGGAGAGACTCTGGATTGCTTCGCTGCGCTCGCAATGACGGAGGATGTGGCAACAGCAGCGTATCACGAGGCCGTAGAGACCCCTGACCGCCGGATGAGACCCAGGCAATTCAATCCCCGCCAGGGGTGATATCCTCCCGCCCTCCTTGACTCCCCCAGAATTCGTTATACAACATAACTATTCTGACAAGGACGCAAATGACACAGGGAAACGCCGAGACCGCTGACGCGGGCGCCTCCGGGCTTTTGAGGATCGAGCGGGCGGACCGGGTTCTGACCGTGGGCCTGAACCGGCCGGCCAAGCGCAATGCGCTCAATGACGGCATTATCCTCGAAATCGGCGAGTGCTTTGCCTCCCTGCCCGAGGATATCGGCGCGGTCGTCATCCACGGCATCGGCGATCATTTCTCCTCCGGTCTCGACCTCTCCGAGCTTCAGGACCACGACGCAACCGGCGGCCTCCTGCATTCCCAGATGTGGCACCGGGTGTTCGACCGCATCCAGTACAGCCGCGTGCCTGTGATCGCTGCGCTGCGGGGCGCGGTGATCGGCGGCGGGCTGGAGCTTGCCTGCGCCGCCCATATCCGCGTCGCCGAGCCCTCGACCTATTTCGCCCTGCCGGAAGGGCAGCGCGGCATCTTCGTCGGCGGCGGCGGCTCGGTGCGGCTGCCGCGGCTGATCGGCGTTGCCAGGATGATGGACATGATGCTGACCGGCCGCGTCTATAGCGCGACCGAAGGCGCCTCCTACGGCTTTACACAATATGTGACGGAGGCCGGCAACGGGCTCGGCAAGGCGCTGGAGCTTGCGACCAAGGTCGCCTCCAACGCGCCGCTGACGAACTTCGCCGTGCTCCAGGCGCTGCCGATGATCGCGGAGGCCAATCCGCAGGCCGGCCTGCTGATGGAATCGCTGATGGCAACGGTTGCGCAGAGCGACAAAGAGGCAAAACGCAGGATTCGCGAATTCCTCGAACACAAGACCGCAAAGGTGAAGCCGAAGTCATGAGCGGGCAGCCGTCCTCTTCCAGCATGGAGCGCGGCGCGAGCACCTCCCCGCTGCGGCCCATTTCGTTCGGCGATCCCGTCGTCAACATCGAGCGGCGCGACGACGGCACGATTTATCTGCGGCCCAAACAGCCGCTCGGCGACTATCCGGTCCGCCTCACCGACCGCCTGCATCATTGGGCGACGACGACGCCGGACCGCGTCTTCATGGCCGAGCGCGAAGGCGGCCGCGGTTGGCGCAAGATCACTTACGCCGAGCTGCTCGCCGCCAGCCGGCACATTGCCTCCGGCTTGATTGCGCGCGGCCTGTCGGCGGAGCGGCCAGTCGTCATCCTCTCAGGCAATTCGATCGACCACGCGCTGCTGGCGTTCGGCGCGTTCTATGCCGGCATTCCGTTCTGCCCGGTTTCGCCGGCCTATTCGCTGGTGTCGAAGGATTACGGCAAGCTCTCTTACCTGATGAAGCTGCTGACGCCCGGCCTCGTCTTCGCCGAGGACGCCAGCAAGTTCGCGGATGCGCTCGCCGCCAATGTCACGCTCGGCACCGAGATCGCCGCGTCCTGGGGCAGCGTGCCGGGCCGCGACGTCACCCTGCTCGCCGACCTCATGGCGACGCCGCTCCACGGCGATCTCGACGCGATACACGACAAAATCGGCCCCGACACGATCGCAAAGTTCTTGCTGACCTCGGGCTCGACCGGCAATCCCAAGGCCGTCATCAACACCCAGCGCATGATCTGCGCCAACCAGGTGATGCTGCGCGAGACGCTCGCCTTCCTCAAGGACGAGCCGCCCGTCATCATCGACTGGCTGCCCTGGAATCATACGTTTGGCGGCAACCACAATATCGGGCTGACGCTCTACAATGGCGGCTCGATGTATCTCGACGCCGGCAAGCCGGTGCCGGGCGGCATCGAGGAGACCGTGCGCAATCTCCAGGAGATTTCACCGACGGTCTATTTCAACGTTCCCAAGGGCTATGAATCGCTGCTGCCGTATTTGCGCGACGACCAGGGCCTGCGCGCAAAGTTCTTCGACCGGCTGCACGCGATGTTCTTCTCGGGCGCCGCGCTGTCGCCGTTCGTCTGGAACAGCCTCGACGAGCTCGCGGTGAAGGAGAAGGGCTACCGCGTGCCGATGCTGACCGGCCTTGGCGCCACCGAGACCGCGCCGTTCTTCATGTCGGTCAATCCGCGCACCAGCCGTTCCGGCCATGTCGGGTTGCCCGTGTCGGGCAATGACGCCAAGCTGGTGCCGAACAACGGCAAGATGGAAGTGCGTGCCAAGGGGCCGAACGTGATGCCCGGCTATTGGCGCCAACCCGACATCACCGCGAAATCCTTCGACGAGGAAGGATTCTACAAGATGGGCGACGCGCTCAAGCCCGTCGATCCCGATGATCTCAACGCCGGCTTCGATTTCGACGGCCGCGTCAGCGAAGACTTCAAGCTCGGCAGCGGAACCTGGGTCAGTGTCGGCCCGCTGCGTGCGCGCTTCGTCGCCGCCTGCGCGCCGCTGGTGCGCGACGTCGTCATCGCCGGCATCAACCGCGACGAAATCTCCGCGCTGGTGCTGCTCGATCTCGACGGTTGCCGGCTGATCAACCCGACGCTGCCGGCCGACGATCTCACCGTCACCGCCCGCGACCGGCTGGTGCGCGAGGCCTTCCGCGAGCGCCTGACGGGCTTTCTGTCTTCGGCCACCGGTTCCTCGACGCGGATCACGCGCGCGATCCTGCTGGATACGCCGCTTTCGATCGACAAGGGTGAAGTCACCGACAAGGGCTCGATCAACCAGCGCGCGGTGCTGGAACATCGCGACGCGCTGATCGAGGAGCTCTACGCTGCCAATCCATCGGACCGTGTGATATCGGTCGGCTAAGAAACCATCGCCAAAGGAGAACGCCATGTTGTTGAAGGATCAGGCAGTCATCGTTACCGGCGGTGCATCGGGACTGGGCGCGGCGACCGCGCGAAAGCTGGCGGCGCAGGGTGCCAAGGTCGCGGTGTTCGACCTCAATGCCAAGCTTGCGGAGACCGTCGCCGCCGAGCTCAAGGGCGTCGCCGTGACCTGCGACGTCTCCGATGCCACCTCGGCTGAGGCCGCGATCACGCAGGCGACCAAGGCGCATGGACCCGCGCGCGTGCTGGTCAATTGCGCCGGCATCGGCGTCGCCAAGCGCGTGGTCGGCCGCGACGGGCCGATGGCGCTTGCCGATTTCGACAAGGTGATCAAGGTCAACCTCATCGGCACCTTCAACATGCTGCGCCTCGCCGCGACCGAGATGTCCAAGCTCGAGCCGCAGGCGACCGGCGAGCGCGGCGTCATCATCAATACGGCGTCCGTTGCCGCCTATGACGGCCAGATCGGCCAGTCGGCCTATTCCGCCTCCAAGGGCGGCATCGTCGGCATGACGCTGCCGATCGCACGCGAGCTCGCGCAGTTCGGCGTCCGCGTGCTGACGATCGCGCCCGGCCTGTTCCTGACGCCGCTGCTCGCCAACCTGCCGCAGGAAGCCCAGGACTCGCTCGCCGCCGCGATCCCGTTCCCGCGCCGGCTCGGCCACGCCGACGAGTTCGCCGCGCTCGCGCTGCACATGGTCGAGAATTCGTACCTGAACGGCGAAGTGGTGCGCCTCGACGGCTCGCTGCGCATGGCGCCGAAGTAAGGCGCAACGAAAGCAGGGCCATCGCATGTTCGTGAACCGGCGCGACGTCCAGATCCAGTGGGGCGACTGCGACCCCGCCAACATCGTCTATTACCCGCGCTATTTCGCGATGTTCGACGATTCGACGTCGACCCTGTTCGAGGTCGCCGGATTCTCAAAGCAGGATTTGGTCCGCAAATACGGCCTGGTGGGCATCCCCATGGTCGACACGCGGTCCAAGTTCTACATCCCCTCGACCTATGGCGACTGGATTACCATCGAGACGAAGATCGAGAGCATCAAGCGCTCGAGCTTCGAGGTGAAGCACAACGTCTACAAGGGCGAGGCGCTGGCGATTGAGGGTTTTGAGACCCGCGTCCTGGTCCGCCGCGATCCCGTTAACCCCGACAAGCTGAAATCGGCACCGTTTCCGGCCGAAATGGTAGCCAAATTCACGGGGAGCTAGGTCTGGAGCTAAATCGCCGCATCACCAAAAGAGGGGGCTGAATTACCCCCCGATTTCTGCTTTCAAAGAAACACGTCAAGGGAGGAATAGATGAAACGCTTTTACCTGACCGCCGCCATCGCCGCGGCGACGCTTGCCCTGCCGGCTCTGCCTGCGCTGGCCCAGACTAGCGAAATCACCATCGGCATCACCACCACCACGACCGGCCCGGGCGCGGCGCTCGGCATTCCCGAGCGCAACGCGCTGGAATTCGTGCCGAAGGAGATCGGCGGCGTGCCGCTGAAGATGATCGTGCTCGACGACGGCGGCGATCCCACCACGGCGACCACCAACGCCCGCCGCTTCGTGACCGAATCCAAGGCCGACATCATCATGGGCTCGGCGCTGACGCCGCCGACCATCGCCGTCTCCAACGTCGCTAACGAGGCCGGCATTCCGCATTTCGGCCTGGCGCCGTTCCCGATCACGCCTGAGCGCATGAAGTGGTCGGTGGCGATGCCGCAGCCGATCCCGATCGTGGGCAAGGTGCTGTACGACCACATGAAGTCGAAGGGTGTGAAGACCGTCGGCTATATCGGCTATTCCGACTCCTATGGCGACCTCTGGTTCAACGACCTGAAGGCCCAGGCCGTGCCGATGGGCATCACCATCGCCGATGAGGAGCGCTTCGCCCGCCCTGATACCTCGGTGACCGGACAGGTGCTGAAGCTCGTCGCCGCCAACCCCGACGCGATCCTGGTCGGCGCCTCCGGTACCGCGGCCGCGCTGCCGCAGACCGAGCTGCGCGAGCGCGGCTATCAGGGCCTGATCTACCAGACCCATGGCGCCGCCAGCATGGACTTCATCCGCATCGCCGGCAAAGCAGCGGAAGGCGTGCTGATGGCCTCCGGTCCCGTCATGGACCCCGAGGACCAGCCCGACGAGGCCGCCACCAAGAAGCCGGGCCTGGCGCTCAACACCGCCTATGAGGCCAAGTACGGCCCGAACAGCCGCAGCCAGTTCGCCGGTCATTCCTACGATGCGTTCGAGATCCTCAAGCGCATCATTCCGACGGCGCTGAAAACCGCAAAGCCCGGCACGCCGGAATTCCGCGAGGCGATCCGCCAGGCGCTGCTGTCGGAGAAGGAGCTGGCAGCGAGCCAGGGCGTCTACAACTTCACCGAAAAGGACCGCTACGGCCTCGACGAGCGCTCGCGCATCCTGCTCACGGTGAAGAACGGCAAGTACACGCTCGTGAGGTAAGGCGCGACAAGAGTTTTGAGACGACGAGAGCCGGCCCGTTGGGCCGGCTCTTTTGTTTTTCTTCTGGGGCGAATTGCCTACCGAGGTCGTCATGCCCGGGCTTGTCCCGCCTGCGCGGCCGAAGCCGCTTCGGCGAGGCGAAGGCCCGGGCATCCACGTTCTTTGCACCGTACCGCAAGGCGTGGATGGCCGGGACAAGCCCGGCCATGACGGTGTGGAGAGTTCAGCGCCTCGAGAACTACGGTCTTGTGAGCGCTAAGCCGCCTGCCGCAGCGGGGTCCAGGCGAACTCCGGATAATAATCGTCCATCATGCGGTCGACATAGGCGGTGAGGTTTGCAAATCCCTCGGCGCGCTGACGCAGGCCGGATTCGAAGAAGGGCGTCAAAATTCCGGCGAGCGCGCCGAAGGCGGTGGCATCGACACCGCCGGGCTTGTTGCCCATCAGGTAGGCCTTGTCGCCGAGCTGGACCGAGAGCGCGAACAGCGAACGTACCGCGAGATCGACATCGTCATCGGGCGCGTGGCGGCCGAGGCCCGAGAGCAGATAGTTCTCGGCGACACGGAATTGCGCATCCTCGCGCAACTTTTCGCGATTGTGCTCCGGCGCGCCGTCGAAGAAATGCGCGGGCCCCTTGGCGAAGTTGACCGGATCGACCCAGCGCGCCCCGACCAGCGCCCAGTAGACGTGATGCTCGATCATCCGCTCGAACGCCCAGGCCTGCGCCCGCTCGGCC
Organism: Bradyrhizobium sp. 604_D8_N2_3; assembly: GCF_051810765.1. Lineage (NCBI taxonomy): Bacteria > Pseudomonadati > Pseudomonadota > Alphaproteobacteria > Hyphomicrobiales > Nitrobacteraceae > Bradyrhizobium > Bradyrhizobium sp. 604_D8_N2_3. The sequence continues at coordinate 1,103,580 of NZ_JBPWPM010000001.1, read as the reverse complement.
AGCGACAGCCCGGCGTCGAAATCGAAGCCATAGCGGCGCTCGATATGGGCGCGAATGAAGGTGGAATCGGCCACCGCCTCGCCGCCATCGTCGATGAACGGCAGCTGCCCCTTGGGCGAGGCCGGCGGCATCGCCCGCTCCTTCCGGTAGGGCAGTCCCGCCATCTTGAGCTGCACCTCGGTCTTGGTGACGAAGGGGCTGATTTCCGGCAGGCCGAAGCCGGCGCCAAAGCCATAAAGCGTGATCATGCGAACTCTCTCCTGGACCTGCGAAATTTGGGCTTGCGAAATTTGGACTTGCGAAACTTTGAGGGAACCTAGTGACCGGCTGCTGCCACCATGGTGGCAGCAGCCGTGATATCTTCTGCGAAACGGGCCCCCCGCCAGGCGCGGGCCATGACACTACGAACGACATGGCGGGCCAGCGCGTCCGCAGCCTGGGTCAGCAAGCGTGCCATCACGCTTGCGAGAGCAAATCGGAGGTCGACGGCCATGAGATCGAGCGAAACGAGACGGCTGAGCGCCCAGGCGGACCAGACCTGTGCCCGCAACATCGGAATCGCCGGGCCAAAATGGGTTGGAATGATCATGGACAAATCCTCTTCAGTCGATGTGTTGTCCCGGTATAGACACCCCCTGCTGCCAACATCCTGTCAGCAGCAGCGCGCCATTTTCTGATCCGTCCCCCGATAAGAGAATTGCCATGAGACGCGCCGACCGGCTGTTTCAGATCATCCAGGTGCTGAGGCGCACGCGTAAGCCGCTGACCGCGGACGCGATCGCGGCCGAGCTCGAGACCTCGAAGCGCACCATCTATCGCGACATCGCAACCTTGATCGGCCAGCGCGTGCCGATCCGCGGCGAAGCCGGGATGGGCTATATCCTCGAGAAGGGTTTCGACCTGCCGCCCTTGATGCTGACACCCGACGAGATCGAGGCGGCGGTGCTGGGCGCGCAATGGGTCGCGGGCCATGCCGATTCCGCGCTGGCACGCGCGGCCGAAGATTTGATGGCCAAGATCGCCGACACCGTGCCTGAGCGCTTGCGTCCCTTCGTGCTGGAGCCGGCAAGCCGCGCGCGGCCGAGCTGGAACAGGGAGCCGGATCGCCTCGACATGGCGCGCACGCGCACCCAGATCCACGAAGGCAGGAAGATCATGCTGCGCTACCGCGACGAGCAGGGCCGCCCCAGCGAGCGCATGATCTGGCCGATCTCGGTCGGCTATCTCGAAGCCGTGCGCCTGCTTGCGGCCTGGTGCGAGCTGCGCGGCGACTTCCGCAGCTTCCGCACCGACCGCGTCGTGGATGCGAACTATCTCGACGATAAATATCCGGAGCGGCGCGACGTGCTGCGCGCAAGATGGCGGCAGAGCCTGGTCTGGGGCCCGCCAAAGGACACGTGAGCGCGATGGAAGAGATCTCCCCCGTCGACCTGTCGAGCTGGTGCCAGAGCTGCGGCGCCTGCTGTGGCTATTCGGAGAACTGGCCGCGCTTCTCGATCGAGAGCGACGAGGAGCTTGCCGCAATTCCCGAAACGCTCGTCAACGCGCGCCAATCCGGCATGCGCTGCGAGGGCGATCGCTGTTCGGCGTTGCGGGGGGAGATCGGAAAGCAGACGGCCTGCGGCATTTACGAGGTGCGGCCGGAGGTGTGCCGCACCTGCATGCCGGGAGACGCCGAATGCGCGATGGCACGGCGGAAATTCGGACTGCCGGCAATCGAGGTCGCTTAGGCTGGAACGGCTGCAGCTGGAACGGCTTCGCTGACCTCGTCGTCGAACCCGTCCTCAAGCGGTGCAAGCACCGAGAGCGGCTTGGTCGACAGCGTGATCGGCTTGCGGCCCCCCGACAGCGACGGCGACGATTTGACCGTGCTTTCGCGCGACAGCGCGTAGAGCGTCGAGCCGACGCGGCCGCCGTTGTCGATCAGGTCACGCTCGTTGCAGCTGGCTGCGATCGCGACCGCCAGCGAGTGCAGATGGCTGCGGCGATAGCAGAACAGCGCCAGCCTGGCGCGCGCGTCAGGGGAAACACTCTCAACCAGCCTCGGCAGGCCACTCTCGCTGGCGCGATACATCTCACCAAGGAGCTCGTCGCGGACCGGGCAGAAATCGCTTTCATATGCGTCGCGGCTTGAAAACATTGCGGTTCTCCTCGTTGCCGAAGATGCAGCGCAATTCTCTAATGAAAGGTTAACCACGCCGCCCGGTAGTCACCCGGGGTCCTTGCGCCCTGGTCGCGAATCGGAGGCGCCCGAATGGGGGTCGGGCCACCACATCTGAGCCGATAAGTCGGGACGCCAATGCCTCCACGGCGTCATGGCCGGGCATAGCCGTCCGAAGGACGGCGTCGCTTCCGCTCGCCTTTGTCCTGGCCATCCACGGCTGGCCACGCGGCACGAAGAACGTGGATGCCCGGCCTTCGCCGCGCCGAAGCGGCTTCGGCCGCGCAGGCGGGACAAGCCCGGGCATGACGACCTCTTGTGAGTGCCGATCGACGACTATCCGCAGGCCCGCCGGCCTCAGTTCGCCGCCATGAAGATGGAAAGGCCGAAGCCGGTCAAATGATGCAGGGCCTGGTCGACGCCGATCAGGGTCCAGAACCAGGGATGCGCCAGGTCGACACCGAAATTGGCGGAGACGAACCCCTTGGCGCGGTCGATGGTGATGTGGATCGCGAAGTCGATGAACGCGACGAACCAGAATCGCGGCGCCACCAACAGGATCAGCGGCAGCGCAACCGCGAGGTGAATCAGGCAATGCACCAGAAGCGGCAAAGCCCAGCCGTGCTTCTGGTCCTTGCCGTGCGCCATCCAGGCGGTCTGGAGCACGAAATCGGCGATGATGTGCTTGAAGGTGAGCAGCAACATCCAGCCAATGAGCGCTTCGACCGGAACCGCCGATGACATGGGTGGAAACGACAAGCTGACGCCCTCATTGACGTGACAAGAAAGATCGGAGCGTTAGCGCAACTTCTTTTTGGACCGGTCAAATCGCCGGGACGTGTGATTTATGACATCTCCCGCGACGGAATGCAGCCGGGGGGAACTGGAAAATCGCCAACTGTGGCTAACTGGTGATAGGATGACCAATCGCCGCGGCCAGATCGAGTAAGGTTACCTCCGGCTCGAATTTTGCATTCCGGTACCGGCGCGCTATCATTGTCGGCAGAGAATATCGTTCTTTTTTCAAACGTTTAGGAATTGCAGGGCGCCCGCCGCGATCGCATCCGCGAGCCGCCCGCCACTCAGGAATAAGGCCGGAGTGCTGACATGAGTACTGAAGGCCCGACCTCGCCACCGACCGAACCGCCGCCGCGGCGCCCCAAGGTGATCAAGACCAATCAGCAGCAAGTCCTCCTCTACGTCGTGCTGACCCTGCTGCTGTCGCTCGCCACCGTCTGGGGCGGCCGCGCCATGCTGCACAATTCGGAGACGCTGACCTTTGCCGTCGGCACCCCCAACAGCGACGAGGCGCTGTTCGCCGCCAAGCTCGCCACGCTGCTGAAGAACAACGCCTCGCGCTTCCGGATCAAGATCGTCAACAACGCAGACAATGCCAAGGCGCTCGCACAGTTCGACCGCAAGCAGGCCGACCTCGCCGTCCTTCGCACCGACGCCAAGGTGCCGCTGCGGGCGCGCACGCTCGCGATCCTCGAGCACGATCTGGTGCTCCTGCTCGGTCCCGGCAACAAGAAGATCAAGTCGCTCGCCGAGTTGAAGAAGAAGAAAGTTGCGGTCCTCGCCGAGAACGAATCCTCGCTCGCCTTCGTCCGCAGCATCCTCGACATCCCCGATGGTCCGGATGCTGCCAGGATCCAGATGGCGCCGCAGGGTGCAACGCTCGACAAGCTGTTTGCGCCGGCGAGCGGCTTTGGCGCGGTGATCGCCATCGTCCATGCCTCCAGGGCGGTGCGGGACAAGGCCTATGAGCAGGTCGCCAAGCGCGGCGGCTTCACGCTGAACGCGATCGACGAGGCCAAGGCGCTGGCGCGCAAGATTCCCGGCATTTCCAGCGAAACGCTGACTGCGGGCACGCTGTCCGCATCGCCGGAAATCCCCGACGACGACCTCGACACGATCGGGCTCGAATGGCTGCTGGTCGCGCAATCCAGGATGTCGGCGAGCACGGCGGGCGAGCTCGCGCGCGTCGTCTATGAGAACAAGTCCGCGCTCGGGCTCGACAACGGCTTCGCCAGCCGAATCGAGCCGGCCTCCGTCGAGAAGGATGCCTACGTGATGGCGCATCAGGGGGCGGCCGACTACATCAACGACGACACCAAGTCGTTCATGGATAAGTACAGCGACCTGATGTATCTGGGCGCCGCCGCGCTCAGCGTGATCGGCTCGATCTTCGCCGCGATCTACGCCAAGATCACCCGGATCGCGCCGGAGAAGGCTGGCGAGCTTTCCACCGCCGTCCTCGACATCGGCGAACGCATCGAGCACGCCCATTCGCTGGACCAGCTCGAATGTCTCCAGGACGAGCTGGAGGGCATTCTGCGCGGCGCGGTCATAGGTCTCAGGGACGGCACGATCAGTACCGACGGGCTCGACACCTTCAAGCTCGGCTACGAGTTCGTCCGCGACGAGATCGGCATGCGCCGCGACTATCTCAAACGCCACTGCGGCGAGGCCGACAAGGTCGCCCAGGATACGGCCCCTCCCCAGCAGGACGAGAGCAAGATCGTCGTGGTGAAGACAGCTCAGAGTGCCTGACCTATCGATTTGACGGCTTTCGCAGCGGCGTCTTGCCGGCATTTCCCGCGAATCCCCGGGCAGAATCCGGGAACCGTCCCCCGTCCGCAACCGTTTGCTCCCGGATACAACCGGAGCACGCGCCATGCGTACACTCCTCGTCATCATCCTTCTGGGCATGCTGGTGGCGGCTGGATATTTCGCCTATTCCGCCATGGCGATCGAGGGCGAGCCGATCCCGACGGAAGGCTATGTGGCGTTGGCGCTGGGAGCGGGTTTCGCCATCGTCGTCGGCATCGGCCTGATGATGCTGCTTTTTTTCAGCAGCCGCCGTGGCTACGACGAGCCGCCGCATTTCAGGTAGCGCCCCCTGATCCACCACGGCACCGGGCTCACCGCACACCTGCGGGCAGTCCCCTGCCCGTCGTTGACGGCTCCTGCCCGGGCGGGCACTTTGGCGGTGGCGTCCCAGCCGGGACCGCAAGAGACACGACCGAGCCCGCCTTCCCGCATGTCCAAGCCGCTGATCCCCGCACTGGCCCAGTTCGTGGCCGCCACGGCCGGCCGCAACATGACCAAGGCGGCCTATGTGGCGGTCGGCCTCGGCGTGCTCAGCATGGTGCTGCTGACGGTCAACCCGGCCTACGAGACGGTGCACCGCTGGGTCGACGCCCTGCTATGGGCCTGCCTCGTCTATTTCGTGTTCGAATGGGTGGTCCGGCTGCGCCACATGGCACAAACGGGGCGCCTGTCGCTCTACATGACCTCCTCGGCCGGAGTGGTCGATGCTCTGGGCGCGCTGGCCGTGCCGGTCGCGCTCCTGATCGGCATCGAGCCGAAGACGGCGTGGCTGCTCAGCGTGCTCTGGGTATTGAAGGTGGTGCCGGGCATTCCGGGCCTGCGGCAGCTGCGCCGGGTGCTGGTGCTGGAATCGGGGCCGCTGGTCAGCGTGCTCGTGATCTTCCTGATGGTGGTGTTCCTCGCTTCCGTCGCCGAATATTTCCTGGAGCGGGACGTGCAGCCGCAGACTTTCGGCAGCGTCCCCGCCGCGCTGTGGTGGGCTGTCGTCACGCTGACGACGACGGGCTATGGCGACGTCGTGCCGGTGACGCCGCTCGGGCGCATCGTGGCGGCGATGGTGATGATCTCCGGCCTCGGCGTGTTCGGACTGTGGACCGGTATCCTGGCGACCGGCTTTGCCGCCGAGACCCGCCGCGACAACTTCCTCAAGACCTGGGAATCCGTCAGCAAGGTGCCGTTCTTCGCAGCGCTCGGCCCTGCCGCCATCGCCGACGTCACCCACATGCTGCGCACCATGGAGCTGCCGGCGCGCACCATGATCATCCGCAAGGGCACGCAGGGCGACTGCATGTATTTCATCGCCGCCGGCGAGGTCGAGGTCGACCTGCCCGGCAAGAAGGTCCAGCTCGGCGAGGGCGCGTTCTTCGGCGAGATGGCGCTGCTCGGCAACAACAAGCGCGGCGCCAATGTCTCGACCACGAAGGTGTCGCGGCTGCTGGTGCTCGACCTCGTCGATTTCCGCGTGCTGATGGCGCGGCATCCCGATCTCGCCGAGACCATCGATGCGGAAGCCAAGCGCCGCACACTCGAAAACAAATAAATGGAGACAAGAATGTCGGACACAGCCGACGCAGCCTCAGGCCCCGTGCTCGAACGCAACGGCGCACGCGCCACCATCCGCCTCAACCGGCCCAAACATCTCAACCGGCTCCAGGCCGAGGATCTCGGCGAGCTGGTCAGGCTTTTCGACCGGATCGAGGCCGATCCTGATATCCGCGTGCTGGTGCTGACCGGCACGGGGCGGGCCTTCTCGGCGGGCTATGACCTCAACTCGGTTGCCGAGCGCGCGGTCAGCGCCAACGAGCAGCAGAGCGCGGGCTCGGCGTTCGAGGTCGTCGTCAACCGGCTGGAGGATCTCGGCGTGCCGACGATCTGCCGGCTCAATGGCGGCGTCTATGGCGGCTCGACCGACCTCGCGCTCGCCTGCGATTTCCGCATCGGCGTTGACACCGCCGAGATGTTCATGCCGGCGGCACGGCTCGGGCTGCATTACTACAGAAACGGCATCAAGCGTTACGTGACGCGGCTCGGCGTCGACAATGCGAAAAAGCTGTTCCTCACCGCGCAGAAGATCAGCGCGCCGGAGATGCTGCGGATCGGCTATCTCACCGCCATGGTGCCTGTGGAATTCCTGGACGAGGAGGTCGACAAGCTCTCCACGGTTCTCGCCGGCAACGCGCCGCAGGCAATGGCCGGCATGAAGCGCGCCATCAACGAATTCGCCCGCGGCGAATTGGACGAAGCGGCCGCCGATCAGCGCCACCGCGACAGCATGCGCGGCGACGAGATCAAGGAGGGTATCAAGGCGTTCGCGGAAAAACGGCCGCCAAAATTCTGATCACGCCCGCTGCGACCGCATCGCGCGCACCTGCGTGAGCTTGGGATCGCGGACGAGCGCCTGGTAGCGCTTGCTGTCGACGGCGTAAATCGCGATCCGGCCCTCATTGTCGGCATGAACGCCCCAGCCGAAGCGCTTGCCCAGGCTCGACGCCCTCATGCACGCCTGCCCCCGGGAGAAGAACGCTTCACGGGCCGCATGCCTCTCCGTCTTCGGAGCCTTCGCATCGAGCTCGCGTCCCGGCGCAGACGTCGCGAAGATCACGTCGTCGGACGTGTGCTTGTAGGGCGCCTTGGCGATCATCTCGTATTGCAGGCATGCCACCGTCGGCTTTCCCGCGCGCAGCGACGGCTCCTCGCCAGTATGCGCGGGACAGTCTTCAGCGACCCGGATGAAGGTGTTGAAGCAGTTGGTCGTGTGGATCGACTTTGTCATCTGCAACCCTGGATCATTCAACCACCAGCAGCCGCGGCGTGCTGCGCCGCCATCTCATCGTCGGCGGCATTGATCCGCTGGAACGCAGGCCGCGAGGTCATGCGTTCGGCATAGCGAACGAATACATCTTTTTTCGGCACGATGCCAAACATCATGGTCCAGCTGAACGCGACGCCCCACAACACATCCGCCGCCGTCATGCGCTCGCCGAGCAGATACGGCCCCTTTGACAATTGCGCCTCGATCGCGCCCAGCATGGTGTCGTAATCGGCATAGGGTGACTGCATGATCGGTGCCGGCTCGCGCTGCATGAACTTGTCGATCAGGGCCGGCTCGAACGATGCGCCGTAATAGGCGATCCAGCGCAGGTAGGGACCGCGCAGCGGATCGTTCAGCGCGGGCGTCAGCCCCGCCTGCGGAAACAGATCGGCGAGATAGATGGTGATCGCGACCTGCTCGGTCACCAGCGCCTCGCCGTGGCGGACCGCCGGCACCTTGCCGAGCGGATTGAGGGCGAGATAGGCGGGCTTGCGCTGCTCGCCGGCCTTCATGTTGAGGACGTGGAGATCGTAGGGCGCGCCCAGCTCCTCCAGCAGCACCCGCGTGCCGGTGGCGCGGCTTTGCGGCGAATAATACAGGGTGATGCGGTTCTGATCGGTCATAACAGGGCTCCATCTGGCCGGCTGGCGATGGCGCTTGTAGCGGACCATACCTGACATCCTGTGTCAGGTATGGTTTAAGGGATCATGCGCGCGAGCAGAATGCTGTCGATCCTCACCACCCTGCAGGCCAGGGGGCAGGTCACTGCGCCCGAGCTTGCGGAAGCCTGCGAGGTCTCGGTGCGCACGATCTATCGCGACATCGACGCGCTCGCGGCGTCCGGCGTCCCCGTTTACGCCGACCGCGGCGCGGAGGGCGGCTATCGCCTGCTCGACGGTTATCGCGTGCGTTTGAACGGCCTGTCGCAGAACGAGGCGGAGGCCCTGTTCCTTGCGGGACTGCCGGGACCGGCCGCGGCGCTCGGGCTGGACGCAGCGATGATCGCCGCGCAGAACAAGCTGATGGCGGCCTTGCCTGCCAATCTTCGCGAAGACGCCGGGCGGATGCAGGAGCGTTTTCACCTGGACGCACCCGGCTGGTTCGGTGAGACGGAAGAACCCAAACATCTGCGCACCATTGCCGGCGCGGCTCTGCGCGGGACGTTGATCAAGATCCGCTACCAGAGCTGGCGCGCGGAGAAGCAGCGCCGCGTTGCACCGCTCGGGCTCGTGCTGAAGGGCGGCAGCTGGTATCTCGCCGGTCACGTCGACGGCAGCACGCGCACCTATCGCATCGCGCGCGTGCTGGACTGTACCGCGCTCGACGATCGCTTCGATCGTCCCGCCGCGTTCGATCTCGCCGGCTATTGGCAGGCCGCGACGCTTCGCCTCGAAGCCGAGATGCATCCCAATGTCGCGATCGTGCGGCTGTCGCCGTTCGGCGTCAAACTGCTCGACGCGCTGAGCCAGCCTTACGTCAAGGCGCGCACCCAGCTTGAAGAGAGCGCGGATGCGGACGGCTGGCGCATCGCGCGCGTTCCGACCGGCAAGACGTCATGGCACGCGGCATCCGAATTGTTGCGGCTGGGGTCCGAAGCCGAAGTGCTGGAGCCCGCCGATCTCCGCGAGAAGATGGCGGAGATGACGCAGGCGATGGCTGCGCGCTATCGCGCAGCGGCGCGAAAAGCCTGACAGCGGCGCATTTCACCGAAGCTCACGAAACATTCCTGAAACACGATTCCTGCCTCGCGCCCTGAACGCGTTCGCGTCTCAGCCCGACGGAGAAGCAGGGACACAACAACGGCCTTAGCGCCACACTGGAGAATGAAAGTGTTTCGTAAGCTTGCTCTTGGTCTGATCGCTGCTGGTTCGCTCGGTGCTGCCGCTCTCGCGCCCACCGCGGCTTCGGCCCACGGCTTCCATCATCACTGGGGTCCCGGCTGGGGCTTTGGCGGCGTCTACGTCAACACCGGCGTCAGCAATTGCTACCAGGAGCGCGTCGTCAGGACCCGCCATGGCCTGCGCGTCCGCGTCGTGAATGTCTGCGCCTACGGGATCTACTGATATCTGATGCCCTCGACAAAGCTCCGGTCGCACTGCGGCCGGAGTTTTGCATTGGGTTAACCAATCTGCCGATGCCGGCGAAACCAGGCCCAGGTCTCCCGCGTCGTCCTGATATAGCCGCGGCCGCGATGAACGATCTCGTCGTCGACGATCTCGTTCAGCTTCGGCAGCGCGTGAAACGGGATCGAGGGATAGGCGTGGTGCTCGACGTGGTAGGGCATATTCCACGCGAACCATTTGACGATCGCGCCGGTATAGGTGGTGCGGGTGTTCTGGAAGGCGCTGCGGGTGCGGTCGCAGCCGGTGTGCTCGGCATAGAGATAGGGCCGCAGGAAGAACTGCCCGATCATCAGCGGGACGATCCAGACCCAGAGCAGCAACGCTGAGGAAAACCACAGCGAGAGTGCGAGCAGAAGCGCATAGAGCCCAGCATAGGCGCGCGCCTCGCGCACGATGACGGCGCGCTTGTTTTCGGGAATCCAGGGCACGGTGACCTTGCCCGTGACGGCGTGGCCGAGCATCAACCGGAGGCGGCCGGCGACCTGAAGCAGGCCGCTATAGGCGAGCGCGAGCTGCGTGTCGGATTTCGGCTTCACGCCGACGATCAGCTCCGGGTCCTTGTCCGGATCCTGGGTGTAGCGGTGATGGTCCCAGTGAAACAGGCAGTAATATTCGTAAGGTTGTCCGATGATGAGGGCCGAGGGATAGCCGACCGCAAGGTTGAGGCCACGGCTCCTGAACGCGGTCTTGTGCGCGGTCTCGTGCAGCGCCATGAACAGGAAGGCGACGAAATAGCCCTGCACCGCCATCAGCGGGAGCGCCCACAACACGCCCCAGGCTGAAGAGACCTTCCAGACCAGCGTGCCGACCAGCACGACCAGGCCGTAATGGCTGAGACTTTTCGCGGCCCCCCTGAGATTGGAGCGCACCGACAATTCGCGCAGCATGGCCGGGCTCAGCGGCTTCAGACGATGGCCGGGCTCTGAAACGGTCGCGTCAGTCATCATCGAAGGCTCGCCCTACTTGCTGAGAAGCTCTGCGACCTCGGCCTTGAGGAAGGCCTGATCGCGCGGATTGTTGACGGGGTTGCCGGCGCGATGGCCGTGCAGCGACGGGATCGGATGCAGCACCGCCGATTTTGCGTTGACCAGCCTGCCGAGTTCGTCCTCATTGTCGCGGACGTCGAAATAGCGGTCGGTCGCACCCGGCATCAGCAGCATATGCGCCTTGATCGCGGCCAGCGCCCGATCGAGGTCGCCATCGAATGAAGCGCAACGACTGATGTCACCGCGCTGCCAGATCCCGGCCTGCGCGAGGAGATCGTTGGCATCACGCCGGGCAAAGGTCGCGTCCCAGTTCCGAACCAGATAGTCCTCGAGCGAGGTGAAGCCCGCCTCGCGCCAGAGCTCGTCACGATAGAAGCCGTGCGACATCGCCCACCCGGCATAGACGCGTCCCATGGCGCGATAGCCGGCAACGGGCTTCTCGACGAAGCGGCCGTCGCGGAAGGCGGGATCACCGGTCAGCGCAGCCTTCACGCTTTCGAGGAAGACGTAATTATATGGCGCGCAGCGCGCACTGCCGCAGACCACCGCGGCCCGCGCCACCATGTCAGGATGCAGCGCCGCCCAATGATAGGTCTGCATGCCGCCCATCGACCAGCCATAGACCAGCGCGAGTTTTGTGATGCTGAAACGCTCGGTCAGCAGCCGGTGCTGGATCGCGATGGCGTCGTGATAGGTGATTTGGGGGAATGGCGCCTCGCCGGAATTCGACGGCGAGGACGACAGGCCGTTGCCGAACAGGTTCGGGATGATGATGAAGTAGCGCGTAGGGTCGAGCACGCCATCGGGCCCGATCAGCCATTCCGTGTCGTAGTGTTGGGCGCTGAACGAGGTCGGGTAGAGGATGACGTTGTCCCTGGCGGGGTTGAGGGTGCCGTAGGTCTTGTAGGCGAGCTTCATCGCGGGGAAGACGGCGCCGGACTGAAGCGTGACGTCGCCGGCCTCAAATATCTCGTAGTCGCGCTGCCCGGTCATGCGTCCAACTCCCGCTCACGCGGCCGCAGCATGCGCCCGCCGAGACAACGATGCATTGTTCGTGCCGGACCGGCAAACGCATCATTGCGTCGCGCTTAATATCTGTACTTATAGTACAGTTATTAGATCGGAACAAGGGGGTTTGGTCGTCACGCGTCAGGCGATGGCCGCGATGTATCGCTGCACGGACGCCGCGAATGCGGCCTTGGCGCCGGAGGCGATGTTGCGGCCCCACCAGGCGCCGTAGATGCGGTCAAAGGCGAGCGGCTCCACAGCGGCCGCGATCCGCCGCACCGCGGCGGCGTTGAGCGGCATGTAGTTCGGATAGGAGTACATGAAGCTGACGAAGCGCCGGTCCATCGTCACCTGCGCGATATCGCCGGTGAGCAGCGCGCCCTTGCCCTCCGCACCGCGCACATGGTGCAGCATGGTGGCGCCCGCGAAATGACCGCCGGTGCGCAGCAGCAGCACATCGTCGGAGATGCGCTGCTGATCGCCGGTCCAGTGCACGATGGCGGGATGCGGCCGCATCACCCACTGGCGGTCATCAGCATGCAGATAGACCGGCACGCCGCCGAACGCCTCGCTCCAGTCGGCAAACGCGCCGTAGAAGTGTGGATGCGAGATCGCGATCGCCTTCAGCCCGCCGAGCGAGCGCACATGCGCGATGGCTTCCGGCGTCGCCAGCGGGACGCAGTCCCACATCAGACAGCCGTCGCCGAGCGGCACCAACAGCGCGCGCTGGCCGATGGCGAAGCTCGGCTCGGACCCGATGCCGTTGAGGCCGAGATCATCCCGCCAGGCAAGGCGGTGCCGTTCCGCCAACGCTTCGCGTGTGAGGAAGGTTTGGCCCTTCCAGTTCACGAACTGCCGCTCGTCCTCGCAGATCGGACAGGATGCGGGCGGTTTTTCGCTTTCAGGAAATTGGGCGCCGCAGGTTTCGCAGGTCCAGAGGGGCATGGCCGTGATCCAGAAGAAGAAGAAGGGGACACCCACGAGATGACGCCGTGGCCCTCCCATCGCAAGTGCGGAGGAACCAACCCGCTAGCACATGTTACTTTCCGGTCCGCCCCGGCGCCAGTTGGCCGGTCATGTCAGCCCGTCTTGTCAGCCCTGCGTGTGCAAGACCGTCTCCGCCGGCAGTCGCTCAACGTCTCGATGGCATCGCGCTCCGCTCCCCGCCTCTGTCGGGCTATCTCGGCTACAAGTTCGGCTATGTCGCCGTGTTCGTGCTGGCGGCCGCGTTCGGCGTCATCGCAATCGCCTGCGTGCTGATGATCCCCGCAAAGGCGATCGACGATCGCGCCTCGCGCGGCTGCAACGAGGATGACCCCGACAGCGCGCCGGATGCGTTCACCATGCTGCTCAAGCACCGGACGCTGCTCGTGCTGGCGCTCGCGCTCGCGCTTTTTCATCTCGGCAACGCCGGGCTGCGGCACCAGGTCGCGGTCACAGCGCGTCATTGCGAGTGGCTTATCACGCAATCCGGCGCTTTTGCGGTTGCGGAGCACCGGCCTGACGATACAACCTGCCGTAAATCGCCAACTAACCTGCCCTTCCCGATCGATGATCCAGCCTCAACTCTCATTCGATGGCGACCCGAATGGCCAGGCCTATGAAAGATGGCGCGAGCAGTTTTGCCGCCAGGTCGCCGACGTCGATTTCGTTCCGATCGGGGAAGGACGTGTTCACCGGACCATTTCGCCGGCCATCCTTCCGCGCCTCCGACTCTCGGCCTCGTTCGGCACGCCGATGTCCTTCGTATCGCTGGGGACGAACGACGAATTGGTGATCACGATGTCGCCGAATTCGGCGCTGAGCGGGGTCATGGGACGACGTCCGCTGGAGGTCGCCGCCGGCGACGTCACGATCGGCGACCCCTCGATCAAGGGCGCCCATATCACCCAGACGACGCACGGCAACTTCCAGACCGCGCTGCTGCCGCGCAAGGCGCTGCTGCGCGCGTGCCCGAATGCCGAGGACCTGATCGCGCAGTCGATCCCCGGCGCCAATCCGATCACGTCGATGTTCCTGCGATATTATGACCTCGCGCACACTTATGCCGACAAGCTCGCGCCCGCGGAGCTCGATGCGGTCTCGCAGCATTTGTTCGACCTCTCCGTGCTGATGATCGGAGCGCGTGGCGATGTCGCCGAGCAAGCTCGCATGCGCGGCCTTGCGGCGGCGCGTCTCGAAACCCTCAAATCCGACATCCTGGCCCAGCTCGACAACCCCGCGCTGTCGCTCACCGTCCTTTCAGCCGCGCACCGGATCAGCCCGCGCACGATTCAGTTGATGTTCGAGCAGGCCGGCATCACCTACAGCGGCTTCGTGCTGGAGCAGCGGCTACTGCGCGCCGAGCGGTTGCTTCGAAATCCAAACCTGCGCGCGCGCAAGATCATCGAGATCGCGCACCTCGCCGGCTTTCACGACGTTTCCTACTTCCACCGCGCATTCCGCCGCCGCTTCGGACGGACGCCCGACGACGTCAGGAAGCTTTCTGGCGAGATGGGCTAAGGAAACTCAACCACGATCTTGCCGAAGTGACCGCCCTGCTGCATCAGCCGCAACGCGTCCGGCACGGCATCGAAGCCGAACGCACGGTCGATGACTGGCTTCATGCCGTTACGGCCTATCGCGGCCGTCATCCCCTCGAACATCCGACGGCTGCCGACTGACAGGCCGATGACGTGCAGGTTCTTGGAGAACAGGCTCGGTATCGCGATCTGCTGCGAGAAGCCGGTGAGCACGCCGATCACCAGAATGTTGCCACCGACCCTGATAACCTCGAGCGACTGCGCAAAGGTATCCTTGCCGCCGACCTCGACGACGTGGTCGACGCCGCCGCCGGTCCAGTCGGCCGCCGCCTTGCCCCATTCCGGCACCGAACGATAGTTGATGGTGTGGTCGGCGCCGAGCGTTTTGGCACGTTCGAGCTTCTCGTCGCTCGACGACGTCACGATCACGCTCGCGCCGGCGAGCTTTGCGAATTGCAACGCGAAGATCGAGACACCGCCGGTGCCCTGCACCAGCACAGTGTCACCGGGTTTCACCCTGGCCTCCTCGAACAGCGCGCGCCACGCCGTGAGCCCGGCGCAGGGCAGCGTCGCCGCTTCCAGGAATGAAAGGTGCGATGGAATGCGGCTGACGCCCTCGGCATCGAGCAGCATCACCTCCTGCAACACGCCCGGCCGCGTACCGCCGAGCGCATAGCGGCGGCTTGTCGCCGACACCTTTCCGTCGATCCAGGACTGGAAGAACATCGGACAGACGCGATCGCCAACCGCGACGCGGGCAACGCCGTCGCCGACCGCGATGACTTCGCCGGCACCATCCGAGAACGGGATCAGCGGCAATCGTGAGACGCCGCCCTTGCCCTGCACCGTGAGCAGATCACGATAGTTGAGCGATGCCGCCTTCATCCGCACCGCGACCTGGCCCGGACCAGGCGCGGGCTCGGGCAGATCGGCCAGCTCCATCCCCTCGATCGACCAGTCGCGCGCGACCTGCCAGACCTTCATGGCGACCGCTCCATGCTTACGTCCCAAAATTCTTCTGGATCGCCTTGTCGAGCGTCTCGCCGCCGACGAAGCGCTGGCGCAGCTCGCGCTTGAGCAGCTTGCCGCTCGGGTTCTTCGGCAGGCTGTCGACGAAGATGACGCGCTTGGGCACCTTGAAATGCGCCATCTGGCCGGCGCAGTGCTTGATGACCGCGTCCTCATCCAGCGTCTCGCCGGTCTTGACCACGACGATCGCGGTGACCGCCTCGATCCAGCGCGGATCGGGCAGCCCGACCACGGCAACCTCGGAGACCGCAGGGATGCGGTAGACCATCTCCTCGACCTCGCGGCTGGCGACATTCTCGCCGCCGGTCTTGATCATGTCCTTGACGCGGTCGACCACCGTGATGTGGCCCTCGGCATCGACGGTGGCGAGATCGCCGGAGTGAAACCAGCCGCCGGAGAACGCCGCCGCGGTCTTCACGGGGTCATTGTAATAGCCGGAGAGCAGATGCGGCGAGCGATGCACGATCTCCCCGACCTCGCCGACTTTCACGTCTTCCATCGCCGTGTTGACCACGCGCGTCTCGACATTGAGCACGGGCTTGCCGGCCGAGCCGGCCTTGCGCAGCTGGTCCTCGGGCCGCAGTACGGTCGCGAGTGGCGCGATCTCGGTCTGGCCGTAGAAATTCCAGAATTTGACATTGGGCAGGCGGCGCTGCAGTCGAGCAGCACCTCCACGGGCATGATCGAGGCGCCGTAATAGCCCTTCTGAAGCGTCGACAGATCGGTCTTGTCGAAATTCGGCGAGCGCAGCATCGCGATCCAGATCGTCGGCGGCGCGAAGAAGGACGTGATCTTGTGCGCCTGGATCAGCGCCAGGATACTGTCGGCGGTCGGCTTGCCCGTGATCACGCCGGAGGCGCCGAGATAGATCTGCGGCCCCAGGAAGACGTCGAGCTGGGCGCAATGATAGAGCGGCAGCGCGTGCAGGAACTTGTCGTCCGCGCTCATGCCGCCGTCGATGATGCAGCTCACGTACTGCCACATCACGGCTTCATGGGTCAGCATCGCGCCCTTGGGCAGCGATTCGGTGCCGCTGGTGTAGACGATCTGGGCGAGATCGCGGCTGTCGACCGAGGCCTCCAGGAACGACCCGTCGGGGCTGAGGAGATCGTCGAAAGTGGTGAGACCCGCGGGCGCCGTGGCCGGATCCTCGCCCGGCAGCCAGATCATCTTTTCGACCGCGCAATCCCTGGCGCTTGCGGCCTTTGCCGGCTCGACGAAATCGGGACCGGTCGCAAGCAGCTTCGCGCCGGAGCTTTTCAGGATGAAATTGATCTCATCCGGGTTGAGCATGAAATTGATCGGCACCAGCACCGCACCGATCCGCGCCAGCGCGAAGCGCAACGCCGCAAACGCATGCGAATTGCGCGAGAGCACGGCAACGCGATCGCCCTTGCTGACGCCGAGCCCGAGCAGACCGCGGCCGAGCCGGTTGCAGATCGCGTCCATCTCGGCGAACGTCCAGTTCACATCGCCGCAGCTCACTGCGAGCTTGTTCGGCTCGCGCCCCGCCGAGCGGCGCAAGAGGTCGCCGATGGAATGCTCGCGCGCTTTCGAGATGGTGGCCGCGATGTCGCCGGTCATGTGCTCCTCCGTGTGATGTCTTTGTTTGTTGGATTTCTTGACTGAAATCTTGCGTCTTCATCAGGCGCCTATCTGCGCCGGGCCGCCTGGGCGTGCTCCATGTACATGTGCTCGACCGACCGATCGAGCGAGGCGATTTTCTCGAAACCGCGCCGCCAGTCCTGCAAGTGCCGGCGCGTCCAGAGCACGCCCGCCTCGCGGTCGCGGCGGCGGATCGCCTCGATCAGATGGCGGTGCGCGGCGACGAGGCGTGGGCCGCCTTCGGCAACGCCGGTCACGATCATCTCGGTGGTCGGATAGAACAGCTGCGCCGCCGGCTCGCGTGCGAGCTGGAGCACGCGGTTCTGCGAGGCCTTGGCGACCAGCACGTGGAATTCGGCATCGCATTCGGCGAGCGTGGCGGGATCGCCGACCACGGCCTCGCTGCGCACGAGATTGTTGGTGAGCTCGGCGAGGTTCTCTTCGGTCGCGCGCTCCACCGCGCCTTCGATGCTCGCCACCTCCAGCGTCATCGAGGCCTCGTAGAGCTCGCGGAACGTCACCTCGTGCAGCACCAGTGCGCGGCTCAGGCGGCTTGCGAGCTTGGTGTAGCGCGGCAGGCAGGCGTGCAGACGGCGCGAGGAATCGCGGCTGATCAAGCCGCCCTCCTCCAGCACACGGATGCCTTCGCGAATGGTCGAGCGGTTGACGCCGAACTGGCGCACCAGATCATGCTCGGTGCCGATGGGATCGCCGGGCTTGATACGCCCATTGACGATCTCGCGCTCGATGGCGTCGGCGACTTTCTGATAGGCCGGCGCGACATCGATCGGACGGAAGAGCGGCGAAATCGGCACGATAGCCCCCAATGGCGATTGTCCGACAAATTATAGGATCGCCCCGAAGACGCGTCAAACTGCCGTCATTCATGCCGCAGATGCAGCAAATTGACTCCTGGGGAACCTCCCTCTAACTTTGTCGGACAAAGGGACAGAATAGTCCCGTACAAGAGGAAACGTATCCATGAGACCTATCGCAGCACTCGTGTCTGCGGCCGGCTTGCTGTCGGCTGCCCTGATCGTCCCCGCCTCCGCCCAGCAGACCCCGCTCAAGATCGGCGTGCTCTCCGACTTCTCCTCGGTCTATTCCGACATCGGCGGCCAGGGGAATGTCGAAGCCACCAAGATGGCGATCGAGGATTTTGGCGGGCAGATGTTCGGCAAGCCGATCGAGATGGTCGCAGCCGACGTGCTCAACAAGCCCGACGTCGCCTCTACCATCGCCCGCAAATGGTGGGAGACCGAGGGCGTCGACATGATCATCGACCTGCCGACCTCGGCCACCGCGCTCGCGGTGATGGAGCTGTCCAAGCAGTACGAGAAGGTGATGATCGTGACCGATGCGGCAAGCTCCGACATCACCGGAAAATCCTGCTCGCCCTACACCGCGCACTGGACCTACGACACCTATTCCAACGCCCACACCGTCGGCAGCGCCATCGTCAAGAACGGCGGCAACAGCTGGTTCTTCCTCACCGCGGACTACGTGTTCGGTCATTCGATCGAGCGCGACACCGGCGACGTGGTAAAGGCAGCCGGCGGCAAGGTGCTCGGCAGCGTCAAGCATCCGCTCAACACGGCCGATTTCTCGTCATTCCTGCTTCAGGCCCAGGCCTCCAAGGCCAAGATCATCGGGCTCGCCAATGGCGGCGGCGACACCATCAACGCGATCAAGCAGGCCGGCGAGTTCGGCATCGTCGCCGGCGGCCAGAACCTGGCTGCGATCGTGATGTTCATCTCCGACGTGCACAGCCTGGGACTCAAGCTCGCGCAGGGCCTGATCATCACCGAGGCCTACTACTGGGACCTCAATGACAAGACCCGCGCCTTCGGCAAGCGTTTCCAGGAGCGCATCAAGCGCATGCCGACGATGAACCAGGCCGCGACCTACAGCGCTACGCTGCACTACCTCAAGGCCGTGCAGGCCGCCGGCACCAAGGACACCAAGACCGTGATGGCCAAGATGCGCGAGTTGCCGGTGAAGGATGCCTTCACCGACAACGGCATCCTGCGCGAGGACGGCCGCATGGTGCACAGCATGTTCCTGTTCCAGGTGAAGAAGCCCGAGGAATCCAAGGGCCCGTGGGACTATTACAAGCTGCTCGCGGAAGTGCCCGCCGATCAGGCCTTCCGTCCGCTGAAGGACGGCGGCTGCCCGCTGGTGAAGTAACGCTGACGATGACGGACCTGCATCGCCGCGCGCGGTGCAGGTTCTCTAGCGCCGTCGCAGGTCAGACGGGCTGTGGCCGAACTTCCTGCGGAACACCGTGCTGAAATAGGACGAACTGCTGAAGCCCAGCTGATAGGCGACCTCGGTGATCGACAGCGACCGCAGTTCCGGCCGCGTCAGCACGTCGTAGCAGCGCTGCAGCCGGCGATCCAGAATCCATTCGGACACCGAGACATCGGTCAGCCGAAAGAGATAATGCAGATGCCTGAGCGAGACGCCATTGCTCTTCGCAATCTTCTCCAGCGACAGATCCGCATCGGTGAGGTGCGCCTCGATCCAGGCCTTGACCGAGCGCAGGCGGGCCTGCGCAGCGCTCGCATCCTCGGAGAATTCGTCCCGCTCGCCCATGTCGAGCGCGAGCGCCAGCACGTCCATCAGCTCACCGCCCAATCGCGTTCTCGCGGTCTCGTCGAGCGGCGCGCCCTCCGCGGCGAGCGTCGCACAGAACTCGGCGGCAATCCGGCCAAGGCCGCGGCTCGTGGCCATCGTAGTGACGACCGGCAGCCGCCCCTCGCTGAAGCGCGCCGAGAATTCCGCGCGCGGAATCTCGAGATAGAGCGATCGCACCTTGCCGACGCATTCGAGATCATAGGCCTCGGACGCCGAGAAGATCGCGCTCACGCCGGGATTCGACAGCAGGGTCTGGCCGGCCTGGAGCACGTTGACCCGGCCCTGCTGGACGAATTCGACGTAGTAGCAATCCTTGTCGAGCTTCGCGATATGCCGTTCGCGACGCGAGATGCGCTGCTCCGACAGCAGGACGTCGGTCATCGTCACGGCGCCGAACCGCGCCTCGCGGATGAAGCCGTGATAGTCGGACCGCTCCTCCGCGTTCACGTCGACATGGACGTAGACGTCGCAGATCGCGCCTTGCCACGCGGCGTAGCGTTTGGACGGCTCCAGATCGTCTGTCGAAAACACCAGGTTCATCGTCCGCCCATCCGTTGCGCCGCCATGATGAACGTCGTTTGTGCATCGCACAAGCTGGCCACGCGTCGAGATTCTAGAGGGCCGCCGCCTACACGCAAGACCGTTTGCGCGGAGAAGCAAAAGCTTTGCGCTCCGGAGCAAGCCGCGCTCCGGCATGTGGCCTATGAAGAACAAAAAGCAGTCCACAAAATAGGCGGGAAACGTTCGCTTGCGTCAGGTCCAGTCAACTGCTGCACAGCTTGCCGTGCCGCCCGAATGGCGATGCCCGTGAGCAGCGCCTTGTCATCGCAAATCACAACGCGGTTCACGCAGCCGGTCAAAACCATCGCCGATATCGAGGCGTTGGAGCAGCGGCCTTACGATTCGCTGGTCCCTTCCCGCAATCTGCTCGATCTCTTCGAAGCCACGGCGCACCTGCATCCCGATCGGCCCGCACTAACGGTGCTGACCAAAGGCTCGCGCGAGCCGGGCGACGCGACGCTGACGCACCGGCAATTGCTTGCGGAGATCATCCGCGCGGCCAATCTGTTCCGGTCGCACGGGATCGGCGAGAGCGGCGGGACCGCCGCGTTCCTCTGTCCAATCCTGCCGCCGCTGTTCCCCGCATTGCTCGGCGCCCAGGTCGCGGGCGTCGCCAGCTCGATCAACTATCTCCTGAACGAAGACGCAATCGCCGACCTGCTCGAGGCGCAGAACGCGACTGTGCTGGTGATCCCGGCCGAAGCGGCCGATCCCGCGATCTGGGCCAAGGCGGCCAATGTCGCGAAACGCGTCCCGTCGCTGAAGACCATTTTTGTGATGGGCGCGAACGGTCCGCTGCCTGGAGGATTTCTAAACTTCAATGAGACGGCCGCGAGCGCGCGCGGCACACTGGACTTCGCACCTTCGACCGATCGCAATGCGATCTGCGCCCTCTTCCACACCGGCGGGACCACCGGACGACCTAAGTTGGTTCGGCTGACACATGGCAACCAGATCCATGCGGCCTGGAGCTTTGCGCAGGTCCACGGACTGGATGAGCTGGATGCCGCCGTGAACGGTTTTCCGCTGTTTCACGTCGGCGGCACCATGACGCTCGGCCTGTCGATTCTCGCTGCCGGCGGTCATGTGATCATCCCCTCACCGTACAGCCTCAGAAGCCCCGACGCGATCCGCGACTATTGGCACACCGTGGAGCGGTTTCGCGCGACCATCGTGAGCGGAGTGCCGACTTCGATTGCCGCTCTTGCCGAGGTGCCGATCGGGTCCTCCGATGTCAGCACCGTTCGCATGGCGCTCACCGGCGGGGCCGTGGCTCCCAAGGCGGTCAGCGACAGGTTTCAGGCGCGGACCGGGATTACCTTGTTCGAGACCTACGGGATGACAGAAACCGCGGCCGCGATCGCTTTCAATCCCGGCCGTGGCACTCCCGTGCAAGGCAGCGTCGGCTTCAGGGCGCCGTTCGCAAAGACCAAAATCGTCGCTCTGGCTGATGCCGATTTGCGAGAGGAGTGCCCGCCGCTCTCCAGTGGCCTCGTCCTCGTCAGCGGACCGCAAGTGTTTCCCGGATACGTCGATTCCCAGCACAATAAGGGCGTGCTCACCGACGACCACTGGATCGTCACCGGCGACGTGGGCTATCTCACCCCGGATCAACGCCTCGTGCTGACGGGGCGCGAGAAGGACCTCATTGTACGAAGCGGTCACAACATCGACCCTGCCGCAATCGAGGACGTCGCGAACGCCTTCCCCGGTGTCCAGATGAGCTCGGCCGTCGGCATGCCCGACGCCTACGCGGGAGAGGTTCCAGTTCTCTTCGTGGTGCCCTCCCCCGGACAGACAATCGATCTGGCGCAATTGCGCGAGCATCTCGAACACAACGTCAATGAGCCGCCTGCGAGGCCAAAGCGCGTCGTCCTGCTCGAAGCTCTTCCGGTTACCGCCGTCGGGAAGATCTTCAAGCCCACGCTTCGCGATCTCGCCGTCCGGGAAAAGGTCAGGACCGAGATCGATCGCATCTTCGGCCCCGACACCGCGGCAGATATCCTCGTCGAGAAAGACGAGAAGCTCAATACAGTCGTCAGCATCTCGGTCCATTCCGGTGATCTGGATCGAACAAAGATGCTCGTCGAAAGCCTTGCAACGCTTCCACAAACCTATCGCATCGAGAACCGATCGTCCTGACGGTCGCGCAACAGCCGGGTCGAAGAAAGGCAAGACGGGGATGAAGCGCTTTCGTTTCAATCAGCAAGAGATCGTCTTCGCAGTCTTTGCGCTGCTGTTCCTTGTGTTTTCGATCTTCCTGCGCGGCTTTCTGACGCCGGACAACATGCTGACGCTGCTCCAGAACGTGGCAGTGCTCGGCATCCTCGGCCTTGCCATGGCGATCGTCGTGATCGGACGCGGCATCGACATTTCGCTGATCGCAGCCCTTGCGGTGCCGCCGGGACTGGTGCTCCAGATGGTGCAGAACGGTCATTCGCTACCGGCCTCGCTGCTGACCGCCGTCCTGCTCACGATTGCCTTTGGCCTCGTCAACGGCTGGCTGATCGCCTATGCCGAAGTCCCTTCGCTGTTTGCGACGCTGGCGTCAGGCCTGTTGCTGGCCGGGCTCGGGCAGACCGCACTGTTCCAGCTCGACGTCGTGCAATGGAGCCCGGGCATGGACGGCTTCGAGCGGCTCGGACAGGGCACCATTCTCGGCATTCCGACGTCGATCTGGATGTTCGCAATCGCCTGCGTCGTGGTCGCGTTCCTGCTGCGCCAGACGCGCTGGGGCGCCTATATCTATGCGATCGGCGACAACCCCTACGCCGCGCGTGTCACCGGCATTCCCTCTCGCCCGATCATCGTCCTGCAATATGTGATCACCGCCCTGATCGGCTGCTTTGCCGGCCTCGTGATGGCGGCATCCGTCAACTCGATGCCGACCCGCATCTTCAACTCGACGCTTATCTATGACGTCATCCTGGTCGTCGTACTTGGCGGCATCGGGCTGTCAGGCGGCCGTGGCGGCGTGCTCAACGTCGTCATCGGCACGCTCGTTATCGGAACGATGCTCAACGGCATGACCATCATGGACATCTCCTACGCCGGGCAGAATCTCATCAAGGGCGTGGTGCTGCTGCTCGCCGTCATCACGGATTCCTTCCTGAATCCGCGCAACGAGGAAACGGCACAACAGGGCGACATCTAAGCGATCCAACAATAACGACGACCACAACCAAGGAGGAAGCAATGAAGCATTTCGGCAGCCCGACAAAGACAATCGTTGCCGCACTGGGTCTTGCGGCGATGACCGCCCCGGCCCTGGCCCAGCAGGGCCTCGACGAGCCATTCCAGAAGCCGTTCAAGGAGGCACTGGCCGGCAAGACCGTGGCCTATGTGCCGGTCGCCATGAATTTCGACCTCACCGAGGGCTGGTATGCCGGACTAAAGAAGGAGCTCGAGCCGTTCGGCGTCAAGTTCGTGATCCGCGACGCCAACTGGAACACCAATGCCGGCGCGCAGGCCGTCACCTCGCTGATCTCGGAGAAGCCGGCGGTGATGGTGGTTCATAATCCGGACGTGCAGACCTACGCCAAGCTGCTGCAGCGCGCCGAGAACGAAGGCATCTACGTCATCCAGATCAACATGGGCTCTGCCTATCGCAGCTCGGCCTTCGTCGGCGCCAATTGGGTCGAGATCGGCGAACGCCAAACCGAAGGCGTGGTCAAGGCCTGCGAGGGCAAGTCCAACAAGATCGCGATCATCCAGGGTGCGCTGTCGGCCGCCGCGAGCGCCTATACGCTGAAGGGCGTCGAGAACGTTCTGGCCAAGCACCCTGAAATCAAGGTGGTCTCCAGCCAGGCCGCCGATTGGGACGCCGCCAAGGCCAAGGCGATCACGCAGACGGTGCTGAAGCAAAATCCCGATCTCTGCGGCATCGTCGGCTTCTGGGATGGCATGGACATCGGCACCGCGGCGGCGGTCAAGGAAGCCGGCCTCACCGGCAAGGTGTTTGTCGCGACCTCAGGCGGCGGCGAGCGCAAGGGCGCCTGTGAACTGGTGAAGTCGGGCGCGTTCGATCTCAACATGAGCTACGACGTGCCGACCCAGGCCGCGCAGATGGCCGGCACCATCAAATGGCTGCTGTCGTCGGGCGTCAAGCCCGGCTCGGTCAAGGGCTCGGAATACACCACGCTCATTCCGATCACCAAGGAGAACGCCGACAGCCAGATGGCCTGCTGGAATCTCAGCGACCTCAAGAAATAATTGTCGCGACGCAAGACCCTGGCGTCCCGGACGATCTCACGTCCGGGACGCGGTCTCGAAACTTGCAAGGTCCCGGAATTCCGATGCGCGACACTCTGACAAGCCTGCGTTACCGCTACTGGCCCGATCATCTCCTCGGTGAAATCCTGTCCAAGCGATGGACCGAGACAGCTATCCCGGTCATCCTCCTCCTGATCGTCGGCCTCGCGCTCAGCCGGTCCATCGACAATTTCCTGTCGCCAGCGAGCCTCGCCGACACCGCGCGCCAGGCTGGAGAGATCGGCTTCATCGCGCTCGGGCTGGCGCTGGTCGTCATCGTCGGCGGCATCGACCTCTCCGTCGGTTCGATCTTCGCACTGACCGATTTCTGTGCCCTCTATCTGCTCGACGTGCTGGGCTGGCCGGTCCCGGCGGTGGTGGCGGCCACCCTGCTTTGCGGTGCGCTGCTCGGCGCCGTCAACGGCATCCTGATCGGATATCTGCGACTGCGGGCCTTCATCACCACGCTGATCACCCTGATCATCTACCGCTCGGCCTACGATCTCCTGATCCAGCGTTACTCCAACGCGATCGCGTCGGCCTTCCCCGACATCCCGTCCTGGGATTTCATCGGCAGCGGCAGCGTCTTCGGCATTCCGACCGTGGCGCTCGTCTATATCGTCATCGCCATCTTCGGTCATATCTTCATGACCCGGCTGCGCCCGGGCTGGCACATCACCGCGATCGGCGGCTCGCGTCGCTCGGCGTACAATTCCGGCATCCCCGTCCGCCGCACCATCGCGCTCTGCTACGTCGCAAGCGGCGTGCTGACCAGCATCGGTGCGCTGTTCTTCGCGTCCCGGCTCGGCACCGTCGGTGGCGACATCGGCGTCGGCCTGGAGGTGATCGTGCTGACCGCGACGGTGCTGGGCGGCATCACGCTCGGCGGCGGCAAGGGCTCGGTCGCCAAATCGGCAGTCGGGGTGCTGATCGTGCTCCTGATCACCAATGGCCTGACGACCATGAATGCACGTGGCGGCGTCAACCGGATGGCGCTTGCCGGCATCCTGCTCGTTGCTGCCATGGTCGACATCCGCTGGCAGAAGAACCGGACGCGCATCATCAGCAAGGTCTACGTGGCCCCCACCTATCACGCGCTGCCGCCACCGCCGCCGACCGAGATCGGGCAAGGCGGCCCGTTCGAGCAGAACGACAAGCTGCGCAACGTCGAGTCGATCGGCCTCGGCCGCATCGAGGCGCCGGAGGACGTCATCCTCGACCGCCACGACAATCTCTATGCGGGTTCGCGCCACGGCGACATCATGCGCTTCCTCGCGCCCGACTATCAGAAGATGGAGGTGTTCGCCCATATCGGCGGTCAACCACTCGGCATGGCCTTCGACCGCGAGGACAATCTCTACGTCTGCATCGGCGGCATGGGGCTCTACCGGATCAAGCCTGACGGCACGGTTGAAAAGGCGACCGACGAGACCAATCGCAGCATGCGCTCGGTCAACGACGACAGCCGCCTGCGGCTCGCCGACGATCTCGACATCACCGACGACGGCCTGATCTTCTTCTCCGAGGCAACCGTGCGTTACGAGATGGACGAATGGCCGATCGACGGCCTCGAGGCGCGCGGCAATGGCCGCATCATCTCCTACGACACCAAGACCGGCGTGACGCGCACCGAACTGCGCGGCCTCAAATTCCCCAACGGCATCTGCGTCGCCAGCGACGGCCAGTCGATTCTGTTCGCCGAAACCTTCGGCTGCTCGATCAAGCGCTATTGGTTCGCAGGGTCAAAGAAGGGCAAGGTCGAGGTCGTCATGGACAATCTGCCGGGCTACCCCGATAACATCAACCTCGCCTCCGACGGCAATTACTGGCTGGCACTGGTCGGCATGCGCAGCCCCTCGCTCGACCTCGCCTGGAAGATGCCCGGCTTCCGTCGCCGCATGGGCAAGCGCGTTCCGGTCGATGAGTGGCTATTCCCCAACATCAACACCGGCTGCGTGGTCAAGTTCAACGAGCAGGGCAAGATCGTCGAATCGTTCTGGGACCTGCGCGGCGAAAACCATCCGATGATCACCTCGATGCGCGAGCATCGCGGCTATCTCTATCTCGGCGGCATCCTCAACAACCGGATCGGCCGCTACAAGCTCGACAACGCCGATCCGAACTTCGTCCAGTATGACAAGCGATGGGGGAAGCTGTCGTGATCGCGGCCGTCAGGGAGTTCGCCAACCGCTTTCTCGGGCGCGGCGACGCCACCATCACCGTGCCGTCCTTCGACGGCGCATTGAAGCCCAACCAGAAGCTGGAATCCGCCGAAACCTTGCTGACATGCGAGGCGCCGGAGGATCTCGCCACCGATGGCCGCAACCTCTTCATCGCGGACGGCCAGCGGCTGCTGTCTCTGAATGACGGCACGGCATCGGAAGTCCGCAGCTTCGAGCGGCCAATCTCGGCACTGTGTGCCCTCCCCGGCGGCGGTCTTGCGGTTGCGCTCGGGGGACGCGAGGTGCGGCTCTACGCAAGCCCCTCGGCCGAGCAGCCAAGCGTGACGTTTGCGGATGGCGCGTTCAACGCCGTCAACGCGCTCGCGTTAGCGGACGACGGCACGCTGATCGCGACGGACGGCTCGGCGACATGCGGCGTCGACGACTGGGCGCGCGACCTGATGGAACTCAACCGGACCGGCCGCGTGTTCAGGCTCGATCCCGCCAGCAAGACCGTGACACCGCTGGCTCAGGGGCTCGGCCATGCCTTCGGCGCCTGCGCGCATGGCAATGGCGTGCTGGTCAGCGAGAGCTGGCGCCACCGGCTCGTCCTTGTTGCGCCGGGCGCACCGCCGCGGACCGTGCTCGCTCACCTTCCCGTCTACCCCTCGCGGCTGTCGAAGGCCGCGGGCGGCGGCTACTGGCTCACCGCCTTCACCGCGCGCACGCAGCTGATCGAGTTCGTGCTGCGCGAGCCGGCCTACCGGCGCCGCATGATGGCGGAGATCGATCCAGCATATTGGGTTGCCCCACGCCTGCGCTCGGGCTTCTCGTTCAAGGAGCCGATGCAGGGTGCACACATCAAGACCATGGGCGTGATCAAGCCGTGGGCGCCGCCGCGCTCCTATGGCCTCGTCATCCGACTCGATGCAGATGGCCAGCCGCTCTATTCGCTGCACAGCCGGGTCGACGGCGCCAATCACGGTATCGTTGCGGCGATCGAGATGGGCGGCGATCTCGTCCTGATCGCCAAGGGACCGGGCCGCGTGCTGCGACTGCCGCTGTCCGGTCTTGCCGAGGAGTTCCGCTCATGAGCGACATCGCACTCTCGCTGCGCAAGGCCACAAAACTTTACGCCGGCGTGCCCGCCATCGACGGGGTCGACTTCGACCTCCGCCGCGGCGAGATCCACGCGCTGGTCGGCGAGAACGGCGCCGGCAAATCGACACTGACCAAGGTGATGGCCGGCGTGGTGACACTGACGTCAGGGACCATGACGATCGACGGCGCCGACGTCGCACCACGGACACCGCTGGAGGCGCGCAATCTCGGCATCGCCATGGTGTTCCAGGAAAACAGCCTGGTCCCGACCATGACGGTGGCGCAGAATCTGTTTCTCGGGCAGGAGAAGTTCTATAACCGCCTGCGCGGCATCTACATCGCTGCGCAACAGTTCCTGCAATCACTCAATTTCGACGTCACGCCGACCGCCACCGTCGGCGGCCTCGGCGCCGCCAAGAAGCAGATGGTGGAGATCGCGCGCGCGGTTTTGCACCGCGCCAAGGTCATCATCTTCGACGAGCCGACGGCGTCGCTGACGCCGGAAGAGAAGAAATACTTCTTTGACCTCGTCCGCGATCTCAAGAAGCGCGGCGTCTCGATCGTCTTCATCTCGCACGCCCTGGAAGAAGCTTTGCTGCTCGCCGACCGCATCACGGTCCTGCGCGACGGCAAGCACGTCGTCACCGACGATGCCACCAACTTCGACCGCGCGGCGATCGTGCAGGCCATGGTCGGGCGCGACCTCTCCAACACGCTCTACGGTGCGCGAAAGAGCAGCGTGCGGCCGGCCGGCGCGCGCGTGCTGACGGTGCAGAACCTGAAGATGGCGCCGATGGTGAAGAATAATTCCCTGTCGGTATTCGCGGGCCAGATCACCGGCGTGTTCGGCCTCGTCGGGGCCGGCCGCACCGAAACGTTCAAGATCGTCTCCGGCGTGCTGAAGCGCGACTTCTTCCATGGCGGCGAGATCCTGCTGCACGACAAGCCGGTGCGCTACCGGGTGCCGGCGCCGGCGGTGCAGGCCGGCATCGCCTATGTGACTGAAGACCGCAAGGTCGAAGGTTTCTTCGAGACGTCCTCGATCGCACGCAACATCTATCTCGGCCTTCTGTCGAAATTTCCCAAGGGCCGCATGATGCTGTCGCGGCGAGAGAACGAGGCGATCGGCAGGACCTGGATCGAACGGCTCAAGGTTCGCGCGATCGGCAACGACGGCAAGGTGGTCGAGCTTTCCGGCGGCAATCAGCAGAAGGTCGTGATCGCCAAATCGCTGGTTCAGGAGCCCGACCTGATCATCTTCGACGAACCCACGCGCGGCGTCGACGTCGGCGCCATCGTCGAGATCCACGAGTTGATCAACCAGCTCGCCGACGAGGGCAAGGCGGTCGTGGTCATCTCATCCTACCTGCCCGAGATCATGGCGCTCTCCGACCGCATCCTGGTCTCGCGCCAGGGCAAGGTCGTGGAGGAATTCTCCGCACTGGAGGCGACAGAGGAGAGGATCATGTACGCCGCGATCCACTGAGCATGACGGTCTACGGCTTGTGCGCTTTCTGGCGCAGCGCCTCGATGAGGCGCAGCTTTAGTTCATCTGCGGCCTTCTGGCTGACGTCCTGGCCGATCTGCGCGCTCGCCTGCGCCAGCGCATCGGACTTTTCCATAAACTTCCGGCCAGCAGGCTGGGCATAGAACGCCTCGATCTGGCGCAGCTCGTCGACGGTGAAGTTTTGGGCATAGAGCGCGGCGATCTGGTCGATCATCGAGGCAAAGAACGGCGCGTAGATGTCGGAGCCCGGCGCCGTCATTGCGTCATAGTCGCGCTCGATCTCAGGCCGGTCCTGCGCGACCACGGGTCTCAGCTTGAGCAGGAGCTGCGGGAGCGCCGCGCGATACTGATCAGCGATCTTCAGCGTGGCGACGAGTTTTCGCGCAGCATCCATCGCCTCGGGCGACGGCGCTTGCGCCGACGCGTTGCAGACGAGGAGCAGGAGGGCGCCGGCAATCGTCAACAAAAATCTCGACATGCATCTCTCCCGAAAAATCGTCCCGGCGACGCGATGTGCTCTCAGCGGCGAGCCGGAGCCGCGCCGATGATCGTTACCGGCGCGCCTTCGGCGGCGGCCTCCCGCTCGTCGTCGACATCCGTCACCTTGACGAAGAGGCTGGGCACCCGCTCGGCGCGGTCGAGCAGCCACGCCGCCCCGAACATGATGACGAAGCCGGCGAACGAGACGGCGAGTTGCTCCCAGACGCCCCTGGTGAATTGCATCAGGATCCAATGCGCCGAGAACGACAGGAACACGCTGAGGCAAAAGATCGGCAGCGAATGCTGGCCGCAGAGGATGACCGGGTGCAGCCATTTCAAATGCAACGCCTTCCAGTGGCGCGGGATAAAATAGATCACCCAGACCGCCAGCGCCAGAAAGTGCGTGAAGCGCAGCATGTCGAGGTCGGTCTTGTCGATCGGGTAGATCGCCTTGATCATCCATTTCGGGATCAGCGCCTCGAGCGCAGGGATGTGCCAGGTCATCACGATCAGGAACGCGAAGGCGAGCCAGGCCGCCGCCAGTCCCATCACCGCCTTCGACCACACCCATGTTGCGATCTTGTCGATCTGGCCGACGCCACACCAGGCCGCGAACACGAACATCAGCTGCCAGCAGAACGGGTTGAAGTACCAGGTCGTGCCCGGCGGATAGGAGGCGATGTTCCAGTCGAACCGGCGCGCCAACACATACAACACCACGGAGGCAGCCAGCGTCAGGTTCGGCCGGCGCACCAGGCCCCACACGATGAAGGGCGCGGCGAGCACCAGCGTGATGTAGAGCGGCAGCACGTCGAGATTGACCGGCTTGTAGCGCAGCGAAAGCGCCTGACCTATCAGGATGTCCGGATGGTCGAGAAAATTGTGAACGTTGAACTCGTCCGCATACATCGGGTTGTCGAACCTCCTGACCGTGCGCGCGATCTGCGCCGTGAACAGCAGGAACAGCATGATGTGGGCAACGTACATCTCGCCCGCGCGCCGCCACAGCCGCTTCAGCGCGGCGAGAAACCAGCCACCGGCGACGATCGGCCCGTAGATCCAGCCGACCAGATAGCCGGAGATGAAGACGAAGAACTCGGCGGCGTCGCTGAAGCCGTAGTTGCGCAAGGTCAGCCAGGCCACGACGTCGTGCGGGATGTGATCGAGGAAGATCATCCACAACCCGATGCCGCGGAAGAGATCGAGCCGCAAATCGCGCTCGACCGGCGCCAACAAAGCTGACTGGTCCCGTGTGCTCATGGCCCCGCCTCGTCCGGTGGGCGTCGCGCCGTCGCGGCGCCGAAGAAGATGCTAAAAAATGTAAATCAAAAGTCACCTGGCCCTGCGGCTAGTGCCGACGGTAGCCGACCTTGGCGTCCGTGCAAGGGGCTTCGTCATCGGGGCGCACAGACCGCGTCCGGCAAGTCATGAGACCTTGAACGGCGCCGGCTGGAGGTGGTGGTCCTCCCTGTAAAATGTCGAAAACAACCCATGCACAGTAGAGACGGTCTCTTAAGTCCTTGCTTTGCCTGCGAAACTCAAACGGCCCGTCGGGCAAAAAATCAGCCCCTCGGTACGATCGCACGCCAGGGAGGGAGCAGGGTCAGGTCAGCTCGCCGCCCCGGGCAAGCATCTCGGTCAGCATCGCCTCGGCCTTGTGCTGGAGCGGCAGCGCGCCGCTCTCGGAGGCGATCGCGATGGCCGCGCGCAAGGCGACGATGATCGCGGCCTTGTTCGCCGCATCCGTCGGCGGCGTCACCACGGCCTCGCCGAACAGCGCCTCGGCCTCGAGGCCGGAAAACCCCTGCTGGCGGGCGGTGTTGCGCGCCTCGCGCAGCATGTTCTGCGCGGCCTGGACGTCGCCGAGGCGGAAGGTTGCGAGCGCAAGGTAGATCGAGCTGCGCAGCACCGCCGAGGTATAGCCGACCGCCTTCGCCTCCTCGCGCGCCTCGGCCAGCATGCCGCGCGCCCGGTCGAACAGCCCCTGCTCCAGATAGGCGATGCCGAGATGACAGGCGAGCACCGGCACGAACAGCCGGATGCCGTGCTTCTGCGCCAGCACAAAACCGTCTTCGAGAATGGCAGCGGCCGCGGCCGGCTCATTGCGGCCGAGCATCAGCCAGCCGCCGCTATAGGCGGCGGCGACGCGGTCGTAGGGGCGGCCCGTCTCCTCCGCGATCGCAGCGGCTTGTTGCTGGAGCTGGCCAGCGGTGTCGAGCTCACCCATGACGGTGTGCGTGAAGCTCTTCATCATGCAGCAGAGGAGGAGCGTGTATTTTGGGGGAGTTCCGAAGGGCGCGCTTGCGTCCGGCCCCATGAGATTAGCGCCGCCTTGCGCCAACATCTGCTCCGCTTCGCGATATCGACCGGCGAGAAAATAGGCCTGTCCCAGATTGTATTGTGCAAGGTTGCGCCAACCCGGGTTGCCTGACTTCTCGGCGAGGCCAACGACCTCCTGGCCGAGCGCAACCGCTTCAGTTGGCGTTCCGTAGAAATTCTGTCCACCCGCCATGACGGTCATGGCGGCGACCTTTCTTCCGATGTCGTCAATTCCACTAGCCCGGCGTTCGGCCTCTTTTCCGAGATCGATCCACTCGGCAACCTGACCGGACCAGATGAATGCCATTCGCGCCTCCATCCGGAGGTCAATTGCATCTGCCTCCCGCGAGAGAGTCATCGGCATCTTGTCGAGCGAACTCATCGCGATCCCGAAATAGTCGACCGCATCGGCATACGCCGAGCGCACAAGACATTTCTGCGCGGCACCTCTCCCGTACCCGAACGCTTTCAGCCAATCCTTCGCGCGCATTGCGTGGTAGCAAAGCGTGTCAGGACCGTCGCTCCATGTCTCGTCGCTTTCGAAGGCCGCAAGTATTCGCCCATGTATATTTTCGCGCACCTTTTCGACCATCGACTCGTAGGTCACTTGGCGGACCATCTCGTGCTGGAACTCGATCGAGTCCTCAAGTTCACTATCGATCCTGACGAGGATCTCGGCTCGGTCGAGCGCTCCGAGGCAATCCTGGAGGATGTCTTCGGGCAGCGCGGCGACGTTCCGCAGCATCATCACGCTTGAGCGCGGCCCCAGCGCCGCCGCTATTTGGAGAACCGAGCGCTCCTGCCTTGAGACACGATCGAGCCGCGCCGCAATCACCCCCTGAATGCTGGTAGGGATGCCGAGCTCGTCAATAGGTCGAACGAGCGCAAGGTCACCCCACTGACCGCGAAGCGTGCCACTATCTTTCAGTCCACGGCAGACTTCCTCGAGAAATAGAGGAACGTTGGCAGTATGAGAGATGATCCGGTTCTTCAAATCGGTGTTCATCGCCGACGGTCCGAGCATATCGGCCAACATGGCCAATCCCGAATCGTCATCCAGAGGGCGCATTGCAATCACTTCCGCATGGCAGCGTGCGATCCACTCGGGCATGCCGTTCGGCCTGCTCGTGAGAAAAACTATCAGGTTGGGACTCTGTAACGACGCAATTGCAGCAACAACCGCATCGCTGGCTCGGTCGATCCAGTGCAGGTCCTCGATGAGAAGAACCGTACGCTGTTGAAAGGCCAGGCTTTGCACGATGGCGCAACTTGCATCGGAAATGGCACGCGCGCGCGCGTAAGGCTCCAGTTCACTCCAGCGATGATCCGCGACCGGAATATCCAATATGGAATCGATCGCGAGCTGATGGATTGCCGGCAACTCCTTTCGGATGTCGAC
The DNA here is from genome assembly GCF_051810765.1 of Bradyrhizobium sp. 604_D8_N2_3. Taxonomy (NCBI): domain Bacteria; kingdom Pseudomonadati; phylum Pseudomonadota; class Alphaproteobacteria; order Hyphomicrobiales; family Nitrobacteraceae; genus Bradyrhizobium; species Bradyrhizobium sp. 604_D8_N2_3. The sequence goes on along the minus strand of NZ_JBPWPM010000001.1, from coordinate 1,070,304 downwards.
CAGACTATCCGAATCTCTGGCGGCAAGTTCGATGATCGAAAGTATGGTGCGCTTGAGCGCGCTGAACGGCACGCCCTGAAGGTTCGGACTACACTCGGCGTCAATCAGCCGCCAGCCATCGGACTTGAGCTCCTGGGCGAACTCATGCGCGAGCCGCGATTTTCCGATGCCTGCATCGCCGATCAGCAGGACCGTCTGCCGGCTTGCACTGGACCTCTCCGCGGCACGTGCCAAAAGGGCCCGCTCAGTCGTGCGATCGACAAACCGCGAAACGCTCCGCGCTCGTCGCACCCGCCAGCTTGAAAGGTCGCTCGCTCCGACGACACGGTAGACCGGCAGCGGCTCGTTGAAACCGCGCAGCACCTTGCGACCCAAGGCTTCGAATCGGACATGTCCATCCGCGAGTTTCTGGCAGGCCTCCGACACGTAGATCCGATTGGCCTCGGCCGCGGCCTCCAGCCTCGCGGCAAGATGCTGAGCGGCTCCTCCGATCTCGTAGACCTTGGAAAACTCGCTGGCGACCATATAGGCGACGACGTGCCCCGAATGGAGGCCGACCCGAACCTGAAGTCCGGGATCGCCAAGGCTGCCGACCCGCCGGACAAGCTCGATGGCCGCATGGCAGGCCAGCGGAGCATGGTTGTCGTCGGCGATCGGGGCACCAAAGACAGCGGCCAAGCCGTCCCCCAACTCCTTGCTGACGATGCCGCCAAACTGGCGTACCGCGCCCCTCATGGCCGCCAGCGCTGGCTCCAGGCGTGAGACGGCCTCCTCCGGCTCCAATTCGGCAACAAGCCCTGTGGAGTCGATGACGTCGGCTCGGAGAATTGTCACAAACCGCCGCTCGCTGTCGGGATCAGCACGCCGACGTACCGCCGCCCCACACTTGGAGCACCAGCTATCGTCCGAATCAATCGCCGACTGGCACGCGAAGCAATGCATTCCTGCGCCTTCAAGGATCGCGGCGTCGCTGTCGTCCAGCGCCCGCGAGCAACTCGTGGTAAGAATACCTATCAAGAACCGCTTAGCAATCGGACTTGCCCATCGCCGTTAGCGGAGCACGGTGCGGTTGGCGATCTGGACGAAACACAGTCCTGAGTGGTAGCCTATGCAAATCCCAGCAAAGATGGGGCATATATTCGGCGAAGCCGGGTTGGCAAAACTAACCGGCGTCGCGGAGCTGTATGTATTTTCACAAAGCCAAGGACATATTGAGGGAAAAGACGATGGGGTCGAGAACTTACACCGGGGCTTCATTCAAAGATTTGATGAACGACAATTATTTCCCTCTGGAAAATATGCAGAGGAGCGTGGACATCCTCAAGGCGTCGCCGGACATCCACGTGCCGACCCTGGAGTACGGCCAGTACCATCTGATCCTGACGCCGGCGGACAAATGGCCGGACGGGAGCGCGGCGTACTGGTACAAGGAGAAGGGACGGGCTCGCGTCGACCTCACCACGCAGTTGAATACGGTCCCGCTGTCCAAGGACGAGCCCGGCGTGATCCCGCTGACGCGATGCGCGCTGCTCGATGCCTGCGTGCGGAAGTGCTTCAATTCCGAGCCGCCGATCCCGATGAAGACCAATATCATCACCCACGCGGCGAGCGATGCCTATGCCGACCGGCACGAGATCCGGCTGGAGTGGGAGTACGACAACGGTGAGGACCAGGCGCCGACGCTGCTCCACCTGACGATGGTCTGTCCGTACCGCCCCTGATTCCGAGCGGGAGCGGCAGCGCGGAGGCTTCCGCACCAATCGAAGATGGTCCGTCGTCGCCACAGCATGCGTTGCACGACGGACCAATCATGCCCCGCCCTCTCCGCTCGAAGGCCGCGTTGCACTGTCTCGCGGCCGCGCCCTGTCATGGACCTGTCGCACGAAAATGATCCGCTTCCGCCGTGCGCGTGCGAGTCGCCTGCTTGAAGCAGTCGCCGCGTTCGTTTGACAGGAGCGGCCGATGCCCGTTGGACTGCTGGAGGTCGTAGGCACCATCGATGTCGGCCAGTTCTGGCCGGAGGGCCGGTCGGACGCCGACACGACCAAGGTCGTGGTGAATGTCGCCCCTGACGCGATCCGCTTCCGCAAGAACGACCAGGTGCCGTTCCAGCCGACCCACGTCTTCGAGGGCGCCAAGGTCAAGGGCCGGACCGCGACGGCGCCGATCAAGAACGGCAAGCTCACCATTCGCCTTCAGGGCATCGACGCGCCGGAGCTGCATTATCAGCCCTCGCCGCTCTCGGCCGCCGAGAAGAAGGGCCTGAGCGACGCCAAGCGGCAGGCCTATCACGAGGTCACACACCCCTACCGGCAGTTTCTTGGCGCGACGACGAGCAAGGCGCTGCATGACTTCCTCAGCAGCGCCGGCGGGCCGACGCTCGCCTGCCGCGTGTTCACCCATGTCGATGCGCCGAACGAGGTGTTCGACACCTATGGCCGGCTGGTCGGCGACATCGAGGTGACGGTCGCCGGCAAGAAAATCGACATCAACCACTGGCTGGTCGAGCAGGGCTTTGCCTATCCGACCTTCTATTCTTCGATGAACGACGACGAGATCAAGGCCTTCCTCGCGCTTGCGAAGCCCGCACGCGCGCAGAAGCTGCCGGTCTGGAAGCATCTCGCCAAGACGATTCCCGCCTTCGACTTCGACCTGCGCGAACCCAGGAAGAACGAGACCGACGTGCTCGCGACCGACAAGGGCCCGGTGATCCTGCCAAAGCTCTATCGCCGCTACACCAACTGGTCGGCGCGCAAGAAGGCGAAGGTGACGAGCCAGACCTTCCAGAAATTCTTGGGCGAAGGTTCCGGCGGCAAGCCCGACACCTGCTACGAGATCGACGACTTCCTGACCAACGGTGTGCACTCGGCCACGCCGCGCAATTTCGCCGACTTCGTCGAGGGCGGCAAGACGATCAAGTTTCAGCCGGAGGGGCTGGTGTTCGGCGAAGCGCCGTCGAGCCTCGTGGGGGCGGACGGCAAGCCGATCACGACGTTCTGAGGACGCGCGCGGCCGACCGGGATTGACGGCGTTTTGTCGCAGATTGTTGCCGGCCGTGAGCTCGCACGTTCATGCGCCGCTATTCTCCTGTCGTTGCAGGCATTTCCGGCGGCCGAGCCTGGCCGATCAAAGACCGCTCGCGCTAACGGTTAGAATTCGCTACTACACAACCATAGATTTTTCGTCTATTTTCCTGGCCGCGGCGATTGCAGGGCGTCCTCGGTCGAAGTCCGAGTGACCCAAGATGCCGGCTCTCAAGGCGAGCTGGTGGATGAGAGGAAGATCAATCCGGCGGAGCCGCCTGCCCGTTCTCTCGGCCGGCCGGCGCCGCAGTCAAGCGACAAGGAGAACGGCATGCTGGTTCGACAGAACGTGTGGGAGCTTGGCGGCGACTGGGCGGATCCGATTCTCTGGTACGCGCGCGCGGTTGGCGCATTGAGGCCGAAGCCGCTCAACGATCGAACCAGCTGGCGCTTCTGGGCCGGCATGCACGGCTATCATCAGGGCCTGTGGGAGTTCTACGGCTACAAGGCGCCTGCCGAGCAAGTTCCTGCCCAGGCCGACTTCGACGAGTTCTGGCAGCAATGTCAGCACGGCAGCTGGTATTTTCTGCCGTGGCACCGCGGCTATCTGATCGGATTTGAGAAGCTCATTCGTTCGACCGTCGTGACGCTCGGCGGGCCGCCTGACTGGACCTTGCCCTACTGGAACTACTTCAAACCCGGTCAGGATGGCTTGCCGCCGGCATTCGGCAGCCCGGACTGGCCGGACGGCACAGGCAACAATCCCCTCTTCATTGAACAGCGGTGGGGACCCGGCGATCCCTCGCAGCCCGGCAAGGTCTTCGTCCCGCTCGACGCCGTGAACCTGGACGCGATGGACGTTCACGAGTTCACCGGTGTGGCAAGTGGCGGCGACCGCGGCTTCGGTGGCATCGACACCGGCTTCGAGCACGGCGGCACCAAGCATGGCGACATCGAAAGTCAACCGCACGACCAGGTTCACGGCCTTGTCGGCGGCGAGAAGATGTTCCCGGAGGCGAGCACGAGGCCATTGCCGGGACTGATGTCGTCACCGGTGACGGCCGGCCTGGATCCCATCTTCTGGCTGCACCACGCGAATATCGATCGGCTGTGGCAAAGCTGGAGGCAGAGCGATTCCCAAAACACGGATCCGGAAGAAGCCAGCTGGAAGAAGGGACCTGCCAGCCTCGGCCAGCACAAATTTGTCGTTCCTCTCCCCGACGGCTCGCAGTGGGAGTACACGCCGGAACAGATGTCGGACTTTGCCGGGGTGGGCTATACTTACAGCGATTTCTCGCCGGCAGGCGCGCCATTGGCGGCCGTCGCCGGCAGGACAGCGACATCACCCGGAGCGGTCGCGATGGCGAGATCGACTGGAGCAGCAGTTGAGGTGCTTGGCGCCAATGCCCAAGCGCTTCCCGTCGCTGGGAAAGGCGCCGAGACCTCCGTCCAGCTTGATGCGCGTACGCATACGAAAGTTGCCGCCAGGCTGGCTGCCGGCCCTGCGCCCGGGGCACGCGCTGAGCAGGTCTTCCTCAATCTGGAGAATGTGCGCGGATATTCCGACGCCACCGTGCTGCAGGTGTATCTGCAGTTTGCGGGGAAGGACGGCGCGCCGTCCTTCGAGCGGCAGGTCGGGAGCATCGGGCTCTTCGGCATCACCAAGGCGACGGAGGGCGATACCGGGCACGCGGGAGACGGCTTGTCGTACGCGCTGAACATTACCAAGCCCTATTCGGAGTTCGCCGGTTCGGGCAATACCGATCTCGCAAAGGTCGGCGTTCGTCTCCAGGCCGTCGCGCCGGTGCAGCAGTCGGCCGACGTGAGTGTCGGCCGCATCAGCATCGTCCGACAGGGCGATTGACGGCCGCTCATGACGCCCGCGGCCTACGAGCGTCTGCAAATCCGTATTCCGCTCACCGTCGCGGCAGCCGCCGCGTGGGCGGCCGTCGTGGCGTTGTCGGACCAGCGCAGGCTCGTCGCCTTCTGCAACAGCGATGTCTGGCCGGCACTGTCGCTCGATCAGCTCGCCCTTGCCATGACGTTCTATTCGCCGGCAAGACTCGCCGGCGAATGGATGCTGATGGTCGCGGCGATGATGATGCCGATGCTCGCGGGCGCTCTTGGGCACGTGCGTGCGCGAAGCCTGCCGCGCCGACGCATGCGGTCGATGGCGCTCTTCATGATCGGATATTGCGCCATCTGGGTTGCCTGTGGCGTTCCCATCGTGCTGGCCGTCCTGGCGCTGCAACTGGTGCAATCATCATCGATCGTCACGATCGCATTGGCGGGATCGCTCGTCCTGGTCTGGCAATTCTCCCCCGGGAAACAGATTTGCCTGAACCACTGCCACGACCAGCCGCCGCTAGCGGCGTATGGGATCAGGGCCGATCTGGCTGCTCTCGGATATGGCGTCACCCAGGGGATCTGGTGTTGCGGAGCCTGCTGGGCGCTGATGCTCGTTCCGTTGGCGACGCAAGGCGGGCATTTGCCGGCGATGGCCGCGACCAGTGCATTCCTGATTGCCGAGCGCCTGGACAAACCGCGGCGCCCGGCGTGGGAGGTGCGATGGCCATCGACCGCTGCCAGGCTGCTATGGTTCAGGCTCGGCCTTTGGCGACGCTCGGAGAGCGCCGGAGTGAAGGCAACCTGATCGGTGCCGACGGCACGCGCGACGACGCGATTCCCGCAGGCGACCGGGCAAACTTTGCCGGCGACACCGCCGCACCGGCAATTTTTTCAAGCTGCCGATGAGCGCGAGCCCGGAAACATCGGGAAATCCAACGAATTGATTTGGCACGCACGTTGCTTGCCCTTCGCGATCGTCTCGAGGGGCCTAACATGCAAGTCACGCCAGGAGCATCAATCTTCGGCTACCAGCCTGCAAAAGCCGGCTCAGCGACCGGTGCATCGAAGCCGTCGGTGACCGACAATGGCGGGCCCTCGCAAGCAAGCGAAGATGGCGCATCGGGCGACAGCAGCGTCGTGCAGGAATTCCTGAAATACGCGAAGATGAATCCCTTCGACCGTATGCGGGCTGCCATTCTGAAGAGCATGAATCTCAGCGAGGCCGACCTCGCCAACATGACCCCGGACCAGAAAGCGGCGGTGGAGCAGAAGATCCGGGACGCCATCGAAAAGGAGCTGGAGAAGAAGGGCCAGCAGCCCGGCAGCCTGGTCGACCAGTCCGCGTAACGACCGCGCATCACCAGTGGAATGTCGCGCCTTTTCCAATCTCGCAATCGAATGCCGTATCCTTGAGAACGGCGTCATTGACGGCGTCCAGGATCATCGTGCGCGCTTCGATCCTGCCGTTTGGGTGCACCCTGAACGACAGGAATTCCCTGACCGCCTTGTCCGGTCTCACCGTGAAATGGGTCGTCGCGAAAGCGATCGTCCCGTCAGGCTGGATCATGTATCCGTCAAACCGCATGCTCGCCTTGACCGGAGGTCCCGCCGCGCCCGTGCCGCGAACTTGACAGGCTGAAAGGTCCACGAGCATGCGAAATTCCTTGCCATCGACGATCGCCTTGTTCAGCGCCGCATAGTCGGCGTTTCCGGGTTCGTCCGCGATCGCGGGGCGCGTCCAGAAGCTTGCTACGATCGCCAGAGCGGCAGCGCAGTTGCGCAGATCATTCGACAAATGTGGCTCCCAGGGATGGCGGCTCTCGGCTGGACCTCGTTTCGCCGGAGCAGGCTTGCGATGATATTCGTCGCTCTAGCCGGCTCCCGACTCGAACTTCACCGCCTCATGATTGGTGATGACCTCTCGAACGACCAGGGCATGCAGCTTCCGGGTAAAGTCCGGATCGAGCCCGCTCTGTGCGGCGAGCATGCGAAGCCGCTTCAATTGCGCCGCTTCACGTCTGGGATCCCGGGATTCCAGTCCATGCCTGGCCTTGAGCTCTCCGATCGCATCCGTGCAGCGAAAGCGTTCTGCGAGCAGGTGCACCATCGCCGCATCCAGATTGTCGATGCTGCGGCGCAGCCTGGCGAGATCGCCGGCAAACTCCTGGTCATCATCCGTCATCGATCGGCACCTCCAGGCAGCGCCGCGGCGGACAACCCGCCCTTCTGCAGAATGAAGCCCGCGATCTCATCGACACCCTGGCCACTCTTCAGATTGGAGAAGATGAACGGTCGCGCGCCTCGCATCCGCCGTGCGTCCGCTTCCATGATCTCCAGATTCGCGCCCACCATGGGAGCCAGATCGATCTTGTTGATCACCAGCAGATCGGATCGCATGATCCCCGGCCCACCCTTGCGCGGGATCTTCTCTCCTGCGGCGACGTCGATGACGTAGACGGTCAGGTCCGCAAGCTCCGGGCTGAAGGTGGCGGCGAGATTGTCGCCGCCCGATTCGACGAAGCAAAGCTCCGCGTCCGGAAACTTCAGGTTCATGTCGTGGATCGCCGCCAGGTTCATCGAGGCGTCCTCCCGTATGGCCGTATGCGGACAGCCACCCGTTTCCACCCCCATGATGCGCTCTGCCGCCAAGGCCTGCGCGCGGGTCAGGATGAGCTGATCCTCCTTGGTGTAGATGTCGTTGGTGATGACGTAGATCTCGTAGAAATCGCGCAGGTGCTTGCACAGCGCCTCGACCAGCGCCGTCTTTCCGGAACCGACAGGGCCGCCGATGCCGACGCGCAGCGGCCCGTTGGTTGCCGCAATGCCGGACGTGCGGAGAGACCTGCTCTCGCGTTCAATCGTCTTCATGAGCGAAACAACCTCGTATATTGGAGCTCGTGTGCGATGGACGCGAGTTCAACCATCAGGCCCGCCGAACCGAGATCGTCGACCGTCTCACGGCTTGCGATTTCACTGCGCGACAGGATCGGCAGCTCGAGCGCCGCGATGGCAAGCTGACCATCGGTCTGGCCGAGAGGCACCAATCGCACGCCCGCGCTCACCAGATTGGCGACGTAGCTGTGCAGGAATGCCGGCAGCGCGATTTCGACGGCAATCCGCTCGCGCGCCGCCCGCGCTCCGAGCAGGACAGCCAGCACGGGCGGGCATTTCGGGTCGGAGAACATGTCCAGAATTCGATCCGGCCAGACGCTGCGAAGGGTCGTAAGGCACGCGGACGATTGCTGGGCGGATTCGAGCACGAATTCGGATGTGCCGCGGGAAGCGGCTGCGAGCTCGGCCAGATCCGGAAGCTGGTCCTCGACGCCCTCGGCCACGCATCGGTAGGCTTCGCTGAAGAAGATGGCTTCGTTTCGGCCGGAGCCATAGCAAAGGTCGGCCTCGAGCCAATCGATCAGGCTGCGCCGATCGGAGACATAGCCGGCCTCCACGGCCCACTCCAGTCCGTGCGAGTAGCTGTAGGCCCCGTTCGGAAACGACGGCGAGAGCCAGCTCTGCAGCCTCAGGAACGCCAGCGCCTGCTGTCCATAACTCTGGTCTGTCATCGCACCACCATGCCGGCAACGCGTCAGTACATGAAATAGCGCTGCGCCATCGGGACCACATTCACCGGCGGACACGTGAGCAGCCGTCCGTCGGCCCGCACCTCGTAGGTTTCGGGATCGACCTCCATGAGGGGCAGCGCGTCGTTGAGGATCATGGAATGCTTGCCGATCGATCGCGTGTTCGAGACCGGCAGGAGTTGCTTGGCCAGGCCCAATTGTCTCGTCGTTTCGAGCGAGGCCTGACTGACGAAGGTCACGGAATTTCTGCCGGGAGAACGGCCAAAGGCGCCGAACATCGGCCGGTAATATTCCGGCTGAGGCGTCGGGATCGACGCATTGGGGTCGCCCATGATCGCGGCGACGATCATGCCGGATTTCAGGACCATGTCGGGCTTGATCCCGAAGAACGCCGGATCCCAGACGACGATGTCCGCGAGCTTTCCGACCTCGACCGAACCGACATGGCGTGACATTCCCTGCACGATGGCCGGATTGATCGTGTATTTCGCGACGTAGCGCCGCGCCCTGAAATTGTCGTTCTGCCCGGTCTCCTCCGGCAACCGCCCGAACTGCTTCTTCATCTTGTCGGCGGTCTGCCATGTCCGGGTGATCACCTCGCCGACGCGCCCCATCGCCTGGCTATCCGACGACACGATCGAGAACGCGCCGAGGTCGTGCAGGATGTCCTCGGCGGCGATCGTCTCCTTTCGGATGCGGCTCTCCGCGAAGGCGACATCCTCCGGAATGCGGCGGTCCAGATGGTGGGTCACCATCAGCATGTCGAGTGCTTCGTCGAGCGTGTTCGCGGTGTAGGGACGCGTCGGATTTGTCGAGGCCGGAATGACGTTGCTCTCGCCGCAGACCTTGATGATGTCAGGCGCATGCCCGCCGCCGGCCCCTTCCGTATGGGCCGCATGGATCGTCCTGCCCTTGAACGCGGCGATCGTGCGCTCGACGAACCCGCCTTCGTTCAGGGAATCGGTGTGGATCATGACCTGCACGTCCATGTCGTCCGCGACAGAGAGGCAGCAGTCGATCGATGCGGGCGTTGCGCCCCAGTCTTCGTGCAGCTTCAGGCCGCACGCGCCGGCTTCGATCTGCTCGACCAGGCCCGCGGGTAGGCTCGCATTGCCCTTGCCGAAAATGCCGAAGTTCATCGGGAACCCATCCAGCGCCTCGAGCATCCGATGGATGTGCCATGGCCCCGGCGTACAGGTCGTCGCCGTCGTCCCTGCGGCAGGTCCGGTGCCGCCACCCATCATGGTCGTGACGCCCGAGAAGAGCGCCTCGTCGATCTGCTGCGGGCAGATGAAATGAATGTGCGTATCCATTCCGCCGGCGGTGATGATCTTGCCCTCGCCCGCGATGATTTCCGTCCCCGGCCCAATGATGATGGAGACACCCGGCTGAATGTCGGGGTTGCCCGCCTTGCCGATGGCCGCAATGAGCCCGTCCCTGATCGCGATGTCGGCCTTGACGATTCCCCAGTGATCGAGGATCAGCGCGTTGGTAATGACCGTATCGACCGCCCCCTGCGCGCGCGTGAGCTGCGATTGTCCCATGCCGTCGCGAATGACCTTGCCGCCGCCGAACTTGACCTCCTCGCCATAGATCGTGAGGTCCCTCTCGGGCTCGATGAACAGGTCGGTATCCGCCAGGCGCACCTTGTCGCCGACCGTAGGGCCGAACATCTGCGCATAGGCCGCGCGGCTCATCGTGTGGGGCATGTCTTCCTCACCTTATTCGTTGGCGCCGGACGCACCGGTCGCCGATTCCAGAGGTCCCATCACGCCGCCGCTGAAGCCGTAGATGCGCCGCGCTCCGGCAAACGGGATCAATGAGACCTCGCGCGACTGGCCCGGCTCGAACCGCACGGCCGTCCCGGCCGGGATATCGAGGCGACACCCACGGGCAGCGGATCGATCGAACGCGAGTGCGGCGTTCACTTCGGCGAAATGATAATGGCTGCCCACCTGGACCGGCCGATCGCCGGTGTTGGCTACGGCAATCGATGGTCCGGTCCGGTCCCCGTTCAGGACGATGTCGCCGTCAGCCGGAATGACCTCCCCGGGAATCATGCCACGCCTCCAAGCAGCAGCAGCCCGACAAGCCCGGCGCATACGCCCGCCGCGCGAAGCAAACTTCTTCTGGCCGCGTTTCCTCCTGAGAACCCGATGACCATGCCGGTCAGGAGAAGAGCGGCGGTCGCCGTCGTGAAGCCGATCACGTAGGGAACAAGCATCGCAGCGGCGTCAGTTCCGTGGGCGTGACCATGGAAGAACGCAAACAGGCCGACGGCCGCCGCGCCGAGCATGACGGGTATCCTGAATTCGAACGCAACGAACGCTCCCAGCGCCACCACCGAGAGGCTGATCGCCGCCTCCACAAAGCCCATCTGAAGTCCCGCGCTTGCGGCGGCGAAGCCGCCCAGCATCGCGATCAGAAAGGTCAGCGGCCACACGGCTCTCGCGGATCCGCCCACAAGCGCGCTCCACGTTCCCACCAAGGTGATCGCAATCAGATGATCCGCGCCGCTGAACGGATGGACGAGACCGGCGTCGAACGAACTGCCCGCGCCCGGAATGGGATGAGCGAAGGCCGGCGCCGCAAGCAGGCTCAACGCGGCGACGCAAATCGGGATGATACGCATCATCAGCTCCTATCGGATCGGGTTGTGCACCGGGACAAGCTTGGTCCCGTCCGGAAACGTCGCCTCCACCTGGATCTCGCGGATCATTTCCGGGATGCCCTCCATGACCTGGTCGCGGCGCAGCAGCCGGCCGCCTTCGGACATGAGATCCGCGACCGATCGTCCGTCGCGGGCGCCTTCCATGATGGCATCCGAAATCAATGCGATGCTTTCGGGATAATTCAGCTTGACGCCGCGCGCGAGCCGGCCGCGCGCAACGATCGCGGCGAGGGCTATCATCAGCTTGTCTCGTTCCCGTGGCGTCAGATTCAAGATGCTCCTCCCACTTGGCCGCGCTGCTAACAGGACCACATCTTCGGCACTCCGAAGGGACCGGATCCGAGCTCATGGTCGAGTTGATCGAGGAAGCGGCGCAGACCTCGCCTGAGATCCACGCTTGCAATCGCGGCGACCCGGACGACGATGATCGCGCCCACGATCGTGACGCCGCACGCGCATTCCAGCGAAGCACCGATCTCGCGCAATCTCTCGAGCCGGGCCTCAAGGCCCGGACCGAAATAGATCATCGTCGCAATAGCCTTCCAGTTCGAGAGCAGCGCCGTCTTCCGAAGCTGCAGGAGCGCCTGGTCGGAGGCGAGGAAGCCATCTGCCCACACCAGACGGCCGTCGACCCTGACGCGCCAACTGTCCAGGATATGTCCGGCAAGAACCTCCTCGCCGCTCTCGATGCGGCCAAGAACCAGCCATTCGAGGGCAATCAATTCGGTGCCCGAGCACACATCGATCTCGGTGTGCCGCGCGATGCGCGCCTGGTTGAAGACGATGGTCTCTTGCGGAAGCCACGCAAGCCGGGCATTTCCCTCAGCCCTTAACCGCGTCCGGATTCGGGCGGGCCGATCCAGCGCGCGATAGACCTTCTCCGCGGCCTGCGTGGTCACCGCGACCGACGCGTTGCCTTGAGCGACCACCTCGATCCTGATCTCGTCGCCACCCGCGACACCGCCCGAGGTATTAATGAGGACCGCCTCCTTGCGCCGGCGATCGTCGACATTCGGGAAGGCAACGGCCATCGGAAACTTCTGATAGACGTCGATGATCTCCGTGCCGTTTGCGGCGCCGGAGAACACCACGCGAGCTTCCCCGACAGCGCGCTGCAGATCGAATTTTTCCGTGGCGCCCTGCCCTTCTCCCGGATGGCCGGGATGAGCCGCGGATGTCCCGCGAGAGCGCTCATGAATTGCTTCAAACATCCGTCTCGGGGCTCATGATTGACCGTGTGTGTCTCGCATATCGGCGAGGGAGAGGCCGGGCGTGGAACGGCAATGCCGACCACGCCCGGACCTCATGTCGCGAAACCGGGATCAGAAACCCGCAAGACCCTGGGAGCCATTGTACGGGATCTTGACGCTGCCGATCTCCTTCAGCGAACCGTCCGGCTGGGTGCTGTAGCTGACCAGCTTCGAGGCGTTGCCGTAGATCTGATAGAGATAGGCGCCGTCCGGCGAGATCCAGCTATCGCTGGGACCGCTCGTCACGGTTCCGTTCAATCCCCTCGCGGTGCCGTCGCCGGGCACCTTCGGACACGCCGGATCGCACGCAATCTCCAGGCCGCTACCGTTGATGCGGTAGCTACTGATGTTGCTGTAGCCGAAGTTCGTTGCGTAAATCGTGCGATCATCGGGCGCGATGGCCAGCCAGCACAGCTCGGACGGCAGGCCCGCGCTGGTGTCGATCTTGACGAGCTGGCCGATCTTGATCGAGCCGTCCTTCTCGATGGTGCAAATGGAGCATCCGTCGCCGACGGCATAGCCGATCACGAACGTATTCGGACGCTGATTCAGGAACGCGATGTAGAACGGAGAACCGCCCTTCGCATCGTAGAACCTGGCCGTGCCGAGCGAGCCGTCCTTTTGCAGGGCGAACACGGCAAGGCCGTCCGGATCCGGTGCATTCGACGCAATCGAGTGCAACGCACCGCCGGCGCGCTGGACCCAGAGAATCGGCGAGCCGTCGGGATACAAGCCGGTGAGCGCGATCGGCTCATCGAAAGTGGTGCCGACAAGCACAAGCTCCTCGTTGGGCGAGACCACGACCATGGTGGAGACACGATTCCGCTTGCTGTACGTGTTCACCGTGTATCGCTCGGGCCGCGTCTTGAGCATGCCTTCGGCATCGACCGACATCAGCCGAAGGTGATCCGGTCCGAACGCGTGCAGCACGAAGAGGGTGCGCGTCGACGGAGCGAAAGCCAGCGATTTGGCCGTGCCGCTCCTGCCCTCGACCGGGTTGCCGGTCGACTTCACGTCGAGCAGCGTGAGACGACCGTCGCTCTCCAGGCGGAAGCTCGAAACGGAATTGTCTCCGCCATTGGTCGCAAACAAAAAGCGCCGATCGGATGTAATGATGACGCTTCCTGCACCCTCGTAAGAGTTGGGCGCGCTGTCCTGGCCGCTGATCGGCTTGAATTCACCGGAGCCGGCGCCGCCCGTCTTGATACGCGCGACCTCGGCCAGCTTGCCGTCCGCCTGCCGCGTGTAGTGGATAATGGCGTTGTCGATCTCATTGGTCTGGATATAGAGATGGCCAGTCTGCCCCTTCGACATTCCCATCTCGCTCGCCGTCGCTTCTTTAGCCATCTCTCGCTCCTTTGATGATTGGCTTTGGTAAATCGAATGACTTTCGGTGACCTGCACCATCGCTATGGCTTCAACGGAGGGTATCCATCGATGTAAACCCAGTCGGACGTCCGCACGGGCACATGGCACGCCTGGCATTGCGCCTTGTAATTCGTCGTCGTCGTTTTTGAACGATCGCCCGCGTCGAACCACGACCATCCCCAGCCGTCGCCCCACAGCGCGCTCTCCGGGTGACGGTTCGACGTGTCCTTCACCATGACGAACCATCCCTTCAAAGCATCGGCGCGGCTGACGGTGCCGGTCGTCATTTCCGAGGTTGCCGCCTTGAACACCTCCTTGACCAGCACCGCACCGTCCGGGAAGCGCCTGTCCTTCCGATAGGCGTCGATCACTCCCGGCGAGGCGTACACGACGTGAAGCTCCTTCGAGCCGTGAGTGTCGTCTGCCGCGATCGCCCAGCTTCCGAGGATCTGATAGGTCGTACGATAGTCATCGGGCACGTGCAGATGCCTGTCGCGGTCGGCGACACTCGCACCGGCCGAAACGCCATCCGCCGCATTCGCCGGCAGCTGTGATTGCCTGACCACGGCCGCGACCCCAAGGATCACGACGACGGCGACACAGGCGGCTTTGAGGATTTTCATGCCGATCTTCCGCCGATCACGCGGTCACCGCGCGTCCTTGTCGTCCAGCAGCGGATAGAACTGGGTCCAGACCTCATCCTTCTTGGCGTTGGCGATATGGCAGTAGGCGCACTCGTCCTTCGACTTCACCTTGGCCGTCGGCGCCTTCGGTTCGTGGTGATTGAAGTTGAAATAGCCCCACCCGTTGGTGTCGGCGAAGCGCTTCGAGTCCTTGACGGTCACGTCGGCGCCGTTCCACTTGCCCGGGAAGTAGCCACGTCCCGACGCTTCCGTTCGCGAGCCGTCGGCATTCTCCTGCGGCAACGTCAGCTGCAGCTCCTTGAACAGGATCGTCCCCTCGGGGAATTCGCCGGTCTTCTTGTAGATCGCGTACGAGCCCGGCTCGATATAGACGTTGTGGAATTCCGGGAAGTTCGCCTGTCCGCCGTTGAGGGCATTTGGCGTCAGCGGCGAGCCGACATAGACCCACTCGTGGAAATTCTTCGGCAGGAGCAACTGCCCGTCCGCGGTGTATTCCGGCAGATAGCGCGTATTGCTCTGGGCATTGCTATCCCTAAGCGATCCGAAGAACAGAATCGTTGCGACCGCACTGCCTACGATGACCGCCGCTGCTGCCTGGACTCTCACGCGCATTGTCTTCTCCCGCGACTGCGGCCGAACGCGCGAGGCGCCGGCACGATTGACCTGTCGAGAGATGACTTAGCCAGTCGCGGAAGATCCTGCGCGCTGGGGATTGCTTCCGCTTTGGCCATCTTGATGCATTCCGTGCCGAACCTGCGATCGGTGAAGAGGTTGACGCTGCGGAAGCAGGACGCGCGACCCCAATCGGCGCCGCGATCGCGGCGCGGACGGCCATGGAAGCGACCGAGAGGGTGCAAGGTCAGCGGGTGAGGTCTGAAAGCGGGGCTGTTCTCAGGGGGCGCTCGCGGCAGATCCGGTAGTTGTCCTGCCAGGGACGAAGCCGCTCGAAAGCCGCGCTCGCCGCCAGCACGTCGAAGTCGGCGTTTCGCCGACCTATGATCTGCATCCCGACCGGAAGCCCGTCGGACAGACCCGCCGGAATCGAGGCTGCCGGATGGCCCGTAAAGTTGACGAAGTAGGTCAGGGCCCATCCGATCAGAGGATCTATCTCGACACCATTGATCGACTTCGGCCCAGCCGTGTTGCCGTCGCTGGCGTTGTCGACCGGCGGGCACGCGACGGTCGGCGTGACCAACAGATCGAATCTTTCAAGGACGTTCTGGAAGGCATCGTAGACCTCCGACCGGACGGCCTGGTCGCGGAAGAAATCGAGCCCCGACATGCGATTGGTCTTCTCGACCCAATCCATGTATTCAGGCGGAAAGTCGTCGCGATGCTTGCCGAACAGATCGATTCCGTCGCGCTTCATGTTCTCGATCGCCTGCAGGTTCAGAAGCATGTAGAGACGCGACCAGACGTCGCTCAGCTCCCGTTGCGAGCGAACGATGCCGAGCTTCACCTCCTCGACGTGAGCACCGGCTTCCTCGAACGCCTGTACCGCGCGGCGGACCGTCGCCGCGACTTTTCCGTCGACCGGAAAGACGTCCAGATCCGGACTATAGGCAATCTTGAGGCCACGGATCGAACGACGGGTCGCCGCGGTGAAGTCGACGGGCGGCTCGATCAGGCTGAAGGGATCTCGCGGATCAGGGCCGGCAAGTACGTTCAACGCGATTGCGGCATCTTCGACCGTCCGCGTGATGGGCCCTTCGAACAGGAACGGAGAGTCGGCCACGCCGAACGCGTTGGGACGCACGAGGAACGGCACGCGTCCGAACGACGCCTTGTAGCCATAGACTCCACACCAGGCGGAGGGGATCCGTATCGAGCCGCCGGCGTCCGTACCTTCTGCAATAGGTAGCAGTCCATCGGCGACCGCCGCGGCGCTTCCTCCGGATGAGCCACCCGTGTTCTTGGCAAGATTGAACGGGTTGCGCGTGGGACCAAAGAGGTAGTTGTCGCAGGTGCCTCGGAATCCCATGAGGGGGCTGTTGGTCTTGCCGAGGAACACGGCGCCGCCACGCTTCTCCATGCGCTCGCAGAACACGCAGTAACCGTTCACGACGTGATGCTTGAGCGCGCGGATGCCGCCCAGGCTTGCAGGCCAGCCCGGCTTGAAGTCGAACAGATCCTTGAGCGCCGACGGGATGCCGTGCAGCGGTCCCCACGACTCGCCGGCAACCAATGCGCGCTCGGCCTCTTTTGCCCTCGCGCGGGCGCCGTCGAAATCGAGATAGACTAGCGCATTCAGGCTCGGGTTGCGCGCTTCGATGCGCCGGATGAACGCATCGACCACGTCAACCGGCGACAGATCACGTCGCCGGATGCGAGCTGCCAGTTCGTGCGCGGTGAGGTAAGCGAGTTCGTCGGAATGCAAGGGCTGGCTCACGCTCGACATCGTCTCCTCCTTCTGAACCACTTCAGGACGAAGCCGCATTTGACATTGAAACAGTTCTTGCCTGCGCAGCCGTGATTGCTTCGTCTTTCGCAATCTTGATGCATTCGCCGCGACGGCCATCGACAAGGCATCGCTCAGGGTTCATGTGCGCTGACGTGGGCTGCAGGTTACGCCGACGCGCGTTGGCACATCCTGCGCGTCACCGCACAAGGGCACGCTTCCATGGACCGACCTCCCGTTTCTCGCGGCTTCAAATCCAGGCGACAGACACCCGAAGCCGCCCGGCTGCCACCGGGTCAGTATCTGACGACCGACTTCCCGGTGCTGTCCGCCGGACCCACGCCGGATATCCGTGTCGCTGACTGGAAGATTTCGCTTCAACTCGGCGGATCGTTGCTGGGGAAATGGACCTGGGACGAATTCGAGGCACTGCCCCAGACCACGATCACGGTCGACATTCACTGCGTCACCAAATGGACGAAGCTCGGCACGGTCTGGCAGGGCGTCAGCTTCGACGATCTTCTGAAGGTGGTCGGGGTGAGCGAGCCGCCGAACGCCTATGTCATGGCGCATTGCGACGGCGGATACACGACGAACCTTCCGGTGACCGACCTGGTCGCGGGAAAGGCGATGATCGCGACCCGCTATGAGGGCCTGCCGCTCGCCCCGGCGCACGGCGGCCCCGCGCGACTCCTGGTGCCGCATCTCTACTTCTGGAAGAGCGCAAAGTGGCTGCGAAGGCTCCGCTTCATGCCCAAGGACGAGCCCGGGTTCTGGGAATCGCGTGGTTATCACAATTATGGCGATCCCTGGCGGGAGCAACGTTATGACGGCGATTGATGCGCCTCTGCAGCAGCCCAGGATCGCGTGGCAGACCGGTCGCGTGCAGGCCATCGTGGCTGAAACAAGCCGGGTGAAGAGCATCATCCTGCAGCCGGCCAACTGGTCCGGGCACTGGCCCGGCCAGCACGTCGACATCCGTCTCACCGCCGATGACGGCTATCAGGCCGAACGAAGCTACTCGATCGCATCGCCCCCGGAAGAAAAGCGGCTCACTCTCACCGTCGAACGGGTCGAGGACGGTGAGGTGTCGTCCTATCTCCTCGACGAATTGCAGGTTGGCGACGCTCTCGAATTTCGGGGACCCATTGGGCGGCATTTCATCTGGAGCCAAACGCGCGGTGGACCGATTTGCCTGGTCGCGGGCGGTACCGGGATTACGCCTTTGATGGCCATGTTGCGCCACCGCAGGAGGTCGCTCGCACGCATACCGGCATCATTGATCTATTCGGCACGCAGCCTTGCCGACGTCGTGTATCGGGATGAACTCGATACGATGGCTCGCGGCGATCGCGACCTCCGCCTGGTCTATGCGCTCACCCGCGAGCATCCGAGCGACTGGAACGGACATCGGGGACGGGTCAACGAGGCGCTGCTCGCAGAGAACAGCTTTACGCGCGAGCAGAATCCCACGTTCTTCATTTGCGGTCCCACCGGGTTTGTCGAGGGCATCTCGAGCATGCTCGTGAAGCTCGGCTTCGACCCTCTCGCCATAAGAACCGAGCGTTTCGGGCCAACAGGAGCATGATCGCCATGGCAGACAACATCGCCGACCTCATTCTTGGCGGTGACCCCGGCACACACTTGCTTCAAGAAGCCTTTGCCTTTGACATCACCCTGACGAAGATCCGGTGCGCGGCATGCAACACCGTGTCCTGCCTTGGCTCTCTCGCCGTCGACGGCGGGCCGCTGGAGGCGCTCGTCAAATGCGCCGATTGCGGAAGCGATCTGATGAAGGCGACGCGCACTCAGAGGGGATGTGTCCTTGAAATGCACGGTGCCCGGCACCTGTACTTCTGAATGCCGCGCCCGATCGCCCGCCAAGCCCCGAAATCAAAGACCCGCCATGCACGGTGAAGACATCCACCTCGCTGAAATCGAGCGCCAGATTGCCGCCACGGCGGCGAAGCTTCGCGAGCTGATTGAACAGTCCGCCTCACATCTCGCCGCGATGAGCGAAGAGCTTGTCGGCCAGCGAATTGACGATCAGGCCGCACGGCTCGAGATTCTGATCAGGCGCCGCGACGAGCTCCTCAGAGCCAGATCCGGCGAAGACTGAAAAGGACGGCCGGGGCAGATCGGGAAGCGTCAGCCGTGAAATTTCAACCCGTCGACGATCTTGTCGATCACCTTGCGCTCGGCGCGCATGGAAATCCCAACCAGATTCAGGTCTGTGCGGGAAACGGCCTTCACGACTTCGCGGTTGGCGGCATCGTGAGTGGTCGTGAACATGTCCTCGGTATAGAGCCCCGGCGTCACCCCGCGAGACAGTGCGCGATCGAGCGCGCGTGACAGCGCCGCGCGGTCGGCGCCATAGATCAGGATGGGCTGGCCGATCAGCGGCAGATATTTCGTCCCGGAGCCGTCTTCGTAGGGGTCGCCGATGCAGGCCGGAAAAGCCGCCGCGATCCCGCCGGCGAGGAAAGAGGCCACGTTCAGCTTCTGCCACGGCTCAAGGTCGGTGCGGACCACGACCGCGATCTTGGTGTCAAATTGCATGACGGATTTATCGCTATTCCTCAGCGCTCGCGAAGAGCGAAAGAGCCCTTACTCCATGCTTGCGCGCATCGAACGCTTTTGCAAGTGGGCCACTTCCGCGGACGCCCTTCGGGTGCAAACCGATTATATCGATTTCACCTCGCCGCCGTCCATCCGCAATGCCGAGCCGGTCATCCAGCGCGCGCCGGGCGATACGAGGAACGCCATCAACTCGGCGATCTCTTCCGGCTCGCCGTAACGCGCGATCCCGGCGTCCTTGGGAAACTTCGCCGTGGCTTCCTCGACGGTCATGTTGTGCAGGGGCGCCCAGTGCTCGAGGTAGGAGCGGCGGCGGCCCGTCATCACCGGCCCCGGCAGGACGCTGTTGACCTGGACGCCATCACTGATTCCCTTGTCGGAGAACGCCTTTGCCAAGGCGACGATTGCAGCGTTGATGGTGCCGACCGCGGCATAGGGCGCCTTGGGGAAAGAGGCCGAGTTTCCCGACATCAAGACCACCGCCCCCTTTGCGGCCATGAGCGACGGCCAGGCGGCGATCGTGAGCCGCCGGGCGCCATGCAGCTTCAACGCCAGTCCGGCGTCCCACTGTGCCTCCGTCGTCTCGAACAGATCGACCTGAGGTACCGCGCCTGCGATATTGAGCAGGGCATCGATCCGGCCGAACGCCGCCAAGGTCTGGTCGACGACAGATTGAGCGGCACGAGGTTCGGCCAGATCGGCGTCGATCACCAGCACCCCGGCGCCGGCGGCCCTGACCGCCTTTGCGGTGTCCTCGAGATTGGCGCGGTTTCGTGCGACCAGGGCAAGCGCCGGGAAATCGCGCGCCAGGCGCACCGCGGTCGCCCGGCCGATTCCCTGGCTCGCCCCCGTCACGATCGCGACTGATTTCGACATATCAACCCTCCCCAATACCAAGCTTGTAAATATCAGTCGCGAACGACGACCATCTTTCCGACCGCCTCGTTCGCCTCCATGACGCGATGCGCCTCGCGAATCTCGTCGAAGCGAAAGACCCGCGCCGGCTTGACGTCCAGCCGGCCGGCTGCGGCGTCGGCGGCGATTTCCCTCAGCGGCACGTCGGAGAGCGGGAACCCGGGCGTGCCGAACACGAAGCTACCGAAGAAGGTCAGGTAGACGCCGCTCGGCATCTGCAGCAGCGGGTTGAAATCCGGAATCGGATCAAGCCCGCCGAGCCAGCCGGCGAGACAGGAGCGGCCGCCGCGGCGAAGCATGGCGAGGGAGTCGAGCACGACGCTGTTGCCGACGAGGTCCAGGACTGCGTCGACCTGCTTCGCCTCGGGCAGATGCTTTGAGAGATCGCGCCGTTCAATTTCGCACCGCGCGGCTCCGAGCTTCTCCAGCATCGCAAAGCGCTCCCGGCTGCGCGTCGTCGCGATGACCCGCGCGCCGGCATTGACCGCGAGCTTGAGTGCCGCCTGACCGAACGAGGACGTCGCTCCGCGGATGACGAGAAGCTGACCTTTCGCGAGATCGAGATTTCGAAAGAGACAGGTCCATGCCGTCGCGAAGGTTTCGGGGATCGCTGCGAGCTCGGCCCATGGCAAATCCGCATCGATCGATGCGACATTCGAGACCGGCGCACGCGTGTATTCGGCGTAGCTGCCGTTGATGGTCCGGCCGAGACCGCCCATCAATGCGGCCACCTTTGCGCCCACCGGAAATTCGCCGCCCGGGCACGACTTCACGAGACCGACGCATTCGATACCGCTGATCGGCGCCGCTTCGGCCCATTCACCCCGGCGCATGTGCATTTCCGCATGATTGATGCGGAATCCCTTGACTTCGATGACGGCATGACCGGGCTGCGGCTCCGGCTCCGGAACGTCCCGATAGACGAGGCTGTCCAGGCCGCCGAATTTTTCAAGGACGATAGCGCGCATGATGGCTCTCCTGACGTTTCTCGCGGCGAGGGAAGCGACCGTTACCTATTCGAATTCAGCTGGCCAAGAAACTCACCGATCGCCGCTGCGATCTCCCGCGCGTGAGTCTCGAGCGCAAAGTGCCCTGTGTCGAAGAAGCGCACTTCGGCGCCCGGCATGTCGCGCTGAAACGCCGTCGCGCCCGCCGGCAGGAAAAAGGGATCGTTCTTGCCCCAGACCGCCAGGAAGGGCGGCTTGTGCTTGCGGAAGTAGGCCTGGAATTCCGAATACATGGCGACGTTGGTCCTGTAGTCGCCGAAGAGATCGAGCTGGACCTCGTCCGCGCCTGGGCGCTCGAGATAATGGTTGTCCAGCGTGTATCCGTCAGGGGAGACCAGGGAGACGTCAGGCACCCCGTGGGTGTATTGCCAGACCGTCGTCTCCGGCGAAAGGAATGATCGCAGCGCCGCCCGATTCACTTGCGATGCATCTTGCCAGTAAGCCCGGATCGGGCTCCAGCCTTCGCTCAATCCCTCCTCATAGGCATTGCCATTCTGCGAGATGATGGAAACGATGCGTTCGGGATGTCGAAGGGCCATCCGAAAGCCCGTCGGCGCGCCATAGTCGAAGACGTAGAGCGAGAAACGGGCGAGTCCGATGACTTCCGTAAATCGTTCGATCACCTGCGCCAACGCGGCGAACGTATAGGCAAAGCTCTCGGGGGCCGGCATGTCGGACTGGCCGAACCCGGGCAAATCCGGCGCCACCAGTCGGAAGCGATCCGAGAGCGCCGGGATCAAATCGCGGAACATGTGGCCAGCGGTCGGAAATCCGTGCAGCAGCAGCAAGGCGGGCGCGTCAGCCCGACCAGCCTCCCGGTAAAATACGTTCAGTCCGTCCACGTCCGCCTTGCGGTATCGAATGCTCGTCATTTGTGGTCCCTCCCTCGACACCTGTTGCGCCCGGTGAAATCGATGATCCGATGGCGGCCGATCCGAGGCGGTCTCACCTGGACATTCGTGACTCGGGACGATCCGGTTACAGACTCCCCGGGGATTTCTGCCCGTACGAGACGGCCTGTCGCCTCCTCTGCCCGATCTATCGCCCCTCGGATCTATTCATTCGAACTCCCTGCGATAGTCCGTAGGAGTCCAACCCGTCGCTTTGCGAAAGGCGGAGCTGAAGGAGCTCGTTTGCGCATAGCCCAGGCTGAGTGCGATGTCCGTAATCGATACCGCGCGATCCGCCAGCCGCAGCTTGGCGAACTCCATGCGTCGCTGCACCTGATACTGGTAGGCCGGGATTCCGAACGACTTCTTGAAAGCGCGGCAGAAGTGGTGAACGCTGAGCCTGACGAGCTCGGCGAGCGTGAGGAGGCAGACCTGTTCTCCCAGATGCCCCTCGACGTACTCGACCACGACACGCTTCTGCCAACCCGCGAGACCTCCACGACTGACCGCTGCCGGTTCGCGAACAACATCGTGATCAGACCTGGAAAGCTCGTGGGCGAGCACGCCGCAGAGCGCCTCGAGGTAAGGCGCGCAATTCGTCTCTGCGCTCTCGATCGCCTTCTTCAATTTGGAGGCGGTCTCCCAGACCAGCGGATCCTCGAAGTATATTCTTGGCGCGAGCCCGGCCGCGCCGTCGTCGGACTTGTGAAACGCGGCGGGATCGAAGTAGAGGAAGGTCACCTGCGCCGACGAGGCAGTCTCATGCCATTCCCGATAAGCGCGTCCCGCCGGGACAAAGGTCAGCCTGTGCTCGGAGCCTCGCAGCTTCGACGAGCAGAGGCCATCGATTGAGGTCTCACCGCTTTTCCGCGCTCCCTCGTTGTACAACGCCAGGAGATGTCTCGATCCCTGAAAGCGAAATTCAATCCTGTTTCCGACCGGGAGGTGAACGCTCTCCGAAAACCACCAGCGCCAGCCGATCCCAAGGCGCTTCACCGGCTCGGAAGGCGTTATGCTGACCGTCGGATGAAGCGCCGCGTCGGACGGCCTGGAAGACAGTGTCTCGTCCACCGGCCGGATTGGCGAAGCGGAGACCGCCATCCGTGGCGTGGTCTCACTCGAATTTGATACGTACATCCCCATCGTCGTCGCCCTGTTCTGTGCTCCGGATGGCCGCGTCCAATCGTCAACGAATTTCTGCACGGAGGAGATGCCCTGATCGCCTGGATACGGGCGTTGAAGCCGCAAGCTGCACGTGGCGTTACCTCTCCGGTCAAGGCGCGCTGCCAACGCCGGCTGGCAGCACCGCACAGGGGCAACATGCTTTTCATCGCGCTGGCGGACAATCTCACGCTTGTGCTGTTCCGGCCCATACTTAGGTATGGGTCGCGTGCAGGGACGGCGCCGAGATGATTCAGCACGAGATGCCAGTCCCGGAGGCGAAGCTTCAGCCCTGGAGTTGGAGCGCTTCGGCCATTCGCACGAGCATTGCCGCGGTTCTTGCCCCGAGCTTCCGCATCACGCTGCCACGATGCATCTTGACTGTCGCTTCGCTGATCGAGAGCTCGCTGGCGACCTGCTTGTTCATCAGACCGGATGCCACCAGCGTCATCACTTGCCGCTCGCGCGTGGTCAGCAGTGCAAACTTCTCCTGCAACTGCGCCAGGTGCGCGCTGTCGTCGCGCCGATCGATGTCCTTTCGGATCGCGGCCGTGATCGCATCGAGAAGATCCTGATCCCGTATCGGCTTGGTGAGAAAATCGACCGCCCCCAGCTTCATGCCTCTTACCGACATGGGAATGTCGCCAAAGGCGGTCATCAGGATCACCGGGATTCCGACATTGATTTTCGTCAGGTACTCCTGCAGCTCCAAGCCACTCGTGCCGGGCAATCTGACATCGAGCACCAGACACGCAGGGGCGTCAGACAGTTCAACCTTCAGGAAGTCCGAAGCAGATCCGTACAGGGCGACCTTGTAGTGCAGGGACTCGAGCAGGTCGCCAAGGGACTCGCGAACCGCGCGGTCATCGTCGACGATATGAACAACGCCGGAGGGAGGCATGTCTACCGGCTTTCCGACGTCTGAACCGCCTGGCGAAGCGGGAGAGCGAAGGTGAACTTCGCTCCGCACCTCCCGTTTTCTTCCACCCATAGCTGTCCTCCGTGGAGTTTCACTATCTTGCGGCAGATCGACAGTCCCAGACCGAGTCCCGCTCCCTTCGTCGTATAGAGCGTCTCGAAGACCCGCTCTCTATCAGCCGGGCTGATGCCGCCCCCCGTATCCGCGATTGCCACGGAAATCATACCATCGGCGACCCCCGAAGAGAGGGCCAAAATGCGGTTCCCGTCCTCGACCCCGGCCATGGCCTCGATCGCATTGCGCACGAGATTGAGCGCGACCTGCTGGACCTGAACACGGTCTGCTTCGACACGCGGCGATGATCGATCGAAGTCGGTACGGACGATGACCCCGGCCCGCTCGATTTCCCTGTTCGACAGAAGCAGAACCTCCGCAACCGCATCGTTGATATCGAACTCGGCAAAATGGACCTGCGTGCCCCGCACCAGAGAGCGGACCCCGGTCACAACCTCCGCAGCTCGACGCGCCTGCCTGATGATGCGCGCGACCGATTTCCGGGCCTCCCCGGCTTGAACGGGATCCCGGGCGAGCCATCGGAGGCAAGCTTCCGCGCTCATGATCATGCCCGTCAGCGGCTGATCGATCTCGTGAATGATCGAGCCGGCGAGCTCGCCAAGGGACGTCAGACCCGTCGCCCGCGCAAGCTCGTTTCGCGCGTCGGCGAGAGCCTGCTCCGCCGCCTTCCGTTGCGACACATCCGTGATGATGCCTTCCAGCTCGAGGTCTCCCGTGGGCCCCTCATCGAATTGCCCGACGGCCACGACATGCAACGTCTTGCCGTCCCGGTGAACCACCCGGTACTCGTGGGTGAATGGCGACTTTGTGCTGATCGCCTCGGTGAGGTCCTGCTCCAGCGCGGGATAATCCTCGGGGTGGACCCGGCTCCTGAACACCTCGAAGGGCACGGGGTTTACGTCCAGGTCGATATCCAGGATGCGGTAACATTCGCGCGATCCGCGGGAGAGCAGGGTCCGCGTGTTCCAGCGATAGCTGCCCATCCCGCCGATCTGCTGACCTCTGACCATCCACATATTGGTCTCGCGCAGCGCCTCGAACAGGCGGACGGATTCGAATGAGACGGCGGCCTGATTGGCCAGCATGGATGTCACCCAGACGCATCGCGGCGTGAAGATCTCCGCATCTCCATCCGCTTCGAGATAGAGAACGCCGATCGCCCAGTGCTGGTGAATCAACGGCAGGCACAGCTGCGCTATCTTTCCAGACGGCGGGTTTGCGGGATCGATCAGTGCCGAGCTCTCCGCGCCGGCTTGCCTCACGACCGTTTGCTTTCGATCGAGCACCTGTTCGGCAAGGTCGCTCGGCAGGCGGAATTCGGCGTGCGGCGGGAAGGAGGCAAGGAAGTTCGCCCTCTCGCGCGGGAAGCTCGCATCGGCCTTGGCAAGCAGCTCTCGTTGCCCGCTGAGCAGGATCGCCCCCCGACTGGCCCCGGAGTAGCTCAGCGCCTCCATGAGGAGAGCCTTGGCCAATCCCTGATAGCTGATTTCTCTCGAGATAATCTGAAACGCCTTTGCGACCAGATCGAGTTCGTGCGTCTCGTTATCAAGCCTCATACCGAGATGTCTCGTCGTGAAAATCATTTCCAGACGTCTCGACGCATCACCCCGCCGCTTGCGTATCGAGGGGTGGGACGAGAGCGCGTCAGTACGCCGCAACATGTAACGGGACTTGCGAACGTTGCCAAGTTTGGTCGCGAGAGCCGCGGTTCACGAGCCCGCGCCATGCACGTCGTTGCGCATTCGCCCGATTTTTTCGAAGCAGGTGTAACCGATGCGACGTTTGCTCCGAATGTCTACGAAAGTGCGGAGCAGCGGCATTGCGCCCCGCTGGCCGTCGGCATGACTCGCTTGCCGCTCAGCCTTAATCGGGGCGCCGAGACACTGCCGCGCAGGCCTGCATCGGCAAGGAAACAGGAATGATGACCGCGGACTCTCCGAAGACAGAACGCCTGAATGCCCTCTCGGACGCGGTTTTTGCAGTCGTTATTACAATTCTCGCCCTGGACCTGCGCCCGCCGCACGCTCCGAGCCTCGATGCTCTGTTCGAACTCTGGCCGACCGTCATCGGCTACGCAGTCAGCTATCTCTTCATCGCCATCGTCTGGGTGAACCATCACCATCTTCTGCACTATGCCAGCGCGGCGACGCCCCGATTGATCTGGGGAAACTTCGCTCATCTGTTTTCAGTATCGCTTCTGCCGTTCTCGACAGCCTGGATCGCGAGCTCAAAGCTGGCGCCCCTGCCCGTCACCGTCTATGCCGGCGTATTCGCCCTGGTGAACGCGACCTATCTGCTGCTGTGCTGGGAAGCCGTCGACCGGCCGGCGATCGAGGCGATCCCGGACAAGGCGCGCATGATGATGCGGATGCGATCCTTGACCACCCTGTTCGGCTTCCTCGCCGCGGCGGCCGTCTCGTTGCACTATCCCATTCTCGCGCTGGCCATGATCTGCATCTGCCTTGCCGTGTATCTCAAGCCTCAGGTCGCAGGACACGGGCCGCATCCTGCTTCAGCAGATACAACGATACCGCAAGCAGCACGACATCCTTCATCAGGAACGGAACGTTGCCCGTCATCGCCGGAAAGCCGCCTGCAGCAGCATCCCAACCGTCCGGCATAAACGGAATGATCGTGACTGTTGCGATGAAGGTGCCGGTCGATCCAAGGGCGCCCAGAATGCCGAGGCGCTTGCTCCAGAAGCCCGCGAATATCAAAGCACCAACGGTCCATTCGGCGACGCCGAGGAACCAACTGGCACCTTGATGGCCGAAAGCGGGATAGAGCCACCAGATCAGCGGACCGTTGCTGATGAAGGGGTCCAGGCGGTCCGCCTCGTACGCCCACCATTTCTGGTAGCCGAAGAAGAAGAACAGGATCACCATCGACGCCCGGACGATGTGGTAATCTAGGTCACCCGCAAGCAGCCCCGATATCGGCAGCCTGCTTGCGAATGATTTGCGCGGGGCACTCGCCAATGTACTCATGGTGTCGATCCTCCTGATCCTAACTGACAGGCCCTTGCGTGGTCAGCGTCTGACCGAGATCGATCAGAAGCCGGCAGACAAGACCGCCGGGCGCGAAGTCGAGATCGACCTGCGCGCCCGGCAGGGCCCTTGCGATCAATTGCGTGCCAAAGCCTCTGCGTTCGGGCTTGGTCACAATCGGTCCGCCGCGCTCGCGCCACTGGATCGCAAGACCTTGTCCGCCGAGATAGGGCGGGCTTTCCCAGATCACTTCGACGGCTCCTGCCGTCGATGTCAGCGCGCCGTACTTGCTCGCGTTGGTAGCCAGCTCGTGAATGATGACGTGCAGCGCCAAGGCGATGTGCGGCTCCAGCGTGAGGTCCGGCCCCGCGAGCAGAATGCGGCCTCTGTGAAACATCGCGTGCGGCTTGAGCGTTCGCTCCAGCATCGCCGCGAGGGACACGCGCTGATCTCCCGCGGATTCAATCATCCTGTAGGCGTCGGACAGGGTCGCGATCCGTGCCGAGAGCGCCTCGCGAAAATCGGCGGTCGTATTCGCATCGGTGTTGTTCACGAGGCACAGAACGATGCTCAGGATATTGCGCATGCGATGCTGCAGTTCCCTGACGACAAGCTCAAGCCCGTCATCCCGGATCGGGGCGATCCGCTCATAGTGCGCGCACCCGCTTCCGCCGTCGTGGAACGAACCGGTGACAGTGTGCCTCATGTGCGGACCTATCGCTGTTTGCTGAACCGGATTTCGATCAACACCCGCGGCAGATTTTCAGCTTCTTGTCGAGATCTGCGTCCAGACCTTCCAGTTTCCGGTTGAAGTCGGTAATGCGCTTCTGCAACGCATCCTCGGCGACTGAATTCGGCATGAATTCATTGCCGCGCGGCTGCACCTGGACGGTCTCGGCCGGGCTCGGCGCTTTCGGCGACGGCGCCGGGAGCGGATCTGCCAGGGCGGTTAGAGGAATGGCGGCGAAGCTCAGGATGAGGGATGAACGGAGTTGCATGGTCGCGCCTCAACGCAGTTGATTGCCATGATGACGCGCACATTATGCAGCATGTGTACGAGCCTCGCTGTTCGTGGATTGCGCCGATTGAGGCGATATTGTTGGAAATGATTCCGTTTGCGCCCCCGATTCATCCTAGGGTGCCGCCGGCGCGGGCCTTTGCTCCGCGAGAATGACCGAGAAGAGCCCGCTGTCGTCACTCCAATCGGCGACGGGATGCCATCCGCCGGCCTGCAGCAGGACGAAGGCATCCCTCCGCCCGTATTTGAGGCTGTTCTCCGTGTGGATGGTCTCGCCCTTCGACAACGAGAAGACGCGACCGTCGACCTCGAAGCGGACGTCGCGCGTGGCTTCCAGATGCATCTCGATACGCGCCTCCGCATCATTCCAGCGCGCCAAGTGGCGAAACGCGCCCAGGGGAATCGAGCCGCCCAGCTCGCGGTTGATCCGGTGCAAGAGGTTGAGATTGAATGCGGCCGTCAGCCCTTGCGCGTCGTCATATGCTGGCAGGAGAACATCCTGATCCTTGATACGGTCGATGCCGATCAGCAGCATCGATCCGGCCCCCAGGGTCACCGCCATCGCCCGCAACAGGTCGACCGCCGCAGGCACAGTGAGGTTTCCGATCGTCGACCCCGGAAAGAAGCCAAGGCGCGCAGTCGAGGCAATCTCGTCCGGCAGCGCAAAGGGATAGGTGAAATCGGCCTCGGTTGGATAGATCGGCAGTCCCGGGAATGCATGCGACAAGCCTACCGCAACCTCCCGGAGGAATTCGCCCGAGATGTCGATCGGCACATAGGCGGAAGGCTCCGTCTCTGCCAGCAACAGTCGCGTCTTTGCCGACGAGCCTGAGCCGAATTCTATGACTGCGCGGCCCGGCCCCGCGAGCGCGGCGATTTCCGATGCTGCGGACGCAAGGATCGATCGCTCGGTTCGTGTCGGGTAGTATTCGGGCAGCAGCGTGATGGCTTCAAACAGAGCCGATCCGCGGCGGTCATAAAGCCATCTCGCCGGAATTGCCTTTGGCGCGAGGCTCAGCCCTTCCATGATGTCATAGCGGAACGCCGCCGTCAGGTCGGCCACCGTAGATCGCATTTCGTTCTGGAGTTGAAGCAATTTCGGCTTTCCTTCGCACGACGTCTCGGTCGGCCCGGCCCGCGGCCGCAATGACGTCAGGAGACCAATGTGGACAATTTCTTCAGGCCGCGATGGATATTGATCTTAACCAGGGCCGCCGACTGTCCGGTCGCACCGGCCGCTCGCGCGATGCTCAGACCATTGAGCTTCACGAGGCGGATCACGCTCTCTTGCGCAGGCTTCAACCGCCCAAGCAGCTGGTCCAGCGCGGCAGCGCTGATCGCGGCACCTTCGTGATCCTCGATTGCGATGTCTTCGTCGAGCGCGAGCGCGCTGTAGCGAGACGCATCGCGCACACGATCGACCCATTTATAGCGGGCAATCGCCGTGACCCAGGCGCCGAAGGGCTTCGAGGCCGCAAACGTGTGGCGTTTCGCGTGAATGGCCAGGAGCACCTCCTGCCTCGCATCGTCGGCGGCGGGATAGGGAAGCCGGCGCGCGTAGTAGGCCCGAAGCCACAGATCCAGCTCCCGCAGCAATCGCTCATATGCGTCTCCATCCCCTGCTCGCGCCGCAAGCAAGAGCCGGCCCCATCGCTCCGAACAATCGTTCCATCTCTCCCAACGGGCCGCCTTTCGGCGATCATGTCGCGGCGAATCCGTCTCCCCCCGGGGTCGTGCACGCCCGGGCTCGTCGCCGCCGGACGATTGCGTCGCCATAGAGGACGAGATGTCGTCATCCGAGAGCGCTTTCATCTTCGAAGGCTCCTGTCGAGACACTCAAGCAGCGCGCTCGTTTCGAACGGCTTTCTGAGAAGGCAGAATGCGCCGATCGAGGCCGCTTCGGCGTCCAGCTGCTTGTGAGGAAGCGCGGTAATGAGAATCACCGGCGCTCCGACCTTCTGCTGCTGGAGCTCGCGAACGAGGTTGAGCCCACCCATTCCAGGCATGTGAACGTCGGCAATGATGCAGTCGAAGCTGAACCGGCCGGCGTAGCTCAGCAGCGCTTCGGCCCTGTCAAACGGCTCGGAGCGGTAGCCGATCGATCGCATCAGATCCACCAAAGACAGGCACAGGGCCTCGTCGTCATCGACGACACCTACGTAAGGGACCTTCACCTGACTTACCCTCGCAAGACGCGATCATCATCGAAACGCGATCGCAACACGGGCGATTGAAGCGCAAGCCGCTCTCCAGTTGACCAGGCGGCTGCTGTCGTGACGTTCGATGCTTGTTCGCGAGAGGCACATGTTCGGTCTCCCCAACTGAGGAAAATCCAGTAGCTGCGCCAGGATCGGTTGCGCATGTCGGCCTCGAGCATGCGTTCGGTGGGCGCCTCCGGCAATCTCGCGATTGTGATGCACAGACCCATACTTTGGTATGGGTTTGCGGCGCCAAGAGCGAGCCACCGAGGGCGACGCGATGTCAGGCCACGCCGATCCCGACCGCCTGCGGCCGAACAGCGCAAGTTTGAAAAAAGCACGATAATCCGCGCACAGCGCGTTCTTCGAAGCTTGGCTACCGTTCAGATCACGACAGACGTCGACGCCGCCCTTGGCGCCAATCCGCGACCTCGAGGATGAGACGACATCCGATGGACCATCTCATAAAGAAACTGTCCGAGCTCGATCTGGTCAGAGGCGATTTTGACTACCATGCCACGCGTGTGGCGATGATCATCGTGTTCTTCGTCTTCAGCTGCCAGAAATGGTTCGACTACGAAGCGCACGCGTTGATTCCGTTCATCAGCAATGGTCCGCTGATCTTCTGGCTGTATCCGGTGTTTGGCGTGCGCGGCGCGGCCTACTTCCTGGGTTCAGCGGAATTGCTGTTTGGATTGCTTCTTCTGCTCGGCTTCTGGAGCAGAAGACTGGCGATCCTGGGATCGCTGGGTTCATGCGCGACCTATGTCGCCACCGTGACGATCATTCCGTTCTTTCCCGACGCCTGGGCCGCGCCGGCTGGCGGATTTCCTGCGGCCACGTTGCCGTTCCTCTTCCTCATGAAGGATGTGGTACTGCTTGCGGCTTCCATCTATCTGCTCAAGCGTGACCTCCTCCGGGCAGCAGCCGACGTGTCGCCGGCTCAGAACGGGATTGTTCGACAGGAAGCGATGCAATAGCGCCGGTTGGCAGGCGATCATGCAGAGCTGCGAGGGACGGACGCCAAGTTTATTCTCCACGTGAACGTAGGTTTGGGGCGACGGCTCATAGACCTTGACGCTGTCCACGCTGAACGGCCTTTCGAAGAATCCCGCAGTTTCCCCGCGCTCAAGCTGGATGCATCATCCGCGGTTGAGCGGAATTGCCGATCAGAGCGCATCGGAACAACTCTTGTCGGTGACGCTGGATCCGAACGGAATGTGGCCCATACCACGACTCCGATCCCGGCTATTGTTGGGGATTGGCGTTGGGAGTACGTTCCCGGACGGGACAGGTGAACACCTTTCCCTCCTTTTCAATCGACTGGCCGGCTAGTTCCGGAGTCCGGCAGATGCACGTATCCTCGCGGGTATCCACGAATGGCAATGCCGGTCTCAAAGCGTCATGGGACGACGGCGAGCGCGTCTTTTGTCGCGAATGGCGCCGGGGCGCCGATGGCGATGTCAACAGTGTCCTGACCGTTAGGGCGGCTGCGGAACATCCGCCGGCCGCGGTCCTCGACCGGCTCGCCCATGAATACGCCTTGCGCGACGAGCTCGATGGGACCTGGGCCGTACGGCCGCTGGAGCTGATCCGCGACGGTGGTCGAACCTTGCTGATATTGGAAGATCCCGGCAGCGAGCCGCTCGAGCAGTTGCTCGGCGCGCCGATGAAGCTGGACCATTTCTTGCGATTGGCTCTCGGCATCACCACCGCCGTCGACCAGCTGCATCGGCAGGGCCTGGTCCACAAGGATTTGAAGCCGGCCAATCTTCTGGTGAGCGGAGCAGACGAGGTCAGGATCACCGGATTTGGCCTTGCATCTCGCCTGCCGCGCGAGCGACAGCAGCTCGAACCACCGGAGACCATGGCGGGCACGCTGGCCTACATGGCGCCCGAGCAGACCGGCCGCATGAATCGGTCCGTGGATTCCCGCAGCGATCTGTACGCAATCGGCGTGACGTTCTACCGGATGCTGACGGGCGTACTGCCGTTTACCGCGGCCAATCCGATGGAATGGGTGCACAGCCACATCGCGAGACGTGCCGTTCCGCCCGCCGAACGAGTCAATGGTGTGCCTTACGCCGTGTCGGCGATCATCATGAAGCTCCTCGCCAAGACGGCCGAGGACCGCTACCAGACCGCCGCCGGTCTCAAGAGCGACCTCGAACGGTCGCTCGCCGAGTGGGAAGCGCAGGGACGGATCGATGATTTCGTCCTCGCACAAACCGATATACCGGACCGCCTGCTGATTCCCGAACGGCTCTACGGCAGGGAGCACGAGATCGAGGCGTTGCTCACCTCGTTCGATCGCGTCACCCGGAGCGGCACGCCCGAGTTGATCCTGGTGTCCGGCCCCTCCGGTATCGGCAAGTCCGCTTTCGTCGACGAAATGCAGAAGGCCTTGGTCCCGTTGGGAGGCTTCTTCGCCTCCGGCAAGTTCGATCAGCACAAGCGCGATATGCCTTACGCGACGCTCGCGCATGCGCTTCAAGGCCTTATCCGAGGCCTCCTCGCCAAGAGCGATGCCGATCTGGCACCCTGGCGTAACGCACTGCACGACGCGCTGGGCCAGCTCGGTCAGCTGATGTTGGATCTCGTACCGGAGCTGCGGCTGGTGATCGGGGATCAACCACCTGTCCCGGAGGCCCCCCCGCAAGACGCACAGCGACGCTTCCAACTCGTCGTTCGACGCTTCATTGGCATCTTCGCCAAGCCTCACCATCCGCTCGTGCTTTTCTTCGACGACCTGCAGTGGCTCGACGTGGCCACACTGGATCTGATCGCGTTTCTTCTGAACAGATCCGACCTGCAAAATCTGCTTCTCATCGCCGCCTATCGACGCAAGGATGTCGACGTCAAACATCCGCTGGCACAACGGCTCGTCGAAATTCGCGCCTCCCGTAAACGGGTGCGGGAAATCGACCTGGCACCCCTCACCCGCGCTGCCGTCGAGGAATTCACCGCGGATGCACTTCACTGCGAGCCGGCATACGCCATGCCCCTGGCGCAGCTGATATACGAGAAGACTAACGGGAATCCGTTCTTTCTCACGCAGTTTTTGCGGGCACTGGCCGAAGAAGAACTACTGGCCTTCGATCATGACAAGCGACAGTGGCACTGGGATCTCGAACGCATCAAGGAAAAAAGCTACGCCGAAAACGTCGCGCGTCTCATGGTCGGCAAGCTGAGCGGTTTGCGCGACGAGACACGTCAGGCCCTGCTGGAGCTGGCCTGCCTGGGCAACAGCGCCGAGATCGCAATGCTCTGCCTCGTGCACGGAGCATCGGAGCAGACGCTGCACGCGGATTTGAAAGACGCGACGCGTCTCGAACTGGTCCGACGCCTCAAGAGCTCTTACGCGTTCGTCCACGATCGCGTGCAAGAGGCCGCTTATGCGCTTCAACCGGACCAGGACAGGCGAACGGCCCTGCACCTTCGGATGGGTCTGGTCCTGGCAGCGCAGCTGACGCCCGACGAAACCAACGAGCGCGTCTATATCGTTGCCAACCAGCTGAACCGCGGCATCGCCGCTTTGACGAACGGCGCGGAACGCGAACAGGTCATTGCCGTCAATCTCGCCGCGGGCCGGCGCGCGCGAAATGCAACGGCTTACCATGCGGCGGCAACCTACCTTGAAATCGCCCGCGAACTGCTCGGAGAGGAAGGGCGTCCGCGGTACAGCCGGGACGCCTTCGCGATCGGCCTGCTCCACGCCGAATGCAAATTCCTGCTCGGCGAGCTGAACACGGCGGAAGCGGAATTGACGGTCCTGTCGCAGAGCTGTTCGGACATTCAGGCGAGCGCCGAGGTCGCCAGACTCCAGGCGCAGCTATACACCACCGCGGGACAGCTCGAGCGCGCGGTTGACGTTTGCCTCGCATTTTTGCGCAGAACCGGGATTGACTGGTCTCCTCATCCCAGCCGCAGCGAGGTGGACGAGGATCGGCGACGCCTGCGGAGCTTGACCGAAAAGCTGTCCGACGAGCAGCTTCATGCGCTACCGCCGATGACCGATCCGGATCATCGTGCGACCATGGGCGTCCTGGCCGATCTCCTCACGCCTGCGTTTCTCACCGATCGCAACCTCTCCGACACCATGCTCTTGGAGGCCACTCGACTGACGCTCCAGCACGGGACCAGCCCTGAAGCGTGCTACCCGCTGACCGCCATATTCGGCGTGCTCGCGAGCAATTCAACCGATGCCGAACTTGGATTCCGGCTATCGCAATTTGGCGCAGCCCTTGCCGACAGGCAGCCGCAGACAGGGCTGAGCGGCCGGGCGCTTTTGGTATTCGGCCTTCACGTGACCCCATGGATTCTCCCGATCCGATCGGGACGGCCGTTCATTCGGCGCGCACTCGCAATCTGCTTGACGACCGGAGATCTGGCATTCGCGGCGTATTCGCATCGCGGACTGATATCGGTGGATCTCTTCTGCGGCGATCCGCTCATGGACGTCTGCTCGCGCGCCGAGCGGTCTCTGGCATTCGCCGAGGGTCTGGGCGTCCGATTGGCTGCGGAGGGCCTCATCAGGCAACGAGATCTGGCGCAGAGCCTTATGGGGCGCAATGGCCGGAATGACTTCGAGAGCCCCGCGGCGCTTCAGCCCTCGGATGCGAGCGAACCGATAAGCGCCTTCTTCTACTACGCGACGCAAATTCAGATCGAAGTCATTGCCGGACGTGACGATGTCGCGATTGCCCTCGCCGCACGCGCAGAAGCGCTCTCATGGTGCGCCCGCTCTTATTCGGATTTCACCGAATACCGGTTCTACACGGCGCTCGCTCATGCCGGGGCTTATCACGCATCACGCCCCGAGGATCGCGAGCGGCGCCTCGGCGACCTCCGGGAACACCACCGCAAGCTGACGGTCTGGTCCAACCGCTGCCCCGCAAACTTCGCCGCCCGGCAGAAGCTCGTCACGGCGGAGCTTGCGCGCATCGAAGGTCGCGAACTCGAGGCGGAACAGCTGTACGAGGAATCGATCCGATTGGCGCAAGAATCCGGCTTCGCGCAGATCGAGGCGATCGCTGCGGAACGCGCGGCAGGGTTCTACGAGGCGCGCGGCATTCGAACGGTCGTTCTTTCCTACCTGACAAAAGCGCGCGATTGCTACGCGCGCTGGGGCGCCGAGGCGAAGGTGAGCCAGCTCGAGAAACTTCATCCCAACCTGCGGGAGCGAGGATCCGCGCTCAGCACCGCAGGCACGATCGGTGCACCTGTCGAACAGCTGGACCTTGCGACGGTTCTCAAGGTGTCGGAGGCTGTTTCAGGCGAGATCGTGCTGGAGAAGCTCACGGAGACCCTGCTTCGTTCGGCCATCGAGCACGCGGGTGCGGAACGCGGCGTGCTGATTTTGCCGAGGGGTTCCGAGCTGAGAATTCGGGCGGACGCCGTGACTGGCGGCGGTTCGGTCGCTCTCGATCTCGCCGATTCACCGATCTCCGCCGCTGAAGTGCCGATGTCGATCGTACTTTACACGGCTCGCACCCAGGAAAGCGTCGTGCTCGACGATGCCTCGACGAGCAGCGCGTTCGGCGGCGACGAGTACATCCAGAAGAAGCACGTCCGGTCAGCCTTGTGCGTGCCGCTCGTCAAGCAAGGCAGGGCGGTGGCATTTCTGTATCTGGAGAACAATCTCGCCTCGCGCGTCTTCACACCCGCCCGGATCGCGATCCTCAAGTTTCTCGCATCCGAGGCCGCGACCTCGCTCGACAATGCCCGTCTGTACCGGGAGCTTCAGGAGCGGGAGTCGAGGATCCGCCGGCTGGTCGAGGCCAACATCATCGGGATATTCATCTTCGATCACACCCCCGACATTCTCGATGCCAACGACGCGTTCCTGAAGACCATGGGATATGATCGCGAGGATCTTGCCGCAGGCCGGTTGCGCTGGGCAGATCTGACGCCGCCCGAATGGCAGGAGCGCACCGACCGCGCCCGGGCCGAATTGAAGGCGACGCGGGTCGTCCACCCGTTCGAGAAGGCGTTCTTCCGCAAGGACGGCAGCCGGGTGCCGGTGCTGACCGGCGGAGCCCTGTTCGACGACGAACAGGAGCAAGGCGTTGCCTTCGTGCTGGATCTCAGCGAGCGCAAGCGCGCCGAAACCGAGGCACGCGAGAACGAGCAGCGTTACCGCGTGGCTCAGATGGAGCTGGCCCACGCCAACCGCGTGGCGGTGATGGGACAGCTGACGGCGTCGATCGCCCACGAGGTCAATCAGCCGAACACCGCCGTCATCGCCAGCGCGCAAGCGGCCTTGAGCTGGCTCGATCACCAACCGCCGGCGCTGGAGCAGACGCGCAGGGCGCTGACACGCGCCATCGAGAACGGCATCCGCTCCAGCGAGGTCATCGAGCGAATCCGGGATCTCGTCAAGAAATCACCGCCCAAACGGGATTCCCTGGCGATCAACAACGTCATCGGCCAAGTCATCGAACTCACGCAGGCCGAAGCGGCGCGGCACGATGTGTCGATCCAGACGATATTCGCCGATCGTCTGCCCAAGGTCATCGGGGATCGCGTCGAGCTGCAGCAGGTCACGCTCAACCTGATCCTGAACGCCATCGAGGCAATGAGCGAGACAACGGGGGGCAAGCGCGAGCTGTTGATCCAGACCGCGAGAGCGGATGCCGAGAGCATACGCGTATCGATCACGGATTCGGGACCAGGCTTGTCGGCGGAGGGCCTCGCGCGGCTGTTCGAACCCTTCTACACGACCAAGTCGGGCGGCCTCGGTGTCGGACTGTCGATATGCCGCTCGATCATCATTGCGCATGGCGGCAGGCTCTGGGCGACTGCAAACGAACCGCGCGGAGCCGTCTTCCAGTTCACTGTTCCGATCGATGACGGCTTTACGGTTGGTTGAATCATCTCGGCTGGCGTCATCACACCGCAAAATTGGTGCGATGACCTGTAACCAAGGCCGGGCCGCGAACGAAATATAGCCGTCGGATCGCGCCGGCGAAGCCAAGCACGGGTCGGAACAGGTCCGCCACCGACCGACGGTGCGCTGCAGGGAGAGATCAGTTGGGACTGTCCTGGCAACAAGGCCCGTTTTCAACGGGAGCAATCGGCCGCTTTCTCGTCCCCGAGCAGCTGCCCAAGCGACTCCTGTACGTCGAACCGTTACGCCGCCGCCTCCGCGTGCGCTTTGGGGGAAGCTGGGTCGCCGATAGCGAGCGGGTGCTCCTCCTTTTCGAACCGGGCCATTATCCCGTGGCCTATTTCCCGGAGGCCGATGTTTCCCCACATGTGCTGGAACGCACCGAGCACATCACTCAACACGCCGATCTTGGGCCGACGTCCTGGTACAGCGTTCGGGTCGACGAGCAACACATCGCGGCGCGAGGAGCATGGCGGCACACCAACCTGCCCGCCCATGCAGGCGATTTGCAGGGTCTGATCGCTTTTGCCTGGCGGGCCATGGATGCCTTCTACGAGGAAGACGAACGCATCGTGGGCCATGCCGCCGATCCCTATCACCGCATCGACATCCGCCAGACCGCTCGTAACCTCGTGGTCAACCACCAGGGCCGGGTCATCGCCGATACAAAGCAGCCGCTGGTCCTTTACGAGTCCGGCTTTGCACCCCGTTGGTATGTTCCACGTGCCGACATCGATGAGGCTGCCCTCACTCCGGTAAAGCTCCAGACCTTCTGCCCGTACAAGGGCCTCTGCAGCTATTACTCCATCGGAGACGCGCGCCAGGCGGCATGGTCGTATCCCGACGCCTATCCCGAAGTCCGCCGCATCTCCAATTTTGTATCGTTCGAGCCGGACATCGTGACGGTCCATCTCGATGGCACGCAGCTGCGTCTCGAACCCGGTCAATTGGTGGTTCCACACGGCCCCGATCGCAATCTTGACATCGCCGAGGTGGTCGCCGAGCCAGCGCCTGGTGGCCGGCCCGCTGAAGCGGCAACCAGTCCCCTCCATCGACGCGCGTGAGACGAACGAGCATATCTTCGAGATCGCGCGGCATTCAGCCTTTCGCGTCCACGACTATTGTGGCCCTCAACGGAGCCGCTCATCCCGAGCCTCCACTACGGGAGCGCCACAATGTCCCATCGTTCGAACCAGACACGCTCGATCCGCTCCGCTTTTGCGGGCCTTCTCCTGATCGGCTTGCTGTCGCCCGCACATGCCTCCGACCGGAACAGCTCTCTCGACGCCCTCCCCGATCTGCCGTCGCGGGCCGCCGCGCGTTTCGCCTCGGCCGAGCCGACGTCGCGCCTGCCCTGGCTCGCTCCGGTCGGCCACCGTCAGCCGAGCCGGGCCGATGCGCCTCAATCAGATGCTCTGTCGGCCTGGGAGCGTGAGCAGCAGCAGCGCGATCAGATGCTGGATCGCAAGCTCATCATCTGCCGCGGATGCTGAGCTAGCCCGGCCACCTCACGCTCGCCTGCCTAGGCATTCTCGCCAGCCGATGCCGTCTCTGCGCTCTTCGCCAGCTCCAGCTCGCCAATCGTCGCAGGCGACTGCGCAGCCTTTCGCCATTGCGCGGGAGTGATGCCCATGTGGCTCTTGAACGCCCGCTGGAATGCCGCCTCGGACAGATATCCGACCGCTTCAGCCACCGCTCCGGTCGAGAGCGAGGATTTCCTCAGTTCGTTCGTTGCCAGCGTCATGCGGATGTCGGTCAACAGCTCGCTCGGCGAACGTCCGACCTTCTCCTGGAATTGACGAGCGAGTGTCGCACGCGACATGTTGGCGAGCTGCGCGAGCTCGGGCAGCGTCCATGCGCGCGCGGGCGCGTTGAACATGGCCGCGACGACCGGCGCGAGGCGTGGGTGACCTGCGAGCGCAAGCAGCCCGCGTGGCGCGTCTCCGGTCTCGCTGGCGAGGCGCAGCACGAGCGCGAACATCGCCGTCGACAACGCGTTCAGCATCGCGCGGCCACCCAGCTGATCGTCTGCGGTCTCGCCGCGCATCAAGGCAACGAGACCCGCGAGCTGCCCCGCCGTGTCCCGCTCTCCGGCCTGCGCGCCGGCCCTCACGATCAGCACCGGCGGCAGATAGTTGCGCAGCAGCCGGTCGTGCGGCGGGGCGATCGAAAAATGTCCGCACAGCAGATCGAGCCGGGCGTCCGAGCCGGGATTCTCGCTGATCGTGAAGTTGAGTGACGCGCGGTTGCGGGCCTTCAGCGGCGCGGCTCCGCTGCCGTCGTGCATGACGTGCCGGGGGTTGCGCGGCAGCAGCAGAATGTCGCCGGCCTCCAGTAGCAACGGCCGGCCTCCCGCCGGATCGTCCAGCACCGCCGAGCCTACGAGCACCGCATGGTACGGGATCTCGTTGACCTCGCCCGGCCCCTGCTCGATCCGCCAGGGCGCGCCGTAGGAGCAGCGCAGGTCCAGACGGCCGCGCACCGGCATCATCTCGAACAGCCGGCTCAGCCAATCCATCGTATTCGCCTCTCAGTACGTCATTTGAGACGATTGAGCATATATACAAGCCTATAAAGCATTCAACATCTCACATCGCGACCCTACTGTCACTCCGCAATCGTTCACCACCCCAACACGGAGTGCCATCATGTCCCGACTTTCCGTCCCGAACCTCGAAACTGACGCCGGCCCCTCCGGCCAGGTCTATGCCCAGATCAAGAAGGCCATCGGCAGCGTGCCGAACACCTTTGCGGCCATCGCCGCCCATGGCCCCGCTGCGCTCAAGGCCGTGCTCGCTGCCGACACCGTGCTCGCCTCCGGCGGACTGACCAAGTCCGACAAGGAGATCATCAAGCTCGTCATCAGCGAAGCCGCCGGCTGTGACTATTGTGTCGCCGCCCACAGCCATCTCGCAAAGCTCGTCGGGCTGGCGCCGGAGATCCTGAAGCAGATCCGCGATGGCCGGCCCACCGGTGATGCCCAGCGTGATGCGCTGGTCGCTTTCGTCGACAAGCTTGCGCGCACCAGCGGCACCGTCAGCCACAAGGATTTCGTCGCGATCAAGGCCGCCGGCTACAGCGACGCGCAGCTCGTCGACATCAGCCTCGCCTTTGCCACCACCGCGTTCACCAACGTCTTCAACCGCATCAACGATACCGAGATCGACTTCCCGGCGCTCGCCTAA
This sequence comes from Bradyrhizobium sp. 604_D8_N2_3, assembly GCF_051810765.1. Taxonomy (NCBI): domain Bacteria; kingdom Pseudomonadati; phylum Pseudomonadota; class Alphaproteobacteria; order Hyphomicrobiales; family Nitrobacteraceae; genus Bradyrhizobium; species Bradyrhizobium sp. 604_D8_N2_3. The sequence goes on along the minus strand of NZ_JBPWPM010000001.1, from coordinate 1,029,700 downwards.
CGCGACGGCCGCCACGTCGCTCATCTCACATCAGGGATCACGACCATGACCACGCTTGCCAACACCCACACCGCCCAAAATCCTCTCGTCCGCGCCCTGCAGGGATCCGGCCTGCTCGCGGAAGATCTCGACTACCATGTCGTCCGCGCCTCGATGGTGATCATGTTCTTCTTCTTCGGTTACCAGAAGTGGTTTCCGTACGAATTCGAACGGTTGGTCCCGTTCATCAGCAACGGCCCGTTGATCTGGTGGCTCTATCCCGTGTTCGGCCATGCCGGCGCCAGCTATTTCCTCGGTGTCTCCGAATGGACCTTCGGCGGGCTGCTGCTCGCGGGCTTCTGGAGCCACCGGCTTGGCGTGCTCGGCGCCCTCGGCTCGACCGGCACCTTCATCGCGACCGTCACGATCATTCCCTTCATGCCGGAGGGCTGGGACCTCGCCGCGGGAGGCTTCCCCGCGATGACGGGCAACGTGCCCTTCCTGATGAAGGAGGTCGTGCTGCTCGCAGTCTCCTTCTATCTGCTAAGGCAGGATCTGGTTCGCCTGACGCGGTAACAGGTTGCATTCTGCCCAGGGCGACGCGTCGCCGGCGAGCTTTCCCGCTCGCCGGCGATGGCACGTCGCGACGATCACGGCAGTGTGCCCGCAAGCAGCCGCTTTCGCAGAGCATCAATGAACGCTCTTACCCGGACGGGCATTTGCGCGCGAGTCAGGAAAACCGCCCATATCCCAAGCTCGACCGGCGCGGCATCCGCCAGAACGATACGCTTCAACTCTCCGCGTTCAATCTGCTCGTACACATCCCAATAGGTCATCATGGCGACCCCCACGCCCGCAAGACAAGCCGCTCGAACAGCGTCGACTGTGCTGGCCGACAGCGGGCCGGCGATCCGGATCTGCTCCAATTCGCCTCCACGTACGAACGGCCAGGTCTCCATCGCATGAAGCTTGATGCAGGGGTGGCTCACCAGATCGCCCAAGGTTGCCGGTTCGCCGAAGCGAGCGATGTATGCTGGCGATGCGCAGAGGATGTAGGGATTGTCGGCGAGCCTTGTCGCGATCATGTCGGAAGGCTTCATCGGCGCCACTCGGATCGCAACGTCGAGACCCATCGAAGCGATGTCGACGCGATCGTCGCTCAGGACAAGATTGACCCGAAGCGCCGGGTTGTCCGCGATCAGCCCGGCCACGACGGGTACGATGACCGCATGGCCGATGACGTTCGGTGCGGTGACCTTGAGCACACCTGAGAGGCCCGAGCCGGCGGACGCCACGGACTCGAATGCTGAATCGCGGGCGGCTATCAGGGCGGCGGCGTGAGGCAAGAAGGCCTCGCCCTCAGGGGTGAGCGACAGTGAGCGCGTGGTCCGATGAAACAGGCGCGCGCCGAGCTCAGCTTCAAGCGCTGCGAGCCTTCGACTGACCAACATTGGCGTGGTGCCCATCTCTCGCGCCGCAGCGGACAGGCTACCGGCGGTCACGATGCTGCGAAACAGGGCCACATCTGCGAAATCCATTTTATAACGATAATTGATAAAGTGCTTAGCTTCCAGCCGGACTTCTGTCGGCTCACGGCAAGCTCTAGATCGATTTTCAGCAAGGGAGGCGACTCCCGAAGGTAAAGGCCCTGGAGATTCAGATTATGGACAACGAAGCGAAGGCGCTTTTCACGCCAATCGATATAAACGGCCGTACCGCAAAGAACCGTCTTGCTGTTGCGCCAATGACGCGCATCACGGCGACCCAGGACGGACGGGCCACCGAAACCATGACGCGATACTACGAGCGGTTCGCGCGAGGCGAGTTTGGAACGGTCATCACCGAAGGCATCTACACAGACCAGGCGTTCTCGCAGGGCTACGTCCATCAGCCCGGCATGACCGACGACGTGCAGGCCAGGGCCTGGAAGCCGGTCGTCAACGGCATCAAGGCGCACGGAGCGGTGGCCATTGCTCAGATGATGCATGCCGGAGCGATCAGTCAAGGCAATCGCTTTCGCGACAGCACGGTGGCGCCGTCTGCCATTCAGCCCAAGGGCGAGCAGATGACATTCTATCACGGAAAGGACCGCTACATGCTGCCGGCAGCCATCACGGAAGAGCAGATCGCCGACGCCATTGCTGGCTTCGCGGGCTCGGCCGCGCGAGCGATCCACATCGCCGGGTTCGACGCCATCGAGATTCACGGCGCCAACGGCTACCTGCTCGACCAGTTCCTGACCGACTACGCCAACAGCAGAACCGATCGCTGGGGCGGCACCACGGAGAACCGCGTGCGGTTAATCGTGGAAACCTTCAAGGCGGTGCGCGCGAAGGTCGGAAGCGCGGTGCCGGTCGGCGTCCGCATCTCGCAAGGCAAGGTGAACGACTATCATCACAAATGGGCGGGTGCGGAGCGTGACGCCGAAATCATCTTCGGCAGCCTCGGCGATGCCGGCGCCGACTTCGTCCATGTGACCGAGTTTGAGGCGTGGAAGCCCGCTTTCGCCAAGGCCGGCCCGTCATTGATGCGCCTCGCCAAGCGCTACGCCCCCAAAGCGACGATTTTCGCCAATGGCAGCCTGCACAACATCGAGCAGGCGGTGGCTGCGCTCGACGATGGCGCCGATGTCGTCACGATAGGCCGCGGGGCCTTGGCGAACCCCGATCTGCCCAAGCGTCTGTTGGACCGCAGCTCTCTGGATGAGTTTGACCCTGCGATCCTCGGCCCCATCGCTGACATCAAGGACACCGAACTGATGATGTGAGCGCGTCCCGCGACGTCGATGCCGAGGGCCGACGCTCTGAAGATCGTGCACGCATCGAAAGGAGCGATCATGACGGACGCGATCTCCGATGCCTCGGTGGCGTTGTCGCTCATGCTGGAAGCATTGCGCATGCTCGATGGGCCCGAGCATTCGAAGGCTGCGGCCCACCTTCGAGCAGCCATCGAGCAGCTATCGCCTCACGCCGCGCAACACTTGCTTCCACCTCTCGGTGAGGCTCCGAGCAGGTCCTAAGTCGTCATCGGGCGTGTAACCGCGACGACCTCATTCATCGTTTCGGCACCGCTCATCTCACCGCACGACCCGTGAAGACGGCAAGGCCGTGATGGTCGAGGCCGCCTGTGATTTTGTAAAAAGACTTCAGATATAACGCATATGAATCTCAATATTAATTCTTGATCACGACTCGCGACCGAAGATCATAACTAAACCAAGTAATTGAAATTACGCATATATATTATTCGCTTCGGTCACGACAAAGCGAACCAATCCCACGCGTTCTTTGGTGTGTTTTTATAAAAACACATTTTACATAGAGACGTCCAACAGTCGGATGTAATCGAAAGGATCAATGGCATGGCCAAGTTCGCCTTCTTCGTCGAGTTGAAAGCCAATCGGGGCAAGGAAGCGGAAGTCGAAGCTTTCCTGAAGCAGGGCGCCGCGATGGCGAAGGCAGAGGCCGGAATAGCGGCGTGGTACGGGCTCAAGGAAGAGGAGCCGGGACGCTACGGAATCATCGACACGTTCAATGACGAAGTTGGACGAGACGCGCATTTGAACGGCGAACTTGCAAAGGCGCTGTTCGCGAAGGCAGGCGAGCTGTTTTCCGAAGCTCCCAAGGTGCACCGGCTTCACGTCATCGCCCAGAAATAGAGCGTCTTACCGAGGCTCTTCGCTGCAAGGCAGATGATGAGCTTGGGCGGCGCGACTTAACGAACACTTCAGCGAAGCGACCTCCTCCCGAATTCTCCCGAAAAGGACTCACGATGAACCAGGAATCGCCCAAGCCCACTGTCGTCCTTGTGCACGGGGCCTTCGAAGACGCGTCGATCTGGAATGGAGTGATTGAGAGGCTCCAGCGCGACGGCTACCCGGTCGTCGCCTTCGGCAATCCGCTGCTGGGCCCGGCAATCGACACCGCGTACCTGCGCAGCCTGTTGGACAAGATCCACGGGCCCGTGATCCTAGCGGCCCACTCCTACGGCGGGGCCGTCATCACGCAGGCCGGGGACGACCCCAAGGTCAAGGGCCTTGTCTACGCGGCCTCCATCATGCCCGCGGTCGGGGAGGCCGCAACCCATTTGCTCGAACGGTACCCCGGCAGCACATTCCCCACGTCCGTCGAGCCGACCACGTACACCCTGCCCGACGGGACCAGCGGCACGTATCTCCTCTACCAGCCCGACAAGTTCCACAGCAACGTTGCCGCCGACGTGCCCGCGAGCGTGGCCGCCCTGATGCTCGCCGGCCAACGCCCCATGAACCTGGCGGCCCTGACCGAACCGCTGACATCCGCAGCATGGACGAGCAAGCCGAGCTGGCAAGTCAGGCCCCTGCAGGATCGCGCCATTCCGGTCGACGAATACAAGTTCGAAGCCGATCGCGCCCACTCCACCGTCATCGAGGTGAACGCTTCGCACGCCGTCCCCGTCTCCAACCCGGACGTCGTGGCTGACGCAATCAAACAGGCCGCCCGCGCAGCAGCGAAGTAACGGCGTCCGCAAAGCGTGGTCGCTTGGCATCATTCAAACAGGGAGGACCCATCCGATGACGCAGGACGGTGAGCAAGAAGCAACGCCGCCCTGGGATGCGGCTCGGGTGAACCTCACATCGAACGAACTGGCCCCCGGCGTTTTCGCGGTCATGCCTGACGACGTGTTCGAGAAAGACCACGTCGCCACCACCGCCGGCTTCGTGATCGGCGAACGCAGCGTACTCGTCGTCGAGTCAATGCTGAATGGCGATCTCGCCGCGCAGCTTATCGGGCTCGTACGTCAAGTGACGTCGAAGCCGATCCGCTTCCTCGTCAACACCAGCTATCACGGTGACCATGCCTACGGGAATTACCTGTTCCCCGACAGTACTGTCGTGATTCAGCATCCGGCGACCAAGCGCTACATGGAAGAAAGCTTCGAGGACGATCGCCGTTTCATGATCAGCCTCATGGGCAAGGGGAAGGGCATTGAACGCGTGCAGGCACGCGCCGCTGACATCACCGTCCCCGACATGATTAGCGTCGATCTTGGCCGCCGCATCGTCGAGGTCCGCCACTTTGGGTTCGCGCAGACGCCAGGCGATTTGGTCATATGGACGCCAGACGCGAAGGTGCTTTGGGTCGGTAACATGATCCAAGCACCGTCTCCGGCGCTTCCGTGGCTCCTCGAAGGGCGGCACAAGGAGACGATGACGACCCTTGCCCGCGTGCGCGACTTCCTGCCGGAAGACGCGACCATCATTCCCGGCCACGGCCGGCCGATGCGTCCCGCGGACATCGAATTCCCGCTTCGCTATCTTCGCGAGCTCGACAGCGCCGTGCGCACGGCGATCGCAGAAGGCCGATCGATCGAGGCCACGCTCGAGGCGGTCGCAATGGCGCACTACGGTGAGTACAGCCTGTTCGATTGGGCGCACAACTCCGTCAACGTGCCCGCCGCCTTCCGCCACCTGCAAGAGCCGGGCGGCGGAGTGGCCTAGAGGAAGATGCATCGGGGTCGACCGCGAGCCTTGAGCATCTCGTCGCGTTCGCAACCCTATCGATGTAGCTGATGTTACATCGATTTTTCAATCGCATCGCCGGGAGAACGTCGGCACGCCGACGTGTGAACGCAGCAGCGATCGAAGCGCTTGCTGTGTGCATCACCTCATTGTCGGCTCGCAAGGCAACCCCTTTCGCTGATAGACACGGGATCGGAGGCAGCTTTCGCCATGGAGCAGTTCGACTCGCTCCGAATCTTCCGGACCGCAGGTCAGAAAGCGACTGCGGATTGGTCGGCGCAAGGAAGTCTGCCCCCGTTGTGGTCTTCGCCCCTTGGGCGATCAATTTGCGGGAGCAACCCTTGGCGAAAGGGTTACAGGAAGGGGAAATCAAGCAGGAGCTGCAAAATGGCGGGCACCTGCGCAATGTCCTCATCATCACCAAGACGATTGAGGGTATGGCCGAACACCTGGCCTATGTTCGGCCGAGCTGGCGACGCGAATTCCTGCCGCTGCGAACCTGGGGCGACAAGGAAGATCGTACCTACAAGGATCTGGACCGGCTGCTCGTGCTTCTCCGCGACGACTTCGGCTATCGGGGCTTCATTGGGCTCTACATGGATTGTGATCCCGATCTCGTGCGCTATCGCGCGCTTTCGGAAAGCGAAGAGGCCGACGACAAGCCGTAAAGTTCGGATCCGACGGTGCCGCTGCCTCACTGCGAGGCTCGCGGTGACATCAGGACTCTCACCCGCAGAATAAAAATGGCTCGCTTGATGCGAGCCATTTTCTCATCGGGACCGGTGAAGTCCGAACGTGGCGGCGGGATACACTACCGCGACCATGCTGGGACGACGCCGTTCAGCAATTTCGGGCCGCCAGGGCACGTCGCGCGTCAGCGAAGGCCGCCGGTGACGTGAAGTGTCTCGCCCGTGACGTAGGAGGCTTCGTCCGAAGCGAAGAAGGCCACCGCGGCAGCGATCTCCTCAACCTTGCCGATGCGGCCGAGCGGGGTGGTGGATTCGATCCAGTTGCGCATGTCGCCCTCGTGCAGGCCGGCGGACACGACGCCTTCGGTGGCGATCATGCCCGGATTGACGGCGTTGACGCGGATCTTGCGCGGCGCAAGCTCCTTCGACAGCACGGAGGAGATCGCATCCACCGATGCCTTCGTCGCGGTGTAGACGGCGGTATTCGCCGGCGCGATGGTCGATACGCCGGAGCTGATGTTGATGATGCTGCCCCCGTTGGGATTGAAGTGCTGCACCGCTTCCCCCGAAATCAAGAGAAGCCCGAGCACATTGAGGTCGAAATGCTTGTGGAAATGCTCAGGCGTGATGGCCTCGAGCGCCGCGAACTCGTAGATGCCCGCGTTGTTGACGAGGATGTCGATCGCACCGAACGCCTTCACGGTCTCGGCGACGACGCTCTTCACGTTTTTGGCATCGGCCAGGTTGCCGTGGACGGCGACGGCTTTGCCACCCTTGGCGATGATGGCGGCGACCACGCGGTCGGCGGCCTCTTTGCTGGCGCTGTAGTTGACGGCAACCGCCGCACCCTCGGCCGCAAGCCGGGCGGAGATTTCGGCACCAATGCCTTTGGATGCGCCGGTCACGAGCGCAACTTTGCCTTCGAGTCTCTTGGTCATCGCATGTCTTCCGTTGTTCGGCGGGATGCCGATATTCAATAGTTCAATACTAGTGAACTATTGAATGAGTTCAAGGGACGTGCTATATTTTGGACATGGTGCAGTTCGTTCACCCATCGCAGGACGAGATTACACTCGCCGGGGTGCTTGGAGCTCTCGCGGATCCGATGCGGCTGCGCATCGTCAAAAGCCTGGCCGCGCAAAACGATTGCATGTCGTGCACCGAGGCGGCGCCTTGCCCCGACATGGCGAAGTCGACCCTGTCGAACCATTTTCGGATCCTGCGGGAGGCCGGCCTAATCCGGACGTCAAAGCAAGGCGTCCAGCACCGCAACGTTTTGCGCGAAGAGGACATCAACGCGCGGTTTCCGAAACTGCTGAAAATGATCCTGAGCTTTCCAGACTGAGGGCATTCGCGCACGACAGATTTGTGGAGCGCGCAAGGTATCGGCTGATGTTGCCACCGGGCGTGTCCCAAAACAAAAATGGCTCGAGCTTCCGTCTCGGCGCAGCGCGTTGCCCGGCGTTCGCGCCATGATCGATTTTCTGGCTACAGCGCCGAAGGCCCAGGTCTAGCGCGCCGTCTCTAAGCCGACCTGCTAGGGCTGCAAGACATGTTGCTCCGCGCGCGTGACGGAGCCTCCAAGCAGGCAACCTACGGGCCGGCTGTCAGCGAAGCCGAGCCGCACCCGGATCTCGGACAACGACCCCATCGCCCGGCCCTGCATGATGGTGATCCGCGCGCTGTTGCGCTCGACCAGGCCGTTCTTGAGCAGTCCGAACGCGAGCGCCGCGGCGGCAATGCCGGTGGCAGCATCTTCCGGGTAGCCTGATGACTTCGGAAACTGTCGCGCCTCGAAGCGCCGTTCGCCCTGATGTTCGATGGCGTAGGGGTAAAGTCCGGTGGACCCGATCCGCCCGCAGCACGCCTCGATCTGCGCCGGGTCCGGCACCAGCTCATTGAGCTCGCGGACGCCCTTGATCGGGATGAGCGTCTTCACGCGCGACGTGACGGCGTTCTGCACCGGCATATCAAGCAGATCGCGGCGCGACAGCTTGAGCGTCGACAGAACGTCCTCCTCTTCGGCACGCGAGAGATCGACGACCTTGCCGACAGGCTGGCTGATCTCGACGGACGGTTCGCCCGAGTCCACACGATCGACATAGCCCGTCACCGATCCGCTGCGTGTCTCGATGCGGACCTGTTCGCCCGGCAGGCGCCCCTTGGTCGCGAGGACCCAGAGCGCGCCGATGGTCGCGTGACCGCACATTTCCATCTCGTGTCGCGGAACCCAGAACCGGAAGACGTAGTCAGAGTCGAGTCCCGGCGCCGGCAGGACGAAGCCCGACTCATGCCCGAAGTGCCGGGCCACCGACTGCATCCCCGCAGCAGTCAGGTTCGATGCATCGATGACAATTGGACAGGGGTTGCCGCCGCGCCCCGTGTGGGTGAACACGTTGACAAGGTCGATCTCGGTCATCGGATAGCTCGCTTCATGGAGTGCGCGACGGCGTCAACGATCGCGTTGGCAACGGTTTGATGGATCATGGTCAGATTCTGACGGCGCTCGAATGCCTCGCTGGGCGGAAGCGACAACCTCTGCATGTCGAATCCAAACCTGGGAAGTCGTAACGCTATTCAAGTTTTAGTGACATGTCCGGCTAGATCATTTCTTACAAGCGTCGAAATATTTGCACCGCGCCGATGTTTCTTATGCTGATGACAGCAACACCAGGATCCCCGATGCCCCCGGCTGCGCTGGTCTCCCTGGCGACGTCGGTGCCTCCCCACGTGTTTTTGCAAGAGGACGTGCTGACGGCGGCATGGGATGTCTTCGGCGCCCGCTTTCCCGAATTCGAACGGTTCTCAAGCATTTTCTCGAATACCGGCATAGTCAAGCGTCACGGCGTCAAGCCGTTCGACTGGTATCTCGAACGACGAGGCTGGCCCGAACGCACCGAGGCCTTTCTCGAGGGAGCTGAAGCGCTATTTGTCGATGTCGCCGAGAAGGCGCTGGCGAGCGCGCAACTTGCCGGCGGCGAGGTCGACACTGTCGTGACCGTCTCTTCCACGGGAATCGCGACACCAAGTCTCGAGGCGCGCGTTGCTCGCCGGATGGGCTTCCGGTCCGACACGATGCGTGTACCGGTGTTTGGTCTTGGCTGTGCGGGCGGGGTTTCGGGTCTATCGATTGCGTCGCGCCTCGCCCAAGCCCGCCCTGGCACCAACGTGCTACTGGTCACGATCGAGCTCTGCTCACTCGCACTTCGCCTGGACGAACTTACGAAGGCCAACATCGTCGCCGTCAGCCTGTTTGGCGACGGTGCTGCTGCAATCGTGTTGCGCGCGGGCGATGGCGGTGCGACGCAGATCGAGGCTGCCGGCGAACACCTTTGGCCGGATACGCTTGGCATCATGGGATGGAGTGTCGATCCGGAAGGATTCGGCGTCATCTTTCGCCGCACCATACCTGACTTCGTCACGAGGCATTTCAACTCCGCCGTGACCGAAATTCTTTCCAGAATGCGTCTTTCAGTGGAAGACATTGACCGGTTCATCTGCCATCCCGGCGGCGCGAAGGTGATCTGTGCATTGGAAGGCGCGCTCGCGCTCGACCAAGGAACGCTTTCCCATGAACGACAGATTATCGCCGACTTTGGTAACATGTCGTCACCCACAGTATTGTTCGTGCTTGAGCAGGCTCGCGCGAAAGGGCTGCCGGCGCGCTCACTGTTGACGGCGCTCGGACCCGGCTTCACCGCGAGCTGTGTCACGCTACGGCACACTGCGTGACGTTTGCTGAACTCATTCTCGGCGCCATCACGCTGCAGCGCGTCGGCGAGCTCGTGATTTCGCGCGCTAACACTCGAAAGCTCCTGGCCCGCGGCGCCGTCGAGGTGGCACCCCGGCATTATCCGTTGATCATCACGGTTCATGCCGCCTGGCTGTTGTCGCTGTGGGTGTTCGGCCGCGACCAACCGGTGAATGTCGTTGCCCTGGCCGGCTATCTTATCCTTCAGTGCCTTCGCTTCTGGGTCATCTGGACGCTCGGCTCACGATGGACGACGCGGATTATTGTTCTGCCCGAACAGCCGCTCGTGTCAGCGGGACCCTATCGATTTCTGTCGCATCCCAACTATGCCGTGGTTGCCGGCGAGATTGCCGTGCTCCCTTTGGTTCTGGGTCTGCCGCTGCTGGCCATCGTCTTCACCATCCTCAACGCCGCGGTTCTCGCGATCCGCATACGGGCCGAAAACCTCGCCCTCGCCGCATCCCGTGAGACATTGTACGTAGCGCATAATGACTGAACGGGTTACCGAGCCGAGTGCAGCTACGTGGCTTGGCTTCGTCCTGATGTGCCTCGGCATGTTCATGGCGATCCTCGACATTCAGGTCGTCGCCACTTCGCTACCCACGATCCAGAGTACACTCGCCATATCGCGAGAGGCGATGAGCTGGATTCAAACCGCGTATCTGATCGCCGAGATCATCGCCATTCCACTGACCGGGTGGCTTACGCGCGTTCTGACGCTGCGATGGCTGTTCGTTATTGCGATCAGCCTCTTTACCCTTGCCTCCATCGGCTGCGCGTTCAGCAGCAGTTTTACGACGCTTGTCAGCTTCCGCGTGCTTCAGGGTTTCGCTGGCGGCGTACTGATTCCGGCGGTTTTTTCCGCTGTCTTTCTGCTGTTTCCGATCCGTTTGCATCCCGTTGCCACCACCATGGCCGGCATTATGGCCGTGCTGGCGCCCACGGTCGGGCCGGTGGTCGGTGGCTGGATCACCGACACCTGGTCCTGGCATTGGCTGTTTCTGATCAATGTCGCTCCCGGGGTGGTCGCCGCACTCGCCACGCCAATGCTGCTGCCGCGCGAACGACCCCGGCTTTCTGATCTGGCTACACTCGACGTGCCGTCTCTCGGACTTCTTGCGGTTTCGCTTGCATGCCTGGAGATCGGTCTGAAGGAAGGCCCGCAACGCGGGTGGCTTTCTCCATTCTGCTCCATCCTGATCGTCTTGAGTGCTGCCGCGGCAACCGTCTTCGCCATCCGAACACTCAGGGCCGCGCATCCAGTGGTCGAACTGTCGACATTTAGATCGCGCTCGTTTGCGATCGGTTGCGCATTGAGCTTCTTCCTCGGAGTTGGATTGTTCGGCTCGGTCTATCTCATGCCGGTCTTCCTCGCCTATGTTCGACATCATGACGCATTTGAAATCGGCACGATCATGCTCGTCACCGGCGTTGCGCAGCTTGCCACCGCGCCGATTGCGGGCCTGCTGGAAAGCAGGTTTGATCCCCGCTGGTTGTCGGCGGCGGGGTTTGGTCTGTTCGCGATCGGGCTGGGTTGCAGTGCATTCGAGAGCCGTGTCGCCGACTTCCAAGAAATGTTCTGGCCGCAAGTCTTGCGCGGCGTTGCGATCATGTTTTGCCTGCTGCCTCCGACCCGGCTGGCGTTGGGTTCGCTGACCGCATCACGGGTACCCGACGCAAGCGGCCTGTTTAACCTGATGCGAAACCTCGGGGGCGCAATCGGCATCGCGCTGATCGATACGATCCTTTACGGGCGCACCGGCGGGCACGCCGACGCTTTGCGCGAGCGCCTGATTGCGGGCGATGTGACTGCGGCTCAGGCAATCGGGCTTGACCTCACGCTGTTTACCCACCGCCCTCCGCAGGTCTCCGATGCCACGGTTGAAGCCTATCTGCGTCCCATGGTCGAAAAGGCCGCGTTCGCGCTCAGCGCCAACGAAGCCTGGGCCCTCCTCGCTTGCGTGGCGCTGCTCGGACTGTTGCTCATTCCGTTCGCGGCCGGTCCCTTGGAAGGCACTGATGAGAATTCTGGTGATGGCGCACTCAATTGAGTGGTGAATAGAGATCGCAATTGCCGCGACGCCCCGCCCAACCGGCGAAGTTCGGCGTGGTTCGCTTACCTATCTGAGGAAGGCCGCACTGACCGAGGGGCTCGTCGTGACCTGAGACGGTAGGTGCCCGCCCCACCAAACAAAAATGGCCCGCGTGACGCGGGCCATTTTCGTATCGGAACCGGTAAAAGTCCGAACTTGGTTGCGGGGATAGGATTTGAACCTATGACCTTCAGGTTATGAGCCTGACGAGCTACCGGGCTGCTCCACCCCGCGTTAAACCGTCGCTTTGCCTAGGCCAAGATGCCGGGGACGGTGGATGAAGTGGCCGGCGCTGTTCGCGTGGCTTGCTTCGTCCGTCCCAAAGGCTTCCTTGGAAGGCAACCCCGGGGCAAAGCCCCTCGGGTGCGAGGCGTATGTACCAACCCGGGCTGCCTTTGGAAAGGGCCGTGGGGACGTTTTTTTCGACTTTATGACAGTGAGTTGGGCCGATTTCCGGCCCGTTTGGTGCGCTCTTGCCAGAAGTTCCACAAAGGGCCAGCTTGCGGCAACAAAACGTGGGGGGCCAACGCCATTTTCAGGAGGAACGCCATGGACCAGCCCCTGGATAAGTCCCCGGCGGGCGCCCCGCTTCGGGCCCTCTACGAGGCCTTCCACGCCATGGTCGCGCGGGCGCGGGCCGAGCCTGCACCTGACCTGGCCGAGCGGCTCGACCGGCTGGCGCGGCTGCGCACTGTCGTCGCTGACAACGAGGAACGCTTCCGGCAGGCGATCTCGGCCGATTTCGGCCACCGCTCGGCCGTCGAGACCACCATCGCCGAGACGATGCTGGTGTTCTCCGAGATCCGGCATGCGACCAAGCACCTGAAGAGCTGGATGGCGCCGCAGCGCGTGGCCACCGCGCTGCAATTCCTGCCCGCGCGCAACCGCCTGATCCCGCAGCCGCTCGGCGTCGTCGGCATCATCGCGCCCTGGAATTATCCGCTCCAGCTCACGCTTGCGCCCGCGATCGGCGCGATCGCCGCAGGCAACCGGGTCATCATCAAGCCAAGCGAACTCTCGCCGCACTTCTCAGTGGTGCTGAAGGAGACGGTGGCCGCGAAATTCGATGCCACCGAGCTACTGGTGACAGGCGTCGAGGACGAAATCGCAAAAGCCTTCGCACACCTCCCCTTCGACCATCTCGTCTTCACCGGCTCGACCCGGGTCGGCCGGCTGGTCGCGGAGGCCGCCGGGCGCAATCTCACGCCCGTAACGCTCGAGCTCGGCGGCAAGTCGCCGGCGATCATCGACGCCTCCGCCGCTCTCGAGGAGGCGGCCGAGCGCATCGCCTACGGAAAGCTGCTCAATGCCGGGCAGACCTGCATCGCGCCGGACTATGTGCTGGTGCCCGAGCGCTCGTTGCAGGCCTTCGCCGAAAAAGTACGCGCGCAGATGCGGCGCATGTTCGGCACCGATCCGGCCAACAAGGACTACACCTCCGTCATCTCCGACCGGCACTATGCGCGGCTGGAAAATCTCGTCGCGGACGCCGCCCAGCGCGGCGCAAAGATCCTGCAACCGGCGAGAGCAGACGATCCGAACTGGAAAGCACACCGCAAATTCCCGCCGACACTGATCGTCGGCGCGACCGAGGCGATGGCGGCGATGCAGGAGGAGATTTTCGGCCCCATTCTGCCGGTGCTGGGCTATCGCGATCCGGCGGAGGCGATCGCTTTCGTCAATGCCCGCGACCGGCCGCTCGCGCTCTACTGGTTCGGAAAGGATCGCGCCGCCCGCGACGAGGTGCTGTCACGCACGATCTCCGGCGGCGTCACCGTCAACGACTGCCTGTTCCACTTCGCGCAAGCCAACCAGCCGATGGGCGGCGTCGGCGCATCCGGCACCGGCGCCTATCACGGCGATTGGGGCTTTCGCACGTTCAGCAAACTGAAGCCGGTGTTTTATCGCTCCAAGTTCAACCGCCTCGCCGACCTCTATCCGCCCTACGGCGGCAAGATCGCGCGGCTGGAGAAGTTGATGCGGTTCATGTCGTAGCTTGCGTCAACACCGTCATTGCGAGCGTAAAGGCAATGCAAAAATCCAATCCTCACCCTGAGGAGCGCGCCAGCGACGCGCGTCTCGAAGGGCGAGGCCACAGACCGGGCCTTCATCCTTCGAGACGCGCGTTCCGCGCTCCTCAGGATGAGGAACGGAGACGCAACAACAAAGAACAATGCAGGGGGAAACATCAGTGACTGACACATTCGACTTCGTCGTCGTGGGCGCGGGCTCCGGCGGCTGCGCGATGGCGGGGCGGCTGTCGGAGGATGCGGCGACATCCGTGGCGCTGCTCGACGCCGGCGGGCGGAACGACAATTGGCGGATCACCACGCCATTCGGGCTCGCTTTGCCATACAGCGCGGCCAACTGGGCTTTCGATACCGTGCCGCAGAAGGGATTGAACGGCCGCATCGGCTATCAACCGCGCGGCAAGGGCCTCGGCGGCTCCTCGGCGATCAACGCCATGGTCTACATCCGCGGCCACAAATCGGACTACGACCACTGGGCCTCGCTCGGCAATGCCGGCTGGTCGTATGCCGACGTGCTGCCCTATTTCAAGCGTTCGGAAAACAATTCCGATTTCGACGGCGAGTATCATGGCAAGGGCGGCCCGCTGCATGTCAACAGACTGCGCTCGGACAATCCGATCCATGACGTCTTCCACCAGGCCGCGCGCGAGGCGCAGTTCCGCGTCCGCGAGGACTTCAACGCCGAGGACCATGAAGGGCTCGGCAGCTACCAGGTGACGCAGCACCATGGCGAGCGCTGGAGCGCGGCACGCGCCTATCTGCATCCCCACATGGACAAGCGCGCGAATCTGCGCGTCGAGACGGGGGCGCAGGCCACGAAAATCCTGTTCGAAGGCGGGCGCGCGGTCGGCATCGAATATGTGCAGGGCAAGCAGACCAAGCAGCTGCGCGCCCGCCGCGAGGTGATCCTCGCCGGCGGCGCCTTCCAGTCACCGCAGCTGCTGATGCTGTCGGGTGTCGGCGATGGCGATGCGCTTGCCGCGCACGGCATTGGCGTCATGCATCACTTGCCGGGCGTCGGGCGCAATCTGCAGGACCATCCGGATTTCGTGTTCGTCTACGCCTCCGACTATCCGCACTTCGTTCATTCATCGCTCGGCCGGTTGCCATCCCTGCTCCGCGCCATCCAGCGGTATCGCCGGGAGCGACGCGGCCTGATGACCACCAATTTCGCCGAGTGTGGCGGCTTCCTGAAGACCAGGCCCGACCTCGCGGTGCCAGACATCCAGCTGCACTTCGTCATCGCGATGCTCGACGACCACGGCCGCAAGAAGCACAAAGAGGCGGGCTTCTCGTGCCATGTCTGCCTGCTCAGACCGAAGAGCCGCGGCAGCGTATGGCTGAAGAGCGCCGATCCGCTCGCTGCACCGATGATCGATCCGAACTTTCTGGGCGAGGCGGAAGATCTCGAGTCGATGGTCGCGGGCTTCAAGACCACGCGGCGGCTGATGGAGACGCCCGCGCTGCGCGCGTTGCAGAAGAAGGACATGTTCACGTCGGATGTGAGAACGGACGACGACATCCGCGCCATCCTGCGCAATCGCGTCGACACCGTCTATCACCCCGTCGGCACCTGCAAGATGGGCACCGATGCGATGTCGGTGGTCGATCCGAAGCTGAAGATGCACGGCATCGAGGGCTTGCGCGTCGTCGACGCCTCGATCATGCCGACGCTGATCGGTGGCAACACCAACGCGCCGACCATCATGATCGGGGAGAAGGCGGCGGATATGATCAGGGCGGAGATGCGGACAAACTAGCGGTGCGGCACGAACGGGACTTTTCGAGCTGCAACCGGCCGGGATAGACTGCTCATCTAGCCCGGAGAAGTTGATACGCGCCGCTGCCTCGGAGTTTTGCCTGACATGACGCGTGGACGACGAGTCGGACTTGCGGCAGCGATCGCGCTGGCGCTTTTCGTTGCCTATGAGGTGATATCGTCGTTCGTCGCCTTCACCGACGACGCCTATGTTCAGTCCGATCTGGTCGCGCTCGCGCCTCAGGTGACTGGGCGCATCATTGCCGTAGATGTCGCCGACAATCAGGATGTGGCCGAGGGCAACCTGCTTGCGAGCATCGATCCCGTACCTTTCCAGTTGGCCCTGGATCAGCGGCGTGCCGATCTTGCCGAGGCCCGCGCGCAGATCGCCTCCGACCAGCACCGGATCGCATCGGCACGGGACGCGTTGGCGGCGGCGAGCTCGGCCGCGGATTTTGCGAGCGAAAACGAAAAGCGTCTGACGACGCTCGCCTCGGCCCAGGATGTCTCCCGCGTCGCGCTCGACCAGGCGAGCGATACGCTGCGACGCGCGAATGCGGCACGCGACGCTGCACAGGAGTCGGTCGCGGCGACGGAGGCCACGCTATCCATGCATCAAGCGAGCCACGCCCGCGCCAATTCGGCGCTGGCGCTCGCAGAATGGCAGCTCGCCCGCACCAAGCTGGTCGCACCAACCAGCGGCACGGTGACGTCGCTCAGCCTGCGCGTGGGCGACACTGCACAGGCCGATGTGCCGCTGATCGGCATCGTCGATGCCCGCGCCTGGCGCATCGTCGCCAACTTCAAGGAAAGCTACATCCGCGGCTTTGCCGTCGGCAGCACGGCCTGGGTGTCGCTGGACTCAAATCCCTGGCATCTACGCCGTGCCAAGGTGACCGGCATTGCTCGTGGCATCAGCCGCGAACCCGTGCCCAATCGCCTCCTCAACTACGTGGCGCCGACCACTGACTGGATCCGCCTCAAGCGCCGCTTTCCGGTGACGCTGACGCTGGTCGATCCGCCACCCGACCTGAGACTCTATATGGGTGCCGACGCCAGGGTGGTCGTGCTGCCATGAGCGGGGCCGCGACGAGAGCGATCTCTGCATTGCGGCGGGAGTTGCTGGAGATCGATCTGGCCGGCCCACGCGGCCATCATTGCAGCCGCGTTGCACTGGCCGTCACGCTGGCCGTGATCGTGGCGCTTGTGCTGCGGGTGGACGCACCATGGTGGGCGGCGATCAGTGCCTTCGTCTCGACGCAGGTGACGGCGCCCTCTTCCTTGCGTCGCGGCGCCCTGCGCATCGTCGGTACGGCGATCGGTGCCGCTGCAGGCCTGCTCTTGAGCCCGTGGCTGATCGAGGACCAGGTTGCACTGAGCCTCGCACTGTTCATCGCAAGCAGCATCGGCGTGCTCGGCCTGCAAGTCAGTCGCCACGGATATGCCTGGCTGCTCGGCGCCGTCACGGCCGACATGGTGCTGCTCGCAACGCTCGACGATCCGACCTCGGCGCTGTCAGTCGCCTGCAACCGTACTGCCGAGGTGACGATCGGCACTCTCGCCGCCATTCTGGTCTCGCACCTGCTGTCGCCGCGCGAGGATCATGCGCCGCCACGTGCGCGGGCGCCGGGCTGGTCCGACCTTCTCGGCGCGCAATGGGCCTCGACCCAGCACGCAATGCGCGCGGGCCTTGGTGTGATGCTGGTGCCGCTGGCATGGAGCTGGCTGCAATTGCCGAGCTTCTCGCAGGCCGCGATCACGGTCGCGGCCGTGATGGCCGTGCCGGCAATATCCGACGACGATGCTGCGAATCGCGAGAAGATCGCGGCCCGTGGCACGCATCGCATCCTCGGCTGCCTGATCGGCGGCCTCGCCGGCCTGGCGGTGCTGATCGCCTCGTTCGAAAACTTCCTGCCCTGGCTTGCCGCGCTTGCCATCGGGGTCTGGGTCGGTGCGCATGTCCAGGCGAGCGCGCGCGATATCGGCTATGTCGGCACACAGGGCGCGGTCGTCTTCATCATGACGATGGTGCAGGGATCAGGGCCGCCGTCCAGCATCATTCCCGGCATCGAGCGCCTTGCCGGTATCACCGGCGGGCTGCTGATCGTCGAGATCGTGGCTATCCTGCTGACGCCCTCGGCTAGGAACGCTGAAACAAGATAATGCGGTAGCTCTTCTCCCTCTCCCCGTTCTTACGGGGAGAGGGTTGGGGTGAAGGGCTATCTCGGCAAAAACGGTGATAGCTGGACTCGCGGAGACTCCCTCTCACCCGGAATTTGCTCTCGCAAACTCCGGCCTCTCCCCGCTTGCGGGGAGAGGCGAAGTCGGGCTCAATTCAGCAGGAAACCACCATCGACAGTGATGACACTCCCCGTCATGTACCGCGACGCCCGTGACGCCAGCAGCAGGATCGCGCCATCGAGATCGGACTCGGCGCCGACGCGGCGCTGCGGGATGCGTTTGGCCAATCGCTCGCCCGCGGGCGTCGACCAGAAGGCGTGATTCATTTCGGTATCGATATAGCCTGGCGCCAGCGCGTTGATGCGGATGTTCTGGCCTGCGAGCTCCAGCGCCATCGCCCTGGTCGCCTGGAGGATACCGGCCTTGGAGATCGCATAGGGCGACACCGCTTTCAGCACGCCGGTGCCGAGCACGGAAGCGATGTTGACGATGTTGCCTTCCTGCTTGCGCGCGATCATGCGGCGCGCGACTTCGGTCGCGAGGAAATAAGCGCCTTTCAGATTGGCGCCGATCACGGCGTCCCAATCGGCTTCGGTCTGCTCGGTCGCGAGCTTCTCGATGGCGATGCCGGCATTGTTGATCAGCACCGTGATCGGACCGAGCGCGGCTTCCGTGGCATCCACGGCCTTGGCGATCGATGACATGTCAGTGACGTCGAGCGCGACCGCGGCAGCGCGGCCGCCCTTGCCGCGGATCTCCTCCTCCAGGCTCTTCAGCTTGTCGGCCTGCCGCGCGGCGAGCGCGACGGCCGCGCCATGGTCCGCCAGAACCCGGGCAAATTGCCGCCCCAGCCCCTGGCTCGCGCCCGTCACTAGGATGGTTTCTTGACTGACGTCGAATAAGTCTGACATGACGCTTGCCTTGAGTGTTTTCCCTGAGCTTTGGAGCCACCAATACAGACGATTTTAACGATCTGAAACCGGAATGATCGGTCCGGCGTTCATTCGTTCCATCGAGGCAGGCCTGACGCTCATGAACAGTTTCGATCTCGCGGTCTATGCGGCACTCGTCGTCGCGATCGGCTTCGGTTTCAGGACCGGCCTGCTCGGCAGCGCCATGACCATTCTCGCCTATCTCCTGGCCGCTCCCATCGCCGTCGCGCTGATGCCGTTGATCGTGCCGCAGGTCGCGACCAATCCGAACGCGCCACTGCTGCAAAACTGGATCTGGTTCTTCGGCATCTTCGTGGTCGTCGGCATGCTCCTTGGTTATATCGGCCGCCTCGCGCTGAACGACACGATACGCGAAGCCGGGATCGGCGACCGGCTCGCCGGCGCCGCACTCGGCGCCGTCAGGGTCGGCCTCGTCGCCACCACGCTGGTGCTGGTGTTCGACCAGATCGTGCCGGCCAACCGCCAGCCGCCGTTCCTCGCCGGTTCGCATCTGCGGCCGCTGTTCTCGGCGGCCGGCAAGATGGGCTTCAAGACATTGCCGCCGGAGGCCGCGGCCGCGATCGACCGCCTCAAGCAGGAACGGCGTATCTAGCTTATTGTCTGGGCATGATCTTTTCGGAAGACCGCTGCACACTTTTCCGGATCATGCCCGCACATTTGCATCGCCGCGCGACCGCGCCATGCATTTTGACGCGGCCCCCTCCCTTATCAGCGGCGCCACGATTGGCTAGAGTGCGGCCTGTCTAAAACCTGCCTGACATTACGGGAGTGAAACAGTGGATCTTGGGATCAAAGGTCGCCGCGCCATCGTCTGCGCATCCAGCAAGGGCCTCGGCCGCGCCTGCGCCATCTCGCTGGCGGAAGCCGGCGTTGACGTCACGCTGACCGCGCGGGGCGCCGAAGCCCTGAAGAAGACGGCCGACGACATCCGCAAGGCCTATCCTGGCGTGAAGGTCACCGAGATCGTCGGCGACATCACGACGCCTGCGGGCCGCGAGGCCGTGCTGAAGGCCTGCCCCGAGCCGGACATCTTGATCAACAATGCCGGCGGCCCGCCGCCCGGCGATTTCCGCAACTGGACCCGCGACGACTGGATCAAGGCGATCGACGCCAACATGCTCACGCCGATCGAGCTGATCAAGTCGACCGTCGACGGCATGATGGCGCGCAAGTTCGGCCGCATCGTCAACATCACCTCGGCGGCGGTGAAGGCGCCGATCGACATCCTCGGCCTCTCCAACGGCGCGCGCGCCGGCCTGACCGGCTTCATCGCCGGCCTGTCGCGCAAGACCGTGATCAATAATGTCACCATCAACGGCCTGTTGCCGGGTCCGTTCGAGACCGACCGCCTGACCGGCACCGCAAAGGCCGAGGCCGACAAGCGCGGCACGACGCCGGAGCAGATCCTGGCCGAGCGCGCCAAGCTCAACCCCGCCGGCCGCTTCGGCCAGCCCGACGAGTTCGGCTATGCCTGCGCCTTCCTCTGCGGCGCCAAGGCCGGCTTCATCACGGGCCAGAACAT
Source organism: Bradyrhizobium sp. 604_D8_N2_3 (assembly GCF_051810765.1). Lineage (NCBI taxonomy): Bacteria > Pseudomonadati > Pseudomonadota > Alphaproteobacteria > Hyphomicrobiales > Nitrobacteraceae > Bradyrhizobium > Bradyrhizobium sp. 604_D8_N2_3. The sequence goes on along the minus strand of NZ_JBPWPM010000001.1, from coordinate 1,009,243 downwards.
CTTGCTCGACGGCGGCGCCTTCCCCGGAACGCTGTGAGAGCAGTCTGGTACGAGCAAACAGGACCGGCGGCGGATGTCCTCACCTATGGTGAGATGGCGACGCCGGTCGCTGGCCCAGGCGAAGTTCGCATTCGCCTGGAAGCCTCCGGCGTCAATCCGGCCGATGTCGGCCGGCGCGGCGGCAGCTATCGCGCGATGGAATTTTCGCGCGTCATCCCGAACAGCGACGGCGCGGGTTTTGTCGACCAGATCGGCGACGGCGTAACGCGCTTCAAGGTCGGCGACCGGGTCTGGCTGTTCAACGGCCAGCGCAACGGCCGCGCCTTCGGCACGGCGGCCGAATATATCGCGCTCGCCGAGCAGCTGGTGACGCCGCTGCCGGATCATCTTTCCTTTGCGGAAGGTGCAACGCTCGGCATTCCCGCGATGACCGCGTGGTGCAGCCTGTTTGCGGACGGGCCGATCGTCGGCAAGACCGTGCTTGTCACCGGCGGCGCCGGCGCGGTTGGCCATTATGCCGTGCAGCTCGCCAAATGGGGCGGCGCGCAGGTGATCGCGACCGTCAGCTCGGCGATGAAGGGCGAGCAGGCCCGGCGCGCGGGCGCCGATCTCGTGGTCAATTACAGGGACGAGGACGTCGTTGCCAAGGCGATGGCGTTCACCGGCGGACGTGGTGTCGATCGCGTGGTCGATGTCGATTTCGGCGGCAACATCGCGACCACGTTGAAGCTGATGGCGCTCAATTCGACGATCGCCGTCTACGCCACCAACGGCAACCGCACACCCACGGTGCCGATGCGCGAACTGATGGAGAAGTGCATCACGCTCCGGACGCTGGTGCTGTTCGCGCTGCCGCCGGCGCTGCTCGCGGCGGCGCAGGCCGACATCACGAAATGGCTGGCGGCAGGGCCGCGCATTCACAACGTCGCGGCGCAGTTCGCGCTATCGGATACCGCGCAGGCGCATCTCGCGGTCGAGAAGGGTGACAAGCTCGGCACCGTGATCGTCGACTGCGCGCGATGACGACTTAGGATACCGGCGTGGTCCGCTCGTCGGTCCAGTCGATGCCGAGTTCGTCCATGCCATCGGCGAGCAGATCGCCCAGCATCGGCTCGCCCAGCAGATATTGCACCGTTTCACGACGCGGGTTCTTGTATTCACCGCGCGCCTCGGCGGCGCGGGCACGCAGATCGTCCCACTCCTCCACTTCGCCGTCGCCGCGGCCGAGCCACATCATCGTGACGAGGTCGAGCTGCTCGTCCTCGTTCAGCGCGCGGATGAAACCGGAGAGCTCGGCTGCGACCGGGTCGGAATTGGTGTCCTCGAGCACGTCGATCTCGTCATCATCAGAGGGATTGGAGCCCGAGTCAGGGTCGGACGCCGCCTCCTTGACGTCGAATTCGCGGGCCTTCTCGATGATGAAGGCGACCTTCTCGGCGGAAATGGCAAGCTCTGGCATCGTCGCTCTCTCTGGCTGTCTCGGGGTTCCCCCGATAACGCAACATCGCGACAGATGATCCATTGCGTTCGACGGCGGAAGGCCGCATCTTTCGCGAAAGCAAGAAAATTGGGATCGCCGCATGCCGTGGACCGTGGGCAAGGTCAAAATCACCAAGATCGTGGAAATGGAGACGGTCGGCTCGACCCGCTTCATCCTGCCGGCCGCGACCAATGACGAGATCCAGAAGCTGCCCTGGCTGATCCCGCATTTCGCCACCGAGGAGGGCCGGCTGAAAATGTCGATCCACTCGCTGGTGGTGGAGATGCCGACGCGCCGCATCGTGGTCGACACCGGCCTTGGCAACGACAAGCAGGGTCGCGGTGTCCCGGTCTGGAATAACCGCAGCACGCCGTTTCTGGAGACGATGACGGCAGCGGGCTTTCCCCCTGACAGCATCGACACCGTGCTGTGCACGCATCTTCATGTCGATCATGTCGGCTGGAATACGAGGCTCGTCGATGGCAAATGGGTGCCGACTTTCCCCAGGGCGCGCTACCTGTTCGGCAAGACCGAGTACGAATATTGGCGCGACTATACGGCCGAGCCGGACAAGGTCGCGGTGTTCAAGGATTCCGTGAAGCCGGTCGTCGATGCGGGCCTGGCCGAGTTGATCCCGAGCGATCACCGGCTCTGCGAGGAGATCAGCGTGATCCCGACCCCCGGCCACAGCCCCGGGCATATGAGCGTCCTGATCGAGTCCGGCGGCGAACAAGGGTTGCTCAGCGGCGACGTCGCCCATCACCCCTGCCAGATGGCGCATCTCGACTGGTGCTCGGTCGTCGACACCGATACCGCCCAGTCGGCGGAAACCCGGCACAAGGTGTTCTCGCGCTTTGCCGATACCCCGACGCTGGTGATCGGCGGCCATTTCTCGGCCGGGCACATCAAGCGGGACGGGGATGCGTTCAAATTTGTGGCGCTGCAATCGTAGGGTGGGCAAAGCCACCGGGTCGCGCGAATGCGCGCCCGATGACAGGCTCCGCGTGCCCACCATACCGGGCCATCAAAAAGAATTGGTGGGCACGGCGCTCCGCGCCTTTGCCCACCCTACAAAGGAAGGGCTGCAATGCGCCCCACTTTGAGCGGTTGAATTTCCCGCCGCCCTGTTCCATGAAGCTATTTAACCGATCGGTCCATCTCCAGGGAGAAACGAGAATGAAGCTTATTCGTTATGGCGAAAAGGGTGCGGAAAAGCCCGGCCTGATCGACAAATCCGGCCAATTGCGCGACCTGTCGGCGCACGTGAAGGACCTGACCGGCGAGGCCTATTCGCCGGAATCCCTGAAGAAGCTGGCGAGCCTTGACCCGGCCTCCCTGCCCGCCGTCTCCGGCAAGCCGCGCTTCGGCGCGCCCGTCACCGGCATCTCGAAATTCGTCGCCATCGGCCTCAACTACACCGACCACGCCAAAGAAACCGGCGCCGCGATCCCGACCGAGCCGATCATCTTCATGAAGGCCAACACCTCGCTGTCCGGCCCGAACGACGCGGTCGAGAAGCCGCGCGGCTCGACCAAGCTCGACTGGGAAGTCGAGATCGCCGCCATCATCGGCACCCGCGCCAAATATGTCTCGGAAGCCGATGCGCTGAACTACGTCGCCGGCTATTGCGTCTGCAACGACGTCTCCGAGCGCGCCTTCCAGACCGAGCGCCTGGGTCAGTGGACCAAGGGCAAGTCACACGACACCTTCGGCCCGGTCGGCCCGTGGCTCGCCACCAAGGACGAGATCAAGGACGTCCAGAACCTGTCGATGTGGCTCGACGTCAACGGCCAGCGTCGCCAGACCGGCTCGACCCAGACCATGATCTTCTCCATGGCCAAATGCGTCTCCTACGTCTCGCAGTTCATGACGCTGTTGCCGGGCGACATCATCACCACCGGCACCCCGCCCGGCGTCGGTCTCGGCATGAAGCCGCCGACCTTCCTCAATGTCGGCGATGTCGTTACGCTCGGCATCGAAGGCCTCGGCGAGCAGCGCCAGGAGATCGTGGCGGCGTAAGGTCTCCGCCCTCATCCTGAGGAGCGCGCAACGCGCGCGTCTCGAAGGATGCGCCAAGAATACAGTCACCCGACGTTCGCGCCGGGTGACCCAAGAACACCTCCCGTTGTCCATCCTTCGAGACGCGCGCCAAGCTGCGCGCTCCTCAGGATGAGGACCGTCTGTCTGGATAGAGGTTATTTCCCCATGAAACTCTCCTTCTCCGCCGCCTCGCCCTTCGCCCGCAAGGTGCGCATCGCCGCGATCGAGCTCGGGCTGATCGACAAGATCGAGCTGACGCCCGCGACCGTCGCGCCGGGCACGGTCAATGAGGATTATTCGCGCATCACGCCGCTGAAGAAGCTGCCGGTGCTGATCACCAATGACGGCGACGTCATTCTGGATTCCTACGTGATCGTCGAATATCTCAACGAGATGGCCGGCGGCAGCCTGATCCCCGATTACGGCCCGCGGCGCTGGAAGGCAAAGACCAATCACTCCCTGATCAACGGCATGCTCGATTCCATGCTGCTGTGCCGCTACGAGAAGATGGTGCGGCCGCAGGGCCTGCAATGGCAGGCATGGTCGGACGACCACTGGAACCGGGCCTGGACCGGCATGGCGCGCTTCGAGAACATGCCCGAAGTTTTGAACGGCCCGTTCGACATCTCGCAGATCGGCCTCGTCTGCGTGCTCGGCTATGCCGACTTCCGCTTCGCCGATTGCGGCTGGCGCAAGGCCTATCCGAAACTCGACGCCTTCCACCAGAAGATGCTGGAGCGCCCCTCGGTCAAGATCTCGGTGCCGCCTACGGCGTAAACTAGGCTGCGGGGAGAAGGACGATGCGCGATCGCTTCCCCCGCCTCAGCATTCTCGGCGCGAGCCTCGTGCTCGCGTTGACCGTCTCAGCCACTTCCGTGCAGGCCGACGGCATGGCGACTGGACGACAAAACCTCGCCTGTGGATCGCGTTCGTCAATCGACGACGGGTGGACGACTGCGTCGCCCGACAGCGTTGGCATGGACGGCATGCGGCTCTGCAGCATCGCCGCACGGCTCGATCAACGCGCGACCTCGGTCCATTCGGTTGTCGTCGTGCGCCACGGCAAGCTCGTCTTCGAGCAGTATTTTCCCGGCTACGACCAACCCTGGGGACAACCGGACGGCCAGCACGAATTCACCGCGACGACGAAGCATGACATGCGTTCGGCATCGAAGAGTGTCGCTTCGCTGCTCGTCGGCATCGCGATCGATCGCAAGCTGATCGAAGGCGTCGACGAGCCCGTGCTCAAATTCTTCCCCGACCATCAGGCGGCGAAGCAGGCGGGCTGGGAGGCCATCACGCTGCGCCATCTGCTAACGATGTCCTCCGGCATTGAATGGGACGAGGCACGGTCCTGGACCGATCCGAAAAACGACGAGCCGCATCTCACCTTTGAGGCCGATCCGATCGGCTATGTGCTCGCAAAGCCAGTCGCTGCGCCGCCCGACGTGCTGTGGACTTATAATGGCGGCGGGACTGAACTGCTCGGCAACATCCTCGAACGCGTCTCGGGCAAGCCGCTGGAGGCATTTGCTCGTGAGGTGCTGTTCCAGCCGCTCGGGATCAGCGATTTCGAGTGGAAAGCCTATAAGAACGGCAAGATCGCAGCGGCCGCGGGCCTTCGCTTGCGGCCGCGCGATGCGGCGAAGATCGGCCAGCTCGTGCTCAATCGCGGCCAGTGGAACGGCCGGCAGATCGTCTCGGCCGACTGGATCGCACAATCGATCACGCCGCGCTTCCAGGCGATCGGCTATTTCGGCAGCACGATGTTCTACGGCTATCAATGGTGGATGGGCCGCTCGCTCGCCGGCGACAAGGAAATCAAATGGGTTGCTGCCTTCGGCTGGGGCGGCCAGCGCATCTTCATCGTGCCCGAGCTTGATCTCGTCATCATGACGACCGCCGCGCAATACGGCCAGCCCAAAGAGGGTCTGGCCGCGATCGACATTCTCACCAACATCGTCATTCCATCCGTGCGCGACGCGCACTGATCACTGGGGAAGCGAGCATGAGCCTGAAATATGCGGTCGGCGATCTCACCATCCATCGCGTCATCGAGCAGGAAACCTCGTTCGTCCCGGCACTGGAAATGCTGCCGGGATTGACGGCCGAGGTGCTGGCCGAGAACCGGGCATGGATGCGGCAGGCCAAGGCGCTGGACGAGCAGGACGTACTGCTCCTGTGCTTCCAGTCCTATGTGGTGAAGACACCGCACCACACCATCCTGATCGACAGCTGCATCGGCAACGACAAGCCGCGCCCGCAGCGGCCGAAATGGAACATGAAGACCGACGACACGTACTTGCGCGGACTCAACGCAGCCGGGTTTGCGGTCGACGACATCGATTTCGTGATGTGCACGCATCTGCATGTCGATCACGTCGGCTGGAACACGCGATTGGAGAACGGCCGCTGGGTGCCGACCTTCCCCAAGGCGCGCTATCTCTTTGCGAAGCAGGAATACGACCACTGGTTCGCGGAGAATGCAAAGGCGGAGATTCCGCCCTTCGCCGACAGCGTGCTGCCGGTGGTCGAGGCCAGGCGCCACGAGCTGGTCGGCAACGATCACCAGATCGGCGATCACGTCCGCATCCTACCGACGCCGGGACATACGCCCGGCCATATCGCCATCACGATGGGCCGCGGCAAGGACGACGCCGTGTTCTCCGGCGACCTCATGCATTCGCCGCTGCAGACGCTCTATCCGGAGCTGTCGATCAAGTTCGACGTCGACCCGGCCGCGGCGGCGAAAACGCGCCGCAGCCTTCTGGAGCGCTATTGCGACACCGACACGCTGTGCTGCACCGCGCATTTCCCCTCGCCGTCGGTTGGGAAGATCAAGCGCAAGGGCAGCGCGTTCGTGTGTGCGGCGGTTTAGCAAGATGCCGTAGGGTGGGCAAAGGCGCGCGCTTCGCGCGCCGTGCCCACCATTCCTTAACGCGTTTGGCATGGTGGGCACGCTCCGCTTTGCCCACCCTACGATTCCACCCGTGTGGAGAAAGCAATGACAACACTCCCCGACATCCCTCTCCCCGCCGGCATCCGCTCGCGCTATGTCGACGGCATCAACGTCTTGCGCATGCACGTGCTCGAAGCCGGCTTCGAGACCAAAGGCCGGCCCTGCATCCTGCTGCTGCACGGCTTTCCTGAGCTCGCCTTCTCCTGGCGCAAGGTGATGCCGGTGCTGGCTGCGGCCGGCTATCACGTGATCGCGCCGGACCAGCGCGGCTATGGCCGCACCACGGGATGGACCGCGGATTACGACGGCGATCTCACGCCGTTCTCGCTGCTCAACCTCGTGCGTGACGCCCTCGCCCTGGTGTCGGCGTTCGGCTACCGGCAGGTCGATCTCGCCGGGCATGATTTCGGCAGCCCGGTCGCGGCCTGGTGCGCCATGATCCGGCCCGACGTGTTTCGCTCGGTGACGCTGATGAGCGCGCCGTTCGGCGGGGCGCCACCGATGCCGTTTGGCACGGTCGATGTGCCGGCAAAGCCTGCAGTCGAAGACCCCGTGCATCGCGAGCTCGCCGCGCTGCCACGCCCGCGCAAACACTATCAATGGTATTACGCGACGCGTCCGGCCAACGCCGACATGCAGCACGCGCCGCAGGGCGTGCACGATTTCCTGCGCGCTTACTATCACCACAAGAGTGCGGACTGGACCGAAAACAAGCCATATCCGTTGACGTCGTGGTCCGCGGGCGAACTCGCAAAACTGCCGACCTACTACGTGATGGACGCCGGTGAGACCATGGCGGAGACGGTTGCGAAGGAGATGCCCTCGCCGGCCGCGATCGCCGCCAACCAATGGCTGCCGGACAGCGACCTCGCCTATTACAGCGCCGAATACGGCCGCACCGGATTCCAGGGGGGCTTGCAATGGTACCGCTACGGCACGTCGGGCATGCTCAACAGCGAGATGCAGCTGTTTGCGGGCCGCAGCATCGACGTGCCCTCCTGCTTCATCTCGGGCAAACAGGATTGGGGCACCTATCAGCGCCCGGGCGTGTTCGAGGCGATGCAGGGGCGCGGATGCACAAGAATGTTCGGCTGCCATCTCGTCGACGGCGCCGGCCATTGGGTGCAGCAGGAACAGCCGGCCGAGGTGAGCCGCTTGCTGCTCGAGTTCCTCGCAAAAGCCGCCTGATTTGACCCGGGAACCCCGGCGCCTTATATAATTTAGAATAATTCTAAACTATCAAAACAGGGCCGCCGTGAAGACTTTTGCCGAACTGACCGAGCGCGAGGTGCTTGCGGTCGCGATCTCCTCCGAGGAGGAGGACAGCCGCATCTACATGACCTTCGCCGAGGACTTGCGCGAGCGTTACCCGGACACGTCGAAGATTTTCGAGGAGATGGCCGAGGAGGAACGCGGCCACCGGCATCGGCTGCTGAAACTCTATGAGGAACGCTTCGGCCAGCACCTGCCGCCGATCCGCCGCGAGAACGTCAAAGGCTTTCTGCGCCGGCGGCCGATCTGGCTGACGAAAAACCTGCCGCTCGACACCATCCGGAAAGAGGTCGAGACCATGGAGCTCGAGGCCGAGCGCTTCTACGCGCGGGCCGCCGAGCAGGCCGAGGATGTCGGCGTGCGCCGCCTGCTCGGCGATCTCGCCGAGGAGGAAAAGCATCACGAGAACCGCGCCGTCGCGCTGACCGACGAAATCCTGAAGCCGGACGTGCGCGCCGAGGAAGATCGCACGCGACGGCGGATGTTCGTGCTGCAATATGTGCAGCCGGGCCTCGCCGGCCTGATGGACGGATCGGTCTCGACGCTGGCGCCGCTGTTCGCCGCAGCTTTCGCCACCCACCAGAACTGGCAGACGTTTCTGGTCGGCCTCGCCGCCTCGATCGGCGCCGGCATCAGCATGGGCTTTGCGGAGGCGCTGTCCGACGACGGCTCGCTCACCGGACGCGGCTCGCCATGGCTGCGCGGCATCACCTGCGGCGCGATGACGACGCTCGGCGGGCTCGGCCACACCCTGCCTTATCTTGTCCCAGACAGCTGGCCGAACGCATTCTGGATCGCGACGGGAATCGCCGGCGTCGTCGTGTTCTTCGAATTGTGGGCAATCGCCTTCATCCGCGCGCGCTACATGGACACCCCGTTCCTCCAGGCCGTGTTCCAGATCGTGCTCGGCGGCGCCATCGTGCTCGCGGTGGGGATCTTGATCGGGGCGGCGTAGCTACCTCGGTGTCATGCCCCGCGAAAGCGGGGCATCCAGTACGCCGCGGCCTATCCGATCAATCACAGCCGTCTCGGAATACTGGATCGCCCGGTCAAGCCGGGCGATGACACCGACCTTGTGCTTGGCTGTCCTCGTTCCGTCCTACCGGCATATCAATCGCGATCAAACGGCGGTTGCGGCTTTGGGCCAAACTGCGCATCATCCTTTCAGGGAAGCGCAGGAGCATGTCGTGGCGAAATCGGAATGGAGTTACAAGAGCGCGGTCGAGATGTCGGCCGCGTTGACCGCAAAGAAGGTCTCCGCGGTCGAGCTCACGCAGGATGCGATCGATCGCATCGAACGTCACGACGGCAAGATCAACGCGATCTGCGTCCGGGATTTCGACCGCGCGCTTAGCGCCGCGCGGGACGCGGACGCGGCGCGGGCGCGCGGCGAGCGGAAGCCGCTGCTCGGCCTCCCAATCACCGTGAAGGAATCCTACAACGTCGCCGGCCTGCCCACGACCTGGGGCATTCCCGCGCAGAAGGATTTTGTCGCAAAGGAAGACGCACTGCCAGTCACGCGGGTGAAGGACGCCGGCACCGTCATCGTCGGCAAGACCAACGTGCCGCTCGGACTCGGCGACTGGCAGAGCTACAACGACATCTACGGCACCACCAACAACCCCTACGATCTCGGCCGCACGCCGGGCGGCTCGTCCGGCGGCTCGTCTGCCGCGCTCGCCGCGGGCTATGGCCCGCTGTCGATTGGCTCCGACATCGGCGGCTCGCTGCGCGTGCCGGCGTTCCATTGCGGCATCTATGCGCACAAGCCGACCTTCAGCCTCGTCGCCATGCGCGGCCACACGCCGCCGCCGCTGCCGCCTTTGCCGTTCGAGCGCGATCTTTCGGTGATCGGCCCGATGGCGCGCAGCGCCGCCGATCTTTCGCTTGTGCTCGACGTGATGGCCGGGCCCGATCCGATCGACGCTGGCCTCGCCTACCGGCTCGAGCTGCCGGCGGCGCGCCACACGGCATTCAGGGATTTCCGCGTGCTGGTGATCGACACCGATCCGGTGATGCCGACCGACACCGCCGTGCGCGGCACGATCAACCGGCTGGCCGACAATCTCGCCAAGGCTGGCGTCAAGATCGAGCGCAGCAGCCGGCTGCTGCCGGATTTCGCGGCCTCCTCGCGGCTCTATATGCGCATGCTGATGTCGTTCCTCGGCTCGACCTTCGCGCCGGATGTCTACGCCGGCGCCAAGGCAGCCGCAGCGGCGTTGCCAGAGGGCGACAACAGCTTGGCTGCCGAACGGCTGCGCGGTATCGCGCTCAACCATCGCGACTGGCAGGCGGCAAATGCCGGACGCACGCGGCTGCGGGCGCAATGGCGCGAGCTGTTCAAGACGTACGACGCGGTGATCTGCCCGGTGATGCCGACGGCAGCCTATCCCCACGACCATTCGCCCGAGCAGGAAAAGCGCCGGATCAAGATCGACGGCAAGGAGCACGTCTATCCGGACCAGCTCGCCTGGCCGGGCATCGCGACGCTCCCCGGTCTGCCCTCGACCGCGATTCCGACGGGCTTTGCGCCTGATGGACTACCCATCGGCGTGCAGATCGTCGGCCCGTGGCTGGAAGACCGCACGCCGCTCAAGCTCGCCGAACTGATCGAGCGCGAATTCGGCGGGTTCGTGCCGCCCCCTTTGTTCAATGACTAGTGCCTCCCGTCATTGCGAGGAGCCCTTGCGACGAAGCAATCCAGACTGCATCCGCGGAGACATTTCTGGATTGCTTCGCTACGCTCGCAATGACGGAGTAAAATAACATAGAGGGAGAGAAACGTCATGAGCCAAGACCTCGACCAGCTCACCACGCTCAACCACGACTATGTCGCCTCCGTGCAAAACTGCGACGTTAAACGCTTCGACGAAATCCTCGCGCCGGAGTTCTTTTGCTCCAATCCCGACAAGACATTGGTCGACCGCGCCGCCTTCCTGGAGCAGACGGCACGGCCGATTGCGATCCGCAATCTGCATGCGCATGATGTCATCATCCGCATCATGGGCGATTTTGCCATCATCCACGCCGCCACCAGCTACACCACCGCCGACGGCCAGCAGGCAACGGGGCGGTACACGGATTGCTGGACGAAGAAGAACGGGACGTGGCTCGCGGTGTCAGCGCACGTGTCGCGGTGAGTTGAGGTCAGCCATCCTCACACTCCGCTGTCATGCCCCGGCTTGACCGGGGCATCCAGTACGCCGCGGCAATAGTCGGTTCACACAGCTTCCGCCGCGGAGTACTGGATCGCCCGCTTTCGCGGGCGATGACACCGTCATTGCGGTTGCTAGCTGTCAAACACAATCACGCTACGCAGCGTCTTGCCGGCCTTCATGTTGGCAAAACCCTCATTGATCTCCGGCAGTTTCAGCTTGGCCGAGATCCAGTCCTCGAGGTGCAGCCGGCCGCGCAGGTAGAAATCGACCAGCCTCGGCATGTCCACGCGAAAATGGTTGGAGCCCATCGATGAGCCCTGGATCCTGCGCTCGCGCAGGAAGTCGAAGCCGTGCAGCTCGATCTTCTGACCGAACGGAATCATGCCGACGATGGTGGCCGTGCCGCCGGACGCCAGCATGCCAAAAGCCTGCTCCGCGGTCTCCTTGCGGCCGAGCACCTCGAAAGAATGATGCACGCCGCCATTGGTGAGGTCGCGCACCTGCTTCACGACGTCGCCGTCGGCGGGATTGATGATGTCGGTCGCGCCCAGCTTGGTCGCGAGCTGCAGCTTTGCCGGATTGGTGTCGATGGCGATAATGCGTCCGGCGCCGGCGATCTGCGCGCCGTTGATCGCGGCCATGCCGACGCCGCCACAGCCGATCACGGCCACGGTCTCGCCGGCCGTCACCTTCGCCGTGTTCACGACCGCGCCGTAGCCGGTGATGACGCCGCAGCCGATCAGCGCGGCGAGATCGAGCGGCATCTCCTTCCGGATTTTGACGATCGCATTCTCGTGCACCAGCATCTGCTCGGCGAAGGACGAGAGGTTGAGGAACTGATGCAGCTTCTCGGACTTCGACCATTGCATCCGGTTGGAGGCGCCCGGCAGCAGCTTTACGGTGGTGTCGGTGCAGAGCACGGTGCGGCCCGTGGTGCAATTGTCGCAGGTGCCGCAAAACACCGACAGGCACGTCACGACGTGATCGCCGGGCTTTACGTAAGTCACGTCGGAGCCGACCTGCTCGACGATGCCGGCGGACTCGTGCCCGAGCACCGCGGGCAACGGATGCGGATACAGGCCTTCCATGAAGTGCAGGTCGGAGTGGCAGAGGCCGGCGACCGCCGTGCGGATCAAAACCTCGCGCGGGCCCGGCTTCGGCAGGCTGACATCCTCGATGACCAGCGGCTGATTGACTTCATAGAGGACGGCGGCCTTCATCGAGCACTCCCTATCGCGTTTCTTGGTTTGAGCGTGGCGTGCAGCCTACGCTGCCAGAACCAGTTCGCCAACCTCGCTCATGCCGGCGTCGCGATCGCCGAGCAGCAGCGCGGCGATCTTCGCTTGCGCGGCATTTTCCGTCAGCCGGAACGGATCGCTCGGCGACACGCGATGGTCGATCACCAGCCGCGATAGCAGCAGGCGGCGCGCATCGCCGCGCATCTCCTGGATGCGATGCGCTTCCCAGGCGAGCGCGACCGCGCTTGCGACGTGATAGAGCAGGCTGGTCGCACGCCGCGCATCGGCCTCGTTCTCGGAATTGCCCGCGACCTCGCGCGCGAAGCCGACGGCACGATCGACGAGACCGCGCAAATTGTCGCGCCAGGCCTGCGGGACCGACACGCTATCATCGAGCCGCGCATGCAGATCGGCTGACAGCGCGGATTCGGCGCCGTGGCGGCCGACCGCGCGCCGGAGCGCATCGATCGCGACGATGTTGCCGGTCCCCTCCCAGACCGAGCCGAGATGCGCATCGCGCAGCAGGCGGGGCGTGGCGAATTCCTCGATATAACCGATGCCGCCGCGCATCTCGAGCGCGTCGCCGCAGACCTTGCGCGCATCGCGCGTCGCACGGAATTTCAGCGTCGGGGTCAGGATACGCAGCAGCGCAGCCGCCTCCTGACTGCCAGCCTCGGCGCGGTCGAGCGCGTCGGCAGTCAGAAAACTCATCGACAGCGCCTGCTCGACCGGCAGCATGATCTTCAGCATCTGCCGGCGTCCGAGCGGCAGATCGATGATGCGCTTGCCGAACACCACGCGGTTCTTCGCCACCGTCATCGCGTCATGATAGGCGCGGCGCATCAGTGCGGTGGATTTGACGCCGTTGGAGAGCCGCGACGAATTGACCATCTCGGCCATCTGCACAAAGCCGCGGTCGAGCTTGCCGACCGCATAGGCGATCGCGCCTTCGAGCTTGATCTCGCCGGAGGCCATCGAGCGGGTGCCGAGCTTGTCCTTGAGGCGCACGATCCGATAGTGGTTCTGCGAGCCGTCGTCGAGGAAGCGCGGCATCAGGAACAGGCCGACGCCGCGCGTGCCGGGGCCGGCGCCTTCGGGACGCGCCAGCAGCATCACGACCTTGGCATCGGCGTTCGAGCAGAACCATTTCTCGCCATGGAGGCGCCAATGGTCGCCCTCCTGCGCGGCGCGCGTGGTCAGTGTACCGACATCGGAGCCGCCCTCCTTCTCGGTCATGAACTGGCCGCCCTGGGTCAGCTTGCTCATGTCGGTCTGGGTCAGGCCGTCGAGATATTTCGCCTTCAGCGCCTCGCTGCCGAAATTCGCCAAGAGCTTGGCGCAGCCGTCGGTGACGTTGATCGGGCAGCCCATGCCGAATTCGGTCTGGTTGAACAGGAAGGTGAAGGCGTGCTTGGCCACGACGGGATATTTGTCCGGCCATCCCATGATGCCCTTGCGGATCGACAACGCATGGATGCCGAACTCGCCGAACGCGGCGTTCTCCAGTTCGCGATAGGCCGGGTGATATTCGATCCACTGCACGTCGCGGCCGAACTTGTCGCGCTGGTGCAGTACCGGCGTGTGCCGGTCGGCGAGCCGCGCGCATTCGTCGAGATGGCCGCCGGCGAGTTCGCCGAGGCGATCGAGATGCGGCTCGATGTGGCGGAAGAGCGTGTCCGGCAGATGGATACGCAACAGATCCGTTAGCGCCGGATCGGCGCGATAGAAATTCATGCCTGATGTATCGGGCGCCAGCAGACCGGATGGTGCGGCCGCGACACTTTTTGGCTCACCTGTGACCGGCTTGTGCATGATCGTCCTCTTCGTTCCCGCCCGACGGCAATTCTTATCGCTTGCCGCTTGGGATGATGTCGATCATGCTCCAGTCGCAAAGGCGGATAAAGCCGCAAATTGTCAGGGAGGCATGATCGCCGTGAAGGAGCAATTCGCTCTGCGGAATTATGATCGACCCGGCTGGTTGTCCGCACGGCGGATGCATAGATCAGCGGCTTCCCGTCTCCGAGAGATCACGCCATGGAACATCCGAAATACAAGATCGCCCTCATCGTCGGCGCCGGCGAAGGCCTGAGCGCCTCGCTGGCGCGTCTGCTGTCCGCGCAAGGCATCCGCGTCGCGCTGGCCGCGCGCAAGATCGAGAAATTAGGCGCGCTCTGTCGCGAGACCGGCGCCAAGGCCTATGCCTGCAACGCCACCGAGCCTGAGGAGGTCGAGCGGCTGTTCGGCCTGGTCGAACGCGAGATCGGCACGCCCGACCTCGTCGTCTACAACGCCAGCGGCCGCACGCGCGGGCCGTTCGTCGATCTCGTTCCGGCCGATGTCGCGCAGGCGATCGCGATCAGCGCCTATGGCGGCTTCCTGGTGGCGCAGCAGGCGGCCAAGCGCATGCTGCCGAACAAGCACGGCGCGATCCTGTTCACCGGCGCGTCCGCCAGCGTCAAGGGCTATGCGCAGTCGGCCTCATTCGCGATGGGCAAGTTCGCGCTGCGCGGGCTGGCGCAGAGCCTGGCGCGCGAGCTCTCGCCGCATGGCATCCACATTGCGCATTTCGTGATCGACGGCGGCATCCGCAGCGCGGCGCGGACCGAACCCGCCGACAAGCCGGATTCGATGCTCGATCCTGATGCAATCGCGCAGAGCTATTGGAATGTACTGCAGCAACCGCGTAGCGCCTGGAGCTGGGAGCTGGAGCTGCGGCCGTGGGTGGAGAAGTTTTGAGTTGAGCTGTCGTAGGGTGGGCAAAGGCGCATAGCGCCGTGCCCACCGCCGTGAATGAACAAACAGATGGTGGGCACGCTACGCTTTGCCCACCCTACAAGGGCGGGAAACAATGACCACGGAAACCACCATCGACACCGGCACCAACGAACTCCTCTGCGTCATCCGCGACCGCGTCGCGGTGATCACGCTGAACCGGCCGGAGGCGCGCAACGCGCTGTCTGACACCTTGACGCCGGCTCTGCGGACGATGATCCGCACCTGCGGCGAGAGCCCCGAAGTCGGCGCGCTGCTGATCACCGGCGCGGGCGCGGCCTTCTGTGCCGGCGGCAACGTCAAGGGCATGGGCGCGCATCGCGACCAAGCCAAGCTCGACATGTCCTTTGACGACAAGGTCGCCGATCTCCAGGAACGGCAGCGGCTGCTCACCGGCGCGCTGGTCTCGGTGCGCAAGCCGACCATCGCCGCCCTGCCCGGTCCCGCGGTCGGCGCCGGGCTCGCCATTGCCATGGCCTGCGACATCCGCATCGCCGCGCAATCGGCCTTCGTCGCCACCGGCTACGCCCGCATCGCGCTTTCCGGCGACTACGGCATCGCCTGGCTGCTCACCCGGCTGGTCGGCACCGCGCGGGCCCGCGAGCTGCTGTTCACCGGCGATCGCGTCGACGCCGCGCGTGCCGAGGCCATCGGCCTCGTCAACCGCGTCGTGCCCGACGACAGGCTGCAAGACGAGGCCTTTGCGCTGGCCAAGTCGCTCGCCGAAGGCCCGCGTCAGGCGCTGCGCTACATGAAGGACAATCTCGACGAGGCGCTGCTGTTCGATTTCGAGACCGCTCGCGACCACGAAGCCGGACGGCTGATCCGCCTGACCACGACCGCTGATCACAAGGAAGCCGTGCAAGCCTTCATCGAGAAGCGGAAGGCAGTGTTCACGGGGAAGTAGGGCTACGCAGCCAAGACCATCAGATCATTCCATAGAGTAGGTACCCCATTTTCAGGAGGGCTGAATGGATTGGTCTGAGATTGTGCGGAAAGCCGTGCTCCTGGCGGAGAAGACTGGGTATGTCACGTTCGATCAACTGAACGAACTGATGCCGTCCACCAGGCTGGAACCGGAAGACATCGAGGCCATACTGACCGCTTTGAGCGACCGGGGTATCTGGATTGCGGAGGAGTAAGGTTCGCTCCTCCGTCCTCGTAGTAGGTCCGTAGCCCGGATGGAGCGGAGCGTAATCCGGGGCCGCTGGCGCACGTGGCACGAATCCCGGATTGCGCTTCGCTCCATCCGGGCTACGCAGCTCACTACTTGGCGGGCGCCCTCGCGAAATCCACGAACGCGCGCAACGCGGCCGGCAATTGGCGGCGGCTTGGGTAGTACAGGAAGAAGCCGGGATAGGCCGGGCACCAGTCAGCGAGCACGCGAACCAGCTTGCGCTTGGCGAGCAGCGCTTCGACCTGCGCCTCAAACACGTAGGCGAGCCCGATGCCGTCGAGGGCGGCATCGACCATCAGATCCTGGTCGTTCATCGTCAGCGGTCCCGCGACGTCGATCGCGAGCTCGATGCCGCCGCGCTCGAATTCCCAATGATAGAGCGCGCCTGAGGTGAAACGGTAGCGGATGCAGGGCAGGCCTTTCAGGTCGCGCGGCGTGGTGGGCGGCTTGCGCGATTTGAAGAACCCGGGCGTGCCGACCACGGCAAAACGGTGCCGCGGGCCGATCGGGACCGCAATCATGTCGGCGGCAATGGTCTCGCCGAAACGCACGCCGGCATCGAAGCCGGCCGCGACCATGTCGATCAGGGCGTCGTTGATGACGATCTCGACGCTGACGTCGGGGAATGATTTCAAGAAGCGCGTCACGATCGGCAGCAGCACCAGCTGCGCGGACTGGCGCGCGGCGGTGAAGCGCAGCGTGCCGGCGGGCTTGCCGCGGAAATTGTTGAGGTCCTCGAGCGCGTCGTCGATGTCGCGAAAGGCCGGCGTGATGCGGGCAAACAGCCGCTCGCCGGCCTCGGTGAGCGCGACGCTGCGGGTGGTGCGGTTGACGAGGCGCAGGCCGAGCCGCTCTTCGACATTGCGCAAAGCGTGGGACAGCGCCGATGGCGTGACGCCGAGCTCGGTCGCCGCCGCGCGAAAACTGCGGTGGCGGGCGATGGCGAGGAAGGTCGCGAGGTCGGACGGGTCGATCCGCATTGATGAATTTTTCTCAAGAGCTTGCAAAATATATAGCTGATTATCTCAGCTATAGCGAGCCGCTACACCTTGCCCGTCGGCTTCGGCACACCGCCGGACCAAATTGGAAAGGGCAACATCATGCGTGTCTGGTTCATCACAGGAGCATCCCGCGGATTTGGCGCTTTGATCGCCGAAGCCGCCTTGAAGGCAGGTGACGCCGTGGTCGCGACCGCGCGCGATCCGTCCACCGTCACGGCGCGGCTCGGCAGCCACGAGCGTCTGCTGGCAACCCGGCTCGACGTCACAAGTGAGACCGAGGCGCATGAGGCCGCAGGTCAGGCCGTTAAAAAGTTCGGCCGCATCGATATCCTGGTCAACAATGCCGGCTACGGCCTGCTCGGCGCGATCGAGGAGGCCAGCGGCGCGGAGACGCAAAAGCTGTTCGGCACGAATGTGTTCGGCCTGCTCGGCGTCACCCGCGCGGTGCTGCCGCATATGCGCCGCCAGCGTTCCGGCCACGTCATCAACATCTCGTCGGTCCGCGGTTACACCGGTTATCCCGGGTGGGGCGTCTATGGCGCGACCAAGTTCGCGGTCGAGGGTCTAAGCGAAGCGCTGGCCGGCGAAGTCGCGCCACTCGGCATCAAGGTCACCGTGGTCGAGCCGGGCTTCTTCCGCACCGACTTCCTCGACGACACCTCGCTGTCGCGCACCGCGCAGGTGATCGACGACTATCACGAGAGCGTCGGCAAGACCCGCGCTCACGCCGCCGAATTCAACCACGGCCAGCGCGGCGATCCGCGCAAGCTGGCGCAGGCCTTCCTGACGCTGGTCGATGCCAAGAACCCGCCGCTGCGCCTGCCGCTCGGCAGCGACACGGTGGAGCGGATCGAGGCGAAGAACGCATTCGTTGCGCGGGAGCTGGCGGGATGGCGATCGGTCGCGACCTCGACCGACTTCGCCAATGACGGCGCATAAGCGAAGGCAAAAAAAGGCCCGGCCCTGGATGACCAGGCCGGGCTCGCAGTGGTGTCAGGCCGAGGCTGAGGGGCTGTCGGCCTGACGGGAAAGGGCGGCGAGGCGCCAGCTCGCGCAGGGAATGTCTTTCGGTGCGACGGCGATCTCCTTGTTGAAGCGCACCAGCTTCCAGTCGTCGGGATGATTGACGAAAGCGAAACCGGATTTGCGGGCGAGCGAGATCATGGTCTCGTTGGAGCGCAGCGTGTCGCCGAACATATGCTCGGCACCAAGAGCTGCCGCGCGGCATTCGAGATTCTTCATCAGCGCGGTGGCGATGCCGTGGCCCTGCCAGCGGTCGTCGACCGACAGGCCGAACTCGAGTGTGGAGGTCTCTGGATGGAAGGCGTAGCGCGCTTCGGCGACGATGGTCTCGAAGCCGTCGACCATCTTGGTCGCAACAACGGTGAAGCGCTCGCGCGCTCCAACGTCGAGGAACTCGCTCAGCAGGCCCTTCGGCAATTCGCTGATCGCACCGAAGAAGCGGTTGTAGCGGGAGCGGGTCGAGAGCGAGCGGAAATAGTGCTGGAGCTCCTCGGTGTCGCGCGGCTCGACGAAGCGAACGTTGATCGCCTCACCCTGCCGGGTGCGCAGCACGTCCGAATATTGCTTCAGATCTTCCAGGCGAAGAGTGCTCATGACACGAGCCCTTGCGGAAAGAGGGACCGCCGGCGCCCCTGTGATCAGGCGGCGCCGGCCTGGCGGCCAATCAGGCCCGCCAGAAGGGTTTGTCAGCCTCGTAGGCGATGTCGGTCCAGGACAGGCCAACGTCGTGGAGATCGCGGGCCGTCCAGTGGGTCAGTTCGCGGCGGGTCCGGTAGCGCTCGTGCCAGACGTGAAGCGTCTCGCCGATCTGCTGGATGAGGCCGGGTGCATGATGATTTGTCATCGAATTGTGGGTCAAAGTAGACATTTTCAGCTCCTTGAGCTAAGATCGCCGCCAATATCTGCTTGCTACCGCGCTGCGACAAACGACAATTTGTACCCCTTCGCATGAAATAACGTCATGCATCCTGCTGCCAGATGACTGCCAGATTGCCCTCCCTGAACGGATTGCGGGCCTTTGAGGCCGCCGCGCGCCATCTCAGCTTCACGCTGGCCGCGTCCGAGCTGAACGTGACCCAGACCGCGATCAGCCATCAGATCCGGCGGCTCGAGGAGGAGCTCGGCATCCGCCTGTTCGTCCGGCAGAACCGCGCGCTGGCGCTGACGCCGGAAGCGCGCGACTATTTGCCGGGCGTCCGCGCCGCCTTCAACGACCTCCGCCTTGCGACCGACCGGCTGCTGCGCAAGGACGACGACAAGGTGCTGACCGTCTCGACGCTGGCATCGCTCGCCGCGAAATGGCTGCTGCCGCGGCTGACCGATTTCCAGGAGCAGCACCCCGGCATCGACGTCCGCATCACCACCTCGACCAGCCTCGTCGATTTCCAGCGCGACAATGTCGATGCCGCGATTCGCTATGGCCGCGGTCAATGGCCGGGCCTGCGCGCCGACTGGCTGATGGCGGACGAGCTGTTTCCGGTGTGCAGTCCGTCGCTGCTGCGCGGCGACAAGCCGCTGCGCCAGCCTGAGGATCTCAAGGGCTATCCGCTGCTGCACACCTCCAATGCCAACAGCGATGACTGGCGGCTATGGCTGACGGCGGCCGGCCTTCCGGGCGACATCGCCAGGCAGCCCGGCATCACCTTCGACATGATCTTCATGACCATCCAGGCCGCAATCGACGGCATCGGCGTGGCAATGGGGCGAACCTCCTACGTCCAGGACGACATCGCCAAGGGCCGGCTCGTGGTGCCCTTCAAGATCGCGCTGCCGGCCGATGCCGGCTTCTACCTGGTCGCGCCGGAGGGCCGGCGCGAGGCGCCGAAGCTGGCCGCGTTCCGCGAGTGGATGATCGCTGCAACGCAGAATAAAGCGTGAAAAATCATCAGCTTCCCCGGTGAAATCGATTGACTCGCCGCGCCCCGCGCGAGAGGGGTAGGACAGATTGTCGCAGCCGACAATCTGATGCCTTGCCGTGAAATGAGTTCCGGTCCGGCCGCGCCTTCCAGGGGAGAAACGTCATGGCTGGACCAGCAACCAATCCGCCCGAGATCAAGTCGCGCATCGGCGCGATCCTGCGCGCCACCTCCGGCAATTTTCTCGAGCAGTTCGATTTCTTCCTGTTCGGCTTCTATGCCGCCGCCATCGGCAAGGCGTTCTTTCCCTCCAGTAACGAGACAGCCTCGCTGCTCAACACTTTTGGCGTGTTCTGGCTCGGCGCGCTGATGCGCCCCGTCGGCGCGATCGTGCTCGGCGCCTACATCGACCGCATCGGCCGCCGCCAGGGCCTGATCGTCACGCTCGGCATCATGGCCATCGGCACCGTCGTGATCGCGTTCTGCCCGAGCTATGCGACCATCGGCATCGCGGCGCCCGTCATCGTGCTGATCGGCCGCCTGCTGCAGGGCTTCTCCGCCGGCGTCGAGCTCGGCGGCGTCTCGGTCTATCTCGCGGAGATCTCCACGCCCGGCAATCGCGGCTTCTACACCTCGTTCCAGTCGTCGAGCCAGCAGGTCGCGATCTTCGTGGCCTCGATCCTCGGCTTCATCCTGTCCGAGGTGATGCCGGCGGACGTCGTGACCGCCTGGGGCTGGCGCATTCCCTTCTTCGTCGGTTGCCTCATCATTCCCCTGATCTTCATGCTGCGGCGGACGCTCGAGGAAACGCCGGCCTTCCTCGCCATGAAGAAGCACCCGACGGCAAACGAGGTGTTCGCCTCCGCGCTCGCCAACTGGCGCATCGTCATCCTCGGCATGATGATCGCGGTCCTGACCACGACGACATTCTACTTCGTCACCGTGTACACGCCGACCTTCGGCAAGACGGTGCTGAAGCTCTCGACGCAGGACGCACTGCTCGTGACGCTGCTCGTCGCCGTGACCAACTTCTTCTGGAATCCCGTCGGCGGCGCGCTGTCCGATCGCATCGGCCGCAAGCCGGTACTGCTCGCCATCGCCGGCCTGGCGCTCGTCACCGCCTACCCGGCACTGTCCTGGCTGGTCGCCGCGCCGACTTTCGGCAAACTGCTCGCGGTCGAGATGTTGTTCTCGTTCTATTTCGGCATGTACAGCGGCACCATGCTCGGTGCTCTCGTCGAGATCGTGCCGGCGCATGTCCGCACCACCTGCTTCTCGCTGGCCTTCGCGCTCGCCGCCGCGCTGTTCGGCACGTTCACGCCATTCGCCTCGACCTTGCTGATCGACTACACCGGCAACAAAGCCTCACCCGGCTTCTGGCTGATGTTCGCCGCTGCGCTTGGCATCATTGCCGCATCGATCGTCTATCGCGGTGGCCGCCAAGCGGTGACGACGTACGATGCGACCGGTGAAGCGGCGCCGGCGGTGAGCCACTGATGGTCATTCCGGGGCGCCTCGAAGAGGCGAACCCGGAATCCATTTCTCCCAACATTCTTGCGGCACGGTGGATTCTCCGATGCGCAATTGCGCATCAGAGCTCGATGCTTCGCATCGCCCCGGAATGACAGCAACCTAAAGCTCCACCACCACGTAATCGCTCTCGACCTTCACCGGGATGGTCTCGGCGACATACGGGCCCTTCACCACACTCGCACCCGGCTCGACATGCGCCGGATAGGCCTTCACGCGGAAGCGGCGGGGGTCGCAATAGGACTGGCCGGTGCGGATGTCGAACTCCCAACCGTGCCAGGGGCAGCGGATGATCTCGCCGAGCTTGGTGTATTCGATCTCGCCGGGATCCTTTGATTGCGCGAGCCCGATCAGCGGGCCCTCGCACAGCGCGGCGCCCTGATGCGGGCAGCGGTTCATCAGGCCGAAATACTCGCCCTTGATGTTGAAGACCGCGATCGGCCGTCCGTCGATCTCCAGAAATTTTCGCGTGCCCGGCGGAAGCTCATCCACCGCCGCAATCACGTGCCGCGCCATCAAGCAATCCCATAGAGCTTGCGCGCATTGCCGAGATAGAACGCTTCGCGGTTGGCGTCGCTGACGCCCGCCGGCAGCACGCGCGACGGCTCGTCATAGTCCCAATGCGGATAGTCGGTCGCGAACAGCAGTCGGTCCCAGCCGATCCATTTGATGACGTCGAACAGATCCTCGCGCCGCTCCGGGTCCTCCATCGGCTGCGTGGTCCACCACACCTGCTCGCGGATATATTCCGACGGCGGCCGCTTCACATGCGGCACTTCGCTGCGCAGCCGGTGCCAGACCTTGTCGAGCCGCCAGGCGAGCGACGGGGCCCAGCCGAAGCCAGCCTCGATCATCACCATCTTCAGCTTCGGAAAGCGCTCGAACACGCCTTCCAAGACAAGGCTCGCCAGCGCCGATTGCTGACACTGCGAGTGGCCCACCATCTCCTCGATGTAATAGGAAGGCCAGCCGGACGGCGTGATCGGATTGCCGCCGAAGCCGAAAGCGTGCACGCCGACGGGAAGCCCTGCCTCTTCCGCGGCCTGATAGATCGGCCAGTAACGGCGCTGGCCGAGCGGCTCGACATTGCGGCTGAGCAGCAGCACCTGCACGAAATTCTTGTCGCCGGCGCGCTCGCGGATCTCAGCGGCGGCCGACAGGCCGTCCTCATTGCCGACGACAATGGACGCCTTCAGACGCTTGTCCTTGCTGGTCCATTTGTCGATCTGCCAGTCGTTGATCGCCGAGCACAGCGCCGCCGAAAGCTCGTGATTGCGGATGCCCTGCCCGGTGTTGAGCGGATTGAGCACGCCGAGTTCCACGTTGTTGGGATCGAGCAGCTGCTTCCGCATGAAGGACAACGAAGAGCCCTGCGGCCCGCCTTCCGGCGGATAGGCGTCGCGACGCGAGGCGTTGGGCTGGGCCTTCGGATAGGGCGGGCCTTCCATCATGCCCTGATAGGCATGGACGCCGTAGACTTCGAGATGATGCTGCCAGCGTTTCGCCAGATAAGGATAGAGCTCGGTGCGGGTGGCGCGTGCCGGATGGATGTCGCAGTCCGCGATTGCGGTTTTGACGGTCAGTGGGGAAGCGGCTTCGGTGCTCTCGCGGAATTGGACGTTCATCGCCTTGCCTCCTTTGGCAGCGGGCTAAGTCAGGCGGGGATAGGTCGCATGCGGATTTTCGATCATGATCTTGCGCACGAGATCGGGGGTGAGGCCCTCGGGCAGCGCGTCCTGGCCGTCGAATTGCCAGTGCGGATAGTCCGTGGAGAATAGAACCAATTCGTCGGACTGCATATGATCAAACAGGCGAATTAATGTCTCAGGTTCCGGCGGCGCATCAAATGGCTGTAAAGAGAACCGGATGTTGCTGCGCACAATGTCGAGCGGCGCGCGATCGATCCATGGCGTCTCCATTCGCACCCCGCGCCAGAACTTGTGCAGGCGCCAGAGAAAAGGGGAGATCCAGGAGACGCCGGATTCGAGCATGACCATTTTCAGCTGCGGATATTTGGCGAACACGCCCTCGACGATCAGACTGGTGAGCTGAGTCTGGAACGCCTGGGCCTGACCGACATAATCCTCGATGTGATAGGAACCCCAGCCCACGGCAGTCGGCGGATTGTGATAGGCGGAACCGGCGTGAATCCCGACGGGCAGCTGGAGCCGTTCCGCCGCTTCGTAGATCGGCCACAGCGCGCGCTTGCCGAGCGGCGTGTCGCCCATGACCAGCATCAGCACCTGCACGAAGCGGCGGTCCTGTGCGCAGCGCTCGATCTCGGCGACGGCTTTCTCGACACTTTGCGTGGGGATCACGATCGAACCACGCAGCCGTGAATCGCGATCGAGCCATTCCTTCACCAGCCACTCGTTCAACGCGCGGCAGAAGGCGGCCTGCAAATCTTCCGAAAACACCATCTGCACGCCGTAGAGTGGATTGCAGATGGCGTGCTTAAGCTGGAAGGGTTCGAGCAGATGGCGCTGCATGTCCTCCAGGCTTGCGCCGGGCTTGCCGGTTTCCGGCCGCCAATCGGGACGCGCAACGATCGGCGAGTTCTGCGGATAGGATTGCGAGACAAGGTCGACCATGCCGCGCGTCGTCACCTGATCGCGCCAATAGTCATTCAGGTACGGCAGCAGGCTGGTCAGATGCGGCACGGCCGGATGCACGTCGCAATCCACCCCGCCGGCGATCAGGGACGCCATCACGTCTCCTTCACGTTTCCTCGTCACGTTTTGTCTTGCCCACCATTCAAGCAGGCCTGCCCGTCGCCCGCAACTCGGCCAAGGCCGCTGTCATATGCTAGGAAGGCACAGCTCCGTTGCGAGGACTGAGAGGTTAAAGGGATGAAAGAGCTCGTCGGCATTGCGGAACAGGTTGCGGCCCGACTAATCGCGCGCAAACAGACCATTGCAGTGGCTGAATCCTCGACCGGCGGCCTGATCTCGGCCAGCCTGCTCGCGGTGCCCGGCGCCTCCGCCTATTTCCTCGGCGGCGCCGTGGTCTACACCCGCGATGCCAGGCGTGAGCTGATGGATATTTCGGACGAAGGAATGAAGGGCTTTCGTTCCTCGTCGGAGCCATATGCGAGGCTCCTCGCCGAACAGATGCGCAGCCGCTTCAGCTGCGACTGGGGCCTGTCCGAAACCGGCGCCGCCGGCCCCACCGGCAACCGCTACGGCGACGCCGCCGGGCACAGTTGCATGGCCGTCGCTGGCCCTGCGGCGGAGGTGATCACGCTGGAGACGGGCAACAACGACCGGTTTGCGAACATGCAGGTGTTTGCTGCCACCGCGCTGAAGCTGTTGCTGCGGAAGCTGGAGGGGTGAACGCCCTCACATGGGAACCGCACGCGCTCCCCATCTCTTGCCGGACTGACCGTCGTGCCGGCGCATGAGCGAGCGCGTCACCGCCCAGGCGCGATAGGAGCAATGATGCAACTTCCTGCGTTCGTCTTCGCTGCCCTGCTCGTCCTTGGGATAACGACGGCGCAAGCCGCCGGGGTCAGAAACTTCGACATTCCTGCCGGTCCGGCGGGACCGGCAATCCGATTGC
The DNA here is from genome assembly GCF_051810765.1 of Bradyrhizobium sp. 604_D8_N2_3. Classification (NCBI taxonomy): domain Bacteria; kingdom Pseudomonadati; phylum Pseudomonadota; class Alphaproteobacteria; order Hyphomicrobiales; family Nitrobacteraceae; genus Bradyrhizobium; species Bradyrhizobium sp. 604_D8_N2_3. Next base: position 984,179 of record NZ_JBPWPM010000001.1, on the reverse strand, counting down.
TGGTCTGGACTCCGTGTGCAGAGCCACCTCGCGAGATGGATGCGCGTGGCGCCACCTTCTTCGCCGTGCCCGCATGTCCGGTCACCGGAGAAAAGCTTCCACTCATCGTGATGTCGCACGGCCGCCGAGGATGGTTCGGCGGTCACCATGACACCGCCGCGGCTTTGGCCGATGCCGGGTTCGTCGTGGCGGCGCTCGATCATCCCGGCGACACCATGCGTGACACCAGCCGCACCGACAGTCTTTCGGTTCTCGTCGAGCGCCCCACGGATATGAGCCGGCTCATCGACTATATGCTGGACGGGTGGCCGGACGCATCCCGCATCGATCCTCAGCGCATCGGGCTCTACGGGTTTTCGTTTGGCGGTTACACCGGCCTCGTCGTCATCGGCGGCAATCCCGATCTGCGCAAGGGATTGCCAAATTGCGAGACCTCCAGCCTGAAGGCGTGCAAGCAGCTCGAAAGCGGCGAGCTTCCTGATCAGCCGACGACCCATGATAGGCGCGTCAAGGCCGCAGTCATCATCGATCCCTATCCGGTGTTCGTCTTCCCGGAGGAGAATCTGAAAGCGATAACAGTGCCGGTTCAATTGTGGAGTTCTGACCCCGCGCAGAATGCCGATGGTCTATCCGGATGCTGTGCGGCAGCGATCAATCAAAGGCTTCCGATCAAGCCGGACTACCATTTCGTGGACAATGCCCGGCATTTTTCCTTCCTCGCGACCTGCACCCCAAAGGACGCCCGGGAGGCGCCCGCCGTCTGCACCGATGCGCCGGATTTCGATCGCGTCGATTTCCACCGACGGCTTCACACAGATGTCGTTGCGTTCTTCCGCAAGTATTTCGCCGAAAGCGCCAAGCCGTAACGCGGCCCACGGCCCGGCGCCGCGCCGGCCTAAGAGCAGGACAAGCCGTTGCCGGGCTCGCGGCATAGCTTCGCGCGAACCTCGACGACATCGATGTTGTAATTCCCGGCTCTCCGCTTGCGCGAGGCGGAGGCCGAGTCGGCACTGTCCATTGAAAGCAGATTGAGCTGCTTCTTGGTCGCCGCGCTGCACATCAGAGCGGCGTTGCCGCCGAGGTATCTCGACTGGGCGCCAAGCTCCTGCCGGGTGAGCTCCGCGAATGGCCCCAGACGCAATTGCGTTTCGACCGCTGCGATTTCAGCGTCGCTCGCCTGCGTCCGGGCAACACCCTTCATCCTGCGTTCGAAGCCGTTTGCGATCGCCGCCCCATGTGCCGCACCAAGATCCGCAACCTCTTGCGCTGCGTCCGTAAACTCACCGCGCTGGGAACCGGCCAACAGATAGGACTTGCAAGCCAACGGGTTGCTCGCGAGCTTCAGGAGGGTCGCCAGTTCCGCCCGGTCCAGGGCATTGATGTGCTCGTCGTCGGCATAGACTTCCATCTCGCTCGCCAGGATCATGTTGAGTGCACCATTGGCGGCGGACCATCCGCCCTCGTTGAAGGCCTCTTCGGTCTCCCGAAGGAAGACCGCCCTGAGCGCGGGATCGCTGCGGGCAATCGACGCGGCCAAAGGGAAGCGCGCGATGTTCTGATCGAAATCGCGCGCAAACGCGCTCGGCCCGGAGAGGCTCGCATATGCCAGGTTTCCGGCCAGCAGGGCGACGACGACGAGCAGCAGGATTGATCTTCTGGTCATGTGAGAGTTTTGGTGTGGGTTACCGCGAGAGATCATCTCACGCCGGGTCACCGCCATCCATTGCAACTACAGGCTGCCCTTAATGAATCCTTTCGCAGCCGTGGCGAGTTGCGCGGATGCCCTGCTATCTTGCCAGATGCCGCATGAAGATCCGCACCACATATCCCTGGACCCGCGGCGCTTCGTCATAGATATCCGACGCGAGCCGCTCGATGGTCTCACGCAGGGATAGGAACTGCGCCTGGCGCGCGCTGCTCTCGGTGCCCTGCATGCCCGCGAGCTCGTCCATCGCGGCATCGCTGATCTGGCAATGCACGACCTCATCCTCACGCATCATCGTGAAGCGAAAGGCCAACCGTTCGAGGTCGTGGCCGATGATCCTGTCGCGCGACAGCGGCATTCAATTGTCCCGTTCGCGCCCCCGAACGGGACAATGCTGAAAATCTGGCGCTTTGTCACCATCCGCGCCAGGAGGCATCGCTGTCATGCGATGTTCATCAACAGCGAGCTTCCGTCGGTCGGCCCGGCTCCAGCGTCAGTAGGCGAGCGCCGTGCCGGTCGGCTTGTCGAGTGCCGCGGCCAGCGATCGATACTCCTCACAATCCGTCCCGCAGATCGCAGCGATCCGGCTGAGATGATAGAGCGCCTGCTCGCGGTTACCCCGCTCGAGCTGCCACAACCCGTAATACTGCCACGTCAATACGTGGTTCGGATCTGCCTTCAACGCGCGCTCGTACCAGACCTGCGACTGCTCGTAGTCGCCGAGCTTGCGGTAGGAATAGCCGATGAGGTTGGCGACGTTCGGATGGTCGTCATGGCCGAGCGATTTTAATTCCGCGATCGCGGTCGCATAGTCGTTGCGCTCGTAGATGGTGTCATAAGCCACGCGGTAGCCGGCCGCGAAAGCGGGATCGCCGATACTGGACTGGTTGTTCGGCTTCCTGCCTTTGTGTGTCGCCTTGGTGCCCCAGCGTTTCGGGTAGACTGGCTGCGGCTGCGGCCTCGGATCCGCATAGGCTCCGGCATAGGGATCGGTGGAGCTGATGCCGCCCCCGCCGCCACCACCGCCGCCGCCGGCGGCAAAGGCCGGCGAGCTCAACAGTACTGCCGCAAATGTACCGAGCGTGACGAGCCTGATCATCGCTATGATCATGTCTGCCTCCTGTCCTGTTCAAGCGGCCCCGGACGACGTGATAACCCTGCGTCGGCCGCGATATTCCGGGACACTGTGCTCACAGAGACGTCAGCGTTCGTACGACAGTCACGTTGTCCTTTACTGGAACGCGACCTCGGCGAAGCTTCGCAGCTTTCGCGAATGCAGCCGTTCCGATTCCTGCTGCTTGAGCCGCTCCAGCGCCTTCAGGCCGATCTCGAGATGCTGGCCGACGCGGCGGCGGTAGAATTCGCTGGCCATGCCCGCGAGCTTGATCTCGCCATGCAGCGGCTTGTCGGAGACGCACAGCAGCGTGCCGTAGGGAACGCGGAAGCGGTAGCCGTTGGCGGCGATCGCGGCCGATTCCATGTCGAGCGCGACCGCGCGCGACTGCGACATGCGGCGGATCACCTCGGGCCCCGAGATCTCCCAGTTGCGGTTGTCGACACTCGCGACGGTGCCCGTGCGCATCAGGCGCTTCAGCTCGAAACCTTCGAGGCCGGTGACGTCCTCGACCGCCTGTTCGAGCGCGACCTGCATCTCGGCCAGTGCCGGGATCGGCACCCAGAGCGGCAGCTCGCGGTCGAGCACGTGGTCCTCGCGTACATAGCCGTGGGCAAGCACGTAGTCGCCGAGCCGCTGCGTGTTGCGCAGGCCTGCGCAATGGCCGAGCATCAGCCAGGCATGTGGGCGCAGCACTGCGACGTGATCCGTGACGTTGCGCGCGTTCGACGGGCCGGTGCCGATGTTGATCAGGGTGATGCCGCGATAGCCAGGCGCGACCAGATGGAAAGCCGGCATCTGCGGCGCGCGGGCAGGCGCCACCCCGCTGGTTGCGCCGCCGCTGCCCGTGATCACATTGCCGGGCGCGACGAAGGCTTCGAGGCCGGCTTCGCCGGACTGCAGCCGCTGCTGGCAGAGCTGCGCGAAGGCATCGACATAGAACTGGTAGTTGGTGAAGATCACGAAATTCTGGAAATGCTCCGGATCGGTGCCGGTGTAGTGATAGAGCCGCCGCAACGAATAATCGACACGGGCGGCGCGAAACAATGACAACGGCTCGGGCGCGCCTGGCTGGAGTTCGAAGGTGCCGTCGGCGATCGAATCGTCCATGGTGGCGAGGTCGGGCACGTCGAACGCATCGCGCAGCGATCGCGTCACAAGGGAATTCTCGCTGGTGGTGATGGCGGCTTCGATGTTGATGTCGCGGCGATAGGCGAAGTGGATCGGGATCGACTCGGCGGATTCGCCGATCTCGACGGGAACGCCGTGGTTCTGGATCAACAATCCGATCTGCTCGGTGAGATAGGCGCGGAACAGATCCGGCCGCGTGACGCTGGTCTCGTGCACGCCGGGGCCGGCGACGAAGCCGTAGGCCAGACGCGAGTCCAGCCGCGCATACGTCGCGGTGGTGACGCGGACGAAGGGATAATAGGCCCGCACCCGCGTCGTGATCGCCTCGCCGTTGACATAGGCCTCGAACCGGTCGCGCAGGAATTTCGTGTTGCGCTCGTAGATTTCCTCGAGGCGGGCGACGGCGAGGACGGCGTCGGTGAAGGATTTGGTGGCGATGGAGGGTGGGGACTGCATTGTTCGACCGCCGGGTTGCTGGGCTTGAGTCGAACTATAGCAAAGAAGAAGGTGCTGTAGGGTGGGCAAAGCGGAGCGTGCCCACCATCTTGATCATCGCACGAAGAGCGGTGGGCACGGCGCGTTGCGCCTTTGCCCACCCTACGAGATCGCGTATGTCGCCCGAGATCCCGGATGCGCGCTAAGCGCGCTCCGGGACGACGCGCTTTCGCGCGTCACTTCTCGCGGAAGGCCCGCATCAGCTGGTCGTGCAGCGGCTTCATCAGATAGGACAGCATGGTGCGGTCGCCGGTCTGGACGAAGGCTTCCGCCGGCATGCCGGGGATCAGCTTGGAGTCGCCGAGCTTGGCGACCTCTTCCGGGGACATCGACACGCGGATGGTGTAGTAGCTCTGGCCGGTGCGCTGGTCGGTGGTGACGTCGGGCGAAACGCGGCTGACGACGCCGTTGAGCTCGGGCGTGGTGCGCTGGTTGAACGCGGACAGGCGCAGCAGCGTCTTCTGGCCGATCTGGAGCTTGTCGATATCGACAGGATTGACCTTGGCCTCGACCTGGAGATCGTCCGCCTGCGGCACGATCAGCATGAGCGCATCGCCGGCGGTGACGACGCCGCCGACGGTATGCACCGTCGATTGCAGCACCATGCCGTCCTGCGGCGCACGGATATCGACGCGGCGGAGCTGGTCTTCGGCGGCGACCTTGCGCTCGATCATTTCACCGATCTTGTCGTTGGTCTCGCGCAGATCCTTGGAGACCTCGCTCACCATGTCCTTGTCGACCTGGATGATCTGGAGCTCGGTCTCGGTGATCTTGCCCTTGGCCTGCGCGCGCGAGGCGATGTATTGCGCGCGCTCGCCGTTGAGGCGGGCGCTGTCGCGTTCCAGCGTGGTCAGGCGCGAGATCTGCACCAGGTGCTTCTCGTAGAGATCGCGGACACCGACCAGCTCCTGCTGCACCAGGACGATCTCCCTGTCCTTGGCCTTTTCCTGCGCGGAGAGTCCTTCGATCTCCTCGTTGAGCTGCTGGACACGCTCGCGGAGCTGCGCCTTCTGCCCGGCGCGGCCATTGACGCGGACGTCGAACAACTTGGTTTCGGCGGAGAGCAGGTTCTTGACGTCGGGATCGTTGCCGCGATCGAGGAGCGATTGCGGAAACTCGATCTTGTCGACACCGCGCTGCTCGGCCTGGAGCCGCGCCGTGCGCGCCAGCGCGGCGTCGAGATTCTTGGTGACGATGGCGAGGTTCGCCTTGGTGACCGTGTCGTCGAGCCGCACCACGATATCGCCGGCCTTGACCACGTCGCCGTCGCGGGCACGCAGCTCGCCGACCACGCCGCCGGTCGGATGCTGTACCTTCTTGACGTTGGATTCGACCACGACCTGGCCCGGCGCGATCAGGGCTCCCGAGATCAGCACCGTCGACGCCCAGCCGCCGAGACCGATGACGAGGGCCAGCACGATGGCCAGCCCGAGCATCAGATGAAACCTGATGGAATCCCGCACGGTCCTCTTCGCGGCGGGCTTCCTGCCGCCGATAGCCATCGTGCTCATGACTTGGGCACTCCGCCTTCGCTGACGATCTTGATCGGTGCCGGCGGCGTCACGCGCGGCTGGAGCACCTGGGCAAGCACCTGCTCCTTCGGCCCGAACGCCTGCATACGGCCGTCGCGCAGCACCAGGATCTGGTCGACCGCCTCGACGCCGATCGGGCGATGCGCCACCACGATGACGATGGCGCCGCGCTCGCGCGCGCTGCGGATCGCGCGGGTCAGCGCCTCGTCGCCTTCGGTGTCGAGATTGGAATTTGGCTCGTCGAGCACGATCAGGAACGGGCTGCCGTAGAGCGCGCGCGCCAGCGCCACGCGCTGCGCCTGGCCCGCGGAGAGCGCGGTGCCCTGCTCGCCGACCTGCGTGTTGTAGCCCTCGCGCATCTTGATGATCATCTCGTGCACGCCGGCTTCCTTCGCCGCGGAAATGATGCCGTCAGAGGTGGCCTCGGGATCGAAACGGCTGATGTTCTGCGCGATGGTGCCGCCGAACAATTCGACGTCCTGCGGCAGATAGCCGATGTGGCGGCCGAGCATGTCGGAGGCCCACTGGTCGAGCGCCGCGCCGTCGAGCCGCACCTTGCCACGGACCGGATGCCAGACGCCGACAAGCGCGCGGATCAGCGACGATTTACCGGAGCCGCTCGGCCCGATCACGCCGAGGCCATTGCCGGCGGTGAGCGCGAAGCTGACGTCCTGCACGATGAGGCGCTGATCGCCCGGCGGCACCATGGCGATGCCTTCGACCGACAGACGACTGGTGGGCGCCTGCAACTGGGTCGGCATCGTCTGCGGCGGCATCTGCTCCAGCAGGCGCGTGAGGCGCTGCCAGCTCTGACGTGCCGCGACAAAGGATTTCCAGTGCGCGATGGCGAGATCGACCGGCGCGAGCGCGCGGGCGGAGAGGATCGAGCCGGCAATGATGATGCCTGCGGTCGCTTCCTGGTGGATGACGAGATAGGCGCCGACTGCGAGCACGGCCGATTGCAGCATCATGCGCAGCACTTTTGCGACCGCACCGAGGCCGCCGGCGACGTCGCTCGCACGCTGATTGCCGTCGAGGTATTTTTCGTTGGCTTCGCTCCAGCGCTGGTTCATCCGGCCGGTCATGCCCATCGAGACCATGACTTCGGCGTTGCGCCGGCTGGAGGCGGCGAGATCGTTGCGCTGGGCGGCGAGGCCCATCGCGTCCTTCGCCGGCTGGCGGGACATGAATTCGGTGACCAGCGTCAGCCCGACCAGGATGATGGCGCCGACCAGAGCGGTGAGGCCGATCATGACGTGGAAGGCGAAGCAGATGGCGAGATAGAGCGGCAGCCAGGGCAGGTCGAAGAACGCGCTCGGGCCCATGCCGCCGAGGAACGAGCGGACATTGTCGAGGTCGCGCAGCGGCTGCAGGCCCTCGTTGCGGCTGCCGACCAGGAGCGGCAGGCGCACGACGGTGTCGAACACGCGCTTGTTGAGGGCTTCATCAAGCGCCGTGCCGATCCGCCCCAGGATCCGGTTTCGGATCATGTCGAGCATGCCCTGCGCCATATAGAGGAAGCTGGCGATGATGATCAGGCCGACGAGAGTCGGAACGCTGCGGCTCGGCAGAACCCGGTCGTAGACCTCCAGCATGAAGATCGACCCAGTCAGATAGAGCAGGTTGATCATGCAGCTCATCAAGCCGACGCCGACGAACGCCGTGCGACAAGCACGCAAGGCGTCACCGAGCTCTGAACGGCGGACGCCGGGTACGGCTGCCATCAGTCTGATCTCTTTCGGGTAAGGGGCAACGCCCCTGATTTCCTAGGTCGTTCAGGGGTACGCGACCTGGATTAACATCGTATTCCCCCGCGACGAACGCGGTCGAATTAATCCAGGTCCCTGATAGGCCACCTCTACCCCTGACGGCCTCGCACGCAAGTCCGGTATTTCACAGTCTTTGCGGCTTTTTATAGCAGACATCGCGGCCTCTCCCCAGCGGGGGAGAGGCGAAAGTTCTGGCTCACCGAGCCAATGTGACGCTAGAGCCGGCCGCCGCCGCGCACCAGCCGCACCACCAGGAGCAGGATGATGGCGCCGATGGCGGAATAGATGATCTCGGACACGAGGCCGGTGCCGAGATGGATGCCGAGCTTCGGGAACAGGAAGCTTGCGACAAACGCGCCGGCGATGCCGATCACGATGTCGCCAATGATGCCGAACCCGCTGCCGCGCACCACCTTGCCGGCGAGCCAGCCGGCGACGAGGCCGACGAACAGGATGACGATGAGGCCTTGGCCAGAAATGTACATAAGTTGAAGTCCCTCTCCATGAACGGGGGCATGGAACCGGAACCGGGATGAATGGGGTCTGAATGGTCGGTTCGGATAAAAATGTCGAAAACAACCCCATGCACAGTAGGCGTGCAGTTGGCCGGTGGTGCGAGGTGAACTGTGACAAGTCGGTGTTGTCGTAGAGGGATTCTGAAGAAGTGCGCGGGGCTCTTCACCTCTCCCCGCCTGCGGGGAGAGGTCGGATCGCCCTTGCGATCCGGGTGAGGGGGTACAGGTCCCTCGACAATCTCATCCGCGGAAAGAGGCCCCTCACCCCAGCCCTCTCCCCGCAAGAGCGGGGCGAGGGAGCCCACCGGTTACGTCGCTCCCACCGGCTCCGCCAACACGCACCTCGCCGCCCGGCCCGGTCCGACCTCCACATTCGCAGGCAATTGCTCCAGACACCGCGACTGGGCGACCGCGCAACGGGGGGCGAAGGAGCAGTTGTTCGGCTTTTCGGCCAGCGAGGGCGGGGTGCCGGGGATGGTCTCCAGCCGGGCGCCGCGCTTGGCGCCGTGGATGGTGGAGGCGAGCAGGCCCTTGGCGTAGGGGTGCACCGGCGTGCGGACGATGTCGCGGAGCGTGCCCTGCTCAACGATCTGGCCGGCATACATCACCGCGACGCGGTCGCAGATCTCGATCGCAACACCAATGTCATGGGTGACGAAGATGACGGACATGCCGAATTCGCGCTGAAGCTCACGCAGCAACAGCAGGATCTGGATCTGCACGGTGGCATCGAGCGCGGTGGTCGGCTCATCCGCGAGCAAGATCTTCGGGCGGCAGGCGAGCGCCAGGGCAATCATCGCGCGCTGGCGCATGCCGCCGGACATTTCGTGCGGATAGGCATCCAGCCGTCGCCTGGCCGAGGGAATGCGCACGACCTCGAGCATTTCGAGTGCTCGCGCCCTGCCCTCCGCATAGCTCTTGCCTTCGTGACGCACGACGCTTTCGGCGATCTGCGCGCCGATGGTGTAGACCGGATCGAGCGCGAGCGCGGGCTCCTGAAAGATCATCGACACGGTCTGGCCGCGGAACGACGACAGCTCCTCGTCGTTCATGGCGAGCACGTCGCGGCCCATCACGTTGACCTTGCCCGAAATCTGCGTGCGCTTCTTCGGCAGCAGCCGCATCAGCGCACGCAGGGTCACGCTCTTGCCGGAACCGGACTCGCCGAGCAGGCCCAGCACCTCGCCGTCACCGAGCGAGAGGCTGAGATCGTTCACGGCATAGACCGTGCGCTCCCCGGTGAAGCGGATGTTGAGGCCTGAGATCTCGACGAGCTTTGTCATGACGGCAGTTTCGGCAACCTATCGTGATAGTCGGTGACGCGCTGGAAGGCGGCGCCGATGGTGAGCAGGGTCGCTTCATCGAAGGAGCGGCCGATCAGCTGCATGCCAACCGGCAGGCCGCTTTTGGTGAAGCCGGAGGGAATGGTGAGCGACGGCAGGCCGAGAAAATTCACCGGGCGGGTGAACAGCGTCAGCCGCTGCACCATGGCCGGCGCGTTCGGGCCGCCGCCGACATCGCTCTCCTCGATCGTCGGTGCCGGCACCGGCGATGCCGGCGCGATGATCGCGTCAACTCCAGCCGTGGCTGCATTGTGCGCGGCGAGTGCGGGGCCGCGCCAACGCATGGCTTCGAGATAGGTGATTGCGGGAACGGCAAGACCGTTCTGAAGCCGCATCAGGACCTGCGGGCCATAGTCCTGCGGACGCTCGATCATCCAGCGCTTGTGGAAGGCGGCGGCTTCCGCCGCGAGCACGAGCTGGCTTGCCGCAGACAATTGCCGCTGGTCGGGCAGCTCGACCGTGACGATATCGGCGCCCTCGCGCTTGAGCACCGCGATGGTCTCGTCCAGCACGCGCGCGACCTCGCCGTCGAGATCGTCGACATAGAAGGACGCTGGCACGCCGATCTTGAGGCCCTTCAGCGAGCCCTTGGTCGCACCGACATAGTCGGACAGCGGCTCTTGGCTGCAGGTCGAATCCGCGGGATCGGGACCGGCCATCAGCGCCAGCAGCAGCGCACAATCTTCCGCTGTGCGGGCGAGCGGGCCGACGGTGTCGAGCGATTGCGACAGCGGCATCGCGCCGGCGCGGCTGACGCGGCCGACGGTGGTCTTCAGCCCGGTGACGCCGCAGAAATGCGCGGGCATGCGGATCGAACCACCGGTGTCGGAGCCGAGCGCCGCGAACGTCAGGCGCGCCGCGACCGACGAGCCGGAGCCGGAGGACGAGCCGCCGGTGATGTGCGCGACGTTCCAGGGATTGCGCACCGGGCCGTAATGGGCGTTGTGGCCGGTCGGGCCATAGGCGAATTCGGCCAGATGCAGCGTACCGAGGCGGACCTGGCCGGCATCCTTCAGCCGCTGCAAGGCAGTGGACGTGACGGTCGGCACGAAATCGCGGCGGATCAGCGAGCCGCAGGTCGAGACGTGGCCCGCGTCGTAATACATGTCCTTGTGCGCGAGCGGCACGCCGTGCAGCGGACCGCGGACATTGCCCTTGGCGAGCTCGGCATCCGCGGCCTCGGCAGCCTTCAACGCGGGCTCGGCTTCAACCGACATGAAGGCGTTGAGATGCGGCTGCCACTGCGCGATGCGGTGCAGTAGCGCGCGCGTTACCTCATGCGAGGACGCCTGCTTCATCGCAATCGCACGCGCGACCTCGGTGAGCGTCATCAATGCAGGCTCACGGCTCATTTCGACACCTTCTGCGTCTGCGCGATTGGATAGAGCGCGGGCTCGAGATCGAACGGCAGCGTGCCGGCGATGGCCGCAAAGCCTTCGAAGGCCGGCCCGATGGAATTGGAGATGCGCGTCGCGATCTCGTCATCAACAGGGACGCCGGCGATCTGCGCGATCGGCTTGATCTCTTTGGGTGTCGGTCTTGTCATGCTGTTTCCTCTGCGGGCGCGCGGCTATGGCCTGAACCCGGAATCGCCATGTAGCACGCGGCCTCGTGGCCCATTCTATCGAGCGCGGTGAGCTTTGGTGCTGCATTTGCGCAGAGCGGCTCCGCAAACGCGCAGCGGGTGTGGAAGCGGCAACCCGGGGGCGGATCGATCGGATTGGGCGGATCGCCGGTGATCGGCGGTTTTTCGGTGCGACGATCCGGATCCGACGACGGCATCGCAGCAAGGAGTGCGCGCGTGTAGGGATGCGCAGGGTTATCCCAGACCTGGTCGACCGGGCCGAGCTCGACGACCTCGCCGAGATACATCACCAGCACGCGGTCCGAGATGTAGCGCACCACGTTGAGGTCGTGGCTGATGAAGAGATAGGTCAGCCCGAACTCGCGCTTGAGGTCGGCGAGCAAATTGAGCACTTGTGCCTCGACGGACTTGTCGAGCGCCGAGACGGCTTCGTCCAAAATCACCAGTCGCGGCGACAGCGCCAGCGCACGCGCGATGTTGACGCGCTGGCGCTGGCCGCCGGAGATCTCGTGCGGATAGCGGTTGGCGAAGTTTTCCGGCCGCAGGCCCACCTTGCCGAGCAGCTCGCGCGCCAGCGCCCGCGCCGTGCCATCGGCCATGCCGTGCACTTTCGGGCCGAACGCGATCGATTCCTCGATCGTCAGGCGCGGATTGAGCGAGGCATAGGAATCCTGGAACACCATCTGCATGCCGCGGCGCAGCTCGCGCAACGACAGCGCCTGGCCGACGGTCATGCCGTCATAGATGATGTCCCCGGTATCGCGCGGCATCAGATGCATCAGCAGCCGCGCAGTGGTCGACTTGCCGCAGCCGGATTCGCCGACGATGCCGACAGTCTCACCCTTCGCGACCGAGAAGGAGACGTTGTCCACCGCGCGCACGGTGCGCTTCGCGGCGAACAATCCGCCACGAACCGGAAAATGCTTGGTCAGGCCGTTGACCTGGAGCAGCGGCTGCGCGACGCCGCCAACGTCCTCGACCGGCTCCAGCATTTCAACGGATGTGTTGCTCTCGCTCATGGCCTAGTTCCTGATGTCCATGGCGCTGCGCAGGCCGTCCGAGAGCAGGTTGAAGCAGATCGAGACCGCGAAGATCATCGCGCCCGGCAGCGCGGCAACCCAGGGATTGACGTAGATCGCGGTGCGGAGCGTGTTCAGCATCAGGCCCCATTCCGGCTCCGGCGGTTTTGTGCCGAGGCCGAGGAAGGAGAGACCTGCGGCCAAAATCATCGAGACCGAGATCAGACTGGTGGCATAGACGAAGATCGCGCCCAAGACGTTGCCGAGGATATGCACGCGCATGATGGTGAAGGGTCCTGCGCCGGAGGCGCGCGCCGCTTCGACGAAGTCCATGTTGCGCACGCCGGTGGTGACGCTTTCGGCAACGCGGGTGATCTGCGGCACGAACACGACGGTCAGCGACACGATGGAGTTGAGGATGCCGGCCCCGAGCGCGCCGGAGATCGCGATGGCGAGCAGCACGGAGGGAAAGGCGAAGAACACGTCGATCGTGCGCATGATCGCGGTGTTGAGCTTTCCGCCGACATAGCCGGCGACGAGGCCGAGCGACGTGCCGATGCAGAAGGCGAGGATCACGGGCAGGATGCCGATGACCAGCGACAACCGCCCGCCGTAGATCAGCCGCGCCAGCATGTCGCGGCCGAGCTCGTCGGTGCCGAGGGGGTAGCCTGCTGTGCCGATGTGGCGGAGGCGGCGGATCATCGAGCCCTTGTAGGGATCTTCAAGTCCGAGCCACGGCGCGAGCACCGCGGAGAGGAAGATCAGCAGCAGCACCAGCGCGCAGGCCATGCTGACCTTGTCGCGGGCGATGCGGCGGCCGACGGTCGCCCAATAGCCGCGCGCCTTGGTGGCAGGCGCGGCCTGCAGCGCGGCATCGGCGGTGGCCGAAAACGGAAGCTCGCTCATCGGCTAGCCCCGCTTGATGCGCGGATCGATCGCGGCTTGCGCGATGTCGACCAGCAGATTGAGGAAGACGAAGAACAGCGCCAGGATCAGGATCGTGCCCTGCAGCAGCGGCAGGTCGCGCTGGAAGATCGCCGAGTTGAGCAGGAAGCCCGAGCCCGGCCAGGAGAACACGGTCTCGATCAGGATCGAGCCGCCAAGCATGTAGCCGAGCTGAAGCCCCATCACCGCGAGCGCGGTGGGCGCGGCATTCTTGATGACGTGGCGGAACACGCCGGTTTCGTGCAGGCCTTTTGCGCGCAGCGCCTCGACGAAATCCTGCGAGAGGATGTCGCCGGTGAGCGCCCGCACGGTGCGGGTGACGATGCCCATCGGGATCACCGAGGTCGTGATCGCCGGCAGCACCAGGTATTTCAGATGCGCCCAGTCCCAGGCCCAGGAGTTGGAGCCGTTCGGCCCGGCGCCGACCGCGGGCAGCCAGTTCAGCTGCACCGAGAAGATGATGACGAGCACCATGCCGAGCCAGTAATGCGGCACCGAGACGCCGGCGATGGCGAAGGAGGTCGCGACCTTGTCGATCCAGGTCTCGCGGAAATAGCCGGCGATCAGGCCGAGCAGGATGCCCATCGTGAAGCCGATGATGGCTGCCGCAATCGCGAGCGTGACGGTGTTGCTGACCGCGCGCATGACCTCGGCGAGCACCGGGCGCCCCGTGGCGATGGAATTGCCGAGATCGCCATGAAGGGCACGCAAGAGCCACAAGCCGAACTGCACCGGCAGCGGGCGGTCGAAGCCGTAGGCGGCGCGCAGCTGCGCCGCGAGCTCCTGCGAGGCGTCGGCCGGCAGCACCGCCACCAGCGGATCGCCCGGCGTGATGTGCACGAGCAGAAAGCACACCAGCGCCACGCTGATGACGATCGGAATGACATAGACGATGCGGCGAGCGATATAGGCGAGCACTGATTGACCTAACGTGATGTCGCACGATTGGGTGCGCGGGCTTGAGTGAGGGACGCGCGATGCGAGGGTTCCCTCCCCCCTTGCGGGGGAGGGTTAGGGAGAGGGGTAGCCACACAGGGACCGCCCGTGTGAACCCCCTTCCCCAACCCCTCCCCGCAAGGGGGAGGGGAGCCCTACCAGCGTGCTCGCCTCACGGCGTTATCGACACCAGCGAGAAGTCGATGAACCAGCTCTTCGGCTGCACGACGCCCGTCACCTTCGGGCTGATGGCACGGGGGCCGACGTCGTGGGCGACGTAGAGGAAGGCGGCATCGTCGACGGAGGCCGCGTGCAGCTCGGCGAGCGCCGCGTCGCGCGCGGCGGGGTCGAAGGTCTGGCGCGCCTTCTTCACCAGCTCGTCGAACTTGGGCTCGTGGATGAAGCCCCAATTGTTCGAGACCGGCGGCGCCATGCCCGATTGAAGGAAGCGCACCAGCGCGAAGAACGGGTCCATCGCCGCATAGGTGACGTTGGTCGCGTTCGAGCCGTTGGCGCTGGGATCCTTGGCGCCGCGGCGCCAGTTGGTGAACAGCGTGTTCCACTCGATGACGTCGAGCTTCACATCGAAATAGCATTCGGCGAGCGCCTGCTGGAGATATTCGTTCATCGGCAGCGGTTGCATCTGGCCCGAGCCCGACGCAGACGTCTGGATCTTCACCGTCAGCTTCTTTGACGGACCGAAGCCGGCCTCCTGCATCAGCTTTTGCGCAGCCGCCTTGTCATACTTGATCTCGAAGGTCGGCTTGCCGCGCCAGGGATGGCCGGGCTCGAAGGTGCCGGTCGCCGGCACCATCAGGCCCGCGAGCAGGCCGTCCTTGAGACCCTCGCGATCGACGCAGAGATTGGCGGCCTTGCGGACCCGGATGTCGTTCCAGGGCGAGCCCTCGACGCGCGAGAACTGCCACGGCCAGACATGCGGCTGCTCGTTGGCGTAGAGCTTGAAACCGCGCTGCTTGAGCTCGGGCAACGCGTCGGGCGCCGGCGCCTCGACCCAATCGACCTGCCCGGAGAGCAGCGCCGCGGTGCGCGCGTTCGCCTCCGGCATCGGCAAGAGCACCATCTTGTCGACCTTGGGCACCCGCGCCTTGTCCCAATAGGCCGCATTCTTCACGAGCTCGAGCCGCTCGCGCGGCGTGAAGCTCGCCATCTTCCACGGGCCGGTGCCCGCGGCGTCCTTGGCGAACGCGGTCCACGCGGCCTGCGACTTCGCCTTGGCGTCAGCGCCTTCCGCCTTGTCGTAGAAATGCTGCCACTTCGCCGGGCTCACCATGAACAGGTTGGTGAGGTTGATCGGCAGGAAGCTGTCGGGCTCCTTGGTGGTGAGCTCGACCGTCATGTCGTCGATCTTCTTCGCGGAGGCCAGCGTCGGCATGCGCGACGCGGTGACGCCGACCTGGCTGGCGTCGAACTGCGGTGCATCCTGCTTCAGCACCTTCTCGACGTTCCACACCACGGCATCGGCATTGAACGGCGAGCCGTCATGGAAGGTGACGCCGGGGCGGAGCTTGAAGATCCACTTGGTCTTGTCGGCATCGTCGACCTTCCACTCGGTCGCAAGGCCCGGGATTACCACGCTCGCCTTGTCGGCCGAGGACAGGTCCCAGCCGGTGAGCGCGTCGTACATGGTGAGGCCGGTGAAGCGGTTGCCTTCAAAACCCTGATCGGGCTGGCCCAATGTGCGCGGAATATCGGCAGCGGTCATGCCGATGCGCAGCACGGTTTCGGCGCTTGCCACGCTCGGCCACGCGGCCGCAGTCGTCAGAGCCAGCGCAGCAATCAGCGCCGCGCGGGTGGTTGTCTTCATAAGCATCGTCTCAGTCCTCTTCCGGCTTTCAATGACTAATTTTGATGCAAACGTATGCAATGGCTATGCCAATGGGGAAACTTTTTCTGCAAATTGCCCCTGCGACGACAAGTCTGTGTGATCACGTGTCGGCAAAGGCACCGTCCTGCCTATTCTGGCATCAAGATTGCAAGTTTGGCCCTGAAATCTCCTGGGAGCCTTGGGCCATGCGTATCCGACTATCGACCTGTCTCGCCGTGCTTGCGCTGGCGTTATCCGCGATCACGGCACGCGCCGAAACGGTGGTGCGCTACGGCATCTCGATGGCGGACATCCCGCTGACGACGGGCCAGCCCGATCGCGGCGCCGGCGCCTATCAGTTCACGGCGTACACCATCTACGATCCGCTGGTCGCCTGGGAGATGGACGTCGCCGACCGCCCCGGCAAGCTGGTGCCCGGGCTCGCCACCGAATGGAAGGTGGATGATGCCGACAAGACCAAATGGCGGTTTGCTTTGCGCAAGGGCGTGAAGTTTCACGACGGCAGCGAGTTCAACGCCGATGCGGTGATCTGGAATCTGGACAAGGTGCTCAACGACAAGGCGCCGCAATTCGACAAGCGGCAGAGCGCGCAGGTGAAGACCCGTCTGCCTTCGGTCGCTAGCTACGCCAAGATCGACGATTTCACGGTGGAGATCACGACCAAGACGGTCGATTCCTTCTTTCCCTACCAGATGCTGTGGTTCCTGGTCTCGAGCCCGGCGCAGTACGAGAAGCTCGGCAAGGATTGGGACAAGTTCGCGAGCCAGCCCTCCGGCACCGGTCCGTTCAAATTGACCAAGCTCGTGCCGCGCGAGCTTGCGGAGCTCACGAAGAATCCGGACTACTGGAACAAGAAGCGCATTCCAAAGGCCGACAAGATCGTGCTGGTGCCGATGCCGGAAGCGCTGACGCGCACCAATGCGCTGCTCGCAGGGCAAGTGGACCTGATCGAGACGCCGGCGCCGGACGCCGTGCCGCAGCTGAAAGCCGCCGGCATGAAGATCGTCGACAATGTCACGCCACATGTCTGGAACTATCACCTCAGCGTGCTGCCGGGCTCGCCCTGGACCGACATCCGCCTGCGCAAGGCGTTGAACCTCGCGATCAATCGTGACGAAGTCGTCGGCCTGATGAATGGCCTCGCAAAACCGGCCAAGGGCCAGGTCGACCCGTCGAGCCCGTGGTTCGGCAAACCGAGCTTTGAGCTGAAATATGATCTGGCTGCGGCCAAGAAACTGGTCGAAGAGGCAGGCTACTCCAAGGCAAAACCGCTGAAGGCCACCTTCATCATCGCCCAGGGCGGCACCGGCCAGATGCTGTCGCTGCCGATGAACGAATTTTTGCAGCAAAGCTTCAAGGAGATCGGCATCGACATCGACTTCAAGGTGGTCGAGCTCGAGACATTATATACGCATTGGCGCAAGGGCGCGGCCGACGAGATGAACGCCGGCATCACCGCCAACAACATCGCCTATGTCACCTCCGACCCGCTCTACGCCATCGTCCGCTTCTTCGCCTCCGATCAGATCGCGCCGGTCGGCGTCAACTGGGGCGGCTACAAGAACCCTGAGGTCGATGCGCTGATCAACAAGGCCAAGCAGACGTTCGACACCGCCAAGCAGGACGATCTGATCGCGCAGGCGCATGCGCTGATCGTCGATGATGCCGTGCTGGTCTGGGTCGTCCACGACACCAACCCGCACGCGCTGTCGCCGAAGATCAAGCAGTTCGTGCAGGCGCAGCACTGGTTCCAGGATCTGACGACAATCGGGACGGAGTGAAGGCGGCAAACGCCGGTGTCGTAGGGTGGGCAAAGCGTAAGCGTGCCCACCACCTCTATACGCGGAGTAAGATGGTGGGCACAGCGCTAGCGCGCCTTTGCCCACCCTACGGGAGTTGATGTTGGCGGCGAAGAGCAGACGGACGCTACCGCGTCAAACATCGCTGTCGTCCCGGGGCGCGACGTAGTCGCGAGCCCGGGACCCATAACCACAGGAGTGGTTTGGCGAAGACTCGGAGTTACCGAGTCGCGCGATAACCGCTCCCTGTGGTTATGGGTCCCTGCGTGCACAGGGACGACAGCGAGTGTGAGGCCCCGAGCGGGGGCCTCAAGCACCCCCTACTTCGTCAGCAGCGCATACGCCCCGGTCCATCCCTCCGCCGGCGGATTGATCTGGAATTCCTTGATGCGCGCCTCGTACAGCTTGAACAGCTTTTCCAGCGTGTCGGCATCCTCGCTGTGGCGGCCGCGCTCGATCGCATCCAGCGCGCCCTGCCAGTCGCGGCCGCGGTAGCAGCCGAGCATCTCGATGGTGACGTTGCGCAGACGCTGGAAGGCGCCCGAATGCA
This sequence comes from Bradyrhizobium sp. 604_D8_N2_3, assembly GCF_051810765.1. Lineage (NCBI taxonomy): Bacteria > Pseudomonadati > Pseudomonadota > Alphaproteobacteria > Hyphomicrobiales > Nitrobacteraceae > Bradyrhizobium > Bradyrhizobium sp. 604_D8_N2_3. Next base: position 965,895 of record NZ_JBPWPM010000001.1, on the reverse strand, counting down.
TCACGTCCTCGCGGCCGGCGATGGCGTAGATCACCTCGGGTTCGGTCTTGCCCTTGACCATGATGAAGTCGAGCTCGAGGATCGCGAACTTGTCCTTGGCGGCGAGCGCGGTCCTGGAGCCGACGATGATGGGAAAGCCGTATTCCTTCGACTGGCCTTCCAGGCGCGAGGCGAGGTTCACGCTGTCGCCGAGCACCGAATAGTTCTTCTTCAGATCGGAGCCCATGTTGCCGACGACGCCGATGCCGGTGTTGAGGCCGATGCCGACATTGAGCGGGATGTAGACATGACCGCCATCGGCGGCCTCCTGCTCGCGCTCCTTGTTGACCGCGTCGATCTGCTCCAGCATCTGGATCGCGGCCTCGCAGGCGTTGACCTCGTGCTCGGCATCGTCGAGCGGCGCGTTCCAGAACGCCATGATGGCGTCGCCCATGTACTTGTCGATATAGCCCTTCTGATCGATGATGACGTCTGTCAACGGCGTCAGGAAGCGGTTCATCAGCGCGATCAGGCCTTGCGGATCCTGCTTGTAGCTCTCCGAGATCGTGGTGAAGCCGCGCACATCGGAAAACATGATCGTCATCTCGCGCTCCTCGCCGCCGAGCACCAGCTTTTCGGGCGACTGCGCGAGCTGCTCGACCAGGACGGGCGACATGTATTGCGCGAACATGCCGCGGATCTGCACGCGCTGACGCTGCTCGCGCACGAAGCTCGCGAAGATCAGTGTCAGATAGATCGCGGTGGTCGAGAGCAATGGGTAGGTGAAGTCGATGAGATAGCGATACTGCGCATAGAAGAACCAGGATACGCCGACCAGGATGGCGGCGAACATGGCACCCGCGAGCCCAAGGCGCACCGGTCCGAGATTCGGCGTGAAGATGATGACGAGCAGGCCGATCACGAGCGCGGCGATCAGCTCGACGCCGAGCGCATAGTTCGGCTGGGAGATCACCGCGCCGCTGAGCACGCTCTCCAGCACCTGGGCATGAATCTCGACACCCGGCATGGTCGATGACACCGGCGTGGTCTTGATGTCGTTCAGCCCGACCGCCGAGGTGCCGACCAGCACCAGCTTGCCGGCGATCCTGTTCGGCGGCACGGTGTTGTCGAGCACATCAGCGGCGGAGACGTAGATCGAGGGATCCTGGCGGGCATAGTGCACCCAGAGCTGGCCGTTCTTGTCGGTCGGAATCTCCACGCCCTTGAGGCGCACGGCCCTGATGCCGGTCTTGTCGGTCCGGACCAACAGCGTCGGCGTTCCCGTGACGACGCGTAAAATCTCGAGGCTGAGCGAGGGCATGATGTTGCCCTGGGCGCGCATGATCAACGGCACGCGGCGGATCAGGCCGTCGCGCTCGGTCTTGATCGAGAACAGGCCGCGGCCGGCCGCGACCTTCTCGATGACAGGCACGTTGCGCAAGAGGCCGGGGAATTCGAACAGGAAACGTTCGGCATCCGCTTCGCCGACCGTCGCGACGCCGGTGAAGGGCAGCGACTTGTCGATCTCGGACGAGATCGCCGGCTGCCCGGTTTCGCCCAGCACCACGTGCGAGCGCTTGATCGCGTCGGCGAGGACCTGGTCATTGGTCGGCAGTTCGCGCAGCCTGGCGCGGGTGGCGTCGTCGAGATCGCGCATCTGGCTCGCGACCAGATCCGGGTTGAGCCGGTCGGCTTCGGAGAACACCATGTCGAAGCCGATCGTCACCGCGCCGTTACCGGTGAGGTTCTGGATCAGGTCCGCGATCCGCGTGCGCGGCCATGGCCACTGGCCGAGCTTGGCGAGGCTCTTGTCGTCGATGTCGACGATGGTGACCGGCCGCGCCGCCTTGTGGCGCGGATCGATCAGCTGGAACATGTCGAAGGTGCGCAGCCGCAATTCCTGGATCGGCGGCGGATCCCAGACACGAGCGCCGGCGAACAAGACCAGCAGCGCAAGGCACATCAGCCGCGCGAAGCCGAGCTTCCGCGCAAACCACCGCCGCAGGATCTTCAGACGTTTCATTTTAGTCGGACTTCCTGACCTGTATCGCGCCCGGCGCCGATCATGCAGCTGCGGCGCGTAATTGGCTATTCCCCGGCGGTTCAGGATTATGGATTTTTTGCCGCGGTCAAGCTGCGAGCCGGCCGCCAGGAGGCCCCGGCGGCGATCAGGTGATGTGGAAGATGAAATCGCTGGCCTTCAGATTTGCCGCGATCACGTTCTTCAGCAGGATCGTCTCGTGGTTGTCCAGCGTGATCTGGGCGCCGCCCGATTGCGGAGCGATATTGACGTCGTCCAGCGAGCTGATGCTGCCGAACTGCCGCAGGTCGATCTTGTCGAGGCCAATCTCGAAATCGTCGACGCTGTGCTGGACCGTGGACTGCGACGACGTCGGCGCGAACACGAACTGGTCCTTGGCGCCGCCGCCGATGAGCGTGTCGCTCGACTCGGTGGCGAAGATCACGTCCTTGCCGTCGGTGCCCTCCAGGCGGACGCCCTGGCTGTTGGCGCCCTCGACGAAGATGAAGTTCACGGTGTCGGAATGGCCGGTCGAGTCGGCAACGGTCACCGTGATCTTGTCCGTTGCGGGCGGCTGCGGATACTGCTCGGTGCTGGCGCCTGTCGGGTCGTAGGTGATGCCGGCACTTTCTGCGAGGCCGGTGTTGATCTGCTCGAGCGAGCCCGTCGTCGGATATGCACTGACGCTGCTGGTATCCGGATGCGAGGTCGACACCGTGACGGTGAAAATGTCCGTCGCCGCGCCAGAATCGGTATCGGTGACCACCAGATCGGTGATGATATCGTTGCTGTTCTCGCGGATGTGCTCGACGTGGAAGCTCTCGGTGTTGATGACTGGGCCGATGGCAGGCGTCACGCTCGTGCCGATGGTGGTGATGTCGTGCGAGATCGGCGTGGTGCCGCCGGTGCCCGTCGCCGTGAGATCGATCGTCGCCGTCGAGCCAGCGGTGGTGATGGCGCCTGTATAGGTGTCGTCGAGAGCGTGGACGCCCAGCGCGCCAGGCTCGCCGCTGAATCCGTCGGCAGGCACGAACCGGATCAGCGTAGCGGAGCTCAGCACGAGCGCATTCGCATCACCGACCGAGTCGACATCGACCCAGCAGCCGCCAACCTTGTACTGCCAGACGCCCTGGTCGGCGGTCGCGGCGTCCGACGTCACCGCGATGGCCTTGAAGGTCGCGCCAGTGTCGGCGTCATGGAACTTGTTCGTGAAGAGATCGCGGATCTTGCTGCCAGCCGGATCGCTGTCGTTGCCGGCGACGGCGGCCAGCGTCGCGCTGTCGAGCGTCGGCGCGTCGTTCTTGCCGGTGATCGTGATGGTGACGTCGGTCGTGGTGGTCTCGCCCCGGCCATCATCGAGCGTGATGGTGGACACGACCTTCGCCGTCTGGTCCTGGCCGAGGAAATCGAGCGCGTTGTCGGCGATCGAATAGTGCCAGGTGACGGTACCGTTGTTCTTGCCGGTCAGCTGATACGTCAGCGCGTTCTTCAACGCGGCGGTCTCGTCGGGCGTGAGCGACGCGGTGAGGTCGGTGGCGCCGTCGAGCCAGGTCACGTCCTGGTCGACCTTCGTCACCGTCGGCCGGTCGGTCAGGTCGATGTCCTTGAAGTCGATCGAGCCGGTCGCGGCCGGCGACGGGTCGATCGTCGAGGACGAACCGGTGGTATCAGGCTGCTCGGAGAAGCTTGCGGTCAGCTGCGCCACGTCCGTGGTGGTGAATGCCGGCGCATCGTCGTCCGCATGGATCGTGATCAGCGTGTGGCCACCCTCATCACTGCCCGCGAAGTGCGCGTCGCGATAGTCTCCGACCAGGGTCAGGCTGATGCTCTTGCCATCGTCGCCGGTGACCGTCAGCACGCCGCCGCTCGCGGGGTGGTCGGCATCCGGGACATAAACCGCGCTGGTGCCAGGCCCCCACTTGATCATCGTCAGGTCGATCTTGTCGTTCGCGGACAGCTCCGCGATCGAGCCGCCGAAATCCTTCGTATCGATCTCCAGCTCGGCGCCGTCACCGGCAAGCGTGATCGTTTGCGATACCGCACCCTTGACCTCGAGCGTCGCGCCGGCATCGACGACGACCGCGCCCGTGGCCGAGCCCGACAGCGAGCCAAACAGCGTCAGCGTCCCGGTGTGAACCTCGATCGAGCCAGTGCCGGTGTTGGTGATGTCGCCCGTGATCGACGCAGTGCCCCAGCTGTCGATGTCGCCATAATTTTCGATGGTCAGATCGGCCCCGGAAATGGAGGCCGCGTGCAGATCGATGTCGCCGTGGTTGACGATCGAGGACGCATCACCGAACACGCCGCTGCCGGCGACCGTCCAGGTGCCGCCTGCGTTGTTATTGAACGTGGCGGTGGCGACCGAGATGTTGCCGTTGATGTGGCCGGCGTTGTTGATCGTGATCTCGCCACCAGTCTCGACGATCGCGTAGGTCGATGAGGTCACGCTGCCGGCATCGGTTGGCCCGATGGTGCCGGAGTTGATGATAGTCGCAGTGCCGGTACCGTTCTCCTGGATGGAGATCGCAGCGACGCCATCGGCGCCGACCACGGAGCCGGTATTGGTGATGTGCGTCGAGCCGGTCGCCCCCGCATCGTCCTGGTCGACATTGATGCCGGACGAGGTCGTGCCGGTGATGTGCCCGTTGTTGGTGACGGTGACTGCGCCGTTGCCATGGGAGACGATGTCGAGACCGACCGCGCCGGAAACGCCGCCGCCGATCGTCGCCGTGATATTGCCCGCGCCGTTCGCACCGTCATGCAGCACGATGCCGTTGCCAGTCTGGCCGGTGATGTCGCCTGATGTCGTCAGCGAGATGTCGCCGATGCCGTTCTGAGTGACGACAATGCCGTTGGTCGCGCCGGTCAGCGTACCGCTCGGGGTCAGTACGATATTGCCGCGATGGCCGATCGTCCCGCCCGAAGCGGTGAAGTCGAGCGCGTCGCCCTTGCCCGAATTGATGTCGGCATCGCCGGTGACCGTGAAAGTACCGCCGGTCGTCGCCTGACCGGCGATAGTGCCGGTAAAGGCATGGCTCGTCTTGTCGAGCTCGAGCGTATTGGTGCCACCGGCGAAGGTGACGGTCTGCGCGTCCGCGCCACCAAGCTCCAGCGTCGTGTCATCGTCGATGATCAGCGTGCCCGTGCCGGTGATGCCGCCGGACAGGTTGAGCGTACCGCTCTGGACTTCGATGGTGCCGGTGTTGGTGACGCCGCCCGTGATCGTATTGAGGCCGGCGACGCTGTACAGGTTGCCGGCATTGGTCAGGCTGCCGCCGTTGATCGAGACGTCGGTCAGATAGAGCTTTGACGCGCCGTCGACCGAGATGATGCCGCCGGCGTTGGCGATGGTGGAGGCCGTGAGCTTCAGCGTGCCGCCGGTCACTGCCTCGATCAGACCGTGATTGGTGATGGCGTGAAGGATGCCGGGATCGATCGTCAGGGCGCCGCTGGTGACCGAGATCGTGCCGGTGTTGCCGACGTCGGCGTTGTCGATGGCGCTCGCGCCGGTCGATTCCAGCGTGCCGGCGATGGTGAGCGTGCCACCGGCCAGGCTCGCACCGTTCAACGTCAGCGTCTTGCTCGCATCGACATTGACAGTGCCGTGATTGACGATCGCGGTGCCCACAACGGTCGCGTTGTCCAGCGTCAGCGTGACGCCGCTCTCGACCGTCACCGCACTGACGCTGAGCGTGGCGGCGCTGTCGATCTTGCTGGCACCGGTGACGTCGATCGTGCCGGCACCCTTGATGGCGCCGCCGCTGATCGTGGCATTGTCCAGCGTCAGGACCGCATTGCCGTCGACGATGACGTCGCCGCTCGAATTGTCGACGGTCGAGCCCTGCTCGATCGCGAGCGCGCCGTTGGCGAGCACTTCGATGATGCCGGCATTGGTGACGGTCTCACCGCTGAGCGCATTGCGCGCACCGCTCACCTTGAAGACGGTATTGTTTTTCAGAATGCCGCCGCTCAGGACGGCATCGCCGGTCAGATCGATCTCACCGTTGTTGGTAATCGTGCCTGCGCCGCGAATGCCGACGTTGAGGACGGGGCCTCCCTCGTCATCACCGCCGCCGGTGTCGATCACCGCACCAGCTCCGCCGATGGTCGCATTGTTGACGATCAGCTTGCCGCTGGCATCGACCGTGATCTGACCGTCATTGATAACGCTGGAGCCCTGATGGATCGTCAGCCAGCCATTGGCCAGCACCTCGATCACACCGGCCGCGGTGTTGGACACGGTCTCGTGGGCGAACTCGACCGTGCCCTTGACGTTGACGGTGCCGGAATTGTTCAGCGTGCCGTTCTCGATCAGGCTGGTGCCGTCGAGCTCCAGCGTGCCCAAAATGCTGACGGTGCCACCATCGACCGTCGCGGTATCGACGATCAGCGTCGAGCCGGCATCGGCCCTCAGCAAGCCGCCGGCGTTGTGAATCGTGGCGAGCGTCTTCAGCGTGCCGCCGGACAGCTCGATCGTGCCGGAATTGGTGATCTTGGTGCCGCTGGCGAAATCGCCGCCGCCCGCGAGCGTCAGATAGCCGGCATTGGTGAGCACGCTCGTGCCCAGAATCTCGGCCTTGCCGCCGACCGACATCGTTCCGGTCGCGGCGGTCGTGAGGATCGAATCGGCACCCATGTTGAGCGCGCCTGATATCGTCAGCGAGCTCTGGACGATCACCTTCGGCGGCGGGCCACCGAAATCGTTCATCGTCAGCGACTTGGCGTAGGCCGCGGTGTCGATCGTCACCGGATAGGACGGCGTCAGGCCGTGCAGCTGATCGGTGATGACGATGACGTCGTCATTGATGGTCGGGACCGTACCGGTTGCCCAGTTCGCCGCGTCCTTCCAGAAGCCGCCGGAGGGAGCGCCGGCCTTGTCGGTCGCGATCCACACCACCGCGGGCGCGTCGGTGCCGGTGATCGTGACGGTGATGGTCTGCTGTGAGGTCGCGCCGTGCGAATCCGTCAGCGTCACGGTGTAGACCAGCGTCAGCACCTCACCCTTCGGGATGAAGTCGGCGAGATAGACCGGCAGATCGGCCAGCGACCAGTTGATGGTGCCGGTGCCGTCTCCGGTGCTGTCGGCGCCCGCCGCGATCGCGACCGACATCGCGCTCTGGAACGCCGCGAGCGGGCCCGGCGGAACGGTGCCATCAGGCAGGGTCGCGCTGGTCAGCGCCACCGACACCGTATGCTTGTCGGTGAGATCCACGTCGTCGAAGTTCAGCGTGCCCGTCGTCGGCACATCGCTGGTGAGCGGGCCACCCGGCACGCTGGTGCCGCCTTCAAAGATGATGACCGGAACGCTGGTGGTGATCACCGGCTTGTCGTTGGTGCCGGTGATCGTGATCGTGATGGGGATGAAGGCGGTCTCGGGGCTGACCGAGAAATTGTTGTCGACGCGGACCATGTAGGTCAGCGTCAGCGTTTCGCCGGCCGCGAGGAAGTCGAAGACGTGGTCGGGGATCGTGTAGGTCCAGACCGCCGAGCCGTTGTTGTTGTTGCCACCGTCGGCGGCGACGCTGATCTGGATCTGCGTCGCCGCGATGTCCTGCTTCTGAAGTGCAGAGAGCGTGCCGGTGACGTCCTGGCCGGCACTCTTGTAGACGTAGTTCGGCGCATCGGCGAGATTCACGCTCACCGTCGGCCTGTCGCCCAGGTTCTGGTCGACGAAGGTGATCCGGCCGGAGATCGTGTCGGAATGCGTCGTGTCGCCGGTCGTGTCCGCGCGCTCGGTCAGCGCAAACGCCGTCTTCACATTGCCGTTGAGATCAAGGCTTTGAGACAGAGGCTTGCCGGGGTAACGGTTGAAAGGCGTCGTGTGATCGCTGGGCCCCTGCGGTCCCTGCTGACCGAGGTTGGTGAAGAGCGCGGTCGCGATGTAGCCGGCCGGCGTCTTGATCACCAGGCCGTCGCTGGTCTGCGTGATCGTGTCGGTGAAGTTCGTGGTCAGCTTGGTGTTGGTGTTGTTGTCGGTGAACTTCAGCGTGAACACGTCCGTGATCAGCTTCTGCACGTCCGGCGACAGCAGCCCGTTGGTGATCGAGACATTGCCGCCGCTGATCTGGATCATCTGGCCGGCCTGGTTGACCGTCGCGATCGGCAGCAGCGTGACCTTGTCGAACAGGATGTAGGAGCCCGTCGTGCCGTTCGGCTCGACCAGCACCTGGAAGCTCGCCTGCGGCTGCGGATCGCCGCCGCCGGCAGGAACGACGAAGTTGATCTGGGTCAGAACCGCCGTGCCGCGGATGCCCATGGTGGCGACCGGCGTGTCGATCTTCATGTCGCCGTGCTTGGCGGTCTCGCCCGCGACGAAGGTGATGGTGCCCGCAACCAGGCTCAGCAGCGAGGAATTGCTCGACCCGTTGGGGTCGTAGACCATCTCGTTCAGCACCATCCGCGCATTGGAGGACAGGCCGAACACGGTGCCGTCGATGAAGGTGATGCCGAGCGTCGAATCCGCGCCGGTCGAGACCACATCGCCCTTCTCGACATTGTCGCCGTTGTTCAGCGTGACCGAGACGCCGTTGCGAACCGCGGTCGCGCTGCCGGAGAGTTTTGTGACGTGGCCGATGACCTGCGCGGCGGCGATGCCGGGCGCGGCCTGCGCAACCTGCACATGGCCCGTGAGCGCGTTGACGACGTCGCCGGTGAGATGGGCGCCATCGGGCGAGGCGATCGCTGCGCGCTTGTCGCCCTTGAAATAATCGTGAACGACGAACTCATGCCCCTCGTGGGACAGCACGAGGTCGAGACCTGCGCGCTTGAACTCGCCATTGAAGATCAGGTTAGCATCGGGAACAACGAACGTGCCGTCGGGCACGTGACCGTGCGCCTTCGCGACAAAAGGCTTGGCGATAAAAGTCTTGGCCGCAAAGGAATCGACATGAACGTCCGCGGCCGAGCGGGAACCCTCGCCATCAAGGGGAATCGTGGCGTCAAATTTGCCAGCGTAATTCAACCGGGGGGCACCGCAAAAAGAGTTAAAATCTAAGTAAGTAACGACCGCCTAAGCTTGAATAGCATTACCAAGTCCTTAGCGAAACCATCTATTGCTTGTGTGATTCCCATCACTTGGCTGGAGGAGTCTCCAATAGCGGCGCCTTCACAGAGAAGTCGAAGTAATTCTTTAAATATTCCGAGGTCGGTTTTCGGCTTATTTTCACGCATTCCCAGTCATCCAAAGTAACCAGTCGCCCATATCGAACGACGGATACTTGTGTCATCTTTTGTTCGTAGTTCCCCGCAGCATCCTGCGGCAAATACGGGGCAGAATCTGTGACCCAACTAACAGAACCCGTGAAATAGCGGGCTGTTAGCCATAAGCGGTAGAATCAGCCCTCCCGCAGCTTCAGCCCGCAATTGGTTCCATTTCGCGGCGACGGAGCCCTCCTAGCCGGCGAATCGTAAAATTTTACGCAATTTGCACAGGCCCGTTTCAGCCTGTCCCACGGTTTTGGGAGCCCTGCCGGGCGCATTAAGCAGAACAAAACGGCCCGTCTCGCACTATCTCCGCGAAAGCAACAAAGCCCGGCACGACCAGGTCGAGGGGGACCTGGCGAAGCTGGAAGGGGATGTCAGATGGAGACCGCTGCTCGCTCGCGCGCTTGGCGCGCTGTCATTGTGCTGTGCGGATTGATCCTGCTTGGATCGGCCGCCGAGCTCCGCGCCGGCACGCTGCTGTCGCCTGGGGCCGGCGTCCTCGTGCGCAAATCCGCCGAGCCGTTCGGCGTGTTCGCCTTCGCTATCTCCTCCGGCAGCCTCCAGCAGAAATGGTTCGCGCTGAAGCAGAAGCTCGACGACGACATGGTGCAGCTCGCGCTGTGCGACGGCGACCGGGACAATTGCGCGTCGCCCGCGGCGCTCAAACTGATCGCCATCGTCGACCAGGCCCGCAGCCGCGACGGCCGCGCGAAGCTGGGCGAGACCAATCGCGCCATCAATCTTGCCATCCGGGCCGCCAATGACGGCGCCGACGACGTCTGGAGCTCGCCGCTCGCGACCTTTGCGCGGGGCGCTGGCGATTGCGAAGACTATGCCATCGCCAAGCTGGCCGCGCTGCGGCTCGCCGGCGTTGCCAATGAGGACCTCCGCATCGTCGTGGTGCGTGACGTCAGGGCCGGCGAAGAGCATGCGGTCGCCGCAGCAAGGCTCGACGGCCACTGGCTGATGCTCGACAACCGCCGCATGGCGATGGTCGAGGACGACGCGGCCCAGACCTACCAGCCGCTGTTCGTGCTCTACCAGTCCGCCGTGATGAAATATGTCGACGAACCCGTGCGGTTGTCGATGGCCGCGCCCGAGGCGCACTGACGAAGAAGATGTTCACCGCGTGCGTCGCCGCCAACCGCTCGGGGTCTCGCCGGTCAGCTTCCTGAATGCCGCAGCGAAGGCGGTCTGCGAGGAATAACCAAGCGCGGCTGCGATCGACACGATCGAGTCGTCGGTGTCGCGCAGCATGTTCATGGCCTGCTCGAGCTGGTGCTGGCGTAGCCAGGCATACGGCGACAGCCCGGTGCTTCCCTTGAAGGCGCGGCAGAAATGGAAGCGCGAAAGGCCGGCATCGGATGCCAGCGCCGCGAGCGAGACGTCCGCATTGCTGTCCGAACGCAAGCGTTCGATGGCGCGACACAGCACCTTGGGCGACAACCCGCCGGTGACCGGCTGGACCGTTACAGGCGAACCTGCGTGGGCAACCAGCAGGCGCGTCGCCAGAAGATCAGTCATCTGATGCCTGAACAGGGCATCCAAGGCCGCGCTGCCTTCCAGCACATCCGCAGCACTCAGGAGCAATCGGGATGTAACGGGGTCGGGATGGACCGTTCGCTCCACGAGATCACCAGGAGCGGCCACGTCGGCTTCGTGGGCAACGCGCTGGAGCGTTGCGTGCGGCAGGTAGAGCTGAACGACATTCAGAGGCTGGTAAATGTCCCATCGTGAGCTCGAACCGGCCGGAATGACTGTCACGGTCCCGGGACGCGTCATTCCATTCACAAATGCTTTCCCGTTACGGCGCTCGAACCGCACCGACCCGGCGGGGAACGTCATGATGACGTGATCGTCCATGGGCTTGACGACGTCGTGGAGGGGATCATGCTTCCAAAGTGTGATCGCGCCGCAGGATGATGACGCCATGTGAACGGGCTTCGTCTTGAGTACGCGCGTCATTTCCGCATCGGGACACTCGCCGATCGGCAACTGGGAAGTGTCTGGATTCTGCGAAATATCTCGCAAGCGAGGTTTGCTCATGGACCTGTTCTCGCCGTTGAGAGGGTCTGGTTTGAGCGTTCGAGGCGTTCTCAGGAATACGGATCTGGGGTCTCTTCCCAAAGTGACCCTGCTGCAAGTTTAGACGAAACGCGCGTTCAGATCGACCTGCATTCTCGGATAGTGCGGGACCATGGTGCCGCAGGGCAAGGTTTCGCAGGTTCCGCGGCAGCTCGGCCAATGACCAGCTGGTTTGTGTTCTTCCGCTTTTGGCCCGAAGGCGAAGTGCCGCGATGTCCGCTCCCGCGCCGCCGTTGGGGGAGAAGCAGACATCAGGTGGCCGACTCGCAGCAACCGACTTTATGAGTACGCACCCTAACCACTAGCACCGGCCCCGGATTACGCGGAGCCTGTCATCGGGCGGCGCTTTGCGCCGACCCGTTGGCTCCATCCGGGCTACGGGTCTCGCGTAAACCGTCACGCCACAAAGCCGTTTCGCCGCGCGATCCGGGGCGCTAGCATGGCGCCTTTGCGGGGGCGTCTGGAATGCGGTTCATCTTGCTGTCTGTGCTTGCGCTGCTGGTATTGCCGGCGGCACCAGGCTCCGCGCAATCGGGCCCGTCTGACCGCTCCATCGCCGACAGGCTGCCGCTATTTGCCCGAAACAACTGCCAGCAGATCCGCGATCCCGGCAATCAATTGTTCTGCGGTGACGCCGAGCTGGCCGCCGCCGCCGAGAAGCTCGGCACGGCGATCGAGGCGCGGCTCGCCCGCCTGCCCGATCGCCTCCCCGCGATCGAGGAGAATGCGATCTGGATCCGACAGCGCAACCTCGGCTGCGGCATCGTTGGCCAGACCGCGATCCGCGCCGACGATTTCGACCGCGTGAAGGCGTGCCTTCTCAAGGTCACCGAAGAGCGCGCCGCAATAGTGCGTGATCCGGATTTCGATTGTCTCGCGGCCAACACGGCCGCGGGCGCGCTGATCTGCGCGGACCCGTCGCTGGCGCTCGCCGAAACCGAGCTCAACAGCCAGGTACTGGGCCTGATCGGCAGGCTGGACCCGACCGCGGCCCGCTTTGCCTTCGCCGAATACGGCCGATGGACGAGAGAGCGCGATCGCAAGTGCAATCTCGTCGGCAAGGAGAACGTGCCGCTTGCCGAGCTTTCGTCCGCGGAAGATTGTCTCGCCGAGCATCTGAAGCGCAAGACCGAGGAGATCGCCGCCGCCAAGGGCGATCCGAAGAAAGTGTTCGGCCGGCAGGTCGCGGCGCGCTCGCCCGACACCGACGCCGTCGATTTCTGCGCCGCACGGATTCACGCCGCCAATTCGTGCGGCAATTTCCTCCGCATCAACCGCGTCTACGCGCTCGACAGCCAGGTGACCGACCAGGAGGCGCAGGTCACGGGCGAGATCGAGATGGTCGTGCTGGCGCCCTTCACCATGTGCAGCAAGGTCGCTTCCACCTGCACCGGCACCTGCTGGGACCCCAGGACGGGCCGTCCGCAGCCCGGCCTCGGCAGCAAGGAGCGATCCGGCGAAGCCTTCAACGTCACGCGCCGCCTGAGAATCCAGCGGACCTTCGCCTTCGTCAAAGCCGCCGACGGCTGGCGCTGCCGGGAAGACGAGCTCGCGCCGGTGAATTCGGGCACGGCGGGTGGGGGATCGTAGGTTCTCCCCGTGGCGTGCTTTCTTCCTTCTCCCCTTGTGGGAGAAGGTGGCGCGCACATCGTGCGCGCCGGATGAGGGGTTCTCTCCACTCGCACGACCATTCATGAGGATAGAGACCCCTCACCCGGCTTCGCTCACGCGAAGCCACCCTCTCCCGCAAGGGGAGAGGGTGCACCGTCAGCGCCGCAAGAGCGAAGCCATCAAAACATCAGATTGTCCTTCACCAGCACCCAGCGGCCGTTCTTCACCTGCTGCACCTGGGTGACGGTGGTGGCGAGATGGTTGGTCTTCGAGAACACCGTCGGCGGCGAATTAAAGATATCCTGGAACTTGTCGCCGGACTCCAGCGCGTCGAGCATCTTCTGGCCAGTGAGATCCTTGCCGGCCTTGTTGGCATAATGCGCGAACGTCATCACCGCATTGTAGCCGATGATCGCCTGGGTGTTGGCGTCGGCGTTGAACATCTTCTTGTAATTGACGAGCCAGTCCTTCACCTTTCCCTTCGCGGTGTCTTCGTAGGGAATTTCGAAGTTCGAGGCGGAATACAAGCCTTCCACCACTTCCTTGCCGAGCGCCGGCACTTCGAGCACGTTAACGGGCGTGGCGCCGAGGAAGGTGACGTCCCATCCGAGCTTCTTCGCTTCACCCATCGTGCCGATCGGCTCACGGAGGACCGCGCCGAGCACGACGAGGTCGCAACCGTCGGACTTCATCTTGGCGACCTGCGCGCTGAAATCGGAGGCGCCGCGCTTGTAGCTCGTGATCGAGGCCGGCTGCAGCTTCATGGCGGTGAGCTGCTGGTTGAAGCCGTCGAGCACGTTTTTGCCGTACTCGTCGTCCTGATGCAGGATGCACGGCTTCTTGAAATTCTTTGCCTCTATCATGTATTTGAGCGCTGCGCGTGTGCTCTCGACATAGGGCAGGAGGTTGTTGAACTTCAGCCGCTCCTGCGGCTTGGCCGGATCGAACTTGAAGGTGAACTCGGCCGCCGTCAGCGGGAAGAGCTGAAGCACGCCGGCGTCGAGCAGGATATCCTGCGCAGCGAGCACGGTCGGCGATCCCATTGGTCCCACCATCGCGAAAATCTTGTCGCGCTCGATCAGCTTTTGCGAAGCCAGCACCGCTTTCTTCGGATCGTAGCCCGAGTCCTCGACAACCAGCTTGATCTTGCGGCCCTGGACACCGCCGGCCGCGTTGATCTCCTCGACCGCCATCTTCATGCCGTTGGAGACCGGGACGCCCCAGCCCTTGATCGGCCCCGACAGGTCCTGATGGGTGCCGATGACGATCTCGGATGCCGAGATGCCATCGTTGGTGACCTTGGTTTGCGCCGCGGCCGGCAGACAGGTGAGCACCACGGCGCTCACAGCAAGGCCGAGCGTGCTGAACGATTTCGACATTGACGTCTCCTCTCCTTTGGGCCCGTATGGTGCGAAGGGCGGGGGCCACAGCTCCTTCGCTTTCTCGAACTGGCAGGCTCGTCACGCCACCGCGCGCTGGCGATACATCGCCTCGATCTCGGCAGCGTAACGCTTGTTCACGAAGCCGCGCTTCAGCTTCATGGTCGGCGTCAGCTCCTCGTCCTCCGGGGTCAGCTGGCGCTCGATCAGGTAAAATCTCTTGATGGTCTCGACGCGGGCGAAATTGCCGTTGACGCCTTCGATCTCGCGCCAGATCAGGTCCTGGATCTCCGCCGCGCGGCACAGGCTCGCATAATTGGTGAAGGGGATGTCGTGGTCCTGGGCGAATTTCTCGACATTCTCCTGGTCGATCATCACGAGGCAGGTGAGATAAGGCCGCTTGTCGCCGATCACCACGGCATCCGAGATGTAGGGCGAGAATTTGAGCTGGTTCTCGATCTCGGACGGCGTGACGTTCTTTCCGCCGGAGGTGATGATGATGTCCTTCATCCGGTCGGTGACGCGGACAAAGCCTTCGTTATCGATGGTGCCGACGTCGCCGGTGTGCAGCCAGCCGCGATGGTCGATGGTCTCGGCGGTCTTCTCGGGCTGATTCAGATAGCCCATGAACAGGAAGTCGCCCTTGATCAGGATCTCGCCATCGGGCGACAGCGCGACCTCGCCCCAGGACACGGCAGTGCCGACCGAGCCGAACTTGATGCGTTCCGCCGGCATCATAGTCGCGACGCCGCAGTTCTCGGTCTGGCCATAGACCTCGTGCATGTCGATGCCGAGCGCGAGATACCAGCGGATCAGCTCTGGTGCGATCGGCGCAGCGCCGGTGAACGCGATGCGGCAGCGGTCGAGCCCCATCATGCGGCGGATGTTGCGGAACGCGAGCCGGTAGGCGATGCCGTTGGCGATGCGCAGCGAGAGCGGGGGCGCCCTGCCCTCGATCCGGCAATCGACCATGCGATAGCCGACCTTGATGGCGCGGCGATAGACCCATTGCTGGAGCGGCGTCGCGTCCTTCAGCGCGATCGTGACGGAGGAATAGAACTTCTCCCAGATGCGAGGCACCGCAAAGAAGACGGTCGGCTGCACCTCGCGCAGATTGTCCGGCACCGTCTCCGGGCTCTCGGCGAAATTCATCACCGAGCCGAGTGCGACCGAGATGTAGTAGCCGGCGACCCGCTCGGCGACGTGGCAGAGCGGAAGGAAGATCAGCCGGTCTTCGTCCTCCCGCGCCGAGATGAAATCGTTGGCATGCCGCATCTGGTGCGTCACGCTGCGGTTCGCGTGCATCGCGCCCTTGGGCGGACCGGTGGTGCCCGAGGTGTAGACGAGGATGACAAGGTCGTCCGCGCTGCGGCTGTCGATCATCTCCTGCCACAGCGCCTCGCGGCCGACCATGTGGTTGCGGCCGAGCGCACGGAACTCGTCGAGCGACATCACCATGTCGTCGAAGAAGCCGCTGAGGCCCTCCATGTCGAACACGATGACCTTTTGCAGGGACGGACAGCGCGCGCGGCAGGCGAGCACCTTGTCGAGTTGCTCCTCGTCCTCGGCGAAGATCACCTTGGTCCGGGAATCGTTGACCAGGTATTCGACCTGGGAGGATGCATCGGTCGGATAGATTCCAGAGGAAACACCGCCGGCGCACAAAATCCCCATGTCGGCATGAACCCATTCCGGCACGGCATTGGCGATGACGGAGGCGACGTCGCCGGGCAGAAAGCCGGAGGCGCGAAGCGCGTAGGCGATCTCCTTCGAGATCTCCAGCCACTCGCGCCAGCTGGTCGGCTGCCAGATGCCGAATTTCTTCTCGCGAATAGCCGGCCTGTCGCCCCGCGTCTCGGCGGCGCGCAAGAAGCTCTTCGCGATCGTATCAGCGACCGTCAGCACCGCCGGTCGGGCCATGCGCGTCTCCTCCTTGTCGCTCTCCCCTCCGCTGCCTGCCTTGCCGGCGGTCTGTCGTTGCGGATGGGCCAATCCATTTAACGCCTTCCCCTAGCGCCAAGTCTTCGGCGCCAAATCTTCAGCGCCAGGTCTTCTTCTTTTTCCAGCGGCGCTCGCCTCGCGCGCCCGCCTCCTTGGCGCCGAGGTAGAATTCCTGGATGTCCTGGGAATGCATCAAGCGGTCGCAGGTGTCATTCATCACGACGCGGCCGATCTCGAGCACGTAGCCGTAATGCGCCGTCTCCAGCGCCACCTTGGCGTTCTGCTCGACCAGCAGGATCGACATGCCCTGCTCCTCGTTGACGCGGCGGATGATGGTGAAAATCTCCTTCATCAGCAGCGGCGACAGGCCGAGCGAGGGCTCGTCGAGCAGCAGCAAGGTCGGCCGGTTCATCAGCGCACGCCCGATCGCGAGCATCTGCTGCTCGCCGCCGGAAAGCTGGCCGGCCGGCTGGTTGATGCGCTCCTTCAGACGCGGGAAATAGCCGTAGACGCGCTCCAGATCCTCCGCGACGCCATCACGATCCCGGCGCGGATACGCCCCCATCATCAGGTTCTCACGCACCGAGAGGAACGGGAACACCTCGCGCCCCTCCGGCACATGGCTGAGACCCAGCCGCACGATCCGGTCCGCCTCCATACGCTGGATCGACTTGCCCATGAATTCGATCGTGCCCTTCTGCGGATCCAGAATGCCCGAGATCGTCTTCAGCACCGTCGTCTTGCCGGCGCCGTTGGCGCCGAGCAGGGTGACGATGCGGCCGCGCGGCACCTCCAGCGAGATGCCGCGGATCGCCATGATCGGCCCGTAATAGCTCTCGATGTTGGAGAGCTTCAGGATGATGTCGGGCGTGACGGCGGCATCCATGCGTCAGGCTCCCAGATACGCGGCGACGACATCGGGATGCTGCTGCACCTCGGCAGGCGAGCCCATCGCCAGCACGCGGCCATAGTTCAGCGCGATGACGCGATCGGAGACGCGGTTGACCAGCGACATGTCGTGTTCGACCATCAGCACGGTGACGCCGAGCTCGTTCTTCATGTCGCGGATCCAGAAAGACATGTCGCCGGTCTCCTCGACATTCAGTCCGGAGGACGGCTCGTCGAGCAGGATCAGTTTCGGCTCCGAGCAAAGTGCGCGCGCCAGCTCGATCACCTTGCGCACGCCGTAGGGCAGGCCGGAGATCAGCTTGTCGCGATAGGGTTCGAGATCGAGGAACTCGATCACCTGCTCGACCCTGCGGCGATGCACCTTCTCGTTCGCCCGCACGCTCGGCAGGAACAGCAGCTCCTGCCAGAGCTGGGTGGTCGAGTGACGGTGGCGGCCGACCAGGAGGTTGGCGAGCACGGTCGCGTTCTCGAACAGCTCGATGTTCTGGAAGGTTCGCGCGATGCCGAGCCTGGCGATGTCGTAGGGCGGCTGCTCCGTGATGTCCTGGTCTTCGAAGAAGATGCGGCCCGTGGTCGGCCGGTAGATCCGCGAGATCAGGTTGAAGATCGAGCTCTTGCCGGCACCGTTCGGCCCGATGATCGAGAGGATCTCGCCCTTCTCGACCGCGAAGGATACCGCATCGACCGCCTTCAGCCCTCCGAAATGCAGCGACAGGTTCTCCGCGCGAAAATAGCTCATCGGTTGCGCTCCGACTTCACGTAGATCTTCTGCCGCTTGAAGGTCGCGCGCTTGTAGAGCGGGAACAGCTGGAAGAAGAGCTTGATCTTGAGCCAGCGGCCGTAGAGCCCGAGCGGCTCGAACAGCACGAACAGCACGATGATGATGCCGTAGATCGCGCCCTTCAGCCCGTTGAGCGAGGCGAAGGCCGCGACTTTCGACTGGATATTGCCCGCAGTCGCCGCGCCCGCCCCGAACGTCGCGGCAATGCCGGCGATGATGCCGGGCAAGTCGTCCTTCAGATAGGTCAGGAACGGGTCGATCATCACGATGAAGATCGCGCCCAGCACCGCGCCGTGCAGGCTGAAGGTGCCGCCGATCAGGATCACGATGATGAACTCGATCGAGAGCTGGAGCGTGAACATCTCCGGCGAGATGAAGGAGAGCTTGTGCGCGAACAGCACGCCGGCAAAGCCGGTGATCGCCGCCGAGATCGCAAAGGACTTCACCTTGTACAGCGCGACGTTGACGCCCATGCTGCGCGCCGCGGTCTCGCTGTCGCGGATCGCGACGAACGCGCGCCCTGTCGGCGAGCGCAGCAGATTGAGCGTGCCGACGATGGTCAACACCAGCACGGCCAGGCAGAGGAAATAGAAGGTCGGGCTGTCGCGCGGGACGGTGACGCCGAGCAGCGACAATGTCTTGACCCGCATGCCCTCGTTGCCGTTGGTGACGCTCTCCCAGCGCGCCAGGATCTCCTCGACGATCAGGGCAAAGGAGATGGTGGCGATGACGAGGTAGATGCCGGTCAGGCGCAGGGCGGGAAAGCCGACCATCGCGCCGATCAACCCGGTCAGGGCACCGGCGGCGAGGAAATAGACCGGGAACGGCACGTTGTATTTCTGCAAGTATGCCGCCGTGTAAGCGCCGATCGCGAGGAACGCGGCGTGGCCCAGCGAGGCTTGCCCGGTAAAACCGGTCAGGATCAGAAGGCCGACACCGACCGTCGCGTAGATGCAGACGAAGACGAGCTGGCTCATCAGATAGCTGGAGAGCACATAGGGCGCGATCAGCAGCAGCGCGAGCAGGATGCCGTAGGAGACGACGTAGCCCGAATGCGGGAACAGCTTGATGTCGTCCTCATAGTCGGTCTTGAACAGGAAGCGCATGGCGTTCAGACCTTCTTGCGGACGTGAAGGCCGAACAGGCCTTCAGGCTTGAGCAAGAGCACGGCGAGCAGCACGAGATAGGGCGCGACGTCCTTCCAGCCCTCCGCCAGATAGAAGCCGGCCATGCTCTCGATCACGCCGATCAGCACGCCGCCGACGACCGCGCCGGGGATCGAGCCGAAGCCGCCGAGGACTGCGGCGGGAAACGCCTTGAGGCCGAGCACGAGGCCGACATTGGAATGGATGAACGTGATCGGCGCCAGCAGCACGCCGGCGCAGGTCGCGACCGCCGCGCTGATCGCCCAGACCACCGACACTACGCGCTTGACCGGGATGCCCATGTAATAGGCCGCCAGCATATTCTCGGAACTGGCGCGCATCGCGGTGCCGAGCGTGGTCCTGTTGAAGAACAGCCAGAGCAGCGCGCACAGGATCATCGTCGCGGCGATCACCGAGAGCTTGTCATAGGCCAGCACCAGCGAGCCGACGCGCAGCACGCCATGGCTGAACGGCGTCTCGATCTTCAGATCGTCGGTGCCCCAGATCATCCCGGCGACCGAGCGCAAGAAATAGCCGAGGCCGATGGTGGCCATGATGATGGAGAATTGCGGATAGCCGAGGATCGGCCGCACCACCACGCGCTCTGCCAGCATGCCGAACAACGCCATGGCAGCCACCGCACCGGCAAAGCCGATCCAGTAGTTCAGTCCCATCATGCCGATGAAGGTGAAGGCGAAGAAGCCGCCCAGCATCATCAAATCGCCCTGGGCGAAATTGACGACCTCGGTGGCCTTGTAGACGAGCACGAAGCCGAGCGCGATCAGGCCGTAGACGCAGCCGAGCGCAACACCGCTGACCAGCTGCTGAACGAAATCCAGCATCGCCGCGCTTCCTCCCGATACAACCGGCGGCTCTTCGCGACCGCCTTGCTGCATCTTGTGTCCAGTCGCTACGCGGTCGTTTCGCCGCGTTAGCGCCATTTGTCCCGACGCCAATTCAGCCTGAACCGTCCAGCGCTGTCAACAAACGGTGACTTGCCATTAGTAGCAACCGGATGGCGGAATTTGTGGGCCGTAGATTCACGGTGCCGAAACATCTTGGGATCATGGTCGCGAGCGATGCAAAACCGGATGGTATGGCCGTCATGAAGCCGGACAGATCGGCGCTGGAAGTCCTGGGGTTAACGAAGCGTTTTGACCGTCTGGCGGTCGACAGCCTCGATCTCACTATTCACGCCGGCGAATTCTATGCGCTGGTCGGCCCCAACGGCGCCGGCAAGACCACCACTTTGCGCATGGTTGCGGGCCTGTTGCGGCCCGATGCCGGCGCGGTCACGATCTTCGGCATCGATGCGCTCGCAAATCCCGTCGCCGCCAAGCAGGTGATGGCGTGGGTGTCCGATGAGCCCATGATCTACGACAAGCTGACGCCGCTTGAGTACCTCGAATTCGTCGCCGGGCTCTGGGGCATCGCGCCGTCGGTCTCGGAACCGGTCGCGCAGGACCTCCTGACCTCGCTCGGGCTCGAGCCGCACCGGCACGAACGCTGCGAAGGCTTTTCCAAGGGCATGCGCCAGAAGGTCGCTCTCGCCGGCGCGCTGGTGCACGATCCCCGCCTCATCATCCTCGACGAACCGCTGACCGGCCTCGATGCCGTTTCCGCCCGCCACGTGAAGGGGCTGCTGAGCGAGCGCGTCCGCGCCGGCTGCACGGTCATCATGACCACGCATATTCTCGAGGTGGCCGAACGCATGGCCGACCGCATCGGCGTGATCGCCTCGGGCCGTCTGGTCGCCGAGGGCACGCTGACCCAGCTGCGCCAGCAGAACGGCCATGCCGACACCAGCCTGGAAGATCTCTTCATCGCGCTGGTCACGCTTCCGGAAGCCGCATGAGCTCGGCAACCGCACTGTCCTGGTTTGCCCGCCACGAGCTCCGGCTCGCCTGGCGCGAATGGTTCGCCATGATGACCGGCGGGCGGCGCAAGCGGGCGCGCGCCGCAATGATCGGCCTGCTGTTCTTCGCGGCCCTCCTACACGTACCGGCCTGGGCTGTGATCGGCCGCTTCGCCGACCTGCAGCTGCCGCTCGACAAATCCTCGCTGATCGTGATCTCGGCGACGATCTTTCTCGCCTGGACGCTGATGCTGTCGCAGGCGATCGAATCGGTGACGCGGGTGTTTTACGCCCGCGCCGATCTCGACCTGATCATGTCCTCGCCCGCGATGCTGGCCAATCTGTTCTCGGTGCGCATCGCCGCGATCGCACTGGCCGTCACCGTGATGGCGCTGCTGTTCTCGACGCCGTTCATCGACGTGCTGGTGATCGGCGGCGGCGCGCGCTGGCTCGCGGCGTTCGGCGTCGTCGTCGCCATGGGCCTCTCGGCCGCGGCGATCGCGATCGCCATCACCATCCTGCTGTTCCGCCTGATCGGCCCGGCGCGCACGCGCTTCGTCGCCCAGGTCCTCGCCGCGATGATCGGCGCCGGTTTCGTGATCGCGCTCCAGGTCGCCGCGATCATGTCCTATGGCACGCTGTCGCGCTTCACCATCCTGACCTCGGGCAGCTTCGCCGCCTACGCGCCCGACGTCGACAGCATCTGGTGGTGGCCGGCGCGGGCGGCCATGGGCGACAGCGAGGCGCTGCTGCTGCTCCTGGCGCTCGGGCTCGTGCTGCTCGGCAGCGTGATGGCGGTCTTCTCGCACCGCTTTGCCGATACCGCAATCGATGCCGCCGCTTACGGCGCCTCCGGCAGCAAGGCCGCGAAACAGCGCCCGTTCCGCGGCGGATCGCGGCAACAGGCGCTGCGGCGCAAGGAATTTTCGCTGCTCTGGCGCGATCCCTGGCTGATCTCGCAGACGCTGATGCAGCTGCTCTATTTGGTGCCGCCGGCGCTGCTGCTCTGGCGCAATTTTGCCGACAGCTCCGCGGCGCTGACGCTGATCACACCTGTCATCGTGATGGCGGCGGGACAGCTCGCGGGCGGGCTCGCCTGGCTGACGATCTCGGGCGAGGACGCGCCCGACCTGGTCGCGACCGCGCCGCTGACGCCGTCCAGCGTCATCCGCGCCAAGATCGAGGTGGTGCTGATCGCCATCGCCGCCATCTTCTGCCCGCTGATCGCGGCACTCGCTTTCGCCTCGCCGTTCCAGGCCGCGGTCAGTGCCGGTGCTGTCATCATCAGCGCGGCCTCCGCCACCGCAATCCAGCTCTGGTTCCGCGTGCAGGCCCGGCGCAGCCAATTCCGCCGCCGCCAGACCTCGTCGCGGCTCGCGACCTTCGCCGAAGCCTTCTCCTCGATCGGCTGGGCCGCCAGCGCAGCGCTGCTGCTCGCCCTCCCCATCGCCGGCCTCATCAGCGGCCTGATCACCGCGGGCCTCATCGCCATCACCTGGAAGTTCAGCCCAAGGCGCAACTAAAAGCCGGGAGTAAGGCTGCGACACTGACGCGCTGTTGATCGCTGCCTATTGGCCACGCGCTGCATTGCACGCTAGACTTCTTCCGAAGTCATCGGGGACGGATTCATGCGGCGACTGGTTTCAGCGGCTCTGGCGCTGTTCGGCGCATTCCTCTCTCCTGCTCTCGCCCAGCAGCCACCTCAGCGGAGCGAATGCCTGGCGATGGCAAACGCCATGCCCCGCGCAATGCCGGCCGCCTTCCGGCAGGCCGCAGGCTCGGCTGAAGTCCAGATCACCTATGCCGGCCATTCCACCTATTTCATCGACACGCCCGGCGGCTTGCGCATCGCGACCGACTACAGCGGCGCCTACCAGGTCGGACGTCTGCCCGATGTCGTCACCATGAACCGGGCGCACAGCACCCACTACTCTTTATTTCCCGACAAGCGCATTCCCCATGTGCTGCATGGCTGGGGCGAGGACGGCAAGCCGGCCGTCGTGTCGGAGCGCATCGGCGACACCTTCATCCGCAACGTCACGACCGACATCCGCCGCTATTTCGGTGACGATTCCGGCACCGATATGATCCGCGACGGCAATTCGATCTTCATCTTCGAGGTCGCCGGCCTCTGCATCGGCCATCTCGGCCATCTCCACCACAAGCTCGACGAAACCCATTTCGCCCAGATCGGGCGGCTCGACATCGTGATGGTGCCGATCGACGGCACCTACACCATGTCGCTCGACGGCGTCTCCGAGATCACCAAGCGGCTGCGCGCCTCTGTGGTGCTGCCGATGCACCGCTTCGCCACCCCGCTCGACGAGTTCATGCACCTCATCGGCCGCCAGTTCGAGATCGACCGGCGCAGCGAGCGCTCCTTCCGGATGTCGCGGGACGCGCTGCCGACGACGCCGACAGTGATCATCCTCGACGGCGTCTGACGCGCAATTTTCTCCAAGTCGATTGGCGTTCGTTCGTGCTGATCTCCTCACGACAGGAGATCGACATGACCGACTTTGCCAGACTTTTGCACGCGGACGGACCGAACCCCGAGCACGCGGCAGCGCTCCAGCTTTACGGCCGCTTCGTCGGCGACTGGGATGCCGGGATCACCGCTCATGGCCCCGACGGAACCAAGCACACCGCGCCCGGCGAAATCCATTTCGGCTGGGTGCTGGAAGGCCGCGCCGTTCAGGATGTCTGGATCATCCCTCGCCCAGCGGCTGCGCCGGCGTTTGCGATCGCCGGCAATTGGTACGGCACGACGCTGCGGGTCTACGACCCCTCCATTTCCGCGTGGCGGATTTCCTGGTTCGATCCCGGTCGTAGCGTGTTCCGCCAGCAGGTCGGCCACCCGCGCGGCGCGGACATCGTGCAGGAAGGCACGACCGATGCGGGCGACCTGACACGCTGGAGTTTCACGGAGATTACCGATGATTCCTTCCATTGGCTCGGCGAAGTGAAGCCGGCAGCCGCCGTCGATTGGCGGCTTGTGGTCGATGTGAGGGCGAAGCGGCGCAAGGGCTAACGACGGCGTCGCTGTGCTCGCGATGACGGGTGCGGTTGCGCAGCACGCGCAGCTGGATGCGGAGACGAGGTGCTAGGCTCCCCCCACAAAAAACATAAGGGAGCGAATGCCGATGGCTGCAAGCGGTGTGCCCGCCAACACGAGCGGGCTATTCGTCGAGCCGCGCGAGGACTGGCTCGCGCAATATCAGGAGGAGATCATCGATCCCTTGCGGCCGATCGTCGATCCTCATCACCATCTCTGGAATCGCGGGCATCGCTATCTGATCGAGGAGATGGCGGCCGATATCGCCTCCGGGCACAACATCATCGCCACCGTCTATGTCGACTGCCGTTCGATGTATCGCGCGCACGGGCCCGAGGCATTCCGGCCGGTCGGCGAAGTCGAGTTCGCCAACGGCGTCGCCGCCATGAGCGCAAGCGGCGGCTACGGCACGGCCGCGATCTGCGCCGGCATCGTCAGCCACGTGAACCTGCTGCTGGGCGATGCCGCCAAGCCGGTGCTGGAAGCCGAGATCGCGGCGGGCAACGGCCGCTTCCGCGGCATCAGGCATTCCTCGGCCTGGGACGAAGACCCTGTCGTCGCCGGCATGTATGCCAACCGGCCGAAGGGGTTGTTGCGGGATCCGACTTTCCGCAAAGGCTTTGCCTGCCTCGCACCGCTGAACCTGAGCTTCGATGCCTGGCTGTTTCACCTGCAGATCGGCGAGCTGACCGAGCTCGCGCGCGCCTTTCCCGACACCAAAATCGTGCTCGACCATTGCGGCGGCCCGGCCGGCGTCGGTCGCTTTGCCGGGCGGCGCGAAGAGGTGTTTCCGCAATGGCGCGCCTCGATCCAGGAGATCGCGAAGTGCGGGAACGTCTCGGTGAAACTCGGTGGGCTCGCGATGTGCCTGCTCGGCTATGACTTCCATCTGCGCGCGAAGCCGCCGTCATCCGAGGAGCTTGCCGCGGCCTGGCGGCCCTATGTCGAGACCTGCATCGAGGCGTTCGGCCCCAGGCGCGCGATGTTCGAGAGCAATTTCCCGCCGGACAAGGGCCAGTGCAGCTACCAGGTGATCTTCAACGCGTTCAAGCGTATCGCGGCGCCCTTGAGCGAGGCCGAGAAGACGGCGCTGTTCTCGCAGACGGCGACCGATGTCTACCGGCTCGAACTGCCGTCATGACGAGAAGAGGGGCCGGGATGTCGGTCCCGGCCCCTCTTCCGTCGTGGCCGCTGGGAAGCGTCCTTGGATATGCTTGAACTCTAGCCAGCCCCCAACAGCGAGGCGGGGCGGCGCTCGCCGGCGGAGACGAACATCCGCTTGAGCTTGTTGACGACGCGGATCAGGAATCCGATCATCACGGGATTGGTCTTGCGGCAGAAGGCGATCTTCTTGACGTGGCCTTCGACATGCCATTTGGCATGCGCGCCGTCGCGGAAGAAGATGACGTCGCCGGGCCCATAGCGCTTCGGCGGCATGCCGTCGCTTTCGAGCACGATCGATCCTTCCATGATCATGATCGTCTCGTCGATGTCGTAGTACCAGTTGAAGCGGCCTTCGGTGCACTGCCAGATGATGGTCGAGGCGGTGCCGTCTGCGCTGGTGGACAGGATGTGCGAGCGCGACACCGGATTGCCTTCGATAATCCAGGACGGCTCGATCGGCCGCAGCTCGAGATCCACGTTGCAACTGCTGATTTCAATCAATGACGGCGACATCTGCTTCCCCAGGGAATAAAATATGTATGGCCGGGTCTGGGCCCGGATTGTTTCCAAAGATGTTGGAACGCTAGTAGCCGGTTTTTAATTCTTTCTTACGCAGGCGCCGACAATCAGCCGCAAGTTGCAGTGCGAAGAGGTTAACGTCGGGATTTGCCTGCAAATTCGCGCACATGAACCCATTTTTTCCGGGGTGCGACAAAGTGCGCGAAAGTGACCAGCGAAGGAGCCCACACCGATGCCCCTCACCCCGGAGGTTCTGACAGCCCAAGGCGAGGTCGTCGCGTGGCTCGGCAGCCTCGATGTTTCCTTCGCAACCGAAGATGAGCCCTGGTTCACCATCGACGGCGTCGAAAACCCCCGGCAGATCGGCAGCGACGGCTGCGGCGGCACCTTCGTGCTGCTGCCGTCGCGGAATGTGCTCTACGTCTCATCGGAGGGCCGCGCAGGAATTATCGCCGGCACGTTCGAGGCCTTCATCCAGCTCGTTGTCGCCCGCCCCTACTGGCTGGACATCCTCAAATTCTCCGCCGGCGGCGATCTCGCGGAGATGCGGCGCGCGGCGGATGCGCTGGAGGCGACACTGGACGAGGAGGATGACGTCAACGCGGCCCGCGAGGAAATTCGCGGCGGCCTCGACCTGCCCGAGGCGGACGATCCCATCGGTGCGCTTTACGAGGCGGTCGCCACGTCCGACGCCATCGTGCGGGCCACCGACGGCAGCCCGTTCACGACGCTGTTCAACCGCTTCAGCATCGACAACAACCGGATGCTGCGCAACGCGGCGGCGTAAGAGAACGAACGGACTACTTCGCCCACTCGCCCTTGCGGAACACCGGCACCTTGCTTCCGTCGGCGAGAATGCCGTCGATGTCGGTCTCGGCAGAACCGATCATCCAGTCGATATGGATCAGGCTCTGGTTGCCGCCTTGCGCGGCGATCTGCTGCGGCGTCAGCTGCGCGCCGTTGACGAAGCATTTCGAATAGCACTGGCCGAGCGCGATGTGCGAGGCCGCGTTCTCGTCGAACAGCGTGTTGTAGAACAACAGCCCGCTCTGCGAGATCGGCGAGGAATGCGGCACCAGCGCCACCTCGCCGAGACGCCGCGCGCCTTCGTCGGTGTCGAGCACCTTGTTCAGCACCTCCGCGCCGCGCGATGCCTTTGCGTCGACGATCTTGCCGTCCTCGAAGCGCACCGCGATGTTGTCGATCAGCGTGCCCTGGTAGGACAGCGGCTTCGAGCTCACGACATGGCCAAAGACGCGCCGGCAATGCGGCGTGGTGAAAACCTCTTCGGTCGGGATATTGGCGTTGCAACTGATGCCGTTCTTGGACAGCGAGGCGCCGCCCTCCCACTCGTGTCCGTCGGCAAGCCCGATGGAGAGGTCGATGCCGGGACCTGAATATTGCAGCGCGCGAAAACGCTGGCCGTTGAGCCAGTTGGTACGCTCGCGCAACACCGCGTTGTGGCTCGCCCAATTGCCCATCGCATCCTCGCGGTCGACGCGGGAGGCCGCGAAGATCGCGTCTGCCAGCTTGCCGATCGCAACGTCCTCGGGATCATCTGGGAAGACCTGTTTGGCCCATGACGGGCTCGGATAGGCGATGATGTTCCAGTTGGTGTCGAAATTGACGATTTTTTCCAGCGCCGGCTGATAGGCTATCGAATTGGCCTTGCTGGCGCGCGCCACCTTGGAAGGATCTTCGCCGGACAGCAGCATCGGATTGTCGCCGACGATGGCGAGCCGCGCGGTGTTGTCGGAGAACGCCTTGGCCATGCCCTCATAGAGCCAGTTGGCGGCACGATCGAAGCTGTTGTCCTGGCCGTGGCGGTAGCGCGCCAGCGTCATCTCCTCATCCGACAGGATCGGCGTCACGATACCGGCGCCGGCCTTGTAGGCGTGCACGGCGATCCGCCGCACCAGCGGCAGCGCGATCGCGGGCGCCGTCAAGAGCAGATCCTGTCCCGGCCGCAAGCCCAGGCCCACCTTCACCGCCACCTCGGCCAGCCGGTCGAGTTTCACGGGATCGATGGGAACGGCGGAATTGCGGTGATCAATCATGCGGGGTCCTCTGCCGAAGCTCTCTCGTTCAATCTAAGTCTAGCATCGCAAGGCGCAAGTGCGCGAGCGCCTTGCGACACGGAGAGATACGGAGTTTCGCGCATTTTGGTTTTCAACGCGTTGCCGATTTCAGCACCCGGTCGACCATGGCAGGCGCAAGGCCGAGGTAATTTTTCGGTGAAGTCAGCGCTTCGATCGTGGCACGGTCGATCCTGACGGAGACGCGGGCGTCGGACGAGAGCGCGTCCGCCAATGTCAGACCCTTCTCATTGGCGAGCCGGCAGGCATCATAGACCACGTCATGCGCCTCCTGCCGCCCGATCTGCGGCGCCAGCCCCATCATGACCGCTTCGGCCACGATCAGGCCGCGGCTGATGGAGAGATTGTCGTTCATCTTCCTTTCATCGACGATGAGGCCTGCTAGCGCAAACTTCGCCTGGTGCAGCGCGCCGGCGGTCAGCACGAAGCTTTCCGGGATCGCCATCCATTCGGCATGCCAGGGCCCGGTGGCGCGCTCGAAATCCTGCACCATCGCATCCAGCATCAGACCGGCATGCTGGCGCACCGCCTTGGACGCCGCGAGCATCAGCTCCGAGGAGATCGGGTTGCGCTTCTGCGGCATGGTCGAGGAGGCGCCGCGGCCCTTGACGAAGGGCTCGTAGACCTCGGCGAACTCGGTCGAGGCCATGATCATGATGTCGAGTGCGATCTTGCCGAGCGAGCCTGTGACCAGCGCGAGGAAATTCACGGCCTCGGCAAAGCCGTCGCGCGCGACGTGCCAGGTCGAGGCGGGAACGCCGAGCCCGAGCTCGGCGCAGAGCGCCTCCTGCACCTCGAACCCCTTGCCGCCGAGCGAGGCCAGCGTTCCGGCGGCGCCGGCGAACTGTCCGACCAGCACGCGCGGCTTCAATTGCACGAGCCGCTCGGCGTGGCGGTCGAACATCGCGAGCCAGATCGCGGTCTTGTAGCCGAACGTCACCGGCAGCGCCTGCTGGAGATGGGTACGCCCGGCCATCGGCGTGTCGCGGTAGCGCTTCGAGAGGTCCGCGAGGATGTTTCGCAGCTCGGCGATGTCGCGCTCGACGATCCCGAGCGCGGCGCGCAATTGCAGCACCACCGCGGTATCCATGATGTCCTGCGTGGTCGCGCCCCAATGCACATAGCGGCCGGCCTCGCCGCACTGCTTCACCATCTGATGAACCAGCGGCAGAATCGGATAGCCGACGATGTCGGTCTCCTGTCGCAGCAGATCGAAATCGAATGCGGCGACGTCGGTCAGCGCCGCGATCTGGTCGGCGGCTTCCTGCGGGATCACGCCGCACTTCGCCTCCGCCTTCGCCAGCGCCACCTCGACCTCGGCATAGCGCGCCACCAGCGCGACATCGGAAAACACCTCGCGCATCTCGGGCGTGCCGAAGGCGTCGCGGAACAGCATGGAATCGAGCACGGTCGTCGAGGCGGGAAAAGCGGGCATGGGCGTTTCTTTATGGTTTGCGTTTGTGTGAGAGCAGCTTACGCGGGCCGCGCTGTTCGGCAATGGACATTCATGGCTCGCCACCCATTCGATGCCGTACGACGACATTACGACGGCGCATCGCTCCATCACCCCCGCCATCCTGAGATGCGAAGCGTGCGACGCGCGGCGGCGCACGAAGCGCCTCGAAATGATGAGCGGCCGCGATGCAGCCGGGCCGTCGCCCTTCGACGGCCGTGACAAGGCGGCCACTTCAGGGGAACGGGGATAAATTGTGCGCGCGGCAAGATCGGGCTATGTGCGCAGCCCGCGACAGTCCACCAGACCCGCCACATTCTCATTCAAGTTGCATTCCTATCCGAAAACGGCATAGCAGCCATCACGCGATCGTGGTGAACCCGGCAGGCCGCTCAGCGGACTCACAGTCTTAGAGTCGAAATCCATTCTGATTTCATCATTGCCTGATGTCATTGCGAGGGTTGAGTTTTCGACGTGCAGTTTATGTTCCGGGACCACCTTCTCGACACCGACCGGCGCGAGCTGAGCCGCGAGCAGGTTCCCGTGGCCGTGGAGCCGCAGGTCTTCGACCTCGTCGTCCACCTCATGGAGAACCGCGACCGGGTGGTCAGCAAGGATGAGCTGATCGACAAGATCTGGCACGGGCGCAGCGTCTCCGAATCCACCCTGACCAGCCGGATCAACGCGGCGCGCAAGGCGATCGGCGACAGCGGAGCCAACCAGGCGCTGATCCGCACCATCGCGCGCAAGGGCTTTCGTTTCGTCGGCGCTGTCCAGACGCAGCGCGGCGCGGCCTTGCCGGAGCTGGGCCGTGTCGCCCAGGCGCCGCAGGCGGCGCTCGCGCTGCCCGACCGTCCCGCGATCGCCGTTCTGCCCTTCACCAATATGAGCGGCGACCGCGAGCAGGACTATTTCTCCGACGGCATCAGCGAGGACATCATCACGGCGCTGTCGAAGCTGCGCTGGTTCTTCGTCGTCGCCCGTAACTCTTCCTTCGTCTACAAGGGCCGCGCCGTGCACATGCACGAAGTCGCGCGCGAGCTCGGCGTACGCTATGTGCTCGAAGGCAGCGTGCGGCGCAGCGGCGATCGCCTGCGCATCTCGGCGCAGCTCAACGACGTCTCGACCGGCAGCCATCTCTGGGCCGAGCGTTACGACCGCGAGCTTGCCGACATCTTCGCCGTGCAGGACGAGATCACCGAGGCGATCGTCGCCGCGATCGAGCCGCAGCTCTATACCGCCGAAAGCTTTCGTGCCCAGCAGAAGCCACCGGGCAGCCTCGACGCCTGGGACCTCGTGATGCGTGCGCTGTCGCATTACTGGCGCATCACGCGCGAGGACAACGCCGCCGCGCAAGGACTGCTGGAACAGGCGACCGCGATCGATCCCGCCTATGGCAAGGCGCTGGGCCTGCTCGCGACCAGCCATATCTTCGGCGCGCATATGGGTTGGGCCGACATGGCCATGACCGTGCCGGTCGCCGAACGCGCGGCGCTCGCGGCGGTGGAAGCCGATCGCGAGGACGCCTGGGCCCATCACGGTCTGGCTTACACTTATTTGTTCCGCCGCCGCTTCGACGACGCGCTGGCTGAGTTCGAGCTGACGCTGCAACTCAATCCGAATTTTGCGATGGCGCACGCTTTCTACGGCGTGACGCTGTGCTACGCCGGGAGATGGCGAGACGGCGATGCCGCCGCACGCCGCGCGCTGCGGCTGAGCCCGCGCGATCCGCTCGCGGCGATCTATTGCGGCGTAGCCGCCTATGCCCAGTTCATCGGCCGCAACTATGAGGGAGCCGTGCAGATGGCGCGGGAATCGATGCGACAGCGCGCCGATTTCGTCGGCGCCCATCGCGTGCTGACGGCAGCCGCCGGCATGTTGGGCGATCCTCAGCTCGCGGCGTACGCGTTGCGGGGCCTGCAACGCACCCAGCCCGGCATCTCGCTGGCCTGGCTCACGCGCGAGCTTCCGATGCGGCGGGCAGAGGATCGCGAGCACTATCTGCAGGGGTTTCGGCGCGCGGGAATGAGGTGATGCTGTTTACCCTCCCCTGGAGGGGTCCGGGACGAGCGTAGCTCGCCCGTGGGTCGGCTCGCATCTGAGCGCAGCGAAGATGAGAGACGGGGTGGGGTGACGGTCTCTCCACAACGAACACTGCCTGCGTGGAGAGATCACCCCACCCCGCTCGCGCTTCGCGCGATCGACCCTCCCCCTCCAAGGGAGGGTAAGAGCACCTCTACTCCTGCATCATCTCGCCGCTGCCGCCGAACTCGGCCGGAAAGTCCTTCAGCTTCGGCAGGCCGTCGCGCATCGGCAGCACCGTCTCCGAATAGTTGACGTGGACGCCGGGCGTGAAGGCGAGCGTGGGGATGGTGGCGGTGAAGACGTCGATCAAGTCGAGCGGCGGGTGGTTGGTCATGAGATGACCGCCGCACTTCTTGCAATATTTGCGCTGGCTGAGCGGCGTCTTGGCAAAGGTCTCGACGTTCTGGGCGCCTTCGGTGATGCGCACGGCTTCCGGCTTCCACAGGCTGAAGGCATTCACCGGTCCGCCCGACCACGAGCGGCAGGAGCGGCAATGGCAATAGCCCATCGCCGCCGGCTCGCCTGTGACCTCGATTGTGACCGCGCCACAGAAGCAGTTTCCGACATGTTTCATTGGGTCGTCTCCGTTGGATGAAGGTTGAAATTCCTCTCCCCGCTCCGGCTCGCCGATAAACCGGCAAAGGCGGATGCGGGGAGAGGCGTCGGAGCGGAGGGAATCACCCCGAGGGACGTTGAAGGCTGGAGGCCGGCAACGTCCGTTACGCGCTTCGGTTCCGCCGCGCGTCCTCCTTTCGGTGGACGCGGCGGAAAGATGCTACGGCTATACCGATCTGCGCCAGGGAATAAGCATCGACACCCGTTGTTTGTACTGCCGGTATTCGTCGCCGAAGAGATCGACGAGGTCGTGCTCCTCCAGCGCGATGCCGACGAAGATGTAGAGCGTGGTCACGGCCGCGAACAGCAGATGGCCCGCCGTCATGACCGGCGCCGCCCAGAACGCGATGATGAAGCCGAGATAGATCGGATGACGAACGAACTTGTAGAACAACGGCGTCTTGAAGCGCGGCGGCGCCGCCTCATTGCCCACGAGATGGTTGGTCACCTGGTGCAACCCGAACAATTCGAAGTGATTGATGATGAAGGTCGAGGCGAACACCAGCACCCAGCCCGCGAGGGACAGCGTGACCAGCGTCACGGCGAGATCCGGGTTTCCGACATCCCATACGACCGTAGGCATCGGACGCCACTGCCAGAACAGGAGCAGCAATGACAGGCTCGCGAACAGCACGTAGGTCGAGCGCTCGACCGGCTTGGGGACGAACTGCGTCCACCACGCCTTGAACTGCTTGCGCGCCATCACGCTGTGCTGAAGGGCGAACAGCGTCATCAGCAGTAGATTGATGATGACGGCTTCGGCCGTCGGCGTGTCGGTTCCGGTGTCGATGGTCTTCGGCACCACCAGCCCCATGACGAAGCCGATGGCATAGAGAATGGTGACGAAAAACACGAGATATGCCGCAATTCCGTACAGAAAGCCGATGAATTTGAAAATGCGTGAGCCCGCAACCTCCGGGCCGATGGAATGAAGCTGGTGATCAAGTTGGGTCATAGAACGCTCCGTTGTGCCGAGGCATCGGCACTGTTTAGTGTTCGCACCATGCCGGATCGGACACCCCCTGACTTTCGCGGACGGTTGATTTTCGCCTGAGACCACTTTGATTTTTGCTTGAGACGACAGAAACGTGCGATTTCTCTTTGAAAACAACGTGCTCGACGGCGACCTGCGGGAACTGACCTGCAGCGGCGCGGCCGTGCCGCTGCAGCCGCAGGTGTTCGATCTGCTGCTCTATCTGGTCGCGCAACGCGCCCGTGTGGTCAGCAAGGATGACCTGATCAGCCAGATCTGGAGCGACCGCATCGTCTCGGATTCCGCCCTGAACAGCCGAATCAATGCCGCACGCAAGGCGCTTGGCGACGACGGCGCGACGCAGCGGCTGATCAAGACGATCCCGCGCAAAGGCTTTCGCTTCGTCGGCGACGTCCGGGAAGATGTGGCAGCGACGCTTGCGCCGGTGGAACCCGGCCCTGCCCCGGTGCGCGCCGTGACGGACCGCCCGGCGATCGCGGTGCTCGCCTTCGAGAACATGAGCGGCGATCCCGCGCAGGAATATTTCGGCGACGGGATCAGCGAGGACATTCTCACCGCGCTGTCGAAGCAGCGCTGGTTCATGGTGATCGCCCGCAATTCGTCCTTCACCTACAAGGGGCGCTCGGTTCATATCAGGCAGATCGCCGAAGAGCTCGGCGTCCGCTACATCGTCGAAGGCAGCGTGCGCAAGGTCGACAACCGTGTGCGCATCACCGCGCAGCTCAACGACGCCACCACCGGCAGCCATCTCTGGGCCGAGCGCTACGACCGCGAGCTTGTCGACGTCTTCGCCGTGCAGGACGACATCACCAACGCGATCGTCGCGGCGATCGAGCCGCAGATCCATGCGGCAGAGAATTTTCGCGCCGACCGCAAGCCGCCCGCGAGCCTCGATGCCTGGGACCTGTTGATGCGCGCGCTGTCGCATTACTGGCGGGTGACGCAGCAGGACCACAAGGCTGCGCAGGCGTTGCTCAAACGCGCCATTTCGATCGACTCGAACTACGGTCAGGCGCTGTCGGTGCTCGCGGCAAGCCACATGTTCGGCGTCCATCTCGGCTGGGCGGAGCTTGCCACGACGGTGCCGATCGCGGAGGCCGCCGCGCTCGCCGCGGTGCGCCATGACCACGAGGATGCCTGGGCGCATGCCGCGCTCGGCAGCGTCTTCTTCTCGACGCGCAGGCTTTCCGACGCGCTGTCCGAGTTCGAGCAGGCGCTCGCGCTCAACCCGAACTTCTCGCTGGCGCAGGGTTATTACGCGCTGGCGCTGTCCTACGCCGGCCGCTCCGGGGAATCGTTCGATGCGGCGCAGAGGGCGATCCGGCTCTCGCCGCGCGATCCGTCACTGGCGATCTATTACGGCATTGCCGGCTATGCGCGCTTCACCGAACGGCATTACGACGAGGCGATCGCGCTGGCGCGCGAGGCGATCCGCCATCGCGGCGACCTCACCGGCGCCTACCGCGTGCTCGCGGTGTCCGCCGGCATGACCGGCGACGGCGCGCTCGCCGAGATGGCGCTGGGTGAACTCCGACGTACCCAGCCCAACATCTCGCTGCACTGGATCGCGACGCAGCTGCCTTGGGCCAGTGACGCCGATCGCGAGCACTATCTGGAGGGATTCCGGCGCGCGGGGTTGGGGTAGAGACTCCCTCTCCCCGCAAATGCGCAAAGGGCGGATGCAGATACGACGCGTCGTCTCAGGCTCCTCCGCACGCGGTCAGTGGATCGTAATCGGGCCGCATCAGCATCGCGTGGAGCTGGCGCCGCCGAACGCCCATGTTGCCACCGTCGAAGATCGGCAGCGCCAACGCGTCCTGCAACAAGCGGCCGAACGGCGCCGCGTGATCATAGCTGTCGATGCCGACCACGCGCATCAGGTCGGTGATGACCCGCACCGCGGCTTCGGAGCCGAAAATCTTGGCCTGGACCGCGAGCTCGTCGGCGCCCGGTGATTGCGTATCGAGCGCATGGCAGGCCCGCCAGCTCAGGTAACGCGCGGCTTCGATAGTGGTCTTGGCATCGGCGAGTGCATAGCCGACCGCCTGATGCTCGATGATCGCCTGTACCCCGCCGCGTTTCTCGGTGCGGGCAAAATGCAGTGCGAAGTCGAAGGCGGCCCGCATCAGGGCGACACCGAAGATGCCGACCAGCGCCGCCGTGCCGGTGAAGGCGGCGGACGCCAGCATCAAGCCGCCCCCCTCCTGCCCGAGCAGATTGCCGTGCGGCGCGGTGACGGCACGCAGGCTGAATTCCGGCACGAGGTGAGCGCGGTGGCCGATCGAATCAATGGCGCGTTCGAACACGATGCCATGCACCGGGCCTTCGACCGCAATGATGGAGACACCCTGCTCCGGTGGCGCGGCGGGATTGGTCCGGCACACCACGCACAACACGTCGGCGCCATTGCGGTCCCACCCGGTGGCGGACGACACCCATTTCTTGCGGCCGTTGATGATCCAATTGCCGAGCTCGCGTTTTGCGGTGGTGCGCACGCCCTCGCCCGGCGGCGGTGCGGCAGCATTGGCGCTGCCGCCGGGTTCCGAGGAGCAGAAGCCCGCAAGCGGAGCGCCGCTCGTCTTCAGGAACGGTGCAAGCAGGCGGGCGCATTGCTCCGCGGTGCCACCAAGCAGAATTGGCAGCAGACCGAGCACCGTGCCGAGCATGGTCAGCGTCACGCTCGGATTCACAGCGTAGAATTCTTCCGCCAGGATCGCCATGTCGATGAGTCCGGCATTGTCGCCGCCCGCCGGCGCCGGAATGCATTTGCGCAGATAACCAGCAGCGACCATCGCCTCATAGGTCGGCTTCGTCGCGAGGAAGCGCTCTTCCGGCGTCGCCAGCAACTCGGCCTTGCCGGCGCCGGCCAAGACCTCCGCCGCGAATTTTCGCGATTGAAGCTGCAACGCGCGCTGCGCAGGTGAAAGCGTGAAATCAATCGCCATCGAACATCTCCCTCGCTCCGGCAGGTCACCAGGGTGAGCCGAGCGAGGGCGGAAAATCTTGGTCGGCAGCGACCTAATTCTTGGCTGGAGGTGAACTACTCGCCCTTCCCCTTCGTCCTCCGAAATTCGCGCGGGGCGAGGCCGTGGCTGCGCTTGAAGAGGCGGTTGAAGTGCGAGATGTCGGAAAAGCCGGCCTCATACGCGATCGTGGAGATGGCCTTGTGACGATGCTGCGCGTCGAGCAGGTCGCGGGCGCAGATCAGGATCCGCCGATCGCTGACATGCTCGCCGACGGAGCGGCCGGTCGCGACGAACAACCGGTGCACATAGCGCTCCGAGCAGCGGAACTTCCGGGCAAGCAATTCGGCATCGAGACCGGGATCGTCGCTGTGGCGGTCGATATGGTCGAGCATCATCGACAGCAGCACGGGCGCATTCACGCGCGCAACCGGCATTTCACCCAGCATCTCCGGTGCATGCGCGATCAGCTCGACCACATGCGTGCCGCTGCTTGCCGCAACGGCGGGTGCTGCCAGGCAAAGCTCGGCATAGCCTGCGAGCGTGCGCGACAACGCGCGGCCATTTTCCGTCCTCGACAACGCAAGCCGCGGAGAATCCGCAAAGCTCTTTGGCAGGTGCCGCCGCGGCACGGCAAAGCAAAAGAGGCGGAAGTCGCGGCCGTTGGCAATCTCGAACGGCTCGGTCGTATCGGCGACCGCGAGGTCGCCGGGCGCACAGACCTGCTCGTGTCCCCGCTGCGTCGTGCGGCCCAGACCCTCGAGCTGGAGATTGACGAAGCAGAGATCGTCCGTGCTTCGCGCAATATGGGGCCGCAGCCGGAGAACGCAGTGCCCTGTGGCTTTCACCAGCGAAATCTGGACCGACGCAGCGTCGGTACGCGCGATCGAACCTTCGAAGGGACGGTCGGCGATTTTACGCGGCTCGAGCCGGACAAAGGCCGCAGCGAGATCGTCGGCCCAACTGCCGAAGGGCTGATCGGCGCGAGATGGCTTGGCTGACCATTCCATAGGTGCGCCCCCGGAACGAGGAATTCGCGCGTGCAAATTCAGATTGGACGACCCAGCGGGACGGAAGGATAGCTTTTGGCGAACAACCGGTCAAATCTCGAAGGCGCGCAATATGCGACCGTCATCACGTCGTCATTGCGAGCGCAGCCGTCGGCGCACCGGAAACCAAGTGAGTGGTTAGATGAGCAATCCGCTACCTGGCTTTCGCCTGCATCGGCTTCGGTGCCGGCACGGCGGCCCATTCCTTGTCGGCGCGGGGGCCGTTGAGATCGCCGGTGAGGCCGACGAGCTGGCCGGGCAGCACGTCGAGGGTCTGTTGCCAGGTCTGGGTCTGGCACAGGAACTTGATCAGGCAACCCCTGAGCTTGAGGCGATCGGCGGAGTCGCGCCACAGCGAGACCGAATAGGATTTGCCGTCCTCGGCATCGTCGCCTGCAAACCCATGATGAGCTGATGGCCGAGCAGCGCGCGGGCGCGCTTGTCGGGATCGGGATTCTCCTTGTCGCGATAGGGCTGGCCGCGCTTGTCGGCCGGCTCCTTCATCCAGATGATGAAGCCGCAGATGCGGTCGCGCGACGGCCCGCAACGCTCGAGCCTGATGCGCGCGCGGCCGTCCTGGACGAGCCAGGTGCCGCTGGGATCGGGCGGCGCCGCGGCGCCGGCGCGGCCGCCAAACACCATCATCAGGATCGTGATCGCAACGCGCAACACGAAGCGAAGGACAATGTTCATCAGCGGCACCTTTCGTTGGATGGGTCGCGGCGTCAGTTCAATTGCGCCATCAAGGCGTCGGCGCCCTTGTCGAGGCCGGCGGTGGCGGCGGCGAGCGCGCCGGCGGTGGCCTTGATGTCGTAGGCAGCCGGGTATTGCTTGGTGACGTAAGCGGAGAGCAGGCGCGCGGTCGCGGCGTCGAAGATCTCGACGCCGTAGATCACCGAGCCGGTCATGGTGCCCTCGCCGTCGCGCGCGGCCTGCACGCCGTTGTAGACGGCGCCGGCGACGTCGAAGCGGGAGAGCGTGCCGAGCACCGGCGTGTTGGCGACGGCGCCGGTGAGTGTCAGCCTGATCCGCAGTGTCTCCGGCCCACGCTCGCGCACCAGCGCGAAGCGGCCGCGCAGACCCTCGGCGAAACGGGTCTGCATGTAGGCGGCAAGCGTCGCCTTGTCCTTGTCGGACATGTCGCCGAACTGGTGATCCCTGCCGCGATAGACCACGACCGGTTCGAGGATGACTCTATTATAAGCGCGCCAGTCGACCGGCGTGGAATAGCGGTAGGGCACGCGGCCGGAGGCGTCCGACTTGTCCGGAGCCATGTAGGCTGAGGACGCCATCCCGGAATACGGCACGGGCGCGACGGTGGCGCAGCCCGCGACGGCTGCGCCGAGCAGGAGCGTTCCCAGACCGCGCAGGGCGATCGAGCGATTCATTCCAGACTCCTCTAGCGGCTTGCTGCCCAGGCAGTGGCGACCGCAGCCGCGTACGGGACCAGACGCGGCTGCGGCGCTCACCAGTGCCAACCCGAGGCTTCGTCCGGGGCCATCTCGGAAGCCTTGGGCCGTCTCAGTGTGTCCATTTGTAAAACCGACTAGGCGGTTTGTAAAGTTCAAAAACACGGGCCTGGCGCATTTGGCCGCAGGCGCGGCTTTGGGCAGCTATCGGCGGGAAATCGTTAACGATGAATCAGGCGCGCTTGCGCGGCGTTGCGGCCTTCGTAGCCGATGGCGCGCGGGATTTGGCGGTGCCTTTGGCGGCCGGCCGTTCGAGGCCGGTCCACTGCGCGTCGTCGAGCAGACGCGCGAACAGCCGCTGATGCTCGTCCTTGCTGAGCGGCGACATGCCGAACAACGAGCTCAACAACAGCCCCATCGCGCCGGCCCAGCGCAGCATCGCGAGATCGGGATCAGTGGCCTCTTCCCTGATCGCCGCCATCCTCTCCATCTCGCGCTCGCGCGGCAGCGCCATCAGGCTGGGATTCTCGACCATGGCCGCAACCAGCGCCAGCGCGGCAGAATTCGGCGAGGTGGCCGCTTCGCGCACGGTCGCGAGCTGGGTCGCCAGGTTGGGATTCGCGGAGGTCGCGCTCACCTTTGCCATGGTGCTGGTGGCGAACTCCTCGAAATGCGCCATCTGCCGGTCGAGCAACGCCTTCAGCACCGCTTCCTTGGTGCGGAACTGATGCATCACGCCGCCCTTGCTGAGTCCGCTCTCGCGCGCGATCGCATCCAGCGTCAGCCGGCCCGGCCCGTCGCGCGCGATGATCGCGATGGCCGCTTCGAGTGCGGCGTTACGGGATCGTTCGGAGCGGCTGGCATTGTCCATGGCCGACTTGTCTCCGTGACAAGACAATGAATCAAGTGAAAACAGGACGCGCTGTACATTTTTTGTGCGAACACTGTCGAGACTTTCATCTTGCGGCCCCGAATGAGACTGTGTGAGCCTCGATATCGGATGGGGACTGGGATGGGCCGGCCGGAGCTTCGCGCGCCATGACGTGCGAAGCGTTTTCGGCCGGTCTCGCTTGAGAAAGATACGACATGCCAAAACGAGTGTTGCTTGGTGCCCTCCTGGCTTGCGGCCTCACGGCCTCGGCGCTGGCGCAAGAGCCGAGGACGGGGGGCGTGATCAACGCCGTGATCCAGCCCGAGCCGCCCGGCCTGATGCTTGCGCAGGTCCAGAACGGCCCGACTCAAATGGTCTCGGGCAACATCTTCGAGGGCCTGCTGCGCTACAGCCCCAAGCTCGAGCCGCTGCCGGAGCTTGCCGAAAGCTGGAGCGTCAGCGAGGACGCCAAGACCTACACCTTCAAGCTCAAGAAGGGCGTGACCTGGCATGACGGCAAGCCCTTCACCGCCGCCGACGTCCTGTTCTCGATGGAGATGCTGAAGCAGACGCATGCGCGTGCCCGCACCAATCTGGCGCAGGTCGACAAGATCGAGACGCCGGACGACTATACGGTGGTGTTCACGCTGAAGCAGCCGTTCGGACCGTTCCTCGGCATCTTCGAGGTCGGCTCGATGCCGATGGTGCCGAAGCATCTCTATGAAGGCACCGACTGGAAGACCAACCCCTACAACAACGCGCCGGTCGGCACCGGCCCCTTCATGTTCAAGGAGTGGCAGAAGGGCTCGTTCATCCGCCTGGTCAA
Source organism: Bradyrhizobium sp. 604_D8_N2_3 (assembly GCF_051810765.1). NCBI lineage: Bacteria > Pseudomonadati > Pseudomonadota > Alphaproteobacteria > Hyphomicrobiales > Nitrobacteraceae > Bradyrhizobium > Bradyrhizobium sp. 604_D8_N2_3. The sequence continues at coordinate 925,888 of NZ_JBPWPM010000001.1, read as the reverse complement.
GAACCCGAACTACCACGAAAAGGGCAAGCCCTATCTCGACGAGATCTACTGGCAGATCATTCCCGACGCCGCCGCGCGCTCGGTGGCGTACGAGACCGGCAAGGTCGACGTGCTGCCCGGCGGCTCGGTCGAGAATTTCGACGTGCCGCGGCTGTCCAAGCTGAAGGACACCTGCGTCACCGGCGCCGGCTGGGAGTTCTTCTCGCCGCTGGCCTGGCTGTGGCTCAACAACCGCCAGGGTCCGCTCGCCGACAAGCGGGTGCGGCAGGCGATCATGTTCGCGATCGACCGCGACTTCGCCAAGGACGTGATCTGGAACGGGCTCGGCAAGGTCGCGACCGGCCCGTCCGCCTCGACCATCAAGTACTACACCGACGACGTGCCGAAATACCCTTACGATCCTGCCAAGGCCAAGGCGCTGCTGAAGGAAGCCGGCTACAAGGGCGAGAAGATCCGCCTGCTGCCGCTCGCCTATGGCGAGACCTGGCAGCGCTGGGGTGAAGCCGTGAAGCAGAACCTCCAGGACGTCGGCATGAACATCGAGACGATCGCCACCGACGTTGCCGGCGGCAACCAGAAGATCGGCGACTGGGACTACGACATCGCCTTCACCTATCTCTACCAGTATGGCGATCCCGCGCTCGGCGTCGGCCGCAATTATATCTCCAGCAACATCGCCAAGGGGCAGGTCTTCAACAACGTCGAGGGCTACTCCAACCCGGAGATCGACAAGCTCTTCGCCGACGGCGCGACCGCGACGCCGGACTCGAAGCGCAAGGAGATCTACGAGAAGGCGCAAAAAATCCTGGTCGAGGACGTGCCGGTGGCCTGGATGCTGGAATTGCAATTCCCGACCATCACCCGCTGCAAGGTCAAGAACCTGATCACCACGGGCATCGGGGTCAATGACGGCTTCAAGGACGCATGGCTGGACAAGTGATGGCTGCCCTCTTCACCTCTCCCCGCTCGCGGGGAGAGGTCGAATGTGCGCATAGCGCACATTCGGGTGAGGGGGAGTCTCCGCGAGCCCAACTATCACCGTCCCCGCGGAGAGTCCCCCTCACCCCAACCCTCTCCCCGCATCCGCCTTCGCCGAGGCTTCGGCGGACAAGAGCGGGGCGAGGGAGCCCACTGTCTCCGTGGCTCCAGGTCACGCTACAAGAGATGACTCTCTAATATGCTCTCCTTCGTCGCTCAGCGTGTCCTGAAGGGCGTGATCGTCCTGCTCGCGATCGTCGTCCTCAATTTCTTCCTGATCCGGCTTGCGCCCGGCGACCCCGCGGTCGTGATGGCGGGCGAGGCCGGCGCCAGTGACCAGGTCTTCGTCAAGCAGCTCCGGGAAAAGTTCGGCCTCGACAAGCCGCTGCCCGAGCAGCTCTTCATCTACGTCAAGGGCGTCGTCACGCTCGACCTCGGCTTCTCCTTCCGCCAGCAGGCGCCGGTCGTGAAGCTGATCGGCGAGCGGCTGCCGGCGACGCTGCTGCTGACACTGACCGCATTCGCGATCTCGCTCATGCTCGGCGTTCTCTTCGGCACCTTCGCCGCGCGCTTTGCCGGAACCTTCCTCGACACGGCCATCACCGTGTTCGCGCTGATCTTCTACGCCATGCCGATCTTCTGGGTGGCGCTGATGGGAATCCTCCTGTTCTCGGTCACCATGGATTGGCTGCCGAGCTTCGGTTACGAGACGGTCGGCGCCAACCTCACCGGCCTTGCCCACGCAGTCGACGTCGCAAAGCACCTGATCATGCCGGCGATGACGCTCGGCCTGTTCTTCATGGCGACCTACACCCGCATGACGCGCGCTTCGATGCTGGAAGTGAAACGCCTCGACTTCGTCAAGACCGCGCGCGCAAAGGGCCTCTCCGACGCCGTGATCCAGCGCCGCCACGTGTTGCGCAACGCGCTGCTGCCGGTCGTGACGCTGGCCGGTGTGCATTCCGGCACGCTGATCGGCGGCGCCGTCATCACCGAGACCGTGTTCGCATGGCCCGGCATCGGGCGTCTGATGTACGACGCGCTGCTCCAGCGCGATTACAACCTCCTGCTCGGCGTCTTCGTGATCTGCTCCGCCATGGTGCTGATCTTCAACCTCATCACCGACCTCGTCTACCGACTGGTCGACCCGCGCATCGAATTCGCCTCATGAAACAGTTCTGGAAATCGATGCTGAAGAGCCCGAGCGGCGTCGTCGGGCTCGTCATCCTTGTCCTTGCGATCTCGATCGCGGTGTTCGGGCCGATGCTGTTCCCGAATTCACCCTGGCGCATGGTGCAGCGGCCGTTCCTGCCACCCTTCACGCTCTCGACCGTGCCGCTCGGCACCGACGCGCTCGGCCGCGACGTGTTCGCCGGCATGATCTTTGGCGCGCGCGTCTCGCTGCTGGTGGGTCTCATCTCCACGCTGGTCGCGCTGGTCGTCGGCGTTCCCATTGGCGCCATGGCCGGCTATTTCGGCGGCAAGGTCGACGACGCCCTGATGCGCTTCACCGAGTTCTTCCAGACCATTCCGAGCTTCGCGCTCGCGATCGTGCTGGTCGCGATCCTGCAGCCCTCGATCTACTCGATCGTGGCCTCGATCGCGGTGGTGAGCTGGCCGCCGGTCGCCCGCCTCGTGCGTGGCGAGGTGCTGTCGCTGCGCACGCGCGAATATGTCCAGGCCGCCGTCGTCACCGGCCAGAGCAACACCTGGATCATCCTGCGCGAGATCCTGCCGAACGCGCTGTCGCCGGTGATCGTGCTGGCTTCGCTGATGGTGGCGACCGCCATCCTGTTGGAATCCTCGCTAGCATTCCTCGGGCTCGGCGATCCCAATCTGATCTCCTGGGGCTACATGGTCGGCGCCGGCCGTACCGTGATCCGCCAGGCCTGGTGGATCACCGTGTTTCCCGGCGTCGCCATCCTGATCTCGGTGCTCGGGCTGAACCTGATCGGCGAAGGCCTCAACGACGCGCTCAATCCGCGCCTGTCGCGGGAGGGCCGGTGATGATGACCGCCCCGCCCGCCGTCTCGATCAAGAATCTGCGGATCGCGCTGCCCAAGGGCGCCGAGCGTCCGTTCGCCGTCGACGGCGTCTCGCTGGATTTGCGGCCCGGCAAGATCGTCTGCGTCGTCGGCGAATCCGGTTCCGGCAAGTCGATGTGCGCGCATGCGCTGATGGGGCTTCTGCCTGATACGGTCACCGTCACCTCCGGCGAGATCCAGTTCGAAGGCCGCGACCTGCTCGAGCTCGATGACGACGGCTGGCGCGATTTGCGCGGCCGCCGGCTCGCGATGATTTTTCAGGAGCCGATGACCGCGCTCAATCCGTTGATGCGGATCGGCGACCAGATGGCGGAGATGTTCGAGGCCCACGGCCTGCTGACGCCGAAGGAGCGGCGCGCCAAGGCCCTGTCGCTGGCGCGCGAGGTCGGCCTGCCCGACCCCGAGCGCATAGTCCGCGCCTATCCGCACCAGCTCTCCGGCGGCCAGCGCCAGCGCGCCATGATCGCGATGGCGCTCGCGCTCGAGCCTGCGGTGCTGGTCGCGGACGAGCCCACCACCGCGCTCGACGTCACCACGCAGGCGCAGATCCTGAAACTGATCCGCAACCTCCAGCGCAACCGCAACATGGCGGTGATGTTCATCACCCATGATTTCGGCGTGGTCGCCGACATCGCCGACCAGGTCGTGGTGCTCAGGCATGGCAAGGTCGTCGAGGAAGGCCCCGCTAGCTCCGTCTTCAAAAATCCGCAGCACGACTACACCAAGGCGCTGCTCGCCGCCGTGCCGTCGATGGATCCGCCGGCGCGCGAGCCGCTCGATGACCAGGCCAGGGCCGTCGAGGTGATTGGGCTGGACAAGACCTATGTCACATCAGGCGGCTGGTTTCGCGAGGACCGCCGCGTCGATGCCGCGCGCGAAGTCAACTTCAACATTCTCAAGGGCGAGACGCTCGGCCTCGTCGGCGAATCCGGCTCCGGCAAATCGTCGGTGGCGCGTCTGGTGATGCGACTGATCGAAGCCGACCGCGGCACGGTGCGGATCGGCGAGACCGATCTCACGCAGCTCTCGGGCAAGGCGCTCCGCGCCGAGCGCCATCGCATCCAGATGATCTTTCAGGATCCGTTCGCCTCGCTCAATCCGCGCCGCAAGGTCGGGCACATCATCGCCGACGGTCCGATCGCAGCCGGCATCGATCCGAAAGTGGCGTTCGACCGCGCCCGCGATCTCCTCAGGATGGTCGGGCTGGACGCCGGCGCGCTCGACCGCTACCCGCATGAATTCTCCGGCGGCCAGCGTCAGCGCATCGGCATCGCGCGCGCGCTCGCGCTCGAACCGGAGATCATCGTCGCCGACGAAGCCGTCTCCGCGCTCGACGTCTCCGTGCAGGCGCAGGTGTTGCGACTGCTCGAAGACCTCAAGGCGCGCCTTGGCCTCTCGATGCTGTTCATCACCCACGATTTGCGCGTCGCGGCGCAAATCTGCGACCGCATCGCGGTGATGCAGCGCGGCGCCATCGTCGAGTTGAAGCCGACCGCGCAACTGTTCGCCGCGCCAGAGCACGCCTATACGCGCGAACTGTTGGCGGCGGTGCCGGGCCGGAAGGAGCGCGCGCCGGCGGCGTGAGGCGGCCGATCGCGGTTGCTACTTGGCCGGAGGGTTGGTGTTCCTCCAGGTGGGGACTGAGTTGGTCACGCCGACCGATGGTTGATTAGACGTTCCGATCGACGGCGCAGTGACGGTCCCGACGGTCTGTCCGGAGCTTCCATAAGTTGTGCCTTGCGTTGCTGGCGCTCCGGAAAGACCGCCCGTGTTGCCTTGGGTGCCCGCCGCAGACGTCTGCGCGCCTGCAGCGAATGGCGATGCCGCAAATCCGACCGCGATAAGTACCGCAATCGAGCGTCTCGTTCTTGTCATGGCTAATCCTTTCGGGCGCGGTGTCTCAGTCGCGTCGGCCATTCGCTCGTCGAACCACTCGTGCACTGAGCAATCTTACAACTCCACGCGCGCGAAAATGTGCCGCAACACGACCACACTGCAGGGCCTTACGCTCCATCACGATGGCGCGACGAGCAGCTCCAGCCGAACGCGGGCGATCCCGGGACACGAGGAGCGGGCGCCGGCAACGTCAGGCCAGCTCATGGCTAAGGTATTCCGCTCCTCTTCACGCAACGGAACACTCACGGGCTTTTTATCCCTCGTGACCGTCCGCACAGATGCGAAACAGAGGCCGACACCCCAGATTCGCATGGAATGATTTCCATCATCTGATGATGGATGTCCGATCCATTGGAGCCGATATGGGCCAGGTTATTCAGTTTGTCTCGAAATCCGAACGCGAGCGCGTTCGCCTCATTCAGGAGGCACGCGCGATCTACGACAGCATTTTTCCGCCGGCTGATCCGAGCGGCGAGCCGCAGGGCAAGGCGACGATCGGCCGCGCGGCCAACGGCGACGCAGGAAATCTGGCGTGATCAAGATCATCGCGGTGCTGTGCAGCCTCTCCTCTCCGGCAAATTGTCACGAGCAGATCGTCACCACCTCGGACTTCGCCAACGTCTCGATGCAGTCCTGCCTGATGGGCGCGCCGCAGCTCGCCGAATGGATGAACCAGCATCCGGCCGAACGCCTGGCTGGATGGCGCTGCGTGTTCGGTCAACAGACCGGCAGGGGCGCCTGAGGCCACCGGCCGTCTGGTCGAGGGCGGCGCCATCCAGTTGAACCGTGACGAGCATGCATCGCCAGGCTAGAATGGCGGCGCTGCTTGGCAGAGGGGGACGCCGGATGGAGGTCGCCAGCCTCGTTCTTCCCGTGTTCGCAATCATCGTCACCGGCTGGTTTGCCGGTGTATCAGGTTATCTCTCCCGCTCGCTTGCGGACGCGCTGGTGCATTTTGCCTACAACGTGGCGATGCCGGCGCTGCTGATCGTCACGATCGCCCAGGAGCCGGCGCGCAACCTGCTGGAATGGCGCTTCCTGCTCGCGTTCGGCGGCGGCTCCCTCCTCTGCTTCGCGCTGGTCTTCCTGGCGGTCCGCGCGGGCGGCAAGCACGACCTCGCCAGCAGCACGATCCATGGCATGGCGGCGGCCATGACCAATACCGGCTTCGTGGCGCTCCCGATCCTGCACGCGATCTACGGCCAGCCCGCCGTCTTGCCTGCCGCGGTGGCGACGGTGTTCGTCGCCGGCGTGATGTTTCCGCTCACGGTCATCCTGCTGGAAAGGGACGTGCGCGGCCCTTCGCATTCCGCCGGGCTGGTGAAGCAGATCCTGCTCAATCCGATGGTGCTGTCGACGCTGATCGGTCTCGTCTGGGCGATCACGGGCTTGCCGATTCCGGCGCCGGTCGCGGCCTATCTGAACATCATTGCCGCTGCGCTTACGCCCTGCGCACTGTTTGCCATCGGGCTTGGCCTGTCGGTCGACGGTCTGCGATCCAACCTGAAGGCCTCGTTCGCGCTCGCGACCGTCAAGCTGGTGGTGATGCCGCTGATCGTCTACGGGCTTTGCGTGGTCACCGGCCTCAATCCGCTCTACACGGTTGCCGCCGTCATATGCGCGGCCGTGCCGACGGCGAAGACCGTCTATGTGCTGGCACACGAGCACAAGGTCGAGGAGAAGCTGGTCGCGGCCACCGTCTCGGTCACGACGATGCTGTCGGTCGCGACATTGCTGGTCGCGCTCTACCTGCTCTCCGGCCTCGCGCCCGGCACGCGTTGACGATCACCGGCGCGCCTGGCGAGGTGTTCTCTATCTCGTGGTGTTGCTCCAGGTCGGCACCGAATTGGTCACGCCGACCGACGGCCAATTGTACGAGCCGATCGAGGGCGCCGTGACCGTCCCGACCGTCTGCCCGGACGACCCGTAGGAGGTCCTGGGCTGCGCGACCGGCAATGCGGCGGCGCCATAGGTCGGGGCCACCACGCCCGTGCTGTAGTGATGCCGGCTCGGCCGGGCCTTCTTCGCTTCGGCTGCAAAGGGCGCGGCCAGCAGTCCGACAGTGATGAGTGCGGCAATGGCGGGTTTGATGCTTGTCATGGCGGTTCCCTTCATTGGCTGCGAGCCCACTGTGCCATGTGTTCATTCAACACGGAATTTCCATGGGCACCCGTTCATAACTTCGTGCACGCCCGAATGTGCCTGACCCAGACACCGCTGCCGTGGTCATCGTCGCTTCGGACGACATGCCTTGCGGCCATGTCGCTCCTTGACTGTCGCGACAGAGTGCATCAGCGCCTTGAAGGCGACGATCGCCGGATCGTCAGCGAGCGCGTGGTCGGGCCGCGACTCCAGATGCTCGACCACGGCCAGCAGCGCGTCCGCGATCTGTCCGATCTGCTTGCCGTAACCGGCGACATCCGACAGCACGTCCTTCTCGACATCTGGCGCCGAGGATTGCCCCACCGTGATGTTGACGAGACCGAACTGGCCGCCGGTGGGACTGAAGAACGACGGATAAATGGACTGGACGACATCCCCCGACAGGGGCAGCTTGAACACAGGCATGCGATTTCGCCTCGCTGATGCTCGACCGGCATGGACACACTATCACGACCACCGGCCTTCGGATGGACCCGAATCAGCGCTAGTGCATCGCCTTCAGTGACTTCCCTGGACGCAAGCAGCATGACCGGCCCCGAACTGAAGCAGCTCCGCAACGACCTTTCCGATGCGCTCGAGCGCAAGCTCACCGCGGCCGACATGGCCAAGCTTTGCGGACTGCCGGAGAAGGGCGGCGCCGATACCATCCGGCGCTGGGAGGTCAGTGGCCCGACGCCGTCCGCGACCAAGGTGCTGCGCGTGCTCGCGATGGCGAGCGAGCGCTATCCGATCATGGAGAAGTTCGACGTCTTCGATCGCCACGACGTACGCGAGGAAGACCGGCCTGCAAGGCGCGCGGCCTTCCGCCAGCAGATGCGCGATGAGGCGCGGCGGCGTCTTGGTTAACGAGAGACGCGCGCAAGTTACCCGAGACTTGCGACGTTAAGCCTTCCTTCACCACTTCTTAAGCCGCCATTAAGCACGAAAATCATTTACAGCCCAATAAGTTAGGTTGGCTGTCGCTGTGCCACGGATGTGACAGCATTTTCGTCAAAAGCGAGCTATCTGCAAAACCAACGACGGCGCGGACAGCGCGCCTGCCGGGGACCAAAGTGCTGGAGTTCAAGACGATGAAGAAGATTTTGTTTGCAACCGTTGCGCTGCTCGTGGTGAGCGCTGCCGCGCCGGCCGTCGGCGCCGATCTCGGCAACCGCAACTATTACAAGGCGCCCGCGCCGGCCTATGCCGCGCCGATCTACAACTGGACGGGCTTCTATGTCGGCGGCCATGTCGGCGGCGCGTTCTCCAGCGACAACAATTTCAACGGCCTCTCCACCGGCAACAACGGCAACGGCCGTTTCCTCGGCGGCGTGCAGGTCGGTGCGGACTGGCAGTTCAACCCGAACTTCCTGGTCGGCGTCGAAGGCCAGTATTCCTGGCTCTCCGGCAGCGTCGGCGCGGCGTTCCCGGGCGGCGTCGCCTACAGCAACGACCAGCGTGGCCTCGGCTCCATCACCGGCCGCGTCGGCTACACCTGGGGTCCCGGCCTGCTCTACGTGAAGGGCGGCTACGCCTATTCGGACAACAACGAGAAGGTGACGATTGGCGGCGTGCCGACCGGCTTCATCATCGATGGCGATCACCGCAACGGCTACACCGTCGGCGCCGGCCTCGAATACATGTTCGCCCCGAACTGGTCGGCCAAGGCCGAGTACCAGTACTACAATTTCGGCGACGCCCACTTCACCGCGGGCCCGCTGGTGGGCACCGGCAACTTCACGACCGACGACCACACCTTCAAGGCGGGCGTCAACTACCGCTTCAACTGGGCCAACTCGGCGGTCGCGCGCTACTGATCGCGCCTCCAAAAAATCTCTTCGCAATCAAGGGCCGGCAACTCTGCCGGCCCTTTCTTTTTCGCTGTGCGGAACAGGCGCAACCGATTGTGCAACTTGCGATTTTTTAACCCGACCCAGGGATACTCCGCGGCGAAAATATAAAGATCACGCGTGGGGGAATTTCGATGGCGATCCGTCTGGGTGCTGGCCGTGTCCTTGGCCGTCTCAAGCCTCGTTTCAAGATGCCAAGGTGGGGCGTGCGCGGCAGCCTGTTCGCCGCCTTCGCATTGATCGCGGGCATGGGCCTCGTCATCGCAGCCGGCGCCGGCTTCGTCTTCAATCACCTCGGCGCGACCATGATGGATCTGAGCGGCCGCGACATCCCGCGCCTCTCCGCCAGCCTGCAGCTCGCCTCGCAGAGCGCGACGCTCGCCGCGCAAGGCCCGGGCCTGCTGGCATCGCCCTCCGACGAGGCGCTGAAGGAACGCACCAAGAGCGTGAAGGACATCCAGCAGCTCGCCATGGCCAAGCTCGGCGAGATCATCGAGCTCGGCGCCGACAAGCAGATCGCAACCGCGCTGCGCGACACCGCCAAGAGCATCGACGAGGCGACCCAGAGCCTGGTGTCGGCCGCGCGTGAGCGGCTCGAGACCGGCGCGCTGCATGACAAGCAGTATGAGGCGCTGCGCAAGGCGCAGCTCACCTTCGTCGGCGCGGCCGGTCCTGCGATGCTGGACGCACAGACACGCTTGAACGCGATCCTCGGTGCGGCGGAAGTTTCCGCCGATGATGCGACTGAGGCCGCCCGCACCGTCTCCCAGGTCGCGACAATCTCCGCCAACGGCAATCTCATGGCCGCCGACATGATGGCGGCGCTGTCGGCCAACAACAGCGACACGCTGGAGGCGATCGAGAAGGAGTTCAAGGCGACGCGCGACCGCGTCAAGTCGAACCTCGAGGACCTCCCGAACATGCCCTCGATGCAGACGGTGCGCGACGCCGTGCAGAAGCTGTTCGCCTTCGGCGAGGGCAAGACCGGCGTGTTCAAGATCCGCCAGAAGGAGCTCGACGCCATCGACTACGGCCAGACTATCCTGGACGAGACCCGCAAGCTCAATGTCGGTCTCGGCATCAGCGTGCAGCAGCTCGTCGACGGCGTGCAGAAGGAGACCAACGCGTCGACGTTCCAGGCGCGCCAGGAGATCTCGCTCGCCACCACCGCGATGCTGGCGCTGGGCGCGCTGATGCTGGTCGGCTCGGCGCTGTTCGTCTGGCTCTATGTCGGCCGCAACATCCTGCGGCGGATCGGCGCGCTGCATCAGTCGATGCAGCTGCTCGCGAACGGCGACCTCGAGACGGAGATCTACCGCTCGAAGCACCACAACGACGAAATCTCGGTGATGGCGAGCACGCTGCAGGTGTTCCGCGAGAGCATGATCGAGGCCCGCGCGATGTCGAGCGAGCAGGACAAGGACCGTGTCGCCAAGGCCGAGCGTGCCGCGCGCATGGAAGCGAAGATCGCCGAGTTCGAGGGCGCGGTACGCAACGCGCTCGACAATCTCGCGCAATCGGCCAATTCGATGCAGTCCACCGCGCAGAGCATGTCGAACACCGCCGACCAGTCCAACGCGCTGGTGAACGCGGTTGCATCCGCCGCGGAGGAGACCTCGGTCAACGTGCAGACCGTGTCATCAGGCACCGAGCAGCTGTCGTCCTCGATCGAGGAGATCAGCAAGCAGGTCGTCACCTCGGCCGCGATCGCAAGGAAGGCGGTCGACGAGGCCGGCGCCACCGACACCACGGTGCAGAGCCTTGCCGACAGTGCGAGCCGCATCAGCGTCGTGGTTGACCTGATCCAGACCATCGCCTCGCAAACCAACCTGCTCGCGCTCAACGCCACCATCGAGGCGGCGCGCGCGGGCGAAGCCGGCCGCGGCTTCGCAGTGGTCGCCTCCGAGGTGAAGAGCCTCGCGAGCCAGACCGCCAAGGCGACGGAAGAGATCCGCACCCAGATCGCCAGCATGCAGTCGGTCACGACCTCCGCGGTCGGCGCCATCCAGGGCATCGGCCGGATCATCGGCGAGATCAACGACGTGACGACGACGATCGCCGCCGCGGTCGAGGAACAGGGCGCGGCCACCCGCGAAATCGCCCGCAACATCCAGCATGCCGCCGGCGGCACCAGCGAGGTCTCCAGCAACATCATCGGCGTCTCCACGGCGTCCGCGGAAGCCGGCGCGGCGGCGAGCGAAGTGCTGGGCGCCTCCGACGCGCTCCGCCGCGAAGCCGACATGCTGCGCGGAGAGATCGACGCATTCCTCAACAACATGCGGGCGGCGTAAGCCGCCGGCCCGTAGCCCGGATGGAGCGCCGCGTAATCCGGGCTACGGAAAACTGCAGGTATGACCGCCATGCGGAGACCACGGCCCGGCCTTTTCCGGCTGGCGCCCCGCGCCCGGCGGGTTTAAGCCGGTAGCATGAACCCGAAAACCGACACCGTGCAGTCCTCGGCCGAGGCCCTGCGCTATCCCTGGGAACAGCATCCCGGCCCCGAAGAGATCGTCGAGGTGCGTCCCGGCGTGTTGTGGGCGCGGCTGAAACTGCCGTTCCGCCTCAACCACGTGAACATCTACCTGCTCGCCGACGGCGACGGCTATGCCATGATCGATGCCGGCTTCGGCAACGAGGAAACGATCGAGGCCTGGACCAGACTGTTCGAGGGGCCGCTGAAGGGCGTCAACATCACGCGCCTGATCGTCACGCATTCGCACCCCGATCACGTCGGCCTCGCGGGCTGGATCGTCGAGCGGTTCAACTGCCCGCTGGTGATGACGCAGGTCGAATATCTGCAATCTGTCTACCACCAGAACCGCGGCACCGAGGAGCGGCGCGAAGCCCAGCGGCTGTTCTTCCGCCGCCACGGCATGGACGAGTCGCTCACCGAAAAGCTGCTCGGCCGCGGCCAGGATTATCTCAAGCGCGTCTCGGTGCTGCCGCCGTCCTACCGCCGCATCTCGCATGGCGACGAGGTCGTGATCGGCACGCGCCGCTTCAAGGTGATCACCGGCGGCGGGCACGCGCTCGACCAGGTGATGCTGTATTGCGCCGACGACAAGCTGTTCCTCTCCGCCGACCAGGTGCTGAGCAAGATCTCGCCCAATGTCAGCGTGTGGGCGGTCGAACCCGACCAGAACTCGCTCGGCGAATATCTGGCCTCGCTCGCGAGCCTGACCACCACCCTGCCCTACGATCTGCTGGTGCTGCCCGGCCACGGCGTGCCGTTCTATGGTCTGAAGACCCGCATCAAGCAGCTCGCCGATCACCACGAGGAGCGCTGCCGCCTGATCGCGGAAGCCTGCAGCGAGGTGCCGCAGACCTCGCGCGCCCTGGTGCCTGTCGTGTTCAACAAGCACGTGCTTGACGAGCACCAGATGGGCTTTGCCGCCGGCGAACTCGTTGCCCACGTCAATTACATGATCGTCGAGGGCCGGCTGACGGCGGAGACGAAAGACGGCGTGCTCCAGTTCAGGACAACGTGAGCTTTTCGCCTCTCCCCGCCTGCGGGGAGAGGGAGCAGACCTCCGCCGCGGCTACCAGCTCACTTCATATTCGCGATCGCGTGCAGCGCCGCGACGTAGCCGAACGGGCCCAGCCCGCAGATCACACCGGTGGCCACGAACGAGATCTTGGAGTGGCGGTGATATTCGTCGCGGGCGTGGATGTTGGAGATGTGGACCTCCAGCACCGGGCCTTCGAAGGTCTTGATCGCGTCCATGATCGAGACCGAGGTGAAGGAGAGGCCGGCCGGATTGATGACGATCGCATCGGCGTCCTGCCGCGCCGACTGGATCAGATCGACCAGCACGCCTTCATGGTTGGACTGGTGGAAGGCCAACTTGAGCCCGAGCTTGCCGGCCGCTTCCTCGCAGCTTGCATTGACCTCCGCGAGCGTGGTCGTGCCGTAGATGTGCGGCTCGCGGATACCGAGCATGTTGAGGTTGGGACCGTTGAGGATCATCACGCGTTTCATGGACAGGTCCTTCTGGAAGTTAGCCACCGAACCACTTGGCCGGACCGGTGACGAGAACGGGAAACAGCGTCAGCAAGGCTAGCACGACGAGCTGCGCGATCAGGAAGGGCCAGACGCCGCGGATCAGATCATCCATCGAGACGCGGGCAACGCCACAGACGACGTTGAGCACGACGCCGACCGGCGGCGTGATCAGCCCGATCGCATTGTTGATGATGAAGAGCACGCCGAAATAGACGGGGTCGATGCCGGCCTGCTTGACGATCGGCATCAGGATCGGCGTCAGGATCAGGATCGTCGGCGTCATGTCCAGCGCGGTGCCGACGATGACGACGATGATCATCAGAACGAAGGTGAGGAGGGTCTTGTTGCCCGCGAACGGTTGCACGAGCGCCACGATCTGGTCGGAGATCTCGGCAACCGTGATCAGCCAGGACGATACCAGCGCCGCGGCGACGAGGAACATCACGACAGCCGTGGTCTGCGCGGTCGAGACCAGCAGCGCCGGCAATTGTGCCGGCCTGAGCTCGCGATAGACGCCCATCGCCACCACCAGCGAGTAGACGGCGACGACGACGGCCGCTTCCGTCGGCGTGAAGATGCCGAAGCGCAGGCCGAAAATGATGATCATCGGCAGCATCAGGGCCCAGAAGCCGTCGATCAGCGCGCACCAGATCTCGGCGATGCTCTTGCGCGGCAGGCGCGCCGGGTTCTCCTTGCGCACCACCCACCACCAGGCAAAGCACAGGCCGACGCCGAGCAGCAGGCCCGGCACGATGCCGGCCAGAAACAGCTTCGAGATCGAGACATTGGCGGCGACGCCGAAAATGACGAAACCGATCGACGGAGGAATGACGGGCGCGATGATCCCGCCGGCAGCGACGAGGCCAGCCGCGCTGGCGCGATTGTGGCCAGCGGCGGCCATCATCGGCACCAGGAGCGCACCGAGCGCCGCGGCGTCCGCGACCGCCGAGCCCGACAGCGAGGCCAGGATGCATGACGTCAGGATCGCGACATAGCCGAGCCCGCCGCGGAAATGGCCGACCAGCGCGATCGCGAAGTTGAGGATGCGACGCGCCAGGCCGCCGGTGTTCATGACCTCGCCGGCGAGGATGAAGAACGGCACTGCCATCAACGGAAAGGAATCGACGCCGTTGATGACGTTCTGCGCGATGATCTGGGAATCGAACATCGCGAGATAGGTCATCAACGCGATGCCGCAGATGATCAGCGCAAACGCGATCGGCATGCCGATCGCCATGGCGCCGAGCAGCGAGAAGGTGAAGACGGCGACAGTCATGCCTGCTGCTTTCCGCTCGCGGCGCCAGGAGAATGCGGGAGCTCCTCGGACTCGCTGATGGCGATCAGATCGGCATCGGCGACCTGCCCGGTCACGAGCCGATAAAGCTCGTGCACGATGATCACGCAGGAGGAGGCGCCGAACACGATCCCGGCAGCGTAGAACAGGCCGACCGAGAGCCCCGAGGCGGGCGCCACCGTATCCCAGTTCAACACCGTCTGCTTCCAGGAGCCTTCCGTCAGCAGCACGGAGGCATAGAGCATCAGCGCGTGGCTGAGGCCGTAGCAGACCTTGCGGCCGAACGGCGACAGCACCTTGACGAGGCTGTCGACGCCGAGATGGGCATGCTCCTTCAGGCCGATGATCGCGCCCAGAAACACCATCCACACGAACAGCCAGCGCGACAGCTCTTCCGAGATCGCAATCCCGGAATTGAAGCCGTAGCGCAGCACGACGTTGCCGAACACCAGCACCACCATGGCGGCAAGCAGCACCGCGATCACCGCGCGGAGCAGCCAGAAATAGGCGTTGACCACTGTCTTCATCAGGTCCGTCCTGCTGCGCGTCGGCTTACGGCTTCAGCGCGTGCACGCGGTCGAGCTCACTGTTGAACAGCTTGACGATGGCTGGGTCGTAGTCGGCCGAGAATTTTTCCGCGATCGGCTTTGTCTTCTCGCGCATGCGATCGAGCTCGGCGGGTGCGATCTCGTTGACGGCCATGCCCTTGGCCTTGAGCTCGTCGATCGCGGCAGCGGCCTGCTCGCGGCTGACCTTGCGCTGGTAGTCGCGTGCCTCGATCGCCGCGTCCTGCAAAATCTTCTGCTCGTCGGGCGAAAGCCCGTCCCAGAATTTCTTGCTGATCAGGATGATGTTGGTCGAGTAGGTATGATTGGTGACGCTGAGATACTTTTGCACCTCGAAGAACTTGTTCGACAGGATCACGGAGAACGGGTTCTCCTGGCCGTCGACGGTGCCCGTCTCCAACGCGCTATAGAGCTCCGAGAAACTCATCGGCACCGGGTTGGCGTTGAAGGCCTTGAAGGTCTCCAGATAGACCGGGTTCGGGATCACACGGATCTTGATGCCGCCGAGGTCCTCGCCCTTGGTGATGGCACGCTTGCTGTTGGTGACGTTGCGGAAGCCGAGATCCCAATAAGCGAGACCAACCAGCCCCTTCTCAGGCAGCTTTGCCAGCAGCGCTGCGCCGAGCGGACCATCGAGCAAGGCGTCGGCCTGCTGCGGCGTCGAGACGATGAAGGGGAAATCGATCAGGCCGTAATCCTTGACGATGCCGACCAGCGACGTCGTCGCCGGCGACTGCATCTCCTGGGTGCCGGCGCGCAGCGCCGATTGCTGCTGCATCTCGCTGCCCAGCTGATTGGCCGGATATTCGCGCACCCTAATCTTGCCGCCGCTCTTCGCCGCGACGATCTCGGCGAATTTCTGCACGCCTTTGCTGACGGGATGGTCGGTGTTGTTGAGGTGCCCCCAGCGGATGGTGCGCTCCTGAATGGCCTGCGCCGAGGCCGGCCCCATCGCGCCCAAGGCGACCGCGCCGATCGCCGCCACCAAAGCCAGACCTTTGAACCGAACGGGCATCGCTCCCTCCCCTGTTGATCTCGTTCTTAGGGACAGGAACGTCTTATATGACGAATTATAAATCAACCTATATTTTTGATTTTGTCTGATATTACATGAAACACTTGATAAAGTTTCGAAATTTGGCAAAACGCACGTCCAACGCGCTAGAATGAGGCATGGACACCCTTCCCGACACGACAGCCGAGACGGTGGGCGACAGCGCCTACCGCCGCATCCGCACCGACCTGATCTTCGGCAAGCTGACGCCGGGGCAGAAGCTGAAGCTCGAGCGGATGAGCGGCGCCTATGGCACCAGCATCTCGACGCTGCGCGAGACGCTGAACCGGCTGTGCTCGGAAGGTTTTGTCGTCGCCGAAGGCCAGCGCGGCTTCGAGGTCGCGCCGATCTCGGCAACCGAATTCCAGGAGATCGCGGAGCTGCGCGAGCTGCTCGAGAGCCACATGATCGAGAAGTCGTTTGCGGCCGGCGATCTCGACTGGGAGGCGCACATCGTCTCGGCGCATCACAAGCTCGCGGCGATGGAGCGGATGCTGCTGTCAGGCGAGCGGTCCGATGCGGAAAGCTGGAAACAGTGCGATTTCCAGTTTCATCGCGCGCTCGTCGCGGCCTGCGGCTCGAAGGTGCTGCTCGATGCGCATGCCGCGGTCTATGACCGCTATCTGCGCTACCAGATGATCGCCGTGGTGTTCCGCGGCGAGATGGCTGCTTCCGAGCATCGCGAGCTGAAAGAGCTGGCGCTGAAGCGCGACGCCAAGGGCGCGAACAAGGTGCTGCACACCCACATCCATGATTGCGTGGCGCATGCCTTGCGCAATTCGGATTGGTTAAAGCCGGTGGCCGCCGTCAAGGACGCGCGGAGCGAGCCGCGCAAGAAGGCCAAGGCCGGGTAGACCCGCAGCGCCGCCGATGGTGCAAAGCAACATTGCCTCTCGCGCGAACTTGATCGGGATCAAGTTTCAAATCGCACGATAGGGCATTTTGCCCAAATGCTCCCCATGCCCAAATGTGGGATAGCGCATAGACTCTAGAGCTGGAAAAGCTCTAAGAAGATGCGCCCTTTTTGGTCAGTTCCGTCTTAGGTTTTGCCGATGGATTACGCCCAGTTCTTCAATACCGCCCTCGATCGTCTCCACACGGAGCGGCGCTACCGCGTGTTCGCCGATCTCGAACGCATCGCCGGCCGGTTCCCGCATGCGCTGTGGCACTCGCCGAAGGGCAAACGCGACGTCGTGATCTGGTGCTCCAACGATTATCTCGGCATGGGCCAGCACCCGAAGGTGGTCGGCGCCATGGTCGAAACCGCGACCCGCGTCGGCACCGGCGCAGGCGGCACCCGCAACATCGCCGGCACCCATCATCCGCTGGTGCAGCTCGAGGCCGAGCTCGCCGATCTCCACGGCAAGGAAGCGTCGCTGCTGTTCACCTCGGGCTATGTCTCGAACCAGACCGGCATCGCGACCATCGCGAAGCTCATTCCGAACTGCCTGATCCTGTCGGACGAGCTCAACCACAATTCGATGATCGAGGGCATCCGCCAGTCCGCCTGCGAGCGCGTCGTGTTCCGCCACAACGACCTCGCCGACCTCGAAGAGAAGTTGAAGGCCGCAGGTCCGAACCGGCCGAAGCTGATCGCCTGCGAAAGCCTCTATTCGATGGACGGCGACGTCGCCCCGCTCGCCAAGATCTGCGATCTCGCCGAGAAATATGGCGCGATGACCTATGTCGACGAGGTCCATGCCGTCGGCATGTACGGCCCGCGCGGCGGCGGCATCGCCGAGCGTGACGGCGTCATGCATCGCATCGACATTCTCGAAGGCACGCTGGCCAAGGCGTTCGGCTGCCTCGGCGGCTACATCGCCGCCAACGGCCAGATCATCGACGCCGTGCGCTCCTACGCGCCGGGCTTCATCTTCACCACCGCGCTGCCGCCGGCGATCTGCTCGGCCGCGACCGCCGCGATCAAGCATCTGAAGACCTCGAACTGGGAGCGCGAGCGCCACCAGGACCGCGCCGCCCGCGTCAAGGCGATCCTCAATGCTGCCGGCCTGCCTGTGATGTCGAGCGACACCCATATTGTGCCACTGTTCATCGGCGATGCCGAGAAGTGCAAGCAGGCGTCCGACCTGCTGCTAGAACAGCACGGCATCTACATTCAGCCGATCAACTATCCGACGGTGGCCAAGGGCACCGAACGCCTGCGCATCACACCCTCGCCCTATCACGACGACGGCTTGATCGATCAGCTCGCCGAAGCGCTCTTGCAGGTGTGGGACCGCCTGGGTCTGCCGCTCAAGCAAAAGTCGCTGGCGGCGGAGTAGGCCTGCTTCCACCCTCCCTTGGAGGGAGACGGGGTGGGGTGACAGTCTCTCCACCTCTGACGCTGCTCGTGTGGAAAGATCACCCCACCCCGATCGCGCTTCGCGCGATCGACCCTCCCCCTCCAGGGAGGGTAAGCGGGATCCGCGTCCGCTCGCACCTTAACGACAACCCCAGTTCCCGCCCCGGTACGGCATTTCGCTGTCGCTTGCGACCGCCCAACGCGCTAGATTTGCAGGGAAAATGAGTTCGGGCGCCCCCGCGCCCAGGGAGAAGCGCGCTCGCCATGCTGCACGACTGGGGCGTGATCGCTGCCGCCTTCGGCTATATCGGCTTCCTGTTCCTGGTGGCGAGCCACGGCGACCGCCGCTCGCCGGCCGGGCGCGGCCGCGCGTCCGGGCTGATCTATCCGCTGTCGCTGGCGATCTATTGCACCTCCTGGACCTTCTTCGGCTCGGTCGGCTTCGCCACCCGCGCCTCGACCGACTTCCTCGCCATCTATGTCGGCCCGATCCTGATGATCGGGCTCGGCGCCGGCGTCCTGCGCCGCGTGATCCAGCTCGCGAAAGCGCACAACATCACCTCGATCGCCGACTTCATCGGCGCGCGCTACGGCAAGAGCCAGGCGGTGGCGGCGACGGTGGCGCTGATCGCGATCATCGGCTCGGTGCCCTACATCGCGCTCCAGCTCAAGGCGGTCGCCTCCTCGCTCGAAACGATCCTGAGCGAGGACCAGGCGTTCTCCCACATCCCGATCCTCGGCGACATGGCGCTGATGGTGACGCTGGCGATGGCCGCCTTTGCCGTGCTGTTCGGCACGCGGCAGACCGACGCCACCGAGCACCAGCACGGACTGATGCTGGCGGTCGCAACCGAATCCATCATCAAGCTGATCGCCTTCCTTGCCGCCGGCATCTTCGTCACCTTCTGGATGTTCTCGCCACACGAATTGATCGAGCGCGCGATGAGGACGCCGGAGGCGGTGCGCGCCATCAACTATTCGCCGTCGATCGGCAACTTCCTCACCATGACGCTGCTGTCGCTCTGCGCGATCATGCTGCTGCCCCGCCAGTTCCACGTCAGCGTGGTCGAAAACTCCTCGGATGCCGAGGTCAGCCGCGCGCGCTGGCTGTTCCCGTTCTATCTCGTCGCCATCAATTTGTTCGTGATCCCGATCGCGCTCGCTGGCCTCGTCACCTTTCCGTTCGGCGCGGTCGAACCGGACATGTATGTGCTGGCGCTGCCGATGGAGGGCGGCGCGGGACTTCTCAGCGTCGCCGTCTTCGTCGGGGGGCTGTCGGCGGCGACCGCGATGGTGATCGTCGAATGCGTCGCACTCTCCATCATGGTCTCGAACGACCTCGTGGTGCCCCTGGTGCTGCAGCGGCGGCCGGAGGGGCGCACCGGCGGCGCCGATTTCAGCGACTTCCTGCTGCGCTCGCGCCGGCTTGCGATCTTCGCCATCATGGTGATGGCCTATTTCTACTACCGCGCGCTCGGCAACACCCAGCTTGCGGCGATCGGCCTGCTCTCCTTTGCCGCCATCGCCCAGCTCGCGCCCAGCTTCTTCGGCGGGCTGTTGTGGCGGCGTGCCACCGCGCGCGGCGCCATCGGCGGCATGCTGGTTGGCTTCGCGGTGTGGCTCTACACGCTGTTCATCCCGAGCTTCATGGATTCCTCGACGGCGGGCATCCTGCTGCTCCAGCACGGCCCGTTCGGCATCGAGGCACTGCGGCCGCAGGCGCTGTTCGGCGCCGACCTGCCGCCGCTGATGCACGGCGTGATCTGGTCGCTGTCGCTCAACATCCTGACCTATGTGCTGCTGTCGCTGGCGCGGCGGCCATCTTCGATCGAGCTGGTGCAAGCCGATCTGTTCGTACCCAACACGCTCGCGCCGATCTCCCCGAACTTCCGCCGCTGGCGCACCACCGTTACGGTGCAGGACATCCAGACCACGGTCGCGCAATATCTCGGACCCGACCGCGCCCGGCATTCGTTCGAGGCATTTTCGGTACGGCGCAATGTTCGCCTGGAATCCGGGGCGCCCGCCGATTTCGAGCTGCTGCAGCACGCCGAGCACCTGATCGCTTCTTCGATCGGCGCGGCCTCGTCGCGGCTCGTGATGTCGCTGCTGCTGCGCAAGCGGACGGTCTCGGCGAAGGCGGCGCTGAAACTGCTCGACGATTCCCACGCCGCGCTGCATTTCAATCGCGAGATCCTCCAGACTGCGCTCAACCATGTTCGCCAGGGCATCGCCGTGTTCGACGCCGATCTGCAACTGATCTGCTCCAACCGGCAGTTCGGCGATCTCCTGAACGTGCCGCCGCATTTCATCCAGTTCGGCACGCCATTGCGTGAAATCCTGGAATTCATGGGTGTGAGCGAGCCGGACAATCCGGTCGAGCGCGAAGCCATGCTGGAGCGGCGGCTCGCGGCTTACACCACCGACGGCGAGCCTTATCTCGAGCGCCTGCCCGACCGCCACATGGTGATCGAGATTTTGACCAACCGCATGCCCGGCGGCGGCTTCGTCATCACCTTCACCGATGTCACCCCCACATTCGAGGCCGCCGAAGCGCTGGAGCGCGCCAACGCGACGCTCGAAAAGCGGGTGCGCGACCGCACCGAGGAGCTGACCCGGCTGAATTCCGAGCTGGCGCTGGCCAAGAGCGCGGCCGAGGACGCCAGCATCTCCAAGACGCGATTCCTGGCGGCAGCCAGCCACGACATCCTCCAGCCCCTGAACGCGGCGCGGCTGTATGTCACCAGCCTGGTCGAGCGCCAGCACAGCGGCGAGGAGACGCGGCTGGTCGAGAACATCGACGAATCGCTCCAGGCGATCGAGGAGATCCTCGGCGCACTGCTCGACATATCGCGGCTGGACGCCGGCGCGATGACGACCTCGATTTCGAGCTTCAAGATGGCCGATTTGATGCGCTCGCTGGAGATCGAGTTTGCGCCGATCGCGCGCGCCAAGAACCTCGAGCTCGCCTTCGTGCCCTGCTCGCTGCCGGTCGAGTCCGATCGGCTGTTGCTGCGGCGCCTGCTCCAGAACCTGATCTCCAACGCGATCAAATACACCCCGCGCGGACGCGTGCTGGTCGGCTGCCGCCGCCAGGGCCCTTCGCTGAAAATCTGCGTCTACGACACCGGCGTCGGCATCCCGCCGGTCAAGCGCGGCGAGATCTTCAAGGAATTCCACCGCCTCGAACAGGGCGCGCGGATCGCCCGCGGCCTTGGACTCGGCCTCTCGATCGTCGAGCGTCTTGCACGCGTGCTCAAGCACGGCATCGCCATCGACGGCAACAAGAGCGGCGGCTCGGTCTTCTCCGTGACGGTGCCGACAGCCAAGGCGATCACCCACACCGCTGCCGTCACCAGCGCGACGCCGCTGGCGCGTAGGCCGATCTCGGGCGCCCTCATCGTCTGCATCGAGAACGACGCGGCGATCCTCGACGGCATGCGCACGCTGCTCAAGGCCTGGGACGCCGAGGTGATCGCGGTCGCCGACCCCGAGGGCGCGATCGCCGCGATCGAAGGCGCGGGCCGCCGCGTCACCGGCCTGCTGGTCGATTATCACCTCGACCGCGGCAACGGCATTGCCGCCATCCGCGAGATCCGCCGCCGCTTCGGCGACGGCATCCCTGCGATCCTGATCACTGCCGACCGCAGCCCCGCGGTGCAGGTCGCCGCGCGCGAGGAAAATGTCGCGGTGCTCAACAAGCCGGTGAAGCCGGCTTCGCTCCGCGCCCTGCTGGGACAGTGGCGCACGCAGCAGATGGTGGCGGCGGAGTAAGACGCGGTCAGTAGTCGGTCGAGACGCTGAGCGCGCGCCACTTCTCGAGCTCGTCGAGGCGTTGCCGGTCCGTCGCCGCGATGGCGTTCACGGCGTCGCTGCCGAACGCGATCCGCAGCGGTGGGCTGTCCATGTCGACGAGCTTCAGCACAAGTGCGGCGGCCTTCGCCGGATCGCCAGGCTGGCGGCCATCATAATCGCGCTGCATCCTGACGGCCGCGCCAACGACGGCATCGTACTCCGCCCGCCCTTCGCCGGTCGCATGCGCTGACTGCGCAAAGCCGGTACGGAAGCCGCCGGGTTCGACGATCGTCACGTGCACGCCGATCAACGCCATCTCGCGCGCCAGCGATTCCGAAAAGCCCTCGATGCCCCATTTTGCGGCTGAATAGGCCGCGCGTGCGGGGGCTCCGATCCGTCCGCCGACGGACGAGAACTGCACGATATGCCCGCGGCGCTGCCGGCGCAGCACGGGGATCGCCGCCTTGGTGACGATGATGGTGCCGAGCAGATTGACCTCGATCTGCTGACGGAACGAGGCCAGGCTCGTATCCTCGACCGATCCGAGATCGCCATAGCCGGCATTGTTCACGACCACATCGACGCCGCCGAACGCCTCCACGGCGAGGCCGATGGCCACTTGCGCGGCCGCCTCGTCAGTCACGTCGAGCGTTGCGAGCCGCAGTCTTTCCCCAAAGCGTTCCCGCATCGATTCGAGCGGACCGAGATTCCGGGCAGTGGCAACCACCCGGTGGCCCGCCGCAAGCGCGGCTTCCGTGATGGCGCGTCCGAGCCCGCGTGAGCTGCCGCTGATGAACCAGATCTTTGACACGGTGGGCTCCTGACCGCTCAGGGCGCAAGCCGGGTGAAGACGTAGTCGTGGCTCTTGGCGCGGGCGTCGTGGCAGGTGAAGCAGGTGCGGTGCTGGGCCTCGTCGACCGGCTTGCCATTGATGAAGCGGCCGAATCCCCAGCCGCCGGTGGACGCATATTTCCTGGAATCCTTG
This sequence comes from Bradyrhizobium sp. 604_D8_N2_3, assembly GCF_051810765.1. Lineage (NCBI taxonomy): Bacteria > Pseudomonadati > Pseudomonadota > Alphaproteobacteria > Hyphomicrobiales > Nitrobacteraceae > Bradyrhizobium > Bradyrhizobium sp. 604_D8_N2_3. The sequence goes on along the minus strand of NZ_JBPWPM010000001.1, from coordinate 902,978 downwards.
ACCATCACCTGCACCGTGGTGGCCGCGCCGGGGATCGTCGCGGATGCGAATTCCGGTGACTGTTTCCGCTTCCACGCGCGCTTGACCAGAATGGTGCCATCGGGGAACGGAAGCTTGCCGGCCTGATAAGCGTCGATTGCCGTCTGGTTGCCGACAACGGCGCGAAGCTCGTCGAGTGGCGCCGCCTCCTCGGCGGGCGCGATCAGCTCCCACTGCTTGTAACCCGCAGGAATCGTGACGCCGAAGATCGGCGATGCGTCTGCCGTGTTGCCTTGTGCCGGCCCCTCGGCGAGAGCGATCGAGACCAAGTAGGGCACGCAAGTCAGGAGAACGACGAGAAGGAGCGCGGCAAGCGTGAGAGCCGTCGCATAAGAGCGCTTTTTCATTTCAGGTTCGATGGACGTCATGACGTTCCTTCATGCTGGGAGCGCGGCATAGCCTCGGTCCAGCCGCGCTGGACCGAGGCATCGAATGAACGCTCAGGCGCCGTCGGCGTCGATGACGGCCTTGGCGAAGGCTTGCGGCGCTTCCTGCGGCAGATTGTGGCCGATGCCGCCGGTGATCAGGCGGAAGTCGTACCGGCCTGAGAACCTCTTGGCATAGGCGCTGGGGTCGGGATGCGGCGCACCGTTGGCGTCGCCCTCCATCGTGATCGTCGGGACGCTGATCACCGGAGCTGCGGCGAGCTTCTTTTCGAGCTCCTCGTATTTCGCTTCGCCCTGGGCGAGCCCGAGCCGCCAGCGGTAATTGTGGATCGTGATGGCGACATGATCCTTGTTGTCCAGCGCCGCAGCGCTCCGGCTAAAGGTCGCGTCGTCGAACTTCCATTGCGGCGAGGCGAGCTTCCAGATCAGTTTTGCGAAATCATGCGTGTACTTCTCGTATCCGGCTCGGCCGCGCTCGGTCGCGAAATAGAACTGGTACCACCATTGCAGCTCGGCCGACGGCGGCAGCGGCGCGTTGCCTGCGGCCTGGCTGGAGATCAGATAGCCGCTGACCGACACCAGCGCACGGCAGCGATCCGGCCACAACGCAGCGATGATATCGGCGGTGCGCGCGCCCCAGTCGAACCCGGCGATAACAGCCTTCTTGATGTCGAGCTTGTCCATCAGCGCGATGATGTCGACGGCCATGGCGGCGGGCTCGCCGTTGCGCGGCGTCTCGCTGGAAAGGAAATGCGTCGAGCCGTAGCCGCGCAGGTACGGGATGATCACGCGATAGCCGGCCTTTGCCAGGATCGGCGCGACATCGACGAACGCGTGAATGTCGTAAGGCCAGCCGTGCAACAGGATCGCCACGGGACCGTTCGAGGGACCTGCCTCCGCATAACCGACATTGAGGGCGCCGGCGTCGATCTGCTTGATCGGACCGAACGACGCATTCGATGCGGACGACTTCGGCGCGTCCGTTTCGGCACGGGCGAGGTCGATGACACCGAGACCGACGGCGACGGTTCCCGCGGCGACGCCGAAAAATTTGCGGCGGTGCTGGTCGATGATCTGTTTCATGGTGGTGCTACCTTGTTGATAGTTGGTGATGTCCGTCAGATCAGCGCGACCGTGACGTCGATATTGCCGCGGACGGCCTTGGAATAAGGGCAGGTCTGGTGCGCCTCATCGACGATGCCGCGCGCGATCTCGCGGTCGAGGCCCGGCAGGCTGACGTTGAGGCGCGCGCTGAGCGAATAGGCGCCCTCGTCGAGCACGAGATCGATCTCCGCATCGATCGCGCATTTCCGGGGAAGCTCGATCTTGCGCTTGCGGGCAGCGATCTCCATCGCGCCTTCGAAGCAGGCCGACCAGCCGGCCGCGAACAATTGCTCAGGATTGGTGCCGATGCCTGTGCCGCCCGGCGGCGACAGCTTGACGTCGAGGCGGCCGTCGGAGCTGCGCGATATGCCGTCGTGTCGTCCGCCGCTGGTGTGGGTGCTGGCCGTGTAGAGCAATTTTGCCGCTTGCGTCATGAAGGTCTCCTTGCCGTCGCGCAACTGACTAGCAGCGGCGGCGGCAGGACTCCCGTTTGGACTTGTGAGAAGTTGTGAGGCCCCGGCGCACAGTCCCGCCACAAGGCCTGCATCAGCGGTCTGATGCCGATGCAGGTGCGGCCTTGCCGGATTGCGATCATCTGGCTATCCGGTCCGTTTGAAAGGACAACATTTCGCCATGACCGAGTCGGCCGGCACCGCAACGGGAACCCAATCGTTCGGGCCATTCACCGTGACATCGCATGAAAGGCTCGTGATGCGCGACGGCGTCGCGCTGCCGCTCGGCGCGAAGGCCTTCGACACGCTGATCGCGCTGATGTCGCGGCCAAACGAGGTCGTCAGCAAATGGGACCTGATGGCGCTGGTGTGGCCCGGGCTGACCGTCGAAGAAGCCAATCTGCGCTTTCACGTCGCAGCCCTGCGCAAGGCGCTCGGCGACGGCAAGGACGGCGCCCGCTACATCACCACGCTCTCCGGCCGCGGCTATTGCTTCGTGGCGCCGATCTCGAACGCGGAAATCGCGGCAGAGCGGCGTCCCGCGCAGCGGACGGAATTACCACCCGTCAAGCTGCCGAACCGGCTGCAACGGATGGTCGGGCGCGACGATGCGGTCGCCGCCGTCTCCAACAAGCTCATCGGCTCGCGCTTCGTCACGATCGTCGGCCCGGGCGGCGTCGGCAAGACCGCCGTTGCGGTGGCGATCGCGCACGACCTGCTCGAGACTTTCTCCGACGCCGCGCATTTCGTCGACCTCGCCGCGCTCAGCGATCCCGATCTCGTGATCACCTCGATTCTGCTGATGCTGGGCTTGCCGGCGCAGACCGACGATCCCCTGCCTGCACTGCTCGCGCATCTCGGGGACAAGCGGATGCTGCTGATCCTGGACAATTGCGAGCACGTCATCGCCGCCGCGGCGCCGCTGGCAGCCGAAATCTTTCACGCGGCGCCCCATGTCCATATCCTCGCCACGAGCCGCGAGGCCCTGCGTGTCGAGGGCGAGCAGGTTTATCGATTGGCGCCGCTCGCCGTTCCGCCTGACAATCCCGGGCTGACCGCGGCAGCCGCGCAAACTTATCCCGCGCTTCAGCTCTTCCTCGAACGTGCCATGGCCGGCGGCGCGCAGATCGCGCTCGACGATGCCAATGCCGCGATCGTCGCCGGTATCTGCCGCAAGCTCGACGGCATGGCGCTGGCGATCGAGCTCGCCGCCGGCCGGGTCGAGGCCTACGGCCTGGAGCAGACGGCCGCACTGCTCGACGAACGCCTCAATCTGCTCTGGCAGGGCCAGCGCACCGCGCCGCCGCGACAGAAGACGTTGCAAGCGACACTGGACTGGAGCTACGGGCTCCTGTCCGACACCGAGCGCCTCGTGCTGCGCCGGCTTGCCGTCTTCGCCGGTCACTTCACCATCGACGCCGCGCTCGAAATCGTGCCGGACGAGCGCGTCGACCGCTCGCGCCTGTTCGATGCCATCGACAGCCTGGTCGCCAAGTCGATGGTCGCGCCGCGACCGGTCGGCGCCATGATGCGCTACCGTCTGCTCGACACGACGCGCGCCTATCTGCTCGATATCGAGCCGAACGAGACCGCGCTTGCCGCCCGCCACGCAACCTACTACCGGCGATGGCTGGAGCAGGCCGGCACGACATGGGCGACCGTGCCGAGCGCCGACGAACGCGCGATCCATTTCTCCGCGCTTCACAACGTGCGCGCCGCGCTGGACTGGTGCTTCGGCACGGGCGGCGATGTCGGCATCGGCATTGCGCTCGCCGCCGCGGCGGCTCCGATCTTTCTCGCCATGTCGCTGCTGATCGAATGCCGGCGCTGGTCGGAACGGGCGCTGCTTGCGATCGATCCGCCCTCGCGCGGCAGCGCCGAGGAAATGCACATCCAGGCCGCCCTCGGATTGACCTTGATGTTCACGCGTGGCGGCAGCGAGGCTGCGCGTGCCGCCCTGAGCAGGAGCCTGGCGATCGCCGAGGCGCGCGGCGACGCGACGAACCAGCTCCAGCTGCTCGGCCGCATGCACATCTTCCATGAGCGGATGGGACAGTTCGACGCCGCGCTCGGTTATGCGCAGCAGAGCCTCACGGTCGCCGAGACGCTCGGCGATGCCGCCTCCATCGCGCTCGCCCATTCGCTGCTGGGTGTCTCCTTGCATCTGGCCGGCGAGCATCGCGACGCCCTGAGCATGCTGGAGGCCGCCTGGCACGGGCCGGGCACGGAGCGGATCAGCACGGTCCACGGCTTCGATCACCGCAACCGGGCCGGCATCTCGCTCGCGCGCGAGCTTTGGTTGCAGGGCCGGCCGGCGGCTGCGCGGCAACTGGCGCGGCAGACGGTCACCGAGGCCGCGCAGATGGACCATCCGATCACGCTCTGCATCGCGCTGATCTGGGCGGTCTCGATCGATCTCTGGAGCGGGGATCTCGACGGCGCGGAAGAGAACCTCGACCGCTTCATCGCACATGCCGAAACGCGCTCGATGGGCCCTTATCTCGCGGTCGGCCGCGGCGTCAAAGGCGAGCTGGCGATCCGGCGCGGCGACGCCGCTGGCGGCGTCGAGACGATACGGGCCTGTCTGCGAGAGCTCCACGACGCCGGCTACGAGCTGCTCACCACGACCTTCAACATCGCACTCGTGCATGGCTTGTTGGCGCTCGGGCAGATCGAGCGGAGCGCGCGCCTGATCGACGACGCGATCGGCCTCGTCGAGCAAGGCGGCGACCATCTCTACATGCCCGAGCTGCTGCGCATGAAGGGCAATGTGTTGCTGTCACTGCCGGAGCCGAACCGTGGAGAGGCCGAAAACCACCTGATGCAGTCGTTGGAACTGAGCCGTCGCAACGGTGCAAAAGCCTGGGAGCTGCGGGCTGCGATCGATCTCGCCGAGTTCCTTGCTGAACGTGGCCGGTGTGAGGAAGCGAAGCGGTTGCTGCAGTCGGCGCTCGAGGGCTTTGCCGAGGGCTCCGAAACTGCGGATATCAGGGCCGCCAAAAGGCTCCTGGGGTGACACAGGTTGGCAGTGCGCGCCGGAACGACGGGCTTATCCCGTCGGGGTGCCCTGCTTCCACTGGCCGCCGGCGATCTTCGCCGCGGCAATCACCGCCTGCGTGCGGCTCTCGACGCCGAGCTTTTGCAGGATCGCCGAGACGTGCGCCTTGATGGTGGCTTCGGAGACGCCGAGCTCATAGGCGATCTGCTTGTTGAGGAGGCCCTCCGACAGCATCATCAAGACCCGGACCTGCTGCGGCGTCAGCGTCACCAGGCGGTCACGCAGGCGCGTCATGTCGGGATCGGCGGCAGCCGATAGATCGGTGTCGGTGGGAACCCAGACGTCCCCCTCCATCACCTTGAGGATCGCGTCGCGCAAGGTCTCGACGCCGAATCGCTTCGGGATGAAGCCGGAGGCGCCGAAATCGAGCGAGCGGCGAATCGTGGCGCTGTCGTCGGAGGCCGAGACGATCACCACCGGGATGGCCGGGTACTGCGCGCGCAGATAGATCAGCCCGGAAAAGCCGGAGATCCCGGGCATCGAGAGGTCGAGCAGGACCAGATCGACGTCGGATGTCTGTTCCAGCAGCTTGGTGAGATCCTCGAACGATCCCGCTTCGTCGATCCTGGCCGAGGTCAGGACGCCCGCCACCGCTTGCCGCAACGCGTCGCGGAACAGGGGATGGTCATCGGCAATGACGAGATGGGTCGAAGGAGCGCTCATCGTTCTCTTGCTGGCATTCACACCGGGCCAGTAGGCCGGCCCGGGGCCTTGGTCAATTCTTTCCCGACCGGCCGTGGCATGCAAGTGGGCATTATCCCTTTGCGGGAACGGGGTTAACCCATGGTCGAGCGCGATCGTGCCGGATTGAAAGGTCCGCGGCGTCAGGTGCGCGTCAGTGCGCAAGGCCGAAAGTCGTATTGGGGCGGGTTTCACGCCGATGTTACCTTGGAGCCAAGACCTGGGTTGATCCGGCACGACCGGATATCCGGGGCGCGAGGAAACGCATTTCGGGGAGCGACTCAACATGTCGACAATGGCTGTGTCTCAAGCGGGCGCGGGAGGAATGACGAAGGACGAACGGTTCGTCATTCTCGCCTCCTCGCTCGGTACCGTCTTCGAGTGGTACGACTTCTACCTCTACGGTTCGCTGGCCGGCATCATCGGCGCGCAGTTCTTCTCGGCCTATCCGCCAGCAACCCGCGACATCTTCGCGCTGCTGGCCTTCGCCGCGGGCTTCCTCGTCCGTCCGTTCGGCGCCATCGTGTTCGGGCGCGTCGGCGACATCGTCGGCCGCAAATACACCTTCCTCGTCACCATCCTGATCATGGGTCTGTCGACCTTCATCGTCGGCCTGCTGCCCAATGCGGCGACCATCGGCATCGCGGCCCCGATCATCCTGATCGCGCTGCGCCTCGCCCAGGGCCTGGCGCTCGGCGGTGAATATGGCGGTGCGGCGACCTATGTCGCGGAGCACGCGCCGAACGGCAAGCGCGGCTATTACACCTCGTTCATTCAGACGACCGCCACGCTCGGCCTGTTCCTGTCGCTGCTGGTGATCCTGTTCACTCGCAGCGCGATCGGCGAGGCCGATTTCGCGGCCTGGGGCTGGCGCATCCCGTTCCTGGTCTCGGTGCTGCTGCTCGGCATCTCGGTCTGGATCCGGCTCCGCCTCAGCGAATCCCCGATCTTCCAGAAGATGAAGGACGAGGGGAAGAGCTCGAAGGCGCCGCTGACGGAAGCCTTCGGCAACTGGCAGAACGGCAAGCTCGTTCTGCTCGCGCTGCTCGGCGGCGTGATGGGCCAGGGCGTGGTCTGGTACACCGGCCAGTTCTACGCGCTGTTCTTCCTGCAATCGATCCTGAAGGTCGACGGCTATACCGCTAACCTCCTGATCGCCTGGTCGCTGCTGCTCGGCACCGGCTTCTTCATCGTGTTCGGCGTGCTCTCCGACAAGATCGGCCGCAAGCCAATCATCCTCGGGGGCTGTCTGATCGCCGCGCTGACCTTCTTCCCGATCTTCAAGATGATCACCACCAACGCCAACCCGGCGCTGGAAAAGGCGATCGAGTCGGTAAAGGTCGACGTGATGGCGGATCCCGCGGGTTGCGGCGACCTGTTCAACCCGGTCGGCACCCGCGTCTTCAGCGCGCCTTGCGACACCGCACGCGCCTACCTGTCGGGCGCGTCGGTCAGGTACTCGACCGTGCCCGGCCCGGCCGGCTCCGGCGTGAAGGTGGTGGTCAACGGCAAGGACATCGCCTACGCCAACGCCAAGGACGGCAATCCCGCGCTGCTCGCCGCAGTGCAGGCAGCTGGCTATCCGAAGCCGGGCGATGCGGGCATCGTGAAGATGTCGCATCCGTTCGACATCTTCCGTCCGCAGGTGGCCGCGACCGTCGGGCTGCTGTTCATCCTGGTGATCTTCGTCACCATGGTGTACGGCCCGATCGCCGCGATGCTGGTCGAACTGTTCCCGACCCGCATCCGCTACACCTCGATGTCGCTGCCCTACCACATCGGTAACGGCTGGTTCGGCGGCCTGCTGCCCGCGACCGCGTTCGCGATCGTGGCTTCTACAGGCGATATCTATGCGGGTCTCTGGTATCCGGTCATCTTCGCATCGATTACCGTCGTGATCGGCTTCTTCTTCCTGCCCGAGACCAAGGACGTCGACATCAAGGCGACCTGATCGACAGCAGCGATCGACAATACGAACCGGCCGCGGTCTCCGCGGCCGGTTTTGTTTTGGGATCAGTGATTGCTGCCGATGAATTGCAGCACCACCTCGCGCCGGTGCGGGCGCCTGCGGTGCTCGATCAGGTAGATCGCCTGCCACGTACCGAGCGCGAGCTTGCCGTTCAGGATCGGGACCTGAAGCGAGGCCCCGGTTAGCATCGTCTTGATATGCGCCGGCATGTCGTCCGGTCCCTCGGTGTCGTGCGTCCAGCCGCCGTTTTCAGGCGCGAGCCTGGACAGCGACGTGGTGAGATCGACGAGCACGGACGGATCGGCGTTCTCCTGGATCGTCAGCGAAGCCGAGGTGTGCCGGATGAACAGCGTCAGCGCGCCATCGCGCGCCTGAACCTCATTGATGAACTTCGCGGCTTCGCTGGTGAGATCCGTGAAGCCGCGGCCGGGCGTCTGCACGGTCAGCAGTGACGATGCGACGGTGGTGGCTTGCACCGACGATGGCGCCGAGCGCGTGACGGATTTGCCTGATGTCATGAAAGATCTCTCAACTCGGAATGCCGCCGTAGGGTGGGCAAAGGCGCGTAGCGACGTGCCCACGTCTTCTAACGTCACGGTGGAAACATGGTGGGCACGGCGTAAGAACGCCTTTGCTCACCCTACGGCAGCTCAACGCATGGATAGCGCGAAGAGGTCCTCAAATCTTCCCCGAGACGTCCTTCTGCACGCGGTTGGCCATGTCGATCAGCCGGCGCCAGGCCTTTTCCAGGAACGACATCACCCGATCGACATCCTGGTCGCTGGGCAGCGGAATCTCGATCTTGCGGTCCCCCTCGGCGACCTTCGGGTCCTTCTTGAGCGGATCGGATTTCGGCAGCGCCTCGTCGATCTTGCCGGACACGGTCGGCCCCGCCGCGATCTGCCCCTTCAGCTTCTCGACTTCGGCCTGGAGCCGGCCGATCTCGGCGTCGAGCGCGGTGCGTTCGTCGGGCACCGCGTAACAGGCCCAGCCGGCGCCATTCCTGCTGCAGGTCGATACCGTGCCGGTGCGGGTGTCGAGCCGCAGCACGCCTTCGGGGATGGGCGTCATGCTGTAGCGGCCGTTTTCGCTGTCGGGCGCGGACTGTGCGGTAACCAGGCCGCCGCCGATGGTCATCATCGCGGCGAATACCGCCGCTGCAAGCCATGATGCTGTGGATGAATTTGCTGGTCTCATCGCGCTCTCCGCCATGGCGCTTCTGTGGCTCTCTTCAATTCTACACCGCGGCGAGGCGATCTGCCGCCCAAAACGCGCCACCGATATCAACGATCGCGGCAATCCCTTTGATCCCGCCGGCAGGACGAAATGGTGGTCGCATTCGCCGATCATGAAGAGAGCTGCTGCGGTGCGGCGTCACGCTGTGTGCAGCGTTGCCGGGCGCGCCAATATCATCAAGTAAATCAGATACATAATAGAACGCGACGCAATCGTGACTTGGCTTGACTTGATTATGGGCCATCAGTATGGTCCGCGCGGCTTTTGAGGGTGGCGGGCGTAATTTCCATTCAGCCGCGGCGTTTCGGGTCTTCGTTGCATGACACAGGGCACGGGACACGGCGAGAATGGGGATCGCGATAGATCGTCCGAGGAAGCTGCGCTTTCCGAACGGCTCGGAAATCTTGATCAGCGGTTGTCCGAATTCCGGGACCGACGAATCAAGACCGAGCAACCCGCAGGTGACGGTGAAGACAGAGCGGCCAGAGCTTCGGCGATGGCGCTTGGTTTCCGGTTATCCTCCGAGTTGGTCGCCGGGGTCGTTGTCGGAGCGGGGATTGGCTGGGGTTTCGACCGCTTGCTGTCGACGTCGCCTTTCGGATTTATCGTGTTCCTGCTGCTGGGCTTCGTGGCCGGCGTGGTGAATGTGGTGAGAACGGCAGGCGCGGGTCAAAACAGGCGCGGTGATTCTTAAGCGATCCGCACCAACAGAGGAATGATCGTGCCGGCCATGCCGGTACGGGCCGGCCCGGCCGGCAGACCGAGACCCGCCGGCATTGCCCGGCAGACCAAGAGATGCCGCGCTGATGAAAATCGACCCGATCCACCAGTTCAACATCGAGCCTCTCTTCACCCTGGGCCATATCGGCAATCACACGATCGCCTTCACCAATTCGTCGCTCTACATGCTGGTGGCGGTGGCGATCATCTCGTTCCTGATGCTTGCCAGTGGCACGCAGCTGGTTCCCGGGCGCCTCCAGTCGGTCGCCGAGATCTCCTACGAATTCGTCGCCTCGACCATCCGTTCGACGGCCGGCGCGGAAGGCATGAAGTTCTTCCCGCTGATCTTCTCGCTGTTCATGTTCATCTGCGTCTCGAACCTGGTCGGCATCATCCCCTATACCTTCACGATCTCGAGCCATCTGATCGTGACGGCCGCGCTCGCGCTTTTGGTCTTCTTCACCGTGCTGATCTACGGCGTCGCCAAGAACGGCCTGAAATTCTTCTCGATCTTCGTGCCTCACGGCGTCCCCGGCTACATCCTGCCGCTGGTGATGTTCATCGAGATCCTGTCGTTCTTCCTGCGGCCGGTCTCCCACAGCGTCCGTCTGTTCGCCAACATGCTGGCCGGCCACATCGCGCTCAAGGTTTTCGCGGGCTTCGTCGCCATGCTCGGCTTCTCGCTCGGCGCGCTCGGCTGGGTCGGCGGCGTGCTGCCGCTGGCGCTCACGGTCGCGCTGTACGCTCTCGAGATTCTGGTCGCGTTCCTGCAGGCCTATGTGTTTGCGATCCTGACCTGCATCTACCTGAACGACGCCATTCATCCGGGACACTGAGCGGTCCGGGGAATTTCCACCCACAACCCAATCTTTCTTCCAAGGAGTCTAAAATGGATCCGGCAGCAGCAAAACTTATCGGCGCGGGCATCGCATGCATCGGCATGGGCGGCGCGGGCGTCGGCGTGGGCGTGATCTTCGGCAACTACCTTGCCGCGGCCGTTCGCAATCCGTCGGCCGCTCAGGGCCAGTTCGGCAACCTGATCTTCGGCTTCGCCGTGACCGAAGCGCTTGGCATTTTCTCGCTGCTGATCGCGCTGCTGCTGCTGTTCGTTCCGCTCTGAGGACGATGTTTCGCGCCGCTTCGACCGAAGCGGCGCGCATGACGGCAACAGGAGTAATCCATGGCTGAGAGTCATGGCGGGGCGAAAAGTCCGGCGGCGGGCGCCCACACCGAGTCCGAAGGCGGTCACGGTGGCGGTTTTCCGCCTTTCGAGAGCGGCACCTATGCTTCACAGCTGGTGTCACTCGCGATCTTCTTCGTCGCGCTTTACGTGATCGTGTCCAAGCTCGCTCTGCCGCGCGTCGGCGGTGCGATCGAGGCACGTCAAAACAAGATCGAGGGTGACCTCGCCGAAGCGCAGAAGCTGAAGGACCAGTCCGACGCGGCGCTGAAGGCCTATGAGGGTGAGCTTGCTTCGGCACGTTCGCGCGCGCAGGCGATCGGCAACGAATCCCGCGACAAGGCGAATGCGCAGGCGGAAGCCGAGCGCAAGGCGCTTGAAGAGCAACTGGCGGTCAAGCTCGCCGAGGCGGAAAAGACCATCGCCTCGACCCGCACGACGGCCATGAGCAACGTCCGCGGCATTGCGGCCGATGCGGCAGGCCAGATCGTGCAGCAGCTCACCGGTATCGTTCCGGACGCAGCCTCGGTCAGCACTGCCGTTGACGCGTCCTTGAAGGGTTAGTCGATATGTTCTTCGATCCTGAAACCTGGGTCGCCATCGCCTTCGTGATCCTGATGGTCCTGTTCGGCTATCTCGGGGTCTTCAAGAAGGTGACGACTGCGCTCGACCACCGCGCCGACCGCATCAAGGCCGAGCTCGACGACGCGACGCGCCTCAAGCAGGAAGCGGCCAAGGTGCTCGCCGACTACAAGGCGCGCAGCGCCACGGCCGAGCGCGAGGCTGCCGACATCATCGCCAACGCCAAGTCCGAAGCCGAGCGCATCGCGACCGAGGCCAAGGCGAAGATGGAAGACTTCGTCGCCCGCCGCACCAAGACCGCGGAGAGCAAGATCGCGCTCGCCGAGGCCCAGGCGGTGGCCGATGTCCGCGCCGCAGCCGCGGAAGCCGCCGTCCAGGCCGCCTCCACGATCCTGTCGCAGTCGGTCAAGGGCCAGGTCGCCGACGACCTGCTCGCCAAGGGCATCAACGAGGTTCGGCAGAAGCTGAACTGAGGGGTTTCGCCTCACCAATCAAAAAGCCGGCGCGCGAGCGCCGGCTTTTTTGTTGGGCAGGCCTGTAGCCGCAAATCAGGTGTCATCACCCGCGAAGGCGGGTGATCCAGTATTCCAGAGACAGCAATGGGATACGGAGAAGCCGCGGCGTACTGGATGCCCCGCCTTCGCGGGGCATGACAGCGAAGCTATTTCTTCTTCGGCCTTGCCTTTGGCTCGGGCGAGAGCGCCTGCGGGTCGAAGCCGACATAGAAGATGTAGGAATCGGCGATCTTGGCCGAGGGCACCGGATAGGCCAGATCCTCGGCGATGAAGGTGAAGGGCACGCTGCCGCCCTCCGACATCTCGACCGTGGTCCGGTACGCCTTCGAGGCGATCACCTTCTCGCCGACGCCGCCCTGCACCACGGCAATGCGCAAGGGCACCTCGACGGTCGCAGGCGCACCGGCGGGACCGGCGATGACACGGCCCTGGATGCCGATCCGGGCCGTGATATCGCCGCCATTCCGGGTACATTCACGCGCCATCTTGGTGATCGTGGCCTGGAAGCGGATCTCATTGCCGACGGCCGGCTTGCCGGCGGCGCCGACCGCGTAGGTCGAGGCCCCGGCGCGCACCGTGACCTGCGGACAATCGACGTCGTCGGCCGCCGGCTGGCCGGGTGCCGGCGCCGGCGCGGGCTGGGCCGGCTCGTCGGACTTGCCGCCGAACAGGCTCTTGAAGCGGTCGGTGAGCGACTGGGCCGCCACCGGCGAGACGGCGGCGAGGGCAACCGACAACGCCAGCGCGATCCCCGTACCCCGCCGCAACGCATTCCGCGATGACCGAAGCTTCTTCACCATCAACGCCCATACTCCATGACCATCCTCCAGCCGATCGCCGGCCGGCCAGCGGTTTATATCGCCAAAATCGGCGAACCCAAGGCAGCAAACAAGGAGACTTTGGCAGCACGAGCGGCAGCTCAGCCGCGGAAATCCTCGTGCAGCAGGCCGAACAGCAGGTGGTCCTGCCAGACCCCGTTGATGCAGAGATAGCGGCGCGCCAGGCCCTCGCGGGAGAAGCCGCACTTCTCCAGCACCCGGATCGACGGCGCATTGGTCGGGATGCAGGCGGCCTCGACCCGGTGCAGATTGAGCTCGCCGAACAGCGTCGGCAGCAGCACCCGGAGCGCCGCCGTCATGTAACCGCGATGGGCATGAGGCTTGCCGACCCAATAGCCGATGGTGCCGGCCTGGACGATGCCACGGCGGACATTGGCGAGCGTGATGCCGCCAACCATGGCGCCATCGAGCTCACGGAAGATCAGGAAGGGATAGGAGCGGTCCGCGGCGATGTCCTCGGAATAGCGCCGCAGGCGGCGGCGGAAGCCGGACCGGGTCAGGTCATCCGACGGCCAGATCGGCTCCCAGGGCGTGAGATAGTCGCGGCTGGACTCGCGCAAATGCGCCCACTGTATGAAGTCCGACATCTGCGGCGCGCGCAGCAACAGGCCGTTGCCGCGCGGCGCGAGGGCGGCGGGTCCACTGGATGGCAGGCGAAACAGGGCCATGGTGATGCTTCCCGGGGCAGATCAGCCCGTGCGCGGCTCCTAATGCAGCCGCGCCTTGGCACGTGCCCGGGTCAATCCTTCCGCAAAAGATACCGCCGTGTCCAGACCCCTGCCACTGCCCAATGCGACAACTGCAGGGCGGCTCCGCGAAAGCAGCGCACGCGCGGCATCCCGGGTTGATTCGACGCTGACGGCGTCGATCCGGGCCACCAGTTCCTCGACCGTCTGCGGCCGGCCATAGGCCAGCACATGCCGGGCCAGCTGCTCGGCGCGGGACGAGCAGCTCTCCAGCGCCATCAGGAGGCCCGCCTTCATCTGCGCCTTGGCCCGCGCGATCTCGGCCTCGGTCAGCGTCTCCACCGAATCATTCATGATATCGACCACGACCTCCATCATCTCCGGCGCGTCGGCCGGATCGGTGCCGGTGTAGAGGCCGAAGAAGCCCGTGTCGGTGTAGGGCGCGTGGAACGAGTAGATGGAGTAGCAGAGGCCGCGCTTCTCGCGCACCTCCTGGAACAGCCGCGACGACATCCCGCCGCCGAGGATGTTGGTGAAGACCTGGAGCGAGAATAACGACAGATCGCTCTGCGGCACGCCTTCCAGCGCCAGCGTCAGATGCGCCTGCTCGAGCTCGCGATGCACCACCTTGGCGCCGCCCTTGCCGAACTGGGCGGCTTGCGGCTTCGGACCCGGCGTCCCTTCGAAGCTCGCAAAGCGCTTCTCGACCTCGGCGACGACCTGCTTGTGATTGACCGCGCCGGCTGCCGCCACCACCATGTCGGGGCCGCGATAATGCGTCGACAGATAGCCGCGCAGCATGTCGCGGTTGAAGGCGCGCAGGGTCTTGGCGGTGCCGAGCAGCGAGCGGCCCATCGGCTGGTCGGGATAGCAGAGCTCGTTGAGATGCTCGAACACGACGTCGTCGGGCGTGTCCTGCGCGGCACCGATCTCCTGCACGATGACGTTCTTCTCGCGCTCGAGCTCGTCGGGCTCGAAAGCGGGATTGGCGAGGATGTCGGCGAGTACGTCGAGCGCGAGCGGCACGTCGGCCTTCAGCACCCGCGCATAATAGGACGTGGTCTCGGTCGAGGTGCCGGCATTGAGGTCGCCGCCGACCGCCTCGATCTCCTCGACGATCTCGCGCGAGGAGCGCTTGGTCGTGCCCTTGAACGCCATGTGCTCGAGCAGATGCGAGATGCCGTGCTCGTTCGGCTTCTCGTCGCGCCCGCCAACGCCGGCCCAGACGCCGAGCGCCGCGGTCTCGAGATGGGGCATCTCGTCGGTGACGACGGTCAGGCCGGAGGCAAGCTTGGACATCTCGACACTCATCCGGCAACTCCCTGTTTTGCGGCCCGGCTGACCGACAGCACGAACCGCTCGACCTCGGCCTGATCGTTCTTCATCACCTTCATGTGTTCGGATTTGGTCATGAGACCGTCGAGCCAGGCGGGCAATTGCGGCCGCTGGCCGCAGGCTGCCTCGACCGCATCGGGGAATTTGGCCGGATGGGCGGTGGAGAGCACGATGCTGGGCACCGTCGTATCGGTGGTGTCGCGGTCAGCGACAGCAAGCGCGACCGCGGTATGGGGATCGACCAGCTCGCCCGCCTCGCGCCAGGCGGCGCGGATCGCGGCTGCGGTTTCGGTCTCGTCGGCCCGGCCGGCGTCGAATTCTTCACGGATTGCGGCCAGCATCGCGTCAGGCAACACGAAGCGCCCCGACTGCTTCAGCGAGTCCATCAGACGGCGCACGCCGGCCGCATCGCGCCGGCCGGCCTCGAACAGCAGCCGCTCGAAATTCGAGGAGATCTGGATGTCCATCGATGGCGACGCGGTGGCGTGCACCTCGCGCACCTCGTAGATCCCGGTCTTGAGCGTGCGCGCCAGGATGTCGTTGACGTTGGCGGCGATGCGCAGCGTGCGCACCGGCAGCCCCATCCGCTTGGCGACATAACCGGCAAAGATGTCGCCGAAATTTCCGGTCGGCACGACGAAATCCACCGTGCGCGCCGGCGCGCCGGCGGCGACGGCGGAGGTGAAGTAGTAGACCACCTGGGCGACGATGCGCGCCCAGTTGATGGAGTTGACGCCGGAGAGCGAGGTCGCATCGCGGAAGCGATGGTTGTTGAACATCCCCTTCACGAGCGCCTGGCAGTCGTCGAAATTGCCCTCGATGGCGAGCGCATGGACGTTGGCCGCGCCCGTGGTCGTCATCATCCGCTGCTGCACTTCGGAGATGCGGCCGTGCGGGAACAGCACGATGAGATCGACATTCTCCAGGCCCGCGAACGCGTCGACCGCGGCGCCACCGGTGTCGCCGGAGGTCGCGACCACGATGGTGGTGCGCTGGCCGCGCTTGGCGAGCACGTGGTCCATCAGCCGCGAGATCAACTGCATCGCCACGTCCTTGAAGGCGAGCGTCGGACCGTGGAACAGCTCCAGCACGAATTGATGCGGCGTCATCTGGCGCAGCGGCACCACCGCCGGATGGCGGAAGGTGGCATAGGCCTCGTTCGCCATGCGGCCGAGCTCGGCATCCGAAATCTCGCCGCCTGCGAACGGACGGATCACGTCGACTGCGACCTCCCAATAGGGGCGGCCGAAGAAGCCAGCGATGGCCTCGGTCGAGAGCTGGGGCCAGGTCACTGGCACATACAGGCCGCCGTCACGGGCAAGCCCAGTCAGCATCACGTCACAGAAGCCGAGTTCTGGGGCCTCACCCCGGGTCGAGATATAGCGAGTCAAACTGCCCTCCAAAGGCCGGCCGGCCTTGAGCCAGATCCATAAGCCTTTGATTTCATGAAACTACTTGTTAACGGCCAGAGGCGTTGGGCCACCATAAAGTGTTTTGCGGCATCGGGAAACCGCTTCCCGCCTGTGCCCCGCTCAACGAAAAAGGGCTGCGGCGATGCCGCAGCCCTCTCTTGGAAGGTCTGTCGTTGATATGTGCAGACCCGGTTTGCCTCGTGCGGGTTGCCGGCCCGCCAAAACTGTCGGCCAAGTTCTCGGCGCCCGTCACGAAATCGTCAAGAGCCAAAACGGCGGGGGCAAGAAAATGTTCCTATTTTTCCCGGCGCGTTACGAGTTTCGCAAAGGCATCCCTGCGAGCGCTCGCGCACCATTGCCGCTTTTTCCCGAAATTTCGGGTGGTTCAGGAACGAATAGCACTCCGGCCCATTGTGTCGGCGGATGGTGTCGGCGCTGTCCATGCATTGCCCGGCTAAGCGTCGAGACCCGATCCGCCCGGCCGGACCGGCTGCATCCTGGAGCAGCCGGTTCGGTGCCGGGCCGCAAGTGCGCGGGCGTCAGCTCATCCCGATTTCGACCGCGATCCTGATCAGGTCGGAATGGTTCTTGGCGCCGAGCTTCTGCTTGAGCAGGGACGTGGTGTTGGCGACCGTCTTGTAGGAGATGCCGAGCGCCTCGGCGACCTCGACGATCTTGTCGCCACGGCCGAGCAGGCGGAGAATCTCGAGCTCCCGCGGCGTCATCTGCGAGGCCGGATTGGCCTTGATCGCCGCACCGGAGAACGTGACCGCCTCCGCGAGCTGCGGCGAGATGAAATTGTCGCCGGCGACCACCTTGCGCACCGCCTTGAGCAGAATCCGGGGATCGTCGCCCTTGGAGACATACCCCTGCGCGCCAAGCTCGACCGCCCGCACCACGAAGGCCGGATCGTCGTTCATGCTGAACATGATGATCTTGGCATCAGGGTCGTCCTTGCGGATCCGCCGCATCAGCTCGAAGCCGGAGACGTCGGGCAGGCTGATGTCGATGACGGTGACGTCGGGCCGCTTGCTGATATAGGCGCGATGCCCGGATTTGGCGTCGGTCGCCTCGTCGATACGGATCGAGTGGTCGGACGCGAAAAGGGTGCGGCATCCTGACAGCACCACGGGATGGTCGTCGACGATCAGAACTCGGGTCGCCGGTTTGGCGGTATCTTGCATCGCGCGCTCTCTTGTTTTTCGACTCATAGACCGACGGGAACAAATGGAAAGAGCAAATCCCGTCAATGCGCGTTAGAATTGACCTAATGTGGCAGCGGCTCTCATTCAGAACACAATTGTTTCTTCCGCTCGGCTTGAGCTTCCTCGCCGCACTGGTCATGGGCGGCGTGCTGCTCCAGAGCTTCGCGACGGGGCAGCTTGCCGACGAGAATGAGCCGGGCCGACGCTCGACCCGGACGGTCGCCGAGGCCCTCAACAACAGCCTGAAGGCCTCGGACGACCCGCGGAAGATACTCGATGCATTTGTCCATTCTTTGGACAGCTCCTCGGATATTCAATTCCGTTCAGTGGAAGCAGGTCCCGCCCCCTCTCCAAAGGACAGCCTGCGTGATCTGCATGGCGTGCCGCATTGGTTCGTGGACCTGATCGCCATCCCGGAGATGGACGCAGCATCTCCCGTCATCATCGACGGCAGGCGCGTCGGCGACATCGTGTTCATGCCGGACCTGTCAGCCGAT
This sequence comes from Bradyrhizobium sp. 604_D8_N2_3, assembly GCF_051810765.1. Classification (NCBI taxonomy): domain Bacteria; kingdom Pseudomonadati; phylum Pseudomonadota; class Alphaproteobacteria; order Hyphomicrobiales; family Nitrobacteraceae; genus Bradyrhizobium; species Bradyrhizobium sp. 604_D8_N2_3. The sequence continues at coordinate 885,082 of NZ_JBPWPM010000001.1, read as the reverse complement.
CTGTTCGAGAAATGGATCGGCTTCCTGGCGCTGACGAGCCTCATCGCCGTGCTGATGATGCTGACTGGGACAATTGCCTATCTCTTTGCGGGATCGGTGCTGCGTCCCCTGCAAGATCTCGGCGCGGGCCTCACGCGAATCCGGCGCGGCGATTATGCAACGCCTATCCCGGTCGCAGGACCGCAGGAGATCCGGCAGAGCTGCGAGGAAGCCAATGCGCTGGCGATGACGCTCGCGCAATTGAGTCAGGATAATCGCGACCTGCTGCACCGCCTGGTGTCGCTCCAGGACGACGAGCGGCGCGATCTCGCGCGCGAGCTGCACGACGAGCTCGGACCGCTATTGTTCGGCATCCGCGCCAGCACGATCGCGCTGAGCGAGGCCTCGGGAAATCTCGGCAACCCGGCGCAGGAGGTGATGCGATCTGTCGAAGCGCTCCAGCAGACCAACCGCCGCATCCTCGACCGGCTGCGGCCGCTTTACATCGAGGAATTGGGGCTCAAGACCAGCGTGCAGACGCTGCTCCAGAACTTTCGCAGACAGGCGCCGCATATCAGCCTGACGGCCACGATCGATCCTGGCCTGAACGAGATCGACCGACCGCTGGCCCAGACCGTCTATCGCCTGATCCAGGAGGCGCTGACCAACGTGCTGCGCCACGCCGGGGCGAACAATGTCCATGTGCTGGCGACCATGGCCGGCAAGGTGCTCACGATTGAGATCTCCGACGACGGCGGCGGCTTTCCCGCCGACAACGTCTTCGGCCGCGGCCTGACGGGCATGCACGAGCGCGTGCGCGCGCTCAGCGGATCGCTGTCACTGCTGCGCGCCGACGAGCGCACCTATGTACGCTGTCGCCTGCCGGTCGAGACGGCGCGGGACGAGCCGGCTGCCGGCTAGCTAGCACGCACCATCGGCATGCGGAGTCTGCTCCGCCGGCTCGCACATGGTGCTGTAGATCTTGCCTTCGGGACTGAAGCGAAACGAGGCGTGGATACGCAGCGAGCCCGCGACGGAATATTCGAGATCGATGCCATGCGGCACTGGATTGATCTCCTCCAGACCGAAGCCTGCCGACGAGAAGGTGCTGAGCCGCGGTCCCCAGTAGGTTTCGAGCTCGCGCCGCCCGCGATAATGTCGCTTGCCGTTGCACATGCATTCGACCCGGGCGTCGTCCGCATAGAGATCGAGGAGCGTCGCGAGGTCGCCCTTCCGGCAGGCGTCCACCCAGTCGACGACAATTCCCATCTGGTCGAAATCGCTCACACCAAAATCCTGTCTGCCGCGAAAAATTTGCGTGCGGCTTAGGACCACCCTCGTGAATATGTCCTGAATAATAAACCCCGGGCGATACCGGGTTCCCTCCGGGAGCCTACGGAAATTTTCAGGCCGGACGCCGCCCCCTCGCCCAGACCCCGAATGCGATCAGCACCGCGCCGGCGAGCGCGAACCAGGTGATGGCGTATTGCAGATGATCGTCCTTCAGATGGACGTCGAGCGGGCCGGGACGCGGAATGCCGTTCTCGGGGACGGGTTGCTCGAGATCGACGTAGAACGGTGCGACCGTGCCCCAGCCGAGCGCCCGGGACATGGCGAGATGATCGCGGGTGAACCACAGCCGTTTGTCACGCTCAGCGTCAGGCATCAGCACGCTGGCTGTTTCGGGGAAACGGACGTAGCCGGTCAACATCGCCGGCTTGTTGGTAATGAGTCGCGCGACCGCCCGATCCTGCAGGGCGCGGTCCTGTTGGGTGTTCGGCACGAAGCCCGCGTTGACCGCGACCATATCGCCGCCAGGCAGCCGTGCGGGAAGGAAAGCCCAGGTGCCGGGGCCGGAAATGTCGGAGCGGATGGCGGAGCCGGAACTGTAGACCATCGCATCCAGACGGGACTCGTAGGTCGCCGTAAATGTGACCCGACGGAATTCGTCCCGCTCCGGCGTCAGCGTGCTCCATTGCGACGGCGGCGGCAACGCAACAGGTGCCGCCGCGAGACGCTCGGTCAATGCGGCGATCAACTGATGTTTCGCGACGCGGCGCTGCAATTGCCAGACGCCGAGCGCGACCAAGACGGCGGCCAGGAAAAGCGTGAACAGCGCGAAGCCGGCCACGCGGGGCTTGCGCGCGGTCTCGTTCATTTCGCGCGGTCGACCAGCCGGCCCGGCGCCGCCTTGTGGTGGAATTGCAGCGCGATCAGCAGCGACTTCATCGCGCGCAGCGGCAAGAGCGTGGTCACGAGGATCAGCGGCAGCCACAGCGCGGCATGCAGCCAGTACGGCGGCTGGTATTTGACCTCGACGATCAGCGCGCACGCAACGACGATCCCGCCGGCCAGCATGATGATGAAGATCGCAGGACCGTCGCCGGTGTCGATGAAGGCATAGTCGAGGCCGCAGCGGTCGCAGCTGGGCGCGAGCGTCAGGAAACCCGCATAGAGCTTGCCCTGGCCGCAGCGCGGGCACTTGCAGGCAAGCCCGCGCAGCGCGCTTTGCAGGACGGTCGTCTCGGGCTCGGATGGGCCGGTGGTATCGTTCATGATGACGGACTCTAGAGCATTATCGGTTCTGATTGAATCAGAACCGAAGCTCCAGACTCTTGTTTTGACGCGTTCTCTTCACGCGAACCGGTATCCACTTCGCTCGAAAACGCTCAATCACGGTTTCCGCCAAGCTTCCGGCGGCCCAAAAGCGAAAGGGCGGCCCTGCGGCCGCCCTTTCTGATCGGTCCAATGCGGCTCAGTGCGCGCCGTGGGCCATGGTCTCGGCGCCGTGTCCCCACACATAGATGCAGAGGAACAGGAACAGCCAGACCACGTCGACGAAGTGCCAGTACCAGGCGGCGAACTCGAAGCCGAGGTGCTGTGTCGGGGTGAAGTGGCCGGCATAGGCGCGGAACAGGCAGACCAGCAGGAAGATGGTGCCGACCAGCACATGGAAACCGTGGAAGCCGGTCGCCATGAAGAAGGTCGCGCCATAGACGTTGCCGCCGAACGAGAACGCCGCGTGGCTGTACTCATAGGCCTGCACGCAGGTGAAGAGCGCGCCGAGCACGACGGTGAGGATCAGGCCGTATTTCAGGCCCTGGCGATCGTTCTCGAGCAACGCGTGGTGCGCCCAGGTCACGGTGGTGCCCGACGTCAGCAGGATCAGCGTGTTCAGGAGCGGCAGATGCCAGGGATCGAAGGTCTCGATGCCATGCGGCGGCCAGGTGCCGGGCACGGCGCAGGCGCCAGCCGCGGTGCCGAGACCGCAGCCGAACACGGCGTCGCGTGTGGCGTGGACGGCGTCGGCCGGGAACAGCGCCGCGTTGAAATAGGCCCAGAACCAGGCGACGAAGAACATCACCTCGGAGGCGATGAACAGGATCATGCCGTAGCGGTGATGCAGCTGCACGACGCGGGTGTGATCGCCCTTGTACTGGGCTTCCCTGATCACATCGCCCCACCAGCTCACCATGGTGTAGATCACGCCGACGGTGCCGGCACCGAAGATGATCGGCGCGGCCGAGAACATGTGGTGCATCCAGGTGATCGCGCCGACCGCCATGACGAAGGCCGAGATGGAGCCGACGACGGGCCACGGGGAGGGATCCACCAGGTGGTAGTCGTGATGCTTGGTGTGCGCCGTTGCCATTTGCGGTCTCTCTCCTCAATCCCGTGCCTGTCCGGCACTTATCCCCTTGTGTCCGACCCCCGCGGCATGAGCCCGGCGGTCAGAGATTTCCCTTGCGTTTGTCGTCCTCGCCCGACGCCAGCGGCTTCACCACGGGATCGCGCACCGGATAGAACGTGTAGGACAACGTGATCGTGTTCAGCCCGTCGTTCTCGTGATCGTCGGCGATCGACGGATCGACGTAGAACACGACCGGCATCTCGCGCTTCTCGCCCGGCGCCATGGTCTGTTCGGTGAAGCAGAAGCAGTTGATCTTCTGGAAGTAGGAGCCGACCGTCAGGGGCGCGACGTTGTAGGCCGCCTGGCCCGCGGTGGTGCGCGCGGCCTGGTTGGTCACGGTGTAAAAGACGGTCACGACCTGGCCGATATTGACCTCGATCTCGCTCTGCTCCGGCTCGAACTTCCAGGGCAGGCCGGGCGCGACGTTGGAATCGAAGCGCACCGCGATCTTCCGCGCGATCGGGCCGGTGGCCGGCGCCGAGGTCGCAACCTGCGTCGTGCCGTTGAAGCCGGTGGCGCGGCAGAACCAGTTGTAGAACGGCACCGCCGCGTAGGAGGCACCGACCATCAGCGCCACCACGCCGCCGCAGATCGAGGCGACCAGCACGTCGCGGCCAAGACCCTTGGAAGGCCCCCGCCCCTGCCTAGCTGTCCGGCTCTGATCCCGCGATATGGTGGGCTCTCGATCCATGTTTCCTACATCGGCCGGACGAGTACTGCCGGTCCCTTGACGATGGTGACGGCGAAGAACAGCACCACGAGCACGCCGAGCGCGAGCGCGATCGCGATCGAGCGCTGGCGGCGGCTCTTCTTCTGCGCCTCCGTGAGGACGATTCCATTCATCTCAGGTTTGTCGGCCATTCCAGCGATCATGCGCCCCCTACCATCGGAGCAAGCGCCCGGAACACGACTTCGGCCAGCAGGGTCGCAAACAGTGCGAACAGATAAAGGATGGAGAAGGCGAACAGCTTGCGGGTCGCGCGCAGCGATTGGCTGCGCTCGCGGCGCATATAGACGTTGATCGCGAGCACAAGCATGCCGGCGCCGAGGATCAGCGAGACGATGCCGTAGATGGCGTCGAAATAGCCGAGCGCCCACGGGGCGGCGGCGACCGCGATCAGCACGATGGTGTAGAGCAGGATCTGAAGCCGCGTCGCGTCGGGACCGGCGACGTTGGGCAGCATCGGAATGCCGGCACGCGCATAGTCGTCGGAGCGGAACAGCGCCAGCGCCCAGAAGTGCGGCGGCGTCCAGAAGAAGATGATGGCGAACAGCAGCAGCGGCTCGACGTCGACGGTGCCCGTGACCGCGGCCCACGCCACCACTGGCGGCAGCGCACCAGCGGCGCCTCCGATTACGATGTTCTGTGCGGTCCGGCGCTTCAGGATCATCGTGTAGATCACGACGTAGAAGAAGATGGTGAAGGCGAGCAGCGCGCCCGCGATCCAGTTGACGAGGATGCCGAGCGTCATCACCGAGAAGAAGGCGAGCGTCATGCCGAACGCCATCGCCTCGGGACGGGTGATGCGGCCGCGCGGAATCGGCCGGTTTGCCGTGCGCGACATCTTGGCGTCGATATCGCCTTCGAGCGCCATGTTGAGCGCTCCGGAAGCGCCGGCACCGACCGCGATGCAGAGCAGCGAGGTGATGGCCAGCACCGGGTGGAAATGCCCGGGCGCCATCGCCAGTCCGACCAGCGCGGTGAAGATCACCAGCGACATCACCCGCGGTTTGAGCAGCGCAATGTAGTCGCCCACGTCCGCTTCGGAGATGCGGGGATCGATGTCGATGGCGTTATGGTCGAGGACGGACACTAGTTTTGACTCGCTTCGCTAAAGAGCCGCGGCGCCCGTCACGGGCGCCGCGAGCGTTGGTTTACTGCACGCGGGGCAGCACTTCGAACTGATGGAACGGCGGCGGCGAGGGCAGCGTCCATTCCAGCGTGGTCGCGCCCGCACCCCACGGATTGTCGCCAGCCGGCACCTTTTTCGCGAAGGCGTCGAACACGCAGTAGAGGAAGATCAGCACGCCGAAGCCGGAGATGTAGGAGCCGACCGAGGAGACCAGGTTCCAGCCGGCGAACGCGTCGGGATAGTCGACGTAGCGGCGCGGCATGCCCGACAGGCCGAGGAAGTGCTGCGGGAAGAACACAAGGTTCACACCGATGAAGGTGACCCAGAAATGCGCCTTGGCCAGCCCCTCATTGTACATGTAGCCCGACATCTTCGGGAACCAGTAGTACCAGCCGGCAAAGATCCCGAACACCGCACCGAGCGACAGCACGTAATGGAAGTGCGCGACGACGTAGTAGGTCTCCTGGAGCACGCGATCGACGCCGGCATTCGCCAGCACGACGCCGGTGACGCCGCCGACCGTGAACAGGAAGATGAAGCCCACCGCCCAGATCATCGGCGCACGGAACTCGATCGAGCCGCCCCACATCGTGGCGATCCACGAGAAGATCTTCACGCCGGTCGGAACCGCGATGACCATCGTCGCGGCGACGAAATAGGCCTGCGTCGCCGAGGACATGCCGACCGTGTACATGTGGTGCGCCCAGACCACGAAGCCGATGCCGCCGATCGCGACCATGGCGTAGGCCATGCCGAGATAGCCGAACACGGGCTTGCGAGAGAAGGTCGAGACGATCTGGCTGACCATGCCGAAGGCGGGCAGGATCAGGATGTACACTTCGGGGTGACCGAAGAACCAGAACAGATGCTGGAACAGCACGGGATCGCCGCCGCCGTCCGGCGCGAAGAACGTCGTGCCGAAATTGCGGTCGGTGAGCAGCATGGTGATCGCACCGGCGAGCACCGGCAGCGACAACAGCAGCAGGAACACCGTCACCAGGATCGACCACACGAACAGCGGCATCTTGTGCAGGGTCATGCCCGGCGCGCGCATGTTGAAGATCGTGGTGATGAAGTTGATGGCGCCGAGAATCGACGAGGCGCCCGCCAGATGCAGCGACAGGATCGCGAAGTCGACGGCCGGGCCCGGATGGCCGGAGCTCGACAGCGGCACATACATGGTCCAGCCGGCGCCGACGCCGTTGGCACCCGGCTCGCCCTCGACGAAGGTCGACATCAGCAGCAGCGCGAAGGAGGCCGGCAGCAGCCAGAACGAGATGTTGTTCATGCGCGGGAACGCCATGTCGGGCGCGCCGATCATCAGCGGCACGAACCAGTTGCCGAAGCCGCCGATCATCGCGGGCATGACCATGAAGAAGATCATGATCAGGCCGTGAGAGGTCACGAACACATTATAGGTGTGCGTTTCGTGGAAGATCTGCACGCCCGGATACATCAGCTCGGCACGGATCGCGATCGACATCGCGGCACCGATGACGCCGGCGATGACCGCGAAGATCAGGTACATCGTACCGATGTCCTTGTGGTTGGTCGAATAGACATAGCGCCGCCATCCGGTCGGATGGGCGTGCTCGTCATGTCCGTGGTCTTGCGCGTGATCGCCGTGTGCCGCTGCGCTCGTTGCCATTTTCAAATCCTGCCTTGCGTCCCGTTCGGACCTTCTGCGGTCCCGCCCTTTATGTCGCTTTCTGTCCCTCGAGCCTTCGCCCGGCGCTTACTGCGTCGGGCCGGCCGCGGAGGCGAAAGTGCTGGTGCCGCCGCTCGCATATTTCTTCTTTGCCGTTTCGACCCAGGAGGCGAAGTCCTTGTCCTCCACGACGCGAATCGCGATCGGCATGAAGGCGTGGTCCTTGCCGCAGAGCTCAGAGCACTGGCCGTAGAACATGCCGGTCTTGGTGGCCTTGAACCAGGTCTCGTTCAGCCGCCCCGGAATGGCGTCGATCTTGACGCCGAAAGCCGGCAGCGCAAAGGCGTGGATGACGTCCGCGCCGGTGACCTGGACACGAATCACCTTGTTGACCGGCACCACCATCTCGTTGTCGACGCCGAGCAGGCGGGGCTGCTTGTCCTGGGCCATCAGCGAGTCGAACTCGAACTTGCCGTTATCAGGATAGGCATAGGACCAGTACCACTGCTTGCCGGTGGCCTTGATGGTCAAATCCGCCTTCGGCACGTCGAGTTCGAGGAACAGCAGGCGGAACGACGGCACCGAGATACCGACCAGGATCAGCACCGGAACGAGCGTCCAGGCCACCTCGATCAGCGTGTTGTGCGTGGTCCGCGACGGCACCGGATTGGCCTTCGCGTTGAACTTCATGACCACGATCACCAGCAACGCCAGAACGAACAGCGTGATCAGCGTGATCAGCACGAACAGAAAGTTGTGGAACCAGACGATATTGTCCATCACCGGCGAGGCGGATTGCTGGAGCGTCCATTCCCACGGCGCCGGCTGCCCGAGTTCGGCGTATGCCGCACCGCCCGTCGCCAGCGTCAGACCCGCCACGGCCAATCCCAGCAAGTGCCGGCCCACATGGCCCATCGACATCCTCATGCCGTTCGCGCTCCCCTAACGAAATCACCCCAAGTGCATCCCCCTATTTCCGGGAAACGCTTATTCGATCCGCCCGTCTGACAAACCGCCGCGCAAGAATACCTCTAAGAGGAATTGGGGCCAGATCGCTAGAACGCCGAAATCAAGCCTCTCAAACCATAATTCTTGATCTATCGCAATGCAGTCTTGAGACCCGTCTGTCAGCCATCACCCGCAAGATATTTCCTAGTAACATCAGAGAAAAATACCGTTTCCCGGGATGCCGCGGCTTGACAGCGGCATTGCCCGCGGTAGGCACTGGCAGACAGCCGCGCAGGAACCTGATTCGTGCGGGCGATGGCGGTGTTGGCGGCGCGGAATTTGCTTGCGAATTGCCTTCAAGACGCCGTCATTCCCGTATCAGTCCGCCAGGCGCGAGCGACCCAGGCGAGCAGAGGGACCGACCCGATGGGGTTTTCGAGAAGCATGGCAAGGCAGGCGAGCGGCCCCACGATGCTGGCGGCCCTGCTGGCGGCGGTCGTCGTCTTGGCGATCCCGGGCCTCGCCCATGCGCAGGGCGCGGTGCGCTCCGTCCATGGCGACTGGCAGATCCGCTGCGACACCCCGCCCGGCGCCCAGACCGAGCAATGCGCCCTGATCCAGAGCGTGGTGGCCGAAGACCGCTCCAATGCCGGCCTTACCGTGATCGTGCTCAAGACCGCCGACCAGAAGAGCCGGCTGATGCGGGTGGTGGCACCGCTCGGCGTGCTGCTGCCCTCCGGCCTTGGACTGAAGCTCGACAACCAGGACGTCGGCCGCGCCGGCTTCGTCCGCTGTCTGCCCAATGGCTGCGTCGCCGAGGTCGTCATGGACGACAAGCTGCTCGGCCAGCTCCGCACCGCCAAGACCGCGACCTTCATCATCTTCGAGACCCCGGAAGAAGGCATCGGCTTCCCGCTCAGCCTGAACGGGCTCGGCGAGGGCTATGACAAGCTGCCGTAGGGCGGCAGGCGCGTCCGCGCGCGGCGAATCCTATCGTTTCGTAATGTGGCACCTGGCACCCTCGCGGAACCGCCGGGAAACCATTATCTTGCCCTACATCTTTCGATAATGGACGGACGCATGACCAATCCAGCCACAACCTCCCTGCTCGACCGCGCCAATCTCGACCGCGACCAGGTTCGCAACGAGGTCGCACGCGGGCTTGCCGGTGCCGACGACGGCGAATTGTTCCTGGAATACAGCCAGACCGAAGCGCTGATGTTCGACAATGGGCGGCTGAAGCAGGCGACCTATGACACCTCGCAGGGCTTTGGCCTGCGCGCCGTCAAGGACGACGCGGTCGGCTATGCCCATTCCTCCGACGTCTCGCTGCCGGCGCTGATTCGCGCCGCCGACGCGGTCGCCGCCGTGCGCGGCGGCTATTCGGGCAGCTTTGCGGCCCCGCCCCCGCACACCAATGTGCGGCTCTATGCCGACGACAATCCGCTTGATGCGCCGGGCTTCGAGACCAAGGTGAAGCTGCTCGCCGAGATCGACGCTTACTTACGCGACAAGGATCCGCGGGTGCGGCAGGTCAGCGTCAGCCTGGGGGCGACCTGGCAGGTCGTCGAGATCCTGCGGCCCGACGGCGAGAGCTATCGCGACATCCGCCCGCTCGTGCGCGTCAATGTCTCCGTCGTCGCCGGACAGGGCGATCGCCAGGAGAGCGGCAGCAAGGGCTATGGCGGCCGCGCCGGCTATGCCGAATTCATCGAGAGCAAGAACTGGCGCGACGCCGCCGACGGCGCGCTGCGCGAAGCCCTGGTCAATCTGGAATCGATCCCCGCCCCCGCTGGCGAGATGGACGTCGTGCTCGGGGCCGGCTGGCCCGGCGTGATGCTGCATGAGGCGGTCGGCCATGGCCTCGAAGGCGATTTCAACCGCAAGAAGACGTCCGCGTTCGCCGGCCTGATGGGCCAGCAGGTTGCGGCCAAGGGCGTCACCGTGATCGACGACGGCACCATTGCCTCGCGCCGCGGCTCGCTGTCGATCGACGACGAGGGCACGCCGACCAACCGCACCGTGCTGATCGAGGACGGCATTCTGGTCGGCTACATGCAGGACCGCCAGAACGCGCGCCTGATGAACATGAAGCCGACCGGCAACGGCCGCCGCCAGGGCTACGCCCATGTGCCGATGCCGCGCATGACCAACACCTACATGCTCGCGGGCGACCGCGATCCGGCCGAGATCCTGGCGTCCGTGAAGAACGGCGTGTTCGCCGCGAATTTCGGCGGCGGCCAGGTCGACATCACCTCGGGCAAATACGTCTTTCAGTGCACCGAGGCCTACAAGATCGAGAACGGCAAGATTGGCGCGCCGCTGAAGGGCGCCATGCTGATCGGCAACGGGCCGACCGATTTGCATCGCATCCGCATGATCGGCAACGATCTCGCGCTCGATACCGGCATCGGCACCTGCGGCAAGAACGGTCAGGGCGTGCCCGTCGGCGTCGGCCAGCCGTCGCTTCTGATGGAACGTATTACTGTAGGTGGAACGGGCGCATGAGCGTTGAGAAGGTAACTGTCACCGCCAAGCGGAAGAGCAGCGGCTGGGCTGGTCAGCTCATGCAGCTCGCCGGCATCGTCGCCGCCGTGTTCATCGCCAAGGGCGCGCTTGCCGAGCCGTTCTACGTACCGTCGGGTTCGATGGAGCCGACGCTCCTGATCGGCGATGCGCTGCTCGCCTCGAAATTCCCCTATGGCTACGGCACCTCGTCGCTGCCGATCCAGATCAACCTGCCCGAAAGCGGCCGCGTCTTCGCGGAGACGCCGAAGCAAGGCGACGTCGTCGTGTTCCGCTGGCCCGGCGATCGCTCGCAGGCCTGGGTCAAGCGCGTCGTGGGTCTGCCCGGCGACCGCATCCAGATGCGGCAGGGGCAGCTCTTCATCAACGACCGTCCCGCCGAGCTGAAGCCGGATGGTGTCGGCGCTGCCGAAGACGACAATGGCGGCAGCGAGCCCGCCTACCGCTATGTCGAGACGCTGCCGAACGGCGTGTCGCATCTGATCTTCAAGATGCGCGACAACGGTCCGCTCGACAACACGCCTGAAGTGACGGTGCCGCCCGGCCATCTCTTCGTGCTCGGCGATAACCGCGACAATTCCGCCGACAGCCGCGTGCCCCTGCGCTCCGGCGGCGTCGGCCTGCTGCCGATCGACAATCTGGTCGGACGCGCGGATGCCGTGCTCGGCTCCTGGGATCTGGGCATGCGCGGCCAGCCGGTGTGGACCTGGCTCTCCGGCTTCCGGCTCGCGCGATTCTTCACCGCCGTGCACTGAGCTGATCTCGTGACCTTCGACGACGTCAGAAAACTTGCGCTGACGTGGCCGGAGGTCGAGGACGGCACCTCCTACGGCACGCCGGCACTGAAAGTGCGCAAGAACATGCTGGTGCGTCTGAAGGAGGACGGCGACAGTCTGGTGATGCCGGATGTCCCGATCGACGAGCGCGCCATGCTGGTCGGGAGCCAGCCAAAAATCTTCTATTTCACCGATCACTACGCCGACTATCCGATCGTGCTGATCCGCCTGTCCAAGGCGAAGCGCGCGATCGTCGAGCCGTTCCTGCGGCGGCGCTGGCGTGGCCTCGCCTCGAAGACGGCACGCGCGGCGTACGATGCCAGCGCGTGAATGATGGCCGCGATGGATCGCGACCGCTTCCTCACGCTGGCGCTGAAGAACCCGGTCAATGTTGCAATCATCGGCGAGCTCGCCTCGCTCGCGCTTCCCGATGCGTGGCTTGTGTCGGGGTGCCTGGTGCAGACGGCGTGGAACGTACTCACGGACCGCGCGGTCGATCATGGCATCGCCGATTACGACGTGTTCTATTTCGATCCTGACACCTCATGGGAGGCGGAGGACACGGTGATCCGCACGCTGCACGCGCGGCTCTCGCATCTCGGCGTCAAGATCGAGACCCGCAACCAGGCGCGCGTGCACCTTTGGTATCCCGGCAAGCACGGCCTGCCCTATCCGCCTCTAACCTGCTCGACCGACGGCATCGACCGTTTCCTCACCCAGAACACGCAAGTCGGTGTGAGGCACGCTGGCGACAGCTTTGAGGTCTACGCGCCGCACGGCTTCGACGACATAACCGGATTGATCGCGCGGCCCAATCCGGGTCCGAACTTCTCTGCGGCAAGTTACGCGGTGAAGGCCGCGCGATGGAAGGCGTTGTGGCCGGAACTCACAGTGATTGCCGCGGAGTGATCACGCCGCCTTGGCCTGTACATTGTCGCAGAACTCTGCGAGCCGATCCGCCAACCGCAGCGTCGCGGGGCTGGCACCGGGCGAGGCCATCAGCGCCACTTCGGTCCGGTTGATCGGCTCAAATCCGTCCTTGGCCGTCAGCACGCGGTGGTCGGACTGGATCGACATCTCCGACAAGATGCTTAAGCCCATGCCCGCGGCGACCGCAGCCTGGATGCCCGCGAGACTCGATGACGAGTAAGACATGTGCCAGGCGCGGCCCGCGCTTTCCAGTGCGTGGATGGCGCCGGCGCGATAGAGACAGCCGAGCGGAAATCCGATCAGCGGCACCGACGAGGCGTTGACGTCGACCGGATGGCTCTTGCTGGTGACCCAGTGCACCCGCTCCGGCCACACCGCGATAGCGCCTTTCGCGCCGGCCTCACGCTTGAACAGCGCCAGGTCGAGCTCGCCGCGTTCGAGGTCGCGGGACAGGTTCTTGCTCTGGTCGGCGCGCACATCCATTCGCAGACCCGGATGTGAGCGCGAGAAGGCGCCGAGCAGTTTTGCCAGCCGGTACGCCGCAAAATCCTCGGGGATGCCGAGCCGGATCGCGCCTTCACTGTCGGGCTCGCGCAGCACGTCGCGCGCCTCCTCGGCGAGCGTGAGCAGCCGCCGCGCATAGGACAGCAACCGCTCGCCGGCCTCGGTGGGGCGCACGTCCTTGCCGTCACGGTGCAAGAGCACCTGGCCGACGTCCTCCTCCAGCCGCTTGATCTGCTGGCTGACGGTCGATTGCGTGCGGTGGACGCGCTCGCCGGCGCGGGTGAAGCCGCCGGCCTCGACCACCGAGACGAAGCTGCGCAGGAGCTCCAGGTCGAGCATGGCCGCCTCCATTCGAAAATCCACTGATCGGAAGTTAATCATTTAATTTCCAAATGACAAGCCGTCTCCCTAGATCGAGGGCTCAGGAGAATGCCCTCATGTCGCTCGCCACATCTATTCCCGCGCCCCGCAGCCGGTTCAACACGCTGCCGCTCGCCATCGGACTGTTTTGCCTGCTCTGGAGCTATGCCTTCGTCGCCGGCAAGATCGGCGTCACCCATTGCCCGCCGCTGATCCTGCTCGCCGCGCGCTTCTCGCTCGCCGGCATTTTGATCCTCGGTGCGACGCTGATCCGCGGTGATGGCTGGTCCTTGTCCTGGCGCGATGTCGCGATCTTCGCCGTGCTCGGCATCGCCAACAACGCGCTCTATCTCGGGCTCGGCTACACCGGCCTGCAATCGGTCTCCGCCGGCCTCGGCGGCCTGATCGTCTCGGCCAATCCGGTCTTCACGGCGGCGCTCGCTGCGTTGCTGCTTGGCGAAGGCATGACCTGGCGCAAGGCGGGCGGTCTCCTGCTCGGCATCATCGGCGTCACCCTGATCGTCTGGCATCGCCTGTCGGTCGGCACCGACTCCCTGCACGGCATCGTCTTCACCCTGGCCTCACTCGCCTCCATCGTCGCCGGCACGATTCTGTTCAAGCTGCTCGCGCCGAAGGGAAGCCTGTGGATCGGCAACGGCGTGCAGAACCTCGCCGCCGGCATCGTGCTGACGCCGGTCGCGTTCACCTTTGCCGACGTCCACGCAATCGATTTCACCCCGGGCCTGGTCGGCGCCTTCGCCTTCCTCGTGCTCGGTGGCTCGATCCTCGCCTACTGGCTCTGGTTTCATCTCCTGAAAGTGTGTGGCGCAACGGCTGCGAGCGCCTATCATTTCCTGATGCCGCCGCTCGGCATGCTGTTCGCCTACATCGTGCTCGGCGAGCATGTCGAGGCCCGCGACCTGCTCGGCATCATCCCGGTCGCGCTCGGAATTTACCTGGTGACGCGCCCCGCAAAGCCCGTCGCGTAAGAGGAGTTTTCTGATGCCCATTTCCATCACCCTGATCGGCGGCCCCACTGCGCTGATCGAGATCGACGGGTTCCGCCTGCTCACCGATCCGACCTTCGATGCGCCGGGCGCCTATCAGCTGCCGCATGTGACGCTGGAGAAGACAATCGGTCCCGCACTGAAGGCCGACGCGATCGGCCCGATCGATGCGGTCCTGCTCAGCCACGACCAGCACTCTGACAATCTCGACAATTCCGGCCGCGCGTTTCTCAAACACGCAAAGCGCGTGCTGACGACCGAGGCCGGCGCAGAACGCCTGGGCGGTCATGTCGAGGGCCTCGCGCCCTGGGCGACCTCGCATCTGAAGGACCGTGACGGCAACACGCTGACGATCACCGCGACGCCCGCGCGCCACGGCCCCGCCGGCATCGAGCCGCTGTCGGGCGACGTCATCGGCTTCGTGGTGTCCTCGAGCCGCACGGACACGAGCGACGTCTACATCAGCGGCGACACCACCTGGTTCGACGGCGTCGCCGAGGTCGCGCGCCGCTTCAAATGCGGCGTGGTGCTGCCGTTCGCGGGCGCGGCGCAAACGCGCGGGCCGTTCCATCTCACCATGGACACCAACGACACCATCGAGACGGCGCGCGCCTTTCCGGATGCGATGATCGTGCCCTTGCATACCGAGGGCTGGGCGCATTTCCGCCAGGACGGCGAGGATCTGCGCAAGACCTTTGATGTGCTCGGCTTCGGGACCCGGTTGCGATTGCTGGAGCCGGGCCTGCCGACGGTGGTTGAGGCGCCGTGATCGCGCCCCACCGTCATTGCGAGCGCAGCGAAGCAATCCAGAGTCCCTCCGCGGCGACAGTCTGGATTGCTTCGCTGCGCTCGCAATGACGGACGCTAATCCTTCCGAAACACGATCGACGCCATCCAGCCCGTCATCAGCGCCATCGCGGCGGTCGCGAGGCCATAGATCAGCCCGTGCTGGCGCGCACTGGTCGCGACGAACTGCTCGAAGCCGACCTTGACGATCTCGAACGCGGTCTCGGTCTTGGTGACCAACGCGCCATTGGCGAACAATTTGATTTCCACCTCATAGGTGCCGATCGGCACCTCCTCCGGCAGTGGAATGCCGGTACGGAACAGCGTCGGTGTCAGGAACGTCACCGCGCTCGGGTCCTCGCGATAGAGACCTTTTTGGGTTCGCAGGCGGATGTAGGCCGAGCGGAACGCATCGTTCGGCACCACGTCGGCATAGTCGCCGCTGACCCGTTGGGTCAGCAGCACGTTGTTGAGCCCGATCTGCTGCCGCCGCGCGATCTCGGGTGAGGTGATGACATCGAAGGGGCGGTTGGCGAACAGCGCGAGATAGCTCGGCACCGCCAGGAACTGCCGGTAGTCGGTGTTGATCCAGATCCCGAAGGTGCGCTCCTTGCGTCGCGTCACCATGTCGGCGCGCGGGCCCATCACGGTGACGACGAGATCGTAGCTCTTGCGGTCCGCGGGCGTGGAGGCGTCCTTCTCGACCGAGCCGAACAGCACCAGTTCCTCGCCGGAATAGTTCGGCGTCACCGTGACACGATGGTTGGAGACCGACACGATCAGTCGCTCGGCACGCGCGGCCGAGCCGAGCAGCAGGACGAGAAGGACCGCGAGAGCTGCGCGCATCATCCGCTCACTCCCAATTCACGGATGGTGAAGAGATCCTCGGGCCGGATCACCAGCTCGATGGCGAAGCGGACGCCGACCGAAAGGATCAGCAGGCCCAGCAACAGCCGCAGCTGCTCGCCCCGGATCTTCTGGCCGGCGCGGGCGCCGAACTGCGCGCCGGTGACGCCGCCGACCATCAGGATCAGCGCCAGCACCGCGTCGACGAGGTGATTGGTCACCGCATGCAGCAAGGTCGCGAACAGCATCGTGACCAGCGTCAGGACCATCGAGGTCCCGATCACGGTCGAAGTCGGCACCCGCAGCAGATAGATCATGATCGGCACCAGGATGAAGCCGCCGCCGATGCCCATGATGGCGCCGATGAAGCCGATCACGATGCCGACGATCACGACCGGAATGACCGAGAGGTAGATCTTCGAGCGCTTGAACCGCATTTTCAGCGGCAGGCCGTGGATCCAGCTGTGCGTGCGCCGTGGCGGCACCGCGCCGCGACGGGTCCGCATCAGGGCGCGCAGGCCCTCGGAGAACATCAGGCTGCCGACCGTGGTGAGCAGCACCACGTAGGACAACGCGATCATCAGATCGAGTTGGCCGAGCGCGCGAAGCTGCGTGAAGGTCCACACTCCGAGCGCCGTGCCGGTGACACCGCCGCATAACAGCACACTCGCCAGCGCCGGATCGATCGCACGCCGCCGCCAGTAGGACAGCGCGCCGGAAAAGGAGGAGGCCGCGATGTGGCTCGCAACGGAGGCGACCGCGACCGCCGGCGTGATCCCGATGAAGATCAGAAGCGGCGTCATCAGGAAGCCGCCGCCGATCCCGAACATGCCGGAGACGAAGCCGACCGCCGCGCCCATCGCCAGCACCAGGAAGATGTTGACCGGCAGATCGGCGATCGGGAGATAGAGCTGCATCGAAGGACCACACTCCGGCGAAATGGATCGATTGCGCGGGAATGCTCGCCGGACGGTCGGAACGATTGCCGCGCCCCTCAATAGCGGAATTCGTTGTCGGGCGGGACCATGAATTTAGGGCGTGGTGAATGCGGCGCGCGAGCTGTCTCCCCTCACCCTGAGGAGCCTGCGCAGCAGGCGTCTCGAAGGGCGAGGCCCGGATCGGTGGTGGGGGCCTGCATGGTTCTCGCGGCGATGCGAAGCATCGTCCGCTACGCGCGCCAGGGCGCGCTCCTCACCATGAGGAGTGAGAGTGCGCTTTAGTGCGCCGCTGACGCCGCGCGCTTGGTTGCGACCGGCTTCGGCGCGGGCTTTGCGTTTGCCTGCGGCGCGCTGTCCCAGCCGCCGTTCGGGGCGGGAACATTGACCGCGTCGTCGGGCTGCGGCTCGGCGCTGAACGTCTGGATCGCGAGCTTGGCGGCGGCGAGCGACTGCGGATCGAGCCGCTTGGCGACGTCGTCGCGCTTGCCGGATGCATCCGCGTCACCCTGGGCGGCTGCGAGAGTGAACCATTTGTAGGATTCGGCGAGGTTCTGCTCCACGCCGATGCCGCGGGCATAGAGGATGCCGAGGTTGAACTGGCTGTCGGCGACGCCGCGATCGGCGGCCTTGCGGAACCACTGCGCCGCGCTCTTGTAATTGGCGCCGCGTCCGCCGCCGTCGGCGTCGAGCACCGCGAGATTGTGCATCGCCTTGGCGTTGCCGCGCTCGGCGGCCTGCGTGTAGTACCGGCGGGCGATGTCGGCGTCCTTCTTCACCCCGAGGCCCTTCTCATAGAGCGTGCCGAGGCGGAAGGTCGCGGGCACCACGCCGGCCTGCGCCGCGCGGTCGTACCATTTGGCGGCTTCATCGTAATTCGCAGCGACGCCCTTGCCCTCGGCAAAGCGCACGCCGATCTCGTAGGCCGCGGTCGCATCGCCCTTCATCGCGGCGGTGCGCAGCACCGGACCGCCGATGCCGTCAGGGAGCTTCTCGCTCGGCGGCACCTGGATCATGCCAAGCTTCGCGCGGCTCATGCCCGACAGCGCGCCGGTGACGTCGTTGCTCGCCGCAGGCGGTGGTGGCGTCGCGGGGACCGGCGGGATTTCGACCGAAGCCGAGCTGCCCGCCCCTGCCATGGGAGCCGGCGCGGGATTATTCAGCGACTGCTTCCCGATCGGCGTCGGCGAGGTCATCGACGGCGTGACCTGCTCGGGCGTGGCGGGCTTGGTCTCGACCGGCGGCGGAGGAGCCTGCGGCGCGGGCGCGCTCGACGAATTCTCCATCGCCTGCGGTGACGGCGGCGGGCTGCCGCCATCGAGCAGGTTCATCGCCATCTTGAAGGTGCCGAGCACGATCACGACCACGCTGGCGCCGACCAGCAGCGAGCGGATCTTCGAGGTGATGGTCGAGCCACCTTCCTGGCCCGTGTCCTTGGCGCGGCCTGCGATGGCCGCCTTGGCAGCTGCCTTTGCACTTGCCTTGGCACCGCGGGCCGGCTTTTCCGGCTGCGCGGCGGCGGCCTGCGCGGCACGGCGCGCGGCCGCGATAAAGCTCGACGACGACACCGGCTCTTTCGGCGCGGCGGGGATTTCGCTGATCGCGCTTTCGGACGCGGCAATGCGCTCCGAGGGCGTGGCGACGCGGCCGCCCGGCCGTGTGCCCGGCTCGAGCGGATGGTCCGGCGGCAATTCCGGTGCGAGCGCGGCGCGCGCGGGCGCCGTGTGCGGCTCGAGGATCTCGCTGATCGCACGCGGCGGAACGGGCGGTGCGGTTGGCACCGGCGGCGGCGCGGCCGGTGCGGCGGCATGGAATTCGCGCGGCGCGGCGACGAAGGCGCCCTGTGGCGGCTGTTGCGCGGCGGCCGGGTTCTGCAGCTCCGGCTTCGGATCGTATTTCGGCTGCTGCTGCGGCTGCTGCCACGGCTCGCGCGCGACAGGCGGGGGCTCCATGGGCGCGGCCATTGGCATCGACATGGACGTCGAACTGGGCATCGGCTGCGGCGCGGGTGCCGGCGGCGCCGTGCGCACCGCGCGCAGATCACCCTCGATCATCGAGAGGCGATCGACGACATGGCCGAGCGCGCTGTGCACGGCCTCGAGCGAATCCTGGGTGCTGCGGTTGGTCTCGGCCTGGCTGAAGCGGATGTCGGAGAGCTCGCGCTTGACCAGATCGACCATGCCGGAATCGGCAGATGGTGCCGAATTGCGGCTTTCGGCGAGGGCGGAATAGGTCGCCTGCTGCCGCTCCAGATGCCGCAGGATGTCGTGCAGCCCGTCCTCGACGCGGCTTAGATTGCCGTTGCGCGGATCGGAGGCAGCTTCGATCCGCTCCAGCAGATACGAGACCCGCTGTTCGAGATGCGCAAAGGTCGACGCGGAATCGTTGCCGACCTGCATGCGGTCGAAACGGTCCGACAGCGCGCGGATCGCGGCTTCGAGATGCTCGCTGCTCTCGGTGGGCTGCGGCCGCTCGCGCGTTTCCAGCGCGGCGGTGAGCGCCGCGATGCGCTGCTCCAGTACCGCAAAGCTGTCGCTGGGGCCGGACGAGCGGGTGACCTGGTCGACCTTGGAGGACAGCAGCTGCACGTCGTCGGAAAGACGCGCCAGGGCTTCGTTGGAAGCGACGTTGGAGACGATGCCGCGCAACGCCGAGATCGCGCCTTCGAGCTGGCGCACCGTCGACGGGTCGTCATTGGCGCGCAGGATCAGATCGAGCTTGGCGCCGAGGTTGCGGATCGCTTCATCATAACCGGTGAGCTGCTCGGCCGGTGTCAGCGTGCGCAGCACCTGCTTGATCTCGGACAGCGCGTGCTCGATGCCCGACAGGACCTGGCCATCCGTCCCGGACGAGCGGGTCTCGTCGATGCGACGGTGCAGCGAGCGGATCTCGTTCTCGATCGATTCGATCGCACGGCGCGGCATCGCCTCGGTGATGGCGTGGCGGATCTCGGCAAGCTCGCTGCGGAAAGCGTTGATTGCCTGCTCGGTGTTGTCAGGGCGCTGGAGCGACTCGATCTGGCTCGTGATCTTGAGCAAATGGCGCTCGAGCGACGAAAAATCCGGCCCCGGCTGCGGGGGCGGCGGGGCATAGGCAGGCGCGGGCGGCGCCATCGGGGGCGCGAAAGGAGCTGCCGTCGGTGCAATCGAGGGCGCTGCGCGCGGCGGTATCTGCCGCGGCGCAAAGCCGTCGAGCTCGCTCTGCCGGGCCGTGATCTCGGCGACGGCAACGTCGAACGACGCGGGGCTCAAGGGAGGTGAATTGCGATAGACCTGTGCGGCCGCGCGCTCGACCATATCGGCCTGGCGCTGGCGCGTCTCGACGGGTGCCGGAGCCGGTACCGGCCGCTGAGGCTGCTGCGGCTTTGAGATTTGCGACAGCCGCGCATCGAGCCGCGAGATCGCGTCGTTGAGCTGGCGCGCGACGCCCTGCTCGCGCGAGACGTCTGGTCGCGACGCGTCCTGTCGTGAAGCATCTTGGCGCGGCGCGGGCTTTGAAATCCGTTCGATCTGCTGGGTGATCGCGTCGAGCCGCTGGTGGATATCGGCGACGTCGCGGCTCTCCTGGCTCGGCATCTGTTGCGGGCGCTGATCCTGGCGCTGCTCTTGACGCTGGTCTTGACGTTGTTCTTGGCGTTGATCGTAAGGTCCGCGAAAATTCGGCGGGGCCGTCTCGCCGAGCGTGGAGTTCAGCCAATCGTTGAGTGACATGCCGGCACGACGCGCAGCAGCTTCGGCCCGCTCCCTGACGGATGGATCGATGCCGTCAACACTCCACGATACGCGCGAATTCATGACTCTGTCCGGTTCCGACTCCGGCGCCCCACCCGGCGCCTCCAGCCTCCCCACGCGTGCCGGTTGTGAAGACAATCGGATTTGGCGCGGGTCGTCTGCCTCGAAAACCGACTTTTTCCTGTTACGGTAAATAACGGGTTAAGGAACGCGTTGCCGGTGTCTTAAAGTTGGGCGCCGGGAACCCGATTGCCGCCGTTGGCCCCGCCCCAAAGCTGCGTCCCGACAAAGATTTCGCCACGCGCCCGATCCGCACGTCTCAATGGATAGAGAGCGGCCCGATCCACGGGCGGGTTCTTGCCTGACTGGATTGTTGGCTGACATGAAAAGGTTGCTCGTGGCCGCGATGGCGGCCGGACTGGCATCGCATGCTGTTGCCGCCGATGCCCCGGCGGCAGCGCCTGCGGTGAAGGCACCGGCGCCCGCGGGATACAATTGGACCAGCTGCTATGTCGGCATCCAGGGCGGCGGCAACTGGGGCAAGAGCGAGCATGTCCGGCGCGCTGGCGACGACTCCGGGCCAACGATCACAGGGACTTTCAATCTCAGCGGTGCTGCCGTCGCGGGCGGTGTCTTCGGCTGCGATTTCCAGATCGAAAAGACCGTGCTCGGCTTCGAGAACGACGCGTCATGGACCAACCAGCACGGCAAGGTGCAGGATCTGCCGCCCTTCAACGTCGGGGTGACGAGCGGCACGCGGGAAAAATGGATCGATATGTTCCGCGGCCGTGTCGGTTACGCGCTCGATCAGTTTCTGATCTATGGCACGGCCGGTATCGCCTTCGCGGGCACCGAGGTCACCGTGTCCAACCAAGTGGTGCAGGTCACCAGCTCCCAGACCCGCACCGGCCTGGCGGCCGGGCTCGGTGGTGAATGGGCGGCCTATGTCGATACCTGGGGCGCCGTGACCCTCAAGCTCGAATATGTGCACGTCGATTTTGGCAGCAAACGATATGTCGATCCGCCGATCAGCGGCGCCGTCACGCGCGACGTCAGGCTGACGGACGACATCGTCCGCGCCGGCGTCAATGTCCGGTTCAACTGGGATAGGCCGGTCGTCACGAAGTACTAGGGCTGCGCGGGCTCAGCCCTTCCCCTCGCGCTTGCCGTCCTCCAGCGGCACGACCGTGCTCTTGCCGCTCATCGCCGATAGCGCCTGGAGCGCCTCTTCGCAGAAATCGGCCACCATCTGCTCGTGGCGGGCACCGAGCTGAAGCAGCAGCAGATTGCCGAGGTCGAGCACGCCCGACGCCGAGCCCTCCGGAAATCGCTTCTTGAGGATCCGCTCGTAATTCTCGTGCCGGTCGCGATGGTGCTCCAGACGGGCCATCAGATCGGTGCGCATGGGCTCGATGTCGATGCTGTCGAGCGCGTGCAGCCGCACCAGCAGGTCGTCCTTGATCGAGGGCGGCGTGCTCGGCCGCGCGGCCCAGTGCCGCAGCGCTGTTCGCCCCTCGGGAGTCAGCGTATAAATCAGTTTGTTGGGCTTGCCCGATTGCACGACCTCGCGGCCCTGGATGTAGCCGCGGTCGCGCAGCTTGGAGAGCTCGCGGTAGATTTGCTGGTGGTCGGCTTTCCAGAAGAAGCCGATCGAGGAATCGAATGTCTTGGCGAGCTCGTAGCCCGTCATCGGACGTTCGGTCAGGCATGCGAGGATTGCGTCGCCGAGCGCCATGGCACCAGCTCCCTTTCGAGGTCTCGACCAATTGACTTGACTTTATGCGCATTGGTGCATATGCGTCAATGTGCATATGAGGCGGGCTTCAGACCCGCCCTTATCGGCCATCGCGCTACTGTGCATGGGGTTGTTTTCGCGTTTTTGCCAAGGCCTTTGATCGAGAAGGCCTTTGACTAAGGGAGGCACCTGAGAATGACCGGCCTCGACTCCTGGTACGCCTTTATGAAGTCCCACGACCGCGCCGCGCTCTGGGACCTGCTCCATCCTGACGCCGTGTTCGAAAGCCCCGTCGTGCATTCGCCGCAGCGTGGCCGCGACATCACCTTCAAATATCTCGCCAGTGCCGAGAAGGTGCTCGGCGGTCCCGGCTTCACCTATGTCGGCGAGTGGAAAAGCGCCAACGGCGCGGTGCTCGAATTCAAGAATGTCATCGACGGCATCGAGATCAACGGTGTCGACATCATCACCTTCGATGCTGAGGGACGCATCACCCATTTCAAGGTGATGGTGCGTCCGCTCAAGGCGATCAACATGCTGCACCGCCTGATGGCGGAGCAGTTGGCCGCCGCCCAGTCATAAGCCAACATCATCACTTCAGACCGCCTGCCGGGAGACCATCATGCCGATCTATAAAGCCCCCGTCGAAGACGTGAACTTCCTGCTCAACGACGTCTTCCAGATCGACCGCTACGACAATCTGGCCGGCTTCTCCGATGCGTCGAGCGACGTGCGCGAAGCCATTCTCGGCGAAGCCGCGAAGCTTGCGGAAGAAGTGCTGCAGCCGCTCAACCGTGTCGGCGATCTCGAAGGCTGCAAGCGCGCCGATGACGGCAGCGTCACCACGCCGAAGGGCTTCAAGGACGCTTTCAAGCAAGTGGCAGAGGGCGGCTGGCTTGGCCTGTCGGCGCCGACCGAGTTCGGCGGCCAGGGCCTGCCGGTGACACTGAGCCAGGCGGTCAACGAATTCCAGATCTCCGCCAACATGGCGTTCTCGATGTATGGCGGCCTCACCATGGGCGCGACCGCGGCGCTGATCGTGCACGGCTCGCCCGAGCAGAAGCAGACCTACGTGCCGAAGATGGTGGCGGGTGAGTGGACCGGCACCATGAACCTGACCGAGCCGCATTGCGGCACCGATCTCGGCATGCTCCGCACCAAGGCGGTCCGCCAGCCCGACGGCAGCTTCAGGATCACCGGCACGAAGATCTTCATCTCGGCCGGTGAGCATGACCTTGCCCCCAACATCATCCACCTCGTGCTCGCCCGCATCGAGGGCGCACCCGCCGGCATAAAGGGCGTGTCGCTGTTCGTGGTGCCGAAATTCCTGGTCAATGCCGATGGTTCGGTCGGCGCACGCAACGGCGTGGTGTGCGGCTCGATCGAGCACAAGATGGGCATTCACGGCAATTCCACCTGCGTGATGAACTACGACAGCGCCACCGGCTGGCTGATCGGCGAAGAGAACAAGGGCATGCAGGGCATGTTCGTGATGATGAACGAGGCCCGCCTCGGCGTCGCCGTGCAGGGTCTCGCGCAGTCCGAGGTCGCCTATCAGAACGCGGTCGCCTATGCCCGCGAGCGCATCCAGGGCCGTTCGCTGACCGGCGTGAAGGCGCCGGACAAGCAGGCCGACCCGATCATCGTGCATCCCGACGTACGCCGCACGCTGCTCTCGATCCGCGCCTTCAACGAGGCGGCGCGCGCCTTCGTGATGTGGACCGCGCTGAAGAGCGACGTCGCCCATCGCTCCGAGGACCCGAAGGACCGCCAGGCCGCCGACGACCACATGGGCCTGATGACGCCGGTGCTGAAGGGCTTCCTCACCGATTACGGCTTTGCCAACGCGGTGCAGGCGCAGCAGATGTATGGCGGCCACGGCTACATCGCCGAGCAGGGCATGGAGCAGTTCGTGCGCGATGCCCGCATCGCCATGATCTATGAAGGCGCCAACGGCATCCAGGCGCTCGACCTCGTCGGCCGCAAGCTGCCGCGCGACGGCGGCCGTGCCATCATGGCCTTCTTCGGCGAGGTCATGGCCTTCGCCAAGGAGAACGGCGGCGACGAGGCGCTGAAGCCTTTCATCACCCCGCTCTCGGCCTCGCTCGGCCATCTCCAGCAGGCCACGACCTGGCTAATGCAGAACGCGATGGCGAAGCCGGACAATGCGGGCGCTGCCGCAACCGATTACCTGCATCTCTTCGGCTTCGTCGCGCTCGGCTACATGTGGGCGAAGATGGCCAAGGTGACGCAGGCGAAGATTGCCGCGAGCGGAGCGACGCCCTA
Organism: Bradyrhizobium sp. 604_D8_N2_3; assembly: GCF_051810765.1. NCBI lineage: Bacteria > Pseudomonadati > Pseudomonadota > Alphaproteobacteria > Hyphomicrobiales > Nitrobacteraceae > Bradyrhizobium > Bradyrhizobium sp. 604_D8_N2_3. The sequence continues at coordinate 860,541 of NZ_JBPWPM010000001.1, read as the reverse complement.
TCTCTCGACCAAGCTCGTCACCGGCCGCTTCTTCATGGAGCGCATGCTGCCGGAGACCGCCGCCAATCTCGCGCGCATCCAGGCCGGCTGCGCCACCATCATGGAACTGCCGGCGGAAGCTTTCTGAGGCTTCCCGCTTCGCCAATGATCCGACCGCGCCGCGGTCGTAACCAATAACTGCAATCAGGAGGCTCCCATGGCAGATGCCTATATTTACGACCACGTCCGAACCCCGCGCGGCCGCGGCAAGGCAGACGGCGCGCTGCATGAGGTGACGGCGCTCGCGCTCGCCACCGTGCCACTGAAGGCGCTGAAGGACCGCAACAATTTGCCGGAAGATTCCGTCGACGACGTCGTGCTCGGCGTGGTCGACCCCGTCGGCGAAGCTGGCAGCGACATCGCGCGCTTCGCCGCGCTCAAGGCCGGCCTCGGCGAAGCCGTGCCCGGCGTACAGATCAGCCGCTTCTGTGCTTCCGGCCTCGACGCCGTGAATTTTGCCGCAGCCCAGGTGATGAGCGGCCAGCATGAGTTGGTGATCGGTGGCGGCGCCGAATCCATGAGCCGCGTCGGCATCGGCGCCTCCGGTGGCGCCTGGCCGATGGACCCGTCGATGGCGGTGCCGGCCTACTTCATGCCGCAGGGCGTCTCGGCCGATCTGATCGCCACGAAATACGGCTTCTCGCGCGACGACGTCGACGCCTATGCCGTGCAGAGCCAGCAGCGCGCCGCCAAGGCCTGGGACGAGGGCCGTTTCAACAGGTCCGTCGTGCCGGTGAAGGACATCAATGGCCTCACCATCCTCGCCAAGGACGAGCACATGCGGCCCTCGACGACGATGCAGTCGCTGGCACAGCTTCAGCCGTCGTTCACGATGATGGCGCAGATGGGCGGCTTTGACGGCGTCGCGGTGCAGTCGCACCCAGAAATCGAGCGCGTGAACTACGTGCACCACGCCGGCAACTCGTCGGGCATCGTCGACGGCGCCGGCGCCGTCCTGCTCGGCAGCAAGGAAGCGGGTAGCAAGTACGGCCTGAAGCCGCGCGCAAAGATCCGCGCCTTCGCCAATGTCGGCTCCGAGCCGGCGATGATGCTGACCGGTCCGGTCGACGTCACCGAGAAGCTGTTCGCGCGTTCGGGCATGAAGAAGTCGGACATCGACCTGTTCGAGCTCAACGAAGCCTTCGCTTCCGTCGTGCTGCGCTACATCCAGGCCTTCGACATCGACAACGCCAAGATCAACGTCAATGGCGGCGCGATCGCACTCGGCCATCCGCTTGGCGCCACCGGCGCGATGATTTTGGGCACCGTGCTCGACGAGCTCGAGCGCACCAACAAGGCGACCGCCTTGGTGACGCTGTGCATCGGCGGCGGCATGGGCACCGCGACCATCATCGAGCGGGTCTAACGAGCTGCCGTCGGGTGGGCGTGCCCACCATTGCTGTCTCCGCGAAGGATGGTGGGCACGGCGCAAGAGCGCCTTTGCCCACCCTACGAGATCTCAAGTCAACCGCCGCGCCTGAGATTGGCTGCGGCACCGAGGAGCAACCAACATGGCTTACAAGAACTTCAAGGTTGAGACCGATTCCGACGGCATCGCGCTCGTCACCTGGGACATCCCGGGCCGTTCGATGAACGTGCTCGACGAGACCTCGACCAGCGAGCTCGATGCGATCGTCAAGGAAACCACGGCCGACGCCGCCGTGAAGGGCGTCGTCATCACCTCCGCCAAGGAGGCGTTCTGCGCCGGCGCCGACCTGTCGATGCTCGAGGGCATGAACCAGGCCTACGCCAAGGTCTTGAAGGAGCAGGACGAGACCGCCGCAAACCAGATGCTGTTCGACCAGAGCCGGCGCTTCTCGCAGGTGCTGCGTTCGATCGAGACCTCCGGCAAGCCGTGGGCGGCCGCGATCAACGGCCTCGCGCTCGGCGGCGGTTTCGAGATCACGCTGTGCTGCCACTATCGCGTCGCGGCGGAAAATCCCAAGACGCGCCTCGGCCTGCCCGAGGTCAAGGTCGGCCTGTTCCCCGGCGCCGGCGGCACGCAGCGCGTGCCGCGCCTGGTGCCGCCGCAGGACGCGATGACGATCCTGCTCAAGGGCGATCCGGTCACGGTCGAGAAGGCCAAGGCGCTTAATCTGATTCACGCCATCGTTCCGGCCGCCGACCTCATTAAGGCAGCGAAGGACTGGATCAAGGGCGGCGGCAAGGCCGTCGCGCCCTGGGACGAGAAGGGCTTCAAGCTGCCGGGCGGTCCGGTGTTCTCCAAGGCCGGCATGATGATGTTCCCGGCGGGCAACGCGATCTATCGCCGCGAGACCTACGACAATTATCCGGCCGCGCGCGCGATCATGAGCTGCGTCTATGAAGGCCTGCAGTTGCCGATCGACGCGGCACTGCGCGTCGAGTCGCGCTACTTCACCTCGGTGCTGCGCTCGAAGGAAGCGGCCGCGATGATCCGCAGCCTGTTCCTGTCGATGCAGGAGCTGAACAAGGGCGCGCGTCGCCCGAAGGACGTAGCCCCGACCAAGGTGAAGAAGATCGCCGTGATCGGCGCCGGCTTCATGGGTGCGAGCGTCGGCTACGTCTCGGCCCGTGCCGGCCTCGACGTCGTCCTGATCGACCGCGACCAGGAGAGCGCCGACAAGGGCAAGGCGCATGCGCAGAAGGTGATCGAGGAGCAGATCAAGAAGGGCCGCGCCAAGCCCGGTGACGCCGACGCGCTGCTCGCGCGCATTACGCCGACTGCCGATTATGCTGCACTCAAGGACGTCGACCTCGTCATCGAGGCCGTGTTCGAGGATCGCAAGGTCAAGGCTGATACCTTCGCGAAGGCGCAGGAGTATATGAAGCCGGACGTGATCTTCGCGTCGAACACCTCGACGCTGCCGATCACCTCGCTGGCCGAGGGCTTCAAGGACCAGGGCAAGTTCGTCGGCATCCACTTCTTCTCGCCGGTCGAGAAGATGATGCTGGTCGAGATCATCAAGGGCAAGAACACCGGCGATCTCGCTCTGGCGACGGCGCTGGACTACGTCCGGCAGATCGGCAAGACGCCGATCGTCGTCAACGACAGCCGCGGCTTCTTCGCCAATCGCTGCGTCGGCCGCTACGTCGCCGAGGGCAACGAGATGTTCCTGGAAGGCGTGCCGCCGGCGATGATCGAGAACTGCGCCAAGATGGCCGGCATGCCGGTCGGTCCGCTCTCGCTCTCGGACGAAGTCGCACTCGACCTCGGGCTCAAGATCATGAAGGCGACGGAAGCCGATCTCGGCCCGAACGCCATCAACCCCGATCAGAAGAAGCTGATGGTGGAGATGGTCGAGAAGCAGGGCCGTCTCGGCCGCAAGAACAGCAAGGGCTTCTACGATTACCCCGAGAAGGGCAAGGGTCAGAAGAGCCTGTGGCCGGGCCTCTCGGCGCTGCAGCCGAAGCAGCTCGACCCTGACACGCTCGACATCGAGGAGCTGAAGCAGCGTTTCCTGGTGGTGCAGGCGGTGGAAGCCGCGCGCACGGTCGAGGACCACGTCATCACCGACCCGCGCGAGGCGGATGTCGGCTCGATCCTCGGCTTCGGCTTCGCGCCGTTCACCGGCGGCACGCTGTCCTACATCGACTTCATGGGAACGAAGAAATTCGTCGAGCTCTGCCACAAGCTGGAGGCGAAGTACGGCTCGCGCTTCACCCCGCCGAAGCTTCTCGAGGAGATGGCCGCGAAGGGAGAAACCTTCTACGGCCGCTTCGCGCCGAAGAAGGCCGCGGCCTGATCACCCAAGATCATTTGAGAAAGAAGGCCGGATCGTCGATCCGGCCTTTTTGTTTGGGGAGACGTCATCACGGTTGCGTCAGATTTGTTCCCGGCTTGTGGAACCAATCACAGAATTCGCGTAGGACCCGTGTCAGAGTCCCCCGCTGCCGCGGTGTCGCGCAATTGTCATAGGCGTGTCGAAGCGGCGCCGTTCTTTTGCTCGGCCCTGGCACTAGTCTTGCTCCGGGTCAGGGTTCCGAATCCGGTTGGGACACTTGCCGAGCCATCGGCAGGTTGAAGACAAAATAAGAAAGTATCCATGATGAACTCTTTGGTGCTGCGGAAGACCGCGCTCGGTCGCGATCTCACCGCGAAATATGCTGTTGGACCCGCCACTCGCCGCCTCTCGCCGCAACAGAAGCCGGCGCGCCTGCGCCGCAAGGGGCCGATGCTTTGGGCCGCTTTGGCGCTACTTGTGCTGGCGGCGGATTTTATGCTGGCTTCCCTCGCCTGGCTCGCCGTCGACTTCGTCATGGGCTGAGACCGCCCGCGCGTGCAGCAGGTAGGCCGCCGCGAAGTAGGCGAGCTGGCAGGCGGCAAGACAGATGGCGATGACGGTCACACCCGCCATCATGCCGAATTCGTAAACGCGAAGAATGATTGCCGAGAAAACCGCGATCGCCGGCGCAATCAATATCAGCGCCCAGATCCTGAAAGCATAACCTGTCGCTATTCCCACCAATGCACTTGCGACGATCAGGACCAAGGCAATCGTCAAGTTCAACTCCGATGAAATAATCCTCTAACAATTCCGCCAAGCTCGCGCGCTTTACGGGTACTGACAAGACAGCACTACTTACATTCGGCGAACAGTAGTTCATAAGTCTAATGATAGGTACGATGATCCGGCGAGATGGGTTCGTGCCACCCCGCTCGGGGCAGAATAAAAACGGGCCGGATCGACGATCCGGCCGTTCTTATTTGCGGTCTCCGAGCGGCGAGAACGCCCGGCCCGAGACCGCATCGTCGGCAAGACTCGCTCTCCAGCTGCCTTCATCGCCACGGCCGATGCGCACCTCGAAGCGCCAGCCATTCTGGTTGGTGAAGGCGATGTCCGTTCCGCCCATCTTCCTGACATAGCTGCACGGATATTCGGTCGGCCGATCGGGAAAGACGATTTTTCCTTCCTTGCTCTCGAACACGGCCGAGGTGACCTGCGGATGGATCATGAGGATGCAATTGCGCTGCGGCAGGTCCGGCGTCGACAAGCCAAGCATCGCGAGCGGCGCGCCCGCGGCGGTCATAAGGACGATCATGTTCATGGCGGCGGCTGTCTCATGGAGGCGCTCCGCGATTTCGACGTGGCCGCCGATCTAATGGTTCACAAAGAAAAAGGCCGGATCGTCGATCCGGCCTTCGATTGTTGCATCTTGCGATGCGCTTACTTCGCCTGCGCAAGGCCTTCCTTCTTCAGCGCCTCCTGCACCTGCGGCCGCGCCGCGACGCGAGCCTTGTAGGCGGTCAGGTTCGGCATGGCCGAGAGGTCGAACTTCATCCGATCGCCCCAGGTCAGCATCGTGAAGAGATAGCCGTCGGCCACCGTGAACTGCTTTCCCATGAGGTAGTCGCGGCCGGCGAGCTGGCTGTCGATGTATGTCAGCTTGCCCATGACGCGATCCCTGAAGAAGGCCTTGGCCTCGTCGTTCAGCGCCGGCGCGAACAGCGGTCCGAAGCTCTTGTGCACCTCCGAGGTGAGGAAGTTCAGCCATTCGAGCAGCTTGTAGCGCTCGGAGCTGCCGTGAGCTGGCGCCAGCGCCTTGGCCGAAGCCTGGTCGGCGATCATCTGGACAATGACCGGGCCTTCGGTCACGATCTCGCCGCTGTCGAGGCCCAGCGCAGGGACTTGGCCCTTCGGGTTCAGCTTCAGATAATCCTCACCATTTTCGAGCTTCTTGGCCCGGATATCGACCTTGACCAGCTCATAGGGCAGGCCGGCTTCCAGGAGCGCGATGTGGGGGGACAGGGAGCAGGCGCCGGGCGAGTAATAGAGTTTCATGGAATTTCTTTCTCTTGACGCTTGGTTGGGGCGAAGGAACGCCTACATGCATTTGCATCCAATAGTCAAGATTGATGCAGGTGCATTGAGTGAGGTAAGAGACGGAACGACGAGCTTGAGCGGGACCATGAAACGCAAACCATCGACCGAGGCAACTTCGGCCTGGATCCGCCTGATGCGGGTGCAGAGCCGCGTGCTCGATTGCGTCGAGCAGGACTTGAAGAAGGCGGGGTTCCCCCCGCTGGCCTGGTACGACGCGCTGCTCGAATTGTCGCGGGCGCCCTCGGGGGAGCTGCGGCCGGTGGAACTCGAGCGGCAGATGCTGATCCCGCAATACTCCACTTCGCGCCTGATCGACCGCCTGGTCGACGAGGGGCTCGCCTCCCGGCGCGAATGCAAGATCGACAAGCGCGGCCAGTTCGTGGAGATCACGGAAGCCGGCCGCGAGTTGCAGAAGCGGATGTGGGGCGCCTATTCGGCCGCAATCGAAAAATATGTCGGCTCGAAACTGTCCGATGCGGATGCCGTCAAGCTCAGCGGTCTGCTCGACCGTCTCGGCTGCTCGTGCGGCGAGATGAAACTGCCGCCCGTCCACGTCAACGAAACCACGCCGTCGCGATGATCGTGCGGCACACCAGCTCGTCCGTGCACCCCCTGGGTTCGCGGACCACCCCGTCACCCGCGCGCCTTCGATCGAAGCGCCCTTTTTGATTAGAGTTTGATATGGCGCGAGACCAGATCGATATGACGCCGCTGCAGTCGCGCGACGAGCTCGTCGCGTGGTTCGAGGCCGGCTGCAAGGACCCGTCCGAATTCCGCATGGGCACCGAGCACGAGAAGACGCCGTTCACGCTCGAAGGCCACCGTCCGGTGCCTTACGAGGGTGCGCGGGGCATCGGCGCGCTGCTCGAAGGCATGAAGCTCCTGCTCGGCTGGGAGCCGATCATGGAGAAGGGCAACATCATCGGCCTCTACGACGTCACCGGTGGCGGCGCCATCTCGCTCGAGCCCGGCGGACAGTTCGAGCTCTCCGGCGCGCCGGTCGAGAACGTGCACCAGACCCAGAGCGAGCTGATGGCGCATCTGGCGCAGGTGCGCGAGATCGCGACCCCGCTCGGCATCGGCTTCCTCGGGCTCGGCATGACGCCGTCCTGGTCGCGCGCCGACATCCCGGTGATGCCCAAGGGCCGCTACAAGATCATGACCAATTACATGCCGAAGGTCGGCCAATACGGCCTCGACATGATGTACCGGACCTGCACCGTGCAGACCAATCTCGACTTCTCCTCCGAAGCCGACATGGTCAAGAAGCTGCGCGTCTCGCTCGCGCTGCAGCCGGTCGCGACCGCGCTGTTTGCCAATTCGCCGTTCACCGAGGGCAAGCCGAACGGCTTCCTGTCGTTCCGCTCCGAGATCTGGCGCGACACCGACAATGCGCGTTCGGGCATGATGCCGTGGGCATTCGAGGACGGCATGGGTTTCGAGCGCTATGTCGACTACGCGCTCGACGTGCCCATGTATTTCGTCAAGCGCGACGAGGATTACATCGACGTCTCGGGCTCCTCGTTCCGCGCCTTCTTCGATGGCCGCAACAACAATCTGCCCGGCGAACGTCCGACGCTGTCGGACTGGGCCAACCATCTTTCGACGATCTTCCCGGAGGTGCGCCTCAAGCGCTATCTCGAGATGCGCGGCTCCGATGGCGGCCCGTGGGGCCGCCTGCCGGCGCTGTCGGCGTTCTGGGCCGGGCTGCTCTACGACGATGTGTCGCTCGATGCCGCCTGGGACCTCGTGAAGCACTGGACCGCGCATGAGCGCCAGGCCCTGCGCGACGACGTGCCGCGGTTCGGCTTCAAGGCACGGATCAAGGACCGCTATCTGTTCGAGATCGCCAAGGAATGCCTCGTTCTGGCCCATGCCGGCCTGCGCCGCCGCGGCCGGATCGACCAGCTCGGCCGCGACGAAACCCGGCATCTGGAGCCGCTCGATCGCATCATCGATTCCGGCCGGACCCCGGCCGAGGAGATGCTGGAGAAGTTCAACGGCGCCTGGAACGGCTCCGTGGAACCGGCCTACGCGGAATACGCGTTCTAGGCCAGAGGCCGACGACCAGGACCTGAGCCGTTCATCGCCCATACAGGTTTGCGGCGATCAAATGACCGGCTGAAAAAACCTGAGCGCCGTCAATAACTCGAAAGCTGTTCCGATGGGGAAGGGCCGCCTGCGTGGGGCCGTCATGGCAAGCGTCGTGGCCTGCGCCACGTTGCTTGCGCTCGTGTTTGCGAGCGCGCCTGCGCGCGCCCAGACGGCGTTCGACCGGCCCGGCGGCGACTATTTCAGCTCGCCGGTGACGTCAGGTGACCCCGAGGATTGCGCGCTGCAGTGTGAGCGTGACCGCCGCTGCCGCTCCTGGAGCTTCAACTATCCCGACGTCGAAGGCGGCTCGGCTGTGTGCTGGCTCAAGAACACGGTGCCGCCGCGTGTCCCGGGCAGCTGCTGCATCTCCGGTGTGCGTGGCGCCGGCGTGATCGAGCCGCGGATCGAAGGCGTTGAAACGTCGATCGACCGCCCCGGCGGCGACTTGCGCAATTTCGAGATCAAGGACGGCGAAGGCGAAGAGGCCTGCAAGGCCGCCTGCATCGCCGACAACAAGTGCCGCGCCTTCACCTATGCCCGTCCCGGCTACACCGGGCGTGAAGCGCGCTGCTTCCTGAAAAAGGAAATCAAGCCGCCGCGCCGCAAGGCGGGCTTCACGTCGGGCGTGGTCAGATAGCGCGCTGCGAATCCGGTGACCCGCTCCTCAATTCGCCGCCGACACCAGCCTGTCCCCGCACGCATTCGCGTAGAACTTGCCGCCGCATTGGCGCTTGATGGCGGCGCAGCGCACCGCGGGAGACGCATTTTCCGGACCGCTGAAGCCGCAGCTCAGGCCGTCGGCACTGCGACCCGTCTTGCCGGCGGCAAAGGCGGCGCTGGAGGCGGTGATGCAGACGACGAGGAAGGCCGCGGCGGCGATTTCGATCAGCAGTCTCATGGACGTTTCCTCCACACTGATGGCTGAATCTGCCCTCAATCTAGCACCGAATCCGCATCTCTCCGTACGCTTCCGGGTTCCCAAATCGGCCCGTTCCTTGCATAAATTTACGCCAGCGCAGTGCACGGCCGCGCCAGCGATGGTTCCGGTGCAGGGGCAAGACGCGTAGAGTTAGTGGTGTTCTCGCGACCAGGAAGTGACGGCCTTGCAAGATCAATCGTTCCAGCCAAGTTTGCCGGCCTCCAGCCAGCCCATCGACGAGCTCGCGCTGGCTGACGTCAAGGGCGCGATCCTGGCGAAGCTGCGCCTTGCCATCGGCAAGGATGCGGGCATGGCCACCAAGCACGACTGGTACCAGGCCGCAGCGCTCGCGCTGCGCGACCGCATCGTGCATCGCTGGCTCACGGCCGAGAAGCACAGCTACGATGCGGGAAGCAAGCGCGTCTATTATCTCTCGCTCGAATTCCTGATCGGCCGTCTCTTCACCGACGCGCTCAACAACATGGGGCTGCTCAAGATCTTCGAGGTCGCGCTCGGCGATCTCGGCGTATCGCTGCCTGAGCTCCGCAAATGCGAGCCGGATGCCGCGCTCGGCAATGGCGGCCTGGGGCGGCTCGCCGCCTGCTTCATGGAGAGCATGGCCACGCTCTCGATCCCCGCGATCGGCTACGGCATCCGCTACGATTATGGCCTGTTCCGCCAGATCATCAATCAGGGCTGGCAGCAGGAATATCCGGACGAATGGCTGAGCTTCGGCAATCCCTGGGAATTGCAGCGGCCCGAGGTGATCTATCACGTCCATTTCGGCGGTGGCGTCGAGCATGTCGACGACAAGGGCCGCGACCGAGCGATCTGGCATCCGGCCGAGACCGTGCAGGCGATCGCCTATGACACGCCGATTGTCGGCTGGCGCGGCCAGCACGTCAACGCGCTCCGCCTGTGGTCGGCACGCTCGCCCGATCCGTTGAAGCTCGATGCCTTCAACAAGGGCGACTATGTCAGCGCCAGCGCCGAACAGTCGCGCGCGGAAGCGATCTGCAAATTCCTCTATCCGAACGACGAGAGCCCGGCGGGCCGCGAGCTGCGGCTGCGCCAGGAGTATTTCTTCGTCTCCGCCTCGCTGCAGGACCTGGTCAATCGCCACCTGACCTCCGACGGCCAGCTTCGCAGCCTCGCGATGAAGGTCGCGGTCCAGCTCAACGACACGCATCCGAGCCTCGCCGTCACCGAGCTGATGCGCATCCTGGTCGACCTGCACAATTTCCGCTGGGACGAGGCCTGGAAGATCACGGTCGCGACGCTGTCCTACACCAACCACACGCTGTTGCCCGAGGCGCTGGAGACCTGGCCGGTCGAGCTGTTCGAGCAGCTATTGCCGCGCCATCTCGAGATCATCTACCGCATCAACGTGCAGCATCTCGCGCTGGCCGAAGCGCGCGCGCCCGGCGACATCGATTTCCGTGCCTCGGTTTCGCTGATCGACGAGAGGAGCGGACGCCGCGTGCGCATGGGCCAGCTCGCCTTCGTCGGCTCGCACCGCATCAACGGTGTCTCGGCGATGCATTCGGACCTGATGCGCGAGACCGTGTTCCACGATCTCAACCATCTCTATCCCGGCCGCATCACCAACAAGACCAACGGCATCACCTTCCGCCGCTGGCTGATGCTGGCGAATCCGAAGCTGACCGACCTGCTGCGCGAGACCTGCGGCGAAGCCGTGCTCGACGATCCGACCCAGCTCAGCCTGATCGAAACCCGCGCCAGCGACGTCGAATTCCAGAAGAAGTTCCGCAGCGTCAAGCTTCACAACAAGACCGCGCTGGCGCGCCTGATCGGCGAGCGGCTCGGCATCAAGGTCGATCCGACCGCGCTGTTCGACGTGCAGATCAAGCGCATTCACGAATACAAGCGCCAGCTCCTCAACATCATCGAGACGGTGGCGCTGTACCAGGCGATGAAGGACGATCCCAACGGCAACTGGGTGCCGCGGGTGAAGATCTTCGCCGGCAAGGCGGCGGCGAGCTACCGCTACGCAAAATTGATCATCAAGCTGGTCAACGACGTCGCAGAGGTCGTCAACAACGATCCCGCGATCGGCGGCAAGCTCAAGGTCGTCTTCCTGCCCGACTACAATGTCAGCCTTGCGGAGGTGATCATTCCCGCGGCCGATTTGTCCGAGCAGATCTCGACCGCCGGCATGGAGGCCTCCGGCACCGGCAACATGAAGCTGTCACTGAACGGCGCTCTCACCATCGGCACGCTCGACGGCGCCAACATCGAGATCCGCGACCATGTCGGCGCGGAGAACATCGCGATCTTCGGCATGGAGGCCGGCGACGTGATGATCCGCCGCAAGCAGGGGCTGGATGCCTCCGACGTGATCCGCAATTCGCCAAAGCTCCAGCGCGCCATCAACGCGATCGGCACCGGCGAGTTCTCGCCCGGCGATCCCGGCCGCTTCGAATCAATCGCGCACGCGCTGCGCTATCTCGACCACTACATGGTCAGCGCCGATTTCGATTCCTATTACGAAGCGCAGCGCAGCGTCGACGCACGCTGGCAGGTGGCGCCGGCCTGGACGCGCGCCTCCATCCTCAATGTCGCGCGCATGGCCTGGTTCTCCTCGGACCGCACCATCCGCGAATATGCCGAGGAGATCTGGAACGTGCCGGTCAATCCGACCACGCCGCTGCTGCCGGATCTGCGCGACGTCGCGGGCTGATTTTCCGCAACGTGAAATCGGCGATACCTGCGAGGTTATTGATTTGGCAGGATAGGCATCATATTACGGCTTGAGCTTTTTCTGGCCGGAGTCGATCGTGCCTGTCGGCGAGTATACGAGCCCGGATGGGCAGCTTCGATTGCTGGTCATATGTCCCGACGGGGACTGGACGCTGGGGTTCGACGGATTCTCCTGGCACACGCACGGCAGCATCCTTGCCAGTCTTTCAGGCAAGGACGAGGAAGCTGCCATCGGCGACTTCGTCGCCGATCTGATCAGCGGCAAGAGTATCATTGCGCTGAAGCGCATAGGAGGCTCCGTCGCGGATGCCTGGGTCACAGATAATCCGGCAGACGATGTTTTGAGTTCGCAGCAATATGGCCCTGGTGATGAGACGATGGAGTTTCGTCGTTGGGACGGAAGCTCAGTAGAGGTCTAATCCCATGCACGCCAAGCTCCCGCACCCGTTCGACGACGCCACCCGCATCAGCGCCGGTGACTCCAGCTGGCAGGGGCACACCAGCGACGACTACTGGGCGTTTGTCGGCCCGTTCGGCGGCGCCACGGCCGCGACGATCCTGCGTGCGCTGATCGACCATCCGCAGCGCGCCGGCGATCCGCTGGCGCTGACCGTCAATTATTGCGCGCCGATCGCCAAGGGGCCGTTCGATCTGGACGTGCGGCTGGTGAAGGCCAATCGCTCCAGCCAGCATTGGAGCGTCGAACTGTCGCAGGACGGCGCAGAGGTCGCAACGCTAGCCACCGCCGTATTCGCCGAGCGCCGGCCGTCCTGGGAGCACAGGGTGGCGCAATATCCGAACGCCACGGCGTTCGAGGCAACGCTGCCATTCCCAAAGATCTCGGCGTCCTGGGCCAACCAGTATGAATTCCGCTTCGTCGAGGGCGAGATGCGGATCGGCCCACCGCAGACCGAGCTCGCCAGCACCTATTCCAAGCTCTGGATCGGCGACCGCACGCCGCGCAAGCTCGACATGCTGTCGCTGATGTCGATGTCGGACGCCTTCTTCGGCCGCATCTTCCACGCCAGGCGCGAGTTGGTGCCGTTCGGCACGGTGTCGCTGACGACGTATTTTCACACCGGCAGCGAGGAGCTCGCCGCCGAGGACATCACGCGCGTGCTCGCGACGGCCGATTCGAAGATCATGCACAAGAGCTATGCCGATCAGAACGCCGAGCTGTGGTCGCCGAACGGCAGGCTGCTCGCGACCACGACGCAGATTGCGTATTTCAAGGCGTAGATGCTCTTCCCCTCTCCCCTTGTGGGAGAGGGTGGCTCGTCGCGAAGCGACGAGACGGGTGAGGGGTCTCTCTCCGCGAGCGCTTCTCTTGCAGTTGAACGCGCGGATACAACCCCTCATCCGGCGCTTCGCGCCACCTTCTCCCACAAGGGGAGGAGGAAGAAACAAAAAGGGCGGCCTCGCGGCCGCCCTTTTGCCTTGAAGACAGAGCGAGCGATTACTCCGCCGCGAGCTTCACGTCCGGCGCGGCTGCGCGCACTTCGGCGTCGACCTGGGCTTCGAACTTGGCAAAGTTCTTCTGGAACATGCCGACCAGCGCGCGGGCGGTCTTGTCGAACTCGTCCTTGTCCTTCCAGGTGTTGACCGGGTTCAGGATCTCGGCCGGCACGCCCGGCAGCGCGGTCGGGACCGCGAAGCCGAAATATTTGTCGGTGCGGAATTCGACGTTGCGAAGCGAGCCGTCGAGCGCGGCGGTGAGCAGCGCGCGCGTCACCTTGATCGGCATGCGCGAGCCTGTGCCATACTTGCCGCCGGTCCAGCCGGTGTTGACCAGCCAGCAATCGACATTGTGCTGGGCGATGAGGTCGCGCAGCATGTTGCCATAGACGCTGGGGTCGAGCGGCAGGAAGGGAGAACCGAAGCAGGTGGAGAATTCCGGCTGCGGCTCGTTGCCGAGACCGCGCTCGGTACCGGCAACCTTGGCGGTGTAGCCGGACAGGAAGTGATACATCGCCTGCGCCGGCGAAAGCTTTGCGATCGGCGGCAGCACGCCGAAGGCGTCGGCTGCCAGCATCACCACGTTCTTCGGCTGCGGCGCGCGGCCGGTGCGCGAAGCGTTCGGGATGAAGTCGAGCGGGTATGCGGAGCGCGTGTTCTCGGTCTTGGAGCCGTCGTCGAAATCGACGATTCGGGTGTCTTCGTCGAGCACGCAGTTCTCGAGCACCGCGCCGAAGCGCGTCGACGCCGCATAGATCTCGGGCTCGGCTTCCTGCGAGAGCTTGATGCACTTGGCGTAGCAGCCGCCCTCGAAGTTGAAGACGCCGTTCGGGCCCCAGCCATGCTCGTCGTCACCGATCAGCGTGCGGTTCGGATCGGCCGACAGCGTGGTCTTGCCGGTGCCTGATAGCCCGAAGAAGATCGCGGTATCGCCATTGGCGCCGACATTGGCCGAGCAGTGCATCGGCATCACGCCGCGCTCGGGCAGATAGTAGTTCAGCGTGGTGAAGACGGACTTCTTCATCTCGCCGGCATAATAGGACCCGCCGATCAGGACGATCTTGCGGGCGAAATCGATCGCGACGACGTTCTCCGACTTGCAGCCGTGGCGTTTGGGATCGGCGCGGAAGCTCGGCATGTCGATGATGGTGAGCTCCGGCGTGAAGCTCGGCAGCTCGACCGCCTCGGGGCGGATCAGCAGCGTACGGATGAACAGCGAGTGCCAGGCGAGCTCGGTGAACACGCGGGTCTTGATCCGGTAGGCCGGATCGGCGCCGCCATAGAGGTCCTGCGCGAACAGGCTCTTGCCTTCAGCGTGCTTGAGGAAGTCCTGGTAGAGCGCCTCGAACTGCTCGGCGGTGATCGACTGGTTGCCGGCCCACCACATCTTCTTGTCGGTGGTGGCGTCACGCACCGTGAACTTGTCCTTCGGGCTGCGGCCGGTGAACTCACCGGTGTCGGCGCAAAGCGAACCGTCTGCCGACAGCACCGCCTCGCCCGCAGAAAGTGAGTATTGATAGAGTTGCGGCGCGCCGAGGTTCCAGTGAACCCGTTTGAGATTCTTTAAGCCGAATTTGTCGGCACCGAAGGCACCGTTGCGCACGCCCGTCTCTTGCACGAAAAATCCTCCTAGAACCCGCGACACTCAGCGCGATCAAGCTTTGGCGCCATCGCAGTCACCGTGAATTATAGGCCGTCCGGCCTCGGTTGAACGACGTAATAATGGTGAACGCTGGCGTTGCCAAGCCGATCTCGCAGGATTTGGTTTATTCAAGGACCGCGCCAAATGCCGCGCATGTCAGCTCTGAGCGAGCGTATCAAAAAAACACGAATGATCGCGCAACCAAATGCGCAATTCGGCGTTTCCTCTGGTTATTGCGACGCACAATCGCGGGACCGTCCTATCGTACCTCGCCTTCGCCGATGAGCGCGAACGGCCCCCACATCGCGGGATAGGCGTTGCGCGGTGACGCGGTGTCATCAACGTACGTCAACATCGCGCGGCGCAAGGCTTCGGCACGGCCGATTTTTGGTTCGTTCTTGAGCAGTTCGAAAGTCGACGTGGTCAAGCGGGTGGCAGCTTCCGAATCCACTGCCCAATGCGAGACCAGCAGCGCACGTGCACCCGCGTAGAAGAACGAGCGCGCCAGCCCCGACAGGGCCTCGGCGCCGGGCTTGTCGCCGGCGATGGTGTTGCAGGCCGATAGCACAACCCAATCCGCGTTGAGCTTGAGCTGAGCGACTTCACTTGCCGTGAGCAAGCCGTCATCCAGCTCCGTCGGCCGATCGGGAATGGAGAGCGCAAGCGAGGGCTCGCCCAATCCCTTGATATCGCCGGCAACGAGACCGTGGGTGGCAAAGTAGATGATACTGTATTGAGCAAGCGCTGCACGCTTCAGCGTCGTTTCGCTGGCATCGCGGCCGAGATGGATGTCGGCCTCGGCCGCGCCGACATCCTTTGCCACCGCGTTCAACTCGTCCGCGGTATCCGGCAGTTGCGGCAGCGCCTGCGCAAGCCGCGCGCGATCGACGCCGGCACCGCGCCAAAAATCGCTATAGGCAATTGTTGCAATGTTGCGTGCAGCGACCTTGCCGCTTGCCGCGCGACGATCGGCCGGCCCTTCCAGCGCGGGATTGAACACGGGATCGCCAAAGCCGGTCATCGGCTTCACGCCCTGCTCCCGGCGCGCGACGGCACGCAGCGATTTCAGGCTGACCACCGAGGGCAGCACCGACACCGCCTGACGCCGCAACAGCCAGGCGGCGCTGCGATAGCCTTCGAGCGTGTCCGGGATCGCAGCTTGCGGCGTCTCCGTGACGAGCAGATGAAACGGCAACGCCGTCAGCGCGGCCGACGGCACCACCAGCAGGTTGCGCTTGTCCTTCGTCAGCCCTTCGACCGGGCCGAGAAGCGCGACATAAAGCTCGTTGGCGAGCCCGAGGTCGAACAACCCTGATTTGCCGGAGGCATCACGCGCCTTGCCGACATCGAGCCCCTTGCGGAAGGCAGTCACCTTCTGCATCAGCGCGTCCGCGCCGAGCGGAATCTCCTTCCAGTCGACGCCTTCGCGCGTGATCGCGACGACATAGCTCTGCTTGTCGACGACGGAGTAGAGCACCATCGCCTCGTCGGGCGACAGCAAGGGCTGGATATCCTTGACCGCCAGCGGCAGGGGGTTGGAGAGCGACGCATAATCGGGAAACTCGACCGCGAGCGTCTTCTGCAAGCCTGTGCGCTCGTTCGCTATCGCCGCGATCCGCACCCGGCTGCGCTGCTCGGCCGCGACGTCGCGCTGGGCCGACTGCTTCGACACCGCGGCGATGATCGCCTTGTCGAGCGCCTCGGACTCGGCCGCAAGATCCTGGTCCCGGCGCACGAGCTCAGCGAGCCTGTCGCTGCCCGCAGCAAGGCGCACGGCCAGCTTGTTCACGGCGGAGGCAGCGGAGGATTGCGTGCCGCGCTGAATCGCGGCAAGCGCCTCGTCCAGCGCCCTGTCGTCAGGCAGCAGATATTGCTGTCGCGCGGCGAACAGGACCGGCAGCACGACGCGCAACTGCGCGCGATTGGTCGCAAGCGTCTTTTCCGCGAGCGGCAGCGCGTCGGCGTTCCGGCCGGAGACGTAGAGGAAATAAGCGAGATTGCTGGTCGAGGTCGTGACGTCCGGATGATCGGGACCGAGCGCACGTTCGCGGATCGACAGCGCACGGCGATAGAGCGGCTCCGCATCGGCATAGCGCTGCTGGTGCTCGTAGAGACCGGCGAGATTGTTCAGCGAGCGCGCGACGTCGGGATGGTCCGGTCCCAGCACTTTTTCGCGGATCGCGAGCGAGCGCCTGATCGGCGCCTCGGCATCCGCATCGCGGTTGAGGTCGCGATCGAGCTGGCCGAGATTGTTCAGGAGCGTCGCGACCGCCGGATGCTCGGGGCCACCGGCCTTCTGGTAGATCGCGAGCGCGCGCTGAAACAACGGCTCGGCTTCGGCCTGACGCTGCTGCTTGACATAGTATGTGGCGAGATTGTTGAGGGACTGACCGACGTCGGGATGCTCGCGCGACAGCGCCTTCTCGCGCACGGCGAGCGCACGCTTGAACAGCGGCTCGGCCTCTGCAAAGCGGCTCTGCCTCTGATAGAGCGCGGCGAGGTTGTTCAGCACCGGTGCGATCTCGACACTGTCGAGACCGGTCCCCTTCTCCATCAGTGCAATGGCGCGCTTGTAGAGCGGCTCGGCCTGGTCGTCGTGGCCCTGGTCGGCGTAGATCTGCGCGAGGTTGTTGAGCGCACCGGCGAGATCGCGATTGTTGGCGGTCTTCTCGAGAGACGCCACCATGGCCTGCGCCAGCGGCAGCGCCTCCGAATATTTGCCGGCGCTTCGGAGTGCGTTGATCCGCGCGCTCTCCGCGGCGAGACCTTTCTGGGCAAAGCCGGGCGTGGCAAGCGATGCGGTGATCGCGAGCGCCAAACCCGCAACCAACGTCAAATAGCGGCGTGTCATGAACCCTCTCGCTGCCGACTTCGAACCATTACGGTCTTGGGTCGCAGCGATGGGGGGCAGCGTTCAAATTGTTGCGCGCTAGTCCACCTTAGCGCGCGCTTCGCCAGCAAGGCGGACCAGCATCTTGCGGAGCTCCGTGCCGTCAGTCACCCGCTCCGGGAAGTCCAGCCGCAGCGCCGTCTGACCATCCTGCATGTCGAGGCCTTCGGGGTCGCAGCCGGTGCAGCGCCAGTCGCCCTCCGCCGCGCCGAGGAGTTTTGTTGCATAGAGGCCCATGGCGTCGCGGTGGTCGGCATTCATGTGCGCGACCGCCCCCTCCTCTGCCGCCAGCAAATCCTCGGCACCTGTTAGGTCCGTCAGGAACTGCTTGGGCTTGAGATCGACGATGCGGCCGAAGCCGGCGACCAGATGGGTTCCCGTGGGCCGAATTCTGAAGAAGGAGAAATCCTTAAACGAAACAAAGGCTTCGGCCGATGGATGGGCATTGAGATACCGCCGCTGGAGTAGATCCTTGTCGGCATCGGCCTGTTCCGCCCGACCGGACAGCATGATTCGGGCGCCCTCCAGCGGATCGCCGGCCGCGCGCTCGTCCAGCATCAGGGAGACCCGGTGATCCGCCAGGATGTTCCTGGTGTGCACGGCCAGGCCCGAGATCAGCAGGATCGGCGAGCCGTCGGGGTGGCTCGCCAGATTGACGAGGGAGCAATAGGGATCGCCGCTGCCGGCCATCAGCGTTGCCAGCGCGCCCTGGCGCGAGCGCCTGAGCAGCGATTTGGCGAGCTTTCCGGGGTCGAAATCAGGGGTCGGGTGCATCGGCTTTCTCGGGTCAGGTGGTTGCAAGGGAGGTCTTTTTTCGGGTAAACGGGGGTCAGGTTAAGGGTCGAAACGCGGCGAATCTGCTGCGCTTCGTGGAACTTGGTCACACTTCAGCCCAGCTTGCATTGCTCGGTGACAAGGTTCGACCGCCGAATTCGGCACCCGTGTATGCGGCGCATCAGTGAATTGCTCGCCGTTTCAAGCCACGACCCAAACGGAAAGCAGAAAGCAGAGGCTCATGCCCACAATCGCTTTGGTCGACGACGACCGCAACATTCTCACATCCGTCTCGATCGCGCTGGAGGCCGAAGGCTATCGCATCATGACTTACACCGACGGCGCCTCCGCGCTCGACGGCTTCCGCACCACCCAGCCCGATCTTGCCATCCTCGACATCAAGATGCCGCGCATGGACGGCATGGAAACGCTGCGCCGGCTGCGGCAGAAATCCGACCTGCCGGTGATCTTCCTGACCTCCAAGGACGAAGAGATCGACGAACTGTTCGGCCTCAAGATGGGCGCCGACGACTTCATCCGCAAACCCTTCTCGCAGCGCCTGCTGGTCGAGCGCGTCAAGGCTGTGCTGCGCCGCTCTGCGCCGAAGGACCCGACCGTCGCGCCGAAGGAGAACGATGCCAAGGCGCTCGACCGCGGCCTGCTGCGCATGGACCCCGAACGGCACACCTGCACCTGGAAGAACGAGCCGGTGACGCTGACCGTCACCGAATTCCTGATCCTCCAGGCGCTGGCGACCCGGCCCGGCGTGGTGAAGAGCCGCAACGCGCTGATGGACGCCGCCTATGACGACCAGGTCTATGTCGACGACCGCACCATCGACAGCCACATCAAGCGGCTGCGCAAGAAGTTCAAGGTGACCGACAACGAGTTCGAGATGATCGAGACGCTCTACGGCGTCGGCTACCGCTTCAAGGAAGCCTGAGGCTCACGCGCCTTCACGAAAGACTGAGAGCATCGCCGGTTCTCGTTCCATCGGGACCGGGATGGCTCTAGGATGCGGGGACCCTTCGCACGAGATGTCCTAACGCGGGCGTAAGCATTGCTTGACCGAACGCAGCCTGACGAGAACCAGAATGCCGGGGATATCGCATCCGACGGCGTACCGGAGCACGTCGCCGACGACAAGCCGGCCGCGCAAGGTTGGCGGCCGCTGTCCTGGCTGACGCGCGCCGGTCAGTATTTCTTCGCACTCTCCTTCTCGAGCCTGACCCGCCGCATCGTCTCGCTCAACCTCGCCGGCCTCGTCGCGCTGGTCGCGAGCATTCTCTATCTCTCGCAGTTCCGCGCTGGCCTGATCGACGCGCGTGCGCAGAGCCTGCTGGTGCAGGCCGAGATCATCGCCGGTGCCATCGGAGCGTCGGCGACCGTGCAGACCAACGCGATCACGGTCGATCCTGACCGCCTGCTCGATCTGAAGCTCGGCGACAGCTACGGCGAATCCGACGATTATTCGGCGCTGAACTTTCCGATCAGCCCGGAGCGCGTGGCACCCGTGCTGCGCACGCTGATCTCGCCGACCAAGACCCGCGCACGGATATTCGATCCCAACGGGACGGTGCTGCTCGACAGCCGCGACCTCGAGAACGTGCTGATCTTCCCGTTGCCGCCGCCATCGCAGAAGCCCGGCGTGATCGAGCGCGGCCTGACCTCGGTGCGCCTCTGGATCAACCGCGGTGACCTGCCGCTGTATCGCGAGCTCGGGCGCGAGAATGGCAATGGCTATTCGGAAGTGAGCGACGCGCTCCAGGGCCAGAAGCGTTCGATGGTGCGGGTCAATTCGCGCGGCGAGGTGATCGTCTCGGTCGCAGTCCCCGTGCTGCGCTCGCGCGCCATCCACGGCGCCCTGATGCTGTCGACGCAGGGCGACGACATCGACCAGATGGTCACCGCCGAGCGCCTGGCGATCCTGAAGGTCGGCGGCGTCGCTGCCGCGGTCATGATCATGCTGTCGCTGCTGCTCGCCAGCACGATCGCAGGTCCGGTGCGCCGGCTCGCCGACAGCGCCGAGCGCGTCCGCCGCCGCATCAAGGCCCGCATCGAGATTCCCGACTTCACCCGGCGCCGCGACGAAATCGGTCACCTTTCCGGCGCGCTGCGCGACATGACCAGCGCGCTCTACAGCCGCATCGAGGCGATCGAGATGTTCGCCGCCGATGTCGCGCATGAACTGAAGAACCCGCTGACGTCGCTGCGCTCAGCGGTCGAGACGCTGCCGCTGGCGCGCAACGAGACCAGCCGCGCGCGCCTGCTCGAGGTGATCGAGCATGACGTCAAGCGGCTCGATCGCCTCATCTCCGACATCTCCGACGCCAGCCGCCTCGACGCCGAATTGCAGCGCCAGGATGCGGTCCGGGTCGACCTGCGCCGCCTGCTGACGACGCTCGTGTCCGTCGCCAATGAAACCAAGCTCGGCCATGACGTCGCGGTCGAAACGCGCTTCGAAGGCCGCGGCGCGACCGACGCGTTCTCCGTGACCGGGCACGATTCGCGGCTCGGGCAGGTGGTCTCCAACCTGCTCTCCAACGCGCAGTCATTCTCCGAGCCCGGCAGCAAGGTGCGCCTCACCTGCCGCCGCGTCCGCTCCGAGATCGAGATCGTGGTCGACGACGACGGTCCCGGCATCCGCGACGACGCGCTGGAGCGCATCTTCGAGCGCTTCTACACCGACCGTCCGCACCAGGGCTTTGGCCAGAACTCCGGCCTCGGCCTGTCGATCTCCAAGCAGATCGTCGATGCCCATGGCGGACGCATCTGGGCCGAGAACCGCCCGGGCCCGGCGGACGAGGACGGAGCGCCTACGGTTGTCGGCGCGCGTTTCGTGGTGAGGCTGCCGGCGCTATGAGCGACGGTGGCCCCAGCGTTCACGCCTCCGCAGTCAAGGTCGGGACTCTGGCGGTGCTGATCCGCGGGCCCTCAGGCTCCGGCAAGTCGCGCCTTGCCTTCGATTTGATCATGGCGGGACGCGCTGGCGTGGTCGAAAGGGCCGTTCTGGTCGGCGATGACCGTGTCCATCTGGCGACAGTCGGCGACGAAATTGAAGTCCGCCCCGCGCCGCTGCTGGCCGGCCTGATCGAGATTCGGGGACTGGGAATCCGCCGCTGCGACTTCGTGGAGCATGCGACCGTCGGCCTCGTGGTCGATCTGGACGCCGCCGACGCAGAACGGCTGCCTGCGGCGGAATCGCTGAAAACAAGCATTTTCGGTGTCGAAATACCGCGAATCCCCGTCGGGCGCGACTATTCGCCCCTCCCTTTGGTTGTTGCGGCCTTGACCACTACCAAGAGTTCATCTTCCGTTAACCCTTCAGGCGATTGTTTGAAGGGAAATGGTAACCATATGAACCCCACTATCGCGACCGAATAGACCGGCGCAGCTCCCCTCATCCATCCGTCTAGTTTCAGGGAGATACGCAACATCCCCTCTTGCGCGGGGGCTCTGGATGGTCAAAGTGGCGCGTTCGTGCGGTGCACCAAAAGCGCCCGCGAGGAGTTTTCCGATGATTGGTCTAGTACTTGTGACCCACGGGCGCCTTGCCGACGAATTCAAGGCAGCGCTTGAGCATGTCATGGGCCCACAAAAGCAAATCGAAGCGATCACGATCGGTGCCGAAGATGATTCCGATCTCTGCCGAAGCGACATCATCGAGGCGGTCAACCGCGTCGATTCCGGCGACGGCGTCGCGATCCTCACCGACATGTTCGGCGGCACGCCGTCGAACCTTGCAATATCCTGCATGAGCCGGCCGAAGGTCGAGGTGCTCGCGGGCATCAACCTTCCCATGCTGGTGAAGCTTGCCAAGGTGCGCGAGGAGCGTCCGCTGCCCGACGCGATCGCGATGGCCCAGGAAGCGGGTCGCAAATACGTCACCATTGCCAGCCGCGTGCTCGCCGGCAAATGAGCGACGACGCGCCGCTCGGAAACCAGGCCGGGACAGGCGTGCCGGCGGGAGCCATTTCCAAAGACCTCCTGATCATCAACAAGCGCGGCCTGCACGCCCGCGCCTCGGCGAAATTCGTCCAGGCGGTCGAGCGCTTCAACGCGCAGGTGTGGGTGACGCGCGGCGGCGAGACCGTCGGCGGCACCTCGATCATGGGCCTGATGATGCTGGCCGCAGGACCGGGCACGACGATCACGGTCGCCGCCGCCGGTGACGATGCCCAGGCTGCGCTTGCGGCGATTACCGAGCTCGTTGAGAGCAAGTTCAACGAGGAAGGGATCTGAGCCACGCGCTCAGTGCCGTAGGGTGGGCAAAGGCGCGAAGCGCCGTGCCCACCATCTCGCGACAATCGCCATAGAAGTGGTGGGCACACTTCCGCCGTCGCTCTTCGAGCTATGGCGGACAAGTCGCTTTGCCCACCCTACGAGACCGACAACGCCGAAATCACTTCGCCGGCGGCGCGATGTAGATATTCCAGCTCATCGCCGGGCCGGCCTTGCCGTGGGTGAAGCGGCGCGTCGTCATCACGATGCGCTCGGCGGTCGGCGCGATCTCCGAGACCCATTTCTCGAACGCCGGGAGGCGGCCATCGGTCGGATCGAACACGCCGATGAAGCCATACTTCTTGGCATCCTCGCGCGACGTCAGCCCGGAATCCCAGGCTTCGAGCGGCATCAGCGCGGCGGGATGATCGGGGCTGTAGAACACCATCGGCTGGATCGACTCCATGGTGCCGGCGACGACCGCCCAGCGCGAGCCGAAACGCGTGTGCCAGGCCTGCGTCAATTCATGCGCCAGCTCCGAGCGCGCGCCGTAGGTCGCCGTATTGCTGGCATTGGCCGCCATCTCGCGCGCGGCGATCCAGGGCGAGGCGGCGAGCGTGGCGACGCTGAGCACGAGCCAGATCGCGGCGATGTTGAACAGGGCCGCACTCTGCACCCGCAGCGCCGGGATCGCGACCAGTGCCAAGGGCACCAGGAAGAACAGCGAGATGCCCCAATCGGTCTTCATGTAGATGCTGAAGGCCAGCGCGCCGAGCGGCGGGCCGACCGCGACGATGATCTGGATGATCCAGACGTTCAACGCCTGCGCAACATTGACGCCGGGATTGGCGCCGCGCCCCCAGGCGCGCGTGACGATGCGTAACGGTGCGCGCAGCAGCAGCGTGAACCAATGCGGCACCAGCGCCATTGCGAGAGCGGCCAGCGCCACCGGCAACGCCAGCAGCGCCAAATTATGCAGGGCGTAGCCCGCCACGAGCTGATGGACCTGGCGGCTGTCATCGAGGCTGTAGGTATCGCCGGCATAGGTCAGCGGCACGAAATGCACGCCCGCAAGCCAGACGATGTGCGGGATCATCGCCACCACCATCGTCACGATCGCCACCCACGGCGCCGGCGACAGCAGGAATCGCAGCCGATCGGGATGAATCAGCGCGGCAAGGCCGATGGCGCCGATCATGGTCAGCACCCAGTATTTCGTCATCAGCGCCAGCGCGCCGGCGAGCCCGAACCAGATACCGGACTGCCAGGTCCGCTTCTCGAAGGCGTTGAGATAGGCGAGCACGAGCAGCGGCAGCGTGACGAGCTGGAGCAGGTCGGGGTTGTACTTGAAACCCTTGAAATTGAAGATCGGATAGAGCGCGACCATCACCACGACCAGGAACGCGCGCCGCGCGTCCACGACGCGCAAGCTCAGCAGCCAGCAGATCACCATGCCGACGCCGACGGTCGCCATCGCCAGCGCATAGGTCGCCCAGTCCGCAGCCGGGAACACCTTGAACCAGAGGCCGGCGACCCAGCCCGACAGCGGCGGGTGCTTGCCGTAGCCCCACAGGAACTCCTGGCCCCAGCCATAGGCTTCTGCGACGTCCATGTGAACGTCCTGCGCTGCCTTGAGATTGATCAGGATGAAGGTCCAGATCACCGCATGCAGGATGGCGAGCTGGATCACCAGCCAGAGCCGCGCTTCGGGCCGGATCGCGCAGGCGACCAGCCAGGCCCGGAAGCGGTTAAGGCTCACCCGGGCTTTTACGCGTGTTCGGGCGGAGGGGATCGAGGTCGTGGACATGAGCCTGGACATGGGCCGTTGCGTAGCGCGTTTTGGGCCCTCGTGGAATCAGCTTGGCGTGAAGAAAGGCCCTGAAAATACAGCAATATGGTTGCCGCACGGGGATGTGAGTGGTATCCCGCGCCCATGACGACCGTCCCCATTTCCAACATCCGCAACTTCTCCATCGTCGCCCATATCGACCATGGCAAGTCGACGCTGGCCGACCGCCTGATCCAGATGACCGGCGGCCTCACCGACCGCGAAATGGCGGGCAAGGAGCAGGTGCTCGATTCTATGGACATCGAGCGCGAGCGCGGCATCACCATCAAGGCGCAGACGGTCCGCCTTGCCTACCACGCCAAGGACGGCAAGGATTACATCTTCAACCTGATGGACACGCCCGGCCATGTCGACTTCGCCTACGAAGTCTCGCGGTCGCTGGCGGCCTGCGAGGGTTCCCTGCTGGTGGTCGACGCCAGCCAGGGCGTCGAAGCGCAGACGCTCGCCAACGTCTACCAGGCGCTCGACAACAACCACGAGATCGTCCCGGTCCTGAACAAGGTCGACCTTCCCGCGGCCGAACCCGAGAAGATCAAGCAGCAGATCGAGGACGTCATCGGCATCGATGCCTCCGACGCCGTGATGATCTCGGCCAAGACCGGCCTCGGCGTCCCCGACGTGCTGGAAGCCATCGTCACCCGCCTGCCGCCGCCAAAGGGCGACCGCGACGCGACCTTGAAGGCGCTCTTGGTCGACAGCTGGTACGACGTCTATCTCGGCGTGGTCGTGCTGATCCGCGTCGTCGACGGCGTCATGAAGAAGAGCCAGCGCATCCGCATGATGGGCACAGGCGCGGCGTATGACGTCGAGCGCGTCGGCTTCTTCACCCCGAAGATGGAGCAGGTCGACGAGCTCGGCCCCGGCGAGATCGGCTTCATCACCGCGGCGATCAAGGAAGTCGCCGACACCCGCGTCGGCGACACCATCACCGACGACAGGAAGCCGGTCACCGAAATGCTGCCGGGCTTCAAGCCGGCGATCCCGGTGGTGTTCTGCGGCCTGTTCCCGGCCGACGCCAATGACTTCGAAACGCTGCGCGGGGCGATGGGCAAGTTGCGCCTTAACGACGCGAGCTTCTCCTACGAGATGGAAACCTCGGCTGCGCTGGGCTTCGGCTTCCGCTGCGGCTTCCTCGGGCTGTTGCACCTCGAGATTATCCAGGAGCGGCTGTCGCGCGAGTTCGACCTCAATTTGATCGCGACCGCGCCAAGCGTGATCTACAAGATGCACCTGACCGACGGCCAGGAGATCTCGATCCACAATCCCGTCGACATGCCCGACGTGGTCAAGATCGCCGATATCGAGGAGCCCTGGATCGAGGCCACCATCCTCACTCCCGACGAATATCTCGGCAGCGTGTTGAAGCTGTGCCAGGACCGCCGCGGCGCGCAGAAGGAGCTGACCTATGTCGGCTCCCGCGCCATGGTGAAGTACGATCTGCCGCTCAACGAAGTCGTGTTCGACTTCTACGACCGCCTGAAATCGGTCTCGAAAGGCTACGCCTCGTTCGACTATCACCTGACCGACTACAAGGTGGCCGATCTCGTCAAGATGCAGATCCTGGTCAACAACGAGCCGGTCGACGCGCTGTCGATGCTGGTGCATCGCACCCGCGCGGAGGGGCGCGGCCGCGCCATGGTCGAGAAGATGAAGGAGCTGATCCCGCCGCACATGTTCCAGATCCCGATCCAGGCGGCGATCGGCGGCAAGGTGATCGCGCGCGAGACGGTGCGCGCCCTGCGCAAGGACGTCACCGCGAAGTGCTACGGCGGCGACATCACGCGTAAGCGGAAACTTCTGGAGAAGCAGAAGGAAGGCAAGAAGAAGATGCGGCAGTTCGGCAAGGTCGACATCCCGCAGGAAGCCTTCATTGCCGCGTTGAAGGTGGATAGCTGAGGCGAACGCTCAGGCCACTCCGGACCCGACGAGATCGGGGCCCGGCCCGACATAGCGGGGGCAAGCAAAATTCGCGAAAACAACCCCATGCACAGTAGCCGCGCCCTTGTCGGCATTGGGTTTTTTCGATTTTACGAAATCGATTTGACCCGTCGGGCAAAACAGGGGCATGATGGCATCATGGCAGCGGGTGTCCAGCAGGCGTCCATCAGAACGCACCATCTCCGCCGCCGACCGATTGGCAACCTTTGAATTCGATATCCAGGCGCCACGTCGGTGACGGCCTGCTTCGGCTTCTGACCCGTCAGCCGACCTGCCAAGCACTGCTCCTCGAAGACCGCTTTTGACCCGAAGGCGACATTGGAGCAACTCCGTCCATTGCCCTTCGGGAATAAGGTTGTTATGTTTAATCGACGCCACCACTGCTTGTAGCTCTCTTGAATAGTCGCCCACTTCGAGGTGGAGTTGTGGAGGACATTACTATGAGATTTTCCTCGCTGTTCCTTGTGGGCTTAGCTGTCGCCATCTTGTCGAATGCACCCGCCAACGCCGTGAAGAAAACTACGAGGCCGAACACTCCATCGACAGAGATATTTTACTCGGGTGCGCATGCCAAAGTGCTTGACCCGGATATAAGGGCGTTTGCGCCAGCCAAGGCCAGGACGTACGTGGAATGCAAACAAGGGTTATGGGCGCAAGGTGCAAACCCCAACTATCAATACGCGATCTGTAGCAGTATGGGGTACAAGAACTGACCAATTCACGCACGCAGCAGAGGCCGCCCTCAGATGGTGGCCTCTCTGTCATATCGGGTCTTATGAGGCGAGCAGGGAACGTCGCCTCCTGGCCCGTGTGAGACATGGCGGTGCAGTCCGACGATTTCCGTTCACAGGGGTAAACCGGAAGAGAACGGCACGCGGCCATAGTGACGCGATAGACTGATCGCCGGCATCACCCCTCCGGTACTCCGGCGATGTATAATCCCCTAACCAAGCGCCTGGCTCCTGCAACGAAATTCGCGTTGCCGCGCACTGGAACGTTTCTGACGCGACGGATCGTAAATGTTGGATCAAGTGCAAGTCCAGTTTTGGCGGCCACTTGCGCCTCGTCCAGCCTCCCAAGAAGCGCGAGCGCTGCAGCGTACCCGAAATGCAGCAGCGGATAGTTTCGGTTGGCCTCGATTCCTCGGGCACACCAAGCGGCCGCTTCAGCGTCTGCTGAGATCTGGAGCTTGGCAAAGCCCGCCGTATTCATCCATCGGAAGGCGGAGATATCGCGAGGGGAAAGGCGCAGTGCTTCGTTGACGTGGAACTCGGTATCCGCACCGCAACCCATATAAAATTTGGCCTGACCCATCATCTCGTGAGCGTCAGCCAAATTGCGATCCAGGGCCAAGGCTCGCTCGCACTCAGCTACGCCTTGGGCCGTCCGGTTCGTATAGATGAGCACCATGGCCAAGGTGAAATGAGCCCAGGCATGGTCCGGAGCGAGGCGGAGCGCCTTTAGCACCATGGTCTCTGCCGCTGCCAGATACGGAGGCCCGTTGTCTTTCAAGAACGCCGCGACAAGCACCGTCTCGACCAACGCTCTCCAACTCATGGCGTCGACATTTTGCGGATCAGTCGCCAGAGCCCGTTCAAAAGAATTGCGAGCTTCTGTCAAATTCTCGAGTGTCACCCCCCTATTGCAAGAATGGCGGCCCTGGAAATAGAGATCCATGGCATCGGGATTCAACGTTCTTGCCGCGCGACGCGCCTCGGCCACGATGAGTTGGTTGTCTAAGGTCCGCGCAATCCTGGCTACGATTTCGTCCTGCATATCGAGCAGATCGGCGAAGGGCTTGTCGAAGCGGTCGGCCCACAAATGATTGCCCGTCGTCGCGTCGATCAATTGAACATTCACCCGGAGACGATTGTCGCAACGCTGCACCGAGCCTTCAAGCGCGTAGCGAACATTCAACTCACGACCGATCTGCCTGACATCGACCGATTTGCCTTTGTAGGTGAACGCGGTGTGTTGGCCGATGACAAATGAGCCACTGATGCGTGATAAATCCGTGGTGAGGCTCCCGGTCACACCATCGACAAAGTAGTCCTGCTCGGGGGCGCTGCTGAGATTGACGAAGGGCAACACAACGATGGAAAGGCGAGGTGGTGAAAGCGACCTCTGCGCCGTATAATCGTTCTGCGCCACATGGCCAGGGGGGACGGTTGTGGACCTTTGCGCCTCCTGCACTGTGCCAACAAAGCGGAAACCCTTGCGGGGCATCGTCCTTATCAGACGCTGTCTCTCGCCCGTGTCGCCAATTGCGCCGCGAGCAGCATTCATGCGCGTCGTGAGCGCGGCATCCGAGACGATGCGACCACTCCAGACAGCGCCGAGGAGGTCGTCCTTGCTGACAACCCGCTCCCTGTTGCGAATGAGGTAAAGGAGCAAGTCAAACGTTTGTGGCGCAGTAGCAATCAGCACGGCTCCGCAGCGCAGCTCGCGCTGGTCCGTGTCCAATACGTAGTCTTCGAAGAGATAGCGCAAGGCCGTCTTCTCCGCCCGATAGACCACATTTCTTCCCAAACGCGCTCATCGCAGAAGGACACCAAGAATAGGCCGGAGACGAGAGAAAAGTAAGCTGTTCGTTCAGGGATGACCGACGGCGGCCGATATGGAGCGGCTAGGCACTTCCGCTCGTGCCCCATCGCTTCCGTTGACGCGGTGCAGCTATGTCGGGTGATGGCGGCAGAGCGGAAGTTTGCCCCTGAGCGTCAAACCGACGCTTTTGACCCAACCCGGACATCGCAGAGCCACCTTTGATTTTCAGTATGGCCTTTTAGACGCTAAAATGCGTTGACCTAGACTCTGGCTAGGGGGCGAACATGAGGCGGCGTGCTTTTCTCGGTGCCGTTTGTGGTGCGGTAGCATTGCCGCGGCTGGCTGCGGCGGCGGAGAGCGCCAAGAAGAAACTTCTTGCTATTTTCGTCCCGTCAGAGCCGAGCGCGGACTGGCACGAGCTTAGCGGGAAAAGGTATCCTCGAGCCCTCTTCGCCGAGCTGCGACGGTTGGGACAGATCGAGGGACAAAACCTCAAAGTCGAAAGTTATGGACGAGAGCAAAACACGTCCGGCCTC
Organism: Bradyrhizobium sp. 604_D8_N2_3; assembly: GCF_051810765.1. Classification (NCBI taxonomy): domain Bacteria; kingdom Pseudomonadati; phylum Pseudomonadota; class Alphaproteobacteria; order Hyphomicrobiales; family Nitrobacteraceae; genus Bradyrhizobium; species Bradyrhizobium sp. 604_D8_N2_3. Next base: position 831,115 of record NZ_JBPWPM010000001.1, on the reverse strand, counting down.
GAGGCCTTGGCGACGGAAATCGTTAGCAGCAACCCGGACGTCATTCTCCTCGGTGGTCCTGGCGCACTCATCTTCAAAAAACTGACATCGCGTATTCCAATCGTAACGATAACTGCCGACCCCGTTCGACTGGGGATTGCCGAAAGTCTGGCTCGCCCGGGCGGAAATTTTACGGGAGCCAGCATCGACGCCGGTCCATCAATTCATGGAAAGCGGATTGCACTGCTGCGCGAAATCTTTCCTTCAATATCAAAACTTGGCTTGCTCGCTCTTCACATCCAATACAGCGGGCTCGTCAAGGATTCGCCTATCCCCGCAGCGGCCCAGGAGGCTGGCCTACCTATCGCGGTGTCGCTACTGGATGTTGGTGCTCAAGAAAATGACTGGCGGGCAGCGGTAGAGAGCCTTTCCGGCGAAGGCGCGAATGCAGTCATGGTGGTCGACTCCCCTGAAACTTTTCAAAACAGCGCTTTGATCGCCAAGTTGCTGACCGACGCGAGACTTCCGGCGATTTTCGCGTTCACCGAATCCGTCGAAGCCGGGGGCCTAATGGCCTACTCCTTTGATCTAGTCGAATTGTATAAGCGCGCGGCCAACAACATCGACGCAATTTTCCGCGGAGCAAAAGCTGGCGATATTCCATTCTACCAAGTGACCAAATTCGATCTGTCCATCAACTTGAAGACGGCCAGGCAGCTGGGCCTTTCCGTCTCTCCTGCACTCTCGGCCAGCGCCGACAAGGTCATCGAGTGAACAGGTCCGGTTATAGCCCGCGGGTGACATGCCCGCGCAGTCTGACGATTTCCGTTCACAGGGGCAGACCGGAAGGGAGCGGCACGCGGCCATAGTGACGCGATTGATCCGAAGGCGACACGGCGAGCTTCAACTTCGGGACGTCAACCCTATTGGCCAATCATAGTTCGAGATTACTGAGCCTGCTTCAAGTAGGCTTCAACCTCGCGCAGGTCGTTCTGCGGAGGAAATGACAGGAGAGCCTGAGACGGACTGCACCACGGATAGGGAAGCGAAGATAGCCAGCGCATCACGCCATCGAGTTCGGCGCCCGATAAGACTTTCATGACTTCAATGGTGATCACCAGCCTCACCACTTTTCCGTGCTCATTGAAATGCCAGTCGTAACGTCCGCATCCAACTCGCAGCGCTTGCCCGCTGGCCTTTGCGGACATCCCCACCAACCAATGGCACTGAAAGCGCGCTCGGTCAGTCTCGGAAGGCCGGGATAGGCAGAACGTGTAGATGTTCTCGTATTCGACACCAAAACGACGCACCAAAATTTCTTCCACGGCGTTCAAGCCGGAAGCCGTGGTGGGGAACGAAATGGCGTCGGTCTTGACCACCATTTCGAGCGCAATGTCTTCAGAGAACGCCCGCCTCATCAAGAACGGTCGGTTGCCGTCCTTGGCCAAGATATAGGTTCTTACTGCTTCGGCAGGTGTGGGCATGGTGCCTCAGGCTAGCACACTCAGGCTCCAAACGGGAATGTCCGCTTCTCGCCCATCAGCGAAGTGGCAACACCTTTCATTGAGGTCCGCTTGGTGGGGTAGAACGGACTGACTTTGCTCACTCTGAGTTCTTCGCATTTTGACCCAATTGAGACATCGGTCGCGTTCCAGCGTACCCAATATGAAGAGCTACAACCCGCCGATTCAGGCCCCGACCAAATTTGACTGGTGATCAACTTCAAGATCGCCAAAAAGCGCTCGACCTCGACGTGTCGTTGCATCTCCAGCGGCCCCACCGACGAGGTGATCAAACCAAATTGGAGATGCTGTTTGCCGCCGGTTCCAGCCAGCCGATGATCTCTTTGTTGACGTGGTGAATTGCGAATGCGAGGTGCGTGTCGGTGGACTTAACGCCGCCGAAGCAGATGACTCCGCAATCGTTGAAGCGGTGAGGATTGGTGCAGTCAGCCGCCCAGGGAACTGGTTACGCGCCAGTCGTCACGATGCAGTTGATCACAGACGGGTAATCACTTTGCTCCTGTAAGCGAATAAATTCTTTGATTGCGCGATAACACGTCGGCATCGACGCACTTCCACCCATGCTTTGGTTCGCCCAACGATCCAACATGACATGCGTCTTGACAATTTCTGCGTTCGCCGCACGCAGTATGCCGATGGAAGGCGAAGCCGTTTCAAACAGATACTTGTGGAAGCTGATCACGAAAGTATCGCTTCTCGGTAACCCGTTGCCATACGGAAGAAGGTCCACATCCCGCACAGTCTTGATATTTTTATAGAGCCACTGCGAATCGATCAACGCTTTCCCAATCCCTCTTCCCTCAACGCCAAGCGGAGCAACCCACTCGGGGCCCGGGGCTATGGTGGACCAAAAGATCACGCGATCATCACGGCGGTTCTCCATCGCCTTGAGCATGCAGAGGAATCGTTCCTTTTGTGGATCGTTCGAATGCTCCACATCGTACTGGAGCTTCTTGAGTTTGTCGGGCCAAGGTATGGGTGCAGGTGGGGGCGGCGGCGGCACAGCGGGAAGATAGATTTTGCGCAGCTTCGGGTCAGCCCCGATAAACGCGTAATTGCGCCCCCCGTCACGGCTGTGGCGGCAACCCACGAGCTCTCGCAAATACCAATTCACCTCCTCAGGAACGTGCGTTTGGAAATTGAACTCGATTAACGCCCACGCATCTATGTGCTCGCGCGCCGCAATTTTCCACCAGTCGTCCGTATCTAAGACCGGATATTCGCGCCCGCCTTTGGGCGGCCACAAGCCGCGTTTCTGCACTGGATTAAGAGGAACTTTGATATTGACCATTCAACGCCTCCCGCACAGCCCGAACCGTAGCGCGATACGCACCGGCCACGGTGGCGAAAGAAATGAAGTTTCGCCGGAAACATCGGAATGGCAACACGTCGGCGACGCGCCGGATATGAACTATCTCACATTTGTTCTGGCGCCAGCCGCTCGCGGACAATGTCGCCCCTTGGCGCCACGAGAGAACTTCCGAAGCTGGCGCTAGACCGGAAGTCGTCGGCTAAGGTCCAGGCTGGTGCTTCTGACCCAAAGCGGAAAATCAATGCGCTATCACCTTACCTCGTCAGCGCGGGGCGGGAACAATACGGGACTTTTCTCTGGCATGTCTCCTCTTCGATTTGTGGCGCAATCGAACAGCCACCGCGGCGGCAAATCCGTGAGTAGCGCCACCAAGTGACATGCAGCCTGTTCCTTTGAGACGCCCGGCGGGTAATAGATTGAGGAGTCGCGATCGATTCCGCGACGCGCGCGGGCGGTTGGCAAATGCTCCATCCGCGAGACCAAGGCTTCGTTCAATGTATGCGGCACGTCTCACGAGTTCATCATACAGCTCGTCATTTCTCGTATTGTAGGTCACGAGCCCGATCGTTGCGATCAGGCCAAACAACGAGAATACAAAGCTCCGGCCATCAATGTGGTCGACTTTGAGCGCAATGGCTACGGCGGTCGCGATCGGCAGCAGACCCAGCAACTTGAACCGGATGTCGGTCAGCGTCCGAAAGTTGCTGCAGACCTCGCCGTATTCCGTGGAAAGTGCGTTTCGACGATCTTGGTCCATGGCCTGCTCCGCGAAACGTCCAGTTCTTGTCGAACCGAAGTTAGTTGGCGCGCACAGTGCAGTTTAGCACGCGCGCGGGTCTACCAAATGTGGGCTAGTTCACGCTTGCGCTCCGGCATACTGAAGTCAGTCCGCCCCCCAACGACGTTGGTGAAGTTGGGTTTTCGTCTCTGATCAATGTCTGCTGCTGGCCCATCAGCGAAGTGGCGACACCTTTCATTGAGGTTCGCTTGGCGGAGTAGAGCGGGCTGACTTTGCTCACTCTGAGTTCTTCGCATTTTGACCCAAAGCAGACCTAATCTGTTCAACTTCTCAAAATTGGATTATAGTGCCACTACAACCATTCGGTGCGCAGTGCTGTAGATGAAATCGGTCAAGCGAAGCCTAGCTCTTGTCGCTGCGATGACGAGCGCAATCATTGTCGGTCCGCCGCGTTCCTCGGCGATGGAGAACAAGACGCCCATTGCGTATTTTTCAGAAGGCGCGCCAGACAATCTCGTAGAGGCACTGAACAATTTGTCTCCCGACGCTAGGGATGTCGTCGTTGCGAGAGTTCGCTTGCAGCAACCCGTAATATGGATGGGTGGCCGTCACTGCGAGCTTTGTACCAACGATGTATGGTTCGCCCGTCTGAGAATCACGGAGACTCTCAAAGGCAAAGCTGAAGTCGGCCAAGTGCTCGATGTTTTCCTAGGCCAGCGTAGCGAACACCGAAGGTACATCGCCATTCCTCGCACACCGGATCAACGGGGCCGAGAGTACACGGTGGCGATCTATTCTATGGGAGATGGCATTCAGCGGCTCGCTTCATTTCCAATAAGTAAACCACAATACGACAGATTATCCTCTGATTGGCTTGCATATGAAGGCGAGCGGTCGAGGGCAGGATTTCGGGATTAGGTCGTGGGTCCGCTTCTGGCCCGTGTGAGACGTGCCGGTGCAGTCTGACGATTTCCGTTCACAGAGGTAGACCGGAAGAGATCGGCACGCGGCCATAGTGACGCGATTGACCCACAACGGAAGTCGGCTGGCCAGGTTTACTCAAGCGCGCGCCCGCCACAGCGTAACCGCAAGCAGGATATAGGCCGCACAAGTCCACAGCGACTGCCAATTGTTCGGTCCTTCGCTAAGCGCCGCATAGATGGCTGCCACCAGGAATACGACGGCAAACATCGCTTCCGCCATGGGGCGGATTCCTTTCTTCGGGCGATTGAGCTGCGTCATCGCCGCAAAAGGGACCGCCGCCATAGTGAGCGCCGCAAAGGGAAAATCCTTTTCGCGCGGGTCAAACATCAAGCCCAGCGCGGTCTCCGTGCCGATCACGATGATTACGATCAAGATCAATCCGTGCATGATCGCCAACCCCGATGGGGTCCGGTAGTCCTCCGGACCCAGCAATTCCAGAAATGTGGGCGGTGCGCGCCCGGACATCAGGGCGTTGGCGCCGAACAGCGGCGAGGCAGTTGCCGCCGCCAGAAGTGCGCCCCACAGAAGCCAGCTGCCCGCGCCGTAGCTTTCATAGAACATCTTTTGAGCGGCCACCCCGAACAGGACTCCGGCGGTGGTTGCCGATATTCCGACCGCAAGCCACGAGACGAGCCGGGGCTGCGAGAGCTTCCGGCGCAAGGTCAGCCATGCAGCGCCGAACACCAGGATCGCCAGCGCCATTCCGCTGCTCATTTGCAGTTTCCAGAGCGGATAATTGCTGACGGGGATGCCGGGCGGATATTTCAGCGTGCGCTGCGCGGAATCGAATAAGCCCCACGATCCGCCGACGGTGCCCTCGAACTCATGCTTCCACAATTCATCATACGCCTCGAACAGGTTGACGCGGAAATTCTCGCGCCGGGCAAGATCGAGGACCTCCGAGATCACCCGCGCCTGGTTGGTGCGCGATGGTAGCGCCGACTCGCGCATCCGCCCTTCGCTCGGCCAACCTGTTTCTCCAATCAGGATTTCCTTACCCGGAAACGCCGACGCCACCTGCTTTCGGACGGCGTCGACGTGAGCAGCGGCGGATTTCGCCGCGACCGGGACATTTTCCCAATATGGCAGGATATGAAGGGTGACGAAATCGACGGCGTCACCGAGTTCCCGATAGCGCAGCCAGTACTCCCAGACGTCGGAATAGGTGACGGGGACCGGCACCTGTGCCTTGACCGAGCGGATCAAGGCAGCAAGATCGGAAGGTGTCATCTTCCGATGCAACAGAACCTCATTGCCGACCACGAGTGCGGTGATGGTTTCCGGATATTGCCGGGCGAGGCGTATGCCCGTGGATATCTGCGTCGCGCTCTTCCGTCGGTCCCTATCGAGCCAAATTCCCTGAATGACTTTCAGCCCCACCTTGGACGCAAGTTCGGGGATCTGATCGAGACCAAGATCAGTCGCATAGGTACGGATACATTCGGTTATTTTGGCAAGCTGGGCGAGATCTTCCGCGATCTGGTCCCGCGGCACCGGTGTCGGCGACTCCGACGTTTGGTTGTTGCGGAAGGGCGGGTAGGATATGCATTGCAGCTTGGCATTCGGATCGATCGGCGCGCGCGCCAGGTTGATCGGTATGGCCAGCCACCACCACACCGCGGCGATCGCACCCAGGGATATGATGAGAAGCGCCAGAGGCGTGCGGGGCGAAATAGTTGACCCTCCAACGTAGAGATCGTCGGTCAACCGGCATGTTGTCGTGACCCGACAACAACAGAGATCATCGTCCGCCGGTCCCTACCTGACGTGTGAAAGCTGGTGCCGGATCGTCCGTGCCGCAAGAGGCGAGTCAACGTCAAACAAAGGCCTTAAGGGCTACCGCGGGGCGGGTAGAAATAATCCTCCCCATCTCCCGAGATGGCCTTCGGGGACCGGCAGCAGAGTGGCCTTGCTCTGACGGTCGCCGTGCCGGCTAACGGACGCCGCCTGTTGGCCCGAATGCGAAGTCCAGATCGGTCACGGGTGGTCCGGTAGTAAGGGCACGCCGGCAGCGGGCTCACCCAGCGCGTAGCAGACGCGATTGACCCGAAGGCGACAGATCCCCATTGCGGCCTGCTCGTGTACAGCTCGCCAATTGTGGGTTAGGTTCCGGCGTTGTCGTGTGCCGCACGTAGCTGATCCTCCAGCAGGCCTGGGAGTTGGTCATGCAGCCGATGAACGAGGTCCCCTTCGAGACGTCCCTGGCTGAATATGCCGAAGACATGCTCGACGCCTGTACGCGATGCGGGAAATGCGTCGAGGCCTGTCCGAGTGTCGAGCCGGCCGGCATCTCGCGGACGACAAAGTCCGAAGACATCATCGGCGGCATTCTCGAGCTGGTGCGTACCGGCAACGGCCCGGAAGCGTCGCGCAAATGGGCGCAGTCCTGCATGCGGAGCGGGGCATGCATCAAGGCGTGCAGCTATGGCGTCAATCCGCGTTTCCTGCTGAGCATGGCGCGGCTTGGCATCGCGAAGTCGGACAATGAGCTTGCCGAACGGCGCCGGCGGGGTGTCGAGAGGTATCGCGACGGCAGTCGTGGCGTGAACGCGCTTTCGCGCCTGCAACTCGATACGGACGTGCTCGAACGACTGGGTCAGAGATCGGCGTCGGTCGCCACGCCCGTTGAAGCGCCGGATTTCGTGTTTTACACCGGCTGCAATGTGCTCAAGACGCCGCACATCGCCTTGCTTGCCCTCGATATCATGGACGCGCTCGGCGTCAGTTACCAGGTGATGGGCGGGCCGAGCCATTGCTGCGGCATTCTCCAACTCAAGTCTGGCGACGCAGAGATGGCCGGTCGTATGGGATCGAGTACGATGGAAAAGCTGTCGCACTCGAACTCGGGGCAGGTGATCTCCTGGTGCCCGTCGTGCTACGTCCAGTACACGGAGACCATCCTGCCAACGGTGGAGCGACAGCACGGGTCGCGCCCGTTCGAGATGAGCCCATTCATGCGCTTTCTCGGCGACCGGCTGGGGCAGCTCAAGCCGCACCTTCAGCGCAGGGTCGAAATGCGGGTCGCGCTGCACAGGCATCCCGGCGTGGCCGGCGTCGTGGAATCCGCAGCTGAGATCTTGACGGCGGTACCCGGTATCGAACTCGTCGATCTGAACCAGCCGGCGGTGGGTTTGCAGAGCGTGGATGTCGGCGCGCTTCCAAAGTACAAGCGCGAATTGCAACTTATGGAGCTTGAGGCGGCGCGCGATGCAGGTGTCGATGCACTGGTCGCGGTCTATCATTCCGATCATCGCGAACTGTGCGCGCACGAGCGCGACTGGCCATTCCGTATCGTAAATATCCTTGAAGTGGTTGGCGAAAGCATGGGCCTGCATCGGCACGATCGCTACAAAGAGCTCAAGATCATGCAGGACGCCGACCAGATCGTCGCCGACTGTAGCGACCTGATCGCAAAGCACTCGCTTGATCCCGGCAGTGCGCGTGACGTGGTGGTGAAGGTGTTGCTTGGCGACCAGCCACTTCCCCTGAGGCGTGGCGCGCCCCCGGAGACGCGCGCCGGGGGCGTGGAGCCGTCGTAGCAGCTTGACGTCACCTGTTGGCCCACCGCGCCGGTGAGCCCGGCGCAAACCGGAGGTCGCCGGCTGAGGGGTCAACCGACGCGACTGACCCCGAAGCCGGCTATTCCTCGACTGATCAATTTCCGTCAGGTGCTCTGCGCGGAAAGCCGACGACGCCCGTCAAGGACGTCGATCTCCTGCCCCCGCACGGCTTCACGACGTCTTCTGCTTCGCCTGCACGTGTCGCGCGAAGTTGTCGAGGATGGCCTGCCAGCCGCCCTGCTGCTGCTCAACCGAGTGAGTCGGTTCGCTATCGAAGACAACGCGGACGACGACGCCCTTCGCCCCGGGCACGAACTCGACTTCGGCCTTGCGATCGCCGAATGAATATTCGATCAGCTTGTGTTCGACAATCGTCGTGTAAGTCCCGGCGAAGTCAAAGCCCATGCTGCCGTCCTTGGCTTCCATGCGCGACGAGAAGACCCCGCCCTCCCGCAGGTCGACCGTAGCCTTGGTCGTATGCCAGTCGTCGGACGCGGCGTTCCACTCCATGATGTCAGCAGGTGTCGTATAGGCACGCCAGACCTGATCGATGGGGGCTGCTACGGTGGTTTCGACGGTGATCCTCATGAACATAAGCTCCTGGTTCAATTTTCTAGGTGACGGCATCACTGACGTGTGCGGGGTCCATCCAAGGACGATCGAGACTGGTCCAAGCCGACAGGGTCGAGCCGTCAAAGCGTTGAAAACACAAAAATGTCAAAACGTCTGTTGGCCACCCACCAGCGGCCGCGAACAAATTGGGGATGAGGGTCACATTTGTTCGATGCGGCCCGTGGCCATTGAACCCGACCCGGGCTCGACGACACTATCTCCCTGCGTCCTAAGCGGCCCCGCCCATCCGTGGGCGATACGGGGGAGTGTCTGTCATGCGAAAGCGAAACTGGCGATTGATTGCCGTAGGCTCGGTGCTGCTGGTGCTCGCCGTCCTGTTCTTCCTCTCGATGCGGGACATGACGCCGTGGTCCAATGATCCTGCCGCCCTGATGCGCACGGTCGGAGAGGTCTCGGGCGCTGTCGGCGGCATCAGCCTCGTCATGATCGTCTTCGGTCTGATCGGCAGGAAAGCGCCGGCCTGACAAACGTCGTTCCGGAAGGCCGGACCACGGCGGCATCACGCCTGCGCGATGACAGGGAATAGCGGGTCCTCGATGCAAATCTGAATGTCTGAACCGCACATGCAGGGCGGGATGCATTTGGAGACACCTATGATCACCTCAAAGATGCTGATTGTGGTCACGATCGTATCGACGATGGGCGCAGCTTCGGCGCAACCTTTCCACCCGTCGCTGCCCGGAAAGGAAACGACCACCAGGCCGTGGACGGCCCCGGTCGGTCACCGCCAGCCCCACGCCTCCGACGTGCCCTCGGCAAGTTCGGGATCGCTGGATTTCCTCGACCAAGAGGATGCCGACGTCGATCGCAAGATCTCCGGCGTCTGCCGGGGCTGCTGATCGATCCTGCGCCAAGGCCTGATGGAATGAGACTCGACTGCCGCCCCAACGGACGGCAGTCAGTGTCCGACCTTTCGGAATTCGACCAGGCTGAACGAGCCGACACCGCTGGTGCCGACGAAGGCGAAGCCGGCCAGGACGCCAAGCCTGCGATACTCGGCTTCCGTCCGCTCGCGGCCGCCAAGTCCCCGCAGCATATTGAGGTCGCTCATGGCGCAGGAGCGGTCCTGGCTCTCGGTCGTCGCAGGCTCCGGCATGATCCGTTCGATCATGATCAACGTTCCGCTGGCCGGCAGCGCGTCCCGGCAGTTGCGCAGAATGACTTCGCAACGATCGTCTCTCCAATTGTGCAGGATGCTCTTCATCAGGATCGTGTCGGCGCCGCCCAGGACCTTCTCGAAGAAACTGCCGGCGACGAACCGGCAGCGATTGGCGATGCCAAGCCGGTCAAAATGCGCCCGCGCTCCCGGCTCGCAGCGCGCCAGATCGAAGGCGATGCCCTCAAGATGCGGGTTGTGCTGGAGCACGCCGCCGATCAATTCGCCGGTGCCGCCACCGATATCCATGACGACGCGCGCGGTCGCGAAGTCGTGGGCCGCAACGATCCTTGGAACGATGCTCCGCGTCAGGCTGACCATCGCGGCGTTGAAGCGGCGGGTGAATTCCGGCGCATTGCTCGTCGCGGCATAGCGATCGTCGCCATCGCCGCGCAGCTCGCCCGCGCTCTTGCCCGAGCGAACCGACTCGACCAGTCCGATCCAGGATTGCGCGAGCATCTCGCCCTCGAAGAGAACCCAGTCCTTGAAGGAGGGATCGGCGGTCTCGTCGAGCTGCCGGCCGAGCTCGGTCATGGCAAACCGGTCGCGGTCGGCCTGCCTGCACAGGCCAAGTGTCGTCAGGCCAACGAGCAGCCTGCGCAGCGCACTTTCATCGGCGGACACCAGCCGGGCGAGCTCGGCCACCGATTTCGCCTCGTGGCCGATGGCCTCGGCGAGATTGAGCTTCGCCGCCGCATAGATCACCGCGGTGATGCGATGCGACTGCACGAGATCATGCACGGATGCCGGCCCGCTCATGTGTTGCCTCCTGTCAATGCCGGTTCAATCGGTCGGGACGAACCCCGTTGTCTGCACGATCGCCTTCCACCGGTCGGATTCGGATGCGATCAGCCGGGCGAAGTCTTCCATGGCGATCGCGTCGGGCTCGACGGCCAGCTTTGCCATGCCGGCCTTGACCTCGTCGGTGCGCAAGGCCGCCTGGATCGCGGCGTTGAGCTTATCGACGATCGGCGCCGGCGTCTTGGCCGGAACGAAGAACGCAAACCATGTGAGGTCCTCGAGCGACGGATATCCGGCCTCCCGCATCGTCGGCACCGCCGGAACAAACAGGCTGCGGCGCGGTCCGGTGGTCGCCAGCGCGCGAAGATCGCCGGATTGGACGAGCCCGAGCGAGCTGCCGATCGGCATGACGGTCGCGGCAATCACGCCCTTGACCAGATCCTGAATCGCACCGCCGCCCTGATAGGGAACGTGAAGAAAATCGAAGCCGGCGCTGCGGCCCAGCATCGCACCGAGAAAATGCAGCGAGGTTCCGGCGCCCGGCGAACCAAAGGTGGCGTGCTTCGGATTGGCGCGGCACCAGGCCACGAAGTCCGCCAGCGTCTTGACGTCGGCCGGCACGCTGGGACCGACCGTCAGCAATGTCGGGGTCGAGGCGACGGTCGACACAGGTATGAAATCCCGCGGATGGTATCTCAGCGTCTTGTAGACGTGCGGAAAGAACATCATGAAGCCGAGCGGCGCGAACAGCATGACCGATCCGTCGGCGTCGGCGCTCTTCACCGCCTCCACCGCGATGCGACCGGCCGCGCCGGGACGGGTCTCGACCACGATGGTTTCCGCATAGCCGCTCATATGGCCGGCCACGAGCCGCGCCAACCCATCCTGCAGCCCCGGCGTGAAGCCCGTCAGGATATGCGCGGTTCTCGCGATCGGCTGTGCAAGCGCCCGCGGTGAAATATGCGCAGCGGCGAACGCGGCAGCTGCCGCTGACAACACATCACGACGCGTGATCATCACCCGTTTCCCTGATCGAGCCCAGACCAAATGAGATCGCCGCATGCTACCTGGCCATCGCTGCGGTCTCTGGAGCCATGGATGAGCCGGGTCGCACGAACACAAAACGGGATATCGCAGATATCTGCGCGTCCTCACGGCCATCCTGGCCGATCAGGATGAGGCCTGCTCCGCCATTCGCCACCGTCAGGACGACCGCTTCGCCCGCCCACGTTCCGATAGGCTCCATCCCGATGGTGAGAAACTCACCGATCGGCTGGTCCAAATACTGAAGTCTCAGCTGCGGCGCGATTTCGGCGGGCGCCAGAGCAAGACCGAGCTGTTGTGCACGCGCATAGATTTCCCGCAGCGAAGCCTCGCCTTGAAAGCCGAGCTCGGCAACCGACACGGCAACAAGCTCAACCTCCGCCTTCTTGCGACTTAGGGTAAAGGCCGGTCGAGCGAGTATCTCATCAGCCGAATTTCCGACGCCGCAGCCCATTGCGCTCATCGCGCTGCGAAGAGCGAACGTGTCCGTGAATGTTCCTATCCGGATCGTCTTCCACGCCAGGACATCTGCAGCCGAGCTGATCGGAATCTCCGATCTGCGAGCCGGCGGGTCGACCTTGACCGCCAGCTGCCTCCGCAAACCATCCTGCGCAGTGCATTGAGCCTCGGCGCGATCTACGGAAATCAAGCTGAACAGGTTGACGACCAACAGGATCGCAAGCGCACTGCCAATGCGCCAGGGTGCCGGACGATCGGGCCTTGCGCGGCCTTGCTGCAAGGCAATGTAGTCAATCTCGGCGCGCGTCGCGCCGAGATCAATCAGCTCCCGATCGCTGAGGGCACAGAGAGCGGTTTGTACCTTCAGTCGTCTTCGGCGCTTCTGCCATGCGCTCCAGACCCGCAGGAAAAGGCTGGTCACTTGCTGCACGGGTGTGGCAGTCCGTCGCACCTGTGCAACGCCGTTGATGGTACTCATCGGCGATATCCCTTGGCGATACCTTTACCGAGGGCAGGATGTCAGGACTTCGCCGGGCACGCTTGACGTGCAGCTTACATTTTCCTGACCGGCGCCTTACTTTACGCCCCAGCAGGTGCAGAGGCGGCTTCATCCAACGACGGGAGTGGCAACTTGCGCTATCTCTTCGATGAATACGTGCTCGACACGGATCGGCGCGAGCTGCATCGCGGGGCCGATGCTGTTTCCGTTGCGCCACAGGTCTTCGACATTCTCGACTACTTGATCGGCAACAGGGAGCGTGTCGTCAGCAAAGACGACCTCATGAACGCGATCTGGAAGGGGCGCATCGTATCGGAGGCCGCGCTTGCGACCCGCATCAATGGCGTCCGCACGGCAGTCGGCGATTGCGGGGAAGCGCAGCGCCTGATCAAGACGATCCCGCGCAAGGGCTTCCGTTTCGTCGGAGCAGTTCGGGAAGTACGGGAGCCGGATCCTTCAACCGTCCCTCACCGGTCAGAAGCGAGAGGAGCGGCCCTCCCGCTACCGGATAAGCCCTCGATTGCCGTACTCCCTTTCGTCAGCCTCAGCTCCGATCCCGAACAGGAGTATTTCGCAGATGGCATCGTGGAGGAAATCACGATGGCTCTGGCTCATTTTCGCTGGCTGTTCGTGATCGCACGCAATTCGAGCTTTGCGTATAAAGGCCGGGTCGTTGACGTAAAGCAGGTCGGCCGCGAGCTTGGTGTACGCTATGTCCTCGAAGGTAGCGTGCGCAAAGCCGGAAATCGCATTCGAATCGCGGGGCAGCTGATCGATGCCGAAACTGGAACGCATCTCTGGGCAGACCGCTTTGAGGGCCCGATCGAGGACATGTTCGATCTGCAGGACAATCTGACGTCCAGTGTCATAGGCGCAATCGCCCCGAGGCTGCAGCGTGAGGAAATCAAGCGGGCAAGGCGGAAGCCACCCGAAAATCTGGATGCGTATGATCATTATCTGCGCGGGCTGACGAAATCCCGTTGGTCCAACAACGCAAACACCGAGGCGTTGCAGCTCTTTTGCAAGGCGACCGAACTCGACCCTCGACTGGCTTGTGGCTATGCCATGGCCGCCTGGTGCTATACCCGGCGCAAGGCGAACGGCTGGATCAGCGATCCCGCGAAGGAAATTGCGGAAGCCACCCGGCTGGCCCGGAAGGCCGTAGAACTGGGGGCAAATGATCCGGTTGCACTGTCCGTGGGTGGATATGCGCTCGCCTTCATAGCCCACGAGTTCGACGACGCGGCTGCTTTCGTGGATCGAGCTTTGGCTGACAACCCTAACTTCGCGCAAGCCTGGGCCACCAGTGCCTGGCTGAGAGTTTGGAGGGGAGAGCCGGATCTCGCCCTCGAGCACTCCGCACATGCCGTGAGATTGAGCCCGCTCGATCCGCCCATGTACTACGACGCGCAGGGAGCCATGGCGTATGCGCATTTTCTGGCGGGCCGCTATGACGCGGCAGTATCATGCGCCGAGACCGCATTGCGCGGTCAGACGAGTTTCCTGCTCGTGACCTGCATTGCCGCAGCCAGCAACGCATTCGCTGGGCGGCGTGAACGAGCGCAACGATCCCTCCTGCAAGCCCTTGAATGCAATCCAGATCTTCGTGCCAATCTCGAAAATCTGGCACCGTTTCGCCGGGCAGATGACTTCGCGATCTTCGAGAAGGGTCTCTGCGAAGCGGGCCTTCCGGAAAAGCACGACGTTGGCACCCCCTGACGGGGTGGACCAATGTTCGCGGCTTACATTTTCGGGAGCGAAGGCCTATTCTCCACGGATTATTGCTCCCGCGCCCTCGGAGAATAGAGGGCAGGCTTGGAGAATGGTGCCATGCGCTATTTCTTCGAGGACTGTGCGTTGGACACCGAGCGGCGCGAATTGCGGCGCGGGCTCGATGTGGTGCCCACGACACCCCAGGTTCTCGATCTGCTCGAACATCTGATCCGCAGCAGGGATCGCGTCGTCAGCAAGGACGATCTCGTCAACGCGATTTGGAATGGCCGGATCGTATCCGATGCGGCGCTGACGACCCGGGTGAACGCCGTCCGGCGCGCGATCGGTGACTCCGGTCAGCAACAACGTCTTATCAAGACATTTCCACGCAAGGGCTTTCGTTTCGTGGGCGCCGTGCACGATGAGGATCGGCAACCAGGAACCACGGCAGCAGTCATGGTCCCGGTTACCTCTGCAAACGCTGTTGGCGAACGGCGATCCGCAGGCTGGCTGGAGGACCTCAGAGGCCGTTTGAAGCTCGTCGGCAGCGTGCTGGCGTCGGTCGCCGCCATCGGCGCAATTGCCGGTGGCGTTGCCGGATACTGGAATGCCTGGAAGACGGTCCGTACCGACGCACAACGGGAAGCTCAAAATATCCAGCCACAGCCGACAGTCAGGCCCGAGATCGCGCCTCGCCTCTCCCTCGTCGTGTTGCCCTTCGCCAGCCTCAACGACGGTCCGGCGCAGGACTCCTTTGCCGACTTGATCTCGACAGGCTTGACCACCGATCTCGCGCGAACGCCCGCCACTCTCGTTGTTGGACGCGACA
Organism: Bradyrhizobium sp. 604_D8_N2_3; assembly: GCF_051810765.1. NCBI lineage: Bacteria > Pseudomonadati > Pseudomonadota > Alphaproteobacteria > Hyphomicrobiales > Nitrobacteraceae > Bradyrhizobium > Bradyrhizobium sp. 604_D8_N2_3. The sequence continues at coordinate 815,944 of NZ_JBPWPM010000001.1, read as the reverse complement.
CCGCCTTGACCTACAAGAAGAAGGTGATCGATTTGCAGCAGCTCGGGACGGATCTCCACGTCCGCTGGGCCGTGCGGGGCGCGGTGAGACGCAACGGAGACCAGGTGCGGGTCAACGTATCTCTGACCGACCTTCAGACCGCCCGCGACATCTGGTCGGATCGGTTCGACGGCGACCTCGCAAACCTGGCCGCCTTGCAGGATACCATCGCAGCGCGGCTTCTCTGCGTGGCACACTTGCACCTCCGTCAATATGAAGAAGCCCTTCAACAGTGCAGCCGCTCCCTCAATATGACCGGCACGGATTTTGAGGCCTACATGAGCCTGATCTCGGCTTACGGGTGGCCGGGGCAACGGGCACGCGGGGGCAGCGAAACTGCGGCACAAGACACATCCTAAGCCGACGTTGCGGCGGCCCATCGCGCGTGCCGATGCTCAAGGCGCTGCAAGGTAACGAGCTCTGTACCCGCGCATTGCGCGTAACCTTGCCCTCCGCCGATAGATGGGCCACCATCCCCGCGCGCACCATCAACAAGAGCAAAAGCGCAGAGGAAACGCATGAGCAAGCCGTCAGGGTTCGACTATGGCTGGGTCGTTGTCGCCGCGGGAGCGCTGATGACCTGTGTCGGCTTCGGCACGATGCTGTCGCTTGCGGTCTTCCTGCAGCCGATCTCCGAAGCGATGGGCTGGTCGCGCGCGGGCGTGTCGGCGGCGGCGACGCTGGATTTCCTCTGCATGGGCGTTGCCGCGTTCTTCTGGGGCACGCTGTCGGATCGATTTGGCACCCGCATCGTGGTGCTTGCCGGAAGCCTGCTGCTGGGCCTCGGTCTCGTGACTGCGAGCCAGGCAACCAGCCTGTGGCAATTCCAGCTGTTCTTCGGCGTGCTGATCGGCGTCGCTGCCGGCAGCTTCTACGCGCCGATGATGGCGCTCGCGAGCGCCTGGATCGAAAAGAACCGCAGCCTCGCGGTGGCGCTGGTCTCCGCCGGCATGGGCGTGTCGCCGGTGACGATCGCGCCGACCGCAAGCTGGCTGATCACGGCCTATGACTGGCGCACCGCGATGCTGGTGATCGGCATCGCCGCGTGGGCGCTGCTGATCCCGGCCTGCTTCCTGGTGCGGCCGGCGCCGCAGGCGGCTGGCCCAGCAAGCACCGACGCGGCACCGGAGATCGAGCTGACCGCGGCACAGGCGCTGCGCACGCCGCAATTCATCGTGCTCGCAGCCGCGCATTTCGCCTGCTGCGCGGCGCATTCCGGCCCGATCTTTCACATGGTGTCCTATGCGATGGTGTGCGGCATCGCCCCGCTCACGGCAGTGACGGTCTACAGCGTCGCCGGCGTCTCCGGGCTCGGCGGACGCCTGCTGCTCGGCGCGGCAGCCGATCGCATCGGCGCAAAGCCCGTGCTGGTCGGCGGCCTGTTCGTGCAGGCGATGTGCATCGCGACCTATCTCGCGGTGGCGCAGCTCGGTGAATTCTATGCGCTCTCGGTCGTGTTCGGCCTCGCCTATGGCGGGGTGATGCCGCTCTATGCAGTGCTGGTCCGCGAGTACTTCGGCGCGCGCATCATGGGCACCGTGTTCGGCGCGGTGTCGGCCTTTGCCAGCCTCGGCATGGCGCTCGGTCCATGGGCCGGCGGGCTCGTGTTCGACAATTTCCAGCGCTACACATGGCTGCACGCCGGCTCCTTCGCGATCGGGCTTGCCGCCGTCGCAGTGGCGCTGAGCTTTCCGACCAAGCGCAGGCAACAGCTCGACCTTGGCCGCGCCGCGGCCTAACGAGGCAACGCATGAACAGGCCGCAGGGCTTCGATCTCGTTGAACGTGCCCGCGCCATCGCACCGCTGATTGCGGGCGAAGCGGACGAGATCGAACGGACGCGGCGGCTGACGTCCACGGTCGTCTCCGCGCTGATCGAGAACGGGCTCTATCGCGCGCTGCTGCCGCAAAGCCTGGGCGGCGCCGAAGTCCCCATCGAAATCTTCATGGAGATGCAGGAGGAGATCGCAAAGGCCGATGCCTCCACGGCCTGGTGTCTCGGCCAATGCAGCGTCTGCGCGATGATCGCAGCTTCGCTCAACCACGACATTGCGTGCGAGATCTTCGACACGCCGCCCGGCATCCTTGCCTGGGGCGCGATCGCGCATGAGGCGCGTGCGGTCGAAGGCGGCTATCGCGTCACGGCGCGCTGGGATTTTGCCTCGGGCTCGCGGCAGGCGAGCTGGCTGGGGGCGCATGTCCGCATCGTCGGAGCCGACGGGACGCCGCGCAAAAATGCCGACGGTTCGCCGGAGGTTCGTACCATCCTGTTTCCGGTCGCGAGCGCGGTGCTGCATGACGTCTGGCAGGCGATCGGGCTCGCCGGCACAGGCACGGACTCCTATGAGGTGAGCGACCTCTTCATCCCCGAGCGCTTCACGGCGTTCCGTGACGTGCCGTCCGCGCTGGTTGAGACGGGTCCGCTCTACAGGATCGGCACCGGATCGACCTTCAGCCTCGGCTTTGCCGCTGTCTCGCTGGGCGTGGCGCGCGCGACGCTGGATGCGGCCATCGCTTTGTCGCGGGCAAAGCACCAGTCGCTGGCAGCGAGCGCCATGCGCGACAACCAGGCCGTCCAAGGCCTGATCGGCCGCACCGAGGGCGATCTGCGCGCCGCGCGCGCCTATCTCTATGCGACGGCGAATGCGATGTGGCGCGACCTCTGCGCGACCGGCCAATTCAGCCCGGCGCATCGCAGCGCCGTTCGCCTCGCCGCGACCTGGACCATCCATCAATCGGCCAAGGTGGTCGACGCCGCCTATCACATGGCCGGCGCGACTGCGGTGTTCCGCAGCAATCCGTTCGAGCGGCGCTTTCGCGACATGCACGCGATCGCGCAGCAGATCCAGGCGCGGGATACGCATTATGAGGATGTGGGGAAGGCGATTTTGGCGGAGGGACGCTGAACTACAGCCGCAACGACGCTGCGCTCCCTCGCCCCGTTCTTACGGGGCCGCGACGAGCTTCGCTCGCGCTGAGAGGGTTGGGGTGAGGGGCATCTCTCCACACGGGCGGTCGTTGAAGGACCTGTACCCACTCACCCGGAATCCGCGCTACGCGCGCATTCCGACCTCTCCCCGCAAGCGGGGCGAGGTAAGGGGCAGCGCACCTCACGCCACCATCGCAGCCTTCTCGTCACCATCGATGCCGCGCTGGACGGCGAGCAGGCTGATGATCTCGGCGTTGGGCCGGGCCTTGCTGAACAGAAAGCCCTGGCCCTCGTCGCAGCCCTCGGCACGCAGGCAGCTCAGTTCGGCTTCGGTCTCGACGCCCTCGGCGGTGATGGTGACGCCAAGGCCTTTGCCGAGGCTGACGATGGAGCGGATGATCGCCTGGGCCTCGCGGTTGGCGCCGAGATCGCGCACGAAGGACTGGTCGATCTTGATCTTGTCGAACGGGAAGCTGCGCAAATAGCTGAGGCTGGAATAGCCGGTGCCGAAATCGTCCATGGAGATGCGGACGCCGAGCGCGCGTAGCGCATGCAGCGTCGCCAGCACCTGCGCGCTCTTTTCGAGCAGCAACGTCTCGGTGATCTCGAGCTCCAGCCGCCGCGCCGGCAGGCCGGAATGTTTCAGCGCGTCCGTCACCACCGAGAGCAGATTGCCGCTGCGGAACTGGAGCGGCGACAGGTTGACGGCGACGCGGACATCGTCCGGCCAGGTCGCGGCATCCAGGCACGCCCGGCGCAGCATCAGGCCGCCGAGCGGATTGATCAGCCCGGTTTCCTCGGCGACCGGAATGAACTCGGCCGGCGAGACCATGCCGCGCTCGGCATGCGGCCAGCGCACCAGCGCCTCGAAGCCGGTGATGCGGCCGCTCGAGAGGTCGATCAGCGGCTGGTAATAAGGGCGCAGCACGTCGTTCTGGATCGCGTCGCGCAGCTCAACCTCGATCTTGCGGCGGCTCTGCGCCTTGGCGTCGAGCGCGGCCTCGAAGAACGCAAAGGTGCCGCGGGCATCGGCTTTGGCGCGCGACAGTGCCATGTCGGCGCTCTTGAGCAGTTTTTCGGAATCATCGCCGTCGCCGGGCGCCATCGCGATGCCGATGGAGGCGCCGATCACCACGGAATGGCCATCGAGCAGATAGGGATCGGCGATGGCTTCCAGTAAGCGCTTGGCCAGCATCACCGCATCCTCGGGACGCGTTAGCCCGCTCTGCACGATCGCGAACTCGTCGGAGTTCAGCCGCGCCAGCGCGTCCTCCTCGCGCAAGGTCGAGCGCAGCCGCTTGGCGACGCCGCGCAGCAGCTTGTCGCCGACCGCGTGTCCCAGCGTGTCGTTGACCGCCTTGAAATTGTCCAGCCCCAGCATCAGCAGCGCGACCTTGTCGGAGCTGCGCCGCATATGCAGCAGCATCTCGTCCACCTGCTGGCGCAGCAGGTTGCGGTTCGGCAAGCCAGTCAGCCCGTCATGCTGGGCCATGAAGGCGAGCCGCGCCTCGGCGCGCTTGCGCTCGGTGATGTCCATCAGCGCCAGCAGCACCGCGGGCCGATCGGCATAGGTCAATTCGCGCGAATAGATCGCAAGGTCGATCAGCGCGCCGTTGGCCTTGACGTGCTTCCAGGTGCGCGCGGCCTGCTCCTCGCTGGACCGATCGGTGGTCCAGGGCGGCTCGCTGTCGAAAGCCTGCAACGAGCGGATCTTCAGCTTCTCGAACTCGGCGCGGCTATAGCCGTAATGGGAAATCGCGGCATCGTTGACGCCGAGGATGCGCTCGTCGTCGAGCGCACAGACGATCATCGGGACGGGATTGCCGTCGAACAGCAGGCGGAACGAGGCCTCGCGCTGCTTCAACTCGGTGATGTCGACGCGCAGGCCGACCACGCCGCCGTCGTCGGTCAGCCGCTCGTCGATCAGGATGACGCGGCCGTCCGCGAGCATCTGCTCGTGGCGCGCGCCGGGCTGATAGAGTTTCTGCAGCCGCTCGGCGATCCACTCGTCCTCGTGGCCGGCAGCCTCGGGATAGTCGCCACGCGCGACGCCGATGCGCAGCGTGTCCTCGAGGCGCGCGCCTTCCTCGAACAGATCGGCGGTCTTGCTGTAGATCTCGGCGTATTTCCTGTTCCAGAGCACGTAACGGCCTTCGGCATCGAGAAACACGATGCCTTGCGGCAGGATGTCGATGGCCTGGCGCAGGCGCTCATGGGATTTGCGGGCCTCGGCAATCGCGGCTTCCGCCTCGGCGCGGCGGCGCAGGAGTTCGTCGCGTTCGGAAACGGGTTGAGGCGCGCGCGCGAAGCGCGGCTTGCGCGGCTGTCGGCGAGCCCGGGCGAGCACGCCTCTCTTTCGCTTTGCTGTTTTTCGAGACCCCAAACTCAACTCTATGCGTCCCAGTCGCGCCCAGTGGCAGCAAGTTTTGGGGCAAGTGTCTGAAAAAAAAGTAATCTTGGGTGGCTTGTCGGTCGGTCGCACAGTCTGGTGGCCGCAGAAAAGCAGCCCTCATTGCCGCTTTGCGCGGCGCGACAGCGCCGCCGGGCGTGCCAAGCCCATCACATCGTCGTCATCGGAGAACGCGATGGCGCAAAATTGCGCGCTGCCTTGAATCATTTCCGAGATCGCGCGCGAATGCATACAGAGGGCTGGGAGCACGCCTCCCACGCACGAATTTTGGTCAATGCACGAGAGGGTTATCGCGTCGTTAAAAATCGGCCGGCCGCGCGTAGGGAACTGCGACTTTCGGACAATATTTCGGCCGAAGGACTGTTTCTTAACCCTGACGCAGCGTTGCGTTATAAGGATGACAGCATGAGTCCCCGCCGCCTCGCCCCTCTCCTCCTTGTCATGACGTTCCTGACCGTCGGCGCCGCGCTGGCCCAGGACAAGGGCAGCGTCAACTCAAAACCGCTACCGCCGCTCGCCAACCCAAACGATCCCAGCATCGGCGCCAAGGAGCTGTTCGCGCGAAAGCTGCTGCCGTCGAAGGGAACGGCTCATGTCATCGGCTCCTACACCAAGGGCTGTATCGGCGGCGCCATGCAAATGCCGCTCAACGGCGACAATTGGCAGGTGATGCGGCTGTCGCGTAACCGCAATTACGGTCATCCCGACATGATCGCGCTGATCAAACGGCTCGCGGCCAGAGCGCACAAGGACGCGGGATGGCCGGGCATTCTGGTCGGCGACATCGCCCAGCCGCGCGGCGGGCCGGCACTGTCAGGCCATGCCAGCCATCAAATTGGCCTGGATGCCGACATCTGGCTGACGCCGATGCCGGACCGTCGTTTGTCACGCGAGGAGCGCGAGGACATGTCGGCGGTGATGATGGTGCGCCAGGACCGGCTCGACATCGACCCCAAGGTGTTCACGCCTGCTCATGTGCTGGTGCTGCGCGACGCAGCGCAGGAGCCGGCAGTACAGCGCATCTTCGTCAATCCCGCGATCAAGAAGGCGCTGTGCCGGGAGGCCAAGGGCGACCGCTCGTGGCTGTCGAAAATCCGGCCGTGGTGGGGCCACGACTATCACTTCCACATCCGCATGCGCTGCCCTGCGGGCTCGAGCGAATGCGAAGGCCAGTCGTCGCAATCCGAGGACGAAGGCTGCAAGCCGTCCGACCTCGCCTACTGGTTCAGCGACGCCGTGCTGCACCCGAAGCCTCCGCCGGAGCCGCCGAAGCCAAAGCCGCCGATGACGCTGGCGCAGATGCCGGCGGCCTGCAAGGCGGTGCTGCACGCGGTGGATGCGAAGCAATAGGCGGCTGGCTGGGCAAGCTGCCGCCTCGCCCACCGCTGTCGTCCCGGGGCGCTTGAAGCGCGAGCCCGGGATCCATAACCATAGGGGGCGGTGGTTGAGCGAAGCGGTAACTCCGAGTCTTCGTCAAATTCCTCCCTGGGACTATGGATCCCGGATCTGCGCTCCGCTTCGCTGCGCTTGTCCTGGATGACAGAGTCATTACTGGCTCCCATCCTCTGAAATGCGCTAGGATCGCCTTGCCGCTTTGCCGTAAGCCGAGCGGCCCTGTCGGGACGCGCATCCCGCCCTTCAGCAATGACCGCAAGCCCCGCATCGTTCGCGTGGCCAACGATGAGATTTGACATGCGCGTCCTCACCTTCCTCGCCGTGCTCTCGCTCAGTGCGACCTCCGCTCTGGCCGCCGAAGAGCCCAGCGGCTGCGACAAGTTCAAATGGCCGATCGAGCGTGAGCGCGCCGCGCTCACCGCGCCGGACCGCGCCAAGCTCGTCTCGGGGAGCGAGCAGGCGGCCTTGCCGTCGTCGGCCATCACGCTGGGGCTGGTGGCCCCCGCGGACGCAAAGCTGCCGACGTCGCCCGAAAGGGCGCCGAAGGACGGCACCTTCGCGGGCTTCACCAGCATCAAGGCGCCGAAGGCCGGGCTCTACACCGTCAGCCTGTCCAGCGGGGCCTGGGTGGACGTGGTCCAGGACGGGCATTTCCTCAAGCCCGTGGCCTTCAGCGGCGCGACCGATTGCGACGGCATCCGCAAGACCATGAAATACGAGCTGTCGGCGCAGCCTTTCGTGCTCCAGGTCAGCGGCGCCAAGGACAATTCGCTGTCGATCGCGATCCTGCCGGCACAATAGGCCAAACGGTCGCCTTTGACCTCGGGCTCCGGCCTGCTATCTTCGCAGCTGCGATATCCCTGCCGGCCGTAAGCCGTCGCAAGGCCCCGTGGAACAGCGCTTTCCGCCCGTCGCACGCCAACCCACCCAACGCCAGATTTGCGCGTGCATTCGCGCGCGCGAACTCGCACGGAGCGCACTCCATGATTCGTATTGCCGGACTTTTCACCGCTTTCGTCCTCCTCGCAGGCGCGAGCCTTTCGCCCGCCGCCGCCGAGGACAAGACCATCACCGTGTTCGCCGCGGCCTCGATGAAGAACGCGCTCGACGAGATCGACGCCGCCTACACCGCCAAGACCGGCGTCAAGTTCAGCGTCAGCTATGCCGCAAGCTCGGTGCTTGCCAAGCAGATCGAGCAGGGCGCGCCGGCCGACGTGTTCGTCTCCGCCGACACCGACTGGATGGACTACGCGATCTCGAAGAAGACCATCAACGAGCCGACCCGCGTCAATTTGCTCGGCAACAGCATCGTGCTGATCGCGCCGAAGGACTCCAAGATCGACAACGTCACGATCGCGCAAGGCTTTGACCTCGCCAAGCTCGCGGGCGACGGCAAGATCGCGACCGGCGACGTCAAGTCCGTGCCGGTCGGCAAATACGCCAAGGCGGCGCTGGAGAAGCTGGGCGCATGGCAGGCTGCGGAGCCGAAATTCGCCATGGCCGAGAGCGTGCGCGCCGCGCTGACGCTGGTGGCGCGTGGTGAGGCCAATCTCGGCATCGTCTATTCGACCGACGCCAAGGTCGAGCCCGGCGTGAAGGTCGTCGGCACCTTCCCGGCGGATTCGCATCCCGCGATCATCTATCCGGTTGCCGCGACCACCACCGCGAAGCCCGAGACCAACGACTATCTCGCCTTTCTGCGCTCGACCGCTGCCAAGACCATTCTGGAAAAATACGGCTTCAAGTTCCTGATCAGCCCGACGACTTGATATCTACAACTTGATGCTCGAGATCTCTCCCGCCGAATGGACGGCGATCCTGCTCTCGCTCAGGGTCGCCGTCATCGCCACGCTGGTCGCAACGCCGTTCGGCATTGCGCTGGCATGGCTGCTTGCCCGCCATGATTTCTGGGGCAAATCGGTGCTCGATGCGCTCGTGCATCTGCCGCTGGTACTGCCGCCTGTCGTTACGGGCTATCTCCTGCTCCTCACCTTTGGTCGCAAGGGACTCGTCGGCGGATTTCTGGCCGACTATCTCGGTATCGTCTTCGCGTTTCGCTGGACCGGGGCGGCGCTCGCCTGCGGCCTGATGTCGTTTCCGCTGCTGGTGCGCCCGATGCGGCTGTCGATCGAGGCGATCGACCGCCGACTCGAGCAGGCGGCTGAGACGCTGGGAGCGGCGCCCTGGAAAGTGTTCTTCACGGTGACGCTACCTCTGGCGCTGCCCGGCGTGCTAGCCGGCATGGTGCTGGGCTTTGCCAAGGCGATCGGCGAGTTCGGCGCGACCATCACCTTCGTCTCCAACATTCCCGGCGAAACCCAGACGATTTCCTCGGCGATCTACTCGCTAATCCAGACGCCCGATGGCGACGCGGCCGCGGGACGACTCGTGATCATCTCGATCGTGCTCGCGCTCGGCGCGCTGATCGCCGCCGAATGGTTCGCCCGCCGCGCCACACAGCGCTTGCACGGGAACTGACCATGCTGCGCGTCGACATCGAAAAACAACTCGGCGAATTCTCGCTCTCCGCAACCTTCACCAGCGAAGGTCGCGTCATCGGCCTGTTCGGCGCGTCGGGCGCCGGCAAGAGCTCGCTGGTCAACATGATCGCAGGCCTGCTGCGGCCCGACCGCGGCACCATCGTGATCGACGGCGAGACCGTCGACGACACCGCGGCCGGCATCCATGTGCCGACCTATCGCCGCCACATCGGCTATGTATTCCAGGACGCGCGGCTGTTTCCGCATCTCAACGTCGCGCAGAATCTCGACTATGGAAGGCGGATGAACGGCCTCACGCCCGATCCTGCCCAGCACAAGCGCATCATCGAGCTGCTCGACATCGGCGCGCTCCTTGATCGCCGTCCAGGAAAGCTCTCCGGCGGCGAACGCCAGCGCGTCGCGCTCGGGCGCGCGCTGCTGTCGAGGCCGCGCCTGCTGCTGCTCGACGAACCGCTCGGCGCGCTCGACGAGGGCCGCAAGCTGGAGATCCTGCCCTATCTGGTGCGGCTGCGCGACGAGGCCAATGTCCCCATGGTCTATGTCAGCCACGACGTCGCCGAGCTGCGCCAGCTCGCGACGCAGATCGTGATGCTGAAGCAGGGCCGCGTGACGTCGTTCGGCGGGGTGAAGGTGTTGACGTGAGGGGCGCTGACGGCTTGCCGAGACACCTCGCCCCACCATCGCTGTCATGAAGGCGGGGCATCCAGTACGCCGCGGCTTCTCGGTTCAATCACAATCGTCTCGGATTACTGGATCGCCCGGTCAAGCCGGGCGATGACAGCGAGGTTGTGGCGGCGGCGCGCAAGCAATGGTGAGCGCTAAACCCCCGCCACCGACGTCCACAAATCCGCGAGCTTGCGCTGCAGCGCCTGCCGGCGCGTCAGCGGCGCGGGCGTTTCCTCGTCCTCCGGCAGACGCAGGCCGACGAGGTTGACGCGGCCGCCGGAGATGCTGCGCGCGACCAGCACGATCTCGTCCAGCGGCAGCTCGGCGCCCTCCTTCGGCGCGCGGTCGAGATGGACGTCGAAATAGTCGGCGAGGGTCAGCTTGCCGTCATCCTCGCCGACCTTCACGCCGTAGATCTCGGCAAGCTCGGCCAGCGTGTGCTCGCCGGAGACCATGAAGTCGCCGAGCAGATGCGGATCCGGCGCCGAGCTCGGCTGCATGTCGACGAAGAAGCGGTCGAGCGACTCGGCCTTTTCCGGCGGGGCCAGCAGATAGATGTAGTCGCCGGGCGCGATCGGCTCGGCTTCCGTCGGGGTCAAGATGTTCTCATTGCGGATGACCAGCGTCGGCTTGGACCAGGACGGGATCAGACCGCGGCGGAAATACAGGCTCTTGGGCCGCACCGGATAGCCGACAAGTTGCTGCTCGAGCTGGCCGGGCAGATCCAGCTCGACGCGGCGTGGACCACGCTCGGCGCGCGGCAGCGCCACGTGCAGCTTGCGCGCCGCGGGCGCAAGCGTCCAGCCTTGCAGCAGCAGTGAGATGATGACGACGACGAAGGCGACGTCGAAATAAAGATAGGCCTTCGACAGGCCGACCAGCATCGGGATCGACGCCAGGAAGATCGCGACGGCACCGCGCAGGCCGGTCCAGGCGATGAAGATCTTTTCGCGCCAGTTGAAGCGGAACGGCGCCAGGCACACGAACACCGCGATCGGCCGCGCGACCAGCATCAGGACGAACGCAACCCCGACCGCCGGCAACACGCTGGTGCCGAGCCGGCTCGGCGAAACCAGCAGGCCCAGCAGCACGAACATCACGATCTGCGCCAGCCACGTCGCGGCATCCAGGAATGCCACCACGGAATTATGCGCGCGGGTCGGGCGGTTGCCGATGATGATGCCGGCGAGATAGACCGCGAGGAATCCGGAGGCGTGCATGATCTGCGAGCCGCCGAAGATCACGAGCGCCGCGGTCGTGACAAACGGCGCATGCAGGCCCTGCGGCAGCGCAACCCGGTTGAGCGCGACGACGACGAGACGACCCCCGAGGAAGCCGACGACGGCGCCCAGCACCGCCTCCTGGATGAACTCCATCGCCACATGGCCCGCCGAGCTCGATCCCAGCGAGATGTATTCGACCAGCATCAAGGTGAGGAAGATCGCGAAGGGATCGTTGGTGCCGGATTCGGCCTCCAGCGTCGCGCCGACGCGCGGACGCAGGCGCAGGCCCTGGGTGTGCACCAGCAGGAACACCGCAGCCGCGTCGGTCGAGGCCACGACGGCACCGACCAGCAGCGCTTCCGTCCAGTTGAGGTCGAGCGCGTATTTGGCGAACGGCGCCGTGATCAGCGCGGTCAGAAGCACCCCGACGGTCGCGAGCACAACGGAGGGCGCGAGCACGGTGCGGATGCTGGCAAAGCGCGTCTTCAGGCCGCCGTCGAACAGGATCAGGGCGAGCGCCACCGAGCCGACCAGATAGGTGGTGCGGACATCGTCGAACTGAAGCTGCCCGGGGCCGGAATCGCCTGCGAGCATGCCGATGGCAAGGAAGACGAGCAGCAGGGGCGCGCCGAAGCGCAGAGCAAGCAGGCTCGACAGGATACCGGCCATGACGAGGACGGCGCCGAGCAATATGGCGAGGCTGACAGAGTCGAGGGAAGCCATCCACCTTCCGGGTACAAATCGCTGGAATTGCATCCTTATCGTCGGCAGACTCCCACGCCAACCCATTTTCTCCCGCTCGCGGCAATCTGCCCGTATTTTGCGGCCTTAACGCGCTTCACTTAGCGGTGTATCGATGGCCCGGCGGCGCCCTTTGTGGAATTCTGCGCCGCCCTCGAATCAAATCCTCCCGCCTGCTTGCCGACGAGACCGATGGACATGGACCTCAAAGACTTCATGGAGTTCGTGCAGACCACCGCGCGCAGCGTCGGGGCGGAAATCTCCTCGCCCTGGTTCTACCTGCAATTCGGCCTGATCCTGGCCGCGGCCGGCATCGCCTATGCCGCGGAAGCCGGGGTTCGCAACCGCATCGACATGACAACGCTGGCGATACACTGGCCGCTGCCGCTCCGGCACTTCGCCCGGGTGATGGTCTCGAGCGCCTCGACGGCGGTGTTCACCCTGATGGTGATCCTCTCCCGCGTGGTGATGTATCACGCGACCTGGCCGAGCCGCAGCTATCTCCTGATGGTCGCCGCCAAGCTGGGACTGGCCTGGCTTGCGATCCGGCTCGTGACCTCGGTGCTGCGCAACGCCTTCATCGTCAAGCTGGTGTCTATCTCGGCGTGGTTCGTCGCGGCGCTGTCCATCATCGGACAGCTCGACACGACGGTCGAGCTGCTCGATTCCTTTGCGATCGTGCTCGGCGGCCTGCGGCTGACGCCGCTGCTGGTGATCAAGGCCGGCGCGCTCCTGCTCATCGCGCTCTGGGCCACCAACATCGCCAGCAATTTCGCCGAGAGCCGGATCAACTCGACCACCGATCTGACCCCGTCGGTGCAGGTGCTGCTGGTCAAGATCATCCGGATCGGGCTGCTGGCCATCGCAATCGTCATCGCGCTCGGCGCGGTCGGTATCGATCTCTCGGCGCTCGCGGTGTTCTCCGGCGCGGTCGGCGTCGGCATCGGTATCGGCCTACAGAAGATCGTCGCCAACTTCATCTCGGGCATCATCCTGCTTGCGGACAAGTCGGTGAAGCCGGGCGACCTCGTCACCATCGGCGACAATACCGGGCGCATCAGCGCGATGAAGACGCGCTATATTTCCGTCGCCGCCGGCGATGGCCGCGAATTCCTGGTGCCGAACGAGGACCTGGTGACGCAGAAGGTCGTCAACTGGACCTATACCGACAAGAACACGCTGGTGAAGATCGCCTTCGGCACCAATTACGACGCCGACCCGCGGCTGGTTTGCAAGCTCGCCGCGGAGACCGCGGCCGCCCATCCCCGCGCGCAGAAGGGCAAGCCGCCGAACAGCATCCTGACCGAGTTCGCGGAAGCCGGGATGAAGTTCTCGCTGACCTTCTGGATCGCGGACCCCGACGGCATGGATGGCGTCAAGAGTGACGTGATGCTGGCGCTATGGGAGGCCTTCAAGCGCGAGGGCATCCGGGTTCCCTATCCCGTCCGCGAGATTCGCGTCCGGGGCGGCGCCCTGCCGGTGGAAACCACCGTAGAAGTCCCGAATTAGGCCCTGTTTCGGGCGCAAGAGCCACACCTGACTTGCATGAGGGCCCGTGATCATTAGATTATGGCCCTGAAATCAAGCCCTTCCGCCGACATCGAGACCAGCCCCGCATGAGCTACGTCGAAGCCTCCGATACCTCCCTGCGCAAGACCGGACAGATCAAGCTGCACGGGCCGAGCGCCTTCGCCGGCATGCACAAGGCGGGCGCGCTGGTGGCGAAGTGCCTCGACGAGCTCACCGATATCGTCGGGCCCGGCGTGCCGACCGAGCGCATCGACCAGTTCGTCCGCGACTTCGCTTTCAGCCACGGCGCCTATCCGGCGACGCTGATGTATCGCGGCTACCGCTACTCGACCTGCACCTCGCTCAACCACGTGGTCTGCCACGGCATGCCCGGTGACCGTCCGTTGAAGGAAGGCGACATCGTCAACATCGACGTCACCTTCATCGTCGACGGCTGGTACGGCGATTCCAGCCGGATGTATGCGGTCGGCCCGATCGCCCGCAAGGCCGAGCGGCTGATCGAGGTGACGTATGAGGCGATGATGCGCGGCATCGCCGCGGTCAAGCCGGGCGCCACCACCGGCGACATCGGCCACGCCATCCAGAGCTTCGTCGAGCCGCAAGGCATGAGCGTGGTGCGCGATTTCTGCGGCCATGGCCTGGGGCGCATGTTCCACGACGAGCCGAACATCATCCATATCGGCCGGCCCGGCGAAGGCGTTCAGCTCAAGCCCGGCATGTTCTTCACCATCGAGCCGATGATCAATCTCGGCAAGCCGCACGTGAAGATCCTCTCCGACGGCTGGACCGCGGTGACCCGCGACCGCTCGCTGTCGGCGCAGTTCGAGCACTCCGTCGGCGTGACCGCGACAGGCGTCGAGATCTTCACGCTGTCGAAGCGGCACGGCGAGACGCAGATCGGGTGATGCCCGGCAGGACCGCGATGCGATCCTGCCATCCTGTTCGCCGGCGACGATCCGTCGTCAGAGGCGGACCTCTTACAGCACGTAGCCACCATCGATGGTGAGGCTGGCGCCGGTCATATAGCCGGATTCCGGGCCCGCCACATATGACACCAGCGCGGCGATCTCGCCGGGCTCACCGACGCGCTTCAACGGAACGATCTCTTTCAGCCGCGACACCATCGTGGCCGTCATGTCGGTCTCGGTCGGGCCCGGCTGGACGTTGTTGACCGTGATCCGGCGAGGCGCCAGGTCGAGCGCAACGCCGCGGACCAAGGAGGCAACGGCGGCCTTCGTCATGGCATAGACGCTGCCTCCCGGCGTCCCTGTCCGGATCGCCGTGTTGCTCCCGATCGTGATGATGCGGCCGCCGTCACGCATCTGCCCGGCTGCCGCCTGGATGGCCAGAAAGACGCCGCGGATATTCACATCGAGAATGAGGTCGAGGTCTTCCAGGCTGAACTGCTCGACGGGACCGAGGCGGAGAATGCCCGCGTTGACGACGACCGCATCAAGCACCCCAAGCCGGCTCACGGTCTCGGCGACGGCCGCGCGAATCGCGGCGGGATCGGCGCTATCGGCCTTGATCGCGATGGCCTTGCGGCCAGCGTTCTCGATCGCGGCCACGATTTCGGCGGCACTGTCCGGTCGCGACACGTAGGTTAGCGCGATATCGAACCCGTCCCGTGCGAGACGGACCGCGATCGCGGCGCCAATGCCGCGCGCTCCACCAAACACCAACGCGACTTTGCTGCTCATTTTCTCTCTCCTCTTTTTGAACGATCGTTCCAGATTTGACAAAAAAAAATTACCCGAGGGCGCGCAATGCGATTGCGCCGAGCGCCCGTAATTGGCGCGGCCTGGCGCCACCGCGCGCGGCGATTCGAATACCGGCAACATTCGCCAGCAGAAACTCGGCTGCGTCGTCGGCGTCGAGATCCCGCGCCACGTCGCCGTCGGCCTGCGCTTCGCGCAAGCGTTTCGAAACAGCGCCCTGGAGCGCGCGGCCTGACGCCGCATGGATGCTGGTGAGGTCATCCCGCGAGCGGCCGAACTCGCTGATCGAGCCGATGCCCAGGCAAGCCTCGTTCGCGTCGCGAACGACGCGGTCGATCATCGCCCTGAGGCCGTCAATCGCGCGCGGCGGCGCCCGCAGCGCGGCAAGATGGGCTTCGACCTCGCTGGCCGCGTAGCGGCGCACCGCGGCGCAATAGAGTTGCCATTTGTCGCCAAACGTATCGTAGATGCTCTGGCGGCCGATCCCCATGGCGTCAACAAGCATCTGCGTAGAGGTTCCCTCGAAACCGTGCTCGCGAAACGCACCGATCGCGGCATCGAGCGCCTCGTCCTGATCGAATTCCTTGGTCCTTGCCATGATACGACAATAGTTATTCTGGAACGAATAGTCAATTATCAAATGCAGCGGCATTGCCCGCGACATGGCGGGAAGCAGATCGGGTGATGCCTGGCTCGGCGGCCTAGTGGCGGCGCCGGAATGACGACGGCGGCCGCTTGTAGGTCGCGACAAATGCATCGTTGAATCTGCGAACGCTGCCGAAACCGGCGGCGAAGGCGATCTCCGACAATGTCATGCTGGTCTGGTCGATCAGACGCTTGGCTTCCTGCACACGGCGGGTCGCGGCGATCTCGCTCGGGCTCGCACCGGCGTGGCGCATGAACAGGCGGAGCAGATGGCGCGGCCCGACTCCCAGGACTTCCGCAAGGTCCATCATCGACGCGCGATCCAGGAATCCGTCATTGATCAGGCGCATCCCGCGCGCGACGGTGGTGGCCGTTCCCATCCAGGCCGGCGATCCCGGCGCGGTTTCCGGCCGGCAGCGCAGGCACGGGCGAAAGCCGGCGCGCTCGGCGGCAGCGGCGGTCGCATAAAAGGTGACGTTCTCGGAGCGCGCCGGGCGAACCGGGCAGACCGGCCGGCAGTAGATCCTCGTCGAGCGAACGCCGGAGAAGAACAGCCCGTCGAACGCGCGTGCCCGCGCCAGCCGCGCCCGATCGCAGGTGTCCCAGTCGAGATGCGGCGGCAGCGTTTGCCGATGTGCCGAGCCTGTTGCCATGGCGGAAGAATAGTTTCATCGCAGCCCGCCGAGTAGCTGGAATCGGACTCGATCGGGCGATGAGGTCCGAATCCAGCCAGCCTGCGCCACCACGCCGGATCATGGTCCCGGTCCATCCCGGAGCAGATTCGCAATGCACACGCAGGCCCAACAAACGACGTCAGGACAAACCACGCTCACGTTCGAGATCGGGCTCCTGCTCCTCCTCTCATTAATCTGGGGCAGCTCGTTCACGCTGATCAAGGTCGCAATCCCGACGATCCCGCCGTTCACGATGGTCGCCGCGCGCGTGACGATCGCGGCCATTCTCCTGATCGCGATCGCTCGCGCTCAGGGGCACGCTCTTCCCGCCCGGGGACCGGTGTGGGCGGCTTTCTTCGCGCAGGGGCTGCTACAGAGCGCGCTGCCGTTTACCCTGATCAGCTGGGGCGAGCTGCATATCGCAAGCGGTCTCGCCGGCGTGCTCAATGCGACCCCGCCGATGTTCGTGCTCGCGATCGCGATGATGACCGGACGCGGGCGACAGGCGATCAGCAGCCGGAAGATCATCGGCGTCGCGCTCGGTCTTGCGGGCGTCGCGGTGACGATCGGCATCGATGCGCTGTCCGCCTTGGGCACGACGGCCCCGCTGGCGCAGGCCGCCGTGCTCGGCGCAAGCCTCTGCTACGCGCTCGCACCGATATGGGGGCAGCGGTTCTCCGGCTTTCCCGCCACCGTCACGGCGGCCGGCGCCATGAGCTGTGCCGCGATCCTCATGGTCCCTGCCGCACTCGTCCTCGAGCGACCCTGGACGCTGGCACCGACTTCGCACGCGGTCGCGGCCGTCGTCAGCCTCGCGGTGATCTGCACGGCGCTCGCGATGGTGATCTATTTCCGCCTGATCCGCACGCTCGGCCCACTCGGCACGACCAGCGGCAGCTATCTGCGCGCCGGCTTCGCGGTGGCGCTCGGCACGGCATGGCTTGGCGAACGCTTCACCTGGTCGGCCCTTGCAGGCATGACGCTCATTCTCGCCGGGGTCATCGCCATCACGATGCCCCTGCCGGCGCGGCAGCGTGGTCTCGAACAGTGAGAGCGTCAGCGGGGCGGTCTCTTGGACCGCCCCCGAACCGCCGTTACCGATCAGGCGTGATTGACCTCGACGACCTCGCACAGGATCGTCTCGGCCTTCGACAGCGCCGCAAGGCTCTGGATGTACGGCGCAAATCGCGGATCCCGGCGAAAATTCTCGATGTCCCCCGCGCTTGCCCATTGCGAGTAGTTGATCGCGCGCCGGCCCTCCTTGCTGGCGTGGACGCTGGACGAGATGAACCCGGGCTGCTTGCTGAAGAAGGTCTCGGTGCCCTCCTTCAGCAACTGAACCAGCTTTTGCTGGTTGTCCGGCTCGACCGTGAAGACGTTGACGAGGGTCGTGACGTCGCTACCGGTGCGAATGGTCGCTTCCATTTTCGAACTCCTGTTCTGGCCGTGGGACGGCGCCGCTTGCGCGACGAGCAAGACGCCCGCTCCGAGGCCGGTGGCAACGAAGGCACGGCGCGACGGCTCAGGTCTGGTCCGGGACATTGATATTCTCCTGTTGCGGAAGATCGGCTGGCCACTCGACCGGCCAACAGCGCTGAGACGAACGAGGCAGGAGAACGAAGACAGCTGGTGTGAAATTTTTTCCGACGGCTCAATCGCCCCGAGCATAGGCGGCGCCGGGAATCCGGGCCGGCAACATCCTGACCGGCTCCCGGCGTTGCCGATGCGCGCGAACTCTGCTACCCGGAGCGCGCCGAAAAAGGCATGGCCGGATTGGTAAGCCCGGCCTGTTCCTGACTTGCCAGGAATTCTGCCACCGTCTCCACGGTAGGACCCACGGCCGGACAGAGTGACGCGATCGTCACGCTGCTCGGCGGGTCATGTCATCGTGTCAACTCGGCCGCCGCTCAGTGTGGAATCTCGTTCCGTCCGTTCCTTCACCTGACCGGAGAGCACCTATGCGACTGCAACATCTCAACCTCGTGACCTCGGACGTCACCGCGCTTGCCGCCTTCTTCCAGCGCTTCTTCCGCTTTGCACCCTATGCCTCGCGCGGCGAAGCCCTCGTCGTCCTGCGCAACAAGGAGGATTTCATCCTGACCGTGATGCGCGGCAAGACAGGCGAGCCGGCCGAATATCCCGCCAATTTCCATATCGGCTTCTACTACGACGAGGCCGCCGAGGTGGAAGCCAAGCACGCCGAGCTAAAGGCCGCGGGCCTCAACCCGAGCAGGATCGCCTCCATGGACCGTGGCGGCGGCGTCCGCGTCCCGCACTTCTATGTCACCGCGCCGGGCAATGTCCTGGTCGAGGTCTGCACCCCGCCGGGAGGGCTTTCGCCGTAGGCGGACGACGAGGCGCCGGCGGTCGTGCCAATGAGCGAGCCGCCGGGGCCGGACACTTCCCGGTTGCAAAACACGCGCCGTACGGCATGGTTATGCCTGATGCCCGCCAAGACCGACCACGACAAGAGCAAGCCCGAGGACGCGCCGCACTATCACGGCCATCGCGAGCGGCTGCGCGAGCGCTTCTACAGCGCCGGCGCGGATGCGCTCAGCGACTACGAGCTGCTGGAGATGGCGCTGTTTCCGGCGCTGCCGCGGCGCGACACCAAACCGCTGGCGAAAATGCTGATCAAGACCTTTGGCTCGTTCGCCGAGGTCGTGCACGCGCCGGTGGCACGCCTGCGCGAGGTCGACGGCATCGGCGAAGCCGCGATCCACCAGCTCAAGCTGATCGCGGCGGCGACCCATCGCGTCGCCAAGGGCGAGGTCAACAGCCGCAACGCGCTGTCGTCCTGGAACGAAGTAATCGATTATTGCCGCTCCAGCATGGCCTTTGCCGACAAGGAGCAATTCCGCCTGCTCTTCCTCGACAAGCGCAACCAGCTCATCGCCGACGAGGTGCAGCAAACCGGCACCGTCGACCACACCCCGGTCTATCCGCGCGAGGTGATCAAGCGCGCGCTGGAGCTGTCGGCGACCGCGCTGATCCTGGTGCACAACCACCCCAGCGGCGATCCCTCGCCGTCACAGGCCGACATCCAGATGACCAAGGCCATCATCGACATCGCCAAGCCGCTCGGCATCGCCGTGCACGACCACATCATCGTCGGCAAACAAGGTCACGCCAGTCTGAAGGGACTGAAGCTGATCTAAACGACGTCCCCTCTTGGGGGCTAAAGCGGACCTTACCGCGAACCTCGCAAAACGACGCGATTGCCCCAGAGCAGTCATCAGTCCCGCTGGCAACTCGAGGTTGTCCAGAGAGCACGGCGTAGATCCGTTGGATCAGCATTGTTGTCCCATGCGTGACGCGTAAGCGACAGCGGTCGGGATAATGGATTGCTGCCGCGATCGCCACAGATGCGGCGTCTTCGCACAACAATTCTGGTGCTCGTTGCCTTTCGCGATCGCGTGTGATCGGGCGCAACAAAATGGAACTGCGCAAGCCTTTGCGATTACTTGCCGGTCAGGCGCCGCGTCGGCACCCTCTGCGAGCACGGGTGCTTTCCGTTGTTCTGCCTTGCGTGATTATCATCGCCGCACCGCAAGCGGCCCGCGCTCAATGTACAACTGATCCCGTCAACGGCGGCATCCTTCAGAACGGCGGAACCTGCGTAGCCAATAATCCGGTGAGCACCGGTTTCAACATCGCGGTCAGCGCGTTGAACGGCGCAAACGTGACGACCAATGGCACGGTGTCGGCCAATGGTGGTGGAACAGGAATCCAGGCCACCACCAACGCCACGGTCACCGCAAACGCAAATGTAACCGCCGCCAGCACTGGCCTGATTGCGAACACCGGCGGCACGATCATCATTAATGCGATCACCCTGGCGAATTCTGGCGGCGGCGGCGCGGCCATGATCGCCACCACCGGCACGATCATCGCGAATAGCACGACCGTGAATTGGAACGGCGGCGCCGCGGTCGGGGTGGGCGGGGTAGTGCAGGCCACGGCGGGAGGTCTGATTCAATTCACACCTGGCTCGTCGATCAATCTCGCCGGTGGCTTCGGCAAGTTGATGACCGCCGACGGTGCGACAAGCCAAATCATCGCCAATGGTCTTTCCGTGAACATGGGTGTTTCGGGCGGCATGACCGCGGCTACGGCGCAGAACGGGGGGAGTATCCAGCTCGCGAGCGGCAGCAGCATCACGTTCGCCGGAGGCGGCGGGAATACCGGCCTATCGGCAACAGGGGCCAACAGTTCGATCACGGCGACCGATCTGAGCTTGTCGGTAGGTAATGGCGGTGGTGATGTCGGTGTGAACGCCGTGTCCGGGGGCCAGGTAACGTTGACGCGCGGCTCCGTTACCGTTCCGGGCATTGGCGGCGGGGAGATAGGACTTCGGGCGACGGGGGCGAACAGCCTGGTTACCGCAAACGATGTGGTCGTCAGCGTGACGGGAGGCGGTGGAAACGCTGGAGTGAATGCGACGACTGGCGGCACCGTTACGACGAGTGGTGGCTCGGTGTCCGTCGTCAACGGCGCGGGCGGGCTGCTGCAGAACGGCGGCAACGTAACTATGACCGGAACCGACGCGACCGCGTCAGGAAATGGCGGCTTCGGCTTTCTGTTCAACGGTAGCGGAAACACGTTGCAGTACAGCAACGCCACCATCGTGGCCAGCGCCGCCTCCTTCTCGGTGCAGGGCGCCGCGGCCAACATCAGTCTTAGTAATGCCGTCGCAGTAACAAATAACAACACCCTGCTCGAAACGGTGTCTGGAGCCAGCACGACGTTCAACGCACAGGCATCGACCTTGCGAGGGGTGATCACGACGGCGGCCGGCGGCATCAGCACAGTCACCCTTGCGCAGAATACCGTCTGGACGATGACGGGCAATTCGAACGCAACCAACCTGACCAACAACAGCAGTGAGATCATCTTCACCCCGCCGACCGCGGACCCCACACAACTGTCGAGCTACAAGACGCTGATTGCGAATAACTATGGGGGCGCAGGCGGCTCGATCACGCTCAATACTTTTCTCGGCAACGACACTTCGCCATCCGACAGGTTAGTCATCAACGGCGGCGCAGCGACGGGCTCGACAGCTCTCAGAGTATTGAACACGACCGGTCCCGGCGATCAGACCGTTGCGAACGGCATCCTTTTGGTGCAGACCGTCAACAACGCCACCACGGCGCCCGGCGCTTTCTCGCTCGCCGGCGAGGTGCGCGGCGGCGCTTATGATTACTTCCTGTTTCGCGGCGGCATTAACGGCAATGCGCCCCAGGATTGGTTCCTGCGCTCGACTTTCGATTCGGGGCCGACACCCCCGGACCCGCCGATTGTCCCGCCGCCGATCCTGCCGCCCGATCCGCCGCCGGACGGCCTGCCGCCCGGCTCCTACCCAATCATCGGGCCTGGACTTGCAACCTACGGGTCCGTTCAACCTATGGCCCGGCAAATCGGCCTCGCCACGCTTGGTACGCTCAACCAGCGAGTCGGCGACACAATGACATTGTTGAATGCGGGTGCCGACCCCAATGGCTGGGGCCGGTCAGACTGGGCGCGCGTTTTCGGTCAGCAGATCAACGGCCACTACCAGGCCTTCGCCGACCCGCGCACCGATGGCTGGCTGGCGGGCTTCCAAGGCGGAATCGATCTCTGGCGCGGCAGCACCATCCCCGGTCACCGCGACTCTGCTGGACTTTACTTCGCCTATACCCAGGCGCGGGCCGACGTGACCGGGCTGGTCACAAACCCGGCGGCCACTGGCTACATGCTCACCCACACCGGGACCAACGACATCCAGGCTTACTCGGCCGGCGGCTACTGGACACACTACGGTCCGACCGGCTGGTACCTCGACGCGATCCTGCAGGGGACGCTCTATCGCGGCAACGCGACGACGCAATTCACGCAATTGCCGCTCACGGGCGCCGGCTTCGTTGCTTCGCTGGAGACGGGCTATCCAATCCCGATGCCGCTTGGCCCAGGCTTCGTGCTCGAGCCGCAGGCCCAGATCATCTGGCAACGGGTCTCGTTCGACGAAGCCAATGACGGCCTGGGCCCGGTCGGGCTGGGCACGACGTCGGGTCCGATCGGACGGCTCGGCCTGCGCGGGCAGTGGAATACCACGAGCAGCAACGGGATGCTCTGGCAGCCTTATGCAGGCGTCAATTACTGGCGCAGCTGGGGCGCGGGAGCGGACACCACTTTTGGCATCGATCAAGTGCTGCTGCTGCAGAAGATGCAGACGGTCGAAACTTTCGTCGGCTTCACCGGCAAGCTCGACAAGAGCTACAGCGTCTATGCTCAATTCGGTTATCAATTCGAGGTCGGCAGCACGGTCAACGCGGGCCCGCAAGGCGCCAAAGGCACCGCGGGCATACGCTACAGCTGGTGAATAGGGTTTCATCAAGCTGCTTGCGATCTCTACGCGCAGCGAGGCCCGCATTCCGCGGCCTGCCGTATACACTATGTGCATGTCCGGATGCGGCCCTGTTTGGCCGCTTCCATGCGGCCGTCTTCGCTTGGTCACCAATGCCCCGGATTGGCAGCCTACAACGCGCCGATCGCCTCGGCTAAAGCATGATCCGGAAAAGTGCGCAGCGGTTTTCCCTCGCGACAAACGCGGAGCGCGTTTGCGCGGAGATCATGCTCAAACAACAACCTAAAGCGCGATGACGATTCATCCCAATCTCATCGCGCTTTAGGCAAGATGACTGGCCAGCCGGAAGGTCTCTCAGCGAGCTCGGCAGGGCGGGCCGATGATCACTTCCTTACGGCAGCGACCCTCTAAGGTCCGCGACACCAAAATCTACCGTGGCTCCGCCACCGTTCTCAGAAGTCGTCTGGGTGCGGGCCTCGCTGTGCGCTGACACAGCGATGACCCGGTCGCCTTTCTTCTCCGCCAGTCCGACATTTCGAGCGAGGATCGCGCCAAGCAAAAGCATCGTGACCATCAGCCCGCTCACGGACGCAGTCACATAAACATTGGACCAATTGCGCATCACTACACCACCCATGCGCATCGCCCCGGCCCGATGCAACATGCGTCGTTGAGTCGTTAGGCGATTTGGTGGCGCGGCAGTGGCGTTCTGGAGTTCACCTCACTTGTTACGCGGTGGCGGCCACTCGTTGCATGTTCGTGGCGAGCGGATTGCTTTGAGCAGCCTTTCCTGTGGACCGCCGCACTTCCATCACAGGAGGCAGCATGGACTCAGGCATACTCCGAAATTGCGCGGCTTGCTCTCCCGGCCGCGCGGATCTGGCCTGGAGCCCCGGCTGTTACGGTCGGGGCTCTCTTTGGAGCGGCTCTCTGAGACCGTTCAGCTTGGCCTCGGACGGCGGTCTTGGTGCTGCCAGTCGCCTAAGCCACTAACCCGATCACTAGCTCCGTCAGAACTGCTGACGTTGCTATCCGCTTCCGGGATTTCAGCGCTGTTCGTCTGGATCAGACATAGCTGTTTCTGCATCTCGACGAGGCGCGCGCGGCCATACTGCCACCGGATAAAGCCGCAGCCGCGCCGTGCTAATTGTTGCGCGCAGCTCAAATGACGACAATTCCGGGCTGCATCGTGCGCGTCGGACTGAAGCATCACTTGCGCTGATCTGTTTACGGCGACTTCCGCTTCTGGCCCGTCTCGGACCTCACGACGCCGAAGCAGAATGTCCGCCACTGAGGTGAGAGCTGAAGTCCGCTGATGGTCCCTAGTGAGTGAAATGGCTTATAAAGGCGCTTCCACGTGTTAACGTGATCATCACGAACGATCACTGCTTACAGTCCCCTGCTACTACCCAACCTAAAAAATCTATTGTGTGTTCAACGCATTACGTGAAGCGATAGATTCATCCACAATCACCCCTCAGGCGATCCCTCGCCGTCACAGGCCGACATCCAGATGACCAAGGCCATCATCGACATCGCAAAGCCGCTCGGCATCGCCGTGCACGACCACATCATCGTCGGCAAGAGCAGGCATGCCAGGCTGCGCGGGATGCGGTTGATCTAGAGCCTCAAATCAGATGACAAGGACACAATGAGCGACTGGCTGCACAATCTGCCGGTGCCTGCAATGGCGCTGGTGATCTTTGGATTCACGTACCTGCTCGCCGCGGCCATCTTCGCAGGCATCGCGCTGGTCGCAACGGAGGAGCGCGCGAAGTCGCTGAAGGCGATCTCGCCGGGCATGCTGCCGGTGCTCGGCATCATCTTCGGCCTGTTCGTCGCCTTCATCGCCGCGCAGGTCTGGGGCGACAGCGACCGCGCCAGCGCTGCGGTGAGCCGCGAGGCCAGTGCGCTGCGCAGCGCCGTGCTGCTGGCCGCCGGCCTGCCGGCGGAGCAGGAGACGAAGCTGCGCGGCCTGGTGCGCGACTATGTCGGGCAGGCCGTCGCGGTGGAATGGCCGATGATGGCGCATCAGGAGGTGTCGCTGAAGGTCACACCGCCGGCGCTCGCCGAAGCCCTGCAGTTCGTCGTTGCCATGACGCCGCAAGGCCCCGGGCAGGCGAATGTGCAGCGCGAGCTCATCGCCGCGCTGGAGCAGGCGCTGGACGCGCGGCGGCAGCGGATCATCGTCAGCCTCGCCGCAGTGAACCCGGTCAAATGGTGGTGCCTGTACCTCCAGGCGGCCTGCGCGCTGCTGGTGATCGGCCTCGTTCATTGCGACAACCGGCTGGGATCGGCAATCGCGATGGGCCTGTTCGCCACCGGCGTCGCCACCTCCGTGCTGCTCATCGCCGCGCATGACCGGCCGTTCGCCGGCCAGATCTCGATCCAGCCGGAGCCGCTGCTCCAGATCATGCCGGCAGACCCCGGCAAGAGTTGAGCAGAGCGGCCGCCCGAGAGGGCATCTCACCGGACGAGTTGCCATCCCTTCGGCGTCCAGCGCAGCAGCGTGCCGGACAGCGGCTTCGGGGCGCGCGCCATCATGTTCCGGGCCAGCGTCCGCAGCGCGTCGATCGCGGCACTGCCGTCTTCGCTTGCATAGAGCACGAGATCGGCCGACGGCGCCGCGACGATCAGGACACCGCCCTGGGCCTGCGCGAGCGGCGCCCAGCTGTCGATCAGCGCGAGCCGGCTGGTCTGATAATAGTCCCCCGTCAGCGTGCCAAACTGTCCTGATGGGACCGCTTTTGCAACGGTCGTGAGCGGCTTCACGCTGCTGCGCAGATTGGCGATGGCGATGTCGAAGACCTGGTCCTGCGTCAAGCCGAGCGCGGCACGATCCTTGTCGTTGAACACCTTGACCGCCCGCGGCGAGTCCAGCACCGGGACGATCACCAGCCCCTCTGCCAGGGGCCGCGTCTGCGCCGGGCCGCGCGCATCGACCTCCCGAAGCGCCTGCCGCATGTAGTCAGCCGAGCGCACGACCACGCGAAGGGCTGCTCGGGTCGGCGGATCGTTCCGGCTGCTCGCCGTTGCCTTGACGCCGCTGACATAGGCGCCGATCTCCCTGGCGCAGCCGCCCGTATTGGCCTTGCAGAAGGCGTAGATGCGGTCGATGTTGGTTTGCAGTGGACCGACCGACAGCGTCAGCGGTCCCTTGATCACGACCGGGGTGTCACGAATCTCGGCGCGGATACGCTCGGCCACGAAAGCCGTAAACGCGGGTTCGTCGGCTGGAATCTGTTGCGCCCGGGCAGCCCCGGCTCCGACGAGATCGCCGGCCACGATCGCGGCGATCAGCCACCGGCATATGCGAGATCGGATGCTCATGCGAACCACCAGCTCGGGAGAGCGGCTCGCCGGCCGATACTCACCCCTCCGCGTCCAATCTACTGCCGGGCGCCGTCAATCCTGTGGGCGCCGGCGGTTGATCGATCAATAGCAATAGCGTTGGCTGACCCGGACGTAATAGCCGTCGGGACGCTGCACATAACAGCCGCGCTGATAGGCGTAGTAACCGGAGCGGCGGCGCTCGCCCTCGGAAGCGATCGCAGCGCCCGTGCCGGCACCGACGACGGCGCCGATTGCGGCGCCGCGGCCTCCGCCGAGCGCACCACCGAGGATCGCCCCGCCGACACCGCCGATGATCGCACCGCCGATGGCATCCTGGGCTGCAGCCTCATGCGCCGGCATCGCCATCGCGACCGTCAGACATGCCGCGATTCCAAAACTTCCAATGCGAAGACCTCGAAGCATGCTCGCCCTCCCTGTGATGAGCCAGTCATAGCGCCGGAAGCGGATTCGGACCAGACAAATAGCCGGCAGCGCGGCTCGCGACGCCTACGCGATGGCGCCGGAGGCGCAGCGCGAAGACGGCTCAAACCATGCCGCGAGCGACGCACAGGCCGGCCAATCGGACGTCAGGGATAGATCCAGCGCTGCACGGCCTCGGCGGTGTCGGCCGGCGTGAAGTTGAAGCAGATCGCGGCGTCAGGCGCCAGTTGATGGACGAGGTTGAGCACCTTCTCGAACAGCAGCGGGCGCTCTTTCGGCTCGCGCAGCCCCGCGCCGATCACGATGCAGTCGAAGCGCTCGTCGCGCAGTGCGGCCGTGACGCCGGCTTCGGCGGTCGCGTCGAGATCGATCAGGCAGCTCGTGACCTCGTAGCCGAGATCACGCAGGCGCAGCAATTGCGCTTCGATGTAATGGCGCACGAGCTCCGGCGTGAGCTGCGGAATGCGCTGTAATCCGCACTGCCGGGTTCGATGCCGATCGCGAGGACGCGCTTGGCCATGCAGGGCTCCCTACCGCATCATCTAAAATGCTAACGGACGAACGACCTTGCCGGTTCCCCCACTGGCGGGTCGCGCCGCCGGCGAAGGCGCGGGTCCCGTCCTGCGGCACATTTTCCCGCCCAGGCTGTAAGCCATTTCACATGCGCCGGGCCGGCAACCTGCCACATTTGCCGGAGATCCCGTTGGAGTCACACCCCTATCACGGCGCCTCGTCCATATCTGACTTGCACGAAATTTCGATAATTCATCAATTTTCGGGAGCGGAAGATGGTCTCATTCGAGAATCTGAAAAGCGAGTACGAGCGGAATTGGTCCAATCTCGAGATCCGGCCTTCCCGCCTCGCCGACGCGAATGGAGTCGCGCGCAAGGCGATCAACGGCAAGGCGACCTATCAGCAGATCGAGCGGCTGACCGGAGTCCCCTGGTATTTTGCCGCGCTGTGCCACTACCGCGAATCCAACTTCGATTTCGACACCTATCTCGGCAACGGCGAAACGCTTCATCGCGTGACGAGCATCGTTCCGAAGGGGCGCGGCCCCTTTACCACGTTCGTGGACGGCGCCGTGGACGCGTTCAGAATCGAGAACTTCATCGGCGCCCACGACTGGGGCATCGCGCGGATGCTGTTCCGGCTCGAGGCGTTCAACGGCTTCGGCTATCACTCGAAGGGCTGCAATTCGCCCTACCTCTATGGCGGTTCGACGCTGTACGGCCCGCCCGAGGCGAGGGCCGGCAAATTCGTCCGCGACCACGTGTTCGACTCGAACCACGTCGATTCCCAGCTCGGCACGGCGGTGATCTTGCATGCGATGATGTCGCTCGATTCCTCGATCACCCTCGACGGTAGCCCGCAATTCGCCGGCCGCACCGAGCCCGAGGACGATGCCGCGTCGACGATTGTTCTGATGCAGCAGGCGCTCAACAAGCTCGGCGCCAATCCGCCGCTCGTCGAGGACGGCATCAGTGGACCGAAGACCGGGGCCGCGGTCTCGCAATTTCAGCAGCAGAACGGCCTGAGGGATACCGGGCTTCTCGACGGGGCCACGGTCGCGGCGCTCACGCGTGCAACGCAGGCGGGAGGCTCCCTGCCGAGTGGCGATATTTCCAAGGTCCTGAAGCGGCTGGAAGACCTCGCACAGTTGCTGCGACCGGCAGCCGGCGGCGTAACACCGGGAACGACGACACCGGGCAACACGCTGCCCGCCACCAACGATCCGATCAGCCTGTTCGAACGGCTCTTCTCCCTCATCAACAAGACGGCGCCCGTGCCAGGACCGGTCAGTCCGACCAACCCGGCCCCCGTCGATCAGTTGAAGCAGGTCGTCGACCTGCTCAGCACCTTGCTCAACAAGGACGGCAAGCCCATGCTCGGCCAGGTCAACGGCGCGCTCGGCGAGACCATCGGCAAGCTGCTCGACGGCAAGAAGACGGCACTTGGCATCGGCGGCTCGGTGCTCACTGCGCTGCTCTCTTCGGTGACCGCGAGCCCGAATGCAGGCGGTATTGCCGGACTGCTCGGAACGATCGTATCGGCGGTGCCGGGCCTCGGCCAGTTCGCGATGCCGATCTCGCTGGCGCTCACGGCCTGGGGCGTGCTCGGCAAGTTCGAGAAGTGGGCGCAAGGCACCGCGCCGCCGCCGAAGCCGACGACGTAAAGCCGTTTGCGTCTTCAGCCGTCGGCATTGGCAATAGCTGCCGCACGCCGCTCCATCAACACGCGCTCGCGCGCATTGTTCGCGAGACGTGCGGCGGTCTCGAACGATAATCGCGCCTCGGCGAAGCGGCCGAGCTTCTCCAGGAGGTCGCCGCGGACGGAATGGAGATGGTGGTAGGCCCCGAGCGCCGGTTCGTCAGCGATCATGTCCACGAGATCGAGACCGGCCTGCGGCCCTTCGGCCATGCCAAGCGCGACCGCCCGGTTGAGCTCGATCACCGGCGAGCGCACCAGCGCCGCAAGCTGGCCATAGAGTTCCGCAATGCGGCGCCAGTCGGTGGCAGCGGCCGTCTCCGCCGTCGCGTGACACGCGACGATCGTGGCCTGCAGCGTGTAGAACCGGCCGGCACCACCGAGCTCGCGCGCGCGATCGAGCGCGCGAAGGCCGCCACCAATCTGGCGCCGGTCCCAGAGCCTGCGGTCCTGGTCCATGAGCAGGATGGGCTCGCCATCGATGCCGGTGCGCGCCTGCTTCCGCGCGGCATTCAGCTCCATCAGCGCCATCAGACCGTGGACCTCGGGCTCGAGGGGCGCGAGCCCGACCAGCACCCGCCCCATGCGCAGAGCCTCGTCGCAGAGCTGCGGCCGCAGCCACTCCTCGCCGCCTGAGGCCGAATAGCCCTCGTTGAATATGAGATAGACGACCTCGAGCACCGAGGCGAGACGCTCCGAAAGCGCCTCGCCGCCCGGGATCTCGTAGCTCAGGCCCGACCGCGACAGCGTGCGCTTGGCGCGGACGATGCGCTGGGCGATGGTTGCCTCCGTGACCAGGAAGGCGCGCGCGATCTCGTCGGTGGTCAGGCCGCAGATCATGCGCAATGCCAGCGCCGCGCGGGCCTGCCGCGGCAGCAGCGGGTGACAGGCCGTGAAGATCAGCCGCAACCATTCGTCACCGATATCGTCGTCGAGGGCGGCGTCGAAATCCGGCATCGCGTCCTGCTCCTGCATCAGCTCGTGCGTCAGCAGGTCCTGCTTGCGGGTGAGCATCTTTGCCCGGCGCAGATGATCGAGCCCGCGGCGCTTGGCCGTCGCAACCAGCCAGGCGCCGGGATTGTCCGGCACCCCGCTGTGCGGCCACGCTTCCAGCGCTGCGACCAGAGCGTCCTGGGTCAATTCCTCCGCCAGCGGCACGTCGCGCAGCATGCGCGACAGCGTGGCGATCAGCCGTGGCTGCGCGACGCGCCAGGTTGCGTGAATCGCGGCGCGGATCGCGTGATCGATGTCGGCGGTCGTCATCGCCGCCGACCAGAGCCCTTTCCGTTCCGATGGAATCGGAACGGGGCTCTAGATTCTTGTTTTGACGCGTTTTCTTGACGCGAAACGGTATTCACTTCGCGAGAAAACGCTCCAGGACGAGCGGTGGTGTCCATCAGGCGTGGGCAGCCACCCTGGACTGCGCGTCGACCTGGCAGGCGATCTCCACGCCCGGCGTGGCGAATGCCCGTAATTCGCAGGTCCCCTCCCAGCCCGGCATGTGATCGAGGTGCAGCTGCATGAATTCCTTCGCCATGGCCACGGCTTCCGCCTTGTCGCGCAGCTCGAAAATGGCATAGCCGCCGATCACTTCCTTGGCCTCGACGAAGGGGCCGTCGATGACGCTGAGCTCACCGTCGACGATTCGCACCCGTGCGCCGGTCGCAAGCGGCATCAGGCCGCCATTGTCGATCATTCGACCGGCCTTGATCTCCCGCTCGGATATGTCCTGCATGGCCTCCATCAGCGCCGGGCTCGGGGCAGCCATCGGCTGGCTGGAGGTGACGATGTACATGAAGCGCATGAAAAACTCCCTTGGCGAGCAGCAGCCGCTCCGGCTGCAAACCGGCTCGCTATGGATGTGACGATTGAGCCTTGGCTAAATCGACATCGACCGGAAGATTTATTGCCGCAGCATGATCAGGGGATCGGCGGTATCGGGGACGCGCCGCCATTGCGCGTTGTCATCGGCCTCGAACTGCCAGGCCTCGCCTGATTTCGACATCAGGACGATCTGGCCGCGCTCGAGCCGCCATTGCGCCGGATTGAACTGAGCGATCGCCGGATCGCATTTCGGCTTGACGAAGACCTGGAAATTGTCCGGGCCGGCTTCCGTGTTGGTCAGCGTCAGCCCGCACACCGGCTGGCCGTTGCCGCGCACCATCGACCAGTCGCCGATCATCTGGTCCATCGACTTGGCCATCGAGCGGGCGGCGGCGAGATCCTGGAGGATGTAGACGCCCTCGCCCTGCCGCAGGCCTTCGAAGATGCCGGCCTCGACCTCGGTGAAGTCGATCACGGCTTCACCGGTCGCGTCCTGCAAACGAACGATGTCGAGGCCCCTGACGCTCCAGGCAACGATATCCTTCGTAAAGGGCAGCGTGGTCTTGCAGGCCGGCTCCAGCTCCAGCTTGAAACCCTGCGCCGCGGCATCGCCCTTCATCGTGACGACGCAGGTCTTGCTGCGCTCGGTGGTCGAGAGCTCCCACTGCCCGGGCATCGTCTTCTTCAGGGTCGTCGCATCCTGCGCATGCGCGATGCCGATCGCGGCCACGCAGGCCGCGACGGCGAATGCAACGACCCGAAGACCTCTCATCAGCGCCCCTTGAACGGCGTTTCCGCAACCGGCGTCAACGGCGCCTTGCCGGCGAACCAGGACTTGAGGTTGTCGACCACGAGCTGATCCATCGCGTTGCGCGTCACCACCGACGCCGAGCCGATATGCGGCAGCAGCACGACGTTCTGCATGGTCTTGAGCTCGTCCGGTACGCTCGGCTCGGCCGCGAACACGTCGAGACCGGCGGCGAGGATGGTGCCTGATTTCAGCGCCTGGACCAGCGCCGCCTCGTCGACCACCGAGCCGCGCGCCACGTTGACCAGCACGCCGCGCGGACCGAGCGCCTTCAGCACCTCGGCATTGATCATCTTGTTGGTCGAGGCGCCGCCGGGCACGATCACCATCAGCGTGTCCACCGCCTTCGCCATCTCGATCAGATCGGGATAGTGCTTGTAGGAGACGTCCTTCGACGGATTGCGGGAGTGGTAGACCACCGGCACCAGCGAGGCATCGAGCCGGCGCGCGATGGCCTGGCCGATCCGGCCCATGCCGACGATGCCGACCTTGCGGTCGCGCAGCGAGCCGACGCTGAGCGGATAGTTCTGCGTCTGCCAGAGGCCGGAGCGGACGTAGCGGTCGGCCTTGATGAACTCACGCACGGTGGAGATCAGAAGACCCATCGCGACGTCGGCGACCTCCTCGGTCAGCACGTCGGGCGTGTTGGTGACGATGATGTTGTGCTCGGCCGCGTATTTGGCGTCGACGTGGTCGTAGCCGACGCCGAAGCTCGCCACCATCTCGATCTTGGGCAATTGCGACAGCGAGTCCCTGTCGGCACGCACGGTGTGATAGGTCACCGCCACGCCGCGGATTTTTTCGCGGATCGCCGGTGTCAGCCGCTCGAGATCGCCCCGGGTCTCCGCCTTGTGCACGACGAAATGATCGGAAAAGCCGTTGTCGAGAATTGGCCGCACCGGCCCATAGATCAGAAGGTCGATCTTTTCGGACGAAATCGAACCGGTAGTCATCAGTTTTCCTTTCCAAGCGCGCTCTCGTGCCAGCGCCGTAAAACGAGGTGGGAAACTAGCGCCAGCACCCCATAGATGACAATCCCGGCCAGCGACAACAGCAGCAGCGCTGCGAACATGCGGGGTATGTTCAATCGATAGCCGGATTCGGCGATCCTGTAGGCGAGTCCGGAGCCTGCGCCGGCCGTTCCGGCCGCAATCTCAGCCACGACCGCGCCAATCAGCGACAGGCCGCCGGCAATGCGCAGGCCCCCGAGGATATAGGGCAGCGCCGCCGGCAGCTTCAGGAAGCGCAGGGTTTGCGGCGGCGAGGCGCCATAGAGCTGGAACAGGCCGGCAAGGTTGCGATCGACCGAATTCAGCCCGAGCGTGGTGTTGGACAGCACCGGGAAAAAGGCAACGATGAAGGCGCAGACGACGACCGCGGTCTGCTGCTCCAGATAGATCAGGAGCAGCGGTGCAATCGCGATGACAGGAGTCACCTGGAGGACGATTGCATAGGGGAATAGCGAATATTCCACCCATTTCGACTGGTTGAACAGCAGCGCCAGCGCGATGCCGCCGATGCTGGCGGCGACAAAACCTTCGAGCGTGGTCAGCAGCGTGGTCGCGAGCGATTGTGACAGCACCGCCCAGTCCTTGATCAAGGTCAGGAAGATGACGGAGGGTGCTGGCAGAACGTAAGGCGGGATGTCCTTGATGCGGACGACCAGTTCCCAGGCCGCGAGTCCGGCTGCGAACACGATGACGGGAAGCACGAAGCGCATCGCGCGTTGCGCGCCGGATGGTTTTGCGGTGACGGTAGCTTGCGCGTTCATAGCATCGATTTTCCCGAATAGGACGGCGCCAGCGCGGCCGACACTTTCCGGCAATAATTGGAATAGGCGGCCGAGGTCCGAAACTCCTCACCGCGCGGCTCGACCGTCTCGATGCGGATATCGGCCTGGATGCGGCCGGGCCGCGCGGTCATGACCACGACCCGCTGCGACAGGTAGACGGATTCGAACACCGAATGGGTGACGAAGATGACGGTCTTGCCCAGGGCTCGCCACAGCGCGAGCAGGTCGTTGTTGAGGCGAAAGCGCGTGATCTCGTCGAGCGCGGCGAACGGCTCATCCATCAGGAGGATATCAGGGTCGGTGACGAGCGCACGCGCCAGCGACACTCGCATCTTCATGCCGCCGGAGAGCTCGCGTGGGAAAGCATCGGCGAAATCGGCAAGACCCACGCTGGCCAATGCCTCATCTGCCCGCGCGCGCGCCTCCGCCTTCGGAACGCCTGCGAGCCTCAAGGGCAGCCGCACATTCTCGCGCACGCTGGTCCAGGGCATCAGCGTCGGCTCCTGGAACACGAAGCCGATGCCATGCCCCGGCAGCACATCGCCCTCGTGGCGCGCCACCCGCACGATGCCGGACGATGGCGCGCTGAGCTCTGCGATCAGGCGCAGCGCAGTGGACTTGCCGCAACCGGACGGGCCCAACAGCGAGATGAACTCGCCCTTGCGAACGGCAAGGTCGAGCGGGCCGAGCGCCATGACGCCATTGTCATACGCCTTCGTCACGCCGCGCAGGCTGACGGCGAGAGCCGTCAGTCCGGCCTCGACCCCGGACGAGCTTTTGACGGATGACATGGACCTTGCGCTACGGCTTGCTCGGGCGCAGCTCGACGCCGACGCCCTTGTTGACGAAGCGCAGCGTATAGGACTTGCGGAAGTCGAGATCCGCCTTCACGACGCCGGCCTTCACCATCTTGTTGAAGAAGGACGTGTAGCGCTCGTCGCTCATCGCGCCGATGCCGTTCTTCAAGGACTCGCCGGAATCGACGATGCCGTATTCCTTCATCTTGGCGACGGAATAGGCGAGCAGCTCGTCGGTCATCTCCGGGTTGAGCTTCTTGATCATGGCATTGCCCGCGGAATTGTCGCGGTAGATGTAATTGTACCAGCCGACCATGGAGGCATCGACGAAGCGCTGCACCAGGTCCGGCTTCTTCTCGACCATGTCGCGGCGGGTCTCGATCAGGGTCGAATAGGTGTTGAAGCCGTAATCGGCGAGCAGCAGCACATTCGGCTTGAAGCCGGCGGCCTTCTCGACCGCGAAGGGTTCGGAGGTGACGTAGCCCTGCATCGCGCTCTTGGGGTTGGCGATGAAGGGCTGCGGATTGAAATTGTAGGGACGGACGTTCTTCTCGTTGAAGCCGTATTCGGACTTCAGCCACTGGAAGTAGCTGGTCATGCCCTCCTTGGAGACGAACAAAGTCAGCGGCTTGAGATCCTCGATCTTGGCGACCTTGGCGTCCGGCTGCGTCAGCATCACCTGCGGATCCTTCTGGAAGACCGCTGCGATGGTGACGACGGGGACGTTATTCGCCACCGCGTCGAACGACATCAGCGTGTTCGCGGCCATGAAGAAATCGATCTTGCCGGCGATCAGCAGCATCCGGTTGTTCTCGTTCGGACCGCCGGGAACGATGGTGACGTCGAGCCCGTATTTCTTGTAGGTGCCGTCGGCGACCGCCTGGAAGAAACCGCCATGCTCCGCCTCGGCGACCCAGTTCGTGCCGAAGGTGACCTTGTCCAGCGTCTCTGCACGCACCGGCGCGAGAGAGACGAAAGCGGCCATCAAGCTCGCCGTTAACGCTCGCCGCAGATGAGAGGGGGTCATGATGGCACTCCGTCGATCGTGGCTGGCCGATGTGAGGGCAACGCGATAGAACCGCATGAAGTTCGGGGACGCGAGCCGGCCAGGCCCGCGTCCCCTGATAACCCCAAAATACGCGACAAATTCGGGCAAAGAAACCACGATGACGCCGTCCCGCGACTGGATCGACATCAACTGGGCCGATGGGAGCCTTGCAGACGTGTCGCGCCGGATCGCGGTGCTGCCGCTGGCGGCGACCGAGCAGCACGGCCCGCATCTGCCGCTCGAGACCGACGTGCTGATCGCGGACGCGTATCTCGCGCGCGTGCGCGAGCTGTTGCCCGCAAATGTTCCGGCGACGTTCCTGCCCGTTGAACCGGTCGGGATTTCCACCGAGCATATCGACTTTCCGGGCACGCAGACGCTGCCGACCGAGGTGGCGCTGAAGCGATGGACCGCAATCGGCGAGGACGTCGCGCGGCGCGGCTTGAAGAAGCTCGTCATCATCACCAGCCATGGCGGCAACAGCGCGGCAATGATGCTGGTCGCGCAGGATCTTCGCGCGCATCGCAAGCTCTTTGTGGTGACGACGTCGTGGTCGCGGCTGTCGGGCGCGGAGAAACTGTTCCCGGCGGATGAAGTGCGCCACGGCATCCATGGCGGCGCGGTCGAGACCTCGATCATGCTGGCGCGCTATCCCGATCAGGTGCGCAAGGATGCGATCGCGGATTTTCCCGCGAGCAGCATCGCCATGGAAAAGCAGTATCGCTGGCTGTCGACGCAGCGGCCCGCACCGTTCGCCTGGCAGGCGCAGGATCTCCACACGAGCGGCGCGATCGGCAATGCGACGCTGGCTGTCCCCGAGAAGGGTGTGCAGCTCGTCGATCAGGGTGCGCGCGCCTTTTGCGAGCTGCTGGCCGAGGTCGATAACTTCGACGTGAAGAGGCTCGCCAAAGGGCCTCTCGGCTAGCTCGCATCCGACTGGAATCATTCGGGAAACAGCCGATCTGCACGCTCACTTTTGCTGGATTCGAACCGGACGCGGCAAGCCTCCGTCCAACTGGGCACGCGGGCCACAACGGACCGCCTCAACCCGGATGGAGTTTCACATGTCGATCAAGACCAGGATTGCCGCCGTCGCACTCGCTGCCCTCGCCGTCACCGGCAGCATCGTGTCCACCACCTCTTCGGCCGAAGCCAAGCAGCCCGGCTGGGTCTGGGGTGTGGGTGCCGGCATCGCCACCGCCGCCGTCGTCGGCTCCGCGATCGCCGCCAGCAACGACCCCTATTACTACGGCTATCACCGCTGCGGCTGGGTCGCCCAGTACAACGCCTTCGGCCAGTACGTCGGCCGCGTTCGTACTTGCTACTGATTTGAGTACCTGAGGCCGATCTCACGTGGATCCCGCGTTCGACACGGGCGCCTCATCCACCCCGTGTCGTGCCCCCGACCCGCCCGGCTGTCCCCCCGGGCGGGTCATTCATTTTGGACCTGAGAATTTGTTGCAGCTCCGTCACACAAGAGTGCGAACCATCCCCTGCGGCAATCCGTGCCAGTTGCTATTGCGAATTAATCGCAATAAGGTTTGTAACAAGCACAGGGGCTTGGGAAGAAATCGCGTCGAATCGGGATCGTCTGGTCCGATCGCGTGAACAACCAAGACTTCGTGACAGGGTCGCCGCGAATCTGCAGGGATATCGCGGCGAATAGGACACATTCGCGTTTGGGGGCGTGCGTTTTGAAGTTGAGAGGTCACCGGCACCGGTATTTGCGAACGGCCGCGGCGATTGCCTCGGGCGTGCTGGCTTTTCCCGCCGCCGTACACGCGGCCGATCTGCCGCTGAAGGCGCCGGCGCTGAAAGCGGTCTATGACTGGACCGGCCTCTATATCGGCGCGCATGCCGGCTACAGCCGTGGCTCGTCCAGCTTCGCGCTGAACGACGGCACCGCGATCAACGGCAGCGGCGTCTTCAGCGGCATGATCGGCGGCGTGCAGGCCGGCTACAACTACCGGCTCAACTCCGGCTGGCTCGTCGGCGTCGAAGGCGATTTTTCGTTTCCCAATTACATCACCTCCAACTCGATCGTTTCCTTCCTCGCGACACCTGCCAACACGGTCATCCAGCAGTGGGACTACACCGCCAGCCTGCGCGGCCGCGTCGGCTACACCAGCGGTCCATGGCTCGTCTATGCCACCGGCGGCTTTGCGTGGATGGGCGAGCGCTATTTCGACACGCCGGCCGCGGGCGACGTCCCGAAAATCCTGAACACGCGGCCCGGCTGGATCGCGGGTGCCGGCATCGAATACGGCTTCGCGCCGCATTGGAGCGCACGGCTCGAATATCTCTATAGCCGCTTCGACGGCGCCAACGTCGCCTTCTCCACGGGGGCCCAATACACCTCCTCGTCGCTCGACTTCCAGTCGATCAGGCTCGGGCTCAACCGCAAGATCGATTGGCCGGGCATGCCGAGCTACAATCCGAAGAGCTCCCTGATCGACACGGAATCGGATCGCTGGGAGATTCACGGTCAGAGCACTTATCTGCCGCAAGGCTATCCGTCGTTCCCCGCTCTCTACAGCGGAACAAACTCGCTCTCGCCTTCAACCCAGGCCAAGGCGACCTGGAGCAACAGCCTGTTCCTGAACGCGCGGCTGTGGGACGGCGGCGAGGTCTATTACAATCCCGAACTGCTCCAGGGATTTGGACTGAACGACACGGTGGGCGCGGCAGGCTTTCCCAACGGCGAAGCGCAGAAATCGAACTTCCCCTATCCGCATTACAACACCTCGCGGCTGTTCGTGCGCCAGACGTTCGGCTTTGGCGGCGAGCAGGAAGAGCTCGCGAGCGGCCAGTTGCAGCTTGGGCAAAAGGTCGACGTGTCCAGGCTCACGGTGCAGGCCGGCAAGTTCGCGGTGATCGACGTGTTCGACGGCAATGCCTTTGCCAAGGACACCCGCAAGGATTTCATGAACTGGTCGCTGTGGGCGCCGGGCGCCTTCGACTATTCCGCCGACAAGGTCGGTCTCACCTATGGCGTCACCGCCGAGCTCAACCAGAAGCAATGGGCGCTGCGCGGCGGCTATTTCCTGATGGTCGCGGAGTCCAATTCGAATCATTTCGACACCAGGGTCGGGGAACGCGGTCAGTACGCGATCGAGCTGGAGACGCGGTTCTCGCTGCTCGGCCAACCTGGCAAGCTCAGGACCATGGGCTGGGTCGACAGCGCCAACATGGGCAGCTTCCGCGAGACGCTGGACAATCCTGCGCTCAATCTCGACATCGCGCAGACCCGCCGCGGCCGCCTCAAGGTCGGCTACGTCGTCAACCTCGAGCAGGCGATCACAGAAGATATCGGGCTGTTCGGCCGCTGGAGCTGGAACGACGGCAAGACCGAAACACTCGCCTTCACCGACATCAACAGCAGCCTGGCCGGCGGACTGTCGATCAAGGGCACGAAATGGGGCCGGCCTGACGACGTCGTCGGCATCGGCGGCGCGGTCAATGCCATCTCGCAGGATTATCGCGACTTCCTGGCCGCCGGCGGCCTCGGTGTTCTCATCGGCGACGGCGCTCTCAACTACCGCAAGGAGCGCATCCTTGAGGCCTACTATGCCTATTCGGTGAACAAGAACGTCACGCTGACCGCGGACTATCAATTGATCACAAACCCGGCCTATAACGCCGACCGCGGGCCGGTCTCGATCTTCTCGGGCCGCCTGCACGCAGAGTTCTAGCCCAAAATTCCAGCCCAAGGGCGGGCCTATGAAGCCGAGAGATATCCGCACGGCCGCGATCGGCCGGGCGCTACTCCCCAATGTCTGGGATGTCGCGGCGCTGATCCTCGTGATCGGCGCCATGGTCCTGATCGTCTATGGCGGCGAGCAGACCACGGCGCCGCTGTCCGAGCTCGAGCGCGCACCGGTCACGCTCGATCCGGCAAACCTTCCGCTTTATGCCTTGCGCACCGTCTTGCGGATGCTGCTCGCCATCGTCTGTTCGACGGTCTTCACCTTCATCTACGCGGCGATCGCAGCCAAGAGCCGGCGAGCCGAATTGGTGATGATCCCGCTGCTGGATATTTTGCAATCCGTCCCGATCCTGGGCTTCCTCACCTTCACCGTCGTGTTCTTCATGAATTTGTTTCCGGGGCAGGTGCTCGGCGCCGAGCTCGCCTCGGTGTTCGCGATCTTCACCAGCCAGGCCTGGAACATGACGTTCAGCCTGTACCAGTCGATCCGCAACGTTCCGAAGGATCTGGAAGAGGCCACGCAAAGCTTCCATTTGTCCGGCTGGCAGCGCTTCTGGCGCCTCGACGTCCCCTTCGCGATGCCCGGCCTGATCTGGAACGCGATGATGTCGATGTCGGGCGGCTGGTTCTTCGTGGTGGCCTCGGAGGCGATCACGGTCGGCAACACCACGGTGACGCTGCCGGGCATCGGCTCCTATGTCGCGATGGCAATTCAGCAGCAGGATTTGCCGGCGATCCTCTACGCCATGCTGGCGATGCTGCTCGTGATCATCGCCTATGATCAGCTGCTGTTCCGCCCCATCGTCGCCTGGGCCGACAAATTCCGCTTCGAGCAGACCGCCTCAGGCGAGGCGCCGGCCTCCTGGATGCTCGACCTGTTCCGCCGGACTCGGGCGCTGCGTGCGCTGACCCTTCCTTTCGCGGCGCTGAACCGCGCGATCTCGAACTTGCGCATTCCGCTGCCAAAGCTGCCGCCCGCGGCACCAGGTAAAGACCAGACGTCACGCCTCGTCGATACGGTCTGGATCGCATTGATCCTCGCCGGCACGGCATATGCCGCCTGGCTGACCTATCGCTATCTCTCGGCCAGTCTCGGAATGTCCGACGTTCTCGTCGTCATCAGGGACGGGCTCATCACGTTGTTGCGCGTCGCCATCCTGATCACCCTCGCCACACTGATCTGGGTGCCGGTTGGCGTGTGGATCGGGCTTCGCCCGAAGCTCGCCGAACGAATCCAGCCGCTGGCCCAGTTTCTGGCGGCCTTCCCGGCCAATCTCGCCTTCCCCGTCTTTGTCGTCGCCATTGTCAGCTTCAAGCTCAATCCAGACATCTGGCTGAGCCCGCTGATGATCCTGGGCACGCAGTGGTACATCCTGTTCAACGTGATCGCGGGCGCGAGCGCCTTTCCGACCGATCTGCGCGAAGCCGCCGGCAGCTTCCATCTCGGGGGATGGCGATGGTGGTTCAAGGTGATACTGCCCGGCGTCTTTCCTTATTACATCACCGGCGCGATCACCGCGTCCGGCGGCTCCTGGAATGCGTCGATCGTCGCGGAGGTCGCAAGCTGGGGCGACACGCATCTGAAGGCCACCGGGCTCGGTGCCTATATTGCTTCCGCCACGGAAGCCGGTGACTTCCCGCGCGTCGTGCTCG
Organism: Bradyrhizobium sp. 604_D8_N2_3; assembly: GCF_051810765.1. Classification (NCBI taxonomy): domain Bacteria; kingdom Pseudomonadati; phylum Pseudomonadota; class Alphaproteobacteria; order Hyphomicrobiales; family Nitrobacteraceae; genus Bradyrhizobium; species Bradyrhizobium sp. 604_D8_N2_3. The sequence goes on along the minus strand of NZ_JBPWPM010000001.1, from coordinate 775,517 downwards.
GAATTGCCACGATGTGCATTCTGGTGACGTTGTTCAATCGTCTGGTCTGGCGGCCGCTCTATGCCTTCGGCGAGCGTCGCCTGCGGCTCGGCTGACGAGGAGACCATCATGCTCGATCAACCCTCTGCGCTCATCGACATCCGCGGTGTCTGCCGATCCTTCCCGAAAGGCAGCGGCGAACAGCTCCTGGTGCTGGACAAGGTCGACCTGACGATCCGCTCGGGCGAGATCGTCGGCCTGCTCGGCCGCTCCGGCTCCGGCAAGTCCACCTTGCTGCGGATCATCGCCGGTCTGGTCAGCCCGTCTGCGGGACAGGCGACCTGTCGCGGCGAGATCATCGTCGGGCCGCCGAACGGCGTCGCCATGGTGTTCCAGTCATTCGCGTTGTTTCCCTGGTTGACCGTGCTCCAGAACGTCGAGCTCGGGCTCGAAGCGCTGGGCGTCGATGCCACCGAGCGCCACAAGCGCGCTCTTGCTGCGATCGACCTGATCGGCCTTGACGGGTTTGAGTCCGCCTTCCCGAAGGAACTGTCGGGAGGCATGCGCCAGCGCGTCGGCTTCGCCCGCGCGCTGGTGGTGCATCCCGACCTCCTGCTGATGGACGAGCCGTTCTCGGCACTCGACGTCCTCACGGCCGAGACGCTGCGCACGGACCTGATCGACCTCTGGATCGAGGGCCGGTTGCCGATCAAATCGATCCTGATGGTGACGCACAATATCGAGGAGGCGGTCCTGATGTGCGATCGCATCCTGGTGTTCTCATCCAATCCAGGGCGTGTCGCCGCCGAGATCAAGGTCGACATGCCGCATCCGCGCAACCGGCTCGACCCCCATTTCCGGCAGCTCGTCGACAACATCTACGCGCGCATGACCCAACGCGCCGAACCGAAGGCGCCCCCCGTCGAAGGCATCCTGGGCTCCGGTGTCGGCATGACCCTGCACCACGTATCGTCCAACGTGCTGTCGGGCCTGATCGAGACGCTGGCGGGGCCGCCCTATCACGGACACGCCGACCTGCCCGTGCTCGCAAGCCAGCTCCAGCTCGAGGCCGACGAGATCCTCCACCTCGGTGAGTCCCTGCAACTGCTGCGATTCGCCCAGCTGAGCGAAGGCGACCTGATGCTCACCGACACGGGCAAGCGTTTTGCCCATCTCGAAACCGACGCACGCAAGAAGCTGTTCGCCGAACATCTCGTCACTTACGTGCCGGTGATGGGATTGATTCGCCGCGTGCTCGACGAACGTCCCTCCCATACCGCCCCCGCGGCACGGTTCCGCAACGAGCTCGAGGACTACATGTCCGAGGACTATGCGGACGAGACGCTCAGGACCGTGGTGTCCTGGGGACGTTATGGCGAGCTGCTCGCATATGACGAGCAGTCGGAGACGTTCAGCCTCGAAAACCCGGGCGAGAGCGCTTGATCCCGCCTGCGGCAATTTGGTCGGGAACCGGACAAATTGTGCATCGAGTTCATATATAAGGGGCTTGGTCCGGCGTTCGCCGGGTCAAGTATCCCTTCTCTTTGCGCACAATGTTGTCCGTCGAAATCATCATCGTCGTCGTCCTGATCGTCATTAACGGCCTGTTATCCATGTCCGAGCTGGCGGTGGTCTCGTCCCGCCCGGCCCGGCTGTCGCTGCTCGCGGCCAAGGGGGTGCGCGGCGCCGAGCGGGCGCTGACGCTGGCGGCCGATCCCGGAAAGTTCCTCTCGACGGTGCAGATCGGCATCACGCTGGTCGGCGTGCTCTCGGGCGCGTTCTCCGGCGCGACGCTCGGACAGCGGCTGACGCAATGGCTGGTCGAGCTCGGCCTGTCCTCAGGGATTGCCGACATCGTCGGCGTCGGCATCGTCGTCACGCTCATCACCTACACCACCCTGATCGTCGGCGAGCTGGTGCCGAAGCAGGTGGCGCTGCGCGACCCCGAGAGCATCGCGGTCAAGGTCGCGCCCGCGATGCACGTTCTGGCGCGGATCTCGCTGCCGCTCGTCTTCCTGCTCGATCTCTCCGGCAAGCTGATCCTCACGCTGCTCGGCCGCGGCGGCAAGGCCGAGGAGAAGGTCTCGGAGGACGAGATCCATCACCTCGTCAGCGAAGCCGAGAACGCGGGCGTGCTGGAGTCGGGCGAAAAAGAGATGATCGCGGGCGTCATGCGGCTCGGCGACCGGCCGGTCGGCGCGATCATGACGCCGCGCACGGAGGTCAACGAGATCGATCTGAACGATGCGCCGGAGGCCATTCAAGCGATCATCGCGAAGAGCCCGCATTCGCGCTTTCCCGTCTCGGACGGCGATCGCGACAAGCCGATCGGCGTGCTCCAGGCCAAAGACCTGCTGGTCGCCTACATGAACGAGCGCACGCCGGATCTGCGAGCGCTGGTGCGCGAGGCGCCCGGCATTCCGGCATCAGCCGACGCCCGCGACGTGCTGGCGATCCTGAAAGCCGCTCCGGTTCATGTCGGCCTGGTCTACGACGAATACGGCGCCTTCGAGGGCATCGTGACGACGGCTGACATTCTGGAATCGATCGTCGGCGCCTTCCATTCCGAGGAGGGACCGCCGGAGCCGGCCTATGTCAGGCGCGATGACGGCTCGCTGCTGGTCTCCGGCTGGATGCCGGTCGACGAGTTCGGCGAGTTGCTCGGCGTCGAGCTGCCGCCGCACCGCTACAACACGGTGGCGGGCCTGGTGCTGCAACAGTTCAACGTGCTGCCCAATGTCGGCGATGCCTTCGACTTCGCCGGCTGGCATATCGAGGTGGTCGATCTCGACGGACGCAGGATCGACAAGATTCTGGCGGGCCGGTTGAGTGAGGTCGAGACGGGGTGATTGCGCACCCAACCCTCCACCCGTCGTCCCGGACAAGCGCGCCCTAAGCGCGCGCCGATCAAACGCAGACCGCTCACCCGAACCGCACGCCGATCCGCTTCTCCTTGCGCCGGACGACCGTGCAGGCGAGATGCGTTCCGTCGGCCTGGATGACCAGGGTGAAGCGCTCCGGGATACCGACCGGACTGGTGACATCGAGCGCGGCACCCGTATCGGAGAAATTGCGGATGGTGCAGTCGATCGCGCCGCCGCCGAACTCGATGGTTCCGGCTTTCAGCACGCGGTGCCTGGTTTTGTCGCGTCGCTCGTCCATGGGGCCAATTTACACCCCAAGCTGACACAGACGTTAAAACACAACCACAATCCCCGATGAATTTTCACCGCCGCAGGATCCGGCGGATCATGCGGTGGCCCCTACGGCGCCGGCTGGAACGTCTCCGCCCGCGCCATCTGCCAGGCTTCACGGAAGCGCGGATCTTCGGTGCCTTCGAGCAGCTCGCCCGGACGCAGCGACGGATAGAGCTGCGCAAAGGATCGCACCTGGGTGGTCGATGTCCGCTGGCTGAAGTGGATCGGGCGCAGCTGCTGCGGATGTTCGAGACCGGCCGCGGCGATCAGCTCGGTGAGCGAGTGCAGCGTGGCGTGGTGATAATTATGCACGCGGTCGATCTTGAGCGGCACGTAGAGCGCACGCGCACGCGTCGGGTCCTGGGTCGCAACCCCGGTCGGGCAGCGGTCGGTGTGGCAGCTCAGCGACTGGATGCAGCCGAGCGAGAACATGAAGCCGCGCGCCGAGTTGCAATAGTCGGCGCCAATCGCCATCGCCCGCGCCATGTCGAAGGCGGTCGCGATCTTGCCGGACGCGCCGATCCTGATGCGGTCGCGCGCATTGATGCCGACCAGCGCGTTGTGGACGAAATTGACGCCCTCGCGCATCGGCATGCCCAGATGGTCCATGAACTCCAGCGGCGCGGCGCCGGTGCCACCTTCATTGCCGTCGACGACGATGAAATCAGGATAGATGCCGGTCTCCAGCATCGCCTTGCAGATCGCGAGGAATTCCCAGGGGTGGCCGATGCACAGCTTGAAGCCGGCCGGCTTGCCGCCGGACAAGCGTCGCATCTCGGCGATGAACTGCATCATGCCAACCGGCGTGGAGAAGGCGCGGTGCGAGGCCGGCGAGATGCAGTCCTCGCCCATCGTGACGCCGCGGATTTTTGAGATCTCCTCCGACACCTTCGCAGCCGGCAGCACGCCGCCATGGCCGGGCTTGGCGCCCTGGCTGATCTTGAGCTCGACCATCTTGATCTGGTCCTGGCTCGCGACGCGCGCGAACGCCTCGGGATCGAACGTGCCGTCGAGATGACGGCAACCGAAATAGCCGGAGCCGATCTCCCAGATGATGTCGCCGCCCATCTCGCGATGGTAGGGGCTGAAGCCGCCCTCGCCGGTGTCATGCGCGAAGCCGCCCTTCCTGGCGCCGGCATTGAGCGCGCGCACGGCGTTCGGGCTGAGCGCGCCGAAGCTCATCGCGGAGATGTTGAACACCGATGCCGAATATGGCTTTGCGCAATCGGGGCCGCCAATGGTGACGCGAAACTTCTCCTCGGCGTGCGTCTTCGGCGAGACCGAGTGATGCATCCACTCGTAGCCCTCGCGGTAGACGTCCTCCTGGGTGCCGAACGGGCGCTTGTCGAGCTCCATCTTGGCGCGCTGATAGACCAGCGAGCGGGTATCGCGCGAGAACGGCATGCCGTCCTTCTCGCTCTCGAAGAAATACTGCCGCATCTCGGGGCGTATCTCTTCGAGCAGAAAACGGATATGCGCCGAGATCGGATAGTTGCGCAGCACCGCGTGACTCTTCTGCATGAGATCGCGGACGCCGAGCAGCGTGAGAGCGCCGAAGATCGCGATCGGGATCAGCAGGATGTCGAAGATCTTGCCATCGGCGAGGCCGATGCCAATCAACAGCGCGGTGACGACCGCGCAGATGGTCAGCACGATGAAACGCGGCGAGAACGGCAGCAGCAGGGTTTCCATCAGCCCTTCGGGCGAAGCTTGCGTCTTGTTATCGTTGGCCACGACCACATCCCTCTCGTCAGTCTGACAGGGCATGATACGCCCGCGCCACGTCCATGGTTATGACGCGGACCCCGCCTTGAGGCTACCGAATCCGGATGCCGCAAATCAATCCATCCCGCGGCGGGCTTCGCAGTGCAATAGATTCAAATGAAATGACAAATCAGTGACCATGAGGCTGCGCCTCGTGCGGAATGACGCCGTGCTGCTCGAGGCCGCCTCGCGCCAGCCAGGCATCGGTGCTCGCGACCGCACGCTCGATATGGTCGTCGGTCCGCGAAAAATCGTAGGGCGATCCCACCAGCGGACAGAGCGGCGGCACCACGACATATTCGATGTCGGACGCCACCCCCTCGAGCTCCGCCACCAATTGCCGGGCGATCAGCAGCGTCAGCGCATGCAGGGCATTGGCAACCGCGCCCACCGGCGGATCCTTCACCGCGCAGGCGTGCCCGGTCGGCAGCACGACCAGCCGTTTTGCGCCTTTCTTGATCGCGACCCGGACCGGGGTGTTTGAGGAGATCGCACCGTCGGCGAGGAACCGATTGCGGTAGTAGACCGGCGAGAACGCGCCGGGGATCGCAGTGGACGCCAGGATCGCGTCCACCGTCGCCCCCTCCGACAACACCACGCTCTCTCCGGAGACGAAATCGGTGGTGACGATGTGCACCGGAAGCGCGGCATCCTCGAGGTTGCGATAGGGGATGTGGTCCTCGACCAGCTTGCGGATGCCGTCATGGGGAATCAGGAAATCGCGCCGCCACATGAATCCGGCGAGGCTCTTCCAGGTGACCGGGAAGACATCATGACGCTTCAGGCCGCGCCAGACCGCTTCCAGCCCCAGCACGCCCTTGAGCGAGGGATCGCCGGCATAATAGGCGCCGTTGATCGCGCCGACACTGGAGCCGACCACGAGATCGGCGACGACCCCGTGGCTCGCCAGCGAATGCATCATCCCGACCTGGATCGCCCCGAAGCTGCCGCCGCCCGCCAGCACGAAGGCGGTCGGTTTCGGCGAACCATGGTCGATCACAGACAAGATTTGCGCAGCTCCCCAGCTCTCGCATTGCAACATCGCGGCGAGATTTTGGCGCGAGCTTATAACAAGGGGCGCGCGAGACGCGCCAATAACAAAGTCGGGGGAGGAGGGTGAGGGACGTGGATGGCCTAGCGAGTGTGAGGCGAGATGCCAGCCAAACTCTCAACTGTCGTCCCCGCGCACGCGGGGACCCATAACCACAGGGAGAGGTTATGGAGCGAGCTGATAGCCACTAGCCGTCGCCAAACCACGTCCTGTGGTTATGGGTCCCGGGCTCGCGCTTACGCCTTCGCTCTTCGAGCTACGGCGGACAAGTCGCGCGCCCCGGGACGACACCGATGTTGTGGCTAAAGGCGTCGCTCAGAAAACGAGCGGCTTACCGCTCGACGAACGCCTTCTCGATCACGAAATGGCCGGGCTTGTTGCCGCTTCCCTCGATGAAATCGCGGCCTTCGAACATCACCTTCAGCTCTTCCAGCATCGCCGGGCTGCCGCACATCATGATGCGGTCGGTTTCGATGTCGAGCGGGCCCTGTCCGATATCGTTGAAGATCTGCTCGGAGTTGATGAGGTCGGTGATGCGGCCGCGGTTCTTGAACGGCTCGCGGGTCACGGTCGGATAGTAGATCAGCTTGTCCGCCAGCAGCTCCCCGAACAGCTCGTCCTCGCGCAAGGAAGCAACCAGCTTCTCGCCATAGGCAAGCTCGGAGACCTGGCGGCAGCCATGCACCAGCACGATGCTGTCGAACTGGTCGTAGACCTCGGGGTCCTTGATCAGGCTGGCGAAGGGCGCGAGACCGGTGCCGGTCGAGAGCAGCATCAGCCGCTTGCCGGGAATGAGGTTGTCGGTGATCAGCGTGCCGGTCGCCTTGCGGCCGACCAGGATGGTGTCGCCTTCCTTGATCTTCTGCAGGCGCGAGGTCAGCGGACCGTCCTGAACCTTGATCGAGAAGAACTCGAGCTCTTCCTCGTGGTTGGCGCTCGCCATGCTGTAGGCGCGCAGCAGCGGACGGCCATCGACCTCGAGGCCGATCATGGCGAACTGGCCGTTCTGGAAGCGAAAGCCGGTGTCGCGCGTGGCGCGGAAGCTGAACAGCGTGTCGGTCCAGTGCTGGACGGAAAGAACCTTCTCTCGGTAAAACGCGCTCATGATTTTCGATATTCCGAATAATTGCGGTTTTAGGGCAAAAGCATTGCCCGGCCCCTGAAAGCGGGGCGGACACCATTGCCATGGCGGAGGATTTCGCGTGTGTGATCTACGCCATTGAGGCCAATAATCAACCTCGTTCCGGATGCAATTGATGCCGCTCAAACCGGCATTTGCGGCGGAAATGGCCACATCATTAATGAATCTGCTGCCGGGCATGCGCGGCGGGCAATTTCTTTTCCCTTCAGGGCCTGATTGCAGCACTTAATTTCCGTCGCGCTCGCGAGAATTTCATTAAGAATAGCTCTGACTTTCACCCCGGTTTGGCGCCGTTTCCCGCATTTTTGCGGCTTTTGGCGACAGGAACGACTGAACACATGGCAAGCGGCGAGCGGATCTTCGTCCAGGCGATCAGGCGCTATTGCGCGACCCATGGCATCGCGCTCGATGTCCGCGCCGGCGGCTGGCTGCTCGCGATGCGCAGCCGCGCGAAGCGCCACTTCGCGTTCGGCTACGACATCGGTCTCAACAGCGCCATCGCGCACCGTCTCGCCAACGACAAATCGGCCACTGCCGAGGTGCTGGCGCTTGAGGGCGTACGATGCGTTCCCCATCGCCTCTTCCTCAACCCAAAGCTGGGCAAGAACGTTGTTGGTCCCAATTGGCGAGACGCAATGCTCGAGCTGCTTCACGACCATCCGCAAGGCGTGGTGGTGAAGCCGAACGAGGGAACATCGGGGCGCGCGGTGTTCAAGGTGACGACAGAGGCGGAACTCGACCACGCGGCCGCCGAGGTCTTTTCGATGAGCGCCGGACTCGTGATCTCGCCCTATGTCGCGATCGAGCAAGAGGTGCGCGTGATCCTGCTCGATGATGTGCCACTCGTCGTCTACAGCAAGCAGCGTGGGTCGGATTGGCGACACAACCTCGATGCCGGCGCAAAGCCGGTGCTGCTGGAGGACGACAAGGTTCGAACGGCCTGCGTGAAGCTCGCGACCGATGCCGCGAGCGCCATCGACATCGCCTTCGCATCGATTGACGTGGTCCGTGTCGATGGCGAGTGGCGGGTGCTGGAAATCAATTCCGGCGTGATGATGGAAGCGCTGGCGAAGCTGCATCCGGAGCTGGTGCAGGCGACGTACGATGCGGCGCTGGATCGGGTGTTTGGGGCATAACGTTGATCGAACTCTTGCGACAAAGTGCGCTGCGTCCCCTCTCCCCTTGTGGGAGAGGGTGGCTCGCCGCGTAGCGGCGAGACGGGTGAGGGGTCTCTCTCCTCAACGTAGATTTAACGTGCGGATAGAGCCCCCTCATCCGGCGCTTCGCGCCACCTTCTCCCACAAGGGGAGAAGGAAGTAAGCGCTCAATTATTCGCGCTCGCGGAATCGTCCATCGCCTTGAAGGCTTCCTCCAGCTGCAGGGAGATCGGCACGTTCAGGCGTTCGCCGGTGGGCAGCCGCGCGGTGAACCATTTGTTGTAGAGAGGAACGAGATCGCGATTGGAGCCGAGCTTGCGGAAGGTGCGGTCGACCACCGCCGTCAGCTGAGGCTCACCCTTCCTGAACATGATGCCGTAGGGGTCATAGGACAGGTAATCGCCGGTGACGCGGAACTTGTCCTGCGCCTTATGGCGAGCGATCAGGCCGGAGAGCAGGATGTCGTCGGTTGCAAACGCGTCGGCCTTGCCGTCGACGAGCATCTGGTAGGACTGCTCGTGATCCGGCGAGGTGACGATGTTGAGGCCGAGCGAGGACTTCTTGTCGGCCGCCTGGATCGCCTGCTCGTTGGTGGTGCCCTTCGTCACCACCACGGTCTTGCCCTTCAGGTCGGTCAACGACTGGACCTTTGATGCCTTCGGCACCATCAGCTTGGTGCCGGCGACGAACATCAAAGGCGAGAACGCGACGCGCTTGCCCCGCTCGGCATTGGCCGTGGTCGAACCGCATTCCAGGTCGATCTTGTTCTGGAGCACGGCGTCGATGCGGTCGTCCGAGGTGACCTTGACGTAGTCGATCTTCAGATCGGGATCGTCGACCTCGACGCCGATCTCCTCGACGATGGCCTCGCAGAGTTCGAGGCTGTAGCCGATCGGGCGGCCTGACTGGTCGAGGAAGGAGAACGGCGGCGAGCTCTCGCGATAGCCGAGCCGCACGGTGTGCCTGTTCTTGATGGCCGACAGCGTCGGGCTAAGCCCTTCGCTGCCGCCGGTCTGGGCGGAGGCGCCGGTTGCCAGCAGGCACGCCGCCAGCAACAGGCCACCCGATATCGCCGTTGAAAGGCGCATGATGCACTCCCGTCAATGGCCGGCCATCGCGGGCAGTTCGCCCGGAACCATGTCCGGCGTCGTCGCTTCGCCGGGTCCGAGCTCGTGCTCGGGCCCGAGCTCACCTTCCCACTTCGCGACCACGGCGGTCGCGAGCGAATTGCCGATGACATTGGTGGCGCTGCGTCCCATGTCGAGGAACGTGTCAATGCCCATGATCATCAGCAGGCCTGCCTCGGGGATGCCGAACTGCGACAGCGTCGAGGCGATCACCACGAGGGATGCGCGCGGTACGCCGGCAACGCCCTTGGAGGTGATCATCAACGTCGCGAGCATCGCCAGCTGCGTCGCGAGCGACATCTCGATGTGGTAGGTCTGCGCGATGAAGATGCTCGCGAAGGTGCAGTACATCATCGTGCCGTCGAGATTGAAGGAGTAACCGAGCGGCAGCACGAAGCTCGAGATCCGCGACGACGCGCCGAACTTGGTCAGCCCCTCCAGCGTCTTCGGATAGGCCGCTTCCGAGCTCGCGGTGGAGAACGCGATCATCAGGGGTTCGCGGATCAGCTTCAGCAGATGGCTGTATCGCGGCCCGATCACCACAAAGCCGACGATCATCAGGATGACCCACAGGATCCCAAGCGCGAGATAGAAGCCACCCATGAAGACGATGAGCTTCCACAGCACGCCGAGGCCGTTCTTGGCGACAGTGGCCGTGATGGCGGCCCATACCGCGAGCGGGGCGAACAGCATCACATAGCTCGTCACCTTGAGCATGATGTGAGCGACGTCGTCGATCATTGCCAGGATCGGCTTCGACCGTTCGGGCATCGAGCCCATCGCCACCGAGAAGAACACGGCGAAGATCACGATCTGCAGGATCTCGTTCTGCGCCATGGCGTCGGCGATCGAGGTCGGGATCAGATGGGTCAGGAATTTTTCGATCGAGAAGGCCGAGACCGGCAAGCCGGTCGATTGCCCCGCCTGCGGCAGCGTGCCGGGGAAGTTCGCGCCGGGCTGGAGCAGATTGACCATGACGAGGCCGAGCAGCAGCGACACGAAGGACGCGCTGACGAACCAGCCCATGGTCTTGGCGAAGATGCGCCCGAGCCGCGAGCCGCTGCCCATATGCGCGATGCCACCGACCAGCGTCGCAAACACCAGCGGCGCGATGATCATCTTGATCAGGCGCAGGAACATCATGGCGATCAGGTTGATGGAGGAAGCCCATTCGGCTCTGGTGTCAGGCAGGAAGTTGAAGATCGCCGCCCCCATGACGATGCCCAGCACCATCGCGGCCAGAATGTATTGCGTAAACTTGTTCGACATCGCTTACCCCCACCTACACCGGCGCTTCATGATGTCGCAGATATGACGACGACGCAACACGCTTGGCGTGCTCGCGCGATGGCCTGATGTTCCCGTTGCGAAACGGGTCGGCGCGATCTAGCCTTCATGCAGCGCACAACGAATGCGGCTTGCACGTTTTCTTTGCGGCGGCTGCATCCATAATCGTCAAGCAAACGAAGAGGAAACGCCATGAGCAGCAGCATCAATCGCCAGATTCTTCTGGTCGAAAAGCCCAGCGGCAAGCTCGGTGCCGAGCACTTCAAGATGGTCGAGGGTGCGATGCCGGAGCCGAAGGACGGCGAGGCCTTGCTGCAGGTGCGTTACATCTCGCTCGACGCCGCCAACCGCGCCTGGATGCATGGCGCGACCTATCGTTCCGCGGTCGAGGCCAACAGCGTGATGGCCGGCGGCGGCATCGCTGAGGTCGTCAGCTCGAAGGCGCCGGGGCTGGCTGCCGGCGACATCGTGTTCGGCGACACCGGCTGGCAGGAGTTTGCCGCGGTGCCGGCAAAGCATCTCACGAAAATGCCGAAGCTCGAACCGATGACGCATCTGCTCAGCGTGTTCGGCATCGCCGGCCTCACCGCCTATTTCGGCCTGCTGGAGATCGGCAAGCCCAAAGAGGGCGAGACCGTCGTGGTGTCCGCGGCGGCCGGCTCCGTCGGCTCGATCGTCGGGCAGATCGCCAAGATCAGGGGATGTCGCGTGGTCGGCATCGCCGGCGGCGCAGACAAGTGCAACTGGCTGACCTCCGAGCTCGGCTTCGATGCCGCCGTCGACTACAAGGACGGCGCGGTGTTCAAGGCCCTGCGCGCGGCGGCGCCAAAAGGCATCGACGTCTATTTCGACAATGTCGGCGGCGACATTCTGGAAGCCTGCCTGCCGCAGATGAACAATTACGGCCGCATCGCCTGCTGCGGCGCGATCTCGCAATATGACGGCGCACCTGCCGCGCACGGCCCGCGCGGCGTGCCCGGCCTGATCGTGGTGAAGCGGCTCGTCATGCAGGGCTTCATCGTGATGGACTACATGAAGGAGAGCCAGCGCGCGCTCGCCGACCTCCAGGGCTGGGTCGCATCCGGCAAGCTGAAGGTGCAGGAGGACATCATCGACGGATTGGAGAATACGCCGAAGGCGCTGATCGGATTGCTGGCGGGAGAGAACCGCGGCAAGCGCATGGTCAAGCTCTGACGCCGTATTGTTTGAGCATGATCTCCGCGCCAACGCGTTCCGCGTTTGTCGCGAGGGAAAGCCGCGGCACACTTTTCCGGATCATGCTCTGGTTACGTCGCAATTGCGCCCGTATAATCTACTTGCGGTAGAGGCCGAGGCAGCCAATGATGCTGCACGCGGCATCACCCGCAATGATTGCTTGCATTACATTTAAAAATCGTCGGCGTGACCGACAGGGCAGGGAATTTACCCAAATGTTCAACACGTTGAAACACGCGTCAACGCGTCGCGCGCTGCTGGCGGCAACGCTCTTCGCAACTGCAACAGGCGCATTCGCGCAAGCGCCGACCGAGGCTCAGAAGAGCGCCATCCGTTCCGCATGCCGCTCGGACTTCATGGCACACTGCGCGAGCGTCACGCCCGGTGGCGCGGAGGCGTATCAATGTCTCCAGAAGAACATGTCCAGCCTGTCATCGGGATGCCAGACCGCGGTTCGCGCGGTCGAGCCCGCTGCGGCGCCGAAGACTGAAGCTGCGCCCGCCAAATCTGAACCGGCAAAGACCGAAGCGGCCCCCGCCGCCGGGGCGAAGCCCGCCGCCGCAGCCGCTCCGAAAGCGGCAGCGTCAAAGCAGCCGAGCAGCACGCAGATTGCCGCGGTCAAGAGCGCGTGCCGCGCCGATTATCCCAAGGTGTGCGCCAGCGTGCCGCCGGGCGGCGCCCCCGCCCTCGAATGCCTCGAGAAGAACAAGGCCAAGGTTTCGCCGGCCTGTGAGAAGGCGGTGAGCGCCGCAACCGGTGGCGGCAGCGCTGCTGCGACAGCAGCACCTGCGGGCGCAGCTCCTGCGGCAGCAGCACCGGCGGCGGCGCCGGCCGTGATCGTTCTGCGCCCGCTACGGCCGCGCGAAGAACTGTTCATCGTGCGCTCGGCCTGCGGTGCCGACATCCGCACGCTCTGCGCCGGCGTCGCGCCGGGCGGGGGCCGCATCGTGCAATGCATCTCCAGCAATGCCGCATCACTGTCGCCCGCCTGCAAGGAAGTGCTGGCGCCATTCGCGGCGCGATAAGCGGCGCGGGATTGCGCGCCAAGCGCGCGACCACGATCGGGCGCGCGCGAATGAATTTTCGCGCGCCGGCCGCGACAAACCCTTTGCAAGTAACCGATTTCGATCACGACAAGACCGGGAGAAAGACATGCGTTCATTTCTGCTTATTGCTGCCGCGCTCCTCGCCTTCGGCGCGAGCATGACCTTTGAGTCTACCGATGCCAACGCGGTGGTGTGCGCCCGGGGCGTCTACCGCGCCGGCTGTGCCGGGCCGAATGCGGCCGTCGTGGTGCGCAAGCCGGTTCCCGCGGTCCGCTGTACCAGGGTGCTGGTGAACGGCGTCTACGTGAAGCGCTGCGTCTGACCCCGGATGGCCAAGCCCGCGCGGTTTGGTTATGGTTCGCAACGTCACTGCTTCGGACACGCGCCAGACGCGTGTCCGGGAGTAAGCTTCGGCGCGCCTCGCCTTCGATAATTCCGCTGGCGTGGAAAGCCGGAGCACATTAGTCTACCCCTAGATAGTAAGTATACTGTCAATTAGGGAGGCAGACGTTGCGGATCGCCGTGATTGGCGGGGGGCCCGGTGGGCTCTATTTCGCCTATCTCTGGAAGAAGCGTCATCCCGAGGATCAAGTCGACCTGTTCGAACAGAACCCGGCCGACGCGACCTGGGGCTTTGGCGTCGTGTTCTCCGATCAGGCCCTGGAATTCCTGCGCGCCGACGACCCCGAAACGGTCGATGCGATCGCGCCGCATATGGAGAGCTGGGAGAACATCACGCTGAACCTTCACGGCGACAGCGTCGCCATCGACGGCGTCGGCTTCTCCTCGATCGGCAGGCTGGAGCTCCTGCAGTTCCTCCAGCAGCGCGCGCTCGACGCCGGCGTCACGCCGCGCTTCGACACGCAGATCCACGCCATCGACCAGCTCAACGGCCACGACCTGATCGTCGCGGCCGACGGGCTGAATTCGCTGGTGCGGCGCGCCTATGAGGGCGATTTCGGCACGTCGCTGTCCTACTCCTCCAACAAGTTCGTCTGGTACGGGACCTCGAAACGCTTCGACACGCTGTCGCAGACCTTCGTGAAGACGGACCGCGGCGCCTTCAATGCCCATCACTATCGCTACTCCCCGACCATGAGCACCTTCCTGGTCGAATGCGACCACGCGACATGGCAGGCCTATGGCTTCGCCTACAAGGATGCCGAGCAGTGCAAGGGCGTCTGCGAGGAGGTCTTTGCCGACACGCTGGGCGGCCACTGCCTGGTCTCCAACAAGTCGGTCTGGCGCAACTTTCCCTGGGTCTGGAACGAGCACTGGTCGTTCAAGAACATGGTGCTGCTCGGCGACGCCCTGCACTCGGCGCATTTCTCCATCGGCTCGGGGACGCGGCTCGCGATCGAGGACGCCATTGCGCTGGTCAAGGCGCTGGAGTCGGATGCGCATCTGTCGACCGCGCTGCACCGTTATCAGGCCGCGCGAAAACCGGTGGTGCAGAAGCTCGTCAATGCCGCGCGCACCTCGGCCTTCTGGTACGAGCACTTCGCCCAGCACATGCAGCTCGGCCTGATGGACTTCGCCTACAGCTACATCACCCGCTCCGGCCGTATCGACGACCCCCGGCTGCGCGCGATGTCGCCCGCCTTCATGACGCGCTACGAGGCCGAGAAGAACGGCGGAGATGCCGCATGAGCAGCGAGATCCGCGACCAGGTGCCCGCTGACGGCCCGGGCGCCCGTGAAATCGGCTTTGCCATTCCGCAAACCTACAATGCCAGCCGCGTGCTGTTCGACCAGCTCGCCAAGGGCCGCGGCGACAAGCCTGCGCTGATCGGACCCGCGGGGACCCGCAGCTATTCCGAGCTTTGCGCGGAAACTTGCCGCTGGGGCAACGGTTTCGCGTCGCTTGGCCTGAAGCGCGGCGACCGCGTGCTGCTGTTCCTCGACGATACCCCGGCCTATCCGGCCGCATTCTTCGGCGCGGTGCGCGCCGGCTTCGTGCCGCTCCTGATCAACACGCTGACGCCGCCGGACCTGCTGCAATTCTATCTCGCCGATTCCGGCGCCGCGGTCGCGGTGGCGGATGCCGAATTCGCGACGCGCTTCGATGCGGAGGCCTGCGCGGCGACCTGCCTGCGCACGCTGATCGTCGTCAACGGCGAAGCGCGCGCCCACGCCGCGCCTGCTGCGATCGCGGCGCCAGGCTGGCTCGCGCAGTTCCCGGCCGAGCTCGCGGAAGCGGACACCCATCGCGACGAGATGGCGTTCTGGATGTACTCCTCCGGCTCGACCGGCCGGCCCAAGGGCATCGTGCATCTCCAGCACGACATGGCCTACAGCGATGCCGCCTTTGCGCAGAACGTGCTGAAGCTGACGCCCGGCGACATCTGCTTCTCGGTGCCGAAGATCTTCTTCGCCTACGGTTTCGGCAACTCCGTCACCTTCCCGTTCTCCGCGGGTGCCGCGACGCTGCTGCTGCCGGGCCAGCCGAAGCCTGCATCGATCTTTGCCGCGATCGAGCAATACAAGCCGACGGTCTTCTTCGGCCTGCCGACGCTGTACACCTCACTGACCAAGGCGGAGGGGGCAGACAAGACCAACTTCTCGTCGCTGCGCATGTCGCTTTCGGCGGCCGAGGTCCTGTCTGCGGACGTCTTCAACGGCTGGAAGACGCTCACCGGCCTCGAAATCGTCGAAGGCCTCGGCTCGACCGAGGTGCTGCACATCTACCTCTCCAACCGCCCCGAACAGAAGAAGCTCGGCGCCGCCGGCCTGCGCGTGCCAGGCTACGAGGTCGCACTGCGCGACAAGGACGGCCGCGACGTCGCCGACGACGAGGAAGGCATCTTGTGGGTGCGCGGCGGTTCCAACACGCCGCTGTACTGGAACCGGCCGGACAAATCCGCCGAGACCATCCGCGAGGGCGGCTGGATCTACACCGGCGACCGTTTCGTGCGCGATGCCGACGGCTTCCACTTCTTCCGCGGCCGTGCCGACGACCTCATCAAGATCTCAGGCCAGTGGGTCTACCCGCTCGAAGTCGAGCTGTGCCTCGCCGACCACCCCGACATCCGCGAATGCGCCGTGTTCGCCGCCGAGCTGCCGGACCGGCGCATGACGCTGAAGGCGGTCGTGGTGATGAACAACCGCGCGACCGATCAGAATGAGGCGACGCGGCGGCTGCAGGATTACGTCAAGGGCAAGCTGCTTCCCTACAAGTATCCGCGCGAGGTGATCTTCATCGACGAGCTGCCGAAGACGGGGACTGGGAAGATTGACCGGCAGGCGTTGTTGCGGATGTAGCAATCCCAAACTCGCTGTCATCGCCCGCGAAAGCGGGCGATCCAGTATTCCGAGGCGGTTGTGATTGAACCGAGAAGCCGCGGCGTACTGGATTCCCCGCTTTCGCGGGGAATGACAGCGGAGATAAAGGCGACAGCGTCACCGCATCCGCCGACCATCCCGCTCACCCCGCCTTCCCCATATGCTCCAGCGCGTCCTCCGCGCGCAGCGGCACGCGCGAGGCCTCGTTGTTGAGGTCGACGAGCTGCACCAAAAGCCCCATCAGCGCCTTGCGGTCGGCGGGTTTCAGCGGCTCCAGCATCCGCGCCTGGGCGCGCTCGACGGCGGGGATGATCTCGCGCAGGATCGCGGCGCCCGATTTCGTCAGATAGAGCAGCTTGATCCGCTTGTCTTCGGGTGCCGGCTTGCGTTCGATAAAATCCTTGGCCTGCAGCCGCTCGATCACGCTGCCGAGGGTGGAGCGGTCGAAGGCGATCACCGCCGACAGCCGTGTCGCGTCGATGCCGGGGTGGGTGTGAATCGCGATCAGCGCCGCATATTGCACCGGCGTGAGATCGAACGCCTTGCACTCCTCCATGAAGATCGAGACTGCGATCTGCTGCATGCGCCGGAACAGATAGCCCGGCGCGGCATAGACCGCGTCGATCGTGATCGGAGGGGCGGGCTTACTCGGCATCGGGCTGCTTCTCCGGCGCGGCGTTTGCGAAGGCCGGCAGCGCCTTTGCCGCAGCCTCCGCCTTCAGCAGCCGCGGATAGGTCGACACATCGACGCCGAAGCGGCGGGCATTGGCGAGCTGCGGCACCAGGCAGAGATCGGCGAGCGTCGGCGCATCGCCGAAGCAGAACGGCCCCGGCTCGTCCCTGATCAGCGTCTCGCAGGCCGACAGCCCCTCGCGGTTGACCCACGCCGCCCAGTCCTGGACCTTCTCCTCGGCGAGCCCAAGCTCGCGCAGCCGCGCCAGCACCTTCAAATTCTGCACCGGGTGGGTGTCGCAGGCGATCGCCAGCGCGAACGCCCTCACCTTCGCGCGCCGCAGCGGATCCTTCGGCAGCAGCGGCGGATTGGGATGCGTCTCGTCGAGCCATTCGATGATGGCGACCGATTGGGTCAGCACCGCTCCCGCATCGTTCTCCAGCGTCGGCACCAGCCCTTGCGGATTGATGGCGAGATAGGCGGGCGCACATTGCTCGCCCTTGCGAAGATGATGCGGCAGGTGCTGGGCGCCGAGGCCCTTGAGGTTCAGCGCGATCCGCACCCGATAGGCGGCGCTGGAGCGGAAATAGCCGTGCAGCTTCATCGGAACCCTCCCTGTATTTTGTTCGTCATTCCGGGGCGACGCGTTAGCGTCGAGCCCGGAATCCATAACCACGATCGGGAGTATGGATTCAGGCCTCGCGCCTTTCGGCGCGCCCCGGAATGACAGCGGCTTTGTAGGCCGTTCGTCACGTTGACGCTACCTAGATCGTCAGTATACTGTCAATCAACAAAACGAACGGGAGCCGCACCATGGAAGCCGTGACCAAGACGCCGGAACGCGAGGCCTTCTACAAGAAGATTGACGGCGAAAACCTCACCGCGCTGTGGACGGTGATGAGCGATTTGATCACGCCGGAGCCGAGGAGCGCCTGCCGGCCGCATCTGTGGAAATTCGACGTCATCCGCGACTACATGACGGAAGCAGGCCGACTGATCACGGCCAAGGAAGCCGAGCGGCGCGTGCTGGTGCTGGAGAACCCCGGCCTGCGCGGCCAGTCGAAAATCACGACCTCGCTCTATGCCGGCGTGCAGATGGTGGTGCCCGGCGACGTCGCGCCCGCACACCGCCACAGCCAGTCGGCGCTGCGCTTCGTGCTCGAAGGCAAGGGCGCTCACACCGCGGTCGACGGCGAGCGCACCGCGATGGAGCCCGGCGATTTCATCATCACGCCGTCGATGACCTGGCACGATCATTCCAACGAGACCGACCAGCCGATGTTCTGGCTCGACGGCCTCGACATCCCGCTGGTGCAGTTCTTCGACTGCTCCTTTGCGGAAGGTTCCAAGGACGACCAGCAGAGGATCACAAAGCCCGCCGGCGACAGCTTTGCGCGCTACGGCCACAATCTGCTACCGGTCGACGTGAAGCGATCGTCCAAGACCTCTCCGATCTTCAGCTATCCCTATGCCTACACCCGCGAGGCGCTGGAGAAGGCACGCGCGAGCCAGGAGTGGGACGCCTGCCACGGATTGAAGCTGAAATTCAGCAATCCCGAGACCGGCGATTTCGCAATGCCGACCATCGGCACCTTCATCCAGTTGCTGCCGAAGGGTTTCAAGACCGCACGCTACCGCGCGACCGATGCGACGGTGTTCTGTCCGATCGAGGGCAAAGGACGCAGCCGGATTGGCGATGCCGTTTTCGAATGGGGCCCGCGCGATCTGTTCGTGGTGCCGAGCTGGCAGTGGGTGACGCACGAAGCCGAAGACGACGCCGTGCTGTTCAGCTTCTCGGATCGCCCGGTGCAGCAGAAGCTGGATCTGTTTCGGGAAGATCGCGGGAATGCGTGAGCCGCCGGTTTCGTAGGGCGGGCAAAGGCGCCCTTGCGCCGTGCCCACCACACTTCAGCGACTGATGAAGAGATGGTGGGTACGCTTACGCTTTGCCCACCCTGCAGTCGCGCGGGTTGCGGCTACCGCCAGTGCAGCAACCGCGTCTCCAGCCAGCCGATCACCTTCCCCACCACAAGCCCGAACACCGACAGGATCACCACGCCCGCGAGCAGCTGGTCCGTCTGCATCAGATTGCCGGCCTGAAGCACGAAGGCGCCGATGCCATACTGGGCGCCGATCATCTCGGCACTGACGACGAGCAGCAGTGCGACAGACGCGGTGATGCGGAAGCCGGCGAGGATGGCGGGCAGCGCGCCGGGCCAGATCACCTTGCGCACGATGGTGGCGAAGGGAACGTTGAAACTCTGCGCCATGCGGATGAGGTTGCGCGGCACCGCATCGACGCCGCTATAGACCGAGATTGCGGTCGAGAAGAACACGCCGAGCGCAATGGTCGCGATCTTCGGCTCTTCGCCGATGCCGAGCCAGAGAATGAGCAATGGCAGAAGTGCGATCTTCGGGATCGGGAACAGCGCCGAGATGAAGGTGATGCCGACGCTGCGCGCAAGCCGCGACAGGCCGATGGCGAAGCCGACCGCGACGCCGGCCGCCGTTCCCAGCACCCAGCCGACGCCGATGCGCAGGATCGAGGCCGACAGATGCTGCCACAGCGCGCCTGACATCGCGAGCTCGTAGATCGCGCGCGCGATCGCAGCCGGCGCCGGCAGGAACAGCGGATTGACGAGCCCGGCGCTGCCGGCCGCCTGCCAGATCGCGATGACGAGGGCGAGCGCGATCCAGCCGCCGAAGCGGCTGCTGGCGGGCACGAAGCCGGCGCCGCGAAAACGGACGCGCCGCGTCGTGTCGTCCTTCGCAGACGTCCCCGCGCGATCAAGCATGCTGGACCTCGCGCTCGGCGTCGATCGCCTCGTTGCGGATCAGCGACCAGATCTGGTTCTGAAGCGCCAGCAGCTTTTCACGCGCAGCGATCTCGCCGCGCTCGGTGCGCGTCATCGGTACGGCCACGACTTCGCGAATACGGCCCGGCCGCCGCGACAGCACCACGATGCGGTCGGCGAGCCGTGCGGCTTCCTCGAGATTGTGGGTGACATAGACTGCGCCCATGCCGCCATCGGCGAGCAGGCGGACGAAGTCTTCCATCAAAAGTTCGCGGGTCTGCGAATCCAGCGCCGACAGCGGCTCGTCCATCAGCAGGATGGCGGGCTTGACCGCAAGCGCGCGCGAAATGCCGACGCGCTGGCGCATGCCGCCGGAAAGCTGCTTCGGATAGGTTGTGCGAAAATCGGTCAAGCCGGTGCGGCGCAGGGCATCGTCGACCAGCGCGCGGCGCTGCACGGCCGAGAGCTGGGTATGCAGCAGCGGGAATTCGACATTCTCCTCCACCGTCGCCCAGGGCAGCAGCGCGAAATCCTGGAACACGAAGGTCAGCGGATTGAGACTGTCCGCCGGCGGCGATCCGCGCAGCTCGGGCGCGCCCGACGATGGCTGCAACAGTCCGCCGAGAATCGACAGCAGCGTGCTTTTGCCACATCCCGAAGGCCCGACGATCGCCACCACCTCGCCGGCACCGACGGTGAAGGAAACGTCGTCGAGCACGGCGAGGTCACCGAAGCGATGGCTGATGTGGTTGGCGATCAGGTCCATAAGCTGCGTTCTACTCTCAATCCGCCTTCACAAAATCCTTGGCAATGATCGTGTTCACATCAAAGCCCTTGTCCGCGAATCCCTGCTCTTGGAGCCATTTGATCTGGTTGTCGACGTTCTTGACGTCCAGCTTGCCGTCGGGATCGATATAGGCGCAATTGCCGACCACCTGCTCGACCGGCAAATTGGTGTATTTGGCGATGATCTCCAGCAGCGGCCTGGTCTTGTCGTTGATGGGGGCGACGCCGTCCTTCATGGCTGCGAGGATGACGTCGTGATATTCGCGGTCGGCTTTCGCGAGCACGCCGAGAAATTTCGTCACCAGCACCTTGTTGGTCAGCGTCTTCGGCGAAGCGAACACTGCGCCGAGCTGCCACGGCGTCTCGTCGCCGACCCATCCCAAAAACTTCGCGCCGCCTTCGTCCATCAGCTTTCGCGCGGTGGAGATCGGCAGCAGCGCCGCATCGACCGTCTCGCCCTTCAAGGCGGCGGCCGCGTTCGACAGCGATTGCAGCGGCACGATCTTCACGTCGGCGAGCTTGAAACCGTATTTGTCGGCGAGCAGCCCCAGCGAATAGTGGAAGGACGAGCCAACCTGCGTCACGGCTACGCGCTTGCCCGCGAGGTCCTTCGGCGTCTTCAGCCCGGCGGCATAGGCGTTGTTGCTGGCGAAATAGCCGATCAGGGGATAACCGGCCTTCTCTCGGCTCATGCCGCCGATCACTTTCAGCGTGCCCTTGCCGGCGAGATTGTAGAGACCGGCGGTGAATGCGGTGACGCCGAAATCGACGTCGCCCGATGTGGTCGCCACCGCGATCGGCTGCGCCGCATCGAAGAACTTCAGCTCGACGTCGAGACCGGCCTCGCGGAAATAGCCCTTGTCCTGCGCAATGAAGACGGGCGCGGACGACGACAGGCGGAGCACGCCGACCCTGGCCTTCAGCGCGTCTTCGGCCCGGGCCGTGCCCATCGCTGTGATCGCCATCAGGCCAGCCAGTGCGAGCCGCGCAATCCCGATCATTCCGTCTCCTCCGTCGTCGTTCTCTCGGTCGTAATGTTACAACCGTCACAAACCTTCAGGCACGGGCTGGTCCCGCCCGATGAAGGCGCCCTGTTGTTTCAACGTTTCCTGTAATTTTTCAATGGGGATATCGCGCGGGATGCGGTTTCCTGAGAGCGCGAGCGCCGCGGCGGAACCGGCGGCCTCCCCCATCACGAAACAGGCACCGGACACCCGCGCCGCCGACTGGCCCTCATGGGTCATCGAGGCGCAGCGGCCGGCGACGAGGAGATTGTCGACGCCCTCGGGCACCAGCATCCGGTAAGGCAGCTCGTTATAGCCGCGCGATTCCGGGATTGGCGGGAACGTGAAGACGACGTCGCCGGGAACATGGGCCTCGATCGGCCAGCCATTGACGCCGATGGAATCCGCGAACGAGGCGCAGCCGAGCACATCCTCGCCGCTGAGCTGGTAGCCGCCCTTGATGCGGCGGGTCTCGCGGATACCGAGCTGCGGCGGCAAATCGACGATGTAGGACTTTTCGAAGCCCGGCACGGTGCTGCGCAGGAACTCGAATGCGGCCAGCGCCTGCTTGCGGCCCTCGATCTCGCCGCGGGTGAGGTCGTCGGGCTCGATGCCGTTGATGGCATGGCCGTCCTCACGCGCCACTTGGGTGAAATTCACCCGCCATTCGATGCCTGATTTCTGCGGCCGCACGATTGCGCTCTTGCGCGGGAATGTGTGGGTGCCGGCGGCGATCGCCTTCTCCATCAATTGCGGGATGGTGCGCCAGGCATCGCCAGCCTTCTCGGGATCGATGCCGTTGAGGCGGAGCATCATCGAGGGGTACATCGGATGGCCGTGCTCGTCACCGAGCTCGAAGGGCGCCCCGGCCCAGACCGCGAGGTCGCCGTCGCCGGAGCAGTCGATAAAGATCTCGGCGCGGACGGCCTGCCGTCCGGCCTTGGTCTCGACCATCAGCGCATCGATGCGGCAGTTGTCGCCCATCACGACGCCGGCACCGAGCGCATGGAAGAGGATGTGCACCTTGTGGCTGGCGAGCAGCTCGTCGGCCGCGATCTTGTAGGCCGCGGTGTCATAGGCCTGGGCGAAGACCTTGCCGAGGATCAGGTGCGGTGCGTTGAGGCCGTTCAAATGATCGATCCGCGCCAGCAGATCGGACGCCATGCCCTGTACCAGCCGGTGGGCCTGGCCGTAGACATTGCCATGCAGGCCGCAGAAATTGGTGACGCCGGCAGCCGTGCCCATGCCGCCGAGGAAGCCGTAGCGCTCGATCAGCAGCGTCTTTCGTCCCGCGCGCGCCGCTGACGCCGCCGCCACGATGCCGGCGGGTCCGCCGCCGAGAACGACGACTTCATATTCGCCGTAGAGCGGCACCTGGCGTGCCGGTTCTTCGATCATCATGGCCCGCATGCGCGTCCGCTCCCAAAATCTCTTGCTTGAAGCCGACTATGAATTAACGCAGGGCGAGCTACAATCCACCAAAATACGCGATCAGCTTTCTCGAATCGAGAAAGGTCGACATGGACATCCTGGTGAACCTTCAGGCCTTCCTCGCCACCGCGGATACGGCCGGATTCTCCGCCGCCGCGCGCAAGCTCAATGTCTCGACCTCGGTCGTGGCCAAGCGCGTCACGCAACTGGAGGCGCGGATCGGCGCGCCGCTGTTCCATCGCTCGACCCGGCAATTACGCCTGACGGAAGCCGGCCAGCGCTATGTGCATCGCGCCCGCAGTGTCGTCGCCGATGCCACCGACCTGCTCTCGCGGATGGGCGAGAAGGGACACGATCTCGTCGATCACCTCCGCATCAAGGCGCCGACCTCGCTCACCGTGGCGCGCC
The DNA here is from genome assembly GCF_051810765.1 of Bradyrhizobium sp. 604_D8_N2_3. Taxonomy (NCBI): domain Bacteria; kingdom Pseudomonadati; phylum Pseudomonadota; class Alphaproteobacteria; order Hyphomicrobiales; family Nitrobacteraceae; genus Bradyrhizobium; species Bradyrhizobium sp. 604_D8_N2_3. The sequence goes on along the minus strand of NZ_JBPWPM010000001.1, from coordinate 752,175 downwards.
TTGCCGACGCCTTCAGCGCCTTCCAGACGCAGAACCCGCGATTGAAACTCGAGATCGTGCTGATCGACCGCCCGGTCGATCCCGTCACCGAAGGCTTTGACATCGCCATCGGCGCCTTCCCTCATTCCTTCGGCGGTGTGGTCGACGAGCCGCTGTGTCCGCTGAAGCGGCTGCTCTGCGCCTCACCGGCCTATTTGAAGAAGCACGGCGCGCCAAAGCACCCGCGCGACCTTGTCGACCATCGCTGCCTCAGCTTCCTGCCGACGGGACCGGAGTGGATCTTCGACGGCCCGCGCGGGCGCATCAGCATCCAGGTCAGCCCGCTGCTCTCCTCCAACGAGGGCCATGTGCTGGCGCGCAGCGCGATCGCCGGCAACGGCATCGCGCTGATCTCCCATTATCTCGTGGCGGATGCCCTGCGCGACGGTACGCTCAAGCCGGTGCTGCGCGACTTTCCAATTCCCGAGCTGTGGGTCAAGGCCGCGATCCCCGAGCGGCGGCGCAACGCCGCCGCGGTGCAGGCGCTCTTGCGCGAATTGAAGAGCGCGCTGCTACCGGTGCTGTAAGGCCGCCTCGTTCGCCCCCGTGGCGTCCCCGGTTTTCCCGGGGTTCAGGCCGCCGAGCGGATGGTGTGGAGGAAATCGTCGACGTTCGACCTCATCGAATCCGCCTGCTGCTTCAGGGCGGCTGCGACCGTCAGGGCGGCTTCGGCGCCGGCGTCGGTCTCGCCTGCCACGGCGCGCACCTGCCCGATTTCCTGCGTCACCGCCGAGGTGCCGTTGGCCGCCTCTTCGACGTTGCGCGCGATTTCGCCCGTGGCCGCGCCCTGCTCTTCGACGGCCGCGGCAATCGCCGTGGCGATGTCGGCCATTTCCTTGACGGTGGAGCCGAACTGCCTGATCGCCTGAACCGATTGGCCGGTCGCACTCTGGATCGTCGCGATCTGGCTGGCGATCTGCTCGGTCGCCTGCGCCGTTTGGGTGGCGAGACTCTTGACCTCGCTGGCGACGATCGCGAAGCCCCGGCCGGCGTCGCCGGCGCGCGCCGCTTCGATGGTCGCGTTCAGCGCCAGCAAATTGGTCTGGCTGGCGATGGCCTGAATCAGCTGAATGATGGTGCCGATCTTCTCAGCCGCATCCGACAGCCCATGCATCAATTCTGAGGTGCGGTTGGTCTCGTCGGTCGCCCTGTTCGAGACCGCGACGGAGCGGTGCACCTGGCTCGAGATTTCACGGATCGAGGCCGCGAGTTGCTGGGTGGCGGAGGCGACGGTCTGCACATTCATCGATGCCTGCTCGGCGCGGGTCGCGACCGCTTCGGCGAGCCCGCGTCCGCGTTCGGCGACCTTTGCCAACTCCTCGGCGCTGCGCCCCATGTCGTCGGCACGGCCGCCGACACCGGAAATGACTCCCTGCATGCCCTGCTCGAAGCGGCCGGCAAGATCCGACATCATGCGGGCGCGGTCAGCCTCGCTGGCTTCGCGCTGTGCCGTCGCCTCGCCTTCCATGCGGCGAACCGCCAGCGCGTTTTCGCGGAACACCTCGACGGCGCGCGCCATGCGGCCGATTTCGTCGCGCGAGTCGCCGCCGGGGATCGGCTCATCGAGCTCGCCCGCCGCCAGCGATTGCATCCGGTCGGTCATGCTGCGAATCGGACCGGACACGCTGGCGCCGATCAACCACGCCAGCACCGCTCCCAGCAGCAGCGCGCCGGTCGCGGTCGCGATGACGGTCTGCTTGGTCTGATCGACCGCTGCCGCGGTCTTGTCGCCCTGCTCGGCGCGCACAGTGCCGAGCTTCGCGTTGATCTTGTTGACGTGGTCGTCGATGGCCGCACTGGCCTTCTTCAATTCGGCCTGCCTGGCGCGCAGATCGGCGGCCACCTTGATGACCTCGTCCAGCGCGGCCGCGTCGGCAGTGATCGCGGTCTTGAGCGCGGCGACCAGCGCCTTCAGTTTGGCGTCGTTCGCCCCCGCCAGCTCAGCCTCGGTGTCCGCGATCGCCAGCTGGGCGTAGGACAAGGCCTGCTTGGCGTCGTCGGCATCGCCCGTCGACAAAGTGGAGCCATAGCGCATCACGGTGATCCGCAGTGCGTCAACGACGCCGGCCAGACGCATCGGGTTGACCAGCCGTTCCGCGTCTTCGGACCGGTTGGCGAGCGCAACCTGAATGCCGCTGACATTGAGGCCGGCGGCTGCACCCTGGGCGTCGGTTTTCGTGGTCGCGGCGCGCAGCCGATCCGCCGCCTCCGCTGCCGCGGTGAACGACGAGCGATAGGTTTCCAGCGCGGTCTTGACCGGGCCGATGCCTTCCGCGATCGCTTGCAGCTTGCCGAACTGCCGGTCGACCTGATCGGCCAGTTTGCCGACGCCGTCGATCGCCTTGGCCGCGGCATCCTTGTCGCCGACATTCCAGGTTCGGATGAATTTCTCGACCGCCGAGTTCGCCTCCAGAAGCGCGGCCCGCGCCTGTGACATGCCGGCGTCGCCGGCAGCGCTGGTCACGAGCTCATTGACCGTTCCGCCGATCCGCTCGACCTGGACCATGGCGAAGCCCCCGAGCAGGACCAGAAAGCTGAGAACCAGCGCGAAGCCGCCGAACACGCGCGGACGAACGCCGACGCGGGACATCATGTGCGATAATTTCATGGCAAATCCGAAATTCTTCAACGGGTGGAGCGGATGGCGGCGAGCAGATCCTTGCCGAACCGCTTCTCGAATTCCTGATCGAGCGGTTTGACCGCGTCGACGAACGGCTGGCGATCGAATGTCTCGATGACGTCCATGCCGCCGCTACGCACCTGCTCGAGCGACGCGGCATCGAGCTTCGCCTGCCAGGTCGCCTCCGCTCCCTCCTTCGCCAGCGCGATCAGCATGGCCTGGTCGGCCGGCGGAAGCTGTTCGAACATGGCACGGTTGGCGACGAATGCGATCGGCGCGAAGAAGTGACCGGTCAGCGTGAGGTATTTCTGGACTTCGTAGAGCCGGGAGCCGGCGATGGTCGGCACCGGATTTTCCTGCCCATCGAGCCGGCCGTCCTTCAGCGCGGTATAGACCAGCGGAAATTCCATCGGGACCACTTCGGCGCCGAGCGCCTTGAACGTCATCTGGTAGATCTCGTTCGGAATGACGCGAATCTTGAGCCCTTTGATATCCTCGGGCGAGCGAACCGGCCGTTTGGAATTCGTGACGTTGCGAAATCCCTGTCGGCCGATCGCCAGCAGCGTCAGCCCCTTGTCGGCGAATTTAGTGGCGATCGCCGCGCCGGCCGGACCTTGCGCCACGGCCTTCGCGTGGGCTGTGTCGCGGAACAGGAAGGGAATGTCGAACACGCCAAGTTCGGGGACGACCGAACTGACCACAGACCCCGACAGCACCGCCATATCGACCGAGCCGGCCCGGGTCGCCGCCAGGATGGCGTTCTCGCTGCCGAGCGCGTTGGTGGCCCGCTCGTCGATCACGATGCGCTTGCCGGCCGACGCCACCAGCTTCTGGCGAAACTCATCGGCTCCGATTTGCTGCGGGCTCCCCAGCTGGGAATTGAACGCCAGAGAGATCAATCGCGGTGAAGCGGCAGCCGATTGCAGAACCAGCAGCCCCGCCGCCGCGGCGACGATCGATCCGGCTTTCCAAAGTCCCAAAACTTGTCTGTGCATTCGACACCATGGCGTGACAATTGTCGTAACCCTAATGGCGGGGAATGATTGAACCCTTAAGGAAGGCCCCGCGGAATTACGGAGATTCGCCTCGATCCGCCGCCGACGAGATTTGGGACAGAGGTCCGATGCAGATGGTATCGGATTGCTATGTGATAATGAGTGGTTCGGGGGAATGACGATGGGATCAAGGATAAACGTGGCCGCCGCCATCGCGATCGGCATCATGGGCGGTACGGCCCCGGCCCGCGCCGAGGTCGCGCAATGCCGGCTCATACAGGCCAAGCCGGAGCGCGAAGCGTGTTACCAACGTCAGGAAGCCGCGCTGGCCGCCAAGCGCAAGCCGGAGCCGAGCGCGGAAAGCAAGACGCTCGAATCGATGCGCCAGATGCGGCAGGACGACGATGCCGTCTATCGCAGCATCAACAACATCTGCCGCGGCTGCTGAGATCGCAACCGAGCTCAAGGCGCCTAACGTTCCGACTGATTTCGATAGATCAGTGAGATCACGAAGGCCTCGATCGACCTGCTGCCGGGAGGCAATGGCGGGAACGGTTGTGCCTGCCTAAGGGTATTGAGCGCCGCCTCATCCAGCATGGCCGAGCCTGAGCTGGTTTTCACGCTGCTCGCCGCGAGCAATCCCCAGCGGGTGATGCTGAATGCAAGCTCCGCCACCCCTTCGACCCTGTCGCTGACGGCCTGCCGCGGATAGGACTTTTCGATTTGCAGCCGCGCAACCAACATGCGGCCGTATTCATCGATGGATTTCACACCTGCGCCCTTCGCCGCGCGCACATTGTCACGCGCCAGCGTGCTGCGGCCGTCGCTCGGGTCACGCTTGAGCAACCGGTCATAGTCCGCGATCGCGAGATCGAATGCCTTTTTCCGGCTGTAAGCCCATGCGCGATCCGCATAGGCGTCCCCGGAACGAGGATCGAGCTTGATCGCCCGTGTCATGTCGGCGATCCCAGCATCGAACTGTCGCAGCAAAACGTATCTCCGCCCCCGGGACAACAGGCGCGATGGCGCCGGATCAAGCCGGAGCGCCGCATCGAAATCCTTGAACGCGGCGTCATCTTCGAGACGGTACCAGTGCAGGAAACCGCGATGCATGAAGGCGTCAGCATTCCCCGGATGATTTGCAATCGCTTCGTCCAAATCGGTCAAGGCATGTGCGAAGTCGTCCTTGTCAAAATAGGCATCGGCGCGGCGGGCCAGCAGTCGGGATCGGCTCTCCTTGTTCTTCTCCTGATCGAGCAGTCTTGTGCAGATCTCGATGCGTATGTTGGAGGCAACCTTCTCGTCATTGCAGACGACGCTGTCATCGGAGCTTGCATGACCGGGCCAGATTGCGACGAGCAACGGCAGTGCAAGAATGAACTTCCGACGCATGACCTCTCAGCCCCCACACTCTCGATAGTGGTGGCCATCCAGCACATCGCCGGAGCAAAATCTACCCTTGGTTGCTCCAACGCCCCGCGCGCTTTTCGGCGAACGACGCTAGGCCCTCCGCCGCCTCCGCGCTCTGACGCTTGACCGAATGCAGGTGCACGAGCCGCTTGTACGCGGCATCGTCCACCGCCATCCCGCCAAACGAGCTCTCCAGCGCGAGCCGCTTGGTCTCGGCCATCGCCTCCGGTCCGTTGGCAAGGAGCTGCTCGACCACCTTGGCGCCGGCAGCCTCCAGCTCGGCGAGCGGGACGACCTCGTGGACGAGGCCGATGCGGCGGGCGTCTTCGGCGCCGAAGCGTTCGCCTGTCAGCGCGTAACGGCGGACTTGCCGTACACTAATGGCATCGCAAAGCTGCGGGATGATGATCGCGGCGGTCAGCCCCCAGCGCACCTCCGTGATCGAAAACAGCGCATTGTCCGCCGCGATCACGACGTCGCAAGCGGCAATCACGCCGGTGCCGCCGCCAAAACAGCCGCCCTGTACCAGCGCGATGGTCGGGATTGGCAAGGTATTGAGCCGCTGCACGGCCTCGAAGGTCGCCCGCGACGCCGCCTCGTTCGCCTCAGCCGATTGCGGCCGCACGCCGTTGATCCATTTGAGGTCGGCGCCGGCCTGGAAATGCTTGCCATTGCCCCGGAGCACGACGACGCGAAGGTTGGACTTCCTGCCGAGATCGTCCATGGCCGCGAGCACGCCTGCGATCAATGCGCCGTCATAGGCATTGTTCACTTCAGGCCGGTTCAACGTGACGGTCGCAACCCCACGCTCATCGAGGGTCCACAGGACGGGGTTGGCAGTCATCGGCGATCCTCCGGTCATCTTGTTTGCCGCCCACTATGGCTGAGGCAACTCATCCCGATCCATATCTTTCCGGCGTAGGGCGGCCGCGTCCATCGCATGGCGGCTTGTGTCATGCTGCTGCCGGGCGACATCACGGGATCAGGGACGGGACATCACACCATGCGCATCTGCATTTTCGGCGCGGGCGCCGTCGGCAGCCATATCGCGGTCAGGCTGGCCCGCGCCGGCCATGAGGTCTCGTGCGTGATGCGCGGCGCCCATCTGGAGGCGGTCCGCGCCAATGGCCTGAAGCTGCGCGTCGGCGATTCCGAGGTCACCGCCAAGGTGAACGCCTCCGGCGATGCGGCCCAGCTCGGCCCGCAGGACGTCGTGATCAGCACGCTCAAGGCGACCGCGCTGACGGGCCTGGTCGCCAGCATAAAACCGCTGCTCCATGACGACACCGCGATCGTCTTTGCGCAGAACGGTATTCCCTGGTGGTACGGCATCGGCCTGCCGCCGCGGCATCCGACGCCGCCCGACATTTCCTTCCTCGACCCCGGCGGGCGCTTGCGCGCTTGCATCCCGAAAGAGCGGATCGTCGGCGGCGTCGTCTTCTCCTCCAACGAGGTGACCGCGCCCGGTGTGGTGCAGAACCTGACGCCGGACCGCAACCGCCTGCTGATCGGCGAATGCGACGACCGCAATTGCGAGCGCATCACCAGGCTTCGCGGCGTTCTCAACGATGCTCGGCTGGAATCGCCGCCGGTGGCGGAGATCCGCGAGGCGATCTGGTCAAAGCTCCTGACCAACATGTCACTGTCGGTGCTGTGCCTGCTCACCGGCCAGACCGCGCGCGGAGTGCGCGACGACCCGGCCTTTGCCGAGGTCATTCCGCGCATGCTGAACGAGGCTAACGACATCGCGCAGCACTTCATCCCCGAGGTCAAGCGCGTGACGCGCAGCGGCCCCGCCCCCAACCACAAGCCGTCGCTGCTCCAGGATTACGAGCTCGGCCGCGCCATGGAGATCGACGTGCTGGTGAAGGCGCCCGCCGCCTTCGCCCGCACCGCCGGCCTGTCGACGCCGACGCTCGACCTGATCGCCGCGCTCGCGATCCAGAAGGCGCGGGACAAGGGGCTTTATTCCGCTTGAGCCTTAAGCGAGCTCATCGATCCAGGCCGCCAGCGTATCGAGCACCTCTGTGAGGGCCTCTTCATTCGTCCGGCCGGACTTCTTCAGCACCGCGAAGGAATGATCGCCGCCGGCGACCTCGTGCAGCGTCGCCTTCGGGCCGAGCTGCGCGATCACGGGCTTGAGGAGGCCGAGATCGGCAAGCCCGTCACGCGTGCCTTGCAGGAACAGCATCGGGATCTCGACATGGACCAGGTGCTCGGCGCGCTCCGTCGACGGCTTTTTGTCGGCGTGCAGGGGAAAGCCGAGGAAGGCGAGCCCTTTGACGTCAGGTAGCGGCGCCTTGGACTGCGCCTGCGAGGTCATGCGCCCGCCGAACGACTTTCCGCCGGCAACGAGCTTCAAGCCGGGGCAGAGCCGCGCTGCCTCCTCGACGGCCGCACGGATGGCGGCATGCGCGACCGCAGGCTGATCGGGACGCCCCAGCCTCTTCTCCATGTAGGGGAAATTGAAGCGAAGCGTCGCAATGCCTCGACCGGCGAGCCCCTCCGCAATCTTGTCCATCGATGCATGGCGCATGTCGGTACCGGCGCCGTGCGCAAGGACGTAGCAGGCGCGCGCATTGTCCGGCTGCGTCAGGATCGCCGAGACCGTGCCGATGCGCTCGATGTCGAGCTTGAGCTCCTGCATTTTGACAGCCAAGATCAGACACCCCGACAGACGCGTTTTCCGGCCGCCTTGGTAGCGTCACCGGCGCAGCCTGAAAACACAATAATTGCCGCCGCCGACCAGCCTACCAAGGCCGGAAAGCCGCATTGACCGAGGTGACCATGTCCTACCGCTCCTCCTGGATGACCGAAGAGCTCGAAATCTTCCGCGACCAGTTCCGGAAATATCTGGCCAAGGATCTGGCGCCGCATGCCGAGAAATGGCGCGAGCAGAAGATGGTCGACCGCTTCGCCTGGCGCGGGCTCGGCGAGATGGGCGCCCTGCTGGCGAGCGTGCCGGAGGAATATGGCGGCCTCGGCGCCACCTTCGCCTATGACGCCGCCGTGCTCGACGATCTCGAAAGCACGGTGCCGGAGCTCACCACCGGCGTCTCCGTGCACAGCGCCATCGTCGCGCACTACATCCTCAACTACGGCTCGGAGGAGCAAAGGAAGCGCTGGCTGCCGAAGATGGCTTCCGGCGAGATGGTCGGTGCCATCGCCATGACCGAGCCCGGCACCGGCTCGGACCTGCAGGCCGTCAAGACCACCGCGAAGAAGCAGGGCAATTCCTACGTCATCAACGGCCAGAAGACTTTTATTACCAACGGCCAGGCCGCCGATCTCGTCGTCGTGGTCGCGCGCACCGGCGATGTGGGTGCCAAGGGCATTTCGCTGATCGTGGTCGAGACCGCGGGCGCGGACGGCTACAAGCGCGGGCGCAACCTCGACAAGATCGGCCTGCATGCCTCCGACACGTCAGAACTGTTCTTCGACAACGTCACGGTGCCGCCGGAAAACCTGCTCGGCAAGGAGGAAGGCCAGGGTTTTGTCCAGCTGATGCAGCAATTGCCGCAGGAGCGCCTCGCGCTTGCGGTTGGCGCGGTCGCCTCGATGGAGCGCGCGGTCAAGCTCACCACCGAATACACCAAGGAACGGAAGGCGTTCGGCAAGCCGCTGATGGATTTCCAGAACACCGCCTTCACGCTCGCCGAGCGCAAGACCGAAGCGATGATTGCGCGCGTCTTCGTCGACTGGTGCATTGAGCGCCTCGTCGCCGGGGATCTCGACACCGTCACGGCGTCGATGGCGAAATACTGGTGCTCGGACAAGCAGGTCCAGACCGCCGACGAATGCCTCCAGCTGTTCGGCGGCTACGGTTACATGCAGGAATACCCGATCTCCCGCATCTTCATCGATTCCCGCATCCAGAAGATCTATGGCGGCACCAACGAGATCATGAAGCTGCTGATCGCGAGGTCGCTGTAGCTCTGTTCATCGCGCACGCCAATCGCGTGGGCGGCAGCCGAAGCGCCGCTTGAAGCGCCGCGCGAAGTGGGAGAGATCGGAGAACCCCCAGTCGAAGGCGATAGCGCCGATCGCGCGGCCGCCCGATGCCGGATCCTTCAGGTCGGCCGCCGCGCCCACGAGGCGGCGATCGATCACGTAGTCCGAAAATGTCGTGCCGGAGCGTTCGAACAGCTTGTGGACATAGCGCTCGCTGATGCCGACGGAGCCGGCGACCGCCGCGACCGTCAGTCCCGGCTCGCGCAGCCGCTCGTGAATGGCGCGGCGCAGCGCCAGCACGGTCGCGTCTGCAAAGCTTGCGGCTTCCGCCGTCTGCGCCCGCGAGCGGCGCGACAGGCTGAGCGCAACGAGATCGAGCAGCACGTCGAACAGCCGAATGCTGTCCTCTTCCGCCATCCGCAATGCGCCGGCGTTGAGGGAGCGCGCGGTCTCGACGATGAGGTGACCGACATGGGGATCGTCGGAGACGCGCTCGGCCCTGAAATCGAACGACGGCGGCAGCCGGTCGCGCAGGGCGCGCGACGGCACCCAGAACGAAGCGACCCCCAGCATCGGACCGCGATCGTGCAGCAGCGTCACCTCGCGGTCGCTGTCGACGATGCCGACCTGGCCGCGCGACAGGCTGACCTCGCTGTCGCCCTGGAGCATGCGGCAGCGCCCGGCCAGCTTGAAGTTGAGATAGAAGCAGCTCTCGGTCGATGCTGCGATATCGGCGCGCGAGCGATTGACGGTATGCTCGGGAAACATCACCCGGTTGATTGCGCCGGCGCCGAGCCCGATCGTCTCCACCTTCGCAGGGAAGCGCGACGTCGTCGCCGATTCCGGCGTCAGGTTCATGAATGCCTGGCAGATCGCCTCGCGGTAATAGGAAAACTGCTCGTCCGGCCGCGTCACTGCGGTGTTCCAGACGACGTGCCGCGGCCGGCTTGTGACCTGCTCCATCAGTTCGCTCCGAGACCAATCCGGTTCAGCGCCAGCCAAGCGGAAAATGGCCGGCCGGTTCACACTTCGCACAACAAGAATTGTCCGCTGCGCCTCGCGAGCGCCGCAAAGGACCCACGTCATGCCGATCTAACCACACCCTCGGGAGCAGCTACAACATGTCGACCTACGTTCTCGTCCATGGCGCCTGGCACACCGGTGCCGAGTTCGAACCCGTCGCGGCCCCGATCCGCGCCGCCGGCCACAAGGTCTATACGCCGACAATCAAGGGCAATCGCCCCGGCGATGCCAAGACGACCGGGCTGAAGGACGCGATCCAGTCGATCGCCGACTATCTCGCCGAAAACAATCTGAAGGACATCGTCCTGCTCGGCCATTCCTATGGCGGCATGATCATCACCGGCGTCGCCGACCTCGCGCCCGAGCGCATTCGCCGCCTGGTGTATTGGAATGCCTTCGTGCCCAACAACGGCGAATGCCTCAACGACATGGTGCCGCCGCACTTTATCGGGCTGTTCGAAGCGATCGCGGCCGAACGCGGCGACAGCTCTGTGGTGTTGCCCTTCCCGATCTGGCGCGAAGCCTTCATCAACAATGCCGATCTCGAGACCGCGCAGCGCGCCTATGACGTGCTCAACCCGCATCCGTTCGCGACTTTCACCGACAAGATCGCGCTCAAGACCAATCCGGCGGAGATGCCGCTGGCAAAGTCCTACATCAACTGCACCGAGGACGTCGCGATGCCGCACAGCCATCCCTGGCATCCGCGGCTCTCGGAGAAGCTCGGCCTGTTCCGTCTGGTGCAGGTGCCGGGAAGCCACGAGCTGTGCTTCTCCGATCCGGCGCGGCTGGCCAAGGCGATCATGGAGGCGGGGCGCGACTGACGCGCGTCCGTCAAGAGCGCGACGACTTTCGACGATTGCTCCTACCGCCGGCTTCGGCGGCACAGCCCTTGCTTGTCCGCTAACGAATCCAGATCGGTAGAAGCAACCCCTGCTTGTCACGTGTGGCTCCCCGCCATACGCTGCCCGTGTTCGGCAACCGCCATCTGGTTTCGTTTTGCGTCAAGTCAGGAGAAGCGAATGGTTCACGTCTCGCGACGGAAACTGCTTCAGCTTGCGGCTGTTGCGCCATCGGCACTTCCTCTGGCCTGGACGTCGGTTGTATCTGCCGCGACCGGAAAGAAGACCCTGAGCGCGGTGATGCAATCGGACCTTCGCGTCACCGACCCTGGCTTCACGACAGCCATCATCACCCGCGACCATGGCTACATGGTCTACGATACGCTGCTCGGCATCGATTCCAGCTTCAAGGTGCAGCCGCAGATGGCCGACTGGACAGTGTCCGCGGACAAGCTGACCTACACCTTCACCTTGCGCGACGGCCTGAAGTGGCATGACGGTGCACCGGTGACGGCCGAGGATTGCGTGGCCTCCCTGAAGCGCTGGGGTACGAGCGTCGACGGCATGGCGCGCAAGCTGATGGACTTCACGGCCGGTATCGAAGCCGCGGACGCCAAAACAATCGTCTTCAAGCTGAAGGAGCCCTATGGCCTGGTGCTGGAGACGATCGCCAAGCCATCGTCGGTCTGCGCCTTCATGATGCCCAAGCGGCTTGCTGAAACCCCGATCACCAAGCAGATTCCCGAGCAGATCGGCTCCGGCCCGTTCAGATTCGTCGCGGCCGAATTCCAGCCCGGCGTGAAGGCCGTCTACGAAAAGAACACCGACTATGTGCCGCGCAAGGAGCCGGCCGAATGGACCTCGGGCGGCAAGGTGGCCAAGGTTGACCGGGTCGAGTGGATCACGATGCCGGACGCGCAGACCGCGCTCAACGCGCTGCAGTCAGGCGATGTCGATTTCGTCGAGACGCCGCCATTCGACATGCTGCCCGCGCTCGAGTCCAATCCGGACATCAACGTATCCATCCTGAACAAGTTCGGCTTCCAGTCGTTCGGCCGGATGAATTTTCTGCATCCGCCATTCGACAATGTGAAGATCCGCCGCGCCGCGATGCTGGCGATCAACCAGAAGGACGTGCTCGACGCGCAGATCGGCAATCCCAAATACTACAAGCTGTGCGGCGCGTTCTTCATCTGCGACACGCCGCTCGCCAGCGACGCCGGCGGCGAGACCCTGATAAAGGGCAACGGCATGGCGGACGCCAGGAAGGCGTTGGCCGAGGCCGGTTATGACGGCACGCCCGTGGTGATCCTGGCGCCGACCGATCAGATCCTGCTGAAGGCGCAGCCGGTCGTGGTCGCACAGCTGTTGCGCGACGCCGGCTTCAAGGTCGATCTGCAGGCGATGGACTGGCAGACCGTGGTCACCCGCCGGGCAATCCAGAAGCCGCCGAAGGAAGGTGGCTGGAACATGTTCTTTACCTACCAGGGCGCCGCCGACTCCTTGAACCCGCTGGTCAACGTCCCGATGGTCGGCAAGGGCACGAGTGGCGGCTGGTACGGCTGGTCCGAGGACCCCAAGCTCGAGGAGTTGCGCGATTCCTTTGCCCGCGCGACCTCGCCCGAGGAGCGCAAGAAGATCGCGCTTGAGGTGCAGAAGGAAGCCTACGACCAGGTGATCTACGTCCCGCTCGGCCAGTTCCAGGCGCCGAGCGCCTGGCGCAAATCGCTCACCGGCGTGATCGACGGCCCGGCGACGCCGATGTTCTGGAATGTAGACAAGAACGAGTAGCTTCCTCTCCCCGTTCTCACGGGAAGAGGCAAAGCCCTAATTCGGATGCCACCAGCGGCCGCCGATCACGACGCCCTCGGAGACGATCTTGCGATCCCCGATCAGGTGCTCGCCGACGACGTCCTCATAGTCGAACTGGCCCTGCCTGACCGTAACAAGCGTGGCGTCGCCGACGCTACCGGGCTTGAGGCTGCCGAGCTCGGGACGCCGCAGCGCCATGGCCGCGTTCACCGTCGAGGCGGCGACGACGTCCGACAGCTCCATGCCCATGCACAGGAATTTCGACATGGTCGTGACCTGGTCGAACGCCGGGCCGTCGATGCAGAGCTGATGGATGTCGGAAGAGATCGTGTCGGGATAGAAGCCGTTGGCGAGCATCGCGCGCGCGGTCTTGAAGGCGAACGAGCCCTTGCCGTGGCCGATATCGAACAGCACGCCGCGCTCGCGCGCGTCCAGCACCGCCCTCTTCACTGTGCCTTGCGCGGTCGCCGGCGTGTTGGGGAAGGGGCGGAACGCATGGGTCAGCACGTCGCCCGGACGCAGGCGGCCCAGCACCTCCTCGTAGCTCGGCGGCGGATGGTCGATATGCGCCATCAGCGGCATGCCGACCTCGTTCGCGACCTCGAGCGCGATGTCGAGCGGCACGATCCCCGACGTGCCCGAGGAGTGCAGCCCCACGCGCACCTTGATGCCGACGATGAGGTCGCGGTTGGCATCGGCCACCTTGGCCGCCTCGATCGGGTTCATCAGCCGCAACTCCTCGCTCTCGCCGACCATGATCCGGTGCGAGAAGCCGAAGATGCCGGCATGCGAGACGTGCAGATAGGCGAGGATGCGGACCTGGCTCGGCTCGATCACATGCTTGCGGAAGCCCGCGAAATTGCCGGGACCGGCACTGCCGGTATCGACCGCAGTGGTGACGCCGGAGAGGCGGCAGAATTCCTCGGCATCGATGCCGAGCGAGGTGCCGCCCCAATAGACATGGGTGTGCAGATCGATCAACCCCGGCGTCACGATGTAACGCGAGACGTCGCGCACATCGGTGCCCGGATCGGCCTTGAGCCCGGTCCCGACGGCGGCGACCTTGCCGCCGGCAAAGGCGATGTCCGTCACGGCATCGAGCTTCTGGGACGGGTCGACCACACGGCCGCCGCGCAGGATCAAGTCGAAAGGCATTGTTGTCTCCGGATGGGGTAGCGAGGCGTGGCCGGCACGTCGGCAAGGCCAGGAAGGACGTCTTTCGCTTCTAGCAAATTTTGCGCCGACGAGCGTGGCAAACTGCGACGATTGCCCATGACAAAATGGCGATCCCGGGACGACTCGAACTTTCAACCCATGTTTTACGAAACCGCTCTCAGGTCAACAATATCAGCGGCCTGTTCGCTCGGATTCCGGCTTCACGTGCGAAGCTGAAACATCCGCGGCCTATTGAAAAGACGGCGAGCGCGCATCCGGCAAACATGGAGTCGTCGGCAGGTCTCGGGCCAATGAGTGTCCGGCAAAGGTCGAGACGTGGCCGACATCATGTAGCTGGAGAAAAAACGATGGAACGACTGAAATTGCTTGGCGTGATCGCTCTTTGCGCAACCTTGGCGCCGGGAGCGGCCGCCTCTGCGCGCGGCGGCGGACATGGGGGCGGTGGACATGGGGGCGGTGGCGGACATTTCGGAGGCGGCGGCGGATTTCACGGTGGTGGGCACTTCGGAGGCGGCGGAGGCTTCCACGGCGGAGTTGGTCACTTCCGGGCCGCCGGCGGCTTCCATGCGCCACGTCCCGTCGCGGCCGGCGCCGGCTTCCATGGCGGTCAATTCCATCATGCCGGATTCCGGCATCGCTACCGCCACGCATTTGCTTACGGCGGGGGTCTTGGCCTTGGCGGCGCCTTAGCGCTGGGCGCCTATTCGGGCTGGCCTTACTATGGCGGCTACGACGACGGCTACTACGGCGATTACGACGACTCCGCTGATGGCTCGTCCTATTGCGAACAAAAATATCGGTCGTACGACCCGGCTTCGGGAACGTATCTCGGCTACGATGGCAAGCGACACCCCTGCCCATAGCTCGATGTGGTGATGTCTTCGAGCCGTGCTCGCCGGCACCTTGGGAATCCCTGAGATCGCTGACGACGCACGGCTCGAATTGCCGGCGCGTTGCTGTTGCCAGTCTCCCCAAAGCAATATGGTTGTGACGAATGTCGTTGGGAGGCTGCTGATCAATCAGCTCATGATGCGTAGCGTTGCGAAACCACCACGCTCCGCCCCTGGCGGCATCAAGCTAAGTCATCGAAAAGCTGGCGATCCCGGCATGACTCGAACATGCGACCTACGGTTTAGGAAACCGCCGCTCTATCCGGCTGAGCTACGGGACCGCGGAACCCGCTGGTATGGGTTCGATCCCGTCATAGCAGAGCAAAATGCGGTTCGCCAGCCGCAAGGCGGGCCGGATCATCGTCAACCTGAACGGGGCGGCTATACAATCGCTTCCAGGCCCCTCTCGGCGGAGCAGCTCACATGATCGAAAGCATCAGTGCCATCACGCTCGGCACGCATGACATGGGGCGCGCCGTGCACTTCTACCGTTCGCTGGGGTTCGAGCTCCTGTATGGCGGCGAAGCCGCCGCATTCACCAGCTTTCGCGCCGGCACCGGCTATCTCAACCTGACGGCGCAGCCGGACGACAAGCGCTGGTCCTGGTGGGGCCGCATCATCTTCTACGTCGCCGATGTCGACGGGACCTACGAGCGCGCACGCGCCGCCGGATGGCAGCCGTCGACCACGCCGCGCGATGCAGAATGGGGTGAGCGCTACTTCCATCTCACCGACCCCGACGGCCATGAGCTCAGTTTCGCGCGGCCGTTGTCCTGACCGAATAAGTCACATCCGCTGACGTTCCCAACGCGCAGTAGCGCTGTCTCAGCCGCCGTGGCAAGCTCGGCGCGGTTGCCTCAAGCGAGAATTGGATCTGGGTTCTAACCAGGGAGGACGACCATGGTAACCTATGTCGTGCTGGGAAGCTTCACTGATCAGGGAGTCCGCAACGTCAAGGACTCGCCGAAGCGGGCCGACGCCTTCAAGGAGATGGCCAAAACGTTCGGCGTGACCGTGAAAGAGATCGTCTGGACGCAGGGACGATATGACGTTGTAACCGTTCTCGAGGCTCCAGATGAGGCTGCCGCGATGTCGCTCAGCCTTAGTCTCAGCGCACTCGGCAATGTCCGCACCGAAACGCTGCGCGCGTTTTCGGCGGCAGATATGACAAAGATCGTCGGCAAGATGCTCTGACGCTCAAGCCCGCGCGAGCGCACTGGACCCGGGATGGCAATCCCGGGAATAGGCCTCTCATGCCCTGATATTGTTCTCGCGCACCACCTTGCCCCAATAGGCGACCTGCTTGTCGAAGAAGCTCTTGAAGGCGGCGCCGTCCTGGAGCAGCAGCGTCATCTGCTGGGTCTCCTTGAGCTGGGCGGCGGTCGCGGGCTCGCTCAGGATCTCCCTGGACGCCGTCGCCATGGCCGCGACGATATCCGGCGGCGTGCCCGCGGGCGCGAAAACGCCCCACCACGCCAGCGTCTCAAAGTCCGGAAAGCCGGCCTCGATCGCGGTCGGCGTATCCGGTAAGCCCGGCAGCCGCTCGCGGCCGAGTTGCAGGATCGGCCGCAGCATGTTGGTGCCGAGTTGGGCCGAGACCAGCGCCGCCGATCCCGCGATCAGATCGACATGGCCGCCGAGCACGTCGTTCATCGCCGGGCCGCCGCCGCGATAGGGCACGTGCATGATCTCGACGCCGGCCTTGGTGCCGAGCACCGTCATGGCGAGATGGCCGAGCGTGCCGATGCCGACGGAGGCATATTTCACCGCGCCGGGCGTCGCCTTGCAGGCGGCGACCACGTCGGCAAAGCTCTTGTAGGGACGGCCGGCGCCGGCGGCGATCACGTAGGGCGCGGTGCCCACCAGCAGCACCGGCATCAGCTCGCGCTCGACATCGACCGGCGGCTTGTCGAGGATGGACGGGATCACCGCGTGGGAATCGAAGGTGACCAGGAACGTCGAGCCGTCCGGCGGGCTCTTGGCAACCTGCGCCGCGCCGAGCGCGCCGGCGGCGCCCGACTTGTTCTCGACCACGACGATGCGGTTGAGTTTTGTCTGTAGATTGGCCTGCAACAGCCGCGCCATCGCATCGGTCGATCCGCCCGGCGGAAACGGCACCACCAGAGTAATCTTGCCGGCCTGCGCCACCGCTGGCGCGATTGCGAGAATAGCGGGCGCTGCCAGCAGCGTGCGTCGTGTGATCGTCATAGTCCCCTCCCCTTTGGTTTTGCGCCTGGCTTTTTGCTCTTTGGCGCTTAAGTCGTGCCGAAGCCCGACCCCGCTTTTTTGTATTCTGGCCGTGGTGGACTGAAAATGTCCAGCACGCGGGCCCCATCGGGGCCGGCGCGCATCGTGTGCGGCACATTGCCGGGCGTGCGCCAGAAATCGCCCTTCTTTACCGGAATTTCCTCATCGCCCTGGACGCGGATGGCGGAGCCGTCGAGCAGCACGCCCCATTGCTCCTCGGGATGATGATGCAGCGTGCCCTGCGCATGCGGGGCCAGCGTCACCACCGACAGCATCGCCTGCTCGCCGGAAAAGATGCGCGTGGTCACCCCCGCCGCGAGCTCGCGGAAGAGGCCATCGCTGGGATCGTCGATGTTGTGAAATTCGTCCTTCTGGCTCAAGCCGCCCTCCCCTTCATTCTGATCCGATCAGGATTTGCCATAGGAGCCCTGGTAGCGGCCCTCGCGGATCGCCTTCATGGTCTCCTCCTCACGCGCGACCTGGGCGCGGACGGCTTCCAGCAGCGCCGCGGCGCCGGCGGCGGGGAACGACACCACGCCGTCCTCATCGCCGACGACGATGTCGCCGGGCGAGATGACGCTGCCGCCGATCGTAACAGGCACGTTGATCTCGCCGGGGCCGTTCTTGTAGGGGCCGCGATGGATCACCGCGCGGGCGTAGCAGGGAAAGTCGTCAGCGGCGAAGGCCGCGACATCTCGGATCGCGCCGTCGATGACATAGCCTTCGGCTTTGCGCCACTGCGCGATGTTCTTCATGATCTCGCCGACCAGCGCGCGCGTCTCGTCGCCACCGCCATCGACCACGATGACGTCGCCGGGACCGACCAGTTCAAGTGCGCGGTGGATGGCGAGATTGTCGCCGGGGCGGGTGCGCACGGTGAAGGCCGTCCCCACCAGCTTGCCGCCGCGATGATAGGGTTTCAGCCCGACCGCGCCCGGCAACCGGGCGAGATTGTCTGAAATGACCGAGGTCGGCGCGCCGCGAAAACCCTCGATGATCTCGGCCGGCGGCCTCGGCACGCTGTTCGCTGCGATGGTGATCGTCATGTCTCAATCCTTCTGTATTCTTCTTATTCGGCGTGCGCCCGCGCCTTCGCCGGCCGAATCCGGAAGGCGCGCCCTTCCTTCATCCACGCCGCGCGCTCGTCGCGCAACAGGGTGCGGCGAACTTTTCCGGAATCATCGCGCGGCGGGGCGCTGACGATCTCGAAACTCTCGGGGTGCTTGTAGCGGCTCAGCCTGTCTTTCAAGAAGTCCGCCATGCCGTCGGCGATGGCCTGGCCGTCCGCGCCAGGTTCGGGCTCGACGATGGCATGCACGCGCTGGCCCAATTCCGGATCGGGCAATCCCACCACCACGCAGGACCGCACACCGGGGCATTCGGAGACCGCGGCCTCGACCTCGGCCGGATAGATGTTGGCGCCGCCGCGCAGCACCATGTCGGCGAGACGGTCGCCGAGATAGAGATAGCCTTCGGCGTCCAGCCGGCCGATGTCGCCGAGCGACTCCCAGCCGTCCGCGCGGCGCTTCGGCTCGGCGCCGAGATAATGATAGGTGGCATCCCTGCCGTCATTGTTGAGGAAATAGATCTCGCCGGTCTCGCCGGGCGCGACGTCGTTGCCGTCCTTGCCGACGATGCGCAAGCGCGCCATCTCCCCGATCTTGCCGACCGAGCCCTTGTGGGTCAGCCATTCCGTGCCTGATATGATGCAGGAGCCCTGGCGCTCGGTGCCGCCATAGAGCTCCCAGACGCGCTCAGGGCCGAGCCAGGCGATCCAGTTCTCCTTCAGCCAGGGCGGCATCGGAGCCGCCATGTGGAAGACGGTCTGAAGGCTCGACATGTCGTAAGAGTTCCGCACGTTCTCCGGCAGCGCCCAGATTCGGTGCATCATGGTCGGCACGAAATTGACCCATTGCACGCGCTCGCGTGCGATCTGCCGCAACGTCTCCTCGGCGTCGAACTTGACGAGGCCGGTAAGCTGGCCGCCGGTGAACAGCGCGTAGTGCGACACGATGAACGGCGCATTGTGGTAGAGCGGACCGGGATTGAGCAGCGAAACCCCGAATGGAATGTTGAGCGGCGGCGCGGCGACGGTGTCGGTCACGGCCGGCTGATGATCGAGGATCACTTTCGGCCGGCCGGTCGAGCCGCCGCTGGTCATGGCTTTCCAGTAGCGAGCCACCGGCGGATCGAGCGGCTCGTCCGAAAAACCTTCCGGCACGAAATCCGCCGGCAGGCGGTTCGGCGCGTTCCAGTCGGCCTCGCCGCCGACCACCAGCGCGGGCTTCAGGATGTCGAGCACCGCGGCGGCTTCGCCGCGCGGCAGCCGCCACGACAGTGACGTCGGCGTCGCTCCGCACTTCCAGACCGCAAACGAGGTCTCGAAGAACGCGTTGCCATTAGGCAAACCGATTGCGACAAAGTCGCCGGGCTTGACGCCCTTGGCCATGAACGCCCGTGCGCGCCGATTGGCGCCGCGTTCGAGCTCGTCCCATGTCAGCGTATCCTGCCCGTGACGGACGGCGATCGTGCCTTGCGGTTTGCGTTGAGCGTACCAGCGAGGCACGTCGGACAGGGGCAGCAGCATCAGGTGTTTCCACTTCGTCTTCTTGGCGTCGTCTCAGGATGAGGCGTCGCGAGACGAAGTGTAACAGCCGGAGCCAACGCTTCAAGGGATCTGCCTTCAAGGGATCTGGCTTCAAGGCATCTGCCTTCAAGAGATCTGCCTTCAAGACGTCCGCATCAGCGCTCCGCCCCGCAGCCCGGAATATCGAACAGCGCTGCGAGGCCGCATTTCGAGGTCAGCATCTTGTCGCCGTCGTGGCCGACCCCGGCGACGTCCCAGACCCGGTGATTGGGCGTGCCGCGGTCGCGCTTGGCCATCGCATCCGCATAAGCGTGGCCGCGGGCGTAGCGCGTGGGACCTTGCGCCTCGGCCATGCAGCTCTTGTCCAGCGCAGAATGCTTCGGATTGGTGTCGAGCGTGCCGAGCAGATAGATCACCTCGCGCTCGACATAGCGCTGCTCCAGCGCTACCGGCGTTGCGTTCGCAAGATAGGGCGGACGCCCGTCCATGCCGTATTTCCAATTGTTGTAGCCCGGGCAGGATGCGGCGATCGCCGGCACGGGCCGCGTGTTGCTGAAATAAGCGTAGGAGGAGGGATTGGCGACAACGTAGCGGACATCGATATGCTGGCGCGACAGCGCCGCCTCGCCTTTGCCGGCGATGGCATAGCGTTGCGCGACCTGGCCACCGCCGGAATGGCCGGCGACGACGACCTGCTTCAGATTCGGGAAGATGCGCCGGTCCGAGAGTTTTACGAGGATCGCATCGAGCGCATCGAAGGACGACACCGGATTCGGCGCCAGCGCGGCGTCGCCGCCCTCCCATCCCTCCAGCGACCAGCGCAACGTATCCGCGGGCAGCCTGTGCGCGTCGATATCGATCTCCGCCAGAAACTGCGGGACGATCATGAGCGCGCTCTTGCCGTCGTCGCCCGCGGCAACCTGCGCAGTATGGGCCGACATGTAATATTCGTCGGCATTGCGCAGGCGTCCGTGCAGCACGATGATGGCGCGCGAGATCGCCGGCAGCGGCAGCGACCAGTCGCTGGAGAGATAGAGCGGCAGCATTCCCTGGCCGCCGACCGAAAGCCGCGCGTCGGCGATCGCCCTCACCGGCTTGCGGTTGGGCGCTTCTTCGTCCGCCGCGAACGCATAGCTGGAAATGAACGCCAATGTGATTGCGGCGAGGCGGGCCAACGCTCTCATGACGGATATTCCCCTTCGAATTCAAACCAATAAAGTCTAAGCCGATCATGTGCCGCGCGGCTGTGACTCCCGCGCCACGTCAAGCAAAAAATGTCAGCATTGCAGCCATGAAATTCCCGAGTTCCACGGGTGACAAGCCGGCGATAAAGGGGCAAAAATCGGACCCGACTCAGTTCGGGTTGAGTTTTGCAAGGAATGCTCTCGTAGAATGTCGGACGTAGTTGCATCGCGTCGTGCGGCGCTAGTCGTTGCCGCAGCAGGATTTCTTCTGCTGACGCCGTTGCATGCCCACGCCCAATGGTGGAAGCGCGCGCCGGTCGATTTCGAGGAATGCGCCGACGCCGCCGAGAAGGCCGCGAACAAGACCGAGAAGACGGCTGCGCTTGCCGATTGCAACGCCAAGTTCGCGGGCCGCCGCAAGCCAGGCGGCGGCTATTCCTATTACGATTTCCTCCAGGACCGCACCTTCGACATCGCAGGTCCCAATCCGACGCCGGAGGAGCAGAAGAGGATCGACGAATCCTACACCTCCTACCTCGCCAATCAGCGCCGCAGCAATGAAGCCGCCCAAGCCGCCGCGCGTCAGCAGCGCGAGCAGCAGGAACAAGCGCGGCAACAGCAGGTCGCACTGCGAACCGAGGTCGAGCGCGTGTCCGTCCCGGTCGCGCGCGTGCCTGTCCCGGTCGAGCGGCCGAAGGTGCAGCAGTCCGTCAGCCCGCGACCGAAGGGCGCGCCCTGCACCAAGGGCTCGTTCTCCTGCGAATGGCCGCGGCTATCGGAAAGCTTGAGCGATCTGAAGAAGCTGTTCACCCCCGCGCCAAGCAAGCCGGCGAAGAAGGGGTAAGCTCATCGCGCGGCAAACTCCGCTGTCGTCCCGGACAAGCGGAGCGCTGATCCGGGACGACAGCGAGCGTGTGGCGTCAGTTCGGCTGCTTCTTCTTGCCGCGCTTCGGTTTGACCACCGGCGCACGCGTGGGCTCTGTTGTCGTTGGCGAATTGCCCAACTGCGACCTGCTCTCTTGCAACCGCCTGTCATAGCCGGGCGAGCTCACGACCGTTGGCGGCCTTGCGTAGGCCAGCGTCGACGTGCCGCAGAGCGCGGCCAGCGCGAGCCCAATCATCAAACAACGCCTCATCGTTGCTCCTCCCGCCGCCCGGCTCGCACTCAGGCCGCTCCGCGGATCTGCTGCGGCGTCAGCCGCGGCGGACCATTGCCTGCCGTCTCGGCCTGCTTGATCAGCGCAACAATACGGCGCATCAGCGGCACGTCGACGTTGTTCTGCTCGGCGAGCGCGATGACTGCGCCCTGGAGATAGTCGATCTCGGTCTTGCGGCCCTGCTTCAGGTCCTGCCACATCGAGGAGCGCGCCTCGGGATCGATCTTCATCGTGCGCCCCAGGATCGCATTGAAGATCACATCAGGCAGCCTCAGCAGGGTCGGCGTCCACCTCAGCGGGATCGGCGTCGCCGAGACCGGCGTGATGCCGGCGGCCTTCATCGCAGTCACGCCTTCGGCCATCTGGTCGGCGAACAGTCTTCGCCAGTCGCGGTTCGCCAGTTGCGCGGCGAGCGGCATGTCGGACAGCGCACTGAGCGCATTGTTCAAATTGATGATCAGCTTGCCCCATTGCACGCCGGTGATGTCGCGGCTTGCGCGCATGGCGAGGCCGGGCACCGACAGCGCTACGGCCGTATTCGCCTCATCCGCGCCGACATGGATGTCGCCGGACGTCGAGCGGTGGAAGCGTCCCTCGCCCATCGCGATCACGTTGAACGGCACCATGCCGGCGAGCACGTGCCGGCCGCCGAGCCGCTCGCGCAGAACCGCGACATTGCCGACGCCGTTCTGCAGGGAGACGATGACGGCGTCCTGCGGCGCGTGCCGGGCAATCTGGTCCGCGACATCGGCGGTGTCGGCGCTCTTCACCGTGACCAGCACGATGCCGGCGTTGTGAAAGATCGCGGGATCCTCCGACAGCGCCAGCTGGCCCGCGCCGAGCTTCTGCTCGGAGCCGTCGAAATCGGTCAGCCGCAGGCCGAACCGCTCGATCTCGGTTTTGACCCGCGGCCGCACCAGCAGCGCGACGCGGCGCCCTCCGGCCGCCAGCTGGCCTCCGACGAAACAGCCGATGGCGCCCGCGCCGGCCACCACGATCGGTCGATCCGCAACCACCTGACCTTGCTCCCTTGAATGACCTGCCCTCGATAGCAGAGGCAACGCCGGCTGCCCATTGGTTGCGGTGCATTCGCCTTGTAACCGTCATGAGAGCCTCATATGTTTTTGCCCCGGGGGCTGTCACCGGCGAGAACTCGCCGACGAGAACGCCAAAGGAGAGCACCATGGGTCTACTCGACGTCCTCAACGGCATGCAGAACGGCCCCCGCGGCCCGAGCACGCCCAGCTCTGAGCAATCCTCCGGCGGCATGTCGCCAATGACCATGGCGCTGCTCGGCCTGATCGCCTGGAAGGCCTTCAAGCATCTGACGGCTGGCCAGCCCGACGCGGCGCCGGCGCCGCAGCAGCGCTCGCCGCTGCCGCCTCCGACGCCTGTCAATACGGGCAGCAGCGCTGTTCCCGGCGGCCCCGGTGGTAGCGGCGGCCTCAGCGATCTGCTCAAGGGTGGCCTCGGCGGCCTGCTCGCGGGCGGCGCGGCCGGCAGCGTGCTCAGCGGCGGCCTCGGCGATCTCCTCAACCAGCTCCAGCAGGGTGGCCACGGCGAGACCGCGAGCACCTGGGTCGGCAAGGGCGAGAACAAGGCGATCGCGCCCGGCGATCTCGCCAGCGCCCTCGGCGCCGACCAGATCCAAAGCCTGTCCGCCCAGAGCGGCCTGTCGCGCGACGAGCTGCTCTCCGGCCTCAGCCAGTATCTGCCACAGGTGATCGACCACCTGACGCCGGACGGACGGCTGCCGACCGAGAACGAGCTCTCGGGCAGACTTTAATCGAACTTTGATCTACGCATTCTCGGGAAGGGGAGCACTGACATGAGCATGGGCGGCCTGTTGTGGATCATCGTCGTCGGCTTCATCGCCGGCCTCATCGCGCGCTGGCTGGCGCCGGGACCGAACAACCCGAGCGGCTTTATCCTCACCACCATCCTCGGCATCGCCGGTGCGTTTCTTGCGACCTTCATCGGACAGGCGATCGGGCACTACAGCCCAGACCAGGGCGCCGGCTTCATCATGGCCACGATCGGCGCGGTGGTGGTGCTGTTCATCTGGCACCGGCTGGTCGCGAGCGGCGTGATAAAAGGGTAGTGGTGCCGGACGTCGGGCACGACGCCGCCCTCGCACTCCATCATCGCGAGGAGCCCTTGCGACGAAGCAATCCAGACTGTCCGCGCGGACGCTCTCTGGATTGCTTCGCTTCGCTCGCAATGACGAATTAAGTTATCAGATGCATCCCCGCATCCATCCGCACGACCTCGCCGGTCATGTTGCTCGACGCCGGCGTTGCCAGGAAGCAGACGAGCTGCGCGATGTCATTGGCGGATGAAGCGACCTTCAGCGGGACCTTCGCCACCACGCTGTCGCGCACCTGCTTGGCGCCGGCCTCGCCGCGGCCCTTGGTGAACCAGGGCGTGTCGATATAGCCGGGGCACACCGTGTTGACGCGGATCAGCGGCGCCAGTGCACGGGACAGCGACAACGTCATCGTGTTGAGCGCGCCCTTGCTCGCAGCATAGGCGATCGACGAGCCGACGCCGCTGATGCCGGCAACCGAGGACACGTTGACCACGGCGGACGGCCGTTCCGAAGCCTTCGCGCCGGCCTCGAGCAGGCTGCGTGCTGCGCGCACCATCTGGAACGGGCCGATCGTGTTGACGCCGTACAAGCGCTGGAAATCTTCAGCCGACAATCCATCGAGATCGGCATGCGCAACATGCTTGGTGATGCCGGCATTGTTGACGAGCACGTCGAGCCGGCCCCAGCCGCTGGCTGCCGCAACGATCTTGCGGCAATCGTCATCTTTTGAAACGTCGCCCTGCGCGACCAGCACTTCCGCCGCCCCCGCCTTGCGGCAGAGTTCGGCCGTGGCCTCGGCTTCCTTCTGGCTCGAGGAATAGTTGATGACGAGCCGCGCCCCGCTCCGCGCGAGAATTTCCGCAGTCGCTGCACCAAGTCCGGATGCGGACCCCGTCACGATTGCGCACAAGCCATCTTTTGCCATCCGGATTTCCTTCCCCTTGATTGAATACAAGCCTTAAGCAGCTGGCCCTGTTTAGCGAGTTTGCCGCGCCCTGCAAATCGACCAAACTCCGCTAAGCGGAATTAGTCCATAGCAGCTCTTGCGCCCATGCCGGAGCCGCAGATGGGCCTGCGGTCAACGCTTGTCAGGGCCATGGCTTTTTCGGATCATCGGGCGCAAGAAGAGACCGCGCGCCGCGCCGACCGGACGGAACGCGCCAATGGCAAAACACGGGGAACGCTGTGGCGGAGAGTGACAATATCGTCGTCGAGACCGCGGAGAAAATCTTCGCCGATCTCGCCGATCCGCAGACCATCAACAACGACAAGAAGGGTTCGTGGCAGGCGCCGCTGTGGCAGGCGCTGAGCGAAGCCGGCTTGCCATTGTCCTGGGTGCCTGACGATCTCGGCGGCTCCGGCGCCAGCCTTGCCGACGGTTTTGCGCTGCTGAACGCCGCCGGCCGCTTCGCAGTCGCGGTTCCTCTGGCCGAGACCATGCTGGCGGGCTGGCTGCTTGCGCAGGCGAAAATCGCCTCACCGGAAGGTGAGATGACGGTGCTGCCGGCCTCGCCGAAGGATCGCATTACCCTCGATGCCGACGGCGCGCTCTCCGGCCGCGCCCGCGGCGTGCCCTTTGCCAAGGCGGCGAAGCACTTTGCGGTGCTGGCGCACGGCAAGGATGGTATCTCGATTGCCTTGGTCGAAGCGAGCAAGGGCCGGATCGAATCCGGACTCAACGTCGGCTACGACCACAGCGATACCGTGACGCTCGACAAGGTCCAGCCCGTCACCGTCAAGCCCGCGAAGGGCTTTGACCAGACCACGCTCATGCTGATGGGCGGCGTCGCGCGCAGCCTTCAGATCGCGGGCGCGCTGGAAGCGATGCTCGACATCTCCGTGCGCTATTCCAACGAGCGCGTCGCGTTCGAGAAGAAGATCTCGAAGTTTCAGGCCGTGCAGCACAACCTCGCCCGTCTCGCCGGCGAATCCGCCGCGGCGCTTGCGGCCGCGACGTCGGCGGCCGACGCCATCGCGAACGCAAAGTCATTCGACGACGAGGTCTATCTCGAGGCTGCCTCGGCAAAGATCCGCTGCGCGGAAGCCGCGGAAAAAGGCGGCGCCATCGCGCATCAGGTGCACGGCGCCATCGGCTTCACCAGCGAGCACATCCTGCACCGCTTTTCGCTGCGGGCTCTGGCCTGGCGCGATGATTTCGGTTCGGAGAGCCATTGGGCCGTCGAGCTCGGCAAGCTGGTGGCAAACCGCGGCGCCGACGAATTGTGGCCGCTCGTGGCTTCGCGCTGATCAGAGGACGAGACAACAATGACCGCTGCCCTCCGTTTCGATCCGATCCGCCTGCCCGAGAAGTGCGAGCAATTGCGCAAGGAAGTGCGCGCCTTCCTCGCCGAGGAAATCGCGGCCGGCACCTTCGATCCGCACAAGCCCAACCGCGAAGACACCGACGCGCCGGAATTCTCCCGCCGGGTCGGCGCCAAGGGCTGGCTCGGCATGACCTGGCCGAAAAAATATGGCGGCCAGGAGCGCTCCTTCCTCGAGCGCTACGTGGTGACCGAGGAAATGCGCGTCGCCAACGCGCCGACGCGGCGTTTCTTCGTCGCCGACCGCCAGAGCGGGCCGGTGCTGATCAAATACGCGCCCGAGCATATCAAGATGGATATCCTGCCGCGCATCTGCCGCGGCGAGATCTGCTTTGCCATCGGCATGAGCGAGCCGAACTCCGGCTCCGACCTGTTCGCGGCCAAGACGCGCGCGACCAAGACCGACGGCGGCTACCTCATCAACGGCACAAAGATCTGGACCTCGTCGGCGCACATCGCCGACTACATGATCGCGATCTTCCGGACCTCGCAGCCGACCAAGGAAAACCGCCGTCACGGCCTGACGCAGTTTCTGGTCAAGATGAAGCAGCCGGGCATCCAGGTGAACCCGATCGGCCAGATCACCGGCCAGTACGAGTTCAACGAGGTCGTCTTCACCGATTTCTTCGTGCCCGATGATCACGTGCTCGGCGAAGTCGACGGCGCCTGGAAGCAGGCGACGAGCGAGCTCGCCTATGAGCGTTCGGGCCCTGAGCGTTTCCTCGAGACCTATTATGTGTTGACCGAGCTGGTGCGCGCGGTCGGCCCCAACCCGGATACCCGCAGCGCCGAAGGCATCGGCCGTCTCGTGGCGCAGCTCCACACCATGCGGCGCATGTCGGTCTCGGTTGCGGGCATGCTGCAGGCCGGCAAGGAGCCGGTGGTGGAAGCCTCCATCGTCAAGGACATCGGCACGGTCTGGGAGCAGCAGCTTCCGCACCGCGTGCGCGATCTCGCCGCCTTCGTCGAGGAGACCGCGACCAACCGCGAGACGCTGGAGCGGCAACTCGACTTCGCCATCAAGACCGCACCGAAACTCACCATCCAGGGCGGCACCACCGAGGTGCTGCGCGGCATCATCGCGCGCGGACTTGGCCTGCGCTAGTCGCGCGGACTTGGTTTGCGCTAATTCAATCGAGGATCGTCATGAGCACCTATAAAGATATCGGCGTCGAAAAAGTTGGCCACGTCGGCACCATCGAGATCCGCCGCCCGCCGCTGAACTTCTTCGATATCTCGCTGATCAACCAGATCGCGGATGCACTCGACGAGTTCGATCGCGACATCGAGATCCGCGCATCCGTGCTGTCGGCACAAGGCAAGGCATTCTGTGCCGGCGCCAATTTCGGCGATCCGGCGCGCCAGGCGCAGGAAGCGCGCGAGGCCGAGAAGAAGGGCGACCCGGCCGACAACCTCGGCCCGATCAACCATCTCTACATCCAGGCCGTGCGTATCTTCCGCGCCAAGAAGCCGATCGTCGCGGCCGTGCAGGGCGCAGCCATCGGCGGCGGGCTCGGTCTCGCAGTGTCGGCCGACTTCCGCGTCACCTGCCCGGAAGCGCGCTTCTCCGCCAATTTCACGAAGCTCGGTTTCCATCCCGGCTTCGGCCTGACCGTGACGCTGCCCGAGCTGATCGGCAAGAACAACGCTGAGCTGATGTTCTACACCAGCCGCCGCGTCACCGGCGAGGAGGCAGTGAAGTGGGGCCTCGCCAACGAGCTGGTGCCGCAGGACCAGGTGAAGGCCGGCGCGATGAAGCTCGCCGCCGAGATCGCCGAATGCTCGCCGCTCGGCCTCCTCTCCACCCGCGCCACGATGCGCGCCAACCTCGCCGACCGCGTGATGGCCGCGACCAACCACGAGCTCGCCGAGCAGACGCGGCTGCGTGCGACGGAAGACTTCAAGGAGGGCGTCAAGGCGACGGAAGAGCGCCGCGCGGCGAATTTTAAGGGAAGGTGATTGCGGCGACGTCTCGCCGTATCACACCAGCGTCACCATAATCTCCCTGTCGTCCCTGCGAAAGCAGGGACCCATAACCACAGGAAGGGGTTTGGCGGAGACGCGGAGTTATCATCCCGCATCATAACCACTCCCTGTGGTTATGGGTCCCGGATCTGCGCTTCGCTTGTCCGGGACGACAGCGGTGTGTGAGGCAACCGCTCAAGCCGCAAGCCGGAACGTCACCCCGCCGAGCAAAAACTCGTTCCCCGCAATCGCGAGCCCCTTCGCCTTCGCGGCATGCAGCACGCTTGCGGCATCCGCCACCTGAAACTCCAGCGCGCTCATGATCTCGCTGGCGCCCTTCACGAAATGGAAGGTGGCATTGGGCAGTTTCAATTCGGCGCCGCCACTCGGTACGACCCCGATGATCTTCCCCCAATGTTCCGCGAGCCCCTGAGGATCCGGGCTCTGCATCTCCACGCCCGTCAGCGCCTGCGTCACATCCTTGCGGATGAACTTTTGCCAGTCCGGCCCTGCGGGCGGGTACGGCCCCAGAATATCGTCGCTGCCTTTGGTATGGTTGAATTCGATGAAGGCGGCGCGGCAGTCGCGGGGGTGGAGCTGCACGCCGTGATAGGGCGCGTGGTCGATCACGTTGGCGGTGCGCACGCCCATCGCATTGGCGTTGCGGCCGCGTTCGTCCGGATCGTTGCAGCAGAAGATCGCCATATAGCCGCCGCGGCCGCCGGTCTTCTCGATGAAGCGGCCGGCGGTGGTGCCGCCCTTGAACGGCGCGACCACCTCCAGCAGGATCGTGTCGACCGGGAGCAGCGCGTTCTCCAGGCCGTATTTGGCGACATTGCCATCGCGGTAGCAGACGTCGAGGCCCATGATCCCGGCGATGTCGGAGACCACAGGCACGAGCTGCGGCGCGACGAGGCAGATCTGCCGGAGCCGCATATAGGGCGCCATCGTCATGCGCCCTTGAAGGTCGGCTTGCGCTTCTCGACAAAGGCCTTCGCGGCTTCCTTGTGATCCTCGGTGTCGCTGCAACGGGTGTGATGGATCGCCTCGCCGTCGAAGCAATCTTCCAGCGCCAGATGCTCGGCGTTGTTGATGTTGCGCTTGATGAAGCCGAGCGCGATCGATGGCCCCTGCGCCAGCGACAGCGCGAGCTCGTGTGCGGCGGCATCGATCTCGGCGTCGGGAACGACTTTCGTCACCATGCCGATCGCATACGCCTCCTTCGCCGAGAGCACCGGCGACATCAGATAAAGCTCGCGCGCCCGCGCGCTGCCGAGCAGCTGCGTCAGGAAATAGGTGCCGCCATAATCGCCTGAGAAGCCGACCTTGGCGAAGGCGGTCGTGATCTTGCAGGATTCGCTCGCGATGCGCAGGTCGCAGGACAGTGCCATCGAAAGGCCGGCGCCGGCTGCCGCGCCGTCGAGCTGCGCCACCACGGGCTTTGGCATCTGGTGCAGGATGCGCGACACTTCCATGCCGCGGCGCAGGTTCGCCATTTTCACTTCGAACGGCAGCGGCGCACGGCCTGCCGCCATCGACTTGACGTCCCCGCCGACGCAGAACGAGCCGCCTGCGCCTTTGAACAGCACCGCGCGCACCTCGGGATCGTCGGCCGCGCGCCGCGCGGCCTCGACCAGCCCCGCGACCATGTCGGGGTTGAGCGCGTTCTTCCGCTCCGGGCGATTCATCGTGATGGTGAGCAGCCCGCCTTCGAGCTTTTGCAGGACCATGTCGTTCATGGGACGTCTCCCTTGTTGTTGTTTTGCTCGGGCCTCAGCCACACCCGTCATTGCGAGGAGCGAAGCGACGAAGCAATCCAGACCGTCTCTGCGGAAACATCTCTGGATTGCTTCGCTTCGCTCGCAATGACGATCTCTATTTCTTCACCAGGGGGCAGCGCGACTGCTCCAGCGACTGGAACGCCTCGTTGCCGGACACGGTGGCGAGCAGCTTGTAGTCGTCCCAGCGGCCCTTGGACTCCGACGGCTTCTTGACCTCGAACAGGTACATGTCGTGGATCATGCGGCCGTCCTCGCGGATCTTGCCGTTCTTGGCGAAGAAGTCGTTGATCGGTGTCTCTTTCATCACCTTGATGACCGCGGCCGAGTCGGTCGTGCCCGCCGCCTTCACAGCCTTCAGGTAATGCGTGACCGACGAATAGACGCCGGCCTGCGCCGAGGTCGGTACGCGCTTGGTGCGCTCCATGAATCGCTTCGAGAACGCGCGCGTGTCGTCGTTGAGGTCCCAGTAGAAGGCTTCGGCGAGCAGCAGGCCCTGCGCGGTCTCCAGCCCGATCGAATCGATGTCGGAGACGAAGGCGAGCAGCGGCGAGACCTTCTGGCCGCCCTTGGTGATGCCGAACTCGGCCGCCTGCTTGATGGCGTTGACGGTATCGCCGCCGGCGTTGGCAAGGCCAATCACCTTGGCCTTGGACGCTTGCGCCTGGAGCAGGAACGACGAAAAATCCGAGGTGTTGAGCGGATGGCGCACGGCTCCGAGCACCTTGCCGCCGGTCTTGGTGACGACGGCGCTGGTGTCCTTCTCCAGGTCCTGGCCGAAGGCGTAGTCGGCGGTGAGGAAGAACCAGCTGTCGAGGCCGGACTTCACGGCGGCAAGACCGGTCACGTTGGCCTGGCCGTAAGTGTCGAACACGTAGTGGATGGTGTAGGGACCGCAGGCCTCGTTGGTGAGACGGATCGAGCCCGGGCCGTTGAACATGATGATCTTGTTGCGCGCTTTCGCGATCTCGCCGGCGGCGAGTGCAGTGGCCGAGGCCGCGACGTCGTAGATCATCTCGACGCCCTGGTTGTCGAGCATGTCGCGGGCGATGTTGGCGGACAGGTCAGCCTTGTTGAGATGGTCGGCCGCCAGCACCTGGATCTTGCGTCCCAGCACCTCGCCGCCAAAATCTTCGACGGCCATCTTGGCCGCGGTCTCGCTGCCGGGGCCGGTGATGTCGGCATAGAGGCTCGACATGTCGAGGATGCCGCCGATCTTCAGCGGCGGCTTGTCCTGGGCCTGCGCGGCGGCGCTCGCACTCAGCGCAAACGCTGCGGCAAAAATGCCCGACAAAATATGCTTCATAGAAAAAGACCTCCCTTATCGCGCCGTACTCTGATGGCGGCTTGGTTATTGCTCTTGGTTGAAGCTGTTGCCGCAATCATGCCGCATGCGCAAGTGCGCAGCAAGCGCGAGGGCGTTGCGGGCGCATGATTGCCGCACATGTTTTCCGCAAAGCGGAATGGCATGTTGCGGCGAAATGTTTCCACCGTCATTGCTGTGCAAGTTCATTAATTCGCTGATCGAGTGTGAGGCAATGGCGACGCGTCACGCGAACTGCCGTAGGGTGGGCAAAGGCGCGCTCTTCGCGCCGTGCCCACGAGCCCGCGCGACAAATCAAAGACGTGGGCACGCTTCGCTTTGCCCACCCTACGATAGCCTTCGCGGTTCGCCACGTTTGCGTTAGAACTAGAGCACAACGCAACCTTTCCGGGCACCGTGACGCGACTGCTTCATCTCATCCTCGCACTTCCTCTCGTCGCCGGTCACACCGCGTTCGCCGCACCGTGCCAGTTCGAGTCCCAAGGCGACGGCCGCGTCGCCGCAATCGTCGATGCGCGTGGCGTGCGTCTCGACGACGGCCGCGAGGTGCGCCTCGCCGGGATCGAGCCAACCGCAACGACGAAGCAGGCGCTGACGTCGCTGCTCACCGGACGCGACGTCACGCTGCGCGGCACCGACGACACGCCCGACCGCTACGGCCGTCAGGGCGCACTCATCTTCGTCGGCGAAAGCGAGGCCCCCATCCAGGCGACGCTGCTCGCCCAGGGCGACGCCCTCGT
The DNA here is from genome assembly GCF_051810765.1 of Bradyrhizobium sp. 604_D8_N2_3. Lineage (NCBI taxonomy): Bacteria > Pseudomonadati > Pseudomonadota > Alphaproteobacteria > Hyphomicrobiales > Nitrobacteraceae > Bradyrhizobium > Bradyrhizobium sp. 604_D8_N2_3. Next base: position 720,025 of record NZ_JBPWPM010000001.1, on the reverse strand, counting down.
CTCCGCCGAGATCGCGGACAAGGACTGCGCGGCGGCCCTGATGGCGGCGGAGACCGAGGCACGGCGCCAAAAAAAGGGCAACTGGGCTGACCCGTCGGCCATAAAAAACGCGGAAAGTCCGGACGATATTTTGGCGGGGATCGGGCGCTTTATGGTGGTCGAGGGCAAAGTCCTGTCGGTCCGGCAAGCTGGGGCAATGACCTACCTCAACTTCGGACGAAACTGGACACGCGGCTTTGCCGTCACTATTTCAAAGCGTACGCAACCCGCGCTCGAAAACGCCGGGATCACTCTTAAGTCCCTGGAAAATAGACGGATTCGCGTCCGGGGCTGGGTCGAGGGGAATTCAGGGCCGCGCATCGATGTGCGCCTTGCGGGGCAGGTCGAGTTGCTGGGTGCAAACGAGCCGACAGGGGTAAGGCCCTAAAAGGGCCAGGCACGGGTTAAGCGACGTGGATGGGGTGCTAGAACGGCACGTATCGAGTGAACGCCGCCGCCTGCGGGCTGCGCCGGCGGCGCTGTGCCTCGTGCTGGGCGCAGCCCTTGCCGGTTGCGGCGACATGAACCGGTTCCAGACCGCGGCGGCCCCGCCGACCGTGGCGATGCCCAAGCCGAAACCGGCCGTCGCGCAGACCCCCGCCACCGAAAAGGAGCACGAGCGCATCCTGGCGAGCTATGGCGGCACCTATGACGACCCCAGGCTCGAATCGCTGGTCAGCAAGACCGTCGACCGGCTCGTCGCGGCGTCCGACCGCCCCGACCAGGGCTATAAGGTCACCATCCTCAATTCCGGCGCGGTGAACGCGTTCGCGCTGCCGAACGGCCAGCTCTATGTCACCCGCGGCCTGCTCGCGCTCGCCAGCGACACTTCGGAATTGTCCTCCGTGCTCAGCCACGAGATGGCGCATGTGCTGTCCAAGCACGCCGCGATGCGCGAGGACCAGGCGCGCCAGGCTGCGATCGTCACCCGCGTCGTCACCGACATGAGCAACGATCCCGATCTCACCGCGCTTGCACTGGCCAAGACCAAGCTCACCATGGCGAGCTTTTCGCGCAACCAGGAGTTCGAGGCCGACGGCATCGGCGTCGGCCTTTCCGCCAAGGCACATTTCGATCCCTATGGCGCCGCGCGCTTCCTGTCGGCGATGGAGCGCAATGCCGAGCTCAAGGTCGGCAAGACCTCGCTCGATCCGCGCGCGCAGGATTTCACCTCGTCGCATCCGGCCACCCCCGAGCGCGTGCAGAATGCGCAGACCATCGCACGGCAATATGCGGCGCCCGAGGGCGCCGAGCGCGACCGCGAGACCTATCTCGCCGCGATCGACAACCTCGTCTATGGCGAAGATCCCAGCGAAGGTTTTGTCCGCGGCCGGCGTTTCCTGCACCCGAAACTCGGCTTCACCTTCCAGGCGCCGGACAATTTCACGCTCGACAACACCGCGCAGGCGGTGATCGGCGTGCGCGACGGCGGCTCTCAGGCGATGCGCTTCGACGTCGTGCGGGTGCCGGCCGAGCAGTCACTCGGCGATTACCTGAATTCCGGCTGGATGGAGGGCGTCGAGAAGGCCTCCACCGAAGACATCACCATCAACGGTTTTCCGGCTGCGTCCGCCACCGCCAAGGGCGATCAGTGGCAGTTCAAGGTCTATGCGTTGCGCTTCGGCAGCGACGTCTATCGCTTCATCTTCGCGACACGGCAGAAATCGACCGAGAGCGAGCGCAACGCGCGCGAGACCGTCAATTCATTCCGCCGCCTGACGCTCGACGAAATCCAGGCCGCGCGCCCCCTGCGCATCAAGGTCATCACCGTGCAGCCCGGCGACACCGTGGAATCGCTCTCCCACCGCATGGCCGGCGTCGATCATCCCGCCGAACGCTTCCGCGTGCTCAACGGGCTCGATCGCAACGCGCAGGTGAAGGTGCGGGATCGCGTGAAGGTCGTGGCGGATTGACGCGCGCTAAGCGCGCGTCAATCCCGCGGCGCGCTTAGCGCGAACCCGGGATCTCGGGCCACAAAGACAGTGCCGTAGGGTGGGCAAAGGCGCGTAGCGCCGTGCCCACGATCCGTAATGATAGCGACAGATGGTGGGCACGCTTCGCTTTGCCCACCCTACGAGACCTGCTCTGCCGACCTACCGCGCCTTTTCCTTCAGAAACGCGATGATGTCAGCACGATCCCGCGCGTCCGGGACGTCGAAGAACATCTTGGTTTCCGGCACCATGGCCTGCGGTCCGGCCAGCCATTTGTCGAGATTGTCCTCGGTCCAGACGATCCCTGAGTTCTTCAGATCGGCCGAATAGTCATAGCCGGGCACGCTGCCCGCCTTGCGACCGACCACGCCCTTGTGCATCGGGCCGACAGCGTTCTCATTGATGGAGTGACAATCTGCGCAGCCCTTGTAGAGCGTTTGGCCGCGCGCGACGTTGCCGGTGGCGTGGGCAAGCCCGGTCGAGAAAACGACCGCGACGATGGTGAGGACCAGGCTTACGGTGAGGAGGCTTGCAAAACTTTGCGGGTGGACGGGATTGGACCGGACGTTCATGGGATCTCCTGCTTGCGTCGCCGCAAACAGGATCGTCCAGCCCGAGTTTTATTCCCGTCCGCTGGACGCGGCTTAACCGCCCGCGTCCATGTCGCCCGCCTCGCGCTGGCCGCTGAGCCAGAGTGCGAGCAGCGTCCAGAACGCGCCTGACAGCAGATACGCACCCGACGCGATGACGCCGAGATTGGTGGCGAGCAGAAGCGCCACCAACGGCGCGAAGCCCGCCCCGAACAGCCAGGCCATATCCGAGGTCAGCGCGGAAGCCGTGTAGCGGTACGCCTGCCGGAAGTTCGAGGCGATCGCGCCCGAGGACTGGCCGAAGGAGAGACCCAGCAGGATGAAACCGATCACCATGTAGATGGTCTCACCGAACGCGCCGGCATCGAGCAGCTGCGGAGCAAAACCGCTGTAGATGGCGATCGCGATTGCCGATCCCATCAGCAGCGATTTGCGGCCGACGCGGTCGGCGATGATGCCGGAGGCCACGATGGCCGCGACGCCGAACACGGCGGCGACGATCTCGATGATCAGGAAGCGCACCGGGCTTTCGCGGGTGAACAGGAACACCCAGGACAGCGGAAACACCGTGACCATGTGGAACAGCGCGAAGCTTGCGAGCGGCGCGAATGCACCGAGCATGATGTTCTGGCCTTCGCGCGCGACGGTCTCGGAGATACGCGCGGGCTGCAATTCGCGGGTCTCGAACAACGAAGCATATTCTTCCGTCGTCACCATGCGCAGGCGCGCGAACAGCGCCACGACGTTGATGGCGAAGGCGACGAAGAACGGATAGCGCCAGCCCCAGTCGAAGAAGTCGTCGGCCGAGAGGTTACCGGCGAAATAGGCGAACAGCGCGCTCGCCACGATCAGGCCGAGCGGGGCGCCGAGCTGCGGCACCATCGCGTACCAGCCGCGCTTGGAGGGCGGCGCGTTCAGCGCCAGCAGCGAAGCCATGCCGTCCCAGGCGCCGCCCCAGGCCAGACCCTGCGCGATACGCGCCAGCGCCAGCAGCCAGATCGCGGCGCTGCCGATGTCGTGATAGCCGGGCAGGAACGCGAGCGCGACTGTGGCGGTGCCGAGCAGAAACAGCGCCGAGACCAGCTTGGCGGTTTTGCCGTACTCGCGATCGACCGTCATGAAAATGACGGTTCCGATCGGCCGGGCCACGAAGGCCAGCGCGAAGATCATGAAGGAATAGAGGGTGCCGGTCAGCTCGCTGGTGAACGGGAACACCAGGCGCGGAAACACGATCACCGAGGCGATCGCGTAGACGAAGAAGTCGAAGAATTCCGAGGTGCGGCCGATGATGACGCCGATGGCGATCTCGCCGGGACTGGCCTGGTCGTGGCCGTGCTCGCCCGAGTGGAGGTCTGCCATTGCGGGGGTCTGTGCCGTCGCCATTCGTGCGCCCTTAACGTCCTGAAAACCAAAGCCGACCGCCCGGCGGGGCGCCAGGCAATCTGCCCTTGTCTGACCCAACATTCCGCACTGCAACATTGGACAAATTGTCCAATGTCCGGATTGCTGCGCCGCAGCTACCCCTTGGGCCCGCAAAGGAAACTCATTCTCATAAGGCTCGGCCCGTGTCCCGTCTCAAGATCCTGGCGCTGCTACCCCTGGCAGCTGCGCTCAGCGGCTGCAACTACGTCGTGCTGTCGCCGGCCGGCGACATCGCCGCCCAACAGCGCGACCTCGTCATCATCTCCACCGTCCTGATGCTCCTGATCGTCGTCCCCGTGATGGCGCTGACGGTGCTGTTCGCCTGGCGCTACCGCCAGTCCAACACCTCGGCCCGCTACGAGCCGGATTGGGACCACTCGACCAAGCTCGAGCTGGTGATCTGGTCGGCGCCGCTGCTGATCATCATCTGCCTGGGCGCGCTGACCTGGATGGGCACGCATCTGCTCGACCCCTATCGCAACATCGGCCGCATCCATGCGGAACGCGCCGTGGACCAGTCCAAGGCTCCGCTCGTCGTCGATGTCGTCGCGCTCGACTGGAAGTGGCTCTTTATCTACCCCGATTACGGCATCGCCACCGTCAACGAGCTCGCCGCGCCGGTCGACCGCCCGATCAACTTCCACATCACCGCCTCCTCGGTGATGAACTCGTTCTACATCCCCGCACTCGCCGGTCAGATCTACGCGATGCCGGGCATGGAGACGTCGCTCCACGCCGTGATCAACCACGCCGGTACATACAAGGGTTTTTCGGCGAACTACAGCGGCGCCGGCTTCTCTGGCATGCACTTCAACTTCCAGGGCCTCGACGACAAGGGCTTTGACGCCTGGATCGCGCAGGCCAAATCGGCCGGCGGCTCGCTCGGCCGCGCCGAATATCTCCAGCTCGAAAAGCCGAGCGAGAACGAGCCGGTGCGCCGCTGGGGCACCGTCGATTCCGACCTCTACCGCCTGATCCTCAACATGTGCGTCGAGACCGGCAAGATGTGCCAGAGCGAGATGATGGCGATCGACGCCAAGGGCGGTCTCGGCCATGAGGGCCTGAACAACACCCTGCCGCTGGCCTACGACAAGTACGCACGCCGCGGCACCGCGCTCGGACCCGAGCCGACCTTCGTCGCCGGCACCTGCACGCCGGATGCGCCCCAGGGCAGGACCACCGCCTCCATCACGGCACCCGCCGACACCGCGCCGCTGCTCGGTGCCGGCCTGAAGCGGCCGATCTTCACGCCGCTGAAGTCCTCGTCCTTCTTCCTCGGACAACGTCCCAAGTCAGACTCCTGAAGTCAGACTCCTAAAGAGAGCTCGCATGTCTCCTGATCTTCTCAAGCTCATCTTCGGCCGTCTCGGCCTCGATTCGCTGCCGCTGCACGAGCCGATCCTGGTCGGCACCTTCGTGATGGTCGCGCTCGGCGGCGGCGCACTGTTCGCCGGCATCACCTATTTCCGCCTCTGGGGCTATCTGTGGCGCGAGTGGTTCACCACCGTGGACCACAAGCGCATCGGCATCATGTACATGATCCTCGGCATCGTGATGCTGCTGCGCGGCTTCGCAGACGCGCTGATGATGCGCGCACAACAAGCACTCGCGTTCGGCGGCTCCGAAGGCTTCCTCCCCGCCCATCACTATGACCAGGTCTTCACTGCCCATGGCGTGATCATGATCTTCTTCGTGGCGATGCCGCTGGTCACCGGCCTAATGAACTACGTGGTGCCGCTGCAGATCGGCGCGCGCGACGTGTCGTTCCCGTTCCTGAACAATTTCAGCTTCTGGATGACGGTCGGCGGCGCAGTGCTGGTGATGGCTTCGCTGTTCATCGGCGAATTCGCCCGCACCGGCTGGCTGGCCTATCCGCCGCTGTCGAACATCGGCTACAGTCCTGACGTCGGCGTCGACTATTATATCTGGGCGCTGCAGGTCGCGGGCGTCGGCACGACCTTATCCGGCATCAACCTGATCTGCACCATCGTCAAGCTGCGCTGTCCCGGCATGACCATGATGAAGATGCCGGTGTTCACCTGGACCGCGCTCTGCACCAACATCCTGATCGTCGCCTCCTTCCCCGTCCTGACCGTCGTGCTCGCGCTGCTCTCGCTTGACCGCTACGTCGGCACCAACTTCTTCACGAACGATTTCGGCGGCAGCCCGATGATGTACGTGAACCTGATCTGGATCTGGGGTCATCCCGAGGTCTACATTCTGGTTCTCCCCGCCTTCGGCATCTTCTCGGAAGTGACCTCGACCTTCTCCGGCAAGCGGCTGTTCGGCTACACCTCGATGGTTTACGCCACGGTGGTCATCACCATCCTGTCGTACCTGGTCTGGCTGCACCACTTCTTCACGATGGGCTCGGGCGCCAGCGTCAACTCGTTCTTCGGCATCACCACGATGATCATCTCGATCCCGACGGGCGCGAAGATGTTCAACTGGTTGTTCACGATGTATCGCGGCCGCATCCGCTTCGAGCTGCCGATGCTGTGGACGATCGCCTTCATGCTGACCTTCGTGCTCGGCGGCATGACCGGCGTGCTGCTCGCAGTGCCACCGGCCGACTTCGTCCTGCACAACAGCCTGTTCCTGATCGCGCACTTTCACAACGTGATCATCGGCGGCGTGGTGTTCGGCGCGTTCGCCGGCATCAACTACTGGTTCCCGAAGGCGTTCGGCTTCAAGCTCGATCCGTTCTGGGGCAAGCTGTCGTTCTGGTTCTGGGTCACCGGCTTCTACATGGCCTTCATGCCGCTCTATGTGCTCGGCCTGATGGGCGTGACCCGCCGCCTGCGCGTGTTCGACGATCCGTCCTTGCAGATCTGGTTCGTCATCGCCGCGATCGGCGCCGGCCTCGTCTTCCTCGGCATCCTCTCGATGCTGATGCAGTTCGCGGTCTCCTTCCTCAAGCGCGAGCAGCTCAAGGACGTCACCGGCGATCCCTGGGATGCACGCACGCTGGAATGGGCGACCTCCTCGCCCCCGCCGGACTACAACTTCGCCTTCACCCCCGTCGTTCACGACAATGACGCGTGGTGGGACATGAAGAAGCGCGGCTACCAGCGTCCGCTCACCGGGTTCAAGCCGATCCACATGCCCTCCAGCACCGGCACCGGTGTCATCCTCGCCGGCCTCGCCACCGCGATGGGATTCGGCCTGATCTGGTACATCTGGTGGCTGGCGGCCGTGAGCTTCATCGCGATGCTCGCCGTCGGGATCGGTCACACCTTCAACTATCACCGCGACTTCGACATTCCGGCTGACGACGTCATCCGGACCGAGGACGCGCGTACCAAACTGCTCGCCGGAGCCAAGTAAATGACTGTCGCTGTCAATCCCGCCCAGACCGGCGAGCCGATGTTCTACCTCGCCGACGAACACCCGCATCCGGAAGGCTACAGCACCCCGCTCGGCTTCTGGATCTACCTGATGAGCGACTGCCTCATCTTTGCGATGCTGTTCGCCACCTTCGGCGTGCTCGGCGCCAACTACGCCGCCGGCCCCGCCCCGAAGGACCTGTTCGAGCTGCCGCTGGTCGCGGTGAACACCTCGATGCTGCTGCTGTCGTCGATCACATATGGCTTTGCCATGCTGACGATGCAGCAGAACAAGATCGCCCAGACCCAGATGTGGCTGGCGATCACCGGCCTGTTCGGCCTCGCCTTCATCGGCATCGAGCTCTCCGAGTTCGCCCACATGATCCATGAAGGGGCGACCCCGCAGCGCAGCGCCTTCCTGTCCTCCTTCTTCACGCTGGTCGGCACCCACGGCCTGCACGTCTCCTGCGGCCTGATCTGGCTGGTGACCCTGATGGTGCAGGTCTGGAAGTTCGGCCTGATCGAAGCCAACCGCCGCCGCCTGATGTGCCTGTCGATGTTCTGGCACTTCCTGGACGTGGTCTGGATCGGCGTCTTCACCTTCGTCTATCTCCTGGGAGTTCTGCGATGAACACCGATACCCACGCCGCCCACGCGGACGGCCATCACCACGGCGACGACCACGCCCACGGCACGTTCTCGACCTATATGCTCGGCTTCGTGCTCTCGGTCGTGCTCACCGCGATCCCGTTCTGGCTGGTGATGAGCGGCGCGCTGCCGAGCAAGCAGATCACCGCGCTGGTCATCATGGCCTTCGCGGTCGTGCAGATCGTCGTGCACATGATCTACTTCCTGCACATGAGCACCAAGTCCGAGAACGGCTGGAGCATGATGGCGCTGATCTTCACCATCGTCATGGTGGTGATCGCGCTGTCCGGCTCGCTGTGGGTGATGAACCATCTCAACAGCAACATGATGCCGATGCACCAGATGACGGGAATGAAGTGAGCGAGACTTCGAAGTGAGCAAGGCTTGGAAGTGAGCAAGGCTTGGACCGTGACAGGCAAGGATAAGGACGCGCGTCGCAAGGCTGCGCGTCCGCGCCTGTGGCTCACGGTCCTCTCGCTCGCGGCCTTTGCACTTCTGATCGCACTCGGCGTCTGGCAGATCGAGCGACGCGCCTGGAAGCTGGCGCTGATCGACCGCGTCGAGCAGCGCGTCCATGCCCCGGCCCAACCGATCCCGTCGCCCGCGGCCTGGCCGACCGTCTCCACCGCAAACGACGAATACAGGCACGTCAGCCTCACCGGCCTCTTCCTGCATGACCGCGAGACGCTGGTTCAGGCGGTCACCGAGGAAGGCCCCGGCTATTGGGTGGTGACGCCGCTTCAGCGCGGCGACGGCACGCTGGTCTTGGTCAATCGCGGCTTCGTGCCGTCCGAGCGGCGCGACGCATCGACGCGCCAGAGCGGCAATCGGGACGGGCAGGTCGAGATCACGGGCCTGCTCCGCATGACCGAGCCGAAAGGCGGGTTCTTGCGGAACAACGTCCCCCAGCACAACCGCTGGTACTCGCGGGATGTCGCCGCGATTGCGGCAGCGCGCGGCCTCGACCATGTCGCACCCTTTTTCGTCGATGCTGACGCCGGATCACAAACCACCAGCGGCCCGATCGGCGGATTGACCGTGATCAGCTTTCCCAATAACCACCTGATCTACGCGCTGACGTGGTTTGCCCTGGCTTTCATGCTGGCGGGTAAACTTTTCGTCACATTCGGCGGCGGGCTGTTCCGCCGCAAGCGCTTCGTCCACGAACCGGCCGGCTGCTCCGATGCAACCGCCCGCAGGACGGGATCAGATGCTGGAACGATCGTCGAATCTACCTGACGACGGAATGACGCATGACGCCGTCACGCTGCAATCGCAGGCGGACGCGCGCAGCGAGCTGATCGGCGTTGCGCCGACCGACGACGAGACCAACCGCAAGAACATGGCGCTGCTGATCCAGCTGCGCTGGACCGCGGTGGTCGGGCAGATCGTGACCATCGGCGGCGTGCATTTCGGCCTGGGTATTCCCCTGCCATTGGAACGGATGGGCGCGGTGATCGGCGCGCTGCTGCTGCTCAACGTCTCCAGCCTCGTCTGGGTGCGCCATCGCGCCGCGATCACCAACAACGAGCTGCTGGTCGCCTTGATGCTCGATGTCGCCGCGCTGACCGCTCAGCTCTACCTCAGCGGCGGCGCCACCAATCCCTTCACCTCGCTGTTCCTGCTCCAGGTGACGCTGGGCGCGGTGCTGCTTAATGCCCGCTCGACCTGGTCGCTGGTCGCACTGACCTGCGCGAGTTTCATCTGGCTGACCATGGCCTACCGGCCGCTCGACCTGCCGCCGAACCCGATCAGCGAGGCCTACAGTCTCACCGTGACAGGCATGCTGCTGGGCTTCGTCCTCAACGCCGTGCTGCTGGTCGTGTTCGTCACCCGGATCAACAGGAATTTGCGCGAGCGCGATGCGCATCTGGCGGCATTGCGCCAGCATGCGGCCGAGCAGGACCACATCGTCCGCATGGGCCTGCTCGCCTCCGGCGCTGCGCATGAGCTCGGCACGCCGCTCGCCTCGCTGTCGGTCATCCTCAGCGACTGGCGCCGCATGCCCGATCTCGCCGCCGATCAGGAACTTGCCGAGGATCTCGCGGAGATGGAAACCTCTCTGCAACGCTGCAAGACCATCGTGACGGGCATCCTGGTGTCGGCGGGCGAAGCGCGCGGCGAAGGCTCCTCGCCGACGACGGTGACGGCCTTCGTCACCGCGCTGGTGAACGAGTGGCGCGACGCACGCTCGGCCCGCACGCTCTATTTCGTCAACACGTTCGGCGAGGACGTCGCGATCGTCTCCGACATCGCGCTGAAGCAAGTGATCTTCAACGTGCTCGACAATGCCTATGAGGTCTCGCGCGAATGGGTGGAGCTGCTGGCCGAGCGCGAGGGCGACAATCTCGTGCTGTCGATCAGCGATCGCGGCCCGGGCTTTGCGCCGGAGATGCTGGCGCAGCTGGGAAAACCCTATCACTCGAGCAAGGGCCGCGCCGGCGGCGGGCTCGGCCTGTTCCTGGTGGTGAACGTCGTGCGCAAGCTCGGCGGCAGCGTGACCGCCGAGAACCACAGGAAGCGTGGCGCCACCGTCCGCCTGACGCTGCCGCTCGCAACGCTCGCGATCGGAGGAACTTTTGACGCCTGACCGTTCGCTCATCGTCGTCGAGGACGATGCCGGCTTCGCGCGCACGCTGAAACGCTCGTTCGAGCGCCGCGGCTACGACGTCGTCCTCGCAGCTTCGATCGAAGAGGTGCGGAAGGTGCTGGAGGAGCGATCCTTTGGACACGCGGTGGTCGATCTCAAGCTCGGCGGCGCCTCGGGCCTCGCCTGCGTCGAGCTGCTGCACACGCACGATCCGGAGATGCTGATCGTGGTGCTGACCGGCTTTGCCAGCATCTCCACCGCCGTCGAGGCGATCAAGCTCGGCGCCTGCCACTACCTGGCAAAGCCGTCGAACACCGACGATATCGAAGCCGCCTTCAACAAGGCCGAAGGCAACGCCGAAGTCGCCCTCGATGCACGGCCGACCTCGATCAAGACGCTGGAATGGGAGCGCATCCACCAGACGCTGATCGAGACCGATTTCAACATCTCGGAAGCGGCGAGACGATTGGGCATGCACCGGCGCACGCTGGCAAGAAAGCTCGAGAAGCGGCCGGTGAAGTGAGCCTAGGACGACGCCGTCGCGAGCTTGCCGACCTCGGAGAGAAGCAACTTCAGGATCGGGGATTGATTCGCCTTGTGATAGGCGACAACGAGATCAAGCTTGGGTGCTTCTCCCCGCACCGGCCGGGTGGTGATGGTCTCCGGCAAATATCGCTTCGTGTAGGCCGGCAGCATCATGACGCCGCGCGTCGACGCAATCATCGAGATCGCGTGGACGACGTTGTGCACTTCGCGATCGGGCTTGAGGTCGATTCCGGTCCGGCTGAAATAATCCAGAACGATACGGCGAACCGCGGGAGCGGATTTGGACGGTAGGTAGAAGGTCTCGTCCCTGATCTCCTCGGGCGCCACCGCGGCTTGCGATGCCAGCCGATGGTCGCTCGGAAAGACGAAGACCAGCGGATCGGTGCGCACGCGCCGGCAGACCAGATCTTCCATGTGCTCTTCCGACCGGATGAAGGCAGCATCGAGCTTTCGCCGCATCAGGGCCTTGGCAAGCGAGGGCGAATAATCGCTCGACAGGCGGATATCGATGCCGGGAAATGCGTCGCGCAGAATGCGATCCACCTCGGGCAGCAGGTCGATTTCGGCGCCCGACAGAAAGCCCAACGAGAAAGCGGGCTGCGGGGGCTGCGCGGCACGGAGCGCCGCTTCCTTGGCAGCCTCCGCCTGAAGCAGCGCCATTCTGGCGTGCTCGAGAAAGGCCTTGCCGGCCGCCGTCAGCGCGATGCCTTGGGCGCTGCGGTTCATCAAGGGAACGCCGACCTCCCGTTCGAGATCCCGGATTTGCCGGCTGAGCGACGGTTGCGACGTGTGCAGCTTCTGCTCGGCCGCAACAGTCAAACTGCCCGCATCGGCAACGGCGACGAAATAGCGGAGATGCCGAAGCTCCATCGCGATCTCCCATATCTCGCAGGCATGGGGCCAGCTTACAAAGTCTTTTTCCAAGCGGCCAGCTGCCCGTATAGCCGGCGTGAACGAAGTCTGCCTGGCAGGCAGAGGCGCACGGGAGCGAGCTTCACATGCTCAAGAGCATTCAAACGTCTCTGCTGATCCTCACGCTGGCGGGATCTGGCGAAGTGGCTGCGCAATCCTCCAACACGCAGGCAAAGGCAAACAACATGGAACTGGATGTGACAGGATTGAAGCAGGCGTTGCTCGGCGACTGGGAAAGCATCGCACCGGAGGTGCGCCCGAGCGCGGCGAAGAACGCCGATGGCACGCTCAAGCCGTTCTATCTCAAGCGGGCCTTCAAATATCTCCCCTCCGACCGTTTCGAGCTCGAGATCGTCAACTCGGCCGATCCCTACAGCGCCGTGCCGCTCGCGCGGATCAGGATTGGCGGCCATATGCTGTGGAGGGGTGCGCATCCCATCGCTCCGGGCGCGCAGAAGGTCGACTTCGTTGCCGACGAGACCTACGAGGTTACGCCGCTGGCACAGGGATTTGCCGATGTGCTCAACAAGGTCGCCGCGGTCGGATATGCACCGTGGGACGTTGGCGCGCCCCAGAGCATCTTCGGCAAGACCTTCGCTCCCTTCGGTCTCGCCGAGGCCACGAACTTCATGGAATATGATCTCGTCTATCTCAGGGGCGACCTCCTGTTCTGGGGCGCCCGCAACATCGACGGCCGTGGCTTTGACACCGAGCAGAACCGGCCGACCAATTTGCAGATTCCGCTGATCAGGAAGTGACTCGGGTCAAGTTCGTCACACTCTCCCTCGACGCGATGCCCTCAACACGGGGCCTGAACACCCGTGGCCGTGCGAACGCATGGATTGCACCGTCACAAAGCCTGATCCGCTCAAAACAAAAAAGCCCGGCCAACCGGCCGGGCTTTTGATTGCTTGCAATCGACGCTGCGAGACGCTTACGCGGCCTCGTCGGCGACGGCGGTGTCGTCGCCATCGGTATCGCCGTCGGCATCCGCCTCGCCCTCGCCGTCGGCGGCTTCCGCCTTGGCGTTGGTGCGGCGCGGGCTCTTGGCGAGCTGGGCCTCGATCTCCTTGACCGCTTCGGTCTCGGTCGAGTGCTGCACAACCGCGATCTCGCGGGAGAGACGATCGAGCGCCGCTTCATAGAGCTGGCGTTCAGAGTACGACTGCTCGGGCTGCGACTCGGAACGGTAGAGGTCGCGCACGACTTCCGCGATCGCGACGATGTCGCCCGAATTGATCTTTGCTTCGTATTCCTGGGCGCGGCGCGACCACATGGTGCGCTTGACGCGGGCGCGGCCCTTCAGCGTCTCCAGCGCCTTCTTCACCAGCGCGGGGTCGGACAGCTTGCGCATGCCGACGTTCGCGACCTTGGCGGTCGGCACGCGCAGCGTCATCTTGTCCTTGATGAAATTGATGACGAACAGCTCGAGCTTCGCACCGGCGATCTCCTGCTCCTCGATGGCCAGGATCTGGCCAACGCCGTGAGCGGGATAGACGACGAATTCGTTGGCCTTGAAGCCCTGGCGCTGGGTCACGACCTTCTTTTCCTCGACCTTCGGCGCGGGTGCAGCAGCCTTCACGGCCGGCTTCGCAGCAGCAACGGGGGCTTTGGCAGGGGCGGCAGCAACAGGAGCCTTCGGAGCAACGGGCTTGGCAGCGGAAGCCTTGGCAGCAGCAGGCTTGGCAACGGTCGCTTTCGCGGCCGGTTTGGCAGTCTTGTGAGGCATTGCGCTTCTTTTGTTCTTCGAGGACTTTGCAGCCGGTGCCTTAGTCGCGGTCCGACCCTTGGATGCGCTACGGCTGGCCGCGGCGACTTTTTTGGCCTCCTTATGGGAAGCCCTCGCTGAAGTACTCTTTTTACGCGTTTTCTGTGACACAGCCTGCGCGCGGAAACTGCCACGCCCCTGTTCGACATTTGGTTTCACGGGAACCCAACGGGGCCAACTGGGCTGACGGGGGTTCAGCTTAATGTGCTCAATATAGCACATTTCCCGCAAAAATCAATGATTTAGGGGTCTTGAGGGCTGGTTTTCGGCGCTGACGAAGGTATTAGGGTTAAGTTTGGGCGAGAATTAGTCTCCCGAGCCCGGGTTCGGAGAAAAATATTTCTCGAACTTTCCTTCCTGGCCGTCGAATTCCTTCGCGTCGGGGGGTGATTCTTTCTTCTGGGTGATGTTCGGCCAGCTTTTGGCGTAGTCGGCGTTGACCTGGAGCCACTTTTCGAGGCCCGGTTCCGTGTCCGGCTTGATCGCGTCAGCGGGGCATTCCGGCTCGCACACGCCGCAGTCGATGCACTCGTCAGGATGGATGACGAGCATGTTCTCGCCCTCGTAGAAACAGTCGACCGGGCAGACCTCGACGCAGTCGGTATACTTGCACTTGATGCAGGCTTCAGTGACGACGTAAGTCATCCAACGCTCCGAAAAGCTCTTTTAAAAGTCGCGGCTTGCGTAGCGCGGATGGCCCGGCGCCGCAAGGTCGGGAACGGCCGATCATGACGGCTTTACGCGTTTGATCGACCAAGAAATGAATTCAGAGCGCAATTAATTGCGCCGAGAACTTTGATTGCCTTCGCTCAGCTCCTCGTAGAGCACGCGGGCCGAGGCGGCATCGCCGCGGCGCTCGTTGAAAGCGGTTACTTTCAGCACGCGCACAGTGCGATCGAGCGCGATGGTGATCACGTCGCCGATCTTGATCGCATGGCCCGGCGACTTCTCGCGTGTGCCGTTGATGCGAACGTGGCCGGACTCAACGAGCTCGGCCGCGGAGGTGCGCGCCTTCACCACCCGCGCGTGCCACAGCCATTTGTCGAGACGCTGCCGCTCGGTCGTGGGATCACTCCTTGCGACCGGACAGCTGCTCTTTCAGCGCAGCAAGCTTTGCGAAGGGCGAGTTCGGATCGGCCGGACGATCGCGCTCGCGCGGGTTCGCGCTCGAGGCGTAGGGGCGCAGCGACGGCCCGCCCTGACGGTCGCGGCCCTTGTCGCGGTCACGACCGCGATTGTCGCGGCCCTTGTCGCGATCGCCGCCGAACTTGCCCTTGTTGCGATCGCGATCCTTGTTGTCGCGATCCTTGCCCTCGAAGCGGCGGTTCTTGTCGTCGCGCCCCTCTTGGCGCGGTGCACCTTCGGCGCCACCTTCGCGCGGCTTGCGGAAATCCTTTGCCCCATCTCTGCGATGACCGCCGTGACGATGGCGCTCATTGCGCTTCTCGCCGTCGGCTGACTGCGCGGCCGCGCCTTCGGCGGGGGCGGCGCCAGCTTCAGCACCGGCCTGCTGCGGGCGCTGATTGTGGTGACGCTGGTGGCGATGACGCTCGTGGCGGGGCTTGCGATCGTCGTGGCGGCCGCCGGGACGCCAGACCTCGACGAGCTCGGGCTCGGCAGGCACAGCGGCAGCCTCGACCGGCGCGGCGGCATCGGCGGATGCAGCGGCTTCCGTTGCAGCGGCCTCGGCGGGAGCGGCTTCCACCGCCTCGCTGGGCGCAGCAGCCTCTTCCGCCGGCGGCGCGATGCCGGGGGCATCCTCGGGCGTGACGGGGGCATCAGGCGATGCTTCGAGCGCCGGCTCTTCGTGTGCGGGCTCGTCGTGCTGCTCCATGCCGGGCGCGTCTTCGACGGTGACGGGCTCGGCGGCGGCTTCGATTGCGGTGTCCGCGCTTGCGGTGGCATCATCGGTCGCCGTCGGTTCAGTCGGAGCCTCTGCGCTTGCTTCGGCCGCCGGCGTCTCCACGGCAGCAGCCACCGGCTTCGGCGGCAGCGGCGCACGCTTCTCCATGCGATAGCCGAGCGCGCGCAGCACCGAGGCGAAATCCTCGCCGGCCGAGCCGGTGAGCGAGGTCATCGCCTGCGTCACCACAAAGCTGCGGCCGTCGAACGCGCCGGCAGGCTTTTCGCCGGGCGAGTTCTCGCGCCAGGCCAGCGCCGGCCGGATCAGATCGGCAAGGCGCTCCAGAATGTCGACGCGCACCGCTCGCTCACCGGCCTGCTTGTAGCCGAGCACGCGATAGGCATCGCGCGGCAGCTGCTTGTCGACCGGGAACGAGGTGCGGCCCGAAGATGCCAGATGCTGCGCGCCGGACAGCGACGACAGATCGACATTGTCCTGCTTCAGCGCCCACAGCAGTGCGGCCAGCGCACGGCCGGCGGGCTTGAGCAGGCCGGGGAAATAGATATGATAAGCACCGAAACGGACGCCGTATTTGCGCAACACGGCGCGCGAGGGCTGGTCGAGGTCCTTCAGCTCGTTGGCGATCTTGGGACGCTCGAGCACGCCGAGCGCCTCGACCAGCTGATAGGCGATGCCGCGGGCAATGCCGGTGACGTCCTCGGCCTTCGACAGCTCGAACATCGGCCCAAGCAGCTTTTCGATATGGGTCTTGAGCCAGAGCTCGAGCCGGGCCTGCACCTTCTCACGCGGCGCACCGGTGAGGCGCTCGTCGGAGATGATGCGGATGCGCGGATGCAGCGCCTCCTCCGCGGCAGACAGGCGCGCCACGGCATCGCCGGTCCAGCGGATGGTGCCTTCCGAGGTCAGCACGAACTGATCGTCCGGCGCATTGCCCAGTTTTTCGGCGCGCGCGTTGATCTCGCCGGCGAGCACCGCTTGCGCTGCAGCCTGCAAGGCTTTCGCATCGGAGCCTGCTTCCGCCGCATCCGGTGCAAAGGTGAAGCCATCGAGGCGGCCGATGACATGGCCTTCGACGATGACTTCGCCGGTCTTGCCGATTTCAGTATTCAAGCTCGTGTTCTCCCGCAGGCGGCGCATCAATACACTGGTCCGGCGATCAACGAAACGCTCAGTCAAGCGTTCATGGAGCGCATCCGATAATTTATTTTCGACCTCGCGGGCGATCCCCTGCCAGCGTTCGGGGTCTTTCAGCCAGTCCGGGCGGTTGGCGACGAAGGTCCAGGTGCGGATCTGGGCGATCCGGGCCGACAGCGTGTCGATGTCGCCGTCGATGCGGTCGGCCTGGTCGACCTGGGCCGCGAACCAGGAATCGGGGATGCAGCCCTTCTGCATCAGGAAGCCGTACAGCGTGGTCACGAGCTCGGCATGGGCGGCCGGCGACAGTTTTCGGTAATCGGGGACCTGGCAGGCCTCCCACAGCCGTTCCACGGCCGCCTTGCCATGCGCGATATCGCGCACCTCGACGTCGCGGGCGGCGTGGTCGAGCACGCGCATGTCCTCGGCGATCGGCGCGCGCGTCAGCGCCTCATGGCCGGGCGACTGGTTCAGGGACACCTGGAGCGCGCCGAGGGAGGCGAAATCCAGCTTCGAATTGCGCCATTGCAGCATCTTCACGTTGTCGAAGGTGTGGTTCTGCAGCGCGTTGACGAGCTCGGGCTCGAACGGCCCGCAGCGGCCCGTCGTCCCGAAAGTACCGTTGCGCGTGGCGCGGCCCGCGCGGCCTGCGATCTGCGCGAATTCGGCCGGCGTCAGGCGGCGGAACTGGTAGCCGTCGAACTTGCGGTCGGAGGCGAAGGCGACGTGGTCGACGTCGAGATTGAGGCCCATGCCGACGGCGTCGGTGGCGACGAGATAGTCGACGTCGCCGTTCTGGAACATCTCCACCTGCGCATTGCGCGTGCGGGGCGAGAGCGATCCCAGCACCACGGCCGCGCCGCCATGCTGGCGGCGGATCAGCTCGGCGATGGCGTAGACCTCGTCGGCCGAGAAGGCGACGATGGCGGTGCGGCGCGGCTGGCGCGTGATCTTGCGGTCGCCGGCGAATTCGAGCTGCGACAGGCGCGGCCGCGTGATCATGGACACGCCCGGCAGCAGCCGCTCGATGATCGGGCGCATCGTGGCCGCGCCCAACAGCAGCGTCTCGTCGCGGCCGCGGCGGTTGAGGATGCGGTCGGTGAAGACGTGGCCGCGTTCGAGATCGGAAGCGATCTGGACCTCGTCGACGGCGAGGAAGGAGACGTCGAGATCGCGCGGCATCGCCTCGACGGTCGACACCCAATAGCGCGGGTTCTTCGGCTTGATCTTCTCTTCGCCGGTCACAAGCGCGACGGCCTCGCTGCCGACCCGTGCGGCGATCTTGTTATAGACCTCGCGCGCGAGCAGCCGCAGCGGCAGCCCGATCAGCCCAGAGGGATGCGCGAGCATCCGCTCGATGGCGAGATGGGTCTTGCCGGTGTTGGTCGGCCCGAGCACCGCAGTGACGCCCGCGCCGGGTGCGCGCTCGGAGGCGAAGAGGGAGGAGGAGAAGGCCATGTCTGGGGATTAGGTAGTGGCGATTTGGGCGAATGTCAGTGCTGCTTTGGGGTGTGTTGAGGGCTGGGAGGTGTCGGCCATGTCTCCGAACGCTACGCTGCAGCCAAGCATTCCGCTGTCATGCCCCGGCCTGCCGCCTTCGCCAAGGCTTCGGCGGGCCGAGCACCCCCCTGAGCCCCGGCGTAGCCTTGGCGGAGCCGGGACCGGGGCATCCAGTACGCCGCGGCCTGTCCGCTCAACCACAACGGCCTCGGCGTACTGGATCGCCCGGTCAAGCCGGGCGATGACACCGAGCGTGTGGGAGCGCACTCCCCAAACCTCGCGCAACTGTCTCACTTTGCGACGCTTTTCCCGTTGGCCTTAAGCTTCGGAACGACTCTAGAACGAATCGCGGCCGAATCGCTGACTCCCGCTGAAGCCTGTTCCGTTCACGCCACATGTCGCGGGACTCTTATTGGTTGTGCACTAGATGGAGTTTTGCCCTGCCGCACAAGCGGCGTTTCGATGACCGGTTCCTTAAAATTGGGGACGGCGCGGAGTCGAATCAGAATCGGGCAGGAGTCAAATGGATTCCCGGGATCACGACCCCCAAACTCATTTTCGCGAAAACAACCCCATGCACAGTAGAAATGCCATTGAAAGGATTACATTTCTTTCCAGCCAAATTGCCTCCCCGTCATTCCGGCGCGCGACGCGGTCTTTCCGTCATCCTGAGGTGCGAGTGGCGCGTTGCGCAGCATCGCGCCGGGAGCCTCGAAGGATGGACGGCCCGGATGCGGCGGCACGCACGGATATTCCCTGCGGGAACAGCCGGGCTGTCGCCCTTCGAGGGCCGCTGAAGAAGCGGCCACCTCAGGGTGACGGTCTCTAAGGGGGAATGCGCAGCTAAAGCCCTACTGCGTCTTGGCGACCTTTGGCGGCTGGGCTGAGGTGATGAAGCTGGTGGCTTCCAGCATGGCCGGGCCGAGCGGCGTCGGCACTTTCAGCCAGAACGGGACCAGGATGCGCGTGCCCGCGACGGGGGCGAAGGCGATCTCGATGTTGCGCTGGGCGGCGAGGTATTTGATCACGGGACGGTCGGGAATGTAGCCCGCCACGGGCACGAAATAGAGCGCGCAGACCACGACCGGGCCCCTGTAGCCCTTCTCCGCCTTCACGCTCTCCATGCGCTTGAAATCGAGTTTCAGCTCGTAGCGCATGCGGCCGTCGAACACCGGCGCGGCGTTGTGGCAGGCGTCGGGCGTAACAGGGTCGCCGGTGCCGGGCACGCGCAGCAGCGAGGCCGTCATCGGGTCCCAGACGCCGCGGCGATGCGCATCGGTGACGACGATGCGGTCGGCATCGACAGGCGGCTCCGGCACGATGCCGAACTCCTTCACATTGCCCTTGTCGAGCGTGATGCGGATCTCTTCGGTCTTCTTCGAGGTGGTGGTGGAGGCCTGGTAGCCGGTCGCGACCAGCGCGCCGTTCACCACCCTACCTTGCGAGGCGCCGGTGCCGGACCCGCCCGCGAAGGATTTCAGCAGCCCCGTGGTGCCGCCGCTTGCCGCGGCCGCGAACACGTCGTCGCCGATGTCGATGTTCCAAGCGCCCTTGCCGACGGGAATGCCCGCCAGCGTCGCCTCATACTGCGCCTCGAGCTTGCCCTGTGCCGCCACGGGCTCCGCGCCCCAGGCCACGACGAGCCCGCAAAGGGCTGCGAAGGCCAGCCGGCCGGCAGAGCGCGGACTGGCTGAGCCGTGACTGACCAAGCCTTGGAGCCAAAGTCGGGGGGATGCGAGCACGAAACAATCCAATCGGGGCGCGAACGGTTGTTACTTAAGCCAAAAACCGCGGCAAACAATGTGTCCGGGCGCGGAGGCTTGCGGAACTCCATTTGATACTTCGGGTGCGAATACGCCCTTTATGTGATGGTAAGGCACTTCAATCATTGCCGTTTTGGTGATCGGGGGTGTGTCAGGGACGCGCACCTCGCCCCGCCCATTCCGCCGTCATGCCCCGGCTTGACCGGGGCATCCAGTACGCCGTAGCCCCTCGGCTCCAGCCGCACCGCCTCGGCGTACTGGATCGCCCGGTCAAGCCGGGCGATGACACCTGTTGTGGGGGATGCCGCGGAGCATGAATCCCCGCCCAAAACCTTGACGTCCCGTCCCTTCCCCCCTATACGTCCGCCCGCTCCCTACAAGGACACAGAATTAGCCCCCGTGGCGCCCAGAATGGCGGCCGCAAATCGTTTGGGGGACAGAAGAGGATTTCTACCATGTCTCGCCGCTGCGAACTGACGGCCAAGGGCCCCCTCGTCGGCCACAAGGTCAGCCACTCCAACATCAAGACCAAGCGCCGCTTCCTGCCGAACCTCGTCAACGTGACGTTCATCAGCGAAGCGCTCGGCCGCAACGTGCGCCTGCGCGTCTCCACCAACGCGGTCAAGAGCGTCGACCACAATGGCGGCCTCGACCCCTTCCTGCTCAAGGCCAAGGCCGACGTCCTGTCGCCGCGCGCCCTCGAGCTGAAGCGCGCCATCCAGAAGAAGGTCGGCCCGACGGCCGCGCCGGCGAAGAAGGCCAGCTAATCCAATTTTGAAATCGGGCGGGGGCTAAGTTGCGTCGCGTGGCGTAGTCTTAGCCAGTAGAGTTTTGCGTCGCGGCCGGATCGAAAGATCCGGCCGTTTTTGTTGTTGCCGGTAGGCCAGTAGCGAATTTGGAGTGACATCAGCAAAAGGGAGTACACAAGATCGTACAGCCCTTAGTTGCAGGTTCAATGTGAATCTGTTTGTGTCGGTCAGAGGATAACCGATGCATATTGATTCAGTTGAAATTGCTAACTTTCGCAAGCTTCGTTCTACTCGGGTGAGTTTTGCACGAGACAAGACAGTCTTCGTCGGCGCGAACAACAGTGGCAAAACTTCCGCCATGGTCGCACTACGATATTTCCTCGTAGCTCATGAACGAAGTAGCTTCACACTAAACGACTTCAAGTTCCCTTATCCGAGCACTCGAATTTATCAAACAGAAGAACCTTCCAAGGCTCCGCCTTAGGGGGCAACAGGTTGCTGTGGTCACGTACACCAACGCAGCCTGCGACGAGATCCTTCGGCGATTGAAATTCGATCCAACCTTTCACGTCTCAACAATCCATAGCTTCGCTTGGAAGCTAATTTCTGGATTTAACAAAGATATTCGAGACTGGCTTCACAAAAGGCTTGAGAACGAAATTCGCGAAATTCAAGAACTGGAGGCGAAGGGGCGCCCCGGCACGAAAGCTTCCCTGACTCGCCAAGCACAGATCGAATCGAAATCTCGCCGACTCAGTGGCCTGAGCGGGATAAAGAAGTTCACCTACAGCCCGACTGGAGACAACAAAGAGCGAGACGCGCTAAATCATGCTGAGGTAATTGAACTCTTTGCGAGCTTCCTCACTGAGAAGAAGTTGATGCAAAGCATTCTAGTGAATCAATTTCCTTTCCTTCTAGTAGATGAAAGCCAGGACACGAATAAGCGGATCGTTGACGCCCTTCTAACCGTACAAGGTGCTCATACCGGAAAATTCAGCCTCGGCTTCATCGGCGACACGATGCAGAGAATCTATAACGACGGGAAAGAGCGAATAGAGGAAGAATTGCCGGCTGATTGGGCAAAACCGGTAAAGCGCCTCAATCATCGATGCCCGAGACGGGTCGTTCGGCTCATCAACCAGATTCGTAGCCAAGTCGATAGCCATGCTCAGGAAGCCAGGTCCGACAGCATCGACGGAATTGTCCGATTGTTTGTTTTGCCGACGGGCGAAGACAACAAATCTTCGATGGAGGACTCCGTTCGCGCCTACATGGCGGAGCTCACTCGTGATGCAGATTGGCAGGATCGCCAAAAGTGTAAGATATTGACACTCGAGCATCATATGGCCGCCAGACGCATGGGATTCGAGACGATCTTCGAAGCGCTTGCTAGCGTTGACACCTTCAGAACAGGACTTCTTGACGGGTCTTTGCCGGTCACACGTTTGTTTACGGCCAACGTCCTGCCTCTCGTCTCCGCTCTCCAGAACAATGACAAATTTGCTACCGCAAGAATTGTGCGTGAGTCCTCGCCACTGCTGAGCGCTGAAAGACTCAAGAATGCGACCGACCAGCGCAATCAATTGCGCAATGCCAAGATCGCAGCTGAGGGCCTATTGAAACTGTGGCAGCAGGGGACACCTACCTGCGGCGAAGTCCTGGCTTATGTCGCCGAGCAACATCTCTTTGATCTCCCAGAAGCTTTGAAGCCATTTGCCATTCACCGATCGGACGATGAAGCCCAATCTAGCTCTGACGACGAGTCTCGTGATCCTTTAGATGAGGCAGACGCGGCAATTGAGAAATTTCTGCTCGCATCATTTTCGGAAATCGCGCCATATGCTCAGTACATCTCGAATACGGCCGAGTTCGGCACACACCAGGGGGTTAAGGGGCTAGAGTTCGATCGCGTTATGGTGTTGATGGACGATACCGAGGCGCGCGGCTTCATGTTCGGATATGAAAAGTTCTTCGGCGCCAAAGAACTTTCAGCGAGCGATTTGTCAAATGAATCTGAGGGCCGCGACAACTCGGTTAGCAGGACGCGTCGCCTATTTTATGTCACCTGCAGTAGAGCCAAGAAGAGCCTTGCGTTGGTGCTCTACACTTCCGCTCCCGAGGCGGTGAAAATGCAGATGCTTAGAAACGAGTGGTTCGACGAGCATGAAATTTTATTAGCGGTGCCCGACCATCCGATTCCAGCGTGACCGACTCGCACATGAGTTCCAGGGCTACTTGAACCATGTCATCTGCTCCACTTTCCGCTCTGCTCGCCCCCTAGCCTCACCGGGAGGGGCCTTCCGTGAGCACGAACCCCAATCCGAGCCGCGAAACCTCGTCATCTGCTGTGACGGCACCCTAAACAACGCCCCACGCGCGTTAACCGTCCGTTAACCAACGCAGCCTAGCCTGCGGTAATCGTCCAGCCATCATTAGCTCGAAATGCCTTCCCGGTTCGCTCCAGGAGAAGCGCCAATGTGCGTTGCGTTGTTGACGTATGCCGATCTCAGTGCCCGCCTCAATATCTCGCGCGAGGCCGCGCGTGCCCTGGCGAGACGTCGCCGTTTGCCGCGCTCGCGGTCGGAGGACGGCAAGGCCCTGGTGAGCGTCGATCTCGCCGAGCTCCGCTACACGCCCCGCCCGCGAATTGGCCGCAAGGCAGCCCCCATCGCTGCCCCCATGGCTGAGATCGAGGCCTTCAAGGTCGAGGCCTTCAAGGTCGAGGCCTTCAAGATCGAGGCCTTCAAGATCGAGGCATTCAAGGCGGAGATCGCGCGGCTCGAAGCCCTCGCAGCCGGCGCCAGGTTAGTTTTCGAGCGTGAGCGCGAGCGCGCCGATCGCCTGGCCGTCGAGTTGCTGCAGGCGGCCGCCGAGACGGCGGCAGCCAATGCGTGGGCGGCACGACTGGAAGACGAAGTGGCGGACTTACGGACCGGTCGCCAGGCTGGCGGCGCGACCGCGGGACAAGCCGCGCGTCGATTGGGACATCTGGCCGCGGCCATCGTGGGCGCAGACCGCGCGGCTCGCAGATAGCACTCGAACCCTTCTCCATCCCGGCCTGCCGGAGCAATCGCGAGGACAGAATGACTGGCATGACCGATATTCACGAGATGAAGGCGCGCATTGTCGTATTCGGGGTCGGCGGCGCCGGCGGCAATGCCGTCAACAACATGATCACATCCGGGCTGCAGGGGGTCGACTTCGTCGTCGCCAATACCGACGCTCAGGCGCTTGCCATGTCGAAGGCGCCGCGCCTGATCCAGCTGGGCACCCAGGTCACCGCAGGCCTCGGCGCCGGCTCTCAGCCCGAATTGGGACGCGCCGCAGCCGAGGAGGTCATCGATACGATCCGCGATCAGTTGACCGGCGCGCACATGGTGTTCGTGACCGCCGGCATGGGCGGCGGCACCGGCACCGGGGCCGCCCCCATCATCGCCAGGACCGCGCGCGAACTCGGCATCCTCACGATCGGCGTCGTCACCAAGCCATTCTACTTCGAGGGCCAGCGCCGCATGCGCTTTGCCGAAGCCGGCATCGAGGAGCTGCTGAAGACGGTCGACACCCTGCTGATCATCCCGAACCAGAACCTGTTCCGGGTGGCCAGCGCCAAGACCACATTCGCCGATGCCTTTGCCCTTGCCGACCAGGTGCTCTATTCGGGCGTGGCCTGCATCAGCGACCTCATCGTCAAGGAAGGCCTGATCAATCTCGATTTTGCCGACGTTCTCTCCGTGATGCGGGAGAAGGGCAAGGCCATGATGGGACGGGGCGAGGCGTCCGGCGAGAAGCGCGTGCTCGCCGCCGCCGTGGCCGCCATTTCCAATCCGTTGATCGAGAACCCCTCGATCAAGCGCGCCAGCGGCCTCATCATCTCCATCACCGGCGGCAAGGATCTCATGCTGTACGAGGTCGACGAAGCCGCGACGCGGATTCGCGACGAGGCCGACCCGGACGCCAACATCATCGTCGGCGCCTCGTTCGACGAAAGCCTCGAAGGCATCGTCCGCGTCTCGGTGGTGGCGACCGGGATCGACAATGTCGACCCGGCGCAGCTGGCGGCGCCGGTGGAAACCGCACTCACGCAGCTCGCCGGCAGGCTGCGCGACGACAGCCGCCGCATCGCCGATCGCATCGAGCAGCGCAGTGCGCCGCTTCCGCACGTGGAAAGCCCGCCGCTCCGCCCGGCGGCCGGCCGACCCGCAGTGCAACCGGCAAGGCCCGATCCGGAATATGCGCGCCGCGCGGCGCCTCAGCCGCTCGATCCCTACGGACGCACCGCTCCGCGCAATATAGCCGACGAAGACCTTCTCGACATCCCGGCCTTCCTGCGCCGCTCCGCTAATTGAGCGGGCGCGGGGGAAGCGCGGGGCGATCGCATTTGGTCTTAGTGAGCTCGCGTGCGATGCCCCACAGCGTCATGGCCGGGCTTGTCCCGGCCATCCACGCCTTTCCCACGGCACGAAGAACGTGGATGCCCGGGACAAGCCCGGGCATGACGAGTTTGTGGCCCCGGCTGTGCCGAACCACTGTGATATGAGGCTCTGATATCTCGCCGCGCACTCCGCCCTCATCCTGAGGGCCCGCCGTAGGCGGGCGTCTCGAAGGATAGCCGCAGGCGAGCTTCCGATCTGCGCAGCGCGCCGATCGTTCACGCTGCCGTGCTGCGCGGGGTCTCCGCCGTTTCCCTTTTTTCCGGCTCCTTGTCGCGAGACAGCCATGCCGGGAAGCGAAGCAGGCGATCGTTGCCGTCTTTTGGCGGCTCGATGGGCGGTGCTTCATTGGCCGAACGCGGGAGGTCCAGCACGGCCTGCCCTGCCCGCACCGCATCCGCGCGCTGATCCAGTTCGCGCATCAGGGGATCGAGCACGCTGTCGATTTCGGTCGCCACCGACACGATGAAACTGTTGAGCTCGCGAGCCTCGGGCACAACGGCCGAGGCCGACTCGATCGCCCTGGAGAGACCGTCGACGACCGGTGCGAACGCGCCGGCGGCTTGTTTGATTCGCGTTCTTATCGCTTCGATCTCGGCCAAGACGCGATCACGCTCCCGCCTGGTCTTCTCTTCCGAAAGGCGGGCTTCGATTTCGGCGATCTGAGCCGTGAGAGTCGTGGCTTCGGATGCGAGTGCATCGCGGCGCAGGCGCGCACGATCGAGATCGCGACTGAGATTGTCCACTAGATCGTCCTTCCCGAACATGGCTTTGCTCCGTAGGACAGCCGTGACGCGAACCGCCAGCCGGTTAAGCGAACCAAAGGCTGGATCGGCCGAAAAAGGCATCAACTTCGGTCGCGTCATATGGGCCGACATGGTGACCCCCACCGTCCTCATTAGGCGACGACATGGTTAACAGGTGGTTAATGTCAACAGATGATGGGGCAATGAGGCACCATGCCGCCGATGCCGACTTCGTCTCCTCGCTGCCATCCATTTTCGCTATACTCGCCCCGGTAGCATCACCGGGAGGGGCATACCGTGGAGCACGACGACCAGCACAAACCCAAAACCGAGCCGAAAAACCTCGTCATCTGCTGTGACGGCACCGGCAACGAGATCTCGGAGAACATCTCCAACGTCCTGAAGCTCTATCGCTGCCTGCGCAAGACCGACAAGACGAAGCCGCGGCAGATGGTGTTTTACGATCCGGGCGTCGGCACGGTGACGGAGCCTTCGACGTGGCACCGGCTCAAGGCCAACGTCAATCTGGTGCTGGGGCTCGCCACCGGCTACGGGCTCGATGACAACGTGCTGTCAGCCTATTGCTTCCTGGTCGAGCATTACGCGCCGGGCGACCGCATCTACCTGTTCGGCTTCTCGCGCGGCGCCTACACCGTGCGGGTGCTGGCGGGGCTGATCCACAAGATCGGGCTGATCTCGCCGGAGCAGGCGAACCTCGCGGGCTCGGGCCTCGTCGCCTACAAGCAATATTCCGGCACCGGGCGCGGCAACGACATCGAGGACCTCAAGGATGTCGCCTTCGACGAGAGCGGGCCGCTGCCGAAGGACGAATTCGACCTCGCCGCCCAGTTCGCGCGCATCACCTCGACGCGCTGGCCGACCATCCACTTCATCGGCGTCTGGGACACGGTGGCGAGCGTGATCGTGCCGCGGCGCGACAATTTCTTCTTCGTATTCAGCCTGGAGGAGCTCGCCTTCACGCTGCGCAATCCGAGCGTAAAAATCTTCCGGCAGGCGATCGCGATCGACGAGCGGCGCTGCATGTTCCGCCTCAAGGCGTACAAGGAGCCGCAGGAATATTGGAGTAACCGCTATGTGCCCGACGAGAAGAAGGTGCCGCAGGACATCATGCAGGTGTGGTTCGCCGGCGTTCATTGCGACGTCGGCGGCGGCTATCCGGAAGCCGAGAGCGGCGAGTCCAAATATCCGCTGATCTGGATGATCGAGGAAGCGGCGAAGGCCGGGCTGAACTTCAACCCGCGCACCGTGAACCAGCTCGCCTGGGGCATCCAGCGCAAGAACTCGCCGTTCCAGTATGTCGAGCCTGCCTACACCGGCAAGGTGGGCGAGCTGCACAATTCGATGACGGCGCTCTGGCGCGTGCTGGAATTTGTGCCGAAGAGCGCAAAGTACAAGGAATGGCCGCAGCGAAAGGTTTTTCTGGGCTTCTACATCCCCGATTGCGAGCCGCGCGTGATCCCCGAAGGCGCCCATGTGCACGAGAGCGTGCTGAAGCGGATGGCGGTGGAGCCGGGCTACCGGCCGGTGAACTTGCCGAGGGATTATGTGACCGTGCCGATGCCGGTGCGGCCGCATGCTGAAGCCGCTCCGGACTCGCTGCCACCCTCCCCTGAAGGGGGAGGGTCGGCTCATATTGAGCACAGCGAAATATGAGACGGGGTGGGGTGAAGGTCTCTCCACCTCCAACAGTGCCCGTGTTGAGAGATCACCCCACCCCGCTCGCGCTACGCGCGATCGACCCACGAGCGAGCTTCGCTCGTCTCGGACCCCTCCAGGGGAGGGTGGGCATCCCGCTACCGGCGTTTTCTCCGTTCGCTGCTACTTTTCATTAAAATTCTCGGGCCGCCCTTAGTCGGATCGCATCAACTCTTTTCCATCATGCCTCCCAAGACCACCCGCGCCGTCCGCGGAATTGGAGGAGAGTGCCAATGCATCCGCGCCGACATGCCCGCGTGAAACCGTCCGGGCTGGTATCCCGCCAGGCCAAGATCATCACTGACCCGCGCGCGCCGGTGATTCCCTGCACGCTGATCGACTACTCGCCCGGCGGCGCCTGCGTCGATCTCGGCGGGCAGGTGAATATCCCCGACAGGTTCGAGCTGCTCCACGTCAACACCAAGAAGCGCTGCCGCATCGCCTGGAAGCGCGGCTCGCGGATCGGCGTGGTGTTTTAGGGGGACGCTCTCTCCGTAACTGAATAATTCCGCCGAGCACTCCGCTCTTCCCCCTCCCCCTTGCGGGGGAGGGTTGGGGAGAGGGGTGGCCCGGCAATAGGTGTTAGCTGCGTGCGAGGTGATGCAACACAGGCGCGCTTCATTCGATAGCGCGTGCCGTGTGGCTACCCCTCTCCCTAGCCCTCCCCCGCAAGGGGGGAGGGAACGCAGCGGTGATGCGGCACGACCTTTTTCCAACAGCTGTCGTAGCTACGCCCGCATCCTGGCTTTCGTGCCGGCGACGATCTGCATGGCGACGCCGGCGATCCAGCCGAACAAAGCGAGCCAGGTCCACGCCAGGTGCGGCTCGAGGCGGAGCACGATGACGCCGACGGAGGCGAGCGCGGTGAGCGTGGCGCAGAGCGTGCCGGCGGCGCTGAGGAATTCCGCGGCGTCGATCGCGCTGTGGGCGTCGTCGAAGGGCAGCTGCGGCGTGTCGATGCCGAGATAGAAGCCGACGAAGCCGAGCAGCATCATCAGCAGCAGGAAGCCCTGCGTGGTCAGCGGGGCGATCGAAGATCCCACATAGGCGCCGACGAACAGCCCGCACGCCGCGCCTGCCATCGCGAGGCCCACGCGCTCGAAAACGTGGGCAGTCTTGCGAACACGAAACCGCATGGCGGGCCTCCCTGAGGAGTTGGGTGCGCGGGAGGGTAGGCCAGTTTTGCGGTGCGTGGAAGGTGAGGAGAGTTACGGATGCGTGAGGGCGCGGGATAGTGAGGGCACGATCGCCCGCGCTGCCCCCACCGCTGTCGTCCCGGACAAGCGAAGCACAGATCCGGGATCACCACAGGGAGAGATTTGGCGAAGACTTTAAGTTGTGCAGTGGCAACTCATACCGCGCATCATCGTGAGATCACGCGGTATGGCAGCGCCCTCTCGCGCCCTACCTTGCCCCGAACGTGGTCTTGCCGAACAGCGCCTTTTGCGTCGACGGCTGCGAGCGCCAGTATTGCGGCGGGGCTTCGACTTCGCCGCCGAGTTCGGCCGCGGCGTGCCAGCCCCAGCGGGGATCGTAGAGCAAGCTGCGGCCGAGCGCGACCATGTCGGCCTTGCCGGATGCCACGATCTCCTCGGCGTGTTTGGCTTCGGTGATCAGGCCGACGGCGATGGTGGGCAATCCGGTCTCGCGCTTGATGGCCTCGGCAAACTGCACCTGATAGCCGGGGCCGAGCGGGATCTTCTGCAGCGGCGAGACGCCGCCGGAGGAGGCATCGATCCAGTCGACGCCGCGCGCCTTCAGCGCGTTTGCGAACGTGATGGTCTGCGCCAGGTCCCAGCCGCCCTCGACCCAGTCGGTCGACGACACCCGCATGCCGACCGGCTTGTCGTGCGGGAAGACCGCGCGCACCGCGTCGTAGATCTCGAGCGGAAAGCGCATGCGGTTTTCGAGCGAACCGCCATATTCGTCGGTGCGCCTGTTGGAGATCGGCGACAGGAACTGATGCATGAGATAGCCGTGCGCGCCGTGCAGCTCGATCGCGTCGATGCCGAGCCGGGCAGCGCGCTTGGCGCTGTCGACGAAGGCCTCGCGGATGCGCTTCAGGCCGGCGGCATCGAGCGCCAGCGGCGCGGCCTCGCCTTCCTTGTGCGGCAGCGCCGACGGCGCCACCGTCTGCCAGCCGCCTTCACTCTGCGGAATGAGCTGGCCGCCGTCCCAAGGCCGCGCGCTGGAGGCCTTGCGGCCGGCATGGGCGAGCTGCATCGCGACGGCCGTGGTGGAATGCTTGCGCACGGAGGAGAGGATCTGCTTCAGCGCGGCTTCGCAGGCGTCGCTGTAGAGCCCGAGACAGCCCGGCGTGATGCGGCCGATCGCCTCCACATGGGTCGCCTCGATGCAGAACATCGACGCGCCCGACAGCGCGAGGTTGTTGATATGGGTGAAGTGCCAGTCGGTGGCGACGCCGTCGTCGGCCGAATACTGGCACATCGGCGACACCACGACGCGGTTCTTCAGCGTCAGGCCGCGCAGCTTGATCGGGGAAAACAGGGCGCTCATGCGGGGAGTTCCGGGGGATGGAGGAATGGAAGCGATTGCATGAAGTTTAGTAGCCCTACGGCGAATTGCCAGCTGCGCGGCGGACATGCCCGCCCGCGGCGCCATGCATTGCGCGCGTCATATGATCACAAGGCGGAGATAACCCTCGGCCGCTTGCCAGGAACTCCACTGTCATCCCGGGGCACGCGAAGCGCGAGCCCGGGATCCATAACCACGGGATTGGGTTTTACGAAGATCGACAACAGCTGGTCTTCGCCAAACGTCTCTCTCCCTGTGCCTATGGGTCCCGGGCTCGCGCTTCGCGCGCCCCGGGACGACGATCGAATTTGAGGCCCCTACTCCAGCTCCTCGAACCTGCCCGGCACGGGCTTGCCCATGCGGATGCGGCCGTCGGGCAACAGCTCGCCGTCGGCTTCGGCCGAGAACTGGATCGTGTTGCCGCCGCCGTCGCGCTTGCTGACCTTGCCGAGCGGGCCGAGCTTGTCGGCAAGCGCGGTGTCGTCGAGCACGAACACGCGGTACTCGGTGAGGTGAAAGCGGCGCGGCGCCTGCCATGTCAGCGCGGGCACGGATGTGCGCATGTCGCCGTCGGTCTTGATGTCGACGCTGCGGCCGGTCACGTCGCGGAACAGATCCGGCCCGGCGACCAGCCGCGCGCGGCCGCCGTCGATGGCGTAGAGATTCAGCGTGACGATATGGCGCTCGCTGCGGAACGAGACCGCGACGGTGCGTGAGTCCTGCGACCAGGCGGCGTGGAAGGCATCCGGCGCCGAGTCCAGAATGTTGTCGTCGTTGACATTGTCGAGCGTCATCAGCCGGCGATGGCCGGGCTCGGCCATCAGGTAGATGCGAAAGCCTTCGCTTCCAGACTCGCCGCCGCCATGGGCTGCGACCGACAGCTTCCCATTCGGCGCGCGGCCGCCCTGGATGATGGCGTATTCGTTCTTTCCGTACCGGTGCTCGGCCGTGGCGAAGGCCGGCGACAGCGCGGCGAGCGTGAAAATGAGGGCGAGGGCGAGGATGGCGCGGCAGGGCATGACGGTTTGTCGGAGAAGGGCGGGCGGACGTTCACTCCACCAGCGTGAACTGCAGCAGCAGCGTGCGCTGGAGCATCGAGAAATTGTCGTCCGACACCAGCGTCAGCACGGTCTCACCCTCGGGCGTGACGTGGGCGTCGATGCCTTCCATGTTGTCGACCTCGTGGCCGAGATCGGCGGCGAACAGCGCAGGGCCGTCGACCAGCGCGTTGGGCGCGATGGATTTCAGGGGGATCGACCGGATGCGGATGTTGATGCCAGTGAACCAGGAGAATTTGCGTTCGAGGATGAGAAGCTCGCCGGACGGCAGCAGCACGGCATCGCTGATGTCGAATTTTTCGGTGCGGCGGACGCTGAACTGGCCGGGCGACGGACCGCCGATCAGGAACGCGACCAGATTGCCGTCGGCGTCCAGTCCGCGTTCGGAGAAGGCGATCAGGGTGCCTGCCAGCGGCTGGCCTTTCGGCACGACGACCATCGCTTCGAGCCCCTTGTTGGAGGGCAGCTTCCGCACGGCGGGCGGCGTCGGCAACACCTCGCCGCGGGCGCGCGTGCCGCCTTTCGCGAAATCGAAGCGCAGGACCTGGTTGACGCGCTCGAGCCCGACGTAAACGACATTGCCGTCGCGCGCGAGCGACTCGGTGTCGTACCAGAACCGCCTCTCCGTGATCGGCCGGCCCTCGGAATTGAGCATCGGGGACGCCTCGACATCGTCGAGCCCGATCATCTTGCCGCCGGAATAGCGGATGCTGCCGGTGAACCAGCCGCCCTGGTCGGAGATCGCGAGGAAGCGCTCGCCCTTCGCATCGAGCCGGATGCCGGACAGGCCACCGAAGCCGCGATAGGGCGAAGTCAGCACCAGGCCGCTGCGATATTGCAGCTGACCGAAGCGCACGCGCGAGCGGTCGCGCGGCTCGAAATTGGGAATCGGCCGCGCGTTCACCTCGACGCTGACAGCCTCGGTGACGGCGTGCTCGATCTGCGCGGTGCGCGGCGGCGGCTCGGTCGTCGGCTGCGCCTGCGCCAGTCGGGAGAGTGCGAGAGTGGAAAATCCCGCCGCCGCGTGGCCAAGAAAGCTGCGGCGGGACGATTGCGTGCTCACGAATGCAGTTTGCGTCGCGGGCGACCGGCCTGATGCGTGGGCGCGGTATTGGTCTCGCTGAACAGTTCGGCGAGCTTCTCGGTGATGGCACCGCCGAGCTCTTCGGCATCCACGATCGTTACCGCGCGGCGATAGTAGCGCGTCACGTCATGGCCGATGCCGATCGCGATCAGCTCGACCGGCGAGCGGGTCTCGATCTCCTCGATGATGTGGCGCAGGTGCCGCTCGAGATAGTTGCCGGGATTGACCGACAGCGTGGAATCGTCGACCGGCGCACCGTCGGAGATCATCATCAGGATCTTGCGCTGCTCGGGCCGGCCGAGCAGGCGCTTGTGCGCCCAGTCCAGCGCCTCGCCGTCGATGTTCTCCTTCAGCAGACCCTCGCGCATCATCAGGCCCAGATTCTTCCGCGCGCGGCGCCAGGGGGCGTCGGCGGACTTGTAGATGATGTGGCGGAGATCGTTGAGGCGGCCGGGATTGGCCGGCTTGCCGGCGGCAAGCCACGCCTCGCGCGATTGCCCGCCCTTCCAGGCGCGCGTGGTGAAGCCGAGGATCTCGACCTTGACGCCGCAACGCTCCAGCGTGCGCGCCAGGATGTCGGCGCAGGTCGCGGCGACCGTGATCGGGCGGCCGCGCATCGAGCCGGAATTGTCGAGCAGCAGCGTCACCACGGTGTCGCGGAACGTCGCCTCCTTCTCGTGCATGAAGGACAGCGGGTGATAGGGATCGGTCACCACGCGCGACAGCCGCGCCGGATCCAGAATGCCCTCTTCGAGGTCGAAGTCCCAAGCGCGGTTCTGCTGCGCCATCAAGCGTCTCTGAAGGCGGTTGGCGAGGCGCGCGACGATGCCCTGCAGATGCGCGAGCTGCTTGTCGAGATAGGCGCGCAGGCGCTCCAGCTCGTCATGGTCGCAGAGGTCTTCGGCCGCGATGACCTCGTCGAATTTCGGCGCGAAGGCGTGATATTCCGGCCCGCGCGGCTCGTTCTTGCCGTGAGCGTTCGGACGCGTCGCCTCGCCCGGCGTCTCGTCGTCGCCGAGTTCGCCGTCGTCGAACGTGTCGGAGGTCGAGGCCTGCGCGCTTTCCATCGCGCTCTCGCTCATCTCCTCGCTGGAGGCCTGCGCCTGGTCGGCGCTCATCTCCTGCGCGGCATCGGAATCGGGCGAGCCTTCGGCGCCGGACTGGTCGTTGTCGCCGTCGCGGTTTTCCTCGTCGTCGTCGTTGTCTTCGCTGTCGGCGCTGCGCTCGTCGCCGAGCTCGAGCGCGGTCAGCAGGTCATGCACGGCGTCGCCGAACCTGGTCTGGTCCTCGACCAGGCCATCGAGCCGGTCGAGCCGCTTGCCGATCTTGTCCTCGAGAATGGGCCGCCAGAGATCGACCATCTTCTTCGCCGCCGTGGGCGGCGCCATGCCGGTCAGGCGCTCGCGCACCAGCATCGCCAGCGCATCCGCCAGCGGCGCATCGGCACGGTCGGTGATTTCGTCGAACTTGCCGCGATGGAAATGGTCGTCGAGCATCGCGCTGAGGTTTTTCGCAACGCCCGCCATGCGGCGCGCGCCGATCGCCTCGACGCGGGCCTGCTCGACCGCCTCGAACACGCCGCGCGCCTGCGGATTGCCGGGCATCAGCTTGCGATGCAGCTTTGCATCGTGACAGGCGATCTTGAGCGCGATGGAATCGGCGTGGCCGCGCACGATCGCAGCGTCACGCTTGGTCATCTTGCGCGCGGGCTCGGGCAGCCGCGCTTTGCCCGGCGCCAGACCAGGGCGCTCGGCAGCAAAACTGACCTCGAGCTCCGGCGACTTCGCGATCGCCTTCAGGCAGGAGGCCACCGAGCGCTTGAACGGCTCGGTCGGGGCTTCCTTGGTGTTACGGAATTTGGAGTTGGATGATGATGTGCTCATAGCGACTTCGTAAACGAGTGGCGCGTCACGCCGCCGGGATAGCCCTTGAGGGTGCCGAACTCCTCGTACCCGCAGGAACGATAGAAGCCCGGCGCCTGGAAACTCATCGTGTCGACATGGGCCTGGATCGCGCCCTGCCGTCTTGCCTCGTCCTCGATCGCCGCGATCAGCTTCGTGCCAAGACCCTTGCCGCGCTGCTTCTGGTCGATCCAGAAGTACTGGATGAACAGAACCGTGGCCCACAGGTGTCCGACGATGCCGCCGACGATCTTGCCGCGGTCTTTCAGCGAGACCGCGATGCTCCTGACCTTCTGCTTCCCGAACTGCTCGTCGTTATAGGCGCCGAGCCCGGCGAGCACAGCCTTCTTGGTGGTCCCAATGGTGCGCTCGACGGTGATGTTTGGCATGGTCTAGCTGAGCGCCACGTTGACCGCCGATTCCGGCAGCTCCGCGTTGAAGCAGCGCTGGTAGAACTCGGCGACCAGGGGACGCTCGAGCTCGTCGCACTTGTTGAGGAAGGTGACCCGGAACGCGAAGCCGATATCGCCGAAGATATCGGCGTTCTCGGCCCAGGTGATCACCGTGCGCGGGCTCATCACCGTCGACAGATCGCCATTGGCGAAGGCGTTACGGGTGAGATCGGCAAGGCGGACCATCTTGTTGACGATGTCGCGGCCTTCCTGCGTGCGATAGTGCTTGGCCTTGGCCAGCACGATCTCCACTTCCTCGTCATGGGCGAGATAGTTCAGCGTGGTGACGATCGACCAGCGGTCCATCTGGCCCTGGTTGATCTGCTGGGTGCCGTGATAGAGGCCCGAGGTGTCGCCGAGGCCGACCGTGTTGGCGGTCGAGAACATGCGGAAGGCCGGATGCGGCTTGATCACCTTGTTCTGGTCGAGCAGCGTCAGGCGTCCGGAGACTTCCAGCACGCGCTGGATCACGAACATCACGTCGGGGCGGCCGGCGTCGTATTCGTCGAACACCAGCGCGATGTTGTGCTGGAGCGCCCAGGGCAGGATGCCGTCGCGGAATTCGGTGACCTGCTTGCCGTCGCGGACCACGATGGAGTCCTTGCCGACGAGGTCGATACGGCTGATGTGGCTGTCGAGGTTGACGCGCACGCAGGGCCAGTTCAGGCGGGCAGCGACCTGCTCGATATGGGTGGATTTGCCGGTGCCGTGATAGCCGGTCACCATCACGCGGCGGTTGCGGGCAAAGCCGGCGAGAATGGCAAGCGTGGTGGCACGGTCGAAGCGGTAATCAGAATCGACTTCGGGCACATGAGGATCGACTTCGGAATAGGCCGGGACTTCAAGATCGCTATCGATCCCGAACACCTGGCGCACCGACACCTTCATGTCGGGCAGACCGGAAATTTCCTCAACTTTGGACAGAGCGGCGGTCGTCATCAATCCTCCGAGGCCCCGGGCGATCCCGAGACCAGTTATTTGCACGTTGGCTGCGGCTGGGTGCGGTTGCGAACTTATCAGAGACAACGTGCCGGCAGAAGCCCGCGCCCCAATCAAAGTTCCATTGTCTTTTCATTTAGATAGGCAAGGAACGCGATTTTTGGAGGGCTGCCTTGCGAATCACGCTCAAATTTCAAGCGGGCCAGCGGCCCTGCCCGCGCGAATGGCACTTTTACCGCGTGCACCTACTTATGTAGGGTCCGAACCCCGGTGCTCCAGCCCCCCACGAAAGACGACGTGACGTCCTTTCTCGATCCCCTCATATCCTTCGTTTCAGCCCATGTGTGGCTGGCCTATCTGACCCTGTTCCTGGCGGCGCTGCTCGAAGCCGTTCCGGTGGTGGGATCGGTGATCCCCGGCTCGACCATCATTCTGGCGCTGAGCGCGCTGGTTCCAGGCGGGGAATTGAAGCTGCAATGGGTGCTGCTGGCGGCGGCAATCGGCGCCGTGCTGGGCGACGGCTCGGCCTACTGGATCGGGCACCGGCGGCAGCGCGAAATCCTCAACACCTGGCCGCTGACCAACTATCCGCGCGTGGTTGCCGAGAGCGAAAGCTTCTTCCACCGCTTCGGCACCTGGGCCGTGTTCTTCGCCCGTTTCGTACCGCCGATCCGCGCCTTCGTGCCCGTCACCGCCGGCGCGCTGGGGATGACCCCCGCGAAGTTTTATGCCGTGAATATCCCGGCGATCCTGGTCTGGGCCCCCGCGCATGTGCTGCCGGGCGTGCTGGCGGTATCGGCCTTCCACCAATATTTCGGCGTGCCGCACCATGGGCATCCGTTCAAGCACATCTGGATCTTGATGGTGGTGGCCGTGGCGATCATCGGCGGCCTTGGCATCTGGTACTACCGCCGCCGGCAGAACGGCCTCGTCGCGACGTCCAAGCCGCGGGCTTAGTGCGCCGGTGTCGTCCCTGCCTAGTGCGCAATTGCGCACTAGGCAGGGACGACAGCGGAGGACGACGCGCTCGCAGAGAGATTTTAACTAGCCCTTCTTCCCGGCGCCGGTCCGACATAGCGCGCCCGCGGGCGGATCAGCTTGCCGAACTGCAATTGCTCGCTGGCGTGCGCGATCCAGCCGACGCTGCGGGCCATCGCGAACAGCGCGAGCTCGCTGCCTAAGGGCAGGCGCAGCGCGTGCACGAGGACGGCCAGTGCATAGTCGATGTTGACGAGCTCGCCGGTCGCCTCGACGATCCGCTCCGGCACTTCGCGCGTGAATTTGCGCGGCGCGCCGGCACGCGCCAGCGCGTTCAGCAGCGACTGCGCGCGGGGATCGCCGCGCTTGTAGACGCCGTGGCCGAAGCCGGCAAAGCGCTCACCCAAGGCGACGCGCTCGCGAACCATCGGGGCGACATCGCGATCGACCAGCGCCTTGACGAGCTGCGAGGCCAGCACGCCGGCGCCGCCATGCTTCGGCCCTTTCAACGCGGCGAGGCCGGCGATGACGGAGTCATAGAGGTTGAGGCCGGTCGATGCCGCACAGCGCGCGGTGAAGGTCGAGGCGTTCAATTCGTGATCGGCGAGCAGCACCAGCGCGCGGCGGATGAGGTCGGGCGCGTGCTTGTTGTCGGGCGCCCAGGCCTTCGCGATCTGCTGGTGCAGCGGCTCGGACGACGGCTCGGCGTTGAGCATGGTCGCAACCAGGAGCCGGACAATGCGCCCGCCGACCATCGCGCGGCCGTCGGGCGCGCGGGTGAAGGCACGCGCGTCCGCGCTGGTCGCGAGCGCCAGCACTGCGATGGCACGGTCGATCGGCGCGGCGCGGCGCGCGGCCTCTGCGATCGCGCGCATCTCGTCGGATATCTGGGGCTGATTGTCCGGCGTGAAGGGATCGACGTCGGAGACGTCCCACAGCAGCGTCGCCGTGTGCTCCAGCGTATCGTTCTCGGCGAGATCGACGCAATTGACGCCGCGGTAGATCGCGCCCTCCTCGGTGATGGTCGAGATCTCCGTGTCCATGACAGGCAGGTCGGCATCGAAGCTGCGCAGGCCGCGCGGCTCCGGCGACGGCACCCGGCGCTCCTTGAGCGCGCGGACGTCCTCCGCCCGATAGCGGTTCTTGCGCGAATCCGGCGTCGGCTCGGAGCGGATCAGGCCGCGGCTGACATAGGCGTAGAGCGTGGCCGGCGAGATCGCGAGCTCGGCGGCAGCTTCCCGGGCCGACAGACAGAGTTCCTCGGAATTATTCATATTGATTTATGTAATCAAGATTGATCAATCTGTCGAGAGGCCTGATTTTCTCCTGGTGCAGTGCAAAGGAGATTGGGTCATGAACATCCACCTCACCAAAAGCCAGATCGGGCTGGACGGCGTTCCCGCGGCCGAGACCGTGCTGAGCCATGTCGACGGCGAGCGCGGCGAGTTGATCATCGCCGGCGAGCATGTCGGCACCCTCGCAAGCCAGTCGAGCTTCGAGGGCGTCACCGCCCGGCTCTGGAACGGCGCGAGCAAGACCACGCTGAGCGAAGCCAATGTGCGGGCGAGCCTGGGCGCGGCGCGCGAGCGTGCGTTCGCGCGTTTGCCGGAGCTGTTGCCGGCGACACGCGGCATGAGCATCGTCGACGAGTTCCGCGCGGCGGTCGCGGGCCTGCGCGCGGAAAACGGGCTGGAACATGAGGCGACGATCGTCGGCGCGTTTCCGGTGATCGCTGGCGCGCTGGTCCGTCGCGCCAAGGGATTGGAGCTGCTCGCGCCCGATCCGAATGCGAGCCATGCCGCCGATACGCTGCGGATGCTGCGTGGCGCCTCACCGAAGCCGCGTGAGGTCGCGGCGCTGGACGCCTATCTCGTCACGGTCTGCGACCACGGCATGAACGCTTCGACCTTCACGACGCGCGTGGTGGCCTCGACGCAGGCCGATCTGTTTGCCGCCGTCACCGCCGGATACTGCGCGCTGACCGGCCCCTTGCACGGCGGCGCGCCGGAGCCGGTGCTGGAAATGCTCGATGCGATCGGCTCCAGCGAACGCATCAAGCCATGGGTCGATGCGGCCCTCGCCCGCGGCGAGCGGCTGATGGGCTTTGGCCATCGCGTCTATCGCGTGCGCGATCCGCGCGCCGACGTGCTCAAGGCCGCGATCAGGCGGCTTTCGGCGGATGGCGCCGACCTGCCCTTTGCCGGCGAGGTCGAGGCCTATATCCGCAGCGCGCTGCGCAAGAAGAATCCTGACCGGCCGCTGGAGACGAACGTGGAGTTCTTCACGGCGATTCTGCTCGATGCCCTCGCCATTCCACGCCAGGCCTTCACGCCGATCTTCGCAGTGGCGCGTGCAGCGGGGTGGACCGCCCATGCGCGCGAGCAACAGCGGACGGGGCGGTTGATCCGGCCGAGTTCGTCATATGTGGGGGAAATGCCGAAGGCTTCCGGCGAATAGAGCACAAGGGCACGACAGCCGGGCCGTTCACTGCGCTGTCGTGCCTCGCCCGGACGAACAATGACACGGCAGAGCCGTCGCGCGAGATCGTGATTGCGGGAACGCGCGCACGGTCCGGGCGACGAACTTGGAACATCTCCGGGTCTGGGGACTTAACTGTGAGCCCCCTCGGATCAAGATTCCAATGCTGGACCTGTTTGGACAAGCGGACGAGGCCAGGATCGGCGAGATCGCCGCCGGCTATGCCGCCAACCGGACCGAGGCCGGCACGGATTCTGAAAGACGATTCCGCGACTTGCTGCAGGCTCTGCCTGCCGCGATCTACACAACCGACGCGGAAGGCTGCATCACCTTCTTCAATCGCGCCTGCATCGATTTTGCCGGACGCATGCCGAAGATCGGCGAGATGTGGTGCGTGACCTGGAAGCTCTATCTGCCCGACGGCACGGCGCTTCCCCACGATGAATGCCCGATGGCAATCGCGCTCAAGCAGAACCGGCCAGTGCGCGACGTCGAGGCCGTGGCCGAGCGGCCGGACGGCTCCCGGATCTGCTTCATGCCATATCCGACGCCGCTGCGCGACGAACGGGGGCGTTTGGTTGGTGCGGTGAACATGCTGGTCGACATCACGGCTCGCAAGGAGGCCGAGCAGAGGATGATGCTCCTCACCTCCGAGGTCGATCACCGTTCCAACAACCTGCTCGCGGTGGCTCAGGCGATGCTGCGGCTGACGAAGGCGGATACCGCGGAAGAGTTCCAGACCGTGTTTGCAGGCCGGCTCAGCGCGCTTGCCAACGTGCAGAGGCTGTTCTCGGCTTCGCGTTGGACCGGCGCGAATCTGAAGACCATCGTCGAAGAGGAACTCCGGCCGTACGCAAGCCGGGACGGCGAGCGGATCAGGATCGCGGGAGACGACGTCCGCCTGCCGCCCACGCTGGCCCAGTCGATCGCCGTCGCGCTGCATGAGCTCGCCACCAACGCCGCCAAGTATGGCGCGCTGTCGAGGCCTTCGGGCAGGCTGGAGATCAGCTGGGAGACCAATGGTGCAGAGCCTCTCGTGCTGCACTGGTCGGAGAGCGGCGGTCCTCGGGTCAACGAGGCGCCGACGCGCAAGGGCTTTGGAATCGGCGCGGTCGACGGCATCATCCGGACCTTGCGCGGAACCATTACCCGACAGTGGAGGCCGGAAGGACTGGTTTGCGAACTGTCCTTCCCGGAAGGCGTAGCCTAGGCCTCGCGGACCACCGTCTTCAGATAATTGTAGGCCTTGATGATCTCGATCAGGCGGTCTTCGGTCGACCGGTCGCCACCGTTGGCGTCAGGGTGATGCTGCTTGACCAGCGCCTTGTACTTGCTCTTGACGTCGGCGAGCGTGGAATCGGGGCCGAGGCCCATGACCTGGAGCGCCTTGCGCTCGGCGTTCATCACCTTGCGCGTCTCGGCCTTGGGCTCGGCCTGCGGACCCTTCCGCCAGCCCGCACGGCCGTTGATCTCACTGAACATGCTGAACGGATCGGACGCCATGTCGATCTCGGCTTCCGCACCCTTCTTGCCGCCATTGGCGCCCATCTTCCAGGTCGGGCGGTGACCGGTCAGCGCATCCTTCTGGTAGCGCGCGACGGCATCGGCATTCATGCCGGAGAAGAAATTGTAGTTCTGGTTGTACTCGCGCACGTGGTTCAAGCAGAAGTGCCAGTACTCGCGCTGGTTCTCGCGGCCCTTCGGCGCACGGTGCGCGCCCTTGTTCTGACACCCGGCCCATTCGCAATTGACCACGGCGTCGCGCGGCTTCACTTCCGGCTGCTTGCCTTTCGGCTTGACCCGGATGGAGTCGAAGAACTTTGATGAATCGATCGGCATGACTGACTTTGACTACGCAATGCAAAAACCTTCAAGTCTTGACATTGCAATTAGCTGGGAACCCGCAGCCGAAGTTTCACTCCGGCGTCTTCGAGGTACGGCCGCCGCAGGCGGCCTATGCAATTGACGGAGTGCGGCTGCGCGCTTTAATGGCACTCATGGTTATGAAAGACACTATCAGCAACAAGTTGAAGGAAGCTTTCACGCCGGAAAGCCTGCAGGTCGTCGACGAGTCACATTTGCATGAGGGCCACGCCGGCCATCGGCCGAGCGGCGAAACACATTTTCGCGTTTATATTGTGTCTCAGGCCTTCAAAGGGAAGAGCCGGGTCGATCGCCACCGCATGATAAATTCGGCGCTGGCCGCGGAACTTGCCGGCAGCGTGCACGCGCTCGCGATCCACGCGCAGGCACCGGGGGAAGGTTGATCTTCGCTTACCCTCCCCTGGAGGGGGAGGGTCGGCTCATATTGAGCGCAGCGAAATTTGAGACGGGGTGGGGTGATCTCTCCACACGCGACACTGCCCGAGTGGAGAGATCACCCCACCCCGCTCGCGCTGCGCGCGATCGACCCTCCCCCTCCAGGGGAGGGTAAGAGAAATCAAAACGACGTTCCCGCCCGCCTGGGCTTGGCCTCTTCCATCTCCGCGTCACGCGGCACCGGTGAAATACGGAGCGCGGTGATGCGGTTGCGTTCGCGGCGGAGGACGCGGAAACGGAAGCCGTGGAACGTGAAACTCTGGCCGCGGTCGGGGATCGAGCGCGCCTCGTGAATGACGAGACCGGCGACTGTCGTTGCCTCCTCATCGGGCAGGTGCCAGTCCATGGCGCGGTTGAGATCGCGGATCGGCACCGAGCCGTCGACCACGACCGAGCCGTCCGGCTGGGCGCGCACGCCGGCGACCACGACGTCGTGCTCGTCGGAG
The DNA here is from genome assembly GCF_051810765.1 of Bradyrhizobium sp. 604_D8_N2_3. Taxonomy (NCBI): domain Bacteria; kingdom Pseudomonadati; phylum Pseudomonadota; class Alphaproteobacteria; order Hyphomicrobiales; family Nitrobacteraceae; genus Bradyrhizobium; species Bradyrhizobium sp. 604_D8_N2_3. The sequence goes on along the minus strand of NZ_JBPWPM010000001.1, from coordinate 678,160 downwards.
ATGTCGCCGACGATTTCTTCCAAAATGTCTTCCAACGTCACGAGACCTTCAACCTCGCCGTACTCGTCGACGACGAGCGCGAAATGGGTTTTTCGGCGCCGGAACGCCTTGAGCTGCTCGGAGACCGGGCGCATTTCCGGCACGAACCAGGGCGGCAGCGCGATGGTGGAGACGTCGATGCGCGAGGTATCGCCGTCGGATGCGCGGATTGCGCGCAACAAATCCTTGGCGTGAAGCACGCCGATGATGTTTTCCGGCTTCTCGCGCCACAGCGGAATGCGGGTGTACTCGGTCGCCAGCACCTCGCGCACCAGTTCCTCCGGCGGCAGGTCGGCATTGATCATCATCATCTCGGTGCGATGGATCATGACGTCGGAGACCTGGAGCTCGCGCAGATCGAGCAGGCCGCCGAGCATGTCGCGGTCCTGCTTCTCGACCTTGCCCTCGTGGTGCAACAGGTCGACCGCGCCGCGCAGGCGCTCGGTCGGCGACAGGATCGCCTGGTGCTCGCCGGCCAGACCAAACAAGCGCATCAGCAGACGGACGATGACCTCGACGATCCGCAGCAACGGTCCCAGCACATACATCGTCAGCCGCATCGGGCGGGCGACCGCAAGGGCCATGCGGTCGGGCGCGTTGATCGCGATGGTCTTCGGCAGCACCTCCGCGAAGATCACGACCAGCGCCGTCATCACGCCGGTGGCATAGAGCACGCCGACATCGCCGAACCAGGCCGTGAAGATGCTGGTGGCGAGCGCGGACGCGCTGATATTGGCGATATTGTTGCCGAGCAGCAGCGCGCCGATCAGGCGCTCGCGCATGTCGAGCAGCTGCGAGACGACATCGGCGTCGTGGTTACCCTGCTTGGAGAGCCGCAGCATGCTGGCGCGCGAGGCGCCGGTCAGCGCGGTCTCGCTCGCGGCGAAGAAGCCCGAGACGAGCAGGCAGAGAATGACGATGGTGAATCCGAGCCAGTCCATGCACCACTCAAAAACCGGTTAGCCGCGCATCAAGCCTTTTGCGCGAGCTTCTCTTTGAGGAAATCGCGCACCGGCGCCGGCTCGACGTCCTTCGCGATCACGGCACGCCCGACCGCCTCCAGCAGGATGAAGGTGAGCTTGCCGCGCTTGACCTTCTTGTCCTGCGCCATCAACGCCATCAGCGCGTCGGCGTCGGCGAGCCCTTCCTGCGCGAAACCGGCGATGTCCTGCAGGCGCGTCGGCAGGCCAGCCTCGATGAGGTGACGCTCGACGCGCGCGGCATCGGCCTCGCCGATCATGCCAAGCTTCGCCGAGAACTGCGCCGCCAGCGTCATGCCGATCGAAACACCCTCGCCATGGAAGAGGCGATCGGAGAAACCGGTCGCGGCCTCCAGCGCGTGACCAAAGGTATGGCCGAGATTGAGCAGCGCGCGCTCGCCGGTCTCGCGCTCATCGCGCGAGACGACGCCGGCCTTGGCGCGGCAGGAGGTCGCGATCGCGTGCTCGCGCGCCGAGCCGCCTTTGAAGATATCGGAATGGTTCTTCTCCAGCCAGGTGAAGAAGGCTTCGTCGCCGAGCACGCCGTATTTGGCGACTTCGGCATAGCCGGCGCGGAATTGCCGCGGCGACAGCGTGTCGAGCACGGCGGTGTCGGCAATCACCAGCACGGGCTGGTGGAAGGCGCCGAGCAGATTCTTGCCCTGCGGCGAATTGATGCCGGTCTTGCCGCCGACGGAGGAATCGACCTGCGCCAGCAGCGAGGTCGGCACCTGCACGAAATCGACGCCGCGGCGCAGGATCGCGGCCGCAAAGCCGGCGAGATCGCCGACCACGCCGCCGCCGAGCGCGATGACGAGATCGTTGCGCTCGATCTTCGCGGCGATCAGGGCCTCGCTGACCTTTTCGAGGCCGGCATAGGTTTTGGAGATCTCGCCTTCCTCGACCACGATGCGCGAGGTCGGAATGCCGGCAGAAGCGAGCGACGCTTCGGTCGGCTCGAGCCAGTATTTTGCGACGGTGCGATCGGTGATGATTGCCGTACGCACGCCGGGCCGCAAGCGCGCGACACGTTCGCCGAGCGAGGCCAGCACGCCGCGGCCGATGACGATGTCATAGGCGCGATCGCCGAGCGCGACGTCGACGTTGACAGGATCTGAATGTTTCAACGGCGCAGTCATCGTACGGCACTCGCAACGTCGGCAGGTGATTGGGCGGCTTGTTCGCCGCGGAAATGGGCGCGCAGCGTCTCGATGCATTCCTCGACGATCTTGTCGTGCGGCACGTCGCGCGAGGCGATGGTGAGGTCGGCATGGCGATAGATCGGCTCGCGCTCGGTGAGGAGGCGCGTCACGGTTCCTTCGGGATCGGCGGTCTGGAGCAGCGGGCGGTCGGCGCGGCGGCGCACCCGGCGCATGATGACGTCAGGGTCGGCTTTGAGCCAGATCGAGACCGCCTTGGCCGCAATGCGGTTGCGCGTCTCCTCGCGCATGAAGGCACCGCCGCCGGTCGCCAGCACGATCGGTTCGCCGTCGAGCAGGCGCGCGATCACCCGCGCCTCGCCATCCCGGAAATACGGCTCGCCATGGCGCTCGAAAATCTCCGGTATGGTCATGCCGGCATGAGCGACCTCGATCTCGGTGTCGGCGTCAACGAAGGGCAGCTTGAGCCGGGCCGCCATGCGGCGGCCGATGGTGGATTTGCCCACCCCCATCATGCCGACGAGCACGATCGAGCGCGTCCCGAGCGCCGACAGGATGTCGGCCTCAGGGGCAGCTTGTATCGGCAACGCGGCGTCGGGCATAAATCTCGCTCTGGGTCTCGCTCGATCTGCCGCCGGAGGCGGCATGCTTTGGCCACCTATACGACCCCCTCGGGGCCCTCGCCAGAGGACTCTTGCCACGAAACGGCGAACATGTTGGATGATTCAATTGGTTAATTTGGACGCCTGAGACCCTCCCGAGACCTTGCCCGATGCCCAGCCTGTTCCGCTTCCTGACGGTCGTCGCCGTGCTCGCCGGCATCGTCTATGGCGTGGTCTTCGCGCTGGCGAACTTTGTGAGCCCGAAGTCGCGAGAAATGACGGTGACGATCCCGCCGGATAAGTTTCTCAAGAAATAGGAGCTAGCCTCCAGGGCATGCGCGTACAGCCCTCAGACAGCAAGCTCACCGGCCTGTTCCTCGACATGCTCGCGGCGGAACAGGGCGCCGGCCCCAATACGCTCGACGCCTACCGCCGCGACCTCACCGATTTCTCGGAATTTTTGGGCCGCGTCGGGCACAGCTTTGCCGACGCCGAGACGCAGATCCTGCGCGATTATCTCGCCGATCTCGACAGCCGCGGCTTCAAGTCCACCAGCGTCGCGCGGCGGCTGTCGGCGATGCGGCATCTCTACCGCTTTCTCCTGAACGAGCGCATCCGCACCGAGGATCCCGCGGCGATCCTGTCCGGCCCCAAGCGCGGCCGCGGCCTGCCGAAGGTGCTGTCGATCGCGCATGTCGACCGCATGCTCAGCCGCGCCAAGGAATTGAGCGAGGCGGAGGACGCTTCTCCCTCGAAACGGCTGCGCGCGTTGCGGCTCTATTGCCTGCTCGAGGTGCTCTACGCCACCGGCCTGCGCGTCTCCGAGCTGGTGGCGCTGCCGCGCTCCGCGGCAAAACGCGACGCCCGCATGATCGTGGTGCGCGGCAAGGGCAACAAGGAACGCCTGGTGCCGCTCAACGAGGCCTCGCGGCAGGCGATGGCCGACTATCTCGCGGCGACGGAAGCGGCAAAAGCCGACAAGAAGAACAGCGTGGCCGCCTCGAAATGGCTATTCCCATCGTTCGGCGAGAGCGGGCATCTGACGCGGCAGCATTTCGCCCGCGACCTGAAAGAGCTTGCTGTCGCCTCGGGGCTGCAGGCCCGGCTGGTCTCCCCGCACGTGTTGCGCCACGCCTTTGCCAGCCACCTCCTGCACAACGGCGCGGATTTGCGCATCGTGCAGACCCTGCTCGGCCACACCGATATCTCCACGACCCAGATCTACACCCATGTGGTCGAGGAGCGCCTGAAGAGCCTGGTGCGCGACCTGCACCCGCTGGCGGAGAAATAGTTCTCTTGTAGCCCGGATGGAGCGCAGCGAAATCCGGGGCCGCCCGCCTCGCGGAAAGACCCTCCCGGATTGCGCTTCGCTCCATCCGGGCTACAGGCAACCCATGAAACCGCCTTGACTTCGGCCACATCTCCGCAGAAAGAGCCGTGGCCTCACGCATGATTTGGCGGGCTGCTTTAGAGCGCACAAGCCAACTCATTGAAGAAGCTACATTTCTTTCCGCCGGTCCAAACCTGCTTCGACGCCCCGCCCCGTCCTCGCTATATTGAGTTGATGCCAGATCACATGCGCAGCTATCTCGACTTCGAAAAGCCGGTCGCCGAGCTCGACTCCAAGGTCGACGAGCTGCGGACGCTTGCGGCCTCGGGCACCGATATCTCCGAGGAGATCGGGAAGATCGAGGACAAGGCGGCGCAGGCGCTGGCCGACCTCTATCTGAACCTGACGCCGTGGCAGAAGACGCTGGTCGCGCGGCATCCGCAGCGGCCGCATTTCAACGACTTCATCAAGGGCCTGATCACCGAATTCACCCCGCTCGCGGGCGACCGCAAGTTCGGCGAGGACGAGGCGCTGGTTGCCGGCTTCGGCCGCTTCCGCGGTGAGGCCATCTGCGTGATGGGCCAGGAAAAGGGCGATTCCACCGAGAGTCGCATCCGGCACAATTTCGGCATGGCGCGGCCCGAGGGCTATCGCAAATGCGTGCGGCTGATGGAGATGGCCGAGCGGTTCGGCCTGCCCGTGCTGTCGCTCGCCGATTCCGCCGGCGCCTATCCCGGCATCGGCGCCGAGGAGCGCGGCCAGGCCGAGGCGATCGCGCGCTCGACCGATGCCTGCATGGCGCTGACCGTGCCCAACGTCGCCATCATCACCGGCGAGGGCATGTCGGGCGGCGCCATCGCCATCACCACCGCCAACAGGGTCCTGATGCTGGAGCACGCGATCTACAGCGTGATCTCGCCCGAGGCCGCCTCCTCGATCCTGTGGCGCGACGGCTCCAAGGCGCAGGAAGCCGCCAACAACATGAAGATCACCGCGCAGGACATGCTGCGCTTCGGGGTGATCGACAGCATCTTGAAGGAGCCGGTCGGCGGCGCCCACCGCGACCCCACCGCCATGATCGCCACCACGGGCGATGCCATCGCCAAGGCTTTTGACGAGCTCCGCGGCCTGGACGGCGACACCATCCGCAAGCAGCGGCGGCAGAAATTCCTCGATATCGGCCGGAAGCTGGGCTGATTCGGCCGTTTTCGGTGCCGTATAGTGGGCAAAGCGAAGCGTGCCCACCATTCCAAACAGTATGGGGAGCGAGATGGTGGGCACGGCGCTTTGCGCCTTTGCCCACCCTACAAGACCTTTCGGGCGGCCCCCGACGCCCCGGTAACTCCCCGTTAACCCTTTTTTTGCCCAAATCAGCGATCTCTGTGCGGATTGGGCCGGAAGGCCCAAGTACGGCCCAAAGTCGCGTCCATTTAGTCTTCGTTGACCATGCCACTGGGCCAACGGGCTCGTGATCCCAGCTCGGGTTGCGACCACATGACCCAGAGGTTAGAATTTTAATCAATGGCTTCAGGGCACAAGCGCTGGAGCGTGGTTCGAAAACGCCCGTCACGACGGGTCCGGATCTCCGGTCGGATCATGCTTCGAGATTGGGGTTCGCGCTCTCTGCCCGGCACGGTGTGGGGTCCATCTTGATTTCTCGTTCGCTTGCTCGCGCGCTTTTGGCTTCGGTTGCGCTGCTGACAGCCAGTGTTCTGCTGGCCGGCTGCGACACCGACCAGGTCTCGCTCGCGACCAACGCCAAGGCCAACCAGCCGGTGCCGCCAAAGCTTCTCGCCGCGATGGTCGAGAAGGACATGGACCTGCAATCGCCGATCCTGGTCCGCCTGTTCAAGCAGGAGGCCGAGCTCGAGGTCTGGAAGCAGGCCCGCAACGGCCAGTTCGCGCTGCTCAAGACCTATCCGATCTGCCGCTGGTCGGGCGATCTCGGTCCGAAGGTGCGCGAAGGCGACCGCCAGGCGCCGGAAGGATTCTACTCGATCAATCCGGGCCAGATGAATCCGCAGTCGGCCTACTATCTCTCGTTCAACACGGGCTATCCGAACGCGTTCGACAAGGCTCTGGGGCGCACCGGCTCGCAGCTGATGGTGCATGGCGATTGTTCGTCGCGCGGCTGCTACGCGATGACGGACGAGCAGATCGCGGAGATTTATTCGCTTGGCCGCGAGTCGTTCTTCGGCGGCCAGAAGGCGTTCCAGCTGCAGGCCTATCCGTTCAAGATGACGCCGGTGAACATGGCCAAGCACCGGAACAACCCGAACATGCCGTTCTGGAAGATGATCAAGGAAGGCTATGATCATTTCGAGGTGACGCGGCAGGAGCCGAAGGTCGATTTCTGCGAGCGCAAATACGTGTTCGACGCAACGAAGACGCCTGACGCGAAGCGCGATCCGGTGTTCGACGCGTCCGCGAAGTGCCCGGCCTATGTGATCCCCGAGAACATCGCCAGCGCGGTGCGCGACAAGGATGCGCGCGACCAGGTCGAATACAACAAGCTCGTCGCCAAGGGCACGCCGATCGCGCGCATGAACACCGGCATCGACGGCGGCATGAACAAGATTTTTGCCTCGAAGATTCCGGAGGGATCGACCGGACTCTCGGAGAACGCCGAAGGCTCGACCCTGGAGATGCTGGCGATGGCGAAGGCGCCGGGCACGATCCCCGGACACGTCAATCCGCCCAAGCCCAATCTCGATGCGGTCGCCGCCGCTCCCGTGAACCAGGAGCCGGTCGTCGCCGTCAGCGCGCCCGCCGCCACCACCCGCGTCGCCGCGGCCGCGCCGGCCAGCGAGAAATCCCAAGAGAAATCGTCAGGCGGCTTCTTCTCCAACCTCGGCCGCAAGATGGGCCTCGGCACCGCCGACACGACGGCGACCACGCCTCCCCCGCAAGCGACCGCGTCCGTGGCCCCTGCCGCTGCGCCCGCAACGCCACCCACCGCGACATCGAGGCTGAAGGCCGCAGTGACCCGGTTCGTGCCCGGCCGCGATACGTCCAAGGACGCGCCTAAGCCGGCCGTCGCCGCCGCCAAGCCGGCCGAACCGGTGAAGCCGGACACGCGCCTCGCCGCGACGCGGCCGGCGCTGAAGCCGTCGGTGTCGGATGGCGCGAGTGAAGCGACGCAGATCATGGGCGCCGCGCCGGTGGTGTCGTCGAACTCGTTCGACAGCCGCTTTGGGGCGGTGAAGTAAGGGCGGCGCTCCGCTTAATCTCTCCGATCCATCTCAGCCTGACGCCGTCATTCCCCTTGATGAGGTACAGTGAGAGCGCTGCGCCTCACTCAAAGACGGGCAGCGCGACCTACGGCGCCAGGTACCGCATCAGCTCCGGATTGACGCGCACATCGTTCGCCTGCCCTTGCAGCGCGACCCTGCCGCGGTCCAGTACATAGGCGTAATCGGCGACGCGCAGCGCGAGGTCGAGGTGCTGCTCGACGATGATGACGGCGATGCTCTTCGCGAGCTCGATCAGGCGCTCGGTGATCTCCTCAATCACTCCGATCCAGACGCCTTCGGTCGGCTCGTCCAGCAACAACAGCTTCGGATCGCCCAGCATCGCGCGGCCGATGGCGAGCATCTTGCGCTCACCGCCGGAGAGGGTGCCGGCGGGCTGGTCGAGGCGCTGGCCGAGTTTCGGGAAGATAGTCAGCACATGGTCGACCGCGTCGTCCTTCTTGCTGGCGAGCGAGCCGACCGCGAGATTGTCGCGCACCGACAGGCGCGCGAATACCGAATGCTCCTGCGGCACGTAGCCGATGCCGGCGCGCACGCGCTCCTGGGTCGCGCGGCGGCTGATGTCGCGCCCGTCGAAGGCGACCTCGCCCTTCCACGCCGGCAGCTCGCCGACGATGGTCTTCATCAGCGTGGTCTTGCCTGCGCCGTTGCGGCCGAGCACGGCGACGCCGCCGCGCCAGGGAATGCCGAGGGTGACGTCGAACAGGACCTGGCTGCGGCCATAGCCCGCGTCGAGATGCTTGATGTCCAAAAATTCAGGCACGGCGCAGATAGATCTCCTGAACGGATTTGTTGGCCTGGATCTCCGACACGGTGCCTGATGCCAGCACCTTGCCCTGGTCGAGCACGGTCAACCGATCGCAAATGTCGCGGATGAAATCGAGGTCGTGCTCGACGATGACGAGCGAGCAATGTTTTTTGATCGGCTGAAGCAATTCACCGGTGACGCGGCGCTCCTCCAGGCTCATGCCGCCGGTCGGCTCGTCCAGCAGCAGCAGCTTCGGCTTGCCCGCGAGCGCCATCGCGATCTCCAGCCATTGCTGCTGGCCGTGCGACAGTGCGGCCGCCGCGTCGAAGGCGCGATCGGCGAGGCGGAACTGCGTCAGCATGGTCATGACCTGGTCGTGCAGCGCGTCCCGCGTGCGCGAGAATACGAGATCGAACAGCGAGGACTGCGCCTGCAGCGCGAGCAGGATGTTGTCGTAGAGCGTCAGCGTCGGCAGCACGCTGGTGATCTGGAATTTCAGGCTCATGCCGGCCCGGGCCCGTTCGGTCGGCGTGAACGCGGTGATGTCGGTGTTGATGAAACTCACTTTGCCTTGGGTCGGCACTTCGGCCCCCGCAATGCACTTCATCAGCGTGCTCTTGCCGGAGCCGTTCGGTCCGATCAGGCCGTGAAACTCGTTCTCGCCGACGGTCAGCGCGGCGCCGTCGAGCGCGGTGAGCTTGCCAAAGATCTTCTTGATATCGGCAGCTTCAAGGAGCGGCATTGCGCTTCTCCTTCTCAGTCTGCTTCTCAGTCCGCTTCACGGTCTCCTTGGGCTTGGCACCAAAGCTGCCGACCCGTTCGCGCTCGCCGAGCACAAAGCTGATCAGGCCAAGTGGCCGGAACAGGATCACGAGCAGCAGCAGCAGACCGAGGATGATCGGCCAGATCTCGCGATAATTGTCAGAGAGCCAGAAGCTGACGCCCTCGACGATCACGGCGCCGATGACGGCGCCGATCAACGTGCCGGAGCCGCCGAACAGCACATAGAGCACGACCTGCGTCGAGACGACGACGCCGACCATGTTGGGCCAGACGAAACCTTCATGGAAGGCATAAAGGCTGCCGGCAAGACCTGCGATGGCGCCGCCGATCGCGAAGATGATCGCCTTCAGGTGCTGTACCTTGTAGCCGAAGAAGGCGATGCGCTGCTCGTTCTCGCGCAGGCCCGCAAGCGCCAGGCCGAATTGCGAGCGTACCAGGAAGCGGCAGAGCAGGTAGACCACGACGAGGATACCGAGCACGAGATAGTAGAAGGCCGGGCCCTCAGTAAATTCGTAGCCGCCGAGCGACATCGGCGCGATCGAGGGGATGCCGTTCTGGCCGCCGAGATAGTACCAGCCGCGCGCGAGGCGATCGGCGGCGTAGGAGCCGGTCAGCGTGCCCAGCGACACGAAGATGACGCTGGAGGGGTGCCGTCCAAGCAGCAGGAAGCCGCCGAGCAGCAGCGCGAAGGTGAGGCCGATCAGCGTTCCCGCCGGCAGCACCACGAAGATGTTGGTGATGTCGAGGTCGCGCGCGAGCAGCGCGACGCCATAGCCGGCCGAGCCGAAGAACAGGGCCTGGCCGAAGCTCATGATGCCGGCATAACCCCAGACCAGATCGAACGACAACGCGAACAGCGCGAGGATGATCACGCGGGTCGCGAACACGGTGAGGTAGTCCTGCAGCACCAGCGGCGCGAGCAGCGCCGCGACGAGCACGACGCCCTCCACGATCGGCAGGACCTTTCGTCCTGCCTTGACCTGTTCCTTGGCCTGTCCCGCGGCCACGCGTTCAGCCATCGCACCGTCCGCTTCGTCGCCGGCGATGGCTTCTCTTACCACAGTCATCGACTTCGGCATTCCGCCTCAGCATTCCTTGGGATCGACGAGCCCGTCGCTGCGTCCGACGATCTCGTAGTTCCCACCCTTGGCGACCGCGGTGTACATCTTCATCTTGCAGTGCCGCTTGCCCGGCACCATCTCGGCCGGGCCGCCCGGGCCTTCGGCGATCTTGGCGTGATCGAGAGTGGCGGCAACCGAGTCGCGATCGACCTTGCCGGCTTCCTTCACGGCCGCTTCCCACAGCTTGAGGCCGCGATAGGTACCGGTCGCGGCACTGCCGGCCGCGAACAGGAAGTTGCCGGGAAAGTCCTTCTCGTACGCCGCCTGGATTTTTGCGTCGAACGGGTTCTCCTTGGTCAGCACCTTGAAATAGTCGAGGCAGCTTGCGAGCCCTTCGATCTCGGCGGCCTGGTTGATGTTGAGCGTGTTCTCGTCATAGTAGACGCAGGCTAGGCGCCCGCCGTTCTTGAGGAAGCCCGCTTCATAGAGCTGCTTGAAGAACGGGCCGACGCCCGGCGGAATGACAGTGTTGAAGACGACGTCGACCTTGTTGGAGATGATCCGGTTGACGGTCGATGAGAAGTCGATCTGGTCGAGCGGGTAATATTCCTCGAACACGACCTCGCCGCCGTTCGCCTCAATGACCTTGCGGGCGTAGACGTTGAGCGTGTGCGGCCAGACATAGTTGGCGCTCGGCAGCGCGAACTTCTTGCCGCCGTTCTTGATCAGCCAGGGGATGAACTCGTCACACTGCTGCGCCGGCGTCGGCCCGGTGCAGAACAGATAGGGTGTGCACTCCTTGCCTTCGTAGAGCTGCGGATAGATGTAGAGCGTCTTGCCGCGCGCCACGATCGGGTCCTTGATCGCGTTGCGCATCGACGAGGTGATGCCGCCCAGCACCATGTCGACCTTGTCGCGCTGGATCAGTTTTCGGACGTTGCCGACGGCGACGGATTCGTTCGACGCAGTGTCCTCGATATAGAGCTCGAGCGGACGGCCGAGCAGGCCACCGGCCGTATTGATCTCCTTGATCACCATCTTGGCGACATTGGCGTCGGCATTGCCGGCATAAGCGATCGGGCCGGTGAGATCGGTCGCGATACCGACCTTGATCGGGCCTTCCGCCGCGTTCGCCCACGGCGCCGGGATCACCCAGCTTCCGACGCCGGTCGCGACCGCGCCGGTGGTAAAGGCAAGATTGGAGAGGAAGCGGCGACGCGAAAGCTGAGTACGATCGAACATGACTAAACCCCTTTTCCAGCGATGAGGCCCTGTGGCCGAAATTTAATGAAGACAATGGCGAGCACGAAGACGAGGACGTCGGCGACGACGGGCGCCATCACCCATGGCAGCGCGGCACTGAGGGTGCCGATCACGCCGGCGCCCGCCACCGGTCCGATGAAGGAGCCGACGCCGCCGACCATCACCGCGACAAAACCCTGGATCAGGAAACGCAGGCCGAGATCGGCGTACAGGCTGAACACCGGCACGATCAGCGCACCGGCAAGGCCGGCGAGCGCGGAGCCAAACGCAAACGTGGCGCCGTACATCAGGGGCGTGGAGATGCCTGAGGCCCGCGCCAGCGAGGGATTTTCCAGGGTGGCGCGCATGCGCAGGCCAAAACTCGTGCGCGACAGCAGGAGGTAACAGCCCGCCATCACCAGGAGCGTGATGACGATGATGGTGAAGCGCCAGGCCGAGATATGCATGGCGCCGATATCGATCGAGCCGCCGATCGGCTCGGGCACGGTCAGATAGAAGCCACCGATCAGGCCGCGCACGGATTCGCGGATGATCAGGCCGAGCGCATAGGTGCCGAGCATCGCCACGATCGGCGCGGCGTAGAAGCGGCGGATGATCAGCGCCTCCAGCACGAAGCCGAGCGCACCGACCACGAAGGGCGCCGCGACCATGCCGGCCCAGATCGGCAGGCCCTTGGCGTAGGCGAGATAGGTGATGTAGGCCCCGAGCAGGACGAACTCTCCTTGCGCGAAGTTGAAGATGCCCATCATGCTGGCGATGATTCCGAGCCCCAGCACGATCAGGACGATGATCGCGCCGAAGCTCAGGATTTCGAACGCCGCGACGAACGCGTTAGCCATGCGCTGGATTCTTATTTTTACGCGTTTTCTTGACGCGAACCGGTATCCACTTCGCTTGAAAACGCTCTGGTCCGTCCGTCTGCATCGATGCCTCGCTCACATCTTCTTCCAGTCGCCGATCTGCTCGAAGGCATGCGCGGCGCGGTAGATCGTGGATTCCTCGAACATGCGGCCGACCAGCATCAGTCCGACGGGCAGGCCGTCGACCATGCCGCAGGGCAGCGACATCGCGGGATGATGGGTGATGTCGAACGGCGCTGTGTTGGAGATCATCTCGAGCGCGCGGGCGACGTAGTCTTCGCGGCTCGCGGTGGGCTCCGGCAGCTTCGTCGCCTTCATTGGCGTCGTCGGCAGCAGCAGCAGGTCGTATTCGCCGAACGCCTTGTCATAGGCCGCGGTCAGGCGACGCGAGATGTTGAGTGCCTTGCCGTAATAGCGGGGACCGAAGCTGTTGTTGATGTAGGTCCCGAGCATCAGGAACAGTTTTGTCGTCTCCGATAGCGAATCCGCCTGCCGGCGCCAGCCGCGATGGAAGTCCATCAGCGAGGTCGAGTAGAGGTCGGAGCGGCTGAGGCCATAGCCATCGCCATACATCATGGTCTGGGTCATGCCCTCCGTGCCGATCGGCGTCCAGATCGCGGGACCGACAAGATGCATCGGGATCGAGACGATCTCGACCGTGGCGCCAAGGTCCTTGAAGCGCTTGGCGGCCTCGCGGACGCTTTCGTTGACGGCGGCCTCCGCGTTCGCCTGCTCGAAGCCTTCCTTGAGGATGCCGATCTTCATGCCCTTGACGCCCTGGCCGAGCGCCTTGGTGTACTCCTCGACCTTCGGCGCCTTGATGCGGGGATCGTAGCCGTCGTCGCCGGCGAGCACTTCGAGCAGCAGCGCATTGTCGGCGACGGTCGCGGTCATCGGACCGGTGTGGTCGACGAAGACCTCGATCGGCATGATGCCGGTGTAGGGGACGAGGCCCCAGGTCGGCTTCATGCCGTAGGTGCCGCAGAACGAGGACGGCATGCGGATCGAGCCGCCTTGGTCGCCGCCGATCGCCATGTCGACCTCGCCGAGCGCGACCACGACGCCGGAACCGGAGGACGAGCCGCCGGCCGAATAGCCCATCTTGTGCGGATTGTGCACGGCACCGACCGCACCGGTGTGGCTGCCGCCGGACATGCAGAAGGATTCGCAATGCACCTTGCCGGCGATCTCGGCGCCGGCATCGAGCATGCGCGTGACGATGGTGGCGTCGAAATCGGGAACATAGCCTTCCAGCGTCGCCGAGCCGTTCATCATGGGCACGCCGGCGAGCATGATGTTGTCCTTCAGCGCGACGGTCTTGCCCTTGAGCTTGCCGCTCGCCGCACCCTTCACGGTCGACTTGCGATACCAGGCGTTGCGCGGGTTCTCCTCGGGTGAGGGCCGGTAGCCCGGCGTGCGCGGATATTTGACCTCCGGCACTTCGTCCGGCATCGCGCCGACGAGATTATAGGCCTCGATCGAGCCCTGCATCAGGCCGCGGAACGAGGCGACATCGGCATCGGTCAGCGAAAGGCCGCACTGCTTGGCGACGTCAAGAAGTTGGGCAGGCGTGGGAAGGACAACTGTCACGGCGCTCTCCTGAAGTTTCTTGGTACGGTCCCTGCGCGCGGCCGCGATTGGCGCGACGCGCGCAGCGGCCCTGCTGAAACATTCAAAGCGGAAATATTTTCCTTTTCAAGTATTATTTTAAGATGGGGCTGTCCGGATTGCCGCAGCAGGCTCAGACCGGCTTGATCAGCTTGAAGTCGAGGCCGTCGGCCTCCGCGAGATACATCTGCATGCGGGCGTGGCCGTTGCGAACGACGACCGGGCCGCGCGCGCCGCCGTAAACGATGTTGCGGCCCGCCGCGAGCATGGGCGCCATCGACAGCGAACCTGCCTTTTTCGCCACGGCTTCGAGGAAACGCAGGCCTTCATAGCTGGACTGGCCAAGCGAGCCGATCGGCGGGGCGTTCGGCCCGAACATCGCGCGATAGCGGATCTGGAAGTCGTCATTGGCTCGCGAGCCGATACCGGAGAAATAGCCGGATGCGCAGAACATGTTCTCGCTGTTGTCGGCGCCGATACCGAGCAGCACCGTCTCGTCCATGGCCCCCGCCAGCCGCAGCGTCGTGGCACCGAGGCCGCATTCGCCGAACGCACGATTGAAGGTGACGCTGTCGGTGCCTATCAGCGAGATCAGCACGACATCGGGCCGCGCGGCACGGATGCGCGCCAGATGCGGCTCGTGATTGTCCTCGCCGAGGGGGACGAACTCCTCGCCGACGACGTGGCCCCCGGTTTCCCTGATGTAGTTCTTCACGGCGCGGTGCGATTGCCAGGGCCAAACGTAATCGCTGCCGATCAGGTACCAGCGCGACGCCTTCTTGACGTCGGCAAGCCAGTGGATCGACGGCCGGCTCTGCCAGCGCGGCGTCTCGCCGATCGCCATCACGCCGGGCGTGCGCTCGCCGCCTTCGTAGACCGGCGTATAGATGTAGGGGATGCGGTGACGCGTGGTGACGTCGCGCAAGCCGACGCGGACCGCGCTGGTGTGCAGCCCGACGATGAGATCGACCTCGTCGAACGCGATCGCCTGTTCGGCGCGGTTCAGCACCTCGTCGAGCGGCCCGCCGGCGTCGTAGATCGACAGCTCGATCTCGCGGCCGAGGATGCCGCCGCGCTTGTTGATCTCGGCAACGGCGAGTTGCGCGCTGTTGGTCGCGCAGGGGCCCCACACACCCGGCGATCCCGTGCAGCAGATGAAACCGCCGATGCGCAGCTTGTTCGCGCCACGCCGCCTGAGGAAAGCATGATCGCCCGGCGACAGCGAGCTATCGGCGCCCGACGACGACAGATTCCTCAGCAGCAAGGACGGCGGCATCGCCGGACTGCCGTGAGCCGGGAAGTTTACCGTCGCGTGCACGCCAACTCCTGTCTGGCACCAGACCTGAAAGCACAATGAGCAGGCGGCCGCGGCATCCGCCCTTTTGTTAGGCAATCATCCTATTTTGAAAATATTGAATATTCAACAATTGAAGTGCATATAGAAGCAGCATTGATTGCAAGACATTCACTCATTTGGGTCAAGACGAAGTCTTAGCCGTGGCAAAACCGAACTCCCCGATCACCGAACACCTCGCCTACCTGCTCGCGCAAGCCAACCGGGAGATCAACCGGCAGCTGGAACTGCGGCTGAGCAAGGAAGGCGTTCCCGTCGAGCAGTGGCGCATCCTTAAGGTGTTGTCGGACGGCGATGGCCACTCGATGGGCGAACTCGCGGACGCGGTGCTGCTCAATCATCCGACGCTGACCAAGATGATCGACCGCATGGTCTCCGACACGCTGGTCTATCGCGTGCAGGACCCGAATGATCGCCGCAAGGTTTTGATGTTCATCTCCGACCGCGGCAAGGTGCTGTGCAAGAAGCTCAACTCGCTCGCGGTCGACCAGGAGGAGCACATCCTGGAGAGCTACGGCGACAAATCGACGAGCGAACTGAAGCGGCTGCTGGAGAGCTTGATCGACAGCTCGAATTGAGCGGCGTCGATTTCAATCTCATCGTCGTCCTGGACAAGCGAAGCGGAGCGCCAGGACGACGATGTGGTGCGAGTTGCGCGCCACACACTCGGCTGTCATCGCCCGATTTAATCGGGCGATCCAGTATTCCAGAGACAGTTTTGATTGAACCGAGAAGCCGCGGCGTACTGGGTCGCCCGGTCAAGCCGGGCGACGACAGTGGAGAGTGAGGCGCCGACGTCGCGCCTCACAGCGGAGCTTAGCGGCTAGCCGTACCGCCCGTGGCAGTGCTTGTACTTCTTGCCTGAGCCGCACGGGCAATCCTCGTTGCGGCCGACCTTGCCCCAGCTTGCGGGGTTCTTCGGATCGCGAAGAGCTGCGTCGGAAGCCTGCGCACCGAGCGTGACGCTGGCGAGCGCCATTTCGTCCTCGCCGGTGTTCGGGTCGAACTTGTGCGCTTCCATCGGCGGCAGCACGGGGGCTTCCTGCTCCGGCGGGACGATCTCGACCCGCATCAGCTGCGCCGTGACGGCCTCGCGCAGATGCGCGCTCATCTCCTGGAAGAGATTGAAGGCCTCGGTCTTGTACTCCTGCAACGGATCGCGCTGGCCGTAGCCACGCAGGCCGATGACCTGGCGCAGATGGTCGAGCATGATCAGATGCTCGCGCCAGAGATGGTCGAGCGTCTGGAGCAGAATGGTCTTCTCGACGTAACGCATCACGTCGGGACCCCATTGCCCGACCTTGGCCGCCATGTGCTCGTCGGCTTTGGTCTCGATGCGGGTGAGCAGCTCCTCGTCGGCGATGCCCTCTTCCTTGGCCCATTCGTCGACCGGCAGGTCGAGATCGAGCACGCGCTTCAGCTCTTCCTTCAGGCCGGCCACATCCCACTGCTCGGCATAGGCATGCTCGGGCACGTGCTTGGCGACGAGGTCGTCGATGAAGGCGTGGCGCATGTCGGTAACGGTCTCGGCGACGCTGTCGTCCTTCATCAGGTCGACGCGCTGATCGAAGATCACCTTGCGCTGGTCGTTCTGGACGTTGTCGAACTTGAGCAGGTTCTTGCGGATGTCGAAGTTGCGCGCCTCGACCTTCTGCTGCGCCTTCTCGAGCGCCTTGTTGATCCAGGGATGGATGATCGCCTCGCCTTCCTTGAGGCCGAGACGCTGCAGCATGCTGTCGAGGCGATCCGAGCCGAAGATGCGCATCAGATCGTCTTCCAGCGACAGGAAGAACTTCGAGCGGCCGGGGTCGCCCTGACGGCCGGAACGGCCGCGCAGCTGGTTGTCGATGCGGCGGGATTCGTGACGCTCGGATCCCATGATGTAGAGGCCGCCGGGCTTCTTCACGGTCTTGGCGGGCTTCGAACCCTTCGCCGGCTCGATCTCGACCTCTTCCTCGGCCTTCAGCACGATCTCGCGGAAGTGCTCGATGTCGGCCTTGATCTGCTCGATCTTCTTCGCCTTCTCCGCCTCGTCCTCGATGCCGGCAGTCTCCTGCTGGATCCGCATCTCGAGCGAGCCGCCGAGCTTGATGTCGGTACCGCGGCCGGCCATGTTGGTGGCGATCGTGATCGCGCCAGGCACGCCGGCTTCCGCGACGATATAGGCTTCCTGCTCGTGGAAGCGCGCGTTCAGCACCGCAAACAGTTTTGCCGGCTTGCCGGCGCGGGCCGCGGCGTACAGCTTCTGCATCGAATTCTCGTTGCCGAAATCGATCTGCCGGTAGCCGTGCTTCTTGAGGTATTCGGCGATCACTTCCGATTTTTCGATCGAGGCGGTGCCGACCAGCACCGGCTGCAGCCGCGCATTGGCACGCTCGATCTCGGCCAGGATCGCGGCGTATTTCTCGTTCTGGGTACGATAGACCTCGTCGTCCTCGTCGAGGCGGCCGACCGGCACGTTGGTCGGGATCTCCACGACTTCGAGCTTGTAGATGTCGAAGAGTTCGTCGGCTTCGGTCAGCGCCGTGCCGGTCATGCCGGCGAGCTTTTCGTACATCCGGAAATAGTTCTGGAAGGTGATCGAGGCCAGCGTCTGGTTTTCCGGCTGAACCTGGACATGCTCCTTGGCTTCAAGCGCCTGATGCAGGCCTTCCGAATAACGTCGGCCGGCCATCATGCGTCCCGTGAACTCGTCGATGATGACGACCTCGTCGTCGCGGACGATGTAGTCCTTGTCGCGCGTGAAAAGCGTGTGGGCGCGCAGCGCCTGGTTGATGTGGTGCACGACGGAAACGTTCTCGACGTCGTAGAGCGACTCGCCCTTGAGCTGGCCGGCGTCGCGCAGCAACGTCTCGATCTTCTCCATGCCACCTTCGGTCAGCGTCACCGTACGCTGCTTCTCGTCGACCTCGTAATCGGTCTTGTCGAGCTTGGGCAGGAAGCCGTCGATGGTGTTGTAGAAATCGGAACGGTCGTCGAGCGGGCCGGAGATGATCAGCGGCGTGCGCGCTTCGTCGATCAGGATCGAGTCGACTTCGTCGACGATGGCGTAGAAGTGCGGGCGCTGGACCATGTCCTCGAGCCGGTACTTCATGTTGTCGCGCAGATAGTCGAAGCCGTATTCGTTGTTGGTGCCGTAGGTGATGTCGCAGGCATAGGCCGCCTTGCGTTCGGCATCGTCCAGGCCGTGCACGATCACGCCAGTGGTCAGGCCGAGGAAGCCGTAGATCTGGCCCATCCAGCCGGAGTCGCGGCGGGCGAGGTAGTCGTTGACGGTGACGACGTGAATGCCCTTGCCGGCGAGCGCGTTGAGATAGACCGCGAGCGTTGCGACCAGCGTCTTGCCTTCGCCGGTCTTCATCTCGGCGATGTCGCCCTCGTGCAGCACGATGCCGCCGATCAGCTGCACGTCGAAATGACGCTGGCCGAGCGTGCGCTTGGCGGCTTCGCGCACGGTGGCGAAGGCCGGCACCAGCAGATCGTCGAGCGTTTTGCCCTCGGCGAGCTGTTTCTTGAACTCGACGGTGCGGGCCTTCAGTGCCTCGTCGGAGAGTTTCGAAACCTCCGGCTCCAGCGCGTTGATCGCGTTGACGCGGGACTGGTATCCCTTCACCCGCCGGTCGTTGGCGGAGCCGAAAAACTTGCGGGCGAGCGCGCCGATCATGCCTAGTTCCTGTGTTCGCGATTCAACCGCGTTGCAGCCAAGAAGTTGTCACCCCCCTGCCTATCAACTCACCGTGACGCCTGATGGCGACAGAGCCCGGACTGCGGGGGGTCATCCGCCATATGGGTGGGAATTGGGCAAGTCTGGGTTCAACGGCCAAAAACGCAGCAAAATAAACGCCATCGCCATGGTCGCGACCGGGCAGAGATATGGCCCGGTCAGGGCCTTGTCAACGGCGGGCGCATTGCGGCTAATTCATCATTTTGACAGACTTTTCGCGTTGCCAAGCCCCCCTGAATTGGGCGAGTGTCCGCCCCGCTAGAGCAGCCCCCTGCTTCAACAAAAGGATTTTCCATGACCACCTCGTTCCCGGTAACCAAAACCGGCCTGCGCTTCGGCCTCGCCACCGCCCTCGTGGGCTGCCTTGCGTTGGCGCTGATCGCGGGTCCCGGCCGGGCTGCCGACGATCCGGTGCTGGCGAAGGTCAATGGCGCGGAAATCAAGAAGAGCGACGTTGCCATGGCCGAGGAGGAACTCGGGGCGAGCCTCGCCCAGATGGACCCGGCGACCAAGGACGAGAACGTGCTGTCCTTCCTGATCGACATGAAGATCGTCAGCAAGGCTGCCGAGGACAAGAAGGTCGCCGACGGCGACGAGTTCAAGAAGCGCCTGGCGTTCGCCCGGAACCGCCTGCTGATGGACAGCCTGCTCGCCAACGAGGGCAAGGCCGCCACCACCCCCGACGCCATGAAGAAGGTCTATGAGGAGGCCTCCAAGCAGATCACCGGCGAGCAGGAGGTCCGCGCCCGCCACATCCTGGTCGAGACCGAGGACGAGGCCAAGGCGGTGAAGGCCGAGCTCGACAAGGGCGCCGATTTCGCCGAACTCGCCAAGAAGAAGTCCAAGGATCCGGGCTCCGCCGATGGCGGCGACCTCGGCTTCTTCACCAAGGAGCAGATGGTGCCGGAGTTCTCGGCCGTGGCCTTCACGCTGGAGCCGGGCAAGATCTCCGATCCCGTGAAGTCGCAGTTCGGCTGGCACATCATCAAGGTCGAGGAAAAGCGCAACCGCAAGGCGCCGGACTTCGAGCAGGTCAAGGCCCAGATCGAGCAGTACGTCACCCGCAAGGCCCAGGCCGACTACGTCGCCAAACTCCGCGCGGAAGCCAAGGTCGAGCGGACGGACCAGCCGGCAGCGGATGCCAAACCGGATGCCAAGCCGGCCGACCCTGCCAAGCCGTCCGACAGCAAGATGGCGCCCCCCGCGAAGAAGTAAGAATTCGCTGTCACTTCGCGGACGCCAATAGTATCTAACGTCGCAATGGCCGGGCAAATGCCCGGCCATCTGCATATCCAGACCTCACCAAGGCGCCCCGATGTCCTCCTCCGTCTCCCCGCTCGCCCCCAAAACTGTCCCCGACATGCCCGTGATCGCGGGCGTCCGCCTTGCGACGGCCGAAGCCGGCATCCGCTACAAGAACCGCACCGACGTGCTGCTGGCGGTAATGGACAAGGGCACCGCGGTCGCGGGCGTCTTCACCAAGTCGAAATGCCCCTCCGCGCCGGTGGAATGGTGCCGCGCCAAGCTGAAGGGCGGCAAGGCGCGCGCGCTGGTGGTGAATTCCGGCAACGCCAATGCCTTCACCGGCAAGACCGGACGCAGCTCCACCGCGCTGACCGCGAAGATCGCGGCCAAGGCGGTCGGATGCAGCGAGGGTGAGATCTTCCTGGCCTCGACCGGCGTGATCGGCGAGCCGCTGGACGCGACCAAGTTCGACGGTGTGCTCGGCCGGCTGGCCGAGACTGCCGAGCCCGGCGACTATCTCGCCGCGGCCAAGGCGATCATGACCACCGATACCTTCCCCAAGGTCGCGACCGCGACCGTCAAGCTCGGCAAGGCCAAGGTCACCATCAATGGCATGGCCAAGGGCGCCGGCATGATCGCCCCCGACATGGCGACGATGCTGTCCTTCATCTTCACCGACGCGCCGATCGCGCCGGCCGCCCTGCAAGCCCTGCTCAAGAGCGGCGTCGAGGACACCTTCAACGCGGTGACGATCGACGGCGACACCTCGACCTCGGACACGCTGCTGGCCTTCGCCACCGGCGCCGCCGCAGAGCACGGCGCACCAAAAATCAGCCGGGCCAGCGATCCCCGCCTGAAGGCCTTCGTGAAAGCCTTCAACCAGGTGCTCGCCAATCTCTCCGAGCAGGTCGCCCGCGACGGCGAAGGCGCGCGCAAGCTGGTCGAGATCACCGTGGAAGGCGCCAAGACCAAGGCGTCGGCGCGCAAGATCGCGATGTCGATTGCGAACTCGCCGCTGGTCAAGACCGCAATCGCCGGCGAGGACGCCAATTGGGGCCGCGTGGTGATGGCGGTCGGCAAGGCCGGCGAGCCGGCCGATCGCGACAAGCTCTCGATCTCCTTCAACGGCATCCGCGTCGCCAAGAGCGGCGCGCGCGATCCGTCCTATGACGAGGCGCAGGTGTCGGAAGCGATGAAGGCCCCGGAAATCGCGATCAAGGTCTCGCTCGGCCTCGGCAAGGGTCGCGACCGCGTGCTGACCTGCGACCTGACGAAGGAGTATGTCGCGATCAACGGGGATTACAGGTCTTAAGCGAACGCCGATGGCCGATCTCAAACTGACATTGGTGGTGGCCTGCGCGCTCGTCGACGCCGACAAGCGCGTCCTGATCGCGCAGCGCCCGGAGGGCAAGACGCTTGCGGGCCTCTGGGAATTCCCCGGCGGCAAGTGTGAGCCCGGCGAGCGGCCGGAGCAGAGCCTGATCCGCGAGCTGCACGAAGAGCTCGGCATCACCGTCGCCGAACCGTGCCTGGCGCCGCTGACCTTTGCGAGCTACGGCTTCGAGACCTTTCACCTGCTGATGCCGCTTTACATCTGCCGGCGCTGGGAGGGGCTGGTCACCCCGCGCGAAGGCCAGACCCTGGCCTGGGTCCGCGCCAACAAGCTGCGCGACTACCCGATGCCGCCCGCCGACATCCCGCTGATCCCGCATCTGATCGACTTGCTGATGTGAGTACGGACCTCATCCCGAGGAGCGCGGCACGCGCGTCTCGAAGGATGGCCACACGGCAAGAGCGGGGCCTGCATGGTTCTCGCGGCGATGCGAAGCATCGTCCGCTAAGCGCGCCTTACGCGCCTCCTCACCATGAGGATCACTCCTTCCCCGCCTTCTTCACCGCCTCCGCCAGGCTCGCCTTGGCCGACCCCGGCTTCAGCGGCTGCTGCTGGCTCGCATGCGGGGCCCAGCCGGAGAGCCAGATGATGTCGAATGTCGCACGGATGCGGCCGTCGGCATCCGCAAAGCGTTCGGCGTAGATTTCGGCCATCCGCAGCAGCGTCGCGCGGGGCGTCGGCGTGCGCCGCCGCTCGATCAGCACATTGGCCGCGCCCATGCGGCGGAGATCCTGCATCAGCGCAAACGCATTGGCGTAGCGCACCACCACGCGGTCAACATCGGTGACCGGAAGTGCAAAGCCCGCCCGCTGCAACAGCGCGCCGATGTCGCGCAAATCCGCGAACGGGGCCACGCGCGGCGACACGCCGCCGTCGCATTCGGCCTCCGCCGCGGCAAATGCCTGCCGCAGCTCCGTTAAACTGTCGCCGCCGATCATCGCTGCGAGCAGCAATCCGTCCGGCTTCAGCGCACGCCGCACCTGCGCAAGCACCCCCGGCAGGTCGTTGACGAATTGCAGCGCCAGCGCCGAGACG
The DNA here is from genome assembly GCF_051810765.1 of Bradyrhizobium sp. 604_D8_N2_3. Lineage (NCBI taxonomy): Bacteria > Pseudomonadati > Pseudomonadota > Alphaproteobacteria > Hyphomicrobiales > Nitrobacteraceae > Bradyrhizobium > Bradyrhizobium sp. 604_D8_N2_3. The sequence continues at coordinate 655,724 of NZ_JBPWPM010000001.1, read as the reverse complement.
ACGAGGTCGAGACTTTCCGGGGCAAAGGGCAGTTTTTCCGCGCCCGCTTCGTCGAGCGCGATCCGCCGAAGTGATGGCGGCCCCGTGAGCCCCTCTCCGGGCGTCCAGAGATCGGCCGCAGCGTGAAACTCCCGCATCACGGCGGCCAGCCGGTCGGTCATGTCCTCTGCAACACGATCGAGCAGGAATGTCACCTCGCCCTGCGCATGTGCGCGCCGCTGCCGCGCATGCAGCAATGCGCGATCGAACAGAGCGGGCGGGGTTTGCGGGTTCTGGGCCATGCCGCTGGTTACGCCGATCACGACCGCCATGGCAATCTCCTCTCTCGTGTCCCGGCTCTACAGCGCACCGCACCGGACGATGCTTCGCATAGCCGGGAGCGCTGCGCTGCGTCCGGGGCGCGAGAGTGTGGCTTGAGCCCCCGTAAACAGAACGCTAGCCTCTCCCCATGGAAGCCGACGCCGCCCCCACCCGCTCCATCGCCGCGCCGTTGCGTGCCGCATGGACGGCCGGCCGCCACGTGCTGTCGCGCGCCGCACGGCTCGCGCTCGACATCGCGCTGCCGACACTGTGCGTGTCCTGCCGCGAGCCCGTCGATGGCGAGGGCGTCTGCGCGGCCTGCTGGGCGCGGCTGTCGTTCATCGAACGGCCCTATTGCCCGCGGCTCGGCATTCCCTTCGTCTATGATCCCGGCCCCGAGATGCTGTCGATGGAGGCGATCGCGAGCCCGCCGGCCTACCAGCGCGCACGCGCGGCGGTGCGCTATGACGACGTCGCGCGCACGCTGGTGCATGCGCTGAAATACCAGGACCGCACCGATCTGGCGCCGGCCATGGGCCGCTGGATGGCGCGCGCGGGCGCCGAACTGCTCACCGGAGCCGACATGCTGGTGCCGGTGCCCCTGCATTGGCGCCGGGCGTGGCGGCGCCGCTACAACCAGTCCGGGGCGCTGGCGCGCATCATCGCGCGGCAGAGCGGTGTCAGGGTGCGCGGTGAAGTACTGCGCCGGGTGCGCGCCACCGAGCAGCAGATTGGCCTGTCGCGGACCCAGCGCGCCACCAATGTGCAGGGCGCATTCCAGGTATCCCCCGACCGCCAGGCGGAAATCCAGGGCCGCCGCATCGTCCTGATCGACGATGTTCTGACCTCGGGGGCGACGCTGGACGCCTGTGCGCGGGCCCTGCTCCGCGCCAAGGCGGCCCAGGTGGACGTGCTGGTGTTCGCCCGGGTTGTCGAGAGCGGCCCCCGTCCCATATAATTCAATGACTTCATGACATGAGAGCGCCACACGACATGACCGACGCTGTCGAAATCTACACCAGGCCGGGCTGTGGCTATTGTTCCGCCGCCAAATCGCTGCTGACCCGCAAGAAGGCAACCTTCACGGAGTTCGACATCGCCAGGAACCCGTCCTGGCGCGAAGAGATGTACGACCGCGCCGGCGGGGGCTCGACTTTCCCGCAGATCTGGATCGGCGGAACCCATGTCGGCGGTTGCGACGAGCTCTATGCGCTCGACCGCGAGGGCAAGCTCGACGGCCTGCTCGAAAGCGTAAAGGCGGTGTCATGAGCGAGGATCGCACCTTCACCGCCGCGATGATCCAGATGCGCACCGGCCTGATGCCCGAGCCGAGCCTCGCGCAGGCCACCAGACTGATCCGGCAGGCTGCGGCCGATGGCGCCGATTACGTGCAGACGCCCGAAGTCAGCAACATGATGCAGCTCAACCGCAAGGCGCTGTTCGAGCACCTCCAGAGCGAAGAGGACGACACCTCGCTAAGGGCCTATTGCGCGCTCGCGGCCGAACTGAAGATCCACATCCATGTCGGATCGCTGGCGCTGCGCTTCTCGCCGGAGAAGGCGGTCAATCGGTCCTTCCTGATTGGCCCCGAGGGCAATGTGCTCGCGAGCTACGACAAGATCCACATGTTCGACATCGAGTTGCCGGACGGCGAGAGCTATCGCGAATCCGCCAACTACCAGCCGGGCGAGACCGCCGTGATCTCCGACCTGCCCTGGGGTCGCGTCGGGCTGACGATCTGCTACGACGTGCGCTTCCCCGCGCTCTACCGCGCGCTGGCCGAGAGCGGCGCGTATTTTATCACGGTGCCGTCGGCCTTCACCCGCAAGACCGGCGAGGCGCATTGGCACATCCTGCTGCGCTCGCGCGCGATCGAGACCGGCTGCTTCATCTTCGCAGCGGCACAGGCCGGCCTGCACGAGAACAAGCGCGAGACCTATGGCCACTCGCTGATCATCGATCCCTGGGGCGAGATCCTCGCCGAGGGCGATGTCGAGCCCGGTATCATCATGGCCAAGATCGACCCGGCCAAGGTCGAGACTGCCCGCCGCGCGATCCCCTCGCTCCAGCACGGCCGCCGCTTCGGCGTCGCCGATCCCAAGGCCGGGCCGGACCATCTCCACCTAGTGCGGGGATCGGCATGATCCGCTACGCGCTCCACTGCGACCGAAGCCACGCATTCGAAAGCTGGTTCCAGAGCTCGTCGGCTTATGATTCGCAGGTGAGGCGCAAGCTCGTGACTTGCCCGATCTGCGGCTCGGCCAAGGTCGAGAAGGCGATCATGGCCCCGCGGATCATCGGCAAGAAGGGCCGCGGACGGGCGACGCCGCCGCCGGAGCCGGCCTCAACGCCTGCGCCCGAGGCTGCGCCGTCGGGACCGACCTCGCTGATGATGGCGCAGGAGCGCGAGTTGCGCGCCAAGCTCAAGGAGCTGCGCGATCACATCGTCAAGCACGCCGACAATGTCGGCGAGCGCTTTGCGAACGAAGCCCGCGCGATGCATTACGGCGACAAGGAGCACCGTCCGATCTATGGCGAGGCTTCGCCCGACGAGGCCAAGTCGCTGATCGACGAAGGCATCGAGGTGTCGCCGCTGCCGACGCTCCCGGAAGATAGGAACTGACAGTTCGCGCTTTCCGTCATGGCCGGGCATGACGGTGGGTGCGGCTAAACTCCCACCAGCAACGCGACTCCAACCACGATCAGCGCGATACCAAAAATCTCGCGCGGCGCGATCGGCTGCTTGAACGAGTAATACGCCACGCCTTGCGCGAACAGCACCTCGATCAAAGCGAGCGTGCGGACGTTGGCGGCGGCCGTCAGCGCGAAGGCCAGGAACCAGAATTGCGAGGCGAACGCGCCCATGAAGCCTGCGAGCAGCGACGGCTTCCACAATCCCAGGATCGACTGGAGCACCTTTGGCGCGCGCCAGAGCAGATAGATCGTCAGCACCAGCGTCTGCACGAACAGACCGAGCACCAGCGTGAACGACGCCGCCGTCACGAAGGAGACATCAGGCACGTTGATGATCGCGCCGCGAAAACCGACCGCTGACAACGCGAACGCCGCAGCCGCGACGAGACCGGTGATGGTCGGCTTCAGCTCGGCAAAGCTCTTCTCGCCGCCGGGCCGCAGGGCCGTGATGACGACGCCGACAGTCGCGATCACGATCGCCAGCACCTTGAGCCAGGTGAGATGATCGCCGAGGAAGACGAAGCCGAAAATCGCGGTCTGGATCGCCTCGGTCTTGAGGTAGGCCGTCGTCACCACGAAGGAGCGATCGTTCATCGCGAGCAGCATCAGCCCGGTCGCAACGATCTGGCTGAGCGCCCCGAGCAACAGCCAGGGCCAGAACACGGTCGGCGGCATGCCGAGGTGATCACCGGTCGCGACCAGCACCACGCCCAAAAACAGCAGCGAGAACGGGAAGCCGAACAGGAAGCGGATATTGGTCGCGCCCCAGGTCCCCAGCGGCTTCGTCAGCGACCGCTGCATCGCATTGCGCGCGACCTGGCCTAGCGCAGCAATGACGGTGAAGGGAATCCAGAGGCTGGCGATGGTGAGCATGCGGGTGGAGCGGTAGGAGGGGAAGCCGTGGCCAACCTGCCGCTAGCGGCGAAGCAGGTCAATCACGCCCACGTCATGGGTGCGATGCTCGCGCCTCGCGTACCCCTCACACCATCCCTTCCGCCACGACCATGTAGTTCACGTCCATATCCGACGAGAGGGCCCATTTGTCGGCGAAGGGTGAGTAGACGACGCCGGTCTGCTCGGTGATGACGAGACGGTTGTCCAAAAGATACTTCGTCAGCTCGTCGGGGGTGACGAACTTGTTCCATTCATGGGTGCCGCGCGGCAGCCAGCGCAGGACGTATTCGGCGCCGACGATGGCGAGCGCAAAGCTCTTCCAGTTCCGGTTCAGCGTCGAGACCACCATCAGCCCGTTCGGCTTCAGCAGCGCCGCGCAGCGCTTGAGGAAAACGCCGACATCGACGACGTGCTCGACCACTTCCATCGCCAGCACGATGTCGAAGCGCTCGCGCGGGTCGATCTCCTCGACCGTGGTGCAGCGGTAATCGATCGACAGATGGCTCTTGTCGGCGTGCAGCTTCGCGGCGGCGATGTTGCTCACCGAGGGATCAACGCCGATGACCTGGGCGCCGAGGCGCGACAGCGGCTCGCACAACAGGCCGGCGCCGCAGCCGATGTCGAGCACGCGCAGGCCGCCAAGACAGTTGAGGCTGCGCACGTTGCGCTCGAACTTGCGGCAGGCGGCGTCGCGGATGTAGCCGAGCCGCAGCGGGTTGATCCGGTGCAGCGGCGCCATCTTGCCGTTGGGATCCCACCACTCGGCCGAAAGTTTCGAGAATTTCGCGATCTCGGCGGCGTCGACGGTCGAGCCCGGCTGCGGGCTTGCGGTTGCGGAAGTATTTTGCTGCATGCTCATGGTTAGGCGCGGTCCTACCGCGTGGTGATCGAACTACGGAAGGCGAGCGGCGTGTCGACGGTCGTGATCTTTTCGATCCCCTCGCCAACGCCGCGAATCGTCACGTCGCCGTAGTTGAGAATACGTCCAAGAATCGACTGGTCGACGTCGACACTCTCGACCTTGTCCAGCGCCATTTCAAAGGTCCGGCGCTTGATGAACCCCGTCTTGTGCACAACCCGCAAGTTGGTGACGTCGGTCTCGGTCGTGAAGCGATGGAACCAGCCCTTGATGGTCCAGTAAAGGGCGGCCAGAGCTACGACGCCGGCGGCTATGAGGCACAGCACCCTGAGGCCATCGGCCGTGGCCTGCGGCATCAGGACGAGAAAGGCGAGAGCCACGATCCAGGCCACGATGGCCGGAAAATAGAAGATCCAGTGCGCATTGGTCGAATACAGCACCCGCTCGCCCGGTTGCAGGATCTCGTCGATATAACGCGCCATGATCTCGGTTAACCCATACCCCCAAGCCAGACCTTAGGTCGGACCTTACCCTGCCCCCGCAGGAACCCGCTTGCCCCCGGCCCCGCCGCTATGTATACGCGCGGTCGGTGTCCGCCGGCACCCGTCCGGTGCGGGTCACCATACTGATCCTTATGAGGGAATGCACGCGTCGTCATGAGCCGCCTCGTGATGAAATTCGGCGGCACGTCCGTCGCCAATATCGAACGTATCCGCAACGTCGCACGCCATGTGAAGCGTGAGGTCGACGCCGGCCATGAAGTGGCCGTGGTCGTCTCGGCGATGTCCGGTAAAACCAACGAGCTGGTGGCTTGGTGCACCGAGGCCTCGCCGATGCACGACGCGCGCGAATACGACGCCGTTGTCGCCTCCGGCGAACAGGTGACGTCGGGCCTGCTCGCCATCGTGCTTCAGGGCATGGGCATCCAGGCCCGCTCCTGGCAGGGCTGGCAGATCCCGATCAAGACCAGCGACGCCCATGCCTCGGCCCGGATCGAGGACATCGACGGCAGCGAGATCATCAAGCGCTTCCGGGAGCGCAAGGAGGTCGCGGTCATCGCCGGCTTCCAGGGCATCAATCCCGAGACCAATCGCATCACCACGCTCGGCCGCGGCGGCTCCGATACCTCGGCCGTGGCGATCGCCGCCGCCGTCAAGGCCGACCGCTGCGACATCTACACCGACGTCGACGGCGTCTACACCACCGACCCGCGAATCGTGCCGAAGGCCCGCCGCCTCGACAAGATCGCGTTCGAAGACATGCTGGAACTGGCCTCCCAGGGCGCAAAAGTGCTCCAGGTCCGCTCGGTGGAACTCGGCATGGTCCACAACATGCCGATCTTCGTCCGCTCGAGCTTCGACAAGCCCGAGGATATCGACCCGCATGCCAACCAGCCGCCCGGCACGCTGATCTGCAGCGAGGAGGAGATCATGGAAAGCCACGTCGTCACCGGCATTGCCTTTTCGAAGGACGAGGCCCAGATCTCGGTACGCCAGATCGAGGACAAGCCCGGCGTGGCAGCGTCGATCTTCGGCCCGCTGGCGGATGCCAACATCAACGTCGACATGATCGTGCAGAACGTCTCCGAGGACGGCAAGACCACCGATCTCACCTTCACGGTGCCGGCGGCCGACTACACCCGTGCCAAGGACACGATCACGGCCGCCAAAGGCAAGATCGGCTATGCCCGGCTCGATACCGCCACCGACGTCGCCAAGATATCGGTAATCGGCAGCGGCATGCGCAGCCATGCCGGCGTCGCCGCCCAGGCGTTTTCGGCCCTCGCCGGACGGAATATCAACATCCGGGCCATCACAACCTCCGAGATCAAATTCTCGGTTTTGATCGACACCGCCTATACCGAGCTCGCAGTACGCACCCTGCACACGCTCTACGGTCTCGATCAGGCCTAGACGAATTTTCTCTTAGCGGTCGCAGCAAACGCGAAGGTGTACACACCTTCGCGTTTGGCAGGCGTTTTGCTTGGCAAAACAAGCCTCAATTCGCTATACGGCGAACAGGGTGGGCTGCCGCAGACTGTGTCCCAGTTCAGGCGGCGCTGATTCGGTGCAAGCGCTAAATCTTGAGTAGATTTGTGTTTGTGCCTGCGCCGGACGAACAATTTGGTTGTTTTTCTGGAATTTTGGGCCAGCCGCCGGCCGATACCGCCGGGCCAGGCAGACGGAGGAGATTGACGGTTCATGCGGAGCGCGTCGGGAGGTCCCCGCGTCTTGTTGAGACGGCTCCGCGAAACCATGGCGGAGCAGGTCTCGGCCCAGGAGCGGCTGGACAAGATCGTGGTGCTGATCGCCGCCAATATGGTGGCCGAGGTGTGCTCGGTCTATGTGCTGCGCATTGACAACACGCTCGAGCTCTACGCCACCGAAGGCCTCAACCGCGAGGCGGTGCACCACACCGTGCTGAGCGCCCATGAGGGCCTGGTCGGCCTCGTCGCCAGCGAGGCGACCCCGCTCAATCTCAGCGACGCGCAAAGCCACCCGGCCTTCTCGTTCCGCCCGGAGACCGGCGAAGAAATCTATCACTCCTTCCTCGGCGTGCCGATCCTGCGCGCCGGCAACACGCTCGGCGTGCTGGTGGTGCAGAACCGCGCCAAGCGCAATTATGTCGAGGAGGAGCTCGAGGCGCTCCAGACCACCGCGATGGTGCTGGCGGAGCTGATCGCCTCCGGCGAATTGTCTGCGCTGGCCCAGCCGGGCCAGGAGCCGGCCGCGCGCCATTCGGCGCAGAAGGTCGGCGCCATCCTCTCGGAAGGCATCGCGCTCGGCCATGTCGTGCTGCACGAGCCGCGCGTCGTCATCAAGGACTACATCGCCGAGGATCTGCCGAAGGAGATCAAGCGGCTCGACACCGCGCTCGCCAAGCTGCGCGCCGATCTCGACCGCATGCTGGAGCGTGGCGACGTTGCCGAGGGCGGCGAGCACCGCGAGGTGCTGGAAGCCTACCGCATGTTCGCCAACGACCAGGGCTGGTCGCACAAGCTGCATGAGGCGGTCGCCACCGGCCTCACGGCGGAAGCCGCCGTCGAGCGCGTGCAGTCCGACACCCGCGCGCGGATGCTGCGCTCCACCGATCCCTATTTGCGTGACCGGCTGCACGATCTCGAGGATCTCGGCTACCGCCTGATGCGGCAGCTGGTCGGCCAGGACCACGCGCCCTCACGCGAGCAACTGCCCGACAATGCCATTGTCATCGCGCGCGCAATGGGCCCGGCGGCGCTGCTCGACTACGACCGCAAGCGCCTGCGCGGCATCGTGCTGGAGGAAGGCACCGCCAACTCCCACGTCTCGATCGTGGCCCGCGCGCTCGGCATCCCCGCGGTCGGCGAAGTCCCGAACGCGCCGGGCATCGCCGATCCCGGCGACGCCATCATCGTCGACGGCACCTCGGGCTCGATCTATGTGCGCCCGTCGCAGGAGGTCGAAGCCGCCTTCGCCGAACGCGTGCGCTTCCGCGCCCGCCGCCAGGCGCAATACCTCGCGCTGCGCGACCGTCCCTGCGTCACCAAGGACGGGCAGAAGGTCGAGCTGATGATCAACGCAGGTCTTGCGATCGACCTGCCGCATATCGAGGACACCGGCAGCGCCGGCATCGGCCTGTTCCGCACCGAGCTGCAATTCATGGTGGGGCAGAGCCTGCCGCGCACCAGCGACCAGCTCGCGCTCTATCGCACGGTGCTGGATGCCGCGGGCACCAAGCCCGTCACCTTCCGCACCCTCGACATCGGTGGCGACAAGGCACTGCCTTACATGGAAGCGGTGATCGAGGAGAATCCCGCACTCGGCTGGCGCGCGATCCGGCTCGGCCTCGATCGCCCCGGCCTGCTGCGCGGCCAGATCCGCGCGCTGCTGCGCGCCGGCGGCGGCCGCGCGCTGCGCATCATGTTCCCGATGATCTCGGAGGTCGCCGAATTCGATTCGGCGAAGGCGCTGGTCGAGCGCGAGCTGACTTATCTGCGCCAGCACGGCCACACCCTGCCGGAGCGGATCGACATCGGCACCATGGTCGAGGTGCCCGCCCTGCTCTACCAGCTCGACGAGCTCCTGAAGAAGGTCGACTTCATCTCGGTCGGCTCCAACGATCTGTTCCAGTTCCTGTTCGCGGTCGATCGCGGCAATGCGAAAGTCTCCGAGCGCTTCGACACGATGTCGGCGCCGATCCTGCGCGTGCTGCGCGAGATCGCGCGGAAGTCGAACGATGCAAAGAAGTCGTTATCGCTCTGCGGCGAGATGGCCTCCAAGCCGATCGGCGCACTGGCGCTGATCGCGATGGGCTATCGTTCGCTGTCGCTCTCGGCGACCGCGCTCGGTCCGGTCAAGGCGATGGTCATCGATCTCGACGCGAAGAAGGCCGAAGCGATGCTCGGCCCGCTGCTGGACGCGCCCTCCGGCAGCGTCTCGATCCGGCAGAAGCTGACGGAATTTGCCGAGGCCGAAGGCCTGGCGTTGTAGCGGGCCTGTCGCCCCCCCCCGCCTCGCCCTCTTCCGCCATTTGAGACTGAACCGATGTCGTCACTCCCCGAAGCCAAACTGGACGTCCTGCTCGCGCATCACGCCTCGCTCGAGGCCGAATCGCTCGGCCAGCTCGCCTCCGAACGCTACGTGCAGATCACCCGCGAGCTCGCCGAGCTCACCCCGCTGATCGAGGCGGTGAAGGCGTATCGTTCTGCGGTCAAAGAACTCGCCGACACCGAGGCGCTGATCGCCGATCCCGCGACGGATTCCGAGATGCGCGGCATGGCTGAAGCCGAGCGCGACGAGCTGACGCCTAAAATCGAAGAGCTGGTCCAGAAGATTCGCGTCGCGCTGCTGCCCAAGGACGCCATGGACGACCGCAACGTGGTGCTGGAAATCCGCGCCGGCACCGGCGGCGACGAGGCCTCGCTGTTCGCCGGCGATCTGTTCCGGATGTACGAGCGCTTCGCGGCCTTGCAGGGCTGGAAGGTCGAGGTGATCTCGGCCAGCGAAGGCACCGTCGGCGGCTACAAGGAAATCATCGCGGAGGTGCAGGGCCGCGGCGCGTTCTCGAAGCTGAAATTCGAATCCGGTGTGCACCGGGTGCAGCGCGTGCCGGACACCGAAACGCAGGGACGCATCCACACCTCCGCCGCTACCGTCGCCGTGATGCCGGAGGTCGAGGAGGTCGACGTCGACATCAAGAACGACGATCTGCGGATCGAGACCATGCGGGCGCAGGGCGCCGGCGGCCAGCACGTCAACAAGACCGAATCGGCGATCCGCATCACCCACATCCCGACCGGCATCGTGGTGATGATGCAGGACAGCCGCTCACAGCATAAGAACCGCGCCTCCGCCATGAACATTCTGCGCTCGCGCATCTACGATGCCGAACAGCAGCGCCTCGACGCCGCACGCTCGGCCGAACGCAAGGAGAAGGTCGGCTCCGGCGACCGCAGCGAGCGCATCCGCACCTACAATTTCCCGCAAGGACGCGTCACCGATCATCGCATCAACCTGACGCTCTACAAGCTGCCGCAGGTGATCGCCGGCGAAGCGCTCGGCGAATTGACCGACGCGCTGACCACCGAGCATCAGGCCGCACAGCTCGCCGCGCAAGGCGCAGCCGCCTGAACCGCGCCTCAGCGCGCTTTGGCCCGGAACGATCGCAGGATCCTGGCCAGGGCGGGCGCGGCGGCACCCAGCTCGTCCAGGTGAATGCGCGAGAGCGATCGCAGCTTCTGCTCGCCCTTGGCCGTCAGCCTGACCAGGACGCGTCTTGCGTCCTGCGGATCGGCTTCCCGGCCGATCAGCTTCAGCTTCGCCATGCGATCCACCAGCTCCACCGCGGTATGGTGCCGGATCAGGAGGAAGCGCGCGATGTCGCCGACGCTTGCGCCGTCAGGGGCGGCCAGCCCCTTGATCGCCAGCAGCGCCTGATGCTGCTGCGGCGTCAAGCCGGCACTCTGGGCCGCGGCTTCGCTGAACGCCAGGAAGGTCCGGAGCTGATAGCGGAACTGTGCGAGCGCCGCATAGTCGGCCTCGCGCATCGCGCCGCCCTTTGAGGGCGCCGCGGACGCGGGACGCGTCGTCTTCCGCTTCGATTGAGTCATTCCTGCCTGCGACGTCGAGCCCACCGATGAAGCGGGCGGGCGCTGCCGAGACTAGCAAGGAAGGACCGGCGGAACCAACCGAGCGGCGCCGCGGATGCACAAATATCGGGGGCTATTCGAAACTGGAGAGCAGGATCTTCACCAGGATGACCTGAAACGCGATCGGGATGCGAACGCTCTTTCGCCTGATCGAGCGCTGGAGCGCGCTGGCGATCTCGGCGCTGGTCAAGGCCCCGGCCGACGCATTGGCAATCAACTCCGCCCACATCTGCGACAGCGAGCCGCCGGGCGGTATCACCGGCTTGATGGTCACGCCGCAGCCCTGGGCCCAATCCACGATCTCCCGCATCGTGTGAGGACCGCAGTTGCGCGTGGTCGCAAGGCGCTCGGCCGTCAGCGCGAGCAGCAACTCGCGCGACGGCAGCCAATTCCCCTTCGGCGGCTGTTCGCCGGTGAGCTCCACCGCAAGCTCCTTCAGAACATTCTGCGCGCGCACGCTCAGCTTCTGCATCGGGCCGGGCGCGCGCTTGGCCTGGACCTTGGCCTGGACGGAGCCGACGACGGGTCCGCGCCGGCCGGCTGACCGGCTGCACGGCTCGGACACGCGGGAGGCATCGCCCGACTGCGGCGCCGCGCGCTGGTCGCTGCCCTCCCCCGCGGGCCACGCGGCCTCCGGCCGCTCCGCCTCCTGCGGCCAGGATCGTCGCTTCCGGGCACTCGCCACTGTCGTCTGCCGCGCCATTTCTCTCGCCGAACCCGCCAGCCTCGTACTCACAAAGACTAATATATATCGTGATCCGATATGTTTTCACGTGATAATTTTCGTCGTTCGACCAAAGACGAAATTGACAGAAGGACTTCACGAGCAATGCTTAGGGCCAAGAGCTACACGCGGATGTGACGTGCCCGGCGCAGCAGGCCAGCGAGGCCGGCTGGCGCCGGACAGGTCGTGCTTGCGCCTGCAAACAAGAACGATGTTCGGAGGAAACGACCATGACTGACGATCTCATCCGCCGCGGCCTCTCGCGCCGTGGCCTGCTCCAGACCACAGCTAGCCTCATCGGCGGCTCGATGCTGCCCGCGACGCCGGCCTTTGCCGAGGACAAGCCGGCGATCGGCTCGTATCCCGCCGGCGTTTCGGGTTCCACCGCGTTCATCGGAATCTCGGTCCCGCGCACCGGCACCTATGCCGTGCAGGGCGAGGACGAGCTCAAGGGCTACCAGCTCGCGATCGAGCACATCAACAGCGGCCACGACCTGATCAAGAAGATTTCGCCGAAGACCAGCAAGGGCGTGCTCGGCAAGGAGCTGAAGTTCGGCGTCGCGGATTCCGCGGCCAAGCCGAACGAGGCGGTGCAGGCGCAGCAGCGCTTCATCAGCGAGAACAAGGCGATCATGATCACCGGCGGCACGTCGAGCGCCGTCGCGGTCGCGCTCAACAAGCTCGCGCAGCGCGAACACGTGCTGTTCGTGTGCGGCATTTCCGGCTCGAACGACACCACCGGCAAGGACTGCGTTCGCTACGGCTTCCGCCAGAATTTCTTCGGCCAGACCGCCGCCGCGGCGATCGGCCCGGTGATGGTGAGGGAGTTCGGCAAGAACAAGAAGGCCGCCTACCTGACGCCCGATTACACCTACGGCCACACCGTCACCAAGTCGATGCAGGACTTCCTCGCGACCGCGGGCTGGACGACGGTGACCAACCAGGTCGCACCGCTCGGCGCGCCCGACTACTCCTCATATCTGCTGAACGTCGCGAATTCCGGCGCCGACGTGCTCATCAACGTCAACTGGGGCCACGACGCGGTACTGTCGACCCAGCAGGCCAAGCAGTTCGGCGTGCTCGACAAGATGAAGCTGGTCGTCCCCTACCAGGTGCCCTTCATCGCACGCGAGACCGGCGGCCTGATGCAGGGCGTGTACGCCGCCACCGACTATTGGTGGACGATCGAGGACAAGTTCCCGCTCGCCAAGATGTTCAACGAGGCCTTCGAGAAGAAGTACGGCTACAAGCCCGAATGGGGCGCCGAGAACGCCTATGTCAGCTTCGCGCACTGGGCCCACATGTGCGAGCAGGCCGGCAGCTTCAATCCGCCCGACGTGATCAAGGCCTACGAGAAGGGCGAGACGATCCCCTCCCTGGTCGGCGACGTGCATTACCGCCCCGAGGATCACCAATGCGTCCGCCCGGTGATCATCGTGAAGGGCAAGCAGCAGAAGGACATGAAGAGCAAGGAAGACTGGTACGACGTCGTCGAGATCGTCCCCGGTGAAGGCCTGATGCAGAAGCCGGACGCGTTCGGCTGCCATCCCGGCGATTACAGCTGAGCCCGCGCTAACCCCTGTGACGCCGCGGGCTGCACTCTGGTCCTGCGGCGTCACCTTTTTCTGACGCGCACCATCGCGCGTCACAACGGCGATTGTCGCATGATCAGTTGGCCCAACCTCGTTTCGCAGCTTTTCAACGGGCTCGCGCTCGGCGCCCTGCTCGCGCTGATCAGCTCCGGCCTGACCATCATCTACGGCACGCTCGGCGTGCTCAACCTCGCGCATGGCGCGATGTTCATGATCGGCGGCTATGCCGGCTTCGTCGCCTACCAGTACACGGAGTCCTTCATCATCGCCGTCATCGCGGGCTCGCTGTTCGTGATGCTGCTCGGCGTCGCGATGGAACGCGTCATCATCCGCCATTTCTATCATCGCCCGCACGAGGATCAGCTGCTCGTGACCTTCGGGCTCGGCATCTGTTTCGTCGAGCTCGTGCGCCTGATCTTCTCGAGCCAGTCGCAGCTGGTGCCGCCGCCGGCCCTGTTCCAGGGCATCACCAATCTCGGCTTCATGTTCTATCCGACCTACCGCCTCGCCGTCGTCGGCATCGTCGCGGTCGCCCTCGGCGCACTGTTCATCGTCCTGTACCGGACCCGGCTCGGCATGATCGTGCGCGCCGGCATCGAGGATTCGGTGATGGTCGATTCGCTCGGCATCAACGTCTACCGCGTCTTCATGGTCGTGTTCGGCATCGGCGCGATGGCCGCCGGATTTGCCGGCATCGTCAATGCGCCGGTGGTGTCGCTGACACCGGGCATCGGTGACGACATCCTGGTCCAGACCTTCGTGGTGGTGGTGATCGGCGGCGTCGGCTCGTTTCCGGGCGCGATCCTCGGCGGCCTGATCGCCGGCGAGATCATCAGCGTCACCTCCATGTTCAACCCCGGCTACGCCTATGTGATGCTGTTTGCGGCGATGACGCTCGTGCTCGTGGTGCGACCGCATGGCCTGCTCGGCGTCCAGGGCCGCGAGTAAGCGATTTCCTGATGCTCAAGCAACGCCCGTTCCTGATCGAGACCCTGACCGCGATCGGTTTGATCGCAGCCCCTTTCGTGCTGCCTCATCTCGGCTTCGCCCCGAACACCGTGAACCGGATTCTGGTCTGGGGCCTGTTCGGTCTCGGCTTCGACATCCTGTTCGGATTCACCGGCCTGCTGTCGTTCGGCCAGTCCGCCTTCTACGGCACCGGCGGCTTTGTCGCGGCCTACCTCCTGACCCGCGCGGGCTTCGGCAACGTGCTGGGCGCGCTGATCATCGGCATGATCGCGGCGGCGGCGACCGGCTACCTGATCGGCCTGATCGCGCTGCGCCGCACCGGCATCTATTTCGCCATGATCACGGTGGCGATCGCGGAGGTGTTCTTCTTCGTCGAGTTCAATCCGCTCTCGGATTTCACCGGCGGCGAGAACGGCCTGCCGGGCGTGCCGACACCGAGCTTCAATCTCGGTTTCACCACCATCCACTTCACCAATGGCTGGTCGCTCTATCAGTTCATCGCGCTGTGCTACTTCATCGGCGTCATCATCGCGCTCAGGATCGTCCGCTCGCCGGTCGGCGCCATCTTCAGCGCGATCCGGGACAATCCGCTGCGCGCCACCGCCGTCGGCCACAACATCCACGGCTACAAGTTGACCGCCTTCGTGATCGCTGCGGCCTATGCGGGCTTCGCCGGCGGCCTGCTCGGCGTATTGCAGGCCTTCATGCCGCCTGACGCCTTCACTTTCGACACCTCGGGCCAGCTCGTGATGCAGACCGCCATTGGCGGCCGCGGCACGCTGTTCGGACCGCTGGTCGGCGCAACAGTTTGGCTCTTCCTTCAGGATTTCCTCCAGTCCGCGCTGGGCCTCGGGGCGGCCTGGAAGCTCGTGCTGGGCGTCGTGTTCGTGGTGCTGGTCTGCTTCCTGCGCGGCGGCATTGTGGGCGGCCTCGTCGATCTCTACGGCCTCGTGTCCGGCAAGCGAGCGCGGAAGGCTGCGGAGACGGAGGTGGAGGCCGAGATCGAGACGCCACAGCAAGCTCCGCCTGCACCGATGCAGGCCAGGGAGGTCGCGCATCCCGCCTATTCCGGGCCGATCCTGAAAGCCACCGGCCTGACCAAGCGCTATGGCGGTCTCGTCGCCAACAGCGACATCGATTTCAGCGTCAATCAGGGCGAGCTGCGCGGCATCATCGGGCCCAACGGCGCCGGCAAATCGACCTTCTTCAAGATGCTGACCTGCGAGATCGCGCCGACCTCCGGCCGGATCGTGTTCGAGGGCCGCGACATCACGGGATTGAAGGTCACCGAGGTTTGCCAGCTCGGACTCACCAAGAGCTACCAAGTCAACCAGCTCTTCACGGGCCTCACGGTGCGGCAGAACCTGACGATCGCAGCACTCGCCGAGCTGCGCGGCAAATTTCGGCTCGACCTGTTCCGCAAGCTCTCGGGCGTGAAGGGCCTGACGGAGCAGGTCGAGCACACGCTTGCCCTGGTCAATTTGACCCGCCGCGCCGATACGCCGGTATCCGAGCTCGCCTATGGCGAGAAGCGCCGGCTGGAGATCGGGCTTGCGCTCGCCACCTCGCCGCGCCTGCTGCTGCTCGACGAGCCGCTCGCGGGCATGAGCCCGCGCGAACGGGTCGAGACCGTCAAGCTGCTCAAATCGATCGCGCGCGGGCGCACCATGATCATCATCGACCACGACATGGATTCGCTGTTCGAGCTGGTCGAGCGCGTGACGGTGCTCCAGGAGGGCAAGGTGCTGCTGGACGGCACACCGGAGGAAATCAGGACCAACGCCGCGGTGCAGGAAGCCTATCTCGGCGGCGTTCACGGAGAGATCGCCGCATGAGCCTGATCGAGGTCAACGGCCTGAACAGCTACTACGGGGACTCCCACATCCTGTTCGACGTCGCCATGCGCGTCGAGCGGCACGAGGTGGTGGCGCTGCTCGGGAGGAACGGCGCCGGCAAGAGCACGACGCTCAAGAGCCTGATGGGCGTCGTGACGCCCCGCAGCGGCAGCGTGAAGTTCGACGGCATCGATATCGCCGGACGCAAGAGCCACAGAATCGCGCAGGCCGGCATGCAGCTCGTGCACGAGGAGCGCCGGATCTTCGGCAGCTTGTCGGTGGAGGAGAACATCGTCCTCGCCGGGATCACCGCACCGAAGCGCTGGCCGCTCGAGCGCGTCTACGAGATGTTTCCGCGGCTGAAGGAGCGGCGCAACAACCGCGGCACCGAGCTCTCCGGCGGCGAACAGCAGATGCTCGCGATCGCCCGGGCGCTGGTGCGCGATCCCAAGATCGTGCTGCTGGACGAGCCGTTCGAGGGGCTCGCGCCCGTCATCGTCCACGATCTGGTCAAGGCCTGCCGCGAGCTCGCGGCCGCCGGCCAGACCATCGTGCTGGTCGAGCAGAATCTGGCAGCGACGCTGGCGCTGGCGACGCGGATCTACATCATCAACAACGGCCACATCGTGCACGAGGGACCGGCGCAGGAGCTCAAGGTCCAGCCGGAGCTGCTGCAGCGATACCTTGGCGTCTAGGTCGAGTCCCCCTAAACTCCGGGATATCTGCTTTCGAGGGCGCAGCATGCGGCCTCGCCCCCGGAATGTCGCCTTGGGCCCAAAGCGGACACAGGGTCGCCTTTAGCCGAGGTGAGGTCTTGCCAAGCCGAACCGAACCTGAGGGAGGAGACGCTATGAGCGCGATCTGGCCGGAGATTCCCTTCGAGGCATGGCGCGAAACCTGTTCCGCGCTTCATCTGTATTGCCAGATTGTCGGCAAGTATCGGCTCGCGAGAACGCCGTGGGTCAACCATTCCTGGCACGCGACCTTCTACGTGAATGCACGCGGGCTCACGACTTCGCTGATTCCAGACGCATCAGGTATCGAGATCGTCTTCGATCTCTCCCGTCACGTCCTGATCGGAGAAGCAGCTGATGGGCGCAGGGCGGAAATGCCGCTCGGGCGAATGTCCGTCGCCGAATTTCACGCCCGGTTCTGTGATTTGGTAGAACATCTCGGCGGAACACCAGAATTTGACGGTCGGCCCAGTGAGGTCCCGGATCCGATCCCGTTCACGGAGGACCGCCAGATCAGGCCCTATGACGCAGACGCCGTGACGCGGTTCTTCCGCGCCCTCGTCGCGATCAGCGGAGTGTTCTATCGGTTTCGGACGGGATTCATCGGGAAAGTCAGTCCGGTCCATCTCTTCTGGGGCAGCTTCGATCTCGCGGTGACGCGCTTCTCTGGGCGTTCCGCTCCGCTTCACCCGGGTGGCGTCCCGGGTTTGCCGGACGTCGTGACACGCGAGGCCTATAGCGATGAGGTCTCGTCCGCCGGCTTTTGGCCGGGCGGAGGTGGCACAGACTTTGCGGCTTTCTACTCCTATGCCTACCCCACCCCGAATGGCTTTGCTGACGGACAGGTCATGCCGGCGGGCGCATACTTCGATCGGAAGCTCGGCGAATATCTCCTGCCCTACGACCTTGTGCGAAAATCCAGCGAGCCAGAGGCCACGCTCATGGCGTTTCTGCAAACCACCTATCAGGCAGCAGCTGATGTCGGGCGCTGGGATCGTGCCGCGCTCGAATGTCCGATTGGCTCTCCCCTTCGACCCCGCCCGCTGAACAGGAACTGATGAAGGTTCGATGAAAGATCGCTGGCTCGCAGTTTCGGTGGAGCGAAGCTGCGCCAGTCGATTTCGAGTTTGTCTCGATGATGGGTTTCGCAACAGCTCTACCCGTCCTACGGTCTTGCTGCAGCGCTATCTCGATCAACTGCCAAGCGCCGCAATCATCCGCTTGGCGTGAGCCGCGAGCACGGCCATGTCTTCCTTGCGCGTCTGCGCCGGCAGCAGCTCGATTCCGGCCCTGACCGGCATGACGTGCATGTGCAGGTGGAAGACCACCTGCCCGCTCGCCGGTTCACTGAACTGCTGCAGGATGATACCCTCGGCGTCAACGCCTTCATCGCTGCAATCGCGATCCGTTTGCCGGTTCGGGCGACCGCGGCGAGATCGTCATCCGCGATGTCGAGGATGCCACGCGCCGGCGCCCGGGGGATGACCAGCGTGTGTCCGGGCGAGCGCGGCATGATGTCGAGGAAGGCGAGGCTGCGGTCGTCGCTGAAAACCTCGAAGCAGGGAATCTCGCCGCGCAGGATCTTTGCGAAGACGTTCTGATCGTCGTAAGCCGCCATGGATCCCTCGCTGGCTGCGAGATGCGATCAGACGCGCTCCTTTCCGTTGACGCAAGCAATGCCGCCGATCTATCCACGATACCAGGCAGGATGGCTCCATTGGCGACAGGTTTCGATTCCGGACACAGCATCGAGAGTGCGCGGCGCGCGCTTGCGGCGCGGCTGCAATCGGCCGGCATCGAAGAGCCCGCCCTCGACGCGCGCCTGCTCGTCGGAGCCGCGCTGAGGCTTGATTTGACCGGCATCGTCACGCAGGCGGCGCGCCAGCTCACGCCCGAAGAGGCCGCGCGGCTCGAAGCCTATGCGCAGCGCCGGCTCGCGCATGAGCCGGTCGCCCGCATTCTCGGCGCGCGCGAATTCTGGGGCCTGCCGTTCCAACTGTCCGAAGCGACGCTGGTGCCGCGGCCGGACACCGAGACCGTGGTCGAACTGGCACTGGAAATCTTTCGGGAGGCCGCGATATCGGGGCAGCGCCCGCGAATCGCGGATATCGGCACTGGATCCGGCGCGATCCTGCTCGCGCTGCTGCACGAAATTCCCGATGCCTTCGGTGTCGGAACCGATCTCAGCCTCTCCGCGCTCGACACCGCGCGGAGCAATGCCGCAGCACTGGGCCTCGCCGATCGTTCCGGCTTCGTCGCCTGCTCCTATGCGGCGGCGCTGCGCGGCCCGTTCGATCTCATCGTGTCGAATCCGCCCTATATTCCCTCAGGGGAAATTCCGAAACTGAGCCTCGATGTGCGCGAGCACGATCCGCATCTGGCGCTCGACGGCGGCAATGACGGCTATGACGCCTACCGCGCCCTGATCCCGCAGGCGGCCGAGCGGCTCGCCCCCGGCGGGGCGTTGATCGTCGAGGCGGGGCAAGGGCAGGCCCGCGATATTGAAACCTTGATGACGGCCGCCGCGTTGTCTGTGGACAGGCCGCCCAAGGCCGATTTGGCGGGCATCCCGCGGGCGGTTTCGGCCCGAAAAATGCCCCCATAAAAGCCGGATTGGGTTGCAAAAAACCTCTTGGAATATCCCTTGGGAACGACTACGTTCCGGTCAACACATCGGTGCCGGCCCCGTAGACCTACGGGCAAAAGCCGGGCTCTCGGGCGAGAGCTTTACTGATTTAAAGGTTCCAAGCCGCAGGTCCTGTTGAGCGCGATGGCCATTGGAGCTGCGCTGCTCTCCGACCGCAAAGTGAACGAAAGCCTGATATTGCGCTTGAAGACTTACGCAACAAAGCTGGGCTTGTTTCGGCAGGCGATATGAATGGGTTCGCTGGCAATGGATGCTGGCGGGTGGGGAACGCGTCTTTGTTGAACGCGACGGTCGACGGACATCGGCAGGGTTCAAGCCGCTCTTGCGCGCGGTGCGCATGAGAGATGTGAACCGCTGTCATCAGGTCACTCCGAGCAATCAGTAATGCGTGCAACCTTTAGGGCTGGAATTAAAGGCAGGACATGAGAAACGGTCAGAACAAGCAGCGGATGCGCAACCGCAATAACAATAATAATAACAACAACAACAACCGGCGCGGCCAGAACCCGATGACCCGGGTTTACGAATCGAACGGACCCGACATCAAGATCCGCGGCACGGCTTCGCACATCGCCGAAAAATATCTTCAGCTCGCGCGCGATGCGCGCTCTTCCGGCGACCCGGTCGCCGCCGAGAACTACTACCAGCACGCCGAGCATTATTTCCGCCTGATCGCGGCAGCCCAGGAACAGTTCCGCCAGAACCAGCAGCCGCGCGGCGACGAGCCCGTCAGCAACAGCGGCGACGACAGCGAGGACGACGGCGAGAATTTCTCGAATTTCGGCCAGGAGCCGGGCTTCGTCCCGCAGCCGCCGCAGCAGCAACAGCCCTTCATGCGCGACCGCGACGGCCAGCGCGATCACCAGCGTGATCATCAGCCGCGTGACGGCCAGCAGCCCTATCAGCGCGACAACCAGCAGCCCCGCGAACATCGCGAACGCGACCATCGTGCGCAGCCGCAATATCAGCCGCAGCCGCTGCCGCTGAACCAGCCGCAGCCCGTCGTTGCCGACGCCGGCAGCGTCGATCGCCTGCCCTCCTTCATCACCGGCGCACAGCCGCAAGTGAATAGTGCCGCGAATGGCGGTCAGGGCGGCCTGGAAGGCGGCGGTGGCGGCGAACGCTTTCCGCGGCGGCGCCGCCGGCCGCACGGCCCGCGCCCCGAGCGCGAGGCGGCTCCGGCCGGCTCCAGCGACGAAGTCGCCTCCGGCGAGTAAGCTTCTTCTGATCTGCAATCGTCCCGGCCTCGCGCCGGGACGATTTGTTTTCAAGTGCGCGTCACCGTCGAGGACGGCACCAGCACCGGCTTCAACGAGGGAATCAGCCGCGCGCGCTCGCGCTTGGCGGGGATCGCGCGATAGACCTGCTTGGTCGCCTCGACAATGTGCACGCCGGCAAAGGGCAGCGACAGCGCCGCGCCCGCACGCTCCCACACCTGCGCCGATTTCAGCACCCAGCCGCCGGCATAGGGCGGCATGAACAGCGCCTCGCCCCAGGCGGTCGGCGTGAACCAGGTCTGGCGCAACAGGTCGGTGATCTGCGAGCGCGAATAGGGCCGGCCGTGACCGAACGGCGTGCTGTCGGTGCGGGTCCATACCCCGCGCCGGTTCGGGATCACCGCGATCACGCGGCCGGAGGGCGACAGCACCCGCCACACCTCGCGCAAGAGCGCGGCCGGATCGTCCGACATCTCCAGCGCATGAATTAGCAGGATCCGGTCGACCGCGGCGTCAGGAAGCGGCAGCGAGAATTCATCGACCAGCGAGGCCAGCGCCGGCCGGCCCGTCGGCCATTTCAAGACGCCCTGCGCCGACGGCATGAAGGCGATGCAGCGCTCCGCGTCCTCGCGGAACAGGCCGAGATAAGGGGTGGGATAGCCGATGCCGAGCACACGCTGGCCCGCGGCGGTCGGCCAGCGCTCCCTGATGCCGCGATTGATCATTTGCCGCGCCACAATCCCGAGGCGACGGGAGTAGAACTCGCGGAGGTCGACGACATCAATGGTCATGACGGCAATGTAACATGCACGAGGCGGCTCCCGCGCCCGGAATATTGCATTGCCTGCGCAACGTTAACGCCATATTTGTCTGCGGGGCTGAGCGCGATGGAGATGACATGGCCGCCGAAATTCGTACTTTCACCTGTTTAAACGACAATTTCGGTTATCTGATCCACGATGTGGAAACCAAGGCGACGGCGTCGATCGACGCGCCGGAGGCCGGCCCCATCCTGAAGGCGCTTGAGCGCGAGGGCTGGCAGCTCACCGACATCCTGATCACCCATCATCATGGCGATCATGTCGGCGGGGTCGCCGAACTCAAGCAGAAATACAATTGCCGCGTCGTCGCGCCGCATGACAAGACGACTGAGATCGCCAACGTCGACCTGCGCGTCGCCAATGCCGACATCGTCAAGGTCGGCAGCTTGCTGGGGCGCGTTCTGGAGACGCCCGGCCACACGCTCGACCACATCTCCTACGTGTTCGACAATGAGAAGACGCTGT
Organism: Bradyrhizobium sp. 604_D8_N2_3; assembly: GCF_051810765.1. Classification (NCBI taxonomy): domain Bacteria; kingdom Pseudomonadati; phylum Pseudomonadota; class Alphaproteobacteria; order Hyphomicrobiales; family Nitrobacteraceae; genus Bradyrhizobium; species Bradyrhizobium sp. 604_D8_N2_3. The sequence continues at coordinate 633,846 of NZ_JBPWPM010000001.1, read as the reverse complement.
TCGCGGCCGACACGTTGTTCTCGATCGGCTGCGGCCGCGTGTTCGAAGGCGACTACCCGATGATGTGGGACTCGCTTCTGAAGCTGCGGGCGCTGCCTGACGACTTCAAGCTCTATTGCGGGCACGAATACACCGCGTCCAACGTCAAGTTCGCGCTCACCATCGACCCCGACAATGTGGCGCTCCAGGCACGCGCAGCGGAAGTGGCGAAGCTGCGGGCCGAGAATAGGCCAACCATTCCATCACTGCTTGGTGACGAGAAGCGAGCAAACGTGTTCCTGCGTGCTGATGAACCATCGGTCGCAACCAGGCTACACATGAAGGGCGCGGACGCTGCCGCGGTGTTTGGCGAACTGCGCGAGCGCAAGAACAAATCCTGAAGAAGAAATCCTGACGGGGATCGATGCCGACCGCAGCCGAGATCATCGCACGCCTCGAACTCCGCCCGCATCCCGAAGGCGGCCACTACCGCGAGACGTTTCGCGACCAGACCACGGACCCTAACGGCCGGTCGCGCTCGACCCTCATTTATTTCCTGCTCGCGCGCGGCGAACGCTCGCATTGGCATCGCATCGACGCCGTGGAGACCTGGCACTACTACGCCGGCAGCCCGCTGACGCTGCGCATCGCGCATGAAGGCTGCTCGCAACACGAGGTGCGGCTCGGCACGGACCTTGTGAGCGGCGAACGGCCGCAGGGAATCGTGCCGGCGAATGCCTGGCAGACGGCGGAGAGCATGGGAGAGTGGACGCTGGTCGGTTGCACCGTGGCGCCCGCATTCGAGTTCGCAAAATTCGAGCTCGCGCCGAAGGACTGGGAGCCGTAAGGCGCACTGTCATTCCCTGGCGCCGCATGGCAGCGAGCCCGACAACAACTGTCACCGCTTCCGCAGCACCATATCCTTCGCCGCGATCAGGCCGCCGCCGGCGATCAGGATCGCGGCGATGGCGATGTTCGCGCTGGCTTTTGCAAAACCGGCGGCGATGAGGAATCCGGTCGAGAGCAGCGGCGTCGCATAGGATGCGGCGCCGAGCACGCGGATGTCGCCGCGCTTCATACCGATGTCCCAGGCGTAGAACGCGGCGCCGACGGGGCCGATGCCGAGAGCGGCCACGGAGAGCCATTGCAGCGTCGTCTCCGGCCACACCGTGGTTTCAAGCAGACCATGCATCAGCGCGGCAAGCGCGGCGGTGGCAAGGCAGAAGCCCGCGACCGCATCGGTCGGCACCGCCTTCAATCGCCGCGACAACACCGAATAGGCCGCCCAGACGAACGCCGCGATGAACGCCGCAATCAATCCCGGCAGCTGGCCCGGCGCGAAGCCGGAGGTGCTCCCGGCGAACAGCAGCACGGTGCCGACGAGGCCGAGCACGGCACCAATGATGTGATGCACCGCAAGCCGCTCGCCCGGCAGGAACGACGAGAACAGCACGATCAGGAGCGGCCACATGTAATTCAAAAGACCGGCTTCGGCCGGCGGCGCAAAGCGCAGCGCCAGGAAATACAGTGCGTGATAGCCGAACAGGCCACCGACGCCGACGACCCACACGACCAGCGGCTGACGCAAGCTCCTCGCCGCATCGCCACGGCCGACCCAGGTGAGGAGGCCGACGAGACCGCCGATCGCGAACGTCATGGCGGCGAGCTGGAACGCCGGAATCTTTCCGGTCGCCACCGTCATCACGGATAGCAGCGACCACATCAGGATCGCGGTCAATCCGATCAGTGTGGCTGTGCGCGGGGTCATCAATCGAAAGGCCCTGAGGACGATGATGCCCGGCACGAGGCCGGGCATTTCGTCTTCACTATCGCCTTGTCGCGCCTGAATCTACAGGCTTGACGCCATATCAGGCGTGATACTGGCCGCCATTGATGGTCAGCGTCGAGCCGGTGATGAAGCCGGCCTCGTCGGCGGCGAGGAACACCACCGCGCGGGCGATCTCCTCCGGTTCGCCAAGACGATTGACCGGGATCTGCGGAATGACATTCTTCTCCAGCACGTCCTTCGGCACCGCCTGCACCATCTCGGTGTTGATGTAGCCCGGTGCGATCGCGTTGACGGTAATGCCGCCCTTGGCGTTCTCGATCGCGAGCGCCTTGGTGAAGCCGATGTCGCCGGCCTTTGCTGCAGAATAGTTGACCTGGCCGAACTGCCCCTTCTGGCCGTTGATCGACGAGATCGAGATGACGCGGCCGAACTTGCGCGCGCGCATGCCCTCGATGACCTGGCGCGTCATGTTGAACAGCGAGCCGAGATTGGTGTTGATGACGGCGTTCCACTGCTCGAGCGTCATCTTGTGGAAGGCGGTGTCGCGGGTGATGCCGGCGTTGTTGACGAGCACGTCGACGGGGCCGAGCTCGGCCTCGACCTTCTTCACGCCTTCGGCGCAGGCATCGAAATTGCTGACGTCCCATTTGTAGACGGCGATGCCGGTCTCGGCCTTGAACTTCTCCGCCGCCGCATCATTGCCGGCATAGCTCGCCGCGACCTTGTAGCCGGCCGCTTTCAGCGCCTTGCTGATCGCAGCTCCGATGCCCCGCGTACCACCCGTCACCAGTGCAACACGTGCCATATCGTATTCCTTCCCTTGGACTCTGCGGACGTTTCTGAGTGATCGTTTTAGATGCGGATTATGCGGTTGGTTTGACGGACATCAAGAACAAAACGCCCGGCGTCGAGCCGGGCGTTTGTATTTAGTCGAGGCTGGCGCTGTTGCGAAGAATATTTGATTTGCAACCGCCGCCTTTTTAGTCGCGTGCGATGCACTCATCTATGTGTGCAGCGCACGCGCAAGTGACACGTAAGTTAGATGTCAGCTTCAGTCGCGCGCCAGGCACATCGCGATACCCATGCCGCCGCCGATGCACAGCGTGGCGAGGCCCTTCTTCGAATCGCGCTTCTGCATCTCGTGCAGCAGCGTCACCAGCACGCGTGCGCCGGAAGCGCCGACCGGATGGCCGATCGCGATCGCACCGCCGTTGACGTTGACCTTCGAGGTGTCCCAGCCGAGATCCTTGTTGACGGCGCAGGCCTGCGCCGCGAAGGCCTCGTTGGCCTCGATCAGGTCGAGATCGCCGACGCTCCAGCCAGCCTTCTTCAGCGCGGCGCGCGAGGCCGGGATCGGGCCCGAGCCCATGATCTTCGGATCGACGCCGGCCTGCGCCCAGGACACGATGCGCGCGATCGGCTTCTTGCCTTCCTTGGCGGCCTGCTTCGCCGTCATCAGCACAACAGCAGCGGCGCCGTCGTTGATGCCGGAGGCCGAACCCGCGGTGACCGTGCCTTCCTTCTCGAAGGCGGGCTTGAGCTTCGCCATCCCGTCGAGCGTTGCGCCATGACGCGGATATTCGTCGGCGCTGACGACGATGTCGCCCTTGCGGGTCTTGATGGTGACGGGAACGATCTCGTCGTTGAACTTGCCGGCCTTCTGCGCCGCCTCGGCCTTCTGCTGCGAGTGGACCGCGAATTCGTCCTGCTGGGCGCGGGTAATCTGCCACTGGCGCGCGACGTTCTCGGCCGTATTCCCCATGTGATAGCCGTTGAAGGCATCCCACAGGCCGTCCTTGATCATGGTGTCGACGAACTCGACCGGGCCCATCTTGACGCCGCCGCGCAGATACTGGGCGTGCGGAGCCATGCTCATGGATTCCTGGCCGCCGGCGACCACGATCTCGGAATCGCCGTTGAGCAGCGCCTGGTAGCCGAGCGCGACGGTGCGCAGGCCCGAGCCGCAAAGCTGGTTGACGCCCCAAGCCGGGCTCTCCACCGGAATGCCGGCGGCAATCGAGGCCTGGCGGGCCGGGTTCTGACCCTGAGCCGCGGTCAGGATCTGACCCATGATGACTTCGGAGACCCGGCCAGGCTCGATGCCACCACGCTCCAGCGCGGCCTTGATGGCGATGGCGCCGAGGTCATGGGCGGGAAGGGTCGCGAACGCTCCGTTGAAGCTTCCGACCGGGGTGCGGGCGGCGCTGACGATGACGACATCGTCTGACATGGGCATCTCCTGGTGTTGAAAGGGGGCAGGCGGGGCTGGGGAAACGGCTCGCCAGTCTCGAATGGCATCCTGTTAACGTCGTTGAGGCATGTCAATCGGCCGGCGACCGAATTCATGCCGCAACGCATTCAAAATAGCGTTCTTGGCGCTTTCGCAAGCACGTTTTTGCTGCCCGATTAACCGTGGCGCACAAAACGGTAGCGTGACCCCTTTGAAAATGCTTATTTTGTTGCGTTGCGTACTCTTCCCGCCCTGCGGCATTATCCGCCGGGTTCCCGTTCTCCGCGCTTGCAAGTGAGAGCCCATGGCGAAATCAGACCAACCCACCACCATCAAGAAATACGCGAACCGCCGGCTCTATAACACCGGAACGAGCACCTACGTGACGCTCGAAGACCTCGCCGCCATGGTCAAGGACGGAGAGGATTTCCTGGTCTACGACGCCAAGACCGGCGACGACATCACCCGCTCCGTGCTCGCCCAGATCATCTTCGAGCAGGAGAACAAGGCCGGCCAGAACCTGCTGCCGACCACCTTCCTGCGCCAGCTCATCCGCTTCTACGGCGACAGCATGCAGATGGTGGTGCCGAAATATCTGGAGCAGTCGATCGCGACGCTGACCCAGGAGCAGGAGAAGTTCCGCAAGCAGATCGCCAACTCGCTCTCCGGCACTCCTTTTGCTCCGTTGGAAGAACAGGTCCGCCGCAACATGGAGCTGTTCCAGCAGACCTTCTCGATGTTCAAGCCGTTTGCCCCCAACGCGGGCCGTCCGGCGACCAGCCCCGAACCGGAGGCCGACGCAAGCGCTGCGGCGCCGACGGACAGCAGCAACATCGACGACCTGCGTCAGCAGATGAAGGACATGCAGGAACGCCTCGAGCGGATGTCGAAGAAGGACGAGTAGGGATTTCGTTCGTGCCGGCGCGTCCACCTGCGGCGGGCGCGCGGGCCGCCGGTTCGTAACGGCGCGACGTGCGCGCTGTCGTCCCGGCCAGGCCGGAGCCGCCATGTCCGACCGCAGCACCCACTGGGACAACGTCTACGCCACCAAGGGCGAGGCCGAGGTAAGCTGGTTTCAGGACAGCCCAGCGATCTCCCTCGAGATGATCCGTTCGGCCCGTCCTGACCATGGCGCCGCCATCATCGACATCGGCGGCGGTGCTTCGCGGCTGGTGGACGCTCTCCTGCGGGACGGATACCGCGACCTCGCCGTGCTCGATCTCTCCGCCAACGCGCTTGAAGCGGCGAAGAAACGAATCGGCCGGGCGGCCTCAGCAGTCGACTGGATCGTTGCCGACGCCACGACATGGCGGCCGGGGCGCAGCTACAACGTCTGGCACGATCGCGCGGCATTTCACTTCCTGACCGATCCGCGCGACAGGGCCGCTTACGTCGAGCGCCTGCGGTCGGCGATTACGCCCGGCGGCCACGCCATCATCGCGACATTTGCGCTTGATGGCCCGGAGAAATGCAGCGGCCTTCCGGTGCAGCGGCACGATAGCGCGAGCCTTGCTGCGGAGCTTGGGCCGGAGTTCGAGCTGATCGAGACGCGGAGCGAGACGCACCACACGCCGTGGAAGTCGACCCAGGCGTTTCAGTTCAGCCGGTTTAAGCGACGCGGCTAGGACGAAGGAAAGTGCGGCGCCCTACGCCGCCAGCTTCACCGCATGCGCAAAGTCCCAATAGAGCTTGCGCGCTTTGGTGTAGAGCGGGCCCGGCTTCAGTTCGCGATCGTCGATGCGGATGACGGGGGCGACCTTGGCGAAATTGCCGGTCGAGAAGATCTCGTCGGCAGCGAGGAAGTCGGCATAGCGCAGCGTCTTCTCGACCACGGTAACGCCGTCGCCGCGCAGCAGGCTGATGACGCGCTGGCGCGTGATGCCGTTCAGGAACGTGCCGTTCGGGACCGGCGTGTAGACCACGCCGTCCTTGGCCATGAACACGTTGGAATTGCCGAACTCCGCGACATTGCCGAGCATGTCGAGCATCAGCGCGTTCTGGAAGCCGCGTCCGGCGGCTTCCGCGAGCGCGCGCGAATTGTTCGGATAGAGACAGGCGGCCTTGGCCTCGACCGGCGCGCATTCGGCGGTGGGCCTGCGGAACGGCGATAGCGTGATGGCGTTGCCGACGGGTTTCGGCATCGGCGCCTCGTAGATGCACAGGCACCAATTGGTCGTCTCGGGGTCGAACAGCACGCCGCCGCCCGAACCGTTCTGCGCCCAGTACATCGGACGGACGTACAGCTCGGCATTCGCGGTGAAGCGCGCGATGCCTTCGTGTGCGAGCAACAGCCAGGTGCCGGTGTCGACCACCGGCTTCAGACCAAAATTGATCGCGGATTGATTGGCGCGGGCGACGTGACGGTCGAGGTCGGGCGCGACGCCCTCGAACGCGCGCGCACCGTCGAACACGACCGAGCCGAGCCAGGCCGCATGCGTGCGCGGGCCCATGATCGGCACGTTGCCGTCGTGCCATTTGCCCTCGAAGAAGGTCCAGCTCGGCGAATATTCGATCGGTTTCTTGATCTCGGCCATGACCGGCCTCCCTTGGAAATATCCGGGCACTATTGTCCCAATGTCTAAATGATTCCCTGCTGGGATATGGTGCGTTACCCTCTCCGACGAGGGGAGAAGGATCCATGCCGCTCGATCCGCTTGCAAGGCGTTTGTTGACCATGATGGCTGCGGCCGCCCCGCAGGGGCGGAGCCGGCCGAGCGTCGAGGCACGGCGGCAGTCGCTGGCCAAGCTGATGCAGTTTGCACGCACTGATGCGCCGGATGTGACCACCGCCGACGGCACGTTTCCGGGTCCCGGCGGAGAGCTGCCCTATCGCCTTTATTCGCCCGCATCAGCCGGCGACCACGCGCCGGGCTTTGTGTTCTTTCATGGCGGCGGGCTCGTGGCCGGCAGCATTGCGACCCATGACCGCATCGCGGCGGCGCTGGCGCATGTAACCGGCTGTCGCCTCGTCTCGGTCGATTACCGGCTCGCGCCTGAGCACAAATTTCCTGCTGCCGTCATTGATGCGATCGCGGCCACGGAGTGGGTCGCGCGGCAAGCTTCGTCGCTGGGCATCGACGCCGAACGGCTGGTGGTCGGCGGCGATTCCGCCGGCGCCACGCTCGCTGCGATCGTGTGCCAGGAAGCGATGCAGACCGCCGGCCTCTCGATCGTCGCGCAATGCCTGATCTGCCCGGTGCTGGATTTCGAGGAGACCTCGCCTTCGCGCGAGGCATTCGCCGAAGGCCATCTGATCGATCGCGCCACCATCGAAGCCGATCTCGCCGATTATCTGCCTGATGGCATCGACACCGCCGATCCCCGCATCTCGCCCTTGCGCGCGACGCGGCTTGCAGGCCTGCCGACCGCGATCATCCACACCGCCGAATTCGATCCGATGCGCGACGAGGGCAATGCCTATGCGCGCAAGCTGCTCGCCGCGGGCGTCGCGGTCGAGCACGTCTGCCATGACGGCATGGTCCACAATTTCCATGCCATGGGCGCGATCCTGCCGCAGGCGCAGCTCGTGCTGTCGCAGATCGGCGAACAGGTTCGGCGGGCGGTGGAGAAATGAGGCGCTTTCTTACCCTCTCCCCCTGTGGGAGAGGGTGGATCGCCGCGTAGCGGCGCTTCGCGCCACCTTCTCCCACTGGGGGAGAAGGGAAGAAAGCATCACGCGCGCGCGCCGAGCACGGCCCGCGCCGCCACGACATATTCCAGCCAATGCGCATCCGCATAGCGTTCGGCCTGCCGTGCGCAGGTGACGTCAGGGGCATGGGCGGCGGCAATCGTGCGCGCGAATCGCTCTTCAGCGACCGTCACGTCACCAGGCTCGGCCGACGGTACGCTAGCCGCCACCGCGGTCGGAGCGACAGCGAGGCCCGCCAGACCAGTGAGCAGGATGCGGCGTGACGTGTTCATGGCTGTGTCCTTCCAATGTCCGGCCCGCACTCCGGCCGGCGCGTGTGTCAGTGCGATCACGGCAGGGTAGCCGCGCACATCCGTGCCGTCCATCGCTTACGGATACCGCTTGACCACCCGAGCGATCACGTTCCATCCAACAACGGTTCCGTCATCAAATCGCCACGCGTCGGATTGTCACGTGTCCCATCACAACCCATCGCATCGCCAGGCTTCGCGCGCTGTCGCGATGGGACTGCTTTGTCTGACGATCTCGGCAGGCACTGCCTTCGCTGCCGACGATGAGGACGACGCGCCGGCAAAGCCCGATGTCCCCAACATCTACCTCGATCTTCGCACGATCTATGCGACCATCCCCGCCGTCACGCTCGGGCTCGGCTTCGGCAACACATCATTGTCGGCCGCATTCGAAGCGCTGGCGGTACGCAGAGGCACGACGCTGCCGAGCGGTTTGCCGGCGGCGTCCGCAAGCGCGTGACGAGCGCGCAGGTCTTTGCCGACAAGGTTCAGTTCGGCCTCACCATGAGCATCGGCATGGCGGCAGCCACCGTCAGCATTTCCGGCATCGACGCGCCGATGGGCGCGGCCGATCATGCGCTCTACCAGGCCAAGGCCGAAGGCCGCAATCGCTGCATCGCCTGGGCGCCCCCGCCGCCTGTAAGCAAGGCGGCGGAGTGATCGTCGAAGCAGCGTCTACTCCGGCACCGGCACGTCAAACGTGTTGAGCGTGACCGAGACCATGCAGTAGACGCCGACGAGATAGGACAGCTCGGCCGCGCCGTGCTCGCCGAACTCCTTCACCGCGGCGCGCCAGGTCAATTCCGGCAGCACGCCGCCGCTGACCAACGCGGACGCAACGTCGTAGGCGACGGCCTCCTGCTTGGTGAGATCGACCGGCCGCTGGCCCGCGACGATGGTCGCGAGCTTCTCGTCGGAGAGGCCGCGCTGCTCGGCAACGAGCACATGAGCATAGAGCTCGTAGCCGGAGCGGAAATGCGAGCCGGTGACGAGGATCGCGACCTCGCGCACCGGCGCCGGCAGCAGCGGGTTCGACGCGATTGCCTTGACCAGCTCCCACACCGGCTTGCCGAAGCGCGGCTCGCGGATCCAGGGATTCCACGGCCCCAGCAGCGCGCCGTCGTCGCGCATGTTCACGAAGCCCTTGAAGTGGTCCTTGATGCCGGCTCGCATGTCGTCATAGAGCGGCTTCTGTTCGTCGGTCAGATCTTTCGGATCGAGAATGGGAAGGCGCACGGCATGATCTCCTCGTTGAGAAGAGGCGAAGCTCACCCGCGTGTGCGTGCAAGGCAAGTGAAGTTGCCGTGACGATCGTGCCATTTTGGAAGTGGCAGGAAAACGTCGGCTAGGATGCCTCGGGGCTTGGTACGATCTGCGGATTTGCGACGTCGTCGACATCGAGCGTCAGTGGCTCACCCGTCGTGAGGAACGACGACAGGGCCGCCTCGAACGGCCCAGGATCGAGGCCGCGCCCCTTCAGCCATTCGGGCTCGTAATAGGTCTGCCGGTAGCGCTCGCCGGAATCGCAGATCAGCGTCACCAGCGACCCTGATACGTTCGCCTGTCGCATCTCCGAGGCGAGGCGGCACAGTGCCAGGAAGTTAGTGCCGGTGGAGCCGCCGACCGCGCGGCGCAGCCGGCGCGACAGCACGTTCATCGCCGCGATCGTTGCCGCATCTGGGATCTTCATCATGCGGTCGACCACGCCGGGGACGAAGGAGGGTTCGCAGCGCGGCCGGCCGACGCCCTCGATCAGCGATGGGCGTTCGCAAACGTGAGAGCGGTCCTGCGTGCGGAAGCAATCGAAGAAGGCGGAATGCTCCACGTCGGCGACGCACAGCCGTGTCGGATACTGGCGATAACGCAAGTACCGTCCGATGGTGGCCGAGGTGCCGCCGGTGCCGGCACCCATGACGATCCAGTCGGGAATCGGACGCGGCTCGCCCTGCAATTGCGTGAAGATCGATTCGGCGATGTTGTTGTTGCCGCGCCAATCGGTGGCGCGCTCGGCAAAGGTGAACTGGTCCATGTAGTGGCCGTTCAGCCGGGTAGCGAGCGCGGCGGCTTCCGCGTAGAGCGCGCGGCCGTCGTCGATCAGATGGCAGTTGCCGCCATAATGCTCGATCGCGGCGATCTTCTCCGCCGAGGTCGTGCGCGGCATCACGGCGTAGAAGGGCACGCCGATCATCTGCGCGAAATAGGCTTCCGACACCGCCGTCGATCCCGACGAGGCCTCGACCACAGGCGTGCCTTCGCGGATGTGCCCGTTGCAGAGCGCGTAGAGGAACAGCGAGCGCGCAAGGCGGTGCTTCAGGCTGCCGGTCGGATGCGTGGACTCATCCTTCAGATAGATGTCGATGCCTGATAGCGCCGGCACGATCAGCCGGATCAGATGCGTGTCGGCCGTGCGGCACTGGTCGGCCTCGATCGCGGCGACGGCCTCGTCCACCCAACCGCGCCGATAGGCCGGCCCGGCCGGATTGAGGTGGCGGAAGGAGAATGTCTGCATCGAACGAATCTCCCATGATGCGGATCGCGCATCAAGTGCACTGGATTTTGTTTTGACGCGTTTTATGACGCGAACCGGTTTCCACTTCGCTGGAAAACGCTATGGCTCAAAACTCCAGCGGCGCGTTGTCGACGACCTCCTTCATCACGAAGAAGGTCCGGGTCTGGCGCACGCCGGGCAGCGCGATCAGCTGTTCGCCGTGGATGCGGTTGAAATCCTCCATGTCGCCGACGCGGATCTTGAGGAAATAGTCGAAGTCGCCGGCGACGAGGTGGCAGTCGAGCACGCATTTCAGCCGGGTGATCGCTTGCTCGAAGGTGGCAAAACTCTCCGGGGTCGAGCGGTCGAGCACGACGCCGACCATCACCAGCGTGCCCTTCGCCACCTTCTTCGGCGCAACCATGGCGCGGACCGCGGCGATGAAGCCGTCCTCGAACAGGCGCTGGGTGCGGCGATGGCAGGTGGCGGGGCTGATGGCGACGGTTTCGGCCAGCTCGGCGTTGCTCAGCCGGCCGTTATTTTGCAGCAATCTCAACATTTTAAGGTCGGTGCGATCGAGTCGGGCAGCCATGGAAGAAGCTTTCGATCTTTGGCTTCAGTTCGGAAGAAAGTAGATCTATTCGACGCCAGAGCGCAAGCTTTGTGGAAGTTGTTGCGCAATATTTGAAAGCACATTTGTCCACGGCAGTGCTAGGCGCTAGAGCCAATTCAACGCCAATCGGGATGACCCAATGATGCTGGACAAATTCGCGCGCTATCCGCTGACCTTCGGCCCGACGCCCATCGAGAAGCTGGAACGGCTGTCAAAGCATCTCGGCGGCAATGTCGAGATCTATGCCAAGCGCGAGGACTGCAATTCCGGCCTCGCCTATGGCGGCAACAAGCTGCGCAAGCTCGAATATATCATCCCGGACGCGATCGCCTCGAACGCGGACACGCTGGTCTCGATCGGTGGCGTGCAGTCCAACCACACCCGCATGATCGCGGCGGTCGCCGCCAAGATCGGCATGAAGTGCCGCCTGGTGCAGGAAGCCTGGGTCCCGCACGAGGACGCCGTCTATGACCGCGTCGGCAACATCATGCTGTCGCGCATCATGGGCGCCGACGTGCGCCTGGTGGATGACGGCTTCGACATCGGCATCCGCAAGAGCTGGGAGCAGGCGATCGAGGAGGTGAAGGCGGCGGGCGGCAAGCCCTACGCGATTCCCGCCGGTGCCTCCGTGCACAAATTCGGCGGCCTCGGCTATGTCGGCTTCGCCGAGGAAGTGCGCAAGCAGGAAGCCGAGCTCGGCTTCAAGTTCGACTACATCGTGGTCTGCACCGTCACCGGCTCGACCCATGCCGGCATGCTGGTCGGCTTCGCCGCCGACGGCCGCGCGCGGAAGGTGATCGGCATCGACGCCTCGTTCACGCCGGCGCAAACGAAAGCGCAGGTGCTCTCGATCGCGCAGAACACCGCCAAGCTCGTCGAGCTCGGCAAGGATATCGTCGAAGACGACGTCGTGCTGATCGAGGAATACGCCTATCCCGCCTATGGCGTGCCGTCGGAAGAGACCAAGGAAGCGATCCGCCTCACCGCACGGTTAGAGGCGATGATCACCGACCCCGTCTATGAGGGCAAATCGATGCAAGGCCTCATCGACCTGACCCAAAAGGGCCATTTCGAGAAGGGCGCAAAGATTCTCTACGCCCATCTCGGCGGCGCGCCGGCGCTCAACGGGTATGGGTACGCGTTCCGGAACGGCTGAGGTCTGTAGCCCGGATGGAGCGAAGCGTAATCCGGGACTTGTACAATACGGAAAGACTTCCCCGGATTGCGCTTCGCTCCATCCGGGCTACGGGTCAGGATGCCCTACCGCGTCTTGACGATCTGGAGCAGCTCGTCGCCGTAATGCTCGAGCTTCTTGTCGCCGATGCCGGGCACGTTGCGGAGCTCGTCCAGCGTCGTCGGCCACGCCCGGACGATGCCGTCGATGGTCGCATCGTGCAGCACGACATAGGCCGGCACGCCCCGTTCGCGCGCGATGTCCGAACGCCAGGACCTCAGCCGCGCCCGCAATTCGGGATCGACATCGCCCTGCGGCGCGTTGGCCGCAGGCGCGAGGTCACCACGGCGCGATTTTGTCCGGCTCGCGCGAACACGCGTGCCCGGTGCTTCCTCGCGCAGCCAGACCTCGGTCTCGCCGCGTAGCACACCGCGCGCGCTCTCCGTCAGTTTCAGCGCGCCGAACGCCTCGCTGTCGCTGTACAAATGCCCCATCGCCACCAGCTGCCGCAGCACGGTCCGCCACTGCTTCTCGTTCAGCTCGCGCCCAATGCCGAACACGGACAATTTGTCGTGTCCGAACTGCGTCACCTTTTCGGTGAGGCGGCCAATCAGGACGTCGATCAGCTGCATCGCACCGAAACGCTGCCCGGTGCGATAGGCGCAGGACAACAGCTTCTGCGCCAGCACCTTGCCGTCGCGCATCTTGGGCGGCGTCAGGCAGTTGTCGCAATTGCCGCAATTGTTCGCCGTCTCGGCCTCGCCGAAATAGGCGAGCAGCCGCTTGCGCCGGCACTGCGCGGTCTCGGCGAGGCCGACCAGTGCGTCGAGCTTGCCGATCGACACCCGCTTGAAATCGTCAGAACCGCTGGACTCGTCGATCATGCGGCGCTGCTGCACGATGTCGGAGAGACCATAGGCCATCCAGGCCGCCGACGGCTTGCCGTCGCGACCGGCGCGCCCCGTCTCCTGATAATAGGCCTCGATGCTCTTGGGCAGATCGAGATGGGCGACGAAGCGGACGTCGGGCTTGTCGATGCCCATGCCGAAGGCGATGGTCGCGACGATGACGATGCCGTCCTCGTTGAGGAACCGGTCCTGGTTGCGCGAGCGTATGCTGCTGTCGAGCCCGGCGTGATAGGGCAGCGCCGCAATGCCGGCGTCGTCGAGCGCGGCGGCAACCTCCTCGACGCGATTGCGCGACAGGCAATAGACCACGCCGGCGTCGCCCGCATGCCGCTCCCGGATGAATTCTTTCAGCTGCGACACTGCGTTGCGCTTGTCGACGATCTCGTAGCGGATATTCGGGCGATCGAAGCTGGAGACGAATTGCGGGCTGTCGGCGAGCCGAAGGCGCTCGACGATCTCCTTGCGCGTCAGCTCGTCGGCGGTCGCGGTCAGCGCGATGCGCGGAACGTTCGGAAAGCGTTCGGCGATGATGGAGAGGCCGACATATTCGGGGCGGAAGTCATGGCCCCATTGCGAGACGCAATGCGCCTCGTCGATCGCGAACAGCGCGACCTTCGCCTGCGCCAGCAGCGACAGGCAGCGCGGCGTCACCAGGCGTTCCGGCGCGACATAGAGCAGGTCGAGATCGCCCGCGATCAGGCGGCGCTCGATGTCGGAAGCTTCCTGCAGCGTCAGCGACGAGTTCAGCGCGGCGGCATTGACCCCGGCCTCGAGCAGGCCGGCGACCTGGTCGCGCATCAGCGCGATCAGCGGCGACACCACGATACCGCAGCCTTCGCGCAGCAGTGACGGCAATTGATAGCACAGCGACTTGCCGCCGCCGGTCGGCATCAATACCAGGCAATTGCCGCCATCCGTGACGTGCCGGATGATCTCGCCTTGCGCGCCGCGGAACCCCGGCAAGCCGAACACCGAATGCAGCACCGACAGCGCGTCGCGGCCGTTGGCCGGCGCAGGCAGCGGGGCGGTGGAAGGTGCGGACATGGGTGTGTCGGTACAAGGCCGTAGGATTCGTCACAAGGCCAGTCGCATGACCGCGCGGGCATGGCAAGACTGTTTGGATGGCAGGCAGGACTCTTCCCCTCTCCCCTTGCGGGAGAGGGTGGATCGCCGCGTAGCGCGAGACGGGTGAGGGGTATCTATCCACGGATTCGGTAAAGCTTGCTCTGTGGAGACATACCCCTCATCCGGCGCCATAGCCGAAGCTTTGCTTCGGCGTTCCTAGGAACGGCGGCCGAAGGCCGCCTATGCCACCTTCTCCCGCAAGGGGAGAAGGAAGAAGAAGCTACGCCCCGATTCGTCGCAGCGCTTCCGCCACCGTCACGATCGGCATGTCGCGCTTCCCGGCCGCCTCCAGCGCATGGCGCATCAGGTGCGGCGTGCAGCCGTAGGGGCTTGGCGCGTCGGCGACGTCGTGGCCGTAGAAGATCAGCCATCCGCCGCTCGCCACCGCCTCGTCGAAATAGCGATCGACGCCAGCAATATCGATCTCGCGATCGACCAGAGGCGAGGCGCGCAGGAACTGGAGGTCGATGACGTCGCGATTGACGCCGGGAAGGATGCCGCGCGCCGAGCGAAAGGCCTTTGCAAGCTGCGGCTTGCGCCAGACAGAGGCGATTCCATAGGGGTAGGCGAAGTTCTCCAGCACGATCGAGGAATCGATGGTGTGGAAATGGCTGCGGTTACGCTCGATCTCGCGCGCCATGGCGGCCTCGTCGAGATCGGCCGAGCTCTGGTGCGAAAAGGTATGGCAAGCAATCTCGTGACCGGCCCGGTGAAGCCGCACGATCGCGTCGTTCGACAGGCCGTGCCAGTGATCCGACGGACGATCGATCAGGCTGCCGGCGAGGTAATAGGTGCCGCGGCCGCCATGCGTCTCCAGAAGCGCGGCGCCCTCGCCTGCGGCGCTATCGGGCGCGTCGTCAAACGTGAAGCTCACCATCGGCGCATGCGCAGGCAGCCGGTGCGGCGCGGCACGGAAATGCCGGGCCAGCCGATTGCTCACGCGTCCCTGGAGTGCCGACCACACCGACTGCGTTTCCTGCGATTCCCTATTTCTCTACTGAAACATTCGTGCGCTGGTAGAGGCAAGCCTAACGCCCGGGTAATCCTAACGCGGAACCAACGCCCTTCGTCTAGCGTGCCAGGACCGAAATATCGGCTTCCGCACCGAGACATTGCAGCCAGTTGCGGAAAAGCGCCGCCGCGGCGCTGCCGGCGGCGATATCGGCGCGCAGATTCAGCGCAGGCAGTTCGTTGGTGAGCGCGGGGTGGCGCTGTTGGGTCGCCTTCTTCTCGAAGCGGGCGAGCTTCTCTTCGGTCGCTGCGTCAAAATAGCTCACGGGCAGGTGCGGATAAGCCTCGCGCTCGCGCGCGAGATAGCGGCCGATATCGCGCAGATATTCGCGCTGAAGCGACAGCGCATCGTATTCCGGGTGGCCCTGGAAGAAGACGAAGCGGCTGGCATATTGCCTGACGAAGATATCGACGCCGGCCTTTGCCGAACGGGTCAGCACCTGGTAGCCGGCCTGCGTGAGGTCGCTCTCGGCGATCTCGTTCAGGCGGGAATGCGAGACCTTGAGGGGCGCAGGCGCAGCGCGCGTCAGCGGATCGTTCGTCGCAGCTTCGCAGTCGAAAATGCCGTGACATTTAGCCGGGAGCCGCCGCCGCGCGATGCGGTCGAGATGCAGCACCGCCGCATGCGCGGCGAGGCACGACCAGATCGTCGAGCGCGTGTTGACCTTGGCCCAGTCGATCAGGTCGGTGAGGTCGCGCCAATACGGCTCCTGGTCGAGCTCGGGCGCGACCGGCTCGGCGCCGGTCACGATCAACCCGTCGAACTTGTGGTGCCTGAGCTCGCTGAGCTCCGAATATTCGCTTTCGACATGCCACTTCGCCTCGGGCGACCGCTTCACCGAGGGCAGCGAGAAACAATGGAAACGGATGCGGCGCGGACCTGCAGCCGCCTGGAGCAGCCGCATGAACTGCCGCTCGGTCGCCTTCAGCGCCGGATCCGGCATGTTGTTGATCAGACCGATCGTGAGATCGGCGAGACCGTGGTCGCGCGCGAGATCGCCCTCGGCCGGCACCAGCGCCGGGCTCGATATACCTTGATCCCTGTCGATCAAGATCGTCATCGGCGCGGTCGCCTACTCCGCGGCCTGGAGGCGTGCCGACGGGCAGGCCTTCTCTAGCGCCTGGCCGATGTCCTCGATGATATCTGCGGAATGCTCGATGCCAATTGACAGGCGGATCGTCTCCGGCAGCACGCCGGCGACGCGCTGCTGCTCCGCCGACATCTGCCGATGCGTGGTCGAGGCCGGATGGCACGCCAGCGACTTGGCATCGCCGATATTGACCAGGCGTGTGATCAGCTTCAGTGCATCGTAGAAGGTCTTGCCGGACTCCATGCCGCCCTTGATGCCGAAGGTGAACAGCGAGGAGGCATTACCGTCGAGGTATTTCTGAACGAGCGGGTAATAGGGGCTGTCCGGAAAGCCGGTGTAGTTGACCCAGGCAACGCGCGAATCCTTGCGCAGGAATTCGGCGACCTTGCGGGCGTTCTCGACATGGCGCTCCATACGCAGCGCGACGGTCTCGATGCCCTGGAGCAGCAGGAAGGCGTTGAACGGCGACAGCACCGAGCCCATGGTGCGCTGATAGATACTCCGCGCGCGCTCGATATAGGCGGTCTTGCCGAAGCGCTCGGCATAGACAAGGCCGTGATAGGAGGCGTCCGGCTTGTTGTAGCCGGGAAAGCGGTCGGCGTGCTTCGCCCAGGGGAAATTTCCGGAATCGACGATCGCACCACCGAGCGTGGTGCCGTGGCCGCCCAGAAACTTGGTCAGCGAATGCACGGCGATGTCGGCGCCGTAGTCGAACGGCTTGAGCAGGATCGGGGTCGCAACCGTGTTGTCCACGATCAGCGGCACGCCGTGCGCATGCGCGATCTTGGCGAGAGCCTCGATGTCGCAGACATTGCCGGCGGGATTGCCGATGGTCTCGGCGAACACGGCGCGTGTGTTCTCGTCGATCAGTTTTGCGATCGCATCCGGCTTGTCGCTCTCGGCGAAACGGCCGGTGATGCCCTGCCGCGGCAGGATGTGCGAGAGCAGCGTGTGCGTGGTGCCGTAGAGCTGCGGCACGGAAACGATGTTGCCGCCGTGATCGGCGACGTTGACGAAGGCGAAATGCAGCGCAGCCTGGCCGGTCGCAACCGCGAGCGCGCCGACGCCGCCTTCGAGCTGCGCGATACGCTTCTCCAGCACCGCGCTGGTCGGATTGGCGATGCGGCTGTAGCGAAAACCCTCAGCCTCGAGATTGAAGAGCGCGGCGCCGTGATCGGCGCTGTCGAAGGCATAGGCCGCGGTCTGGTAGATCGGCACCGCAACCGCGTGCGTGGTGGCTTCGGGCTCGTAGCCGGCGTGAATAGCGATCGTCTCGTTGCGCATCGTGCCACCTCCGCGTGGAGCGGGCCGCACTTATTGGCCTGTATGAGGCACGTGCGTTGTCCGCCGTTCCTCTGTTAGAGGCGGGTGGTAAAGCGGACAATAATTCGCCTAGAGATCGAGGAAGTAACCCTAACGATTGTTGGTGAATTGGCTAAAACTTGAATCGAATTGGATTAATGAATTCGTACGCCTTAGCCTCGCCGCTGCGCCATAGCCGATGCAAAGCATCGGCGTTCCAAGGACGGCGGCCGAAGGCCGCCTATGCCACCCTCTCCCCTCGTCGTAGGAGAGGGTGGCATTTTCACCTTACTCCATCGTGTCCCAGAGCCGGTGAGCGAGCACTCCGGCACGCTTCTCGATCGCGGCCGCCGCATCGAGCGCGAGGTCCTCGCGATAGCGGCCGGCGATCAGCTGCACGCCGATCGGCTTGCCGTCATGCAAGGACACCGGCACCACCGCGCCGGGCAGGCCCAGCACGTTGATGGCAGAGATGAAGCGGATCTCGCCCCAGAAGATTTCCTTCACGCGATCGGCACTGACGGTGTCGTCGCGCGGACCCGGCGTCGGTTTCACCGTGGTCGGCGCCAGCACGACAGGATATTCCTCGAAGAACAATTGCCAGGCGCGGATATGGCCGTTGCGTGCGGCCGTCGCCTGCATCCAGGCCTTGAGATCGAGCACATTGGCCTTGGTCTTCATGCCGCCCCAGGCCTTGTGGAAGTCCTCGGACGTCACCTTCAGCATGCCGGCCTCCTGCATCACCACGGTCTCGTTGGTGATGATGTCGCACCAGGTCTGCCAGACGCCGTCGATGTCGGGGACATCGACTTCGCTGACGCGATAGCCGGAGCGCTCCAGGTGATCGGCGGCCTGACGCAGCGCCGCGCGGACGGACGGATCGACGTCCATGTCCTCCGGAATCCTGGCCAGTGCGACCTTGATCGGTCCCTTCGGCTTCGGCCCGGCCAGCGGCGCCGGCACCCACCAAGGATCGCGCGGATCGCGCTGGCTCATCACATCGAGCGCGAGGCGGACGTCGCCGACGTGACGGGCGAGCGGGCCCTGCGCCGACATCAGATGCGCCAGCATCGGACGCTCGGCCGTGGCGCTTCCGTTGAAGGCGGGGATGCGGCCCTGCGTCGGCTTGATGGTGGCAACGCCGTTGCAATGCGCCGGCCACCGCAGCGAGCCGCCGATGTCGTTGCCATGGGCGATGGTGCCGATGCCGGCGGCGACCGCCGAGCCCGCGCCGCCCGAGGAACCGCCGCAGGTGATGTTCGGGTCCCAGGGGTTCAGCGTCAACCCGTGCAGCGGATTGTCGGTGAAGCCGCGGAACGAAAATTCCGGCGTGTTGGTGAGGCCGAGAACGATCGCGCCGGCCTTCTTCAGGTTACGCACGACCGGCGAATCCGACGGCGCGACGAGATCCTTGTTGGCGGGCACGCCGTTGAAATTGGGCCGGCCCTCGTAATCGACGTTTTCCTTGATGGTGATCGGCACGCCGTGCAGGAGGCCGAGCTCACCGCCCCTGCCGCGCTGCTTGTCGGCCGCATGCGCAGCGGCAAGCGCTTCTTCAGAGAGATCGACGACAACCGCGTTCAGCCGCGGATTGACGGCGCGCATCCGTTCGAGATGTGCTTCGACGGTCTCGACCGCGGAGATCGCGCCGTTGCGGATCGCGGCCGCGGTGTCGACCGCGGACCATTGCCAGACCGGACCTTTCGGACGGCGTGCCGCGGCCGCCTTGCGCGGTGCCGGCTTCTTGACTGTCTTCTTGGCCGCCTTTGCAACGGCCCCCTTGCGGGCGGTGCTCGTCTTGACCGAGGTCTTCGTTACTTTCCTTGCAACACTTTTCTTCTTGGTCGCCGTCTTCTTCGCCACGCCGCATCTCCAAAAAATTACGCCGCGGAGGTTATGGAGGTCACGCGAGCGTGTACAGGTGCGTTTCTGCATGGCGCGTTGCCGCGACGCTCTGCCACGGGCCGGCGTGAGAGACGCGCATGAACCTTTGGCCCCGCTCTCCTGACCCATATACTGGTTGAATGGGAGAACAAACCACCGCCAAGATTGTGCCATGGCGATTAGGTTTTTGACGTAGCTATTCTGACAGCGACGCATCGGAGCATTTGCCATGCTCGTGGAATTCGACAGCGGATACGACCAGCAGCCATTTCGCGATCTGTGCGCCGACTACCCGGGCGCTGAAGCCTACGATCCCAACGATTTCCGGATTGAATGGGGGCCGATCTTTCATCGCGGCCGGCTCGACGGATCGGCGCGTGTGCTCGTCGTCGGTCAGGATCCCGCTCAGCACGAGACGATCGTGCGCAGAATTCTGGTCGGCACTGCGGGCCGCCGGACGCAAGGTTTCCTGGCGAAGCTCGGGATCACGCAGAGCTACGTGATGGTGAACACCTTCCTGTACAGCGTCTACGGGCAGAGCGGCGGCAACAAGCACAAGAACGAGCCCGGTATCGTCGACTATCGCAACAAATGGTTCAAGGCCGTGCTCGCGCCGGGCAATATCGAGGCCGTCGTCTCGCTTGGCGGCCTCGCCGACGAGGCCTGGAAGGCCTGGCTCAAGACGCCCGACGGCGCGGCCTACAAGACCCTCGCGTATCAGCACATCACGCACCCGACCTGGCCGGAAAGCTCGGCCCATGACAACGCGACGCGGGCCGCGAACACCAAGATCATGCTGACGAAGTGGAACGCCGCGCTCGCGGCTCTCGCACCTGAGATCCAGCATCCCGACGTGCCGACGACGCTTGTGCCATATGGTGATGCCTTCAAACCGACCGAGCTCTTCGACATCATCGCAAAGGATCTCCCGGCGGGACTGCCGGCGTGGATGCGCGGAGACACGCCATGGGCCGTGCGCCAGGGCGCCGACGCGACCACCAAGCGACGCACGATCACGATCACCATCCCCGACGGAGTGATCCCATGAGCCCGGCTGCCAACCCGAAGCGATGGGCCCTGAGCGGGCGGATCGTGACTATGACCACTGAGGGCGACGTCATCAAGAGCGGGACGATCTTCATAGAGGACAATCGCATCGCCGCGGTCGTACCCAAGGGGCAGCCGACCCCGGTCGGCTTCGAGGCCGTCGTTGCAGTGGCGACCGGCGGCACCATCTATCCCGGCCTGATCGAGCTGCATAATCACCTGAGTTACAACATCCTGCCGCTCTGGCGCGTGCCGCAGTCCTACGGCAATCGCGACCAATGGCAGAATGCCAAATCGTACAAGACGTCCGTAACCGGCCCCATGAGCGCGATCGCACTGGCCGACGACGGCTCGCTGCTGCCGGCCCTGGTTCGCTATGTCGAAGCCAAGTGCATGGTCGCGGGTACCACGACGAGCCAGGGGATCACGCTGTCGAACTGGAGCGGCACGATCCACAAATATTACAAGGGCGCGTTGCGCGCCGCCGAGATCGGCAGCCCGCCCGATCTGCCGCGGGCACACTCGAAGATTCCCGACATCGATGCCGAGGATTGGGCGAAATTCGACAACGAGCTGAAATCGTCATCGTGCTTCCTGCTGCATCTCAGCGAAGGCATCGACACCAAGGCGCATAGCCACTTCCTCGCCTTGCGCAATTCCGAGGGCGATTGGGCGATCGAACCGTCGCTGGCCGGCATTCATTGCACGGCACTCGATGCGACCGACTTCGGAACGATGGCGGAAAACCATGCCAAGGTGGTCTGGTCCCCCTTGAGCAATCTCCTGCTCTACGGAAAGACGACCAATGTCGTTGCCGCGCGCACGGCCGGCCTCATCATTGCGCTCGGCTCGGACTGGTCGCCGTCCGGCAGCAAGAACCTGCTCGGCGAGCTGAAGGCGGCCAAGGTCGTGTCCGCGCATTTCAATCTCGGCTTCAGCGACTACGACATCGTCTCGATGGCGACGCGCAATCCGGCCTCGATCCTCAAGTGGGATGCGAAGCTGGGAACGATCGCCAATGGCAAGTTCGCCGACCTTCTGGTCGTGAAGGGAGTCACCGGCGATCCCTACGCTCATCTGATCAAATCGCGCGAGCAGGACATCGTTCTGGTCACCATTGGCGGACGAGCCCGTTATGGGACGAAGACGGTCATGCAGAAGGCGGGCGGAAGCGGCGAGGCGCTCAGGATCGGCAGCAGCGCGCGGGTGATCGACTTCACCTCGCCCGACCAGGATCCCGGGATCGAGAGGATCACGCTGGCGGAGGCGACGAGCCGCCTCCGTGCCGCGCTCGGCAATCTCGGCACCTTGCAACCGCACAGCCTCGCCATAAGCGATGCGATCGCCCGCGGAGCGGTGTCGCGGACCGGATGGCGCCTCGCGCTGGACGAGCAGTTCGGCAACAATGTCCAACTGCGCCCGCGGCTCGAATTCAACGGTGTCAGGACCGGTCCGGATTTGGCGGCGGTCGCGGCAGCGGCCGAGCCGCTGCATCCGATCAAGCTGGATGGCCTCACGGTATCAGGCGATCCCGCGTTTCTGGACACGCTGAAGAACGAGCCGAATCTTCCAGCGGGAATCGCGACGGCGATCGCGGCTTTTTACTAGTCGTTCGTCACACCAGCGGCGGATTGAGGCGCGTAAAGCCTTCCTGGATGCGATAGGGGTAGTAGGGATAAGGCGGCATCACGGCGCTGACCTCGTCGAGACGCGTGATCTGCGCAGCGCTCAGCGACCAGCCAACCGCGCCGAGATTGTCGCGCAATTGCGCTTCGTCGCGGGCACCGATGATCACCGAGGATACGGTCGGACGCGACAGCAGCCAGGCAATCGCGATTTGCGGCACGGTGCGGCCGGTCTCCGCGGCGATTGTATCAAGCACGTCGACGATGGCATAGAGACGCTCATCATCCACGGGCGGGCCGAACTGCGCGGTGGCGTGCAGACGGCTGTTCGCAGGGAGCGGCTCGCCGCGCCGGATCTTGCCGGTGAGCCGGCCCCAGCCGAGCGGGCTCCAGACCAGCGCGCCGACGCCCTGGTCGCGAGCGAGCGGCATCAGTTCCCATTCATAGTCGCGGCCGAGCAGCGAATAATAGACCTGATGCGCGACATGGTGCGGCCAGCCGTGCCGTTCGGCAATTGAGAGCGACTTCATCAGCTGCCAGCCGGCGAAATTGGAAACACCGACATAGCGCAGCTTGCCGGCACGTACGAGCGTATCGAGCGTGGACAGCACCTCCTCGATCGGCGTGAACGCATCGAAGGCATGGAGCTGGAGCAGATCGAGGTAATCGGTGCCGAGCCGCCGCAGCGCTGCTTCGACCGAGGCGACCAGACGATATCGCGAAGAGCCGGCATCGAGCGGACCGTCGCCCATCGGCAGGCTCATCTTAGTGGAGATCAGCACCTTGTCGCGGCGTCCCCTGATCGCGGCGCCGAGGATTTCCTCTGACGCGCCGTTCGAATAGACATCGGCGCTGTCGAACAGATTGACGCCGGCCTCGAGGCAGATATCGACCAGCCTGCGCGCTTCGTCAGCGCCGCTGCGGCCCCAGGCCGAGAACAGCGGGCCTTCGCCGCCAAACGTGCCCGTGCCGAAGCTGAGGACGGGTACCCTGAGGCCGGAAGCGCCGAGATTGCGATATTCCATGATCATTCTCCTATTCCGCCGGGCACGCCGCGACTGCGGACTGCGTTCGATCGAGCTGAAGGCTCCATAGCGCGAGCACGAGACCGACGGCCGTGATGCCGGCCGCGACCAGCGGCAGCGCGGAGAGACCGAGCCCGCGATCGATGGTGACGCCGCCCGCCCAGGCGCCGAGCGCGTTGCCGAGATTGAAGGCGGCGATGTTGAGGCTGGAGGCGAGCGTGCGGCCGCTGGGGCCGGCGGCTTCCAGCACGCGAAGCTGGAGCGGCGCGACGGTCGCAAAGGCCGCAATGCCAAGCAGCAGGATCAGCGCGATGGCTGCGATCTTGACCGACAGCACTGCAGCAAGGCCAAGCAGCACGATGGCGAGCGCAGCGAGCGTGCCGATCAGGGCACGCGCAAGGCCGCGATCGGCGAGCTTGCCGCCGGCGACATTGCCGATCGCGAGACCTGCGCCGAACACCAGCAGGATCGGAGAGACCGCGGCTTCCGAGAAACCAGTGAAGCGCGTCAGGAGCGGCTGGATATAGGTGAAGACGACGAACAGCCCGGCAAAGCCGAACACGGTCATGGCAAGACCGAGCAGCACCTGCGGCCGGCCAAGCACCGCGATCTCCTCGGCCAACGATACTGGCTTGTCGCCATTGCCTACATGGCCGGGCACGAATGTGGCCACCACTGCGAAGGCGATCACGCCGATCACCGTCACCGCCCAGAATGCGGCGCGCCAGCCGAGCATCAGGCCGAACCAGGCGCCGAAGGGCACGCCCAGGAGTGTCGCGACCGTCAGGCCGATGAACATGGTGGCAATCGCCGACGCGCGCTTGTCCTCGGCGACGAGGCTGGTGGCGACCACCGAGCCGACGCCGAAGAAGGTGCCGTGGGCGAGCGAGGTCAGCACCCGCGCCGCCATCAGCCATTCGTAGTTCGGCGCCAGCGCGCAAGCCGCGTTGCCGAGCGTGAAGATCGCCATCAGCGCGAGAAGAACGGTTTTCCGCGGCATCCGCCGCGTCGCCAGCGTCAGGACAGGCGCGCCGACGAAGACGCCGAGCGCATAGCCGGAGATCAGCAGCCCCGCGACCGGCACGGTGACGTGCATGTCGGCGGCGACCTGGAGCAACAGGCCCATGATGATGAACTCGGTGGTGCCGATGCCGAAGGCACCGGCGGTGAGGGCGAGGACGGCGGGAGGCATGCGTGGCTCCAATGCGAGGGACGAGCCATGCAGATAGCCGCAGCGCAACAAAACCATTAGGATGTCCGCAATCCAATCATTTGTGACGTGAATTCAACATGGCCCGCTTCGACACCAACCGCTCCGCCGAGATGGAGGTTTTCGTCCGCGTCGTCGATCTCGGCGGATTCACCCAGGCCGCGCGAAAACTGCGCCTGACCCCGTCGGGCGTCAGCAAGCTGATCTCGCGGCTGGAGACGCGCCTCGGCTCACGGCTGATCAACCGCACCACGCGCAAGCTGACACTGACGGAGGAGGGCCAGGCCTTCTACCAGCGCGCCGTCCGCATTCTCGGAGAGATGGAAGAGGCCGAGCGCGAGGCGGCTTCAGGCGCCGCGCCGCGCGGCCGCCTCACGGTCAACTGCAACATCCCTTTCGGCATGCTGCACGTCCTACCGCTGATTCCCCGCTTCCTGGAACGGCATCCCGAGGTCACACTCGACCTCGTGCTGACCGATACGCTGATCGACCTGATGCAGGAACGGGCCGATATTGCCATCCGCGTCGGGCCCCTGAAAGCTTCACGTCTGGTCGCGCGAAAGCTCGGCACCAGCCGCATGGTCGTCGTCGGCACCCCAAACTATCTGGCGCGCTTCGGCACGCCGAAGATTCCGGCGGATCTCACCGAGCACCGCGGCATCGGCTGGACCTTTCCGCGCATCCGCGGCGGCTGGCCATTCCGGCGCGGCGACCGCACCGAGGAAGCCATGCCGCCACCGGCCGCCCGCGCCAGCGACGGCGAAATCGCCCGCCGCCTCGCCCTCGGCGGCGTCGGCCTCGCCCGCCTCGCCCTCTTCCACATCGGCCCCGACATCGAATCGGGCCGCCTCGTCCCGGTGCTGCAAGGCTACAATCCCGGCGACCGCGAAGACATCCACGCCGTCTATGTCGGCCACACCGCGCCCCTGCCCGCGCGCGTGCGCGCGTTCATCGATTTTCTCGCCGAGCATGTGCGGGTGAGCGACCCCGCGCTGAAGCGCGCGGGGGACGGGAGGTGGAGGGTGGCCTAGGGACGTCGAAATCGCGGCGATGCGCGCGTTCGGTGCTGCCCATCGTGTCATGGGAGCGGACCAACAATCCGTTGGCCGTTGCGCGCTGCGATCGTCGGCAGCATGTCCATGTGCTGCTCGCGCGGCTCGGGGATCCTGTGCAGATCGCGGAAGAATTCCTCGTGACGACGCGGCGTGGAGACGAGGATGTGTCTCGCGTCGGCCGGCCCCTCATTGGTGAAGCCGTGAACAACTCCTCTCGGCACGAGAATCCGCGAACCGGGTCCAGCGACCTCGGTCTGGTCTCCCACGAGGTATTTCACCTCGCCCTCCAGGAGGACAAACAGCTTGTCCTCCTCCTCGGAGATGTGGGCGGGTGCGCCGAAGCCCGGCTTGATGGTCATGTCCAGCACCGTGAACGGGCTTTCCTGCGGATTGATAATTTTCGTCGTGAGACCGGCAAATTCGGTCGTTTCGAACTTCGTCGTGATGACGCTCTGCATTGGCCAAGGCTCCATTGACTTCGGAGCTCCATAGATTGCATGCGGGAGGGCTGCGGATTAGTCCCCTTCCGCAAGCCACAGCGGCTGTAGTTCTGGCCAATTGGCATCGGAGTTTCCCGAAGACCAGTTCTGCTGCCCGAACGGTCCACCTCAAACTGTCGGCATGAACAACGACAACAACGGAGATCACCGCCCCGCAGCTGCAAGGTGTCGCTCGAACACACGGGTAAAATCCGCGACCTTGGCGCTTAGATCGGCCCGCGACGGATATGTGAGATGCAGGCGGATCGTCCCGGAGAACTGCTCTGGCAAAACCGGCACGACGAGCCCCGATGCGTATTCCACTCTGCAGAGGGCTTCCGGAAGCAGACCAATCCCCTGGTGATCCAGCACAAGCTCACGAGCAAGAGCGAAGGAGTCGACCGCGACATGAAAGGCGGGCCACGTCGCCCCGCCCGGCAAGGAGCGGGATAGAAGGCGCAGCAATTCACGCCTCGATGGCCCGATCAAGGTCGACGCGTCGCGAATATCGACGGGGATCCCGTGACTGCTCACATAGTCTGCGCTCGCATAAAGACCAAACTTCATGTCGATTGCGCCCTTGATCAGGGCTTCCTGAGGATTGGCCGCTCCGATGCGGAGCGCAATATCAATATCCTGGGAGATGAGATCGAGCACGTCGTTCGTGAGCGACACCTCAAAGCGCACATTGGGGTGTTCGTTTCTGAAATCCCCGATCGCGGCTGCCACGATCCTGACCGGAAAGTCGGCCGGCAGCGTGATGCGGATTTCGCCGGCATATGGGTCGTCAGCACCGCTTACCCCCCGGAGCGCGTTGACAAGCAGGGCAAGCGCGCCAGCCGAACGCTGGTAGAGTTCTCGTCCTGCGGCCGTGAGGGCAAAAGCGCGCGTGGACCTCTTGAAGAGCCGCGCACCGAGCGCCGCCTCCAGGCTGCGGATGCGCAAGCTGACGGACGACCTCGGCGTGTTGGTTTCGCGGGCTGCCGCCGCAAATCCGCCGGCGCGCACGACAGCGACGAATGTCTGCAGGGAATTCAAGTCGATCGGCTGCGCGTCGGTGTGAGCGAGACTTGAATGTTCATTCTGATCATCCTTCTCGGCCTCTTCGAGAGCGCTGCTGTGTGCCTTCATGACGTCCTGCTTCCGGTGATGGTCCGGCGCGCGCGGGAACTTCATAAGGGAAGGGAGCGGCAACCGATAGCGAACCTATGGACGGGAACAATGACCGGAGCGCACCAGGATTTGCGACGCAATTGAACGTGACCGTCGGTTGATTGAGCAAGCCGCGATATCGTCAGCTCATCCTTCATGGTGGATGCTCTCAGGGGAGAGGGCGGGATGAATCCCGCCCTTTCATCGTCAGATAGTCGGATGAAGGTTGCGGACCGGGCTCACCTCCTCGAGGAGCGAGGCGATCTTGAGCACCGTCGATTCCGCCAGCCAGGAGGAGACGATTTGCACGCCGATCGGAAGACCGTCATGGCTCGTTCCAAACCGCATTGATAGAGCGGGCATTCCCGTCAAGCTGAACGGTGATGTGGCGCTCATGACGTGAAAGGGTGAAACCGTCACACCATCGACCACGAGGTCGTTGAGACCATGCTTGGTCGCCGGGAACGGGGTCACCGGACATAGCAGCACATCGTACCGCTGGAAGTATTCGGCGAAGCTGTCGCGAAGGCGCTCTATGGCCTGCTCGGCGGCGACGAAATCGGCGATCGGCGTATCGGGTGCATCAAGGACCAGTTTGGCGTG
This sequence comes from Bradyrhizobium sp. 604_D8_N2_3, assembly GCF_051810765.1. Taxonomy (NCBI): domain Bacteria; kingdom Pseudomonadati; phylum Pseudomonadota; class Alphaproteobacteria; order Hyphomicrobiales; family Nitrobacteraceae; genus Bradyrhizobium; species Bradyrhizobium sp. 604_D8_N2_3. The sequence continues at coordinate 606,117 of NZ_JBPWPM010000001.1, read as the reverse complement.
CCTGAAGATCTCGGCCTCATGGCCGGCGGTGACCTTCTCGAACTCGCTCCGGGATTCCATCTGCTGGAGCTGCCAGAGGACGCTGTTGGCATCGGTCTGCTCCACCACCGGCAACCGGACCTGTTCGACGTGGTAGCCGGCAATGCGCAGCGCATGTGCCGCTGCCTTCACGGTCGCGACCACTTCCGGATCGATGGGTCCGAAGAAGCCCGGAGAGGCCATCCAGCCCACGCGAAGCTCACGGGTCGATTTCGTACCTAACCCTGTATCGAGGCTGGGCGAGCTGACCGAGAAGCCGTCGGCGCCGTCGGGTCCTGCCATCAAGGAATAAGCGAGCGCCACATCGCGAACCGAACGTGCCATCGGACCGATATGCCAGAAGCGACGTGGCACCCGGGGCCAGTGGCCTGTCATCGGCATTCGACCGTGAGTGGCCTTGAATCCGACGACACCGGTATGCGCTGCCGGGCCGCGCAAAGAGATCGAGAGATCGCTGCCCACACCGAGTGGCGACATGCCCGCCGCGATGGCAGCGGATTCACCGCCGCTCGATCCGCTTGGCGTGTAGTCGAGGTTCCAAGGGTTGTTGGTTTGGCCCGTCAGGAGATTGTCGGTTTCGATCGAATAGGAAAATTCGGGCGGGTTCGTCTTTGCGATGAGAATGGCGCCGGCGGCCTTCAGCCTGGCCACGACGGTGGCATCAGTATCAGGCACGCGCCCCCTGAAAATCGGCGAACCGCGCTGTGTCAGCACACCCGCCGTGTCGATTCCGTCCTTGACCGTGAACGGAACGCCATGGAGAGGGCCGAGCTGGGCGCCCGACATCACCGCCGCTTCGGCCGTCCTGGCGCCTTCGATCGCGCCGTCGGCCAGCGTCACGATCGCGTTCAGCCTGGGATTGACCGCCGCGATGCGGTCGAGATGCGCCCGCATGACCTCGACGGGCGAAAGCTCCCGTTGGGCAATGAGCTGGGAGATGCGGGTGGCGTCCATTTTAACGATGTCATCAGTCATATCTATCCTACCTGTCATTTGGTAGGCTGGACATGTCCCTCGCATTTACGGACTTCAATCCCTACCTGCCATTTGGTAGGGACACGTTGAGGTGATCACGATGAGCGAAAATGCGAGGGAAGCAATCCTGGCCGCGGCGCGCAGGACAGCGCAGGCCCACGGCTATGGCGGGTTGAACTTCCGCGACATCGGGGCTGAAGTCGGCATCAAGGCTGCGAGCATCTATCATCACTTCCCCGGCAAGGCCGAGCTGGGTGCGGCGGTGGCGAGACGCTACTGGGAGGATACGGCGGCGAACCTCGAAGCTCTTTCAAAAGCGAACGGAGATCCAAGAAAGGCGCTCCGCGCCTATCCGGGACTTTTTCGTCGATCGCTCGAGCAGGACAATCGCATGTGCCTCTGTAGCTTCATGGCAGCCGAATATGATGATCTGCCGGACGCCGTCAAAACCGAGGTGCAGGCTTTCGCCGATGTCAACGTGGCATGGCTGACCAGGATGCTCGCTGCGGCTTCAATTCCCGCCAGCAAGCGTGAAGCAAAAGCGCGCGCGATCTACGCGGCCGTTGCCGGCGCGCAGCTGATGGCGCGGAGCCGCGCCGACCTGAAATTGTTCGATGCGCTGATCGAAAGCTATCGGGGATCGGGCTTGATCCCGACTTGAAAGCCGATCCTGCCTGCGCCGCCCAAACGGCTGGTGGAGATGAATCGTGGACATCTTTGGCTTCTTCACGTCGGCGCTTGCGTGCCAATTGACAGTCAATTGGAGAACGTGCTCGCCCTGCGGACGAGCAGTTCATCGCCCTTTCGGCTGACTTCGAGCGCGGGGGCCTGGTATGGCGTTGAGACAACGACGCGCTGACCGGGCGCCAGTACTGTCACAAAGCGGATCGGCGTTCCCGCTTCACCCTGTGCAAGAGTCGTGACGACGCGGAATCCATCGGGCTCGACCGTGTAGTAGGCGACGCCGGATACATCGCCGAGATTGATGCGCAGGCCCTCGATCGGCCGCAGGCCGTTAGCGTGTGCGGCCCCGAGTGAGGCGAAGGTGACGGCGGCTGCGAGAAGCGAGCTGCGGACTGACATAGGAACCTCCGTTGGCTTCGGCGGCGGGCGGGTTGCCCGTCTGGCTGATCGCGGCGGAATCGCGGTTTCCGTAAAGCTCGCGCAATTTGGTCTTCAGGACTTTTCCGGTCGCCCCGTGCGGAAGCTCGTCGACGAACAGAACATCGTCCGGCATCCACCACTTCGCGATCTTGCCCTCGTAAAAGGTCAGGAGATCTTGCGCCTCGAGCCTCGATCCCTGGCGCCGGACCGCAAGCACGAGCGGGCGTTCGTCCCATTTTGGATGCGCAATACCAATCACCGCCGCTTCGACGATTTCGGGGTGGGCCATCGCCAGGTTTTCGAGCTCGATAGACGATATCCATTCGCCTCCGGACTTGATGACGTCCTTCGAGCGATCCGTAACCTGCATATAACCGTCGCTGTCGATCGTGACGACATCACCCGTGAAAAACCAACCATCGGCACGCTCGCTTTCCGGCATCTTGTAATACGTGCGGGCAATCCAGGGCCCCCGAACCACGAGGTCGCCAACTGCCTTGCCATCGTGGGGGAGTTTTCTGTTGTTGCCATCGCGAATGCCGATCTCGACCCCGAAAAGCGCACGTCCTTGTTTGACCTGGCGAGACCGCCGTTCAGCTCTCGACGAGGTCGTGTGCTTGCGCAGTGGCTTCGAGATCGTCGCGAGCGGGCTGGTTTCCGTCATGCCCCAGCCATGCAGAACTTCTACTCCGTATCCGTCCTGCAGCGTTTCCATCAGGGAGGCCGGACATGCCGTGCCACCGATCAGCGCGCGATTGAGCGTCGTCGGCTTCACGCCGGCGCTTTGCAGGTATCGAACATAGCCCAGCCAGACCGTCGGCACGCCGCCGGCGAAAGTCACCCCGTGGTCCTCGAACAACCTGTGCAGGCTCTCACCGTCGACGTTTTGTCCGGCCATCACCAGCTTCGAACCCGTCGCCGTTGCACAATACGGCATTCCCCAAGACATTGCGTGGAACATCGGCGAGACAAGCGCGACCGTGTCATCCAGAGAAATGCGACAAGCGTCTGGGAGCGCTGCGGCGCAGGAATGCAGCACGGCGCTGCGATGGCTATACAGCACACCCTTTGGGTTTCCTGTCGTTCCCGACGTATAGCACAGTCCGCATGCCGTGTTCTCGTCGAACTCGGGCCATGCATAAGCTTCCGAGCACCCGGAGAGAAATCCTTCATAGGATGGGAAGCCTTTGGCTCCCACGATCTTTGCGTCGCCCGCCTCGCCCAGATATATCCACGCTTCAACAGTCGGACATTGCGGCATTAAAGAGTGTACGAGATCGATAAAAGCCAGATCGAAGAATACAACCACATCTTCGGCATGGTTGATGATGTATATGACCTGGTCCACGAACAGCCTTGGATTGATCGTGTGGCAAACGGCTCCCATTCCGGAAATGCCGAAGTATAGCTCCAGATGCCGATAGCTATTCCAGGCTAAGGTCGCCACGCGATCGCCTGGCTTAATGCCGATCGAATCCAATGCATTTGCGAGCCGAGAGCTGCGCTCGAGAAGGCCGCTGTAGCTCGTGATGTGATCGGGCCTGTCGGGAGTTCGGGAGACGATCTCGACATCGGGAAAGGAGCGCGCCGCGTGCATGAGAATGGACGACAGGAGCAACGGAGTTTGCATCATTAAGCCAAGCATGGCGAATGTTCCCTCGGTTTCAACGCTTTCACTTCAGCCGCAAGCGACTGTTCGTGCGGGCAGGAGATGGTCCGCACGGGTATCCATTTGGCGAGAGGTCTTCATCAGCCAGGACGACTCGCCCGCCCTCTCGCCCTTGGGTGCCCGGTCCCCGAACACGCGCCTTCGCGCGAGACCTGAGAAGGATGGCGAGCTTGAAGTGAACGACTAGCAGCCTGATCGCAAAGGACGTGACGAGCATAGATCCGGCGTTTCGTCGGGAATTTGATGCCCAAGACTTCCGCGTAGTCTTCGATGATGTGCGCGCCAGGCGTGTTGCCGGCAATCTCGACATCATAGTCGTGGCGTTTCAGTAGTCCCTCAGCGTCGAAATAGAGCGTCTGCACGGTGCTGTGTGTTGCGATCCCGGCGGGAAATCGTACCGCAAGGCGGCGCCAGTCGCCGCTGTCGGTTGGCCAGGGCTCCAGTTCCTCGGTTTCGACTCCCGGCCACGCAAGCAGGAATGGCATGTTCAGATAGGTCCACATGGCGCAGCCGGCGAAGTAGGCGAGCTGCAGCTCCGTCCATGGCGTTTGCAACGTGTGGCCGGCGAAGCTTGCGCGCGGCTCGAGCAGTTCTTCGAGAACTGTTCCGTTCTCAGCTTCCAGAGCGACGCGGCCTGGCTCGAAGCGGGAGCGTCGATTGCCGGCGCCGAACGGAGCGTGCGAAGCCCATTCTTTCTTGAGACCCACCGTGACGTTGGTTTGCGCGAGGGTGTGCGCCTGCCCCTTCAAAGACCACAGGGCGCCCCCCTGTATGAGATCGGCAGAGACCTGCTCGAATTGCCGCCAGCGATCGAGGCCCCCATGAGCTTCGATGGCAAAATCCTTGAGTTGCTTCATTGGTGCGCTCCTGCGAGAGCCACGCGGGATCGCGCGGGCTTTGTGGCGGGAGCCTAGATGCTCGGCCAAGCCTGCCGAACGACTTAGATGCCTTGATTCCAGACACGACAGCGAGCCGCGCTTTCCAAACGCCTCTTCCAGCCGAGTGCGCTACTTTAGACGCTGGTACGATGCCGTTTCGACCCGGTCGACCGTTAACACATCGTGCCGACTGTTGAACGGTCGGATAGGCGTGGGCACTGGGTAACCGGCGCTGATCGAGGCTGAGGCCGGCGTGGAAAGCTGTCGCCGCGCCCGTCACAGAGAGTGATGCGCTGGAATCGGCCTTGGCGACGGCAAGAGAACGGGGGCAAGTCAAGGTCGCCGAGATTTTGAAGGGCGACGACATGCTGACCGCGAGCCATTTCGGTTCGCTCATCGGCGCTTCCCATGAGACCGTCAACGTTAAACGCGGCCGGGGCGAAGTCCTCGGACTACAGGGCGCGACCCGCGCCGTGAGATATCCGAACTGGCAGGTCACGGACGCCGGCCTGCCGTTGCCTAGTTTGCCCAGGCTGTTTGAGATACTGGGCAGACAGCCGTGGACAGTCTACCGCTTCCTGCGGACCGTGCACGCGGAGCTCGGCGGACGGACCGCCCTGGACGCCTTGAAGGCAGGGCAACAGGAGGCTGTCCTGGGTGTAGCCCAAAACCAGATGAACGGCGTCTTCTCCTGAGGATGGCGTTGTCGCTTAAGGCCGATGCCGTGCATCATCCGTAGGATACGCTCCTCCAGTGGATCGAGCGTCCTCAATGCAGGAGCGAGGACGGCAGAAAGCTCAAGATCATCAAATGACCGGTGAACGTGGTAGCGATAATCCGAATAGCCGAATGATCTTGCTCAATACCAATGTGGTCTCCGAGGCGATGAAGCCCGAACCGCATCCATCGGTCCGCGACTGGCTCGACGCCCAGGCGGCCGAAACGGCACCGGAAGTTTCGCCTGACTGGACGTGCGGCGGCGCGGTCTATCCAACTTCAAGATCGTGGATGATCGGTTTCAGACCGTCGGGCAAGATTTCGAGGCGCGCAAGCGTGATCGGGAGCTTGAAGCGTCGGCGCCCAGCACTGCCGGGATTCAGGTAAAGTACGCCGTCGACGTTAGTGATCTTCGGCACGTGAGAGTGGCCCGAAACAACGACATCGATGCCCTGAGCTACGGGATCGACCTGCAAGGTGTTGAGGTCGTGCAGAACGTAGAACAGCCGTCCGGCGAGCCGCACGAACTCGGTTTCGGCAAATTCGGTGGCCCACTCGCCCGTATCCACGTTTCCTCTGATCGCCGTGACGGGGGCAATTCTACGCAGCGCGGTGATGATCTCGGGATCACCGATGTCCCCGCCGTGAATGATGTGGTCGACATGGGCCAGCATGCGAAGAGCCTCCGGCCTGAGCAGGCCGTGCGTATCCGAGATGATGCCGATGGTGAAGGTCATCGAACCGCCCGGTTGAAGCACTTTATCGCGCGTTGGGCCGCGGCTTCCTGATGCACCGCGGTGCCCCGGACATCAACCGCCTAAGCCGACTTCCGCCGCTGACCCGTCACGGGTTTCTTCGCCGCAGCTTCCTTCGCCGGCTTCTGGCCTTGGATCGGCATCAACATCTCTTTCTGGCCCGCCGCCGCCCTGCGCGGCTTCTTGGTGGGCTTCGCTGCCTTCGCCGGCGCAGCCTCCCGACCGACGCTTTGGCGCAGCGCCTCCATCAGATCGACCACGTTTTCACCTTTGGGCCGCTCCTTCGGGCGGATGGTCTTGCCTGCACGCTTCTGGTTGATCAGGTCGACCAGCGCGGTCTCGTAATGATCCTCGAATTTTCCGGGGTCGAACGTGCCCGTCTTCTGGTTAACGATGTGCCTTGCGAGGTCGAGCATGTCCTTGGTGACTTTGACGTCCTGGATCTCGTCGAAGTACTCCTGCTCGGATCGGACCTCGTAGGGGTAACGCAGCAGCGTACCGACGAGACCTTTCTCCAACGGCTCGAGCGCGATAATGTGCTCGCGGTTGGTGAGAACCACGCGGCCGATCGCGACCTTATCCATCTCCCGGATGGTCTCCCTCATCACCGCGAAGGCGTCGTGACCGACCTTGCCGTCAGGACGCAGGTAGTACGGACGGATCAGGTAGCGCGGGTCGATGTCCGCCTTGTCGACGAACTCGTCGATCTCGATGGTCCGCGTCGACTCCAGCGCCAGCTCCTCGAGCTCCTCCTTGGTGACCTCGATGTACTGCCCTTTGTCGAGTTCGTAGCCCTTGACGATGTCCTCGTTCGCGACCTCGTCTCCGGTATCGGCATCGACCTTCACGTACTTGATCCGGTGACCGGTCGCTCGATTGAGTTGATTGAACGAGATCTTTTCGGATTCCGATGTCGCCGGGTAGAGAGCCACCGGACAGGTGACGAGCGACAGACGCAAGAAGCCTTTCCAGTTGGCTCTCGGGGCCATGTTACGCAGAACTCCAGTTCGGGACGGCTCGGATTCAAGACGAACGGCAGGGCATGGTTCCGACAGCATGGACGGGCCCACAGGTGGATATTTTTCACGCCGGCTATCGACTCTTTTGTTCCTGTTATGTTCTATTGAGACATGACGGACCGACCCGCGAGCTGGCGCATGCCGAACCCGAAGGAGATGGATAAGATGGCCGCTCTCGTCGGGAGAAATGTGCCTCGGGAGCCCGGATTGGCTCCGGAAGCTGATCTGCCGCCGGAATACTGGCAGGCGCTTCTGGACGACCCTCGCGCAGAGAGCAGGTCGGGCCCCTCTGGAGGGGCGCTGCGGCTGAGCCAAATTCCTCAACATATTCTGAGGGTGGGGTGCCGGCGCTGCGCCAGGATTGTCGAGATTCAGAAGGTCGATGCCGTCCGACTCTATGGTCGTGAGGCGCTCTGGAAGGATGTCGGGCGGCGGCTCTTGGACAATACCTGCACGCAGCGGACCGGGCGCCACGAGGAAGACGGCTGCTGGCCTGCGTTCGAGTAGTCGCCGGCGCGGCCGGAACTGGATGCTGCCATGGCACCGAAACATCACCCGACGCCGCTCAGCGGCGGCGACCGCAAGGCGCTCACCAAGGAATTGGGGAGGGCGCGCACGATGACGACGATTCTCGCCGACCAGTCTGCCGAAGCCCGCGCCAAGGGCGAGGGTCTCATCCGGCAGGCCGACAAGCTGCTCTGCGAATCGTGGAATGAGAAGATGTGGGCCGACGGAGGACCTATCGACCCATCGCCGAGCGTCGATCAGGCCATCAACGGCGGTTACGCCTGGCTTGAGATCGAGTGCTCGCGGTGCAAAACCCGGCGAGACGTCGACCTAGCGGCGCTGCGCCATCCACCGACCACATTCGTCCATGACTTGGCGAGCCGCCTCCGCTGCAGCAAATGTAGCAAAGCAGGTCGCCGGCCTTCAGCTACCCTTCTGCAACTCGCATCGCGCTCCCGCCTGGCCGTTCCGGAGACCTGACTGTGTGCAATCTCTACTCGATGACCAAAAACGTAGATGCGATCCGCCGCTTGTTCGGGGCGCTGAACAGCCGCGTCGGAAACCTGCCGTCGATGCCGGGCATCTTCCCGGACTACCCAGCGCCGATCGTTCGCAACGGGGCCGAGGGACGCGAGCTCGTCATGGCACGTTGGGGCATGCCTTCTTCGGCGCAGGCGCTCATGGACGCGACGAGGAAACGCGCAGAGAAACTAGACGCCAAGGGCAAGACGGTGGATTTCAAGGAGCTGCTGCGGCTGGAGCCGGACAGCGGTGCGACCAACATCCGCAACACCAGCAGCAAGCATTGGAAGCGATGGCTCGGGCCAGACAATCGCTGTCTGGTGCCGTTCACCAGCTTCAGCGAATACGACACCATCGACGGCAAGAAGGCGCCAGTGTGGTTTGCTCCGGATGAGAGCCGCCCGCTGCTCGCGTTCGGAGGCATCTGGACGAACTGGACTTCAGTGCGCAAGGCGAAGGAAGGCGAGGTCACAGCCGACGTTTTCGGCTTTCTGACCTGCGAGCCGAATGCCGAGGTAAAGCTCGTCCATCCCAAAGCAATGCCGGTCGTCCTTACGACGACCGAAGAGTACGACATATGGATGCAGGCCCCTTGGGAAGAAGCCAAAGCACTGCAGCGGCCGCTTCCGGACGGTTCGCTCAAGATCGTCGCCACCGGGGAGAAGGAAGACCCGGGCGCGGCTTCGCCGGAGATTTAGACGCATTGCCGTCCGCTCCGACCAGATGGAAACCGTCCCGACGGCGACGGAGCACTATGCCGAAGCCACCCGCCATAAGGCGTCCCCTACAAGTTGGTCCCTAATCGGGGCAAAGTGGGTCCCTTAGCCTGAAACGCAAAAAGCCCCGCCAGCACGGCGGGGCTTTTCATTTCGGATGTCTCGGGCTGAGGACGAACGCCGATACCTCGGCAGGCCGGCATCCAGGATGGACCAAAAGATCTTTCAGCTGCCCCTCTTCGATATTTCGGCTATCCGTATTTTAGTGTGGGCTCGCGTGCGAGCTGACGAAATTCCGAAATCGCCGCTGCACCCAGGATCGGCTGGCGTCGATGTTCGCCTGCGTGATCGAGTTCGGCAGCGCGCTGACTAGACGGGATATGAGGGCAACCTCACATCCCCATCGAGTGGGACGGCTCGCGCTCGGAAGCGGGTTCGGACTCACGGACCGAGACCTCGCCCCTGGTCCAGTCGGGAAGCTCTTCCAACACGACGGACACGCCGACGCCGAGGTTGTTGAGCAGTCGATAGAGGCGCTCGAGGCTATAGTCGGTGGCGCGTCCGTTGCGCAGTTCCGAGACCTTTGGTTGGGGGAGACCCATGATGCGGCCAGCCTCGGCTTGGGTTAGACCGCGCTTCTCGATAACCTCGCCGATCTTGCCGACGAGTCTCGATTTCAGGAGTCGATTTTCCGCGTCTGGCAGACCGAGATCGGCGAACACGTTGTCCGATCCGATCGCACCGGCGGAGGTCTGACGAAGCTCATTTCGGCTCATTTTTTCGTCCCTTCTCATCCAACTCTGCCTGGCTTTGAAGCCTTTGTGAACCGCCACTTCGAGGATCGCGGTCGCTGGATCAAGCGCGCAATACACGACGCGAACGCTTTTGCCGTTCCACCGGCCGCCGACCTGGAATGCGTCTTCGCCACTAACGACGCAAAGCGCGCCCGATCGAGGCGCCAAGCGATGAGCTTGCCGCCTCCGAATGGCTCAACAGAAGGCGTCATGCATAGACGCCGTGTGCGAGGCGTGTGAGGTATTGTTCAACGAGCTCGATGCCCGCTGGAGTGGCAAGCAGGTCGATCGGGCGGCGCTGGTCAAGACCGATGGCCGGACGCTCGAGCCACTGCTCTGCCTCTTCCTGCGAACCGAACCCGTCCGTGGCCTTGGCCAGGATTTCGGCAAACTTCCAGGTCCGCCCACTTTGCTCCCGGCTGAGCGGCTTGTCCGGAGCGTCCTTGCGTCGCTGAAAGGTGCGAAGACTCATTCCGAAGGCTTTTTCCAGCGAGTCCGTTTGAATGAAGAGGAGGTGACGGACGAAGTGGGTCAGCGCGGAGCTTGGCAGTCCGTCCAGCAGCAGTTCGTGGGCGTCGAGGGTGCTTGTGATGCGGCGCGACAGGATGCGCGGCCCGCCGAGCAAATCGGCCACCTTCTGCAGATCAGTGCTTGGCCCCTTTGAAGCCGATTGTCAATCGGCCTGTAAATTTGGCTCTGACTCATATGTGGAACGGCCCGGGCTGCAAGATCTTTCTCTGTTTGAACAACGGATGACGGTGCGGTCATATGTTCGGCCTGTAGTCGCGGCACCTGGCCGCTGGCCACGATGATATCCGCGGAAGCAATCGCCCAATCAATTTCTCGCGCTCGAAGCGCAGTGAGTCAGGCGGTCTGATTGCTGCCGGGAATGTCGTCACTCGAGGTTCATCCAGATTTGCACCTCGCCTCCTCGGCAGCTTTCCTCTTCCGCCGGAGAGCTCTTAAGCTTAGGATTTCAGCATTGCGGCTGGCGCCTGATACACGCCGCCCCTGACCAGCAAGGCCCAAATGGTGCGCGCGATCTTGTTGGCGAGCGCCACCGATACAACTTTGACCGGCCGTCTTTGCAACATAGTCCGAAGCCAGAGCGGAACTTTCAAGCCTCGCTTCGCCAGCTTGATGATAGAGGTCGCACCGACGATTAACAGCGTCCGTAGCTGCCGATTCCCGCGCTTTGATATCGCCCCAAGCCTTTCTTTCCCACCGCTCGACTGTGCTCTCGGCGTTAGTCCCGTCCAAGCTGCAAAATCTCGTGCAGTGGCAAAACCGCGAGCATCCAAGACCGATGTCCGAACGGTAGCTGCGATGAGAGGACCAACACCTGGAATGCTCATCAGGCGCCTGGCATCGGGGTCCTTTCTGACGGCAACCAAAATCTCCTTATCAAGCTTCTCTATACGGACGGTGAGTAGCTCAATTTGTTCAGCGAAGTGGATCAGGGCAAAGCGGGCGGTGGCGGGGATCCTATCGTCTTCCCTGTCCCGGAGCAGCCCCAGGAGTTTCGTGACGCTCGCCATGCCTGTCCCTGCGATAATGCCCAATTCGGCCATATGAGCTCGCAGAGCATTTGCGGTCTGGCTCCGCTGTCTCATCAGCATCTCTCGCGCGCGCAAGATCATGCCGGCCGCTTGTTGTTCGGCAGTCTTCATGGGTACGAACCGCATTGTCGGACGGGTGACCGCCTCACAAATGGCTTCTGCATCCGCCATGTCGGTCTTGTTTCGTTTGACGTAGGGCTTCACGTAGGCTGGCGGCATCATGCGGACCAAGTGCCCCAGCGCCGCGATCTCGCGCGCCCAGTGATGTGCACTTGCGCAGGCCTCCATACCCACCAAGCAGGAGGGGAGCCCTCGAAAGAAAGGCAGCACCTGCGATCGTCGCAACGTGCGGCGAACCAAGACTTCCCCATTTTCACCGACGCCGTGAACTTGAAAGATCGACTTAGCCAAATCCAAACCCACTGTGATGAGCTTCTCCATGAAACGGTCCTTCCTCTGTGGCGCTTCTCAACGCGACCACGTTAGGCACTTTTGATGCCGGTTCGAAGGGCCGTTCCACACCATCACTTTTGATGCAGTTCGAGGGATGTCTGGCGCTTTGATTTGGGGGAGAATCAGCGCCATGCAGCAGGCACTCCAGCGCTCCAGTCTGGTGCCGAGTGGATTTGTTGTAGAGAGTGCGTACTACGAAGGTGATAAGGCTGTTATTGCGGTCCGGGCGTCGGGAAGCATTGGTCTGTGCCCATCTTGCGGAACGGTTTCCCGACGCGTCCATAGCCGATACCGGCGTCGTGTGACTGATCTTCCCCTTTCGGGGCGGATCGTACAGCTTCTGGTGATTGCTCGTCGCTTCCGTTGCGGCGCCGTCCTATGCGGGCGCCAAATCTTCACCGAGCGCTTCGCCGAAGGGGTGCTGGCACCGTCGGCGCGACGCACGGCAAGGCTGGACTCTATCGTCCATCACCTCGGTCTGGCACTTGGCGGTCGACCGGCAGCAGGCTTCGCAAAACGGCTAATGCTGCCGGTGAGCAAGGATACGCTCCTTCGCGTGGTCCGACGCCGTAGCCGTCCGCCAGCTGATCCGCTCAGGGTTATCGGCATTGATGATTGGGCCTGGCGGCGCAACCACAGATACGCCAGCATCATCTGCAACCTGGAGCGGCGCCGAGTAGTCACCCTGCTCCCGGATCGGGAGCCCGCAACTGCCCAAGCCTGGCTCGCTGCTCATCCCACGATCGCGATCGTTGCCCGTGACCGTGGTGGGGGATATGGCGAAGCGACAGCAAGAGCCTTACCGCATGCGGTACAGGTTGCAGATCGTTGGCATCTGATGGAGAACGCCAGTCGGGCCTTCCTCGATGCCGTTCGCAAATCGATGCGCCAGATACGCACAGTGATCGGCGCGACCACGATTGATCCCAAGCTGCTAACAGCCGCAGAGCGGATCCAGTATGAGGGTTATCTGCGCCGCGAGGAGACCAATGCGGCTATCCTGGCTCTGTCGAAGAATGGCATACCTATCAAGCAGATCGTGCGTCAGACTGGTCACAGCAGGCAGCTGGTACGGCAGGCGATTCGCGGCGAACGACACGATGTCTTCCGGACCCGGCAAAGTTCGTTGGACTTACACTTGCCGTGGCTCGACGATCAGTGGGCGTCCGGCTGCCGAAACGGGGCTGAACTTTGGCGTCGTTTAACGGCGCGTGGCTTCAGAGGCTCGCTCCGCGTCATCAGCGAGTGGGCGACCCGCAGACGAAGGGCTGAAAAGCCCGACGCACGAAACCTTCAGCGGATTCCATCGGCCAGAACGATCGCGCGCCTCATGACAATCGGCGGAGATCTGCTCACGAAAGCAGAGACCGTCACGGTCGCGGCAATCGAAGCTGGCGTACCATCCTTGGTCGAGGCTCGCGAGATCATCGCCGAATTCCACTTGATGATCCGGCGCAGAGCCGAAGCAGGGCTCACGCCGTGGATCGACCGCGCCCGCGCCAGTCTCGTGACTTCCTTCGCCAGCGGCGTCACGAAGGATGAAGCGGCGGTTCGGGCGGCAATCACTTCGCCCTGGTCCAACGGACAGACTGAAGGTCAGATCACCCGCCTCAAGCTCGTGAGAAGGCAGATGTACGGTCGCGGGAAAATCGATCTCCTTCAGGCCAGGCTAATCGGTGCAGAATAATCGGAGCTGCACCAAAATTGCGTCAGAGCCAATTTTGGACGCCGATCCCCCGGCTTAGGGGGTCAATATTGCAGGCCGAATGACACTCTAGATGACGGATACGAGCGACGTCCGGATCGCGGGTTCGCAGGGAGATTTTGATCTCGCGTTTGCCTACCGCGTTTCTCAGGCGGTCTGGAACGCGCTTGCGCAGGAAGAAGACGCCGCTTTGCGGATTCCGCTTCGGAGTGCCAAATGCGTGGACCATGTGTACCGACCTTGTGTACCGAGAGCACAGTCGGCCGTCCGAAAAAACCCTTGCTGATCAAGGGTCAGGCTGATTTCCGCGATTTCTTGCAAGGGTGGCGGAGAGAGTGGGATTCGAACCCACGGTACGGTTTCCCGCACACACGCTTTCCAAGCGTGCGCCTTAAGCCACTCGGCCATCTCTCCGGAGCGCCCTCTCTTGAAGGGGAGCCGATGATTTTGCAAGAGACCGCGGGTAAATCGGGTGAATTTTCCGTAAGATATTGTATTTGAAAGACAATATCTGGCGCCGGCTGGCGCCTCGGAACCGCCCAATGGCTGAACCGGAAGCGGGTTTGGCGCGACGATTCACTCAAGACCGCCAAACACGACCGGGGACGCCATGACCATCCAAAAGACCATCGTCGCGCTGGGCCTGATTTCGGCCCTTGGCTCCGCCTTCGCCGTGCCGGCCGCCGCACAGGTCTGCACCCGGCAGGGCGTCGACGTGAGTTGCGACGACGGGCGGCGCGGCGTGCTTTCGGGCGATGCCATCATCTGGCCGGACGGGACGCGCTCGAGCGCCTCGCCGCATCCGAGCGTGATCATCGGCAACAAGAGCTCGGTGCATGTCGGACCCGGCGTGTTCGTCGGCCAGGGCAAGGGCATGGTGCCGCTGGACGATCCCAACGCGCCGAACAAGCGGCAATGCGCGATTCTGGACGGGGTGTCGTATTGTTATTGAGCGCCTCTCCCCGCGAGAACGGGGAGAGCAAGAGAGCTTAAATCAACCTTACACCTGATATCGCCGACTTCAGCCAGCGTAGCGCCTGCGGCGGCTGGGTCTCGAGCGGCGCGACGACGGCCTTCTCGGTCCGGCACTTCTCCAGCTCGGCAACGAAGTCGGCGGACCACTGCTGGATGGTGTGGCCGCGCAGCGTCTTCATCATCGCGTCCCAGCGCATCTTGCGCTCGGTGAGCGACATCGCGGCCGCGACCGCGATCGCGCGGGCCATGCCGTCGATATCGTGCGGATTGACCAGCAGCGCCGTTTCGAGCTCGTTGGCGGCGCCGGCGAACTTCGACAGCACCAGCACGCCGGGATCGGCCGGGTTCTGCGCGGCGACATATTCCTTGGCGACGAGATTCATGCCGTCATGCAGCGGCGTCACCACGCCGATCTGCGCGGTGCGGTAGAGACCCGCAAGCACGGCCTGGCTGAAACCCTTGTTCAGGTAGCGGATCGGCGTCCAGTCGACCTCGCCGTGGCGGCCGTTGACGTCGCTGACGAGACGCGCGACCTCGTTCTGGAGATTGCCATAGGCCTCGATCGCACCGCGCGAGGGGTTGGCGATCTGGAGCAGCGAGATGCTGCGCGCAAACTGCGGATGCTCGGTCCAGAGCCGGTCGAACGCGCTGATGCGATTGACGAGACCCTTGGAATAGTCGAGCCGGTCGACGCCGATCGCGAGCCGCTCGCCGTTGAGACTGCGGCGCAGCCGCGACACGTCGGGATGCGAGGCCGATTTCGCCGCGTAAGCCGCGAACTTTTCCGCATCGATGCCGATCGGAAAGACCTCGCAACGCGTACGGCCATGCTGCGAGATCGCGACGCCGTCTTCGACGGCGAGACCGAGTTCACTCGCGACATAGCCGAGGAAATTCTGGCAATCCTCATTGGTCTGGAAGCCGAGCAGATCGTAGGCCAGCATCGCCGTGATCAGTTCGCGATGATTGGGCACGCCCTGCATCACCGCGACGACCGGCCACGGCGTGTGCAGGAAGAAGCCGATCGGATCATCGACGCCGAGATCGCGCAGCTCCGCGCCGAGCGCGAGGAAATGATAATCCTGCACCCAGAACGCCGTTTTCGCTTTCCGGAAGCGCATCAAGGCGCGCGCCATGAAGGCGTTGACCTCGCGATAGCTGACATAGTCGTCGCGCGAGACGCGGATCAGATCGCTGCGCGAATGCAGCGCCGGCCACAGCGCCGAATTGGCAAAACCTTCGTAATAGCCGCCGTAATGCGCCGCCGGCAGATCCAGCGTCGCTATCGCACCCGACCCAAGCGCTTCGATCTCGGCGAACGGTTCCTTCTGATGGCCGTCGCGCACACGGCCCGACGAACCCACCCAGATAGCACCCGAATGTTCCACCACGGGAAGCAATGCCGCAGCCAAGCCGCCCGTCATCGGCTCGTTGGGTTTACCGCGCGCAACTCGATTTGAAACGACGACTAAATTCACAGGTCGTCCCCTCCTTCATTCCAACCCGTTTAACTGCTGTTCATCAATATGGTTCCTGTCCATCATTTGTACGAAATGAAACCAAAATCAGGCACATGCGTTGGAACCAGTTTTTCTGCTGGGAACCCGGCGGTTTCGCTCAACAAAGTCAGTTTTCGTGACTGTGTTGCCCAGCATGAATTGCGCGCGCAAGCGAACGACGCGAGCGACAATGTGGCCCCGAGGTGTCGGTGCCTTATTCCAACCTTGTGTCGTCGAGCAGACGCGCGAGGAACGCGCGCACATCCTTCGGCTCATCGAAATGGCCGTTGACGCCGATGGCGCGGCGACCGACCGAGAAGGACAGCCCGTTCATGTCGGGCATGATCGCGAACACGGTCTCATCGGTAACGTCGTCGCCAATGAAGATCGGACGGCGCCCTTTGAAGGGCTCATGCTTCATCAATTCGCGCACGCCGGTGGCCTTGGTGAAGCCGGAATGCTTGATCTCGCAAACGAACTTGCCGGGCAGCACCTCGATCGGCGCATTGGGCAGATCGGCGCGGATCAGCGAGACGGCTTCGAAGATCGCCTTCTCCGCATGCGGCGCGAGACGATAATGCAGCGCCAGCGAATAGCCCTTGTCCTCGAGTAGAATGCCGGGGCTGAGCTTTGCAATCGCAGCCAGGCGACGCTTCAGCTCCTTGTCCATCGGCGGCGCATGCACGTCGTCGGCCTCATTGCCCACCGACAGGCGCATTTCCGCGCCGTGACCGGCGACCGCGCGAAACACGTCGGGTGCGAAGATCAGGTCGATGTCGTTGAGCGAACGGCCGCTGACCATCGCCAGCGCGCCGGACGTGCGCTCGGTCAACAGGTTCAGCGTTTCCGACAGGCCCGGCGGCACCCACACCTCGCGCGGCGTCGGCATCAGGTCGAGCAGCGTGCCGTCGATGTCGAGCAGGATCGCGGTCTCGCCGAGATGCGGCACGAGCGCATGCGGCACCGGCACCGCGTCGGGCGCTTCTTCGTCAACCATGGGGCGCTTCTGATCCAATTCCGCGAGCTCCGATTTCATAGTCTACTCCATAAAGGCAAGCGGCCGCGCGATTTGTTCGAGCGATTTGCGTTCCGCGGCGACGGCGTAGCGCCACGCCACGATCGCAGCCACGATCATCAGGAAGGCCCCCAGCAAATAGCCCGCGAACACGCTGGTGCGTGATCCCGTGTCGATCAGCGCGCCGAACAGCGCGGGCCCGATCACGCCGCCGATGCCGGTGCCGATTGCGTAGAACACCGCAATCGCCAGCGCGCGCACTTCCAGAGGGAACGTCTCGCTGACGGTCAGGTAGGCGGCGCTCGCGGCGGGCGAGGCAAAGAAGAAGATCACCATCCAGGCAATGGTCTGCCCCTGCGCGCTCAGCGCGCCGATCGAGAACAGATAGCCCGAGAGCGCCAGCAGCACGCCCGATACGCCGTAGGTAAACGTGATCATGACGCGGCGGCCGAGCGTGTCGAACAGGCGGCCGAGCAGCAGCGGCCCGAGGAAGTTGCCGGCGGCGAACGGCAGGAGATACCAGCCGACATGCTCGGCGCTGATGCCGTAGAAGTCGGTCAGCACCAGCGCGAAGGTGAAGAAGATCGCGTTGTAGAAGAACGCCTGCGCGCTCATCAGCACGAGGCCGACCAGGGAGCGCTGACGATAGACGAAGAACAGCGTGTGCACGACCTCCCTGATCGGAGTGTGGTCGCGCATCTTCAGGCGTATTTTCGTGAAGCGGCCATCGCTCGCATGCCGGTCATGCCCGATCACAGAGCGCTCGATCTCGTCCACGATGGCGTGGGCCTGGTCGGGCCGGCCGTGGATCATCAGCCAGCGCGGGCTCTCCGGAATCCACATCCGCATCAACAGCACGACGAGGCCAAGGGTCGCGCCGATGAGATAGGCGAGGCGCCAGCCGAGATCGGGACCGATCAATGCGGGATCGAGCAGCACGATGGCCGCCACCGCGCCCATCGCCGCGCCGATCCAGAAACTGCCGTTGATGACGAGGTCGGTCCAGCCGCGATAGCGCGCCGGCACCAGTTCCTGGATCGTCGAGTTGATCGCAGTGTATTCGCCGCCGATGCCGGCGCCGGTGAGAAAACGAAACAGCGCGTAACTCGCGACATTCCACGACAAGGCGGTCGCGGCGGTCGCGGAGAGATAAAGCGCCAGTGTGATGAAGAACAGCTTCTTGCGGCCGATGCGGTCGGTGAGCCAGCCGAAGCCGAGCGCGCCGAGCACCGCACCGGCAAGATACGCGGAATTGGCGATACCGAGATCGAGATTGGAGAATTGCAGCGACGGACTCTGCTTCAACGCGCCGGAGAGCGCGCCGGCCAGCGTCACCTCGAGCCCGTCGAGGATCCAGGTGATCCCGAGCGCCAGCACGACGCGGGTATGAAAGCCGCTCCACGGCAGCGCATCGAGCCGCGCGGGAATGCTGGTCTCGATGATGCGGTCATCCGCGACCGCCGCAGAGACTGCAGGTCCATAATTCAGCGCTGGGCTTTGCTGCAATTCCATCGCGTTGCTGGGTCTAACCAATGGAAGCGGCCCCGGTTCACATGGTGTGGACGGGGGCGTTCCGATCATGGAGGTGCGGCATTCCGCCTGCCACCTGCGACAACGCCTGCGGCAAAGGCGGGTTCCCGCGGGAACAGCGCTTGGGATCGTCCGTTTCCGATGGAGCCGCTGGGAGTTGACGCATGGCTCACGTCAGAAAGACGACACATTCGCGCAAAACCTGGAGCGCGCGAAGGTGGAGTTGAAGCGGACGTTCGGGAGGGAGTGAGACTCGCGCTCTTTACCCCCCGTCGTCCCGGACAAGCGAAGCGCAGATCCGGGACCATAACCACAGGGAGTGGTTTGGCGAAGACTTGGAGTTACCACCGTCCGTCTCAACTATCCGCTGGGAGTATGGATCCCGGATCGGCGCGCGCCTAAGGGCGCGCTTGTCCGGGACGACAGCGGAGTATGAGGCGATAGCGAGGTCTTCAAGCGCCAAGCGCCTGACGCGCGGCGAGCCTTACGCGGCCCTGATATTGCCCATGAAGCGATCGAGCTCGGCGCGCAGGCGCGTGCTTTCGGATGACAGCGTTTTGGCCGAGTTCAGCACCTCTTCCGAGGCTGAACCGGTTTCGGCGGCGCCGCGGTTGACCTGGCCGATGTCGGTGGCTGCGGTCTGGGTGCCCTGCGCAACGGTCTGGACGCTGCGCGCGATTTCCTGCGTTGCGGCGCCCTGCTGCTCGACGGCGCTCGCAATCGACGTCGAGATCGACGAGATCTGGCCGATGGTCGCGCCGATCTCCTTGATCGCGGCGACCGACTCGGCGGTCGCGCCCTGCATCCCCGTAATGTGGGAGGAGATTTCGTCGGTCGCCTTCGCGGTCTGGCTGGCCAGCGACTTCACTTCGCTGGCGACCACTGCGAAGCCGCGGCCGGCCTCACCCGCGCGCGCCGCCTCGATGGTGGCGTTGAGCGCAAGAAGATTGGTCTGCTCGGCAATCGCCGTGATCAGCTTGACGACTTCGCCGATCTGCTGCGCGGCATGGGAGAGTTTTCCGATGCGGCCGTCGGTTTCCTTCGCCTGCACCACGGCATTTTCTGCGATTCGGCTGGAATCGCGGACTTGGCGGCCGATCTCCTCGACCGAGGCCGAGAGCTCTTCGGTGGCGGTTGCGACCGACTGCATGTTGCTGGAGGCCTGCTCGGAGACACCGGCGACCTGGCTCGACAGGCTCTGCGTGGTCTCGGCGGTGCGGGTCAGCGTGGAGGCCGCCGATTCGAGCTGCACGGCCGAGGCCGAGACGTTGGAGACGATGGCGCCGACGGCGCTCTCGAAATCGTCGGCAAAGCGAATCAGCTCGGAGCGGCGGCTTGCGGCCTGCTCCCGGTTCTGGGCTTCGCTGGCGGCGGCGTCGCGCTCGGCTTTCGCGACGGCCTGAACCTTGAATTCCTCGACCGCGCCAGCCATCTCGCCGATCTCGTCCTTGCGGCCCAGGCCCGGCAGCACGACGTCGAAATTGCCGGACGCAAGCTCGCGCATCGCCTTGCACATCGCGATCATCGGACGCGAGATGCCGTTGCCGAGCATCAGGGCCAGCACGGCGCCAATGGCGAGGCCGCCGAGCGCCATCATCAGCATCAGCCGTTCGGTCTCGGTGATGGTGGAGTTGGCGCTCGCTTCGATGCGCTGCTGATCCGAGGTCAGATCGGACCGCAACTCGGCCGAGAGCTTGAGAATGCCCGCCGCCGTCTTGGTCATCTCGCCGTTCAACTTGACGATGATCTTCACGTTCTCGGTCAGCTTCGAGAAAGAGGTGCGGTACTGCTTCAGCAGGTTGCCGATCTCGGTGACGCGGTCGGTGATCTTCTGGTCATTGGCATAGATCGAGACCAGCAGGGTCTCCAAAAACTTGATGCGGGCGATCACGCCGTCGGCGGTCTTCGGCTCCGGCTTGGCGACGAAGGCGCTGACCGAGGTGGAGACCGCGAGATATTGCGAGGTGACGTCCTTGGCGGTGGTCTGAACCGAGTTCAGGCCCGCCAGCGCGGCCGTATCGGCGAGATCGTCGAACTTGAAACGGATCTTGTTGCCGACGCTGTTGAGCTCGTCGGCGGCGATCTTGTTGTTCTCGCGCGTCAGCGTGATGATCTCACCGAACACCTTGGTGAAGCGCTGGAATTCGGCCTCGAGCTTGCCGACCTGCTCGCGGCGCGCCGCGCTGGTCGTGGCCGCCACCGACTTGGCGATCGCGCCCTTCAGATTCTCTTCGGCGGCCTTGGCCGCGGTCTCGTCATCGGTCGCGCCCGTCAGCGTATAGGCCCGCGCCAGTCCCTGATAGGCGATCAGCTCGCGGTCCACGGTCCGCGCGAGGTCCGCTTCCGACACGCTGGCCCGGTAGGAGGCCACGGCGGCCTGGATCCGCTCGAAGCCGAAATAGGCGAAAGCCATGCTGACGGCGAGGATGGCCAGCACCGCCACGAAGCCGAGGATGATTTTTGCACGAAAACGCAGGGTGAAGAGCTTCGATGTGTTCGGCGTCGACTTGACGGGCATTCCCCACCCCATTCCATTCGCGGAAAACTAGGCGCAGCCCGGAAGCAGCCCGCTTCCTGACTCGTGAGCACGGTAGAGTGCAAAGGATAAGCGGCGGTAAATGTGGGGCACCGCAACTTGCGGTTCGGTGACGCGGGCCCAGGTCCTCTCCGCTCGTCATCCCGCACAAGCGTAGCGAGGTTCGCCGGGACGACAGCGGAGGATGGCGCGGCCGCGAGGGCCTCAGGCGTAGCGCAGCTACGCCGCCCGGATATTCCCCATGAAGCGATCGAGCTCGGCGCGCAGGCGGGTGCTTTCGCTGGACAGGGTTTTGGCCGAATTCAGGACCTCCTCCGAGGCCGAGCCGGTTTCGGCGGCGCCACGGTTGACCTGGCCGATGTCGGTGGCGGCGGTCTGGGTGCCCTGCGCGACGGTCTGGACGCTGCGGGCAATCTCCTGCGTCGCGGCGCCCTGCTCTTCCACCGCGCTCGCGATCGAGGTCGAGATCGACGAGATCTTGCCGATGGTGGCGCCGATCTCCTTGATCGCGGCGACCGACTCGGCCGTCGCACCCTGCATGCCCGCGATGTGCGAGGAAATCTCGTCGGTGGCCTTCGCGGTCTGGCTGGCCAGCGACTTCACTTCGCTGGCGACCACGGCAAAGCCGCGGCCGGCCTCGCCCGCGCGCGCCGCCTCGATGGTGGCGTTGAGCGCCAGAAGATTGGTCTGCTCGGCGATCGCGGTGATCAGCTTAACCACTTCGCCGATCTGCTGGGCGGCGTGCGAGAGCTTGCCGATCCGGCCGTCGGTTTCCTTGGCCTGGACCACCGCAGCTTCGGCAATGCGGCTGGAATCGCGGACCTGGCGGCCGATCTCCTCGACGGAGGCCGAAAGCTCTTCCGTCGCGGTTGCGACCGACTGCATGTTGCTGGAGGCCTGCTCGGACACGCCGGCAACCTGGCTCGACAGGGTCTGCGTGGTTTCGGCGGTTCGGGTCAGTGTGGAAGCCGCCGATTCGAGCTGCACGGCGGAAGCCGACACGTTCGACACGATGGCACCGACCGCGCTTTCAAAATCATCGGCGAAGCGAATCAGCTCGGAACGGCGTGCGGTGGCCAGTTCCTTGTTCTGGGCTTCGCTGGCGGCGGCGTCGCGCTCGGCCTTGGCCACGGCCTGAACCTTGAATTCCTCGACCGCGCCGGCCATCTCGCCGATCTCGTCCTTGCGGCCGAGGCCCGGCAGCACGACGTCGAAATTGCCCGACGCGAGCTCGCGCATCGCCTTGCACATCGCGATCATCGGACGCGAGATGCCGGTGCCGAGCAGGAAGGCGAGGATCGCGCCGAGCAGCGTGCCGCCGACGGCCAGCATCAGCACCAGATGCTCGGTCTGCCCGATGGTCGCTTCCGACTCCGATTCCAGCCGCTGCTGTTCGGCGACGAGGTCCGCCTTCATGGCGGTGGCGCCTTGCAGGATCGCGCCGGCCGAACCGCTCATCTCGGTGACGAGTTCGTCGACCATCTTGGCATTCGCGATCAGCTTCTCCAGCGCTTCGCGATAGGCCACGAGGATGGTCTTGGCGTCCTTCAGGCCGGCGACGATCTTGTCGTCCATGGAATAGACCGCGCCGAGCGAGTTCTCGACGAATTTCAGCCGCGCCAGCGCGCTGGTCGCGATCGCCTGGTCGGACGTCAGCACGAAATTGGTGGCTGCGGCGCTCGCGGTCTGGAACTGGGCGTTGACCTGCTTGGTGCCGAACTCGATCGACTGCGCCTCGGAATCGGAGGCGTTGTTGCCGATATCGTCAAGCTTGTACTTCAGGAGATTGGCTTGGCGCGTCAGCTGGTTCTGCACCAGCAGCGCGCTGTCGCGCTTGGCCTGGAGGACCTTTGCGAAGGTCGCAGAGAAGTTGGAGAATTCCTTGGCGAGCTTGTTGAGGCCCTCCTGCCGCGCCGGCTTCTGGGCACTCTTGACCGCCTGATCGATGGCGCTCTTCAGGCCGGTCTCGGCGTCCAGCGCTGCCTTGGCATCGTCCTCCTTGCCGGTGACGACGAAATAACGGACGGCCGAGCGGTAGGCGAGCAGCTCGCGGTCGATGTTGCGGGCGAGATCGGCCTCGGTGACGCTGCTGCGGTAGGACCCGACCCCGGCCGAGACCCGCTCGAAGCCGAAATAAGAGAAAGCCATGCTGCCGGCGGAGATCACCAGCACCGCGGCGAAGCCGAGGATGATCTTGGCGCGGAACCGGAGGGTCGGAAATATTGTACGCTTCGACGGCGACGCGATACGCCCGGACATTCCAACCCCCATTTTCTATTCAGCCGTGATCCGGAGGCGCCCCGCCTCCAGACCCGGATGCGCAAAACTAGGGCAGAATGGATAAAGGGCGGTAAATTCGCCGCACCTGCGCAATTTCCGGCTTTGTCGGCCAAAAGCCGGCCGGATGGGATGACGGCTGGCATCCCACTTGGGCCGACCATTTTGCGGCGGTCGACCCGCTTCGCCGGCCCAAGTCATTGCCCGCTCGTCAGGATCGATGACTTTTCCATGACCGGCGTGACCAAAATCCTAGTTGCAATGTCAGGGGGCGGCGGTCTCTAATTAGAAACAATCAAAATCAATCCGGGGAGGTATGTTCCGTGTCTACAGTCAAACTGACGGTGAACGGCAAGGCCGTTGCCGTCGACGTCGAGGACCGCACGCTGCTGGTCCAGCTCCTGCGGGATCACCTCAATCTCACCGGGACCCATGTCGGCTGCGACACCAGCCAGTGCGGCGCCTGCGTCGTACACGTGGACGGCCGGGCGGTGAAATCCTGCACCATGCTGGTGGGCCAGGCCGACGGCGCCAGCGTCACCACCATCGAAGGCATCGCCAAGGGCGACGAGCTGCACCCTATGCAGGCCGCCTTCCGCGACAATCACGGCCTGCAATGCGGCTATTGCACGCCGGGCATGATCATGTCGGCGATCGACATCGTGCACCGCCATGGCGGCCAGCTCGACGAGCCCACCGTGCGCCAAGAGCTCGAAGGCAATATCTGCCGCTGCACCGGCTACCACAACATCGTCAAGGCCGTGCTGGACGCAGCCGGGCGCATGAAGGTCTCGCAGGCGGCCGAGTAAATCGGCGCGCCTCGAATAAAGAACCACCGCTGCCGCTTTCGAGGGAAAGCGCAGTCAAAGAAACTTCCGGTCGGGAGGACCAGACATGGGTGTTGAAGGCATCGGCGCGCGCGTCGTGCGCAAGGAAGACAAGCGTTTCATTACCGGCAAAGGCCGTTACGTCGACGACATCAAATTGCAGGGCATGACCCATGCCCATTTCATCAGAAGCCCGCATGCGCATGCCAAGGTGAAGAAGATCGATTCATCCGCCGCGCTCAACATGCCGGGCGTGGTCGCCGTGCTCACGGGACAGCAGATCGTCGACGACAAGGTCGGCAATCTCATCTGCGGCTGGGCCATCACCTCCAAGGACGGCAGCCCGATGAAGATGGGCGCATGGCCGGCGATGGCGCCGGAAACCGTGCGCTTCGTCGGTCAGGCCGTCGCGGTCGTGATCGCCGACAGCAAGAACCTCGCGCGCGACGCGGCCGAAGCCGTGGTCGTGGATTATCAAGAGCTGCCGGCAGTCGCCGATATCCATGCCGCGATCAAGGCCGGCGCAGCCCAGCTTCACCCCGAAGCCCCCGGCAACCAGGTCTATGACTGGGTGATCGGCGACGAGGGCGCGACGGATGCCGCCTTCGCCAAGGCCGCCAATGTGGTCAAGCTCGACGTCACCAACAACCGCCTCGCCCCGAACGCGATGGAGCCGCGCGCGGCGATCGCCGACTATGACGCGGCGGAAGAGCACTTCACGCTCTATACGACCTCGCAGAACCCTCACGTCGCCCGCCTCGTGCTGTCGGCGTTCTACAACATCGCTCCCGAGCACAAGCTGCGCGTGATCGCCCCCGACGTCGGCGGCGGCTTCGGCTCAAAAATCTTCATCTATCCCGAGGAGATGGTGGCGCTGTGGGCCTCGAAGAAGGTCGGCCGTCCGGTAAAATGGACCGGCGACCGCACCGAGGCCTTCCTCACCGATGCGCATGGCCGCGACCACGTCACCCATGCTGAGATGGCGTTCGATGCCAACAACAAGATCACCGGCTTGAAGGTGAAGACCTACGCCAATTTCGGCGCCTACATGTCGCTGTTTTCCTCGTCGGTCCCGACCTATCTCTACGCCACGCTGCTGTCGGGCCAGTACAACATCCCGGCGATCCATGCCGAGGTGGTCGGGGTCTACACCAACACCACGCCGGTCGACGCCTATCGCGGCGCAGGCCGCCCCGAGGCGAGCTATTTGATCGAACGGTTGATGGAGACGGCGGCGCGGCAGCTCAAGGTCGATCCGGCAGCACTGCGCCGGAGCAACTTCATCACCCAGTTCCCGCACCAGACGCCTGTCATCATGGCCTATGACACCGGCGACTTTAACGCCTCGCTCGACGCCGCGATGAAGGCGATCGACTATGCCGGCTTCGCAGCCCGCAAGGCCAAGGCGAAGGCGGACGGCAAGCTGCGCGGCATCGGCGTGTCCTGCTACATCGAGGCCTGCGGCATCGCGCCGTCGAAGGCCGTCGGCAGCCTCGGCGCCGGCGTCGGCTTATGGGAATCCGCCGAAGTGCGGGTCAACCCGGTCGGCACCATCGAGATCCTGACGGGCTCGCACAGCCACGGCCAGGGTCACGAGACCACGTTCTGCCAGCTCGTCGCGGAGCGCCTGGGCGTTCCCATCAGCCAGGTCTCGATCGTCCATGGCGACACCGACAAGGTGCAGTTCGGCATGGGCACCTACGGCTCGCGCTCCGCGGCCGTCGGTCTCACCGCGATCCTGAAGGCGATGGAGAAGATGGAGTCCAAGGCCAAGAAGATTGCAGCGCATGCGCTCGAAGCGTCCGAGGGTGACATCGTCATCGAGAACGGCGAGTTCAAGGTCGCCGGCACCGACAAGGCGATCGCCTTCCCGATGGTCGCGCTCGCGGCCTACACCGCGCACAATCTGCCTGACGGGATGGAGCCGGGCCTGAAGGAAAGCGCCTTCTACGATCCGACCAACTTCACCTTCCCGGCCGGCGCCTACATCTGCGAGCTCGAGGTCGATCCCGGCACGGGCAAGACCTCCTTCATCAACTTCGTCGCGGCTGACGATTTCGGCCGGCTGATCAACCCGATGATCGTCGAGGGACAGGTCCATGGCGGCCTTGCCCAGGGCATCGGGCAGGCGCTGCTCGAGCACGCCATCTACGATGCCAACGGCCAGCCCGTCACGGCCTCGTTCATGGACTACTCCATGCCGCGCGCCGACGACCTGCCCTCGTTCAATCTCTCCCACACCACGACGCTGTGCCCGGGCAATCCCCTGGGCATCAAGGGCTGCGGTGAGGCCGGCGCGATCGGCGCCTCTGCGGCCGTGATCAATGCGATCACGGATGCGATCGGCAAGAACAACCTGGAAATGCCCGCAACCCCGGATCGGGTGTGGCGCACGATCCACGCGGCCTGAGAGGAGCAACAAGATGTACCAGACCACTTATCATCGCCCCTCCTCGGTCGACGAGGCCGTCGCCCTGTTCGGCAAGAGCAGTGAGGCGAAATTCCTCGCCGGCGGCCAGACCTTGCTGCCGGTCATGAAGCAGCGGCTCGCCAGCCCGTCCGACGTGATCGACCTCGGCAAGATCAAGGAGCTGCAGGGCGTCGAGCTCTCGGGCGACGTGCTGACCATCAAGGCCGGCACGACCTATTTCGACATCATGCAGAATGCCGATGTGAAGAAGGCGATCCCCGCGATCGCCTATCTCACCTCGGTGCTCGGCGATCCCGCCGTGCGTTATCGCGGCACGATCGGCGGCTCGATCGCCAACAACGATCCCGCCGCGGATTATCCGGCCGCGCTGCTGGCGCTCGGTGCCACCGTCAAGACCAACAAGCGGTCGATCTCGGCCGAGGACTTCTTCCAGGGCCTGTTCACGACGGCGCTGGAAGACGGCGAGATCATCACCGCAGTGTCGTTCCCGGTGCCGGCGAAGGCGGGCTACGAAAAGATGCGGCATCCGGCCTCACGCTTCGCGCTGACCGCCGTGTTCGTCGCGCAGACGAAGTCGGGCGAGATCCGTGTTGCCGCCACCGGCGCCTCGCAGAGCGGCGTGATGCGGGTCCCCGCGATCGAAGCCGCGCTGAAGGCGAACTGGTCGCCGTCGGCGCTCGACAATGTCAGCATTCCGGCGAGCGGATTGCTGGCCGATATCCACGGCACGGCCGAATACCGCGCCAACCTCGTCAAGGTGATGGCGCAGCGCGCGGTGGCCGCCGCGGGCTGATCGCGTCGATAAAGCGCGACAGCGCGTCGCGCCTTAGCGCCTCAACACAAATCTTCCGCGGCGCGCAGCAATGCGCGCCGCTTTTATTATGCGCCCATGCATGAAAACCGCTTGCCTCGCGGACATGAAGGCGAGAAAAGTTAATCAGCCAATTAACTCGCCCCCAAAGAGGAACGTCAAAGGCGATTGCCGGACCACCGGAATTCGCCGGCGACCCGAGGAAACAACAACGTGCTCGATAAACCAGCGCCCACCTCCTCCGTCCGCACCTCCGGCCCGCTCTCGGGTTTCCGTGTCGTCGAATTCGCCGGCATCGGACCCGGCCCATTCGCCTGCATGATGCTCGCCGACATGGGCGCCGATGTCGTCACGCTCGATCGCGTCGGTGCGAAGAAGAGCATGAAGTCGGTCGCGGGCCGCGGCCGCAAGGTGATCGAGCTCGACCTCAAGGACAAGGCGGCGATCGCAGAGGTGCTCGACCTGCTTGCCAGCGCCGACGCGCTGGTCGAGGGCTTTCGTCCCGGCGTGATGGAGCGGCTTGGACTCGGGCCCGACGTCGTGCTCGCGCGCAATCCCAAACTCGTCTACGGCCGCATGACCGGCTGGGGCCAGGAAGGCCCGCTCGCCAACGCCGCCGGCCACGACATCAATTACATCTCGATCACCGGCGCGCTGGCCGCGATCGGCACCAAGGAAGCCCCGGTGCCGCCGCTCAATTTGGTCGGCGATTTCGGCGGTGGCGCGCTCTATCTCGTCGTCGGCGTTCTCGCCGCCCTCCTCGAAGCGCAAAGGTCCGGCAAGGGCCAGGTCGTGGACGCCGCGATGTGCGACGGCGCGGCATCGCTGATGTCGTTCTTCTTCGACATGAAGACGATCGGCCGCTGGAGCGAGGGGCGCAACCAGAACTTCCTCGACGGCGGCGCACATTTCTACGGCGTCTATGAATGTGCCTGCGGGCACTTCGTCTCGATCGGCTCGATCGAACCGCAGTTCTACGCGCTGCTGCGCGAGCACGCGGGCCTGACCGATGCCGACTTCGACGCGCAGATGAACCCCAAGGCCTGGCCCGCGCTGAAGCAGAAATTGCAGGCCGTGTTTAGGAGCAAGACCCGCGAGGACTGGTGCAGGATCATGGAAGGCACCGACATCTGCTTCGCGCCGGTGCTCACCATGTCGGAAGCGACCGAGCATCCGCACATGGTCGCCCGCAACGTCTTCCTCGAACGCCACGGCGTGAAGCAGCCCGCGCCCGCGCCGCGGTTCTCACGCACGCCGTCGGCGGTGCGGGAGCCGGAGGGCGCGGAGATTGGTGCGGTGATGGCTGCGTGGAAGAGGTAGATCTAGCCTCGGCAAAGATCGCGTAGGGTGGGCAAAGGCGCGAAGCGCCGTGCCCACCATCTCTCCACAATCCTGATAAAAGTGGTGGGCACGCTTGCGCTTTGCCCACCCTACGGCAGTGTGCCCGAACGCAGCGACCTACGCCGCCGTATCCACCTTCAACACGCCGCGCCGGATCTGATCCTCCTCGATCGATTCGAACAGGGCCTTGAAGTTGCCCTCGCCAAAACCATCGTCACCCTTGCGCTGGATGAACTCGAAGAAGATCGGGCCGATCGCGTTGGCGGAGAAGATCTGCAGCAGCACCTTGGTCTGACCGCCATCGACCACGCCCTCACCATCGATCAGGATGCCGTTGGTCCGGAGCCGCGCGACGTCCTCGCCGTGCTTCGGCAGGCGCGCATCGATCCGCTCGAAATAGGTCTCCGGCGGTGACGGCATGAAGGGCAGGCCGGCTTCGCGCAGGCCTTCGATGGCGGCGTGGATATCGCGGCAGCCGCAGGCGATGTGCTGGATGCCCTCGCCGCGATAGATATTGAGATATTCCTCGATCTGGCCGGACTCGCCGGCGTCCTCGTTGATCGGAATCCGGATCTTGCCGTCCGGGCTCGTCAGCGCGCGCGAGAACAGGCCGGAGGCGCGGCCCTCGATGTCGAAGAAGCGGATCTGGCGGAAGTTGAACAGCTTTTGGTAGAAGCCCGTCCACACATCCATGCGGCCGCGATGGACGTTGTGGGTGAGATGATCGAGATAGAACAGGCCGGCGCCGACCGGCTTGGGATCGCGTGCCCCCAACCACTCGAACTCGGCATCATAAGCCGAGCCCTTGGCGCCGTAGCAATCGACGAAATAGAGCAGGCTGCCGCCGATGCCCTTGATCGCGGGTACATCAAGCGTCTTCTGCACCGACGACACATCGGCAGGTTCGGCGCCGAGCGCGATCGCACGGTCATAGGCCGCCTTCGCATCGACCATGCGAAACGCCATCGACGGCGCGCAGGGGCCGTGCGCGGCGACGAAGTCGAAGCCGTGGGTGCCGGGCTCCTCGTTGACGAGATAGTTGATGTCGCCCTGGCGGTAGACCGTGATCTTCTTGCTCTTGTGGCGGGCGACGGGCGCATAGCCCATCAACTTGAACAACGCGTGCAGCTCTTCCGGATTGGGATGCGCATATTCGACGAACTCGAACCCGTCGGTGCCCATCGGATTGTCGGCGGTGACGGTGGCCGGCGGTGCATCGTGCGGAAACGGACCCATGGTGCTCTCCAATTGCTGCTGCCATGAACTATCCTTCATCGGGCGTGCAATGAGCGTGCAAACGGGGCGCATTTTGGCTATCATATGCACGGTCTGTGCATGAAATGGATAAATGACGCATGATCTCCGTAGACGCATTCGACCTCAAGATCCTGGACGCGCTCCAGGACGACGGCCGCCTCACCAACCAGGAGCTCGCCGATCTCGCGGGTCTCTCGGCCTCGCAATGCTCGCGGCGGCGGATGCGGCTGGAGGAGGAGAAGGTGATCTCGGGCTATCACGCCGATCTCTCCAGCGAAGCGCTGGGCTTCGGTGTGATCGCCTTTATCCAGGTGGGGCTCGCGACCCACTCGCCGGACAATTCGAAACGCTTCCGCGCCTTGGTCAACCGCATCGACGAGATCCAGGAAGCTTATTCGCTGACGGGCGACGCCGATTACGTGCTCAAAGCCGTGCTGCGCGATCTCAAGGGTCTCTCCAATCTCGTCAACGACGTGCTGATGCCGCACCAGAGCGTGGCGCATGTGCGCTCCTCGATCGTGCTCGACAGGCTCAAGGAAAGCTCGCGGCTGCCGCTGAAGGATTTGAAGGCTGGCTGAAATCGAGGGAACTACGGCATTCGCGCTTCACGCGCCGTCTGCGATGATCAAGCCAATCTGCGGAGATTCTGCCATGGCCCTCCAGCTTCGACCGAACTGCGAATATTGCGACCGCGACCTGCCGCCTAATGCAACGGACGCGCGGATCTGCTCCTATGAATGCACGTTCTGTGCGGATTGCGTCGAGACGAAACTCTCCAACGTCTGCCCGAATTGCGGCGGCGGCTTTGCGCCGCGCCCGATCAGGCCGACGCAGGAATGGCGGCCGGGCGTGTGCGTCACCAAACACGTGCCGTCCGACAAGCGGGTGCATTTGAAATACAGCCCGGAGGATGTCGCGGCGCATTGCGCGCGGGTGCGGGATGTGCCGCCGGAGAGGCGGTGACTTCGTAGGGTGGGCAAAGGCGCCCTTGCGCCGTGCCCACCATGTCTCCGCAAGCGCGATCGTGATGGTGGGCACGCTTCGCTTTGCCCACCCTACGACACCGGAACGCGCGGCTACTCCGCCGCCAAAATCGTCCCCTCGACCTCCCCGAACCCGACCCGGTAGCCACTGCCCTGGCACCAGCCGCGCATGACGAGGCTGTCGCCGTCTTCCAAAAACGAGCGCTTGGCGCCGCCGGGCAATTCCACCGGCTCGGTGCCGTTCCAGCTGATCTCCAACAGGCTGCCGCGCTGGTTCTTCTCCGGGCCGGAGATCGTGCCGGACCCAAGGAGATCGCCGACATTCATCGCGCAACCGCTGGAGGCGTGGTGCATGAGCTGCTGCACCGAGGACCAGTACATGTATTTGAAATTGGTGCGGCTGATGCCGGCGTGCGCATTGGCGCCGGCCGCGCGCAAGGAGACGTCGAGTTCGAGATCATAGTTCTGCGGCTTCGCCTGCTTGAGATAATCCAGCGGCACCGGCTCCTGCTCCGGCCCCCCCAGCCGGAACGGCTCCAGCGCCTCGCGCGTCACCACCCACGGGCTGATCGAGGTCGCGAACGCCTTTGCCAGGAACGGGCCGAGCGGCACATATTCCCATTGCTGGATGTCGCGCGCGCTCCAGTCGTTGAGCAGCACGAGACCGAAGATCATCTCCTCGGCCTGTTGCTCGGTCAGCATACCGCCCATCGGCGATGGCTGGCCGACCACGACGCCCATCTCCAGCTCGAAATCGAGCCGCTTGCACGGCCCGAAGCTCGGCAGCTCGACATTCGGCGGCTTCAACTGCCCGCGCGGCCGCTTCACCTTCGTTCCCGAGACCACGACGGTCGAGGCACGGCCGTTATAGGCGATCGGCATGTGCAGCCAGTTCGGCTGCAGCGCGTTGTCCTTGCCGCGGAACATCACGCCGACATTGGTAGCGTGCTCCTTCGACGAATAGAAATCGGTATAGCCGGACACTGCGAACGGCAGATGCAATTTTGCATCGCGCATCAGCACCAGGGCCTGCTTGCGCAGCTCCTCATTGTCACGCAGCTCCGGATGATCATGACGCAGTAGCTCGCTGATCCGCGCGCGTGTCTTCGTCCAGATCTTCGGTCCCAGCGTCATGAACGGATTGAGCGAGGGGCCGGAGAACACCCCGAGCGGGCCGACGTCGAGACGGCAATCCTGCTCGAGCGCCCAGAGATCGAACACGTAGTTACCGATCGCGACACCGACGCGCGGCGTCGGATTGGCCGAGGTCGAGAACACGCCATAGGGCAGGTTCTGGATCGGGAAGTCGGAGGCGGGATCGACCTCGATGAAGGAGCGGAGGCTGGGGTCGTTGGGGTGGGGCATGTTTCCTGCCATACGAATTCTGGTGCTGAACTTCTGTCACCCTCCCCTGGAGGGGGAGGGTCGGCTCATATTGAGCGCAGCGAAATATGAGACGGGGAGGGGTGATCTCTCAACACGGGCAGTGTTCCTTGCGGAGAGACCATCACCCCACCCCGCTACGCATTCCGCTTCGCTGCATGCGTAGCGACCCTCCCCCTCCAGGGGAGGGTAAGCAAGACTACCGCTTGTTCGGATCGAACCGCTTCTCCAGTCCCGTCCAGCAATCCGCGTAATTGTCCTGCAGCGTCGACGACTTCGCGGCGTGCGCTGTCACGCGCTGCGGGTAGCGGGTCTCGAACATGAAGGCCATGGTGCCGGTCAGCTTCACCGGCTTCAGCTCGCCGTTGCTGGCATGCTCGAAGGCATCGCGGTCGGGGCCGTGCGGCAGCATGCAATTGTGCAGGCTGATTCCGCCCGGGACAAAACCCTGCGGCTTGGCATCGTAGACGCCGTAGATCAGGCCCATGAACTCGCTCATGATGTTCATGTGATACCAGGGCGGGCGGAAGGTGTTGTCGGCCACCATCCAGCGCTCGGGGAAGATCACGAAGTCGATGTTCGCGGTGCCCGCGGTCTCCGACGGCGAGGTCAGCACTGTGAAGATCGAGGGATCGGGATGATCGAAGCCGATCGCGCCGACCGGAGAGAAGGTGCGCAGATCGTATTTGTAAGGCGCGTAATTGCCGTGCCAGGCCACGACGTCGATCGGCGAATGTGGCAACGTGGTCTTGAACAGCGATCCGCCCCATTTCACGTAGAGTTCGGTCGGCGTGTCCTTGTCCTCGTAATGCGCGACCGGGGTGAGAAAGTCGCGCGCGTTGGCGAGGCAATTGGCGCCGATCGGCCCGCGCTCCGGCAGCGTGAAGGCGCCGCCGTAATTTTCGCAGAGATAGCCGCGCGCAGGACCGTTCGGAATCTCGACGCGGAATTTGACGCCGCGCGGGATCACCACGATCTCGCCGGGCTCGGCGTCGATACGGCCAAACTCGGTGACGACGCGCAGGTTGCCCTGCTGGAGCACGAACATCAGCTCGCCGTCGGCATTGTAGAAGTGCTGGTCCACCATCGAACTGGTGATGAGGTAGACATGCGCGGCCATGCCGGCCTGCGTGTTGACGTCGCCGGCGGTCGTCATGGTCTGCACGCCCTGAAGGAAGGTCATGTCCTCCTTCGGGATCGGCGCCGGGTCCCAGCGCAGCTGCGCGATCGGTAAATCGTATTCATGGCAGGGCGCCGAGCGCCACAGGCCGGCATCGGCCTTCTCGAACCGGCCGGAATGCTTCACCGAGGGACGGATGCGATAGAGCCAGGAGCGCTCATTGGTGCCGCGCGGCGCGGTGAATGGCGAGCCGGAAAGCTGCTCGGCATAGAGCCCGTAGGCGCAGCGCTGCGGCGAGTTGCGCCCGATCGGCAGCGCGCCCGGCAGCGCCTCGGTCTCGAAGCTGTTGCCGAAGCCGGACATGTAGCCCGGCGTGACCTGCGCCGAGCTGCGAATGATCTGATCAGGCGAGGTGTTGACGTTCATGACTATCCTCCTCCTTGCAGGGCGGCCCACATTTCCTGGTCGCGCTTATCGGTCCAGATCACGGGGTCGTCGATCCCCGACGCCTCGTCATAGGCGCGCGAGACGTTGAACGGCAGGCAGTGCTCGTAGATGGCGAAGCTGTGGAATTTCGGATCCATGACTTCGCGCGTCGCCGCCATCGATTCCTTCAGCGTGCGCCCCCTGGCGACGGAGATTTCGGCCGCGCCGTAGAGCGAGGTGACGAAGTCGCGCGTCATCGCGATGGCTTCGCGCACCGTGGCTGTGCCCTTCAGCGCATCGCCGCGGCCCGGCGCGATCGCCTTGGGATTGAAGTTGCGGATCTCGTTCAGCGTCAGCGGCCATTCGCGCAAATGCGCGTCACCGCAATAGCAGGCCGAGTGATATTCGATGAGGTCGCCGGAGAACATCACTTCGGCATCCGGCACCCAGGCGACGATGTCGCCGGAGGTGTGGCCGGCCCCTAACTGCATCAGGCGCACTTCGCGTTTTCCCAGATAGATCGACATCTCGCCTTCGAAGGTCAGCGTCGGCCAGGTCAGGCCGGGAATGCTCGCGGCATCCTGGAACAGGCGCGGGAAGCGGCCATATTCGGAATCCCAATCCTGCTGGCCGCGTTCCTCGATGAGGCGATAGGTCTCCTGCGAGGCCACGATGCCCTGCGCCTTGTAGGCGGAGGCGCCCAGCACGCGCACGGCGTGATAGTGCGACAGCACGACATATTTGACCGGCTTGTCGGTGACGGTCTTGACGCGCTCGATCACCTTGTTGGCCATCGCCGGCGTCGACTGCGCGTCGAACACCAGACAGCCGTCGTCACCGACGATGATCGCGGTGTTCGGATCGCCCTCCGCGGTGAAGGCATAGAGATCGGTGCCGATCTCGGAGAAGGTGATCTTCTTTTCGGAGAGATCGCCGGTGGATGCGAAGTTCTTCGCCATCAATTCATCCTCAGGTCTTTGGGTTATTGTTGTTGCTGTTGTTGCTGCTGGCCGTCGGTCATGCGCCGCTTCGCGAGCACGATCGCTTCCCGCAACACGTCGATGTCGCCGATATGGTTGGCGAGGATCAGGACCAGTGCCGCGTCGAAATCGGCGCTCTGCTCCTCGGTGAAGCCGCGGTGCGCCTCGACGATGGCGCGAAAGGCATCGTCGGGCCGCGCGAAGTTGGAGCTGGTTGAAAGCGGCATGCGAATCCTCAATTCAAACCTTCGGCCCGCGACAGCGCGGCGGCAATGGCCTTGCGCGTCGGGTGGCGGAAGCGCGCCGCGACGTAGCCGTCGGGCCTGAGCAGATAAGCCGCACCGGGCTCGGCGTCATAGCGCTTTGCGACGAGGCCCGAGGGATCGGCAAGCCCGCCCTCGCCACCGATGCGGATATCCTTCACGCCATCGGGCGCGTCGATCGCCGCGCCATTGCTGAACGACAGCAAGGTGAAGCCTGTTCCACCGCGGCGGAATGCATCCGTCAGATAGGCCTGCTCGCCAGCGGGGGCGTCGAGCATTGAACAGCCGGGCGCCGGTCCGCCGCGCCACGCATCCGCATCGGGCGATGACAGCGGCGAGTCGTAGCTGCACGGCACCGAGAGCCGGCCGCCATTGACCATGCGCTTGCCGAACTCCGTCTCCTTGGCCAACGACAGCACCGCCTTGCGCAGCCGCGCCTCCTGATGCGAGTTCGGCGCCATGAAGTCCGTCGAGCGGGTCGACTCGCGAATGTTCTCGTCGGCAGCCCCGCTGCGCTCGACATGGTAGCTTTCGAGCAGGCTCGCGGGCGAGGCGCCGCGCAGCACGCGATCGAGCTTCCAGGACAGGTTCTCGGCGTCTTCGAGGCCCGAGTTCGCACCACGCGCACCGAAGGGCGAGACCTGATGCGCGGAATCGCCCGCAAAAATCACCCGGCCGTGGAGGAAGCGATCCATCCGCCGGCACTGGAATTTGTAGAGCGAGATCCACTCGAACTCGAACTTGTCGTGACCGAGCATGCGCGCGATCCGCGGCCGCACGTTCTCCGGCTTCTTCTCGACGACGGGATCGGCATAGCGATTGAGCTGGAGATCGATGCGCCAGACGTCGTCGGGCTGACGGTGCAGCAGCGCGGAGCGGCCGGCATGAAACGGCGGATCGAACCAGAACCAGCGCTCGGTCGGGAACTCCGCGGTCATCTTGACGTCGGCGATCAGGAACTGGTCCTCAAACACCTGGCCGGCGAAGTCGGCGCCAACCATCTGCCGCAGCGAGGAGCGCGCGCCGTCGCAGGCGACGACATATTGCGCGTGCAGGCGATAGGCGCCCTCCGGCGTTTCGATTGTCAGCGCGACGGAATCGTTGCGACTCTCCAGCGCCGTCACCTTGTTGCGCCAGCGGAGGTCGATCGCAGGCAGATCGCTGATGCGATCGACCAGATAGGCCTCGGCGTAATATTGCTGGAGGTTGATGAAGGCCGGCCGCTTGTGACCGTCTTCCGGCAGCAGGTTAAACTGGTAAAGCTGCGACTCGCCATGAAAAATGCGGCCGACGCTCCAGACCACGCCCTTGTCGACCATGCGGTCGCCGACGCCGAGCCGGTCCCAATATTCGAGCGACCGCTTGGAGAAGCAGATCGCGCGCGAGCCTTCGCCGATCCGGTCGGCATCATCCAGAAGGACGACGCGCTGGCCGCGCTGGGCAAGGTCAATCGCGAGCGACAGCCCCACCGGCCCCGCGCCGACGACCACCACGGGATGCTCGGCCGCACTCTGGCCGGGACGATCCTGGTCGGGGTGGCGGCGATAGCCGAACTGGGTTTTGGCCTGCTGCGTATTGGCCTGCGCCATGCGCTAACCTCGGCTCTGGTCAAGAGAGGACTGATCTGCTAGATAGTCTCACGTGCAACTATTTTGGACCGGAGCCGGCCGGCCGTCAACTGGAATTCGGAGCGCAAGCCTTGGCGAGGACATCCAGCGACATCGCGCTGAAGGCACGTGAGGCTGACGAGGCTTCATTGCGGCCGAAGGCGCGGCTCGATTTGTTCAAGTTCGTGCCGTTCCGCCTCAACCGGCTAGCGGCTGAGGTGAGTTCCGCGCTTGCGGTCGAATATCAGGAGCGTCACGGCCTCGACATTCCGGCCTGGCGCGTGATCGCCACGCTCGGCTTCCGCAACGATGCCTGTAGCGCGCAGTACGTCTCGCAATGCACCCGCAC
This sequence comes from Bradyrhizobium sp. 604_D8_N2_3, assembly GCF_051810765.1. Lineage (NCBI taxonomy): Bacteria > Pseudomonadati > Pseudomonadota > Alphaproteobacteria > Hyphomicrobiales > Nitrobacteraceae > Bradyrhizobium > Bradyrhizobium sp. 604_D8_N2_3. The sequence continues at coordinate 569,095 of NZ_JBPWPM010000001.1, read as the reverse complement.
GCACAAATCCACCATCAGCCGCGCCGTGACCACGCTGCTGCACCAGGGGCTGATCGAGCGGGTCGAGAACGAAGCCGACCGCCGCGAATTCCGCCTGCAACTGACGAAGAAAGGTCGCGCGCTGTACGAAGAGCTGTTCCCGCAATTGCTGCGGCGGGAAGACGAGATCCTCGCCTGCCTCTCCGCGCAGGAGCGCAAGCAGCTCTCGGCCCTGCTCGGCAAGATCGAACAGAGCCTCGACCTGATCCAGACCAGCGAAGAGGCCGACGCGAAAGAGGCGTATTAGGGCGCGTACTCATAGAGGTGCAGACGTCGGCTTTTGGGAGGCCGATTGAGAAAGCTTGGCAGGTCCGTGACGGCACTGGCTTATATAACGGCGCTACTTGCGGCGTTTGCCGCAACTCGCGCATACGCCGCTGACATAGGTTATCTGGCTTCCCCCGGAGTCGCTGCAAACGAGTTTCCCTCACCACAGCGCCCTGTTGCACGGATCGTCAGCCCGCGCCGCGCCGCCGAAGAGCGCCGAGACGCCCTCAATGAGGCCGGTCAAATCGCACGTGCTCTTGAACTGAAACCAGGTATGACAGTGGGCGACATTGGAGCAGGCAGCGGCTACCACACGGTCAGGCTCTCGCACCTCGTCGGCCCCGCCGGCTCTGTCGTTGCCCAGGACGTCACGCGGGATTACCTCATCGAGCTCGCCAGGCGAACAGAACGTCTGAAGTTGACGAACGTGCAATTCGCGCTCGGCGAACCACACGACCCGCGTCTGCCCGCTTCCTCGCTGGATGCCGCAATCCTCGTGCACATGTATCACGAGATAGCCCAACCCTATGCCTTCCTCTACAATCTCGCGCCCGCCTTGAAGCAGGGTGCGCGGGTCGGAATTGTCGATCTTGAGCTTCCGACGTCGAAGCATGGCACGCCAATTGAGCTCTTGCGCTGCGAATTGACCGCCGTCGGCTATCGCGAGGTTGCCACATATAAGCTCGCAGGGGACGGAGGATACCTGGCGGTATTCTCTCCGCCGGAGGCAGCGGCTCTAGAATCTCCCCGCGATATCGTTGCTTGTGCGGATCCTGCCGGCACTCGCTGACACCACGCCCCGGATTCCGTCACTTCGCAAACGACCGCGACGGCGGCAAATGCAGCGCCCAGGCATCGACCTTGTCGCTGGCACGCGGATAGATCTCCGTGACGATCGGATCGTGGCCGGGAATGAACCTGTCAGGATGACCGGCGAGGCGTTCGATCGTCTCCCAGCCCTGCGCCATGTCACCGATATTGTAGACGATGGGGAACGGGCTCTTGCGCTGCAGATTGGCGTAGTAATGCGCGGCATCGGACGCCAGCACCACCGGCCCGCGCGCGGTCTCGACCTTGACCACCTGCAAGCCGTCGGAATGGCCGCCGACACGGTGCACGGTGACGCCGGGCGCGATCTCGCCGTCGCCGGAATAGAAATTGACGCGCTCGCCATAGACATGGCGCACCATCTGCGTGACGTGCTCGACCGAGAACGGATGTCGCAGCAGTCCGTTGCACATGCAGCGTCCCGTCGCGTAAGCCATCTCGCGCTCCTGGAGATGGAAGCGCGCGTTCGAGAAGCGATCGAGATTGCCGGCGTGGTCGTAATGCAGATGCGTCACGATAATGTCGCGAACGCTCGACGCCGCGACGCCAAAGCGCTCCAGCGCATCGACCGGATTGAGCGTCAGCTTGCGCGCCCGCGCGCTCGCCTCCTCGGCGTTGAAACCGGTGTCCACCAGGATCTCGCGGCCCTGCCCTCGGATCAGCCAGACGAAATAGTCGAGATCCTGCGCCGCGCTGTCATGCGGGTCGGGCTGAAGGAAGTTCATGTTGGGGGTGCGTGGCGACATCGTCGCATAACGCAGGGCGTAGATTTCGTAGGCGTTTCCCATGGTTTTCTTTTCTGAGTTGGACCTTCGGGGACGATCGAGCGCACCAAGCCATTGTCCGCAGCAAAGGTCAAACACCGGAGGGCTGCGACAGCGTCCAGCCTGCTATGTGAGACCCCTCACATCTTCTTTGTCGCGGCCGCTCCAGCATCCTGCCGCAGAGTCGAACCAGATGGCGCCGAGCACAACCGTGACAGTCCGTTTATTCCCCTCCCGGCGCGCCCATGCATCGCGGTCAATTGTCGCGATAATGCCGAATCTCCAAGCGGTTGACGCCCCCCTTCCGCGGTTTGATAATGCACATTGCGTAAGTTAAGGTCGCCGCGGCGCAAGCTGGTAACGGCGCCTTTTTGGCTGGACCGCGCTGATTATGAAAATTCGCTTCCTTTTTCTTCTGCCCTTGCTCGTTTCGCTCGTCCCGGTTGCGCCATCCCTGGCCGCCGGTGACCGTTATGCGTTGGTCATCGGCAACGCCAAATATCCGGACGCGGACGCTCCGCTGAAGGAACCGCTCAACGACGCGCGCGACGTCGCCGACGAGCTCAAGCGCGACGGCTTTTCCGTTGAAATCGGCGAGAACCTGACCGGCGACGGCATGCGCCGCGCGTTCGACAAGCTCTATGGCAAGATCAAGCCGGGCTCGGTGGCGCTGATCTTCTTCAGCGGTTTCGGCATCCAGTCGGCGCGCCAGAGCTACATGCTGCCGATCGACGCGCAGATCTGGACCGAATCCGACGTCCGCCGCGACGGTTTCAGCCTGGAGACCGTGCTCGGCGAGCTCAATACCCGCGGCGCGGGCGTCAAGATCGCGCTGGTCGACGCCTCCAGGCGCAATCCCTTCGAGCGCCGGTTCCGCAGCTTCTCGGCCGGCCTGACGCCGGTCATCGCGCCGAACGGCACGCTGGTCATGTACTCGGCGGCACTGGCCTCGGTGGTCTCGGACGCGGGCGGCGATCACAGCCTGTTCGTCCAGGAGCTCCTGAAGGAGATCCGCGTCCCCGACCTGATGGCCGAGGAGACGCTGAACCGCACCAAGATGGGCGTCACCCGCGCCTCGCGCGGCGAACAGGTGCCGTGGATCTCCTCGTCGCTCGCCGAGGATTTTTCGTTCATTCCGGGCGCCGGCGGATCGCGCCCGTCGATGACGGCACCGCCGCCATCGCCGCCGGTTGTCGCCAACAACCCGCCGCCGGCTCCGCCCGCACCGCCTCCGCCGCCAAAGCCGGCGGACACGGCAGCGGCACCTGCTCCAGCACCGGCTCCTGCTCCGGCACCGGCGCCCTCACCGAAACCGCAGGTCGAGGCGGCCTTGCCGCCGGCGCCACCGCCGGTGAAACCAGCCGAGACCACCCCCGCACCGAGCATGGATAGCGGGCCGAGCGCGGCCGCGCTGGCGGAGGATCCGACCATCAAGGGCCTGACGGCCAAGATCGCCGCCAATCCTGATGACGTGAATGCGCTGTACCGGCGCGGTCAGGTCTATGCCAGCAAGGGCGCTTACAATTTGGCCATCAAGGATTTCGACGAGACGCTTCGGATCAACGCGAAGGACGTCGAGGCGCTGAACAACCGCTGCTGGACCCGCACCGTGGTCGGCGACCTCCAGGGCGCGCTGAAGGATTGCAACGAGGCGCTGCGGCTGCGGCCGAATTTCGTCGATGCGCTGGACAGCCGGGGGCTCGTCAATCTGAAATCGGGAGCGGTCAAGAACGCCATCGCCGATTTCGACGCAGCCCTGAAGATCAACCCGCGCCTGACCTCCTCGCTCTTTGGCCGCGGGATTGCCAAGCAGCGCAACGGCTCGGCGCAGGAAGGCGCGCTCGACATCGCCAATGCCAAGGCGATGGACCCGAACATTGTTCAGGAGTTCGCAAGCTACGGAGTACGCTAGTATTTTTTTGAATTGAGGCGGCAGACGCCTCGAACCCTCGGCGGCTCAGGGAAGACTAACGGACGGATGCCGCAGGCGGCCTTTCCCGGGGGGGCCATTGCAGGAATTTTGGAACCGCGCGGTCAGCTGCGCAGGAGGGACTGGCAATGAGATTGGCTGCAAAGGGATTTACCGCGATCCTGTCCATCATCGCGGTCGGCGCCGCTCTGTCGCTGACGACCCCGCTCGCATTCGCGGGCGACGACGGCAACAGCAAGAACGTCACCGAGGACGAGATCGTCCGCGCACTGGCGCCGCCGCCGAAGAAGCCGTTGACCCGCGGCCTCTCGATCGCCCCGCAGGCCGATCCCGCACCCAGTGCGGCGGAAACCAAGCTGATCCAGTCCGTGCGCGGCCGCTCGACGCGCTCGCTTTCGTCGACCGAGCGCGAAGAGATCGCGTCGGTGGCCAAGGACAAGCCGAATATCGATCTTGAAATCACGTTCGACTACAACTCGGCCAATATCAGCGCCAAGTCGCTCGCCTCGGTACAGGCGCTCGGTCGCGCGCTGACCAGCCCCGACCTGAAGGGCTCGACCTTCGTGGTTGCCGGCCACACCGACGCCGCCGGCGGCGAGGGCTATAATCAGGACCTGTCGGAGCGCCGCGCGGATTCGATCAAGCGCTACCTCGTCGACAAGTACGGCATCGCCGCGACCGATCTCGTCACCGTCGGCTATGGCAAGAGCAAGCTGAAGGACCCGGCCCAGCCGATGGCGGAGGTCAATCGTCGCGTGCAGGTCGTCAACATGGAAAACAAGACCACCGCATCGAAGTGAGAGCACGACGTAATCCTTTGAAGTGCCAAATCCTTTGAACTGCCAAGTCGTGATGTGGTGTAAAGTCTTGCTTCAAAAGCGCGTCCCGCAGCCTTGTGGGACGCCGCTTTATTTCAGGGAAACGCTCTCAGCAGGCCTCGTGCGGATGGCCGTGAGCCAGGCCAGGACAATCCGGCGATGAACGCCTCCGAATATCTCAAGCCTGCCGGAACCGTGGTGTTCGTCGTTGCGCTCGGCGTCGGCTATTATCTGTTCGAGCATCGGCATCGCCCCGAGGCGAAGGAAACGCCGAGCGAGGCGCTCGTCATCGTGACGAAGTCGACCAACGCCTGCTTCTCCGACCTCGTGCGGGTGACCGGCTTCTTCGTGCCACGCCGCGAGGCCGTGGTCGTCGCCGACCAGGAAGGCTCCAGGGTCACCGACCTCTTCGTCACCGAAGGCGCCATGGTCACCGACAATCAGGAGCTGGCGCGCCTGACGGCGCCGCCGCAGATCCCCGGCCAGCCGCAAAGACCCGGCCCGCAAGGCCCGATCTCGCTGAAGGCGCCCGCGCCAGGCCTCGTCACCGAAGTGCGCACCATCGTCGGTGCGCCCGCCTCGCCGCAGGCCGGCCCGATGTTCCGCATCGCCGTCAACAACGAGATCGAGCTCGACGCCCAGGTCCCGGCGGTGCACATGCCCAAGCTCAACCCCGGCGCGACCGTGCGCATCAGCCGCGATGACGCGCCCGATTTGATCGGCCGGGTCCGGCTGGTCGCGCCCGAAATCGACCGCACCACGCAGCTCGGCCGCGTCCGCATCAGCGTCACCAACAATCCTTCGCTCAAGGTCGGCGTGTTTGCCCGCGCCTCGATCGACGCCAAGCGAAGCTGCGGCGTCTCGATCCCCAAGACCGCGATCGACCATCTCACCATTCAGGTCGTCAAGAACAATATTGTCGAAACGCGCAAAGTACGGGTCGGGCTGTCGTCCGACAGCGCGACGGAAATCCTGGAAGGCCTCGAGGTCGGCGAAATCGTCGTGGCCGACGCCGGGTCTTCGCTCCATGACGGCGACCAGATCAAGACCATGTTCGCCGATGAACTCGATCGCACGCGGGTACGCTGATGGCTCTCAATATCTCGGCTTGGTCGATCCGCAATCCACTGCCGTCGGTCGTCTTCTCGATCATCCTCCTGGTCCTCGGCTGGGTGTCCTTCACCAAGCTCGCGGTGACGCGGCTGCCCTCGGCCGACATTCCCGTGATCTCGGTCGTGGTGTCGCAATTCGGCGCCGCGCCCGCAGAGCTCGAATCCCAGGTCACCAAGACGGTTGAAGACGCCGTCTCCGGCGTCGAGGGCGTCAGGCACATCACCTCCTCGATCACCGACGGCGTGTCAGTGACCACCATTCAGTTCGCGCTGGAAACCAACACCGACCGCGCGCTCAACGACGTCAAGGACGCGGTGACGCGGGTGCGCTCCAACCTGCCGCAGAACGTCACCGAGCCGCTGATCCAGCGCGTCGACGTCATCGGCCTGCCGATCGTCACCTATGCCGCGATCTCGCCCGGCAAGACGCCGGAGCAGCTCTCCTATTTCGTTGACGACGTGGTCAAACGCGCGCTGCAGGGCGTGCGCGGCGTCGCCCAGGTCGAGCGCATCGGCGGTGTCGAGCGCGAGATCCTGGTCTCGCTCGACCCGGACCGGATGCAGGCAATGGGGCTGACCGCGGTCAATGTCAGCCAAAGCCTGCGCGGCACCAATGTCGACGTCGCCGGCGGCCGCGCCGAGATCGGCAAGAACGACCAGGCGATCCGCACGCTTGCGGGCGCGAAGACACTGGGCGATCTCGCCGGCACCATGATCCCGCTGTTCGGCGGCGGCGAGGTCCGGCTCGACGATCTCGGCACCGTCACCGACACCATCGCCGACCGCCGCACCTTCGCCCGCTTCAACGGCGAGCCGGTGGTCGCGCTCGGCATCAAGCGATCCAAGGGCGCCAGCGATGTGAAGGTGGCCGAGGCCGTGCAGAAGCGCATCGACGCGCTGAAGGCCGCCTATCCCGACGTCGACCTGAAGGTGATCGACACCTCGGTCGAATATACCAACGGCAATTACCACGCGGCGATCTCGACCCTGTTCGAAGGCGCCATCCTTGCCGTCATCATCGTGCTCCTGTTCCTGCGGGACCTGCGCGCCACCATCATTGCCGCGATCTCGCTCCCGCTGTCGATCTTCCCGGCGTTCTGGGCGATGGACCTTCTCGGCTTCTCGCTGAACCTCGTCAGCTTCCTCGCCATCACGCTGTCGACAGGTATTCTCGTCGACGACGCCATCGTCGAGATCGAGAACATCGTCCGGCACATGAACATGGGCAAGTCGCCCTATCGTGCCGCACTTGAAGCCGCAGACGAGATCGGCCTTGCGGTGATCGCGATCTCGCTGACCATCATTGCGATCTTCGCGCCCGCGAGCTTCATGTCGGGCATCGCCGGACAGTTCTTCAAGCAGTTCGGCATCACCGTCTCGGTGCAAGTGTTCTTCTCGCTGCTCGCGGCGCGCTTCGTCACGCCGGTGCTGGCCGCCTACTTCCTCAAGCACCATGCGCACGAAGAGCCGCCGCCCGGCCGCGTGCTGCGGGCCTATCACAGGATCGTGGCCTGGTCGGTGAAGCACCATTTCATCACCGTGCTGATCGGCTTCGGGGTGTTCGCCGCCTCAATCTGGAGCATCACGCTGCTGCCGCAGGGCTTCCTGCCGGCGCAGGACAGCGCGCGCTCGCTGCTGGCGCTCGAGCTGCCGCCGGGCACCCAGCTTGCCTACACCGAGAAGGTCACCGAGGACATCGTCGCACGCCTGCGCAAGCGGCCGGAGGTGAAGAGCATCTTCGTCGATGGCGGGCGCGTCCCGCCGGGCACCCAGGAAGTCCGGCGCGCCTCCTTGATCATCAACTACACGCCCAAGGACAGCCGCGACATCACTCAGCGCGAGCTCGAATTCTCGATCAGCCAGGAGCTGGAGAACGTTCCCGACATCCGCTTCTGGTTCCTCGACGAGAACGGCCTGCGCGCCATCTCGCTGGTCGTGACCGGCGTCGACGCCAACATCGTCAACAACGTCGCCAGCGAGCTCGCGACGCAGATGAAGCGGATTCCGACGATCTCCAACGTGATCTCGGAAACCACGCTCGAGCGGCCCGAGCTGCGCATCGAGCCGCGCGCAGATCTCGCCGCGCGCCTCGGCGTCTCCACGGAAAGCCTGTCGCAGACCATCCGCGTCGCCACCATCGGCGATGTCGGGCCCGCGCTCGCCAAGTTCGACGTCGGCGACCGCCTGGTGCCGATCCGCGTTCAGCTCGAGGACGCCGCGCGCGGTAATCTGAGGACGCTCGAACAGCTGCGCGTGCCGCTCGGCGAGCGCGGCGAGAAGGGCGGCGTGCCGCTCTCGGTCATCGCCGACGTCAAGCTCGACCAGGGTCCGACCAGCATCAACCGCTACGATCGTGAGCGGCAGGCAACCGTCGCCGCCGACCTCGTCGGCTCCGCCGCGCTCGGCGACGCGACCAAGAAGATCTACGACCTGCCGGTGATGAAGAGCCGACCGAAGGGCGTGAAGGTCTCGCCCTCCGGCGACGCCGAAAGCCTGAACGAGCTGTCCGACGGCTTCGCCACTGCGATCACCGCGGGCCTGATGATGGTCTACGCCGTGCTGGTGCTGCTGTTCGGCACCTTCCTGCAGCCGATCACCATCCTGTTCTCGCTGCCGCTCTCGATCGGCGGCGCCATCGCCGCCCTGCTCATCACCGGCAAGCAGCTCACCACGCCGGTCTGGATCGGCATTCTGATGCTGATGGGTATCGTCACCAAGAACGCGATCATGCTGGTGGAATTCGCCATCGAGGCAATCCGGGCCGGCAAGCCGCGCGAGGAAGCGATGATCGACGCCGGCATGAAGCGCGCGCGCCCGATCGTGATGACCACGATCGCGATGGCCGCGGGCATGACGCCGAGCGCGCTCGCGGTCGGCGCCGGCGGCGAGTTCCGCTCGCCGATGGCGCTCGCGGTGATCGGCGGCCTGATCTTCTCGACCATCCTGTCGCTGGTGTTCGTGCCCGCGATGTTCATGGTGATGGACGATCTCGGCGCCCTGATCTGGCGATTCGCCAAGCGGCTGATCGTGCACAGCGAGGATGCCGAGACCGCCGATCATCACGGCGCGGCGCCGGATAAAAAGGGCATGGTACACCCCGCGGCGGAGTAGCCGTGATACGGACGTCGACGGCTCAAGCTGGTTCAGCGAGCGGCGTCAGCGAACTCGACGTCGCAGGAGATCGTCTTCGCTACCAAGCGTTCAAGCGCACCGGTCGCGCCGCCCGAACGACGGAGCGGTTTGGCCGATCCCCTACTCGTTCCGCGCGATCGCCGTCAGCTTGGTCATGTTCCGCAGCAGGATGCGGCCGCGCTGGAGATCGAGAATCGCCTCCTTGCGCCAGGCCTGAAGCTGGCGGTTGACGCTCTCGCGGGCCGCGCCGACGAAGATGCCGAGCTGCTCCTGCGAGATGTGGACCTCCGAGCCGAAATCGGCGGCGAGCGCGCAGAGCCGCCGCGCCAGCCGCACCGGCAGCGGTTGCAGCATGGATTCTTCCATGCGCTCGCTCTGCCAGCGGATGCGCTGGCACAACAGCGCGATGATTTTGATTGCGACCTTCGGCTCGCGTTCGAGGAAGCTGAGAAAATCTTCGCGCCGCAGCACGAACAATTCACTGGCTTCGCCTGCGGTCGCATCCGCAGTGCGGCTCTGGCCGTCCAGCACCGCGACCTCGCCGAACAGGTCGCCCGGCCCCATGAAGTTCAGGGTCAGACGGCTGCCGTCGGAGACGCCGGTCTCGATACGGACCTGGCCCCGGCGCACGCCGAACAGCGCGTCCCCAGCATCGCCCTTCTGGAATAGCACCTCGCCATTCCCCAGATGCTGGGTGTGGCAGAGATTCGACAGCCGCTGGAGCTCGTCTGCGCCGAGATCGGCGAACATCGCGTTCATCTTCAGGATGACCGCAAATTCGGCCTGCTTGCTCATTTCAATGTCCTTGTGAATTTCCTTAGCCAGTTTCCCTGGCAAATCGCTTGGAACCATCAAATCAGGATCGCGTAATACCGCGCCGGGGAAGTGTGTCATAAGTCACATAACTTTGCAGCACCCCCTGACTATTTTTACGTGCTTGGAGCCGCTTCCCGTCCGGGGATAAACTCAGGCGCAAAGGACGGATGCATAGGACGGTCATCTGCGGGATTCGACGCCGATTGTCCGTCGTTGGAAAGTCGACATGAGAGCAGTGAAATTCGCCGGCGCGGCGATAGCCGCCGTCATCATCGTGATCGGGCTTCTCCTCGTGGTCGGGATTCCCTCGGGATTCCTGACCACGACGATTGCCTCGCGGGTCGAGAGCGCGACCGGCTATCGCCTGTCCATCGACGGCACCACGAAGATCAGCCTGTGGCCGACGCTGAATGTCACGCTCAACGATCTCACGCTTCAGGACCCGAAGGACCGCAGCGGCATCACGCGCCTGACGGTCGACAGCGTGCAGGCCGACATGTCGCTCTCGAGCGTATGGTCGGGCAGCCCGAAGATCAGCGAACTCGTCGTCACCCATCCCGTGCTCCACCAGCCGCTGCTGCGTGAGCGACTGCCGAATGCAGGCACCGCGTCGAAGCCGCTGGCGCTCGACACCGGTGGTGCGACCATCGACCGCGTCAAGGTCATCGACGGTGAAGTCGCGTTCGCGCGCGTGCGCGACCGTGTCGAGGGCCGCATCAGCGCCATCAACGCCGATGCCGTCGTTGGCCGCGACCGCAAGGTCGACATCGCCGGCACCGCGCGGGTCGGCGATCACCCGACCAAGTTCGACATCAAGGCGTCGACGCCGGCGCCGCCAGCCGACCGGCCGACCATTCCGGTGGATTTCGCCATCGACATGCCCGATGTGCTGAAATCCCAGCTCACCGGTCATGCCGAGATGCGGCTGAGCGGCGATGTCGTGATGATCAACGGCGTGAACGGCAGGCTCGGCGACGGCGCCTTCAACGGCTGGGCCTCGGTCGATATTGCGAGCAAGCCTCTGGTCAAGGTCGATCTCGACTTCCAGCGGCTCGCGATTCCGGTGGCGAAATCGCCGGAGGGCACGTCGGGACAGCCCTGGAGCAATGCACCGATCGACGTGTCCGGGCTCAATTATGTCGACGCACAAATCAGGATCTCCGCGAACGAGGCCGTGATCGGCGATGCGCGCCTCGCGCCGCTGGCACTCGATGCGAAGCTCGCCGGCGGCGTGCTGAAGGCCGGCACCGCCAATCTCGGCGCCTATGACGGCCAGGTCTCGGGCGAGGTGATCCTGGATGCCACAAGCGGCGCACCGAGCTTTGCCATGCATTCCGATCTCGTCGGCGTGCGCGCGCTGCCGCTGCTCCAGGGCCTTGCCGAGTTCGACCGGATCGACGGCAAGCTGCAGGCCAAGCTCGCGCTGCGCAGCGCCGGCACCAGCCAGCGCGCCCTGATGGCGAACATGCAGGGCACCGCCTTCGTCAATTTCCAGGACGGCGCCATCCGCGGCATCAATATCGCGCAGATGATCCGCTCGCTGACATCGGGCACGCTGTCCGGCTGGCAGGACAGTGAGGCCCAGAGTACGGATCTGTCGCAGCTCTCGGCGTCCTTCCGCATCGACAAGGGTCAGGCGGTGACGACCGATCTCAATCTGATCGGACCGCTGGTGCGCGTGACCGGCGCCGGCACCATCGCGCTCGACACCAAGATGATGGGTTTTCGCGTCGAGCCGAAGCTCGTGATGACCACCGAAGGCCAGGGCCGCGCGTCGGAGCCGGTCGGCTTCGGCATTCCCGTGATGATCCAGGGCAGTTGGTCGCAGCCGCGGATCTACCCTGACATGGCCGGCATGCTGGACAATCCGGACGCCGCCTATGCCAAGCTGCGCGAGATGGGCAAGGGCCTGTTCAGCCCTGATGGCGCAGGGCTCGGCAATATTCTGGGCAGCCTCGGATTGGGCGGCGCCGCAGCGCCGGGCGGCGGCAACGCGGCCGGCAATGCCAATCCGCAAACCCAGCAGCCGGGACAGAACAACCCGCTCGGCGGCCCGCTGGGCGAGGCGATCGGCAATTTGATCCAGCAGGGGCTTTCCGGCGGCGCGGGGACCAGCACCGGCACCGGCCGCAGCCGCGGCCTGCCGGCAACACCGTCCACCCCCGCTCCGCAGGCCTCTCCCGCGCCCCCGGCCCAGGACGACCCGGCGGTGGTGCAGCAGGACAGCCAGCCGATGAACGACGTGCTGCGACAGCTCTTTAATCGATGATTGGCCGACCAACGCACTGGACTCCACGCCAATCCCTACATCGGCCTCCCCGTCCGCCGCTTCATCCGAAGGGATGAGGCCGCGACAATTCACGACCCTTTCGGCCTAGCCCGGCGTCGACAGCGGGTAACCACGCTGGCCGGTCGACCGGTCGCAGGACCGTCTCCTGGCCCGAATTGTGGTAGAAGGGCGCCTGGACCGGTACGGCCCGTAGCGCCGGCGTCGATGACGGCGCGAGAGGATCTGGATGGCGGGAGCGAAAGACAAGACACGGTTTCTGCGCGAGGGCCTGTTCGCCAAATACGTCGTCTCCCTCGTCGGCCTCGTCGTGTTTGTCCTCGCCGTCAACGGCGCGATGGAGACCTGGATCTCCTATCGCGCCACCAAGACCCAGCTGACCGACGGGCTCGACGACAAGGCGCAAGGAGCCGCCCGGCGGATCGAGCAGTCGATCTCCGAGCTCGAGCGCCAGATCAGCTGGGTGACGCGGGCAAGCCAGGACACGCTCGAGAAGCGCCGCGCCGACTACGCATCGCTCCTGCACCAGGTCTCGGTCGTCAACCAGCTGTTCCAGCTCAACGGCGAGGGACGCGAGGTGCTGCGCGTCTCGCGCCAGTCGACCACGACCGGTGGCAATGCCGACCTCTCCCGCGACATGCGCTTCACCGACACGGTTGCCCGCGGCGTCAGCTACGCGCCGGCCTGGTTCTCCGACCGGACGCCGATGATGTCGATCTCGGTGGCGCATTCCGGCTTCAATGCCGGCGTCACCGTGGCCGAGATCGATCTCAGCTTCCTCTCCGACTTCCTGTCCGACGCCCAGGTCGGCAAGGCCGCGTTCGCCTATGTGGTCGATCCGCGCGGCCGCGTGCTGGCGACGTCGTCGAAAGGGCCCGATGTCGGCAAGGATCTGTCGAAGCTGCCGCAGGTGGCATCGGCGATTGCGCCCGGCCGCGAGCCCGACACGTCGGGTACCGACTTCAACGGCCATGCGGTGATGAGCGCCGCCAGCACCGTGCCGAAGCTCGGCTGGAACGTGATGTTCGAGCAGCCGACGACGCAGGCGTTGATGCCGATCCGCGACCAGCTCGTGCGCATCGCGCTGTTGATCGGCATGGGCCTGATGGTCGCGATCCTCGCCGGCACGCTGCTCGCCCGCCGCATGATCATCCCGATCACGGCGCTGCGCGACGGCGCCCACAAGCTCGGCGAAGGCGATTTCAGCCACCGCATCGACGTCCATACCTCCGACGAGCTGGAAGACCTCGCCGGCCAGTTCAACCGCATGGCCGGCCAGCTCCAGGAAACCTATTCGGACCTGGAGACCAAGGTCGAGGAGCGCACCCGCGATCTCGCGCAGTCGATCAACGAGCTCAAGGCGCTGGAAGAGGTCGGCCGCGCGGTCGCCTCCTCGCTCGACCTCAACGCCGTGCTGCCGACCATCGCGGCGCGCGCGATCGAGATCACCCATGCCGATGCGGTGCTGATCTACGGCTTCGATGCCGAGACGCGCCGCTTCAACCTGATCGAATCCAACGGCATCGACAAATCGGCCGACGGCGCGCATGTCACGATCCAGCAAGGCGCGAACATCCTGAGCGATGCCGCCGAGAGCGGCGAGCCGATCGCGATTGCCGATCTCGACCGGGCCTCCGAGCAGCCGCTGCGCGACGTCGCGGTCGATGCCGGCTTCCACTCGGTGCTGGTGGTGCCGCTGGTGGACCAGCAGGGCACGCTCGGCTCGCTGGTGGTGCTGCGCCGGGCCGGCGGCGAGTTCGCCGGAAGCCTCACCGGCCTGATGCGCACCTTCGCGAACCAGGCCGTGCTGGCGATGCGCAACGCGCGGCTGTTTACCGAGGTCGATCACAAGGGCCGCGAGCTCGCCGCGGCACATAACACCGTGCAGCAGCAGGCGGCAAAGCTCCAGGAGCAGACCGAGCAGCTTCGCAACTGGAACCGCTCCCTGGAAGAGCGCGTCGAGAAGCAGCTCGGCGAGATCAGCCGCATCAAGCGGCTCGAACGATTTCTCGCGCCGCAGGTCGCCCAGCTCATCGCTTCGTCGGATGGTCATGACTCGCTGCTCGACAGCCATCGCCGCGAGGTCACCGTGCTGTTCTGCGATTTGCGCGGCTTCACCGCCTTCACCGAGGCGACCGAGCCGGAGGAGGCGATGAACGTGCTGCGCGAATATCACGCAGCGCTCGGCAAGCTGATCTTCAAATACGAGGGCACGCTCGACAAATATGCCGGCGACGGCGTGATGATCCTGTTCAACGCGCCGATCCAGTTCGAGGACCACACGCGGCGCGCGGTGCAGATGGCGGTGGAGATGCGCGACACGATCGGCCCGCTGACCGAAAAGTGGCGCAACCGCGGGCACACGCTCGGCTTCGGCATCGGCATCGCGCTCGGCTATGCCACGCTCGGCCAGGTCGGCTTCGAGCAGCGGCTGGAATACGCCGCGATCGGCAGCGTCACCAACCTCGCCTCGCGTCTCTGCGACGAAGCCAAGGCCAACCAGATCGTGGTCAGCCGCCGCGTCTACGGCATCGTCGAGCCCTGGGTCGAAGCCCGCGCGCTCGACGACCTCGTGCTCAAGGGGTTCAACCACCCGGTGCTGGCGATGGAAATCCTGAGCTGGCGCGAGCAGGTGGAGAACGTGGTGGATGCGTCGGCGGCGCGCCGGCGAGGGTAGCCAACAACAAAAACTCGAAAACAACCCCTTGCACAGTAGACGGGGTCCGTAAGATCAATGACTTACGCGGGTGCCGAAGTGGTTTGACACGTCGGGCAAAACACCGGCAGGATGGTATGATCCCCCCGCACCCCTCCCACGAACCACATCCCTCCTCCCTGCGACTAACCATCGCCTCGGCGTCGAGGCTCGATTTCGGATGGGAGACGATCGTGGCGTTTGCCTTGCCTTCGCGCGCGTATGATTTGCAGATGCTGGACCGTCCCGCGGATCGTGCGCGCGATCACGGTTGGGTCTTTGGCCTGCCGCCGGGCATCAGCAGCGAGCAATGGCCGCTCGATCCCGTCACCGGCTTTCCGCTGATGCACGGCTTCACCTTGAGGCTGCCGGATGATTATCGCGTGCATGGCGAGGACATCGTCGCGGTGTCGTTCTTCGCCACGGCGCCCGACCACAATGACGGCGGGGCGCCCGATGATCCCGAGATTCGCGAAGCCGTGGCGGCGCGACCCGCGCATCCGCGGCTTTCGCGCATGACCGATATTCTCGACTACGAATATGCCGCGTTGCTGCTGACCAAAGCCGAATATGAGGGCGCGTTCGCGGCGCCACCGGCACCGCTTCCGCTTGCGACGGCAGATCGGCCGCGCTGGCTCGACGTCGGCGGCGCCGGTGCCTTCTTCGAGGCCGCCGCGCCTTACGCAAAAAAGATGTTTGCCGCGCAGCCGCGCGCCGATCTCAGCGAGACCCGCGCGATCGCGCTGGTGCCGCGCGCGACCGATCCCAATGCCGGCAAGGGCCCGCAGGACGAGCACACAAGGCAGAACCCGCCGACCGGTTATCAGCCCTACTATTACTATGTCGGCGGCGTGCCGAGCCGCGACAATTTCCGCCTGCACGACTGGGGCAAGGATCACGCGCACAACCATCTCGGCGGCACCATGCGGCCGTGCCAGGCGGTGCCGGAGATGAGCCCGTTCTACATCGAGTTCGAGGAATATTTCGGCGGCTACAATTTCGGCGGCGGCAACGCGCAGCTCGACTTCAAGGACATGAAGTTCGACTGGGCGTGCGGCTGATCACGCCCCGCGCTTCGGCCCGATCGCCTCGAAGCCCGCCTTCTGCTCGTCGCTCAAGTCTGCCTCGAAATCGTCGAGCGCGTCGCCGACGCCCTTCACTGCCTGCAGCATCGTCTCCAGCCGCGCCTTCACGGCGGTGAGGCGGGCCTGTGGCGTGGGCTCGGCCTTGAGCTCGGTCTTGGACGGGCAGGCACTCAGCGTCTCCATGGTGCGCAGCGTGGTGTCCTGGAGCACCTCCAACCGGGCGCGAGCTGTGTCGTCAAGCCTCAGCGTGGACGCGATCTCGCCGGCGGGCCATTGCTGCTGCACGAGCTGCTCGTATTGCCGCTGCGCCTGAACATCATAGCGGGGATCGTAGCCGGCCTCGCACGCGGCTGGCGCCTGTGCGTCCTTGCGCTGGCCGGCCGCAAGCGCGGCACGGCGCTCATTGGCCAGCGCGTCGAGCTTTGCCCTCTGGCCGGCATCGAGAAGATCGACGAATTTTGCGAGCGGCGGCGCGATTGCGTCCGTCGCCTTGATCATGGCCGCGAGGCGCGTCTGCATCAGGCCGAGGCGCTCCGCGGCGGTCGCGGGGGCCTGCGTCGGGCAGGCCGTGCGGATGGTGTCGCGCGCAGCGACCCAGGCGGTCGCGAGCTCATCGAGCGCTGTGCGCTGCAATTCGTTCGGCTGCACCAGGGCGACGATACGGTCAACCGGCAGGCCGCCGGTGTCGCTGGCATCGCAAACGGCGTCGACCGAAGGGACCTTTCGCGCGCGCCTGCCTTGCGGCGCCGTGTAGGCGGCGAACTCCGTGGCCGCATAGGGGGCGAAGATCGCGGCGTAGATGTCGCCATAGCCATAGAGCGAGAGGCTGGTCGTATCGCCCAGGATGATTGCAGTGGTGAGGTCGTCATGCGCGAACGGCCAGAACACCGGGCCCGCCCAGCCATAGCTGCCATCGGGGTGGCGCCACCAGCCCTGCGGGCGGCGGCCACCGTGCCAGCCCGACAGCGCAGCTTGCGCCGTGAGCGCCGCACGCAAAATGTAGGGGTTGGCCGGCTGGCTGCGCTCGGCGCCGCGAGGATCCTGCGACCTCAACGCGGCGGAGCGGTATCGGCCGCCCCTTACCGCCATGCGCGAATGGCGCAGGCGCGACATGCCGATCACGTGGCCGACGGCAAAGCGCGCGACACCGAGCGGGCCGCCGCGCAATCCGAACTGTGCCTCGGCCTTATTCGGCAGCAGCACTGCCGCAATCATCAGAGCAGCGCCCGCCAGCGCCAGTCCCATGCGTCCGGACATGAAAGCGGACCTGACCACCTTGGCCTCCTCCCAGCGGCAAGCAAGCACTGCGACGCATCACAATGACGCGCTGGGGAACCGAATGTTCCAGAGAGACGGAGGGCAAAGCGTCGCAACGCGCACCGGCGTTGCCGATGCGGTCTCACTCCGCCTTCTGCGGCACCACAAAAGTCTGGCCGGGATAGATCAGGTTGGGGTTGTGGATCTTGCCCCGGTTGGCGTTGAAGATCACCGCGTAGCGGGAGCCATCGCCGTAAGCGAGCTTGCTGAGAGCCCACAGGCTGTCGCCGCGGGAGATCACCCGGTTGCCGCCTGCTTCGGCCGGTGCGCCGCTGATGGCGTCCGCTGGCGACGCCGATGCAACGGTCGTGGCCGCGGGCGCTCGCGCCATGACCCTGGGTTTCGGTGCACCGATAAATCTCGGCCGGGCCGCGGGCCGGTCGGACGCCGATGCCAGACGCGACGAAGCCGACGGCAGGGATGCCACGACATCAGACTTGTCGTCGTGCCTCTCGGCCTGCTTCGGCGCTTGTGCCGGCGCGGGGCGCGCGGGCGACGGCGCAGCTTCCGCGATGATCACCGGCATGCTGCGGCCCGATTGCGTAATGGTACCGTCGGGCGCTTTCGCCCGCAGGGTCAGTTCATAGGAACCGGCGGGAAGCTGCGGCGGGGTCATCACGAACTGGCCCGAGGCATCGGCGACCACGGTGTCGAGCGGCTTGCCGTCGCGCAGCAGTTCGACCTGTGCACCCGGCGCGGCGCGACCCGCGATCACCGCCGCCTCGCCGTGATCGTCGACGCGCGCGACGTCGAACCGCGGGCCGGCATCGGTCGCGGCCGCCGGTGGCTTGGCCGGCACGAGATCGGCCAGCGCCATGGCCTGCTTCTGCGTCTCGGCCAGCGCATCCACCTTCGGCGCGGAGGCCGGGGACTCCGATGGCGCAGGCGGCGCGGCGGCGGCGAGCTTCGGCTCTGGCTTGGTCTCGGCCTTAATCTCGGCCTTAATCTCGGCCTTGGTCTCCGCCTTGGCTTCGGGCTTTGCCTCCGGCCTGGCGGCGACGGCGATCTCGGTCTGCGCGCCGCCCGGCAGCAGGCGGCGCAGCTCGGTGGGACCGATCACCAGCAGGGTGCCGCCCACCGCGAGCAGGCAGAATGCAATGAAGGCCTTGGAAGCGGTGATCATCAGACAATGAACCCTTGGATCGCAAATCAACCGAGGCCGGCAAATTGCGCCGATTTGGCTGCGTCAGCAAGTCGATCATTGGGATGATGCACCTTTCGTTCCGGCACGCCCGGCGTGAACCGGCGGGGCACCGGCGGCGTCAAATCACCGAGGCCGCATCGCGGTCATTTCTTGAGGATTTTTTTCCCGTGACCGCATTTTGCCGTCTCGCACCATGGCTGGTGCTTGCCCTGACGCTCGTCGCCTCTCCGGCGCTCGCCGCATCCGGCCCGCCGCCGGACTACATCCTCACCAACAATGCCGGCCTCGCCTTCACCTCGCCCGATGGCGCCACCAGGATCGAGCAGTACATGAAGGACGGCGGGGATTGGGAAGTTAAATGGCAGGTCTGGGCTCGCCGCGGCGAGCAGATGACGGAGCTGAAGCCCGAGCAGGGCTACGGGGCCGGCTTCCGCTTCACCGGCGACTCGCAATGGCTGGTGCGGATGCAGAAGACCGGCTCGGGCGAGCAGGACCTCTATCTCTACCATGTCGAGAAGGGCGCCTTCGCGAGCGCGACGAAGAAGCCGCTCAGCGATCTCGCCTGGGCCTATTTCTACGGCCGGCCGGAGACGAAGAGGTTCGCCAAGCTCGACTTCCACATCTCGGCCAATCTCATGGAGGGTACGGAAGAGGCCTATCGCTCGCTCGGCATGGACTGGCCCAACAACCGCTACCTCGTGATCTCGCTGTCGGGCGAATATGACAATCATCCCAAGAACGTCGCCATGAAGGGACTGGGCGGCTGGCATTGCCGCTATGATCTCGAGACCGGAAAGTTCGACGTGCCCGAGACGTTCGCCAAGAAGAATGCGGAAGCCTTGAGGTGGGAAATCCGCCGGTGATCCCCCGGAATCGCGTCACCGTAAATCCAGCCTGCGGAGCTCCCGCCGATCGAGGGAAATCAACCCTCTGATTCCGTTCCGATTCATGTTTTCCTAACCCTTACTGGTAACGGGCTCTTGTCGGTTTTGCTGCATCTTGCATCCCACGGGAGGGCTGGATGGGCACATCAATCCGATGGACCACGCGCATGCGCGCGTTGCTCCGCCGTTGGCAGGGCGCGCCGCTGACGTGGCTGATCGCCGGCGGCTTCGTGCTGATGGTCGCGATGGCCATCGGCACCGCGCTCACCGTCGATCGTTTCCGGCAAAATGCAATCGAGAGCGGCCGCGACAGCCTGGAAAACTCCGTGCGCATGCTCGCCCGGCATTTCGACCGCGAATTCGCCGACTTTGCGGTGCTCCAGAAGAGCGTCATCGCCGAGCTTGAAAGTCACGGCATCGCATCCGCCGATCTCTTCCGCAGCGAGATGGCCACGCTGGCCATGCACGAGGTGCTGCGCGCAAAGGCCAGCGGCTGGTCCGACGTCGCCGGCGCCAACGTGTTCGATTCCAACGGCGTGCTGATCAACTCGTCGCGTCGCTGGCCGGTCGCCGATATTTCGGTCGCCGACCGCGGCTACTTCAATCGCCTCAGGAACGATCCGGCCTCACAGGAAGAGATCGAAGTCGTGCCCGGCCGGTTCGGCAACGGAGCTGCGATCGTATTCGCGCGGCGCGTCTCCGGTCCCCACGGCGAATTCCTCGGCACGGTGTCGCGGGCCATTTCGCCGGAGCAGCTCGAATCCTTCTTCGCCTCGGCCGGGCTCGGCGAGGAATCCTCGATCGCGATGCACCACCAGAATGGCCAGCTGCTCGCGCGCGTTCCGCATGTCGACGCGATGATCGGACAGAATTTTCGCAACGGCACGCGCGAGCAGATGGCGGTGTTCGAGCGCACCTTCGTCACGACGCAGCTCGCCAGCCCGATCGACGGCAAGGACCGCATCGTCGCCGCGCGCCTCCTGACCGGCGAGCCGCTGGTCGTGGTCGCGACCAAATCGCTGGACGCGACGCTGGCGACCTGGCGGACGCAGACAAAATTCTTCGTCGCCGTCGCCGTGCTGTCGATCGGCCTGCTCGTGCTCACGCTGTTCCTGATCTTCCGCCAGATGACGCGCAGGCTCGCCGCGGAGAAGCAGCAGCTCGACACCGCGATGAACACCATGACGCAAGGCCTGTTGATGTTCGACCAGGACGAGCGGATGATCGTCTGCAACCGGCGCTACATCGAGATGTACGGACTGTCGGCCGACGTGGTGAAGCCCGGCGCCTATTTCCGCGACGTGATCCAGCATCGCCATGACACCGGCTCGTTCCACGGTGACGTCGCGTCCTATTGCGACGACATTCTGAGCAATACCGGGCGAACCCAGAGCGCCGTCGTCGAGACCGCGGACGGCCGCCTGATCGAGATCAAGAACCAGCCCGGCGCCGCCGGCGGCTGGCTCGCGACCCACGACGACGTCACCGAACGCATCCGCGCCGACGAGCGCATCGCGCATATGGCGCATTACGACGCGCTGACCGACCTGCCCAACCGCGTGCTGATGCGCGGCCATCTGGAGCGCCGCATCGCGGAGCTTGCCCAGGGCCAGCCGTTCGCGATCCTCTACATCGACGTCGACGAGTTCAAGGGCGTCAACGATTCGCTCGGCCACGAGGTCGGCGACGAGCTGCTCCGCCAGGTCGCCAACCGCCTGCGCGCCTGCGTCAGCGGCAACGACCTCGTTGCGCGCCTGGGCGGTGACGAATTCGCCATCGTCAAGGCCGGCACCAGCGACCGGGCCGAGCTGACGGCGCTGGCGGAAAATATCCTGAAAGCGCTGCGTACGCCCGTGGACTGCAAGGGCCAGGAGATCCCGACCGATGCCAGCATCGGCATCGCGATCGCGCCCGATCACGGCGACAATCTCGACGATCTGCTCAAGCGCGCCGATCTCGCGATGTATGCCGCGAAGTCCGAGGGCCGCCGCACCTTCCGCCTCTTCGTGCCCGAATACGACGCCAAGGCGCGGCTGCGCCGCCAGCTCGAGCTCGACCTGCGCCAGGCCCTCGCCCGCGGCGAGTTCGAGGTGCACTACCAGCCGCTGGTCGATCTCGCGGCCAATGTGGTCAACGGCTGCGAAGCGCTGCTGCGCTGGCGCCATCCCGAGCGCGGCATGATCTCGCCCGCCGACTTCATTCCGGTCGCGGAAGAGACCGGACTGATCGGCGAGATCGGCGAATGGGTGCTGAAGCAGGCCTGCACCGAGGCCGCGAGCTGGCCCGGCGATATCCACGTCGCGGTCAACGTCTCGCCGGTGCAGTTCCGCGCCAGGACGCTGGCGCTGAAGGTTGCAGCCGCGCTCGCGGAGTCAGGACTTGCGCCCGGACGGCTCGAGCTCGAGGTCACCGAGACCGTGCTCATTCGCGACGACGAGGAGGCGCTGACGATTCTCCAGCAGCTGCGCGAGCTCGGCGTGCGCATCGCGCTCGACGATTTCGGCACCGGCTATTCGTCGCTGAGCTATCTGCACCGCTTCCCGTTCGACAAGATCAAGATCGACCGCAGCTTCATCAGCGACATCGGCCAGTCCGAGGATTCCTCTCCGATCGTGCAGGCGGTGGTGCACATGGCGGCCGCCCGCCACATGGCGACGACGGCCGAAGGCGTCGAGACCGAAGCCCAGCGCGAAGTGCTGCGGCAGCTCGGATGCAGCCAGATGCAGGGCTGGCTGTTCAGCCCCGCCGTGCCGGCGGCGAAGCTGAGGCAGCTGTTGTCGGCGCAGGCGGTGGCGGCTTAGCGCGGCCAGTCACCCCATCCCTCGCCGACGCCTCGCTACTTCTTCTTCGCCGGTCCGAAATCCGGTTGCCAGGCGGCTTCCTTGCGGCTCGGCGCCGCCGCGATCACCTTGGATTTTTCCTTCTTCGGCTTCTTGGTTTCGCGATTACCGCGTTGCTGGCCCTTTGCCATGTCGCTCTCCGTTGGTTCGAGCTCGTCGAGCTCATCCGATTGCAGCAGCCGTCCACGAGGGGTGCAGACCCTGACGTCCATGTAGCCTTCGCGCAGCAGTTTTCGAGCGAGGCGCAGCGCGAACGTCGCCTTGCCGCGACCGAGATTGGAGCTGCCGTATTCGTTGGTCCCGCTGACCAGATACGGCACAATTGTTGCCCTAGCCATTGAAGATGGCGGCCGCGCCGACGAGAAGCAGAAGAAACCGCGGAACCATCACCGGCGGCACGATCCGATCCGCGATGCGAACGCACGCCATCGAACGCTCCTGCGAAGCCTTCGGCGGGAGCACACGTGCCCCTCAGTCACCGGTCGAAGCCGTTGAGACGTGCGGTGATGGCAGCGACCCTACGCCCGCACCGAGCCAATAGCGAGGGTTAAAATGCTGCGGAAACAATGGCTGCTGTGACATCGTCGCTTGCCGGCCCGGCGACGATAGTACTGGCTATTGCTGCGGCGAGCGCGCATGGTCGTGACGGCCGGCACCGGTTGGGGCTTCACTTGCGAAAGGCAGGCGTGCATGACCATCCGCTCGCGGCGTGAAACCGTCACCTTCAGGCATCCGTTCCGCATCCGCGGCGTCGAGCGCATGTTGCCAGCCGGCGCCTATGAGGTCGTCACTGACGAGGAGGCGATCGAGGGCCTGACCTTCGCGGCCTATCGCCGCGTTGCCACGATGATCACCGTGCCCGCCGAAGGCCCCCGCGGAACCATGGAGATGCTGTCGATCGGCTCGGTCGATCTTGCGAACGCGCAGGCCGCAGACGCGAGCGTGGCGAATGACTGACCGCACCGTCGATCTCGACAAGCACCGCGGCATGGCTGCGCAGAAGGCGACCGACCTGCGCCGCGCGCTGGCCGAGGTCGAGGCCAATGTCAGGGAGCTGCGCGAGCGCGAGGCCGATCTCGAGAACCGCATGATGACGGTGCCCGCCACGTCCTGGCCGGAAGCGGCGGTGAAGGCGCGCCATCTGCTCAACCTCTATGCTGCGAGCCTGCCCGCCGAGGACACACGCCACCGCGCGCTGGTGGCTGCGCTGTTGGACGATTTCGTCCGGCTGTCGGGGGATGACTGAGGCAAACGACGACCGCCTGCAGTCTCGACGCGCGCCATGCTCCGGCCAACCGGGAATCGGGCGGCGATGATTTGAGGGACAATCATGCCAAGAAGCAATCAGGTGACGGAGTAAGCCATGACATTGACCAGCGGCCGCTTTATCGGCCACGAATACGATCGGATGATCGTCCGGTTCTCGATGCATGACGGCGCCAGGGAGATTCCTTGCGCAATCTCGACCTCGGCGATGGACTACCTCGAGCCCAGCCCGCAGGTCAGGCCCGAGCAACGTGAGGCCCAGTTCACTCGCCTGCGGGATCGCATCGAAGCACGCGCGGCGAGCAAATATCGCGCGACGGAGTTCGAAGGCACGCCGCCCGGCATCGTGCTGCGAGGCATCGACTTCAGGCTATAGGGACCCGAGCCTTGACATCCGGCAGGGGCGGCTTGCGCTCAAAAGGCTTCTTCTTCGGCGGCGCGGGCAGCAATCCTTCGCGGATTGCCTGCTTCCGCGCGAGCTTGCGGGCGCGTCGAACGGCCTCGGATTTCTCGCGAGTCTTTCTCTCCGAGGGCTTTTCGTAGGAACGCCGCTGTTTCATTTCCCGGAAGACGCCTTCGCGTTGCATCTTCTTCTTGAGAACACGGAGTGCCTGCTCGATATTGTTGTCTCTGACGAGTACCTGCAATCGATCCTCCTCCTCGCTTGGGGCTGCAAATGCGACACGCCCTGCATGGCAGCCAATTGCGCAGGAGCTTCATTGCGAATTTTGAGGATAGCGCTGCGACATTCGTCGCCAGCTTCGGACAAGTCGATGCGCTTGTCACAGCGATGCAACTTCGCGTTGGCACGTGACCACTCTCATGCAGCCCTGTCAATCGATAAAGCCTTGGCCGCACCTCGACCGGATCGCGTGAAGCCCCTCGATCGAGGCGCTGGAGCTGCCTGGCTGAGCCAAATCCGCCTTGCCGTCCTTGCAGAAAATTGAACGGAACATATATCGAGGGCGTTCGATCAACCGCTGTGCCTTGTTGAATGCGCCTGCGGGCACCTTTTCCAAAGACATCGACGGAGTTGAAAGTGTTCGCGCGATTGTCGCGCGCCAGCCCGTTCGATCCCCGGATTGCGCGGGTTTTGCCGGTTGCACAACGGAGTGAAGCATGAGCGCCAGGAAATCCGCCGAGCTGTCACCCGAAAGCATCGCGCGCTCCAATCGCAGGCGCCTCGCCGCCGAAGAGGGAGCACTTGCAATGGCAGACGTCGAAAGGCAGTCCATCGAGGTTCGCAAGAACATGGCGCGGCTTCGAGAGGCGCGCGAAGCCAAGCAAGCGGCTGACGCAGCCCTTCAGGCGACCTTGCCGGCGCCCACGGTCAGGAAGCGCGCGAGCAGAGCGGCGCGAAAGCCGTCTTCGACGCCGCCGGCGGAGCAGCCATCGCTACCCGCGAACGGTTCATAGCCCCGGAGATCGGGCCTCAGGCGCGCGGGCTCACTTCGCCTGCTTTGCCGCCCGGATCTCGGCGAACTCGGCGTCGGGATGGGTGACGATGGTGGTGAACATGATGCCGCTGATGATGAGCGACCAAGCGGTGTTCCAATAGATCCAAAACACGTGCCAGCCTCCGGTTCGACCTCGTCCGCTTGCGGGATCAGCATAACGGCAAGGCGAGGCTGATGTTCCCGGCGCGAAATACAGCGCTATTTTTGTTTGGTCGGCGGCGGCGTGCGATCGGTTTGGCCGGTGTGGCGCTTTGCCACGACGTCCTCATCGCGCGGACCCTCGCGCGGGCGCGGCGGCGGCTTGGGCTGGCCTTTCTGGCCGCCATGCTTGCCGCCCATGTCGGGCTTGCCTTCGAGGTCGTTTTCACGGGGCATATGGGTCAATGCACTCCCGCGGCATTGGTTCGCAATGCCGATGTGATGTTGTGCCTGTGAACGAGTTCATAGGATCGTCGCCGTTTGCAGTGCACGATCATGTGCGGGCCCCGGGGTTTCAAACAACGGATGGACTTGGCTTGATGCGGAAACGATTGGTCGCCTGGACCATTTTGACCTGCGCGCTGCTGGCGGTGGCCGTGTGGGGCCTGCTCGGGGCACCCAACACTGCGTCCGGCCCGCATCTGCCCTCCCGCAGCCAGACGGCCGCAGTGCGGTAGCCACCGCGCGACCGATACAATTTCGGCATCGATCGATCTTCAACCGGAACTTGGTACGGCGGCACGGCTCCCGCTATCCTCCGGACAAAACGACAAGGCCGTAACGCTGTAAGGAGGAGCCCCATGCCGAAACCGACACGCCGCATCGCGCCACGCGCTGCGATCGCCACCACCCTCGCCTTCCTCACCCTCGTTTCTGGAGTCCGCCCCGGCATGGCCGAGACCTTCGCCTATGTCGGCAACGCCGACAGCAACGACATCAGCGTGTTCAAGCTGGCCGAGAGCGGCGAGATGACACCGGTGCAGACCGCCGCCTTCACCGGCGTCGACAAGCCCGGCTCCTCGACACCGCTCGCGATCACGCCCGACCACCGCGTGCTGATTGCCGGCGTGCGCTCGCAGCCATTCCTCGCGGTGAGCTTTGCGATCGATCCCAAGACGGGCCAGCTCAGCCCTATCGGCAATGGTCCGCTCGCCGACAGCATGGCGAACATCGCCGTCGACGGCGGCGGCAAATTCCTGTTCAGCGCCTCCTATGGCGGCAACAAGGTCGCGCTCAATCCGCTGCTCGCCAACGGCGTCGCCGGCGAGCCGAAGCAGGTGATTCCGACCGGGCTGAACGCGCACGCCTTCCTGCCCTCGCCCGACAACCGCTTCGTGTTCGCGACCAATCTCGGTTCGGATCAGGTGCTGACCTTCGCGTTCGATGCAGTCGCGGGCACGCTGGCGCCGAGCGATCCGCCGGTGACCAAGGTACCGGAGAAATCGGGACCGCGGCACTTCGTGTTTCATCCCAACGGCAAGTTCGTCTATCTCATCCATGAACTGAACGGCGACGTCGCGGCGTTCAGCTATGAGGCCAAGAGCGGCGCATGGGACGAGGTCCAGCGCACCACCGCGCTGCCGGAAGGCTTTTCCGGCAAGCCCTGGGCCGCGGACATCCACATCACCCCGGACGGCCGCTTCCTCTACGCCTCCGAGCGCACCACCAACACGCTCGCCGGCTACAAGGTCGACGCAACAAGCGGCAAGCTGACCGCGATCGGCAGCGTACCGACGGAGAAGCAGCCGCGCGGCTTCCACATCGATCCGTCGGGGCGTTACCTCGCCGCGGTCGGCGAGCTCTCCGACAGCATGACGGTCTATGCGATCGACCAGAGCAGCGGCGCGCTCGCCAAGCTGAAATCCTATCCCACCGGCAAGAAGCCGAACTGGGTGGAGTTCTTGAGTCTGCCGTGAGGGATCCAGTGCCTCCACAGCGTCATGGCCGGGCTTGACCCGGCCATCCACGCCTTGCCCGCGGTGCGAAGAACGTGGATGCCCGGGACAAGCCCGGGCATGACGAGTTTGTCGGGCGGCAACCACCGGCGAACCTCTTCGCTTATGCAGCGACTAAATCAACGGGCGGCATCGCGCCGCCTGCGCTGCGGCATTTCTCATCCGGTCAGCCCATGGCCCGCTGCTGCCGCTTCTGCTATCGATTGAAGCCTTCTTGCGGCCAACCGGAATGACCGATGCGTCCATTGCCTGCGCGTTCCTTTCCCAAAAAACTCGTTGCTCTCGCCGGACTGGTTCTGCTGTCCGCCCAGCCCGCGCGCGCCGCCGATGACGACGCGCCCAAGGGGCCCGCGGTCACGGTGCTGAAGGTCGCAAAATCCTGCTTCTCCGACATCGTCGAGGCCACCGGCACGATCATCGCGCGCGAGGAGACCTCCGTGCGGCCGGAACGTCCCGGCCTGAAGGTCACGGACGTGCTGGCGGAAGCCGGCGACACCACCACGGCCGGCCAGGTGCTGGCGCGGCTGGCGCTGCCCGAGGGCGGCACGCTTCAGGTTACCGCCCCTGTGGCGGGCGTGATCGCGACCTCGACCGCGCAGATCGGCAACCTCGCCTCGGCCAAGGGCGAGGCGCTGTTCACGATCGTGGCGCGCAGCGAATATGATCTCGTCGGCCTGGTCGCGACCACCGATATTCGGAAGCTCGCGGTCGGCCAGCAGGCGACGGTGCGCATTGCCGGCGCGGGCGATCTCGACGGCAAGGTGCGCCGCATCGGACCGACCGTCGAGCCGAACATCCAGCAGGGCATGGTCTATATCGGCATCTCCTCGCAGAAGCGGCTGCTGCTGAACGCGAGCGGGCGCGCGCTGATCAAGACCGGGCAGAGCTGCAACGTCGCGGTGCCCCTGACCTCGATACAGTATTCATCCGCCGGCACCGTGGTGCAGGTGATCCGCCGCAACCGCGTCGAGACCAAGCGGGTTGAGATCGGGCTGATGTCGGGCGGCAATATCGAGGTTCGCGACGGCCTCAACGAAGGCGATATCGTCGTCGCCCGCGCCGGCGCGATCCTGCGCGAAGGCGATCCGGTGCGCCCGGTGATGGCCACGGAAGCCGCGAAGTAAGTCTCGCCTCAACCGTCATTGCGAGCGAAGCGAAGCAATCCAGAATCTTTCCGCGGGGAGACCCTGGATTGCTTCGCTGCGCTCGCAATGACGATGTGGGGGCAGAGGTGCGTTACACGCGCATACCGTAGGGTGGGCAAAGCGACTTGTCCGCCGTAGCTCGGCGAGCGAAGGCGGAAGCGTGCCCACATCTTCTATCGAATTCTTGGAGAGATGGTGGGCACGGCACTTTGCGCCTTTGCCCACCCTACAATTTGCGGCTAGCCGCCGGCTGCTTCGCCGAAATGGACGTCCTCGAGCAGCGAGGAGGAGATGGTCGGGACCTGGTCGCCTTCGGAGGCGCGGGAGATGGCGACGCGGGTCTTGTTGAAGACGCTTTCGGCGCTGCCCTGCGCAGTGAGGTTGGTGAGGAACTCGCCGACCAGCACGCTGTGCTCGCCCTTGTCGTCGTCGACGACCTTGCCGGGCGAAGCCGAGGAAAGGATCAACGCGTTGTCCGTCGCGCTGATCGGTGCAAGACCATGGCTGTAGGAGCGGAAGCGGCGCTCGTAGGGGTTACGGCGGGAGGCGTCGACGACGACGAGCTTGGCCTTGGCGCCCTGCTCCTTCATCATGTCGAGCACGCCGTCGATGGAGACGCCCTGGCGGCGGACGTCGCTTTCCTTCCAGATCACCGCATCGACCGGCAGCATGTAGCTCTCGCGGCCGGCCTGCACGCCGTAGCCGCCGAAGAACAGCATGACGACGGTGTCGCGCTTGATCCGGGACTTCAGGCGGTTGACGGCGCGGACCATGTCGTCCTTGGTCGCGTCTTCCACCATATCGACGTCAAAGCCGCTCTTGCGGAGCGACGAGGACAGCGCGCGGGCGTCGTTGATCGACTGCGTCAGCGGCGCGCTGGCGTCGGGATAATGTCCATTGCCGATGACGAGGGCGAGGCGGGACGACTGGCCGATCGAGCCGGTGACCTCGTCGGTCGACACGGCCTTGGCGGCATCGATCGCGCGCATGTTGAGGGCAGCATGGGCGCCGATCACGAGCGACACCGTGCCGATGAGGGCTGCGGCCACCGCAATCGTGCGCCTGGAAAGCTCGAGCTGCCTTACATTCATCTCGGTTCGTTCCTGTGCCAAAGACCAGCCAAGCGCGCGCACAATGTTTGAGTAGCGCGATGGTGGCTTCAGGTTTGAGGGATTGGCCGGGGATGTGCCCCCGAACTGCGCGCAATTTGCGGCGCCGCACCAAACAAAGCCTTAACCGGATATCTCCTCCCCGGCAATAGATCGCTCAAAATTTGAGCTAAGTGACTGAAGATATTGGTTAATCCTCCGAGCAGAATTTGCACGTTTTTTCGTCGCGAGCCCCTTGTAACGGCCTTAATCAAGCAGCTCCCGTGCCGGATTTTTCCGTGACCGCCATCACATTTGAATTTCCCGCGAATCCGGGTAGCTTTTTCAAAGACTTGGAGGGGGTGGCGCGCAGATGGGAGCGCGCCGGCCGGCCCCCGGCCAAAGCCCCGCGACCAGGTATTTCATGAGCTTTCATTATTTTGCCGGCGCCGCCTGCCGGGCGCTGACGGCGCGAAAAGACGGCCCCTCGCTTTACGACGTCTGCGATCCCGTATTGTCGGGCCCAGCCAGCGGCGATCCGCATCTGGCCAAGTTCTACAAGACCGCGCTCGGCAATCCCGCATTGCGGATCCTGCTCCGCCGCGCCGGGCTGCCCGAGTTGCGCGACGAGGCGAAGCTGACCCGGCTTCGCACGGCACTGGTGCGGGCACGCGACGACGCCGAGCCCGACTGGGCGGCGGTCGGCCAGCCCGTCGCCGATCTCGTCGACAGCATCGCGCTCGATCATCCAAAGCCGCCGCCGGCGATATTCACCGGCCTAGCGCCGCAACAAGCGCAGATCGACGGCGTGATCCGCGACTGCGCGCAGCATCTGCTCGGCTCGTACCGCAAGAACGGTTTCCTGCCGACCTATGCCGCCTTCAACCTGATCGGCGACCCCGATGTCCGCGGGCGCGAGCTGACCATGGCGCTGACGGGGCTGAACGCGCGTGGCTACAAGAATTCCTCGCTGCTGTTCAACCTCGCCCGCGTCTTCATCGCGCGCTCACAGGCAGCGGCCGTCGTCAATCCGCCCTGGAGCGGCATTGCCGAGCCGATGTGGGAGCCGGTGCAGATCCGACACCGCTCGGCCTATTACGACGCGTTCTTCATCGAGGCGCTGCTGAGCTATGTCGAGACCGGGCTCGCCTCGCCGGCCGACAAGATTGCATCCGAGCGTGCGATCGCCGACATGGTCGATTTCTGCGTCAACATCAGCCGCGAAGAGGTCGAGGGCATCGACGGCGCACGCTTCAATGTCATCACCGCGCTCGCGCCGGCGCCGCATCCGCGCTTCTCCCGCTTCTTCGCCCAGATCAAGCAGGACCTCGGCTTCGGCGTCTACGTGCCGGATTGCGACACCACGGCGTGCTCGATCTCGGCAGCGACGCAAGCCGGCTGCACCGATCCGATCATCGACCAGCCGCTGCTGGACTTCTATTCGGGCTATCAGGTGCTCGCCGGCGTCAACGAGCCGCGCGTGACCGTGCCGCTCAACGACAACATCGACTACGAGGGCGGCGTCGCGACCTGGATCGATAACCTCAAAGGCGAGCGGCCCTACGGCAACGATCTCGATCCGACGCTCAATCTCGACATTCTCGAGGTGAGCTTCCGCAACCTCGCGCGCTGGAAGATTTTGGAGACGCCGGCGCGGCTGGCGACCGTGCATCGCATCATCGGCTTCCAGAAGCGGCTCGCCGCCAGCGGCGCCTTCGCCAATCCGCGCTCGCACATCTACTATCTGCCCGAGCTCTACAGCGCCTATTTCGGCCGCTGCTATGCGGCCTTCCTGGCGCTGCCGCTGGCGGCGCAGGCGGCGATCGACCCCGACGGCGATTTCGATTTCATCCGCCATCGCGTGCTCTCCTACGTCAAGGGCGAGCTGATGGCCGCGGAGATGAACGTGTTCGACGCGGCGCTGGCGCTGATCGCGCTCGGCCATCTCGGCGCCGACCCGCGCGCCTTCGCGCCGGCGCTGAACGTGATCGTCGCGAGCCTCGGCGAAGGCGGTCGCCGCGGCCCGTTCCGCGCCTATGAATGGAACAAGATGAAGACGCCGACGCGGATTCTGGTGGGTGGTCCCGAGGTGACGTCGGCCTTCGTGCTGATGGGGCTGGCCGTGGCGAAGCGGGCGATGGCGCGGGGGTGAGGA
This sequence comes from Bradyrhizobium sp. 604_D8_N2_3, assembly GCF_051810765.1. Classification (NCBI taxonomy): domain Bacteria; kingdom Pseudomonadati; phylum Pseudomonadota; class Alphaproteobacteria; order Hyphomicrobiales; family Nitrobacteraceae; genus Bradyrhizobium; species Bradyrhizobium sp. 604_D8_N2_3. The sequence continues at coordinate 538,092 of NZ_JBPWPM010000001.1, read as the reverse complement.
GTCCTCTTACCCTCCCCTGGAGGGGGAGGGTCGATTGCGCGCAGCGCGAGCGGGGTGGGGTGACGGTCTCTCCGCGACGAACAGCGCCCGAGTGGAGAGATCACCCCACCCCGTCACGCAATCTCGCTTCGCTCGATCGCGTGCCGACCCTCCCCCTCCAGGGGAGGGTAAGCAAGCCACGCTACAATGACGGGAAGTTGACAGCTCAATCGTTGGGCAGGCGCTGGCCGGGCGGCCAAAAGCCGACCACAATTGCGACGTCTATCGAGATTTTCCTCACACGCGGACCGGCATGTTGCGAAAATTCCTGATTGCGCTGTCTTTGCTCGCCATCCCTTCGCTGGCCCAGGCCGCCGACATCACCGGCACCGCAAAGGTCCGCTCCGGCGATTCCGTCCTGATCGGGAACACGCGGGTCCGGCTCGGCGGCATCGACGCACCCGCGGTCGACCAGCTCTGCCTCAATACAAAAACCGAGCGCTGGACCTGCGGCATCGCGGCGCGCGACGAGCTCGCCAAATACACCGAGGGCAAGAACTGGGTCTGCCACGCCCGCGCGATCGACCGGCGCGGCCGCACCGTGGCGCGCTGCGAGGTCGGCGGCGAGGACATCCAGAAATGGCTGGTGCGCAGCGGCTGGGCACTTGCCTACACCCGCGTCTCTCACGACTACGAACCCGATGAAGCCGCCGCGCGCGAGGCAAAGGCCGGCATGTGGCAGGGCGCCTTCATCGCGCCGTGGGACTGGCGCGTCCGCAACAAGAAGACCACCATCCTGGGCGCGACCAAGCCGCCCGAGGGCGCGCATGCGGTGCTGCTCGCCTCGGCCTCCGGGCCGGTCGCGCCCTCGCCGGACTGCACCATCAAGGGCAACGTCAACACCGCCGGCGAGTGCATCTATCACCAGCCGACCAGCCGCTGGTACACCCAGATCAAGATGAAGATCAGCAAGGGCACCCGCTGGTTCTGCTCGGTGGAAGAGGCCGAAGCCGCCGGCTGCCGCGAGACCAAGAGATGAGTGCATGGTCCGGAAAAGTGTGAGGCGGTTTTCCGACAAGACCATGCTCGAAACAAAAACCACCCCAGACCTGCGTTTTGCGTGCTTTTCTTGGGCTTCCACGGCGCGTAGAACGTGAGTCAGCGACCCACCAGCCTGTTCTCAAGCAACAAGGACCAACAGCAATGACCGTTCGCGCGGGCCGGGAATTTCTGGCCATCCCCGGGCCCACCACGATGCCCGACGAGGTGCTGCAGGCGATGCATCGTCCGGCGATCGACATCTACTCCAAAGAGATGCACGAGCTGACCGATACGCTTCTCGCGGACATCTCGAAGCTGTTCGCGACCAAGGGCAAGTCCTACATCTACATCGCCAACGGCCATGGCGCCTGGGAAGCCGCGCTGAGCAACGTGCTGTCGCGCGGCGACAAGGTGCTGGTGCTGGAGAGCGGGCGCTTCGCGATCGGCTGGGGCAACGCCGCCGCCCTGATGGGCGCCGAGGTCGAGGTGCTCAAGGGGGACTGGCGCCGCGCGGTGCGGCCGCACGAGGTCGAAGAGCGCCTGCGCCGCGACAAGGAGCACACCATCAAGGCCGTCGTCGTCGTCCAGGTCGACACGGCCTCGGGCGTGCAGAACGACATCGAGGCGATCGGCAAGGCGATCAAGGCCAGCGGCCATCCCGCGCTGTATATGGTGGACACTGTCGCCTCGCTCGGCTGCATGCCGTTCGAGATGGACAAATGGGGCATCGACGTCGCGATGTCCGGCTCGCAGAAGGGCCTGATGACGCCGCCCGGCCTCGGCTTCGTCGCGGCGAACGCGCGCGCACTCGAGGTGCAGAAGACGGCCAACATGTCGACGCCCTATTGGAGCTGGAGCGAGCGCGAGGGCAGCGAGAATTATCGCAAATATGCCGGCACCGCGCCGGTGCATCTGTTGTTCGCGCTGCGCAAGGCGATCGACCTGCTGCACGAGGAAGGGCTCGAAAACGCGTTCCGCCGCCACAGTCTGCTCGGCGAGGCCGCGCGCCGCGCCGTCTCCGCCTGGTCGGAGGGCCAGGTGCTCGGCTTCAACGTCGCGGAGGCGAGCGAGCGCTCCAACACCGTGACCACGGTGACCATGAGCAATGGCCACGATCCGGCGCTGCTGCAGCGCTATTGCAAGGACAAGTGCGGCGTCGTGCTCGGCACCGGCATCGGCGATCTCTCGGGACAAGCCTTCCGTATCGCCCATATGGGCCACGTCAATGCGCCGATGCTGCTCGGCACGTTGGGGGTGGTCGAGATCGGGCTGAATGCGCTGAAGATCCCGCACGGCAAGGGCGGGCTGGAAGCCGCGGTCGCGTATCTCGGCGAGCAGGTGGCGGTGTAGCGGTAAGCCACAAGCACCTCCGTCGTTCCTGCGAACGCACGGCTTCTTTCTTCCTTCTCCCCTTGTGGGAGAAGGTGGCGTAGGCGGCCTTCGGCCGCCGTTCTTAGAAACGCCGAAGCGAAGCTTCGGCTATGGCGCCGGATGAGGGGTTGTCTCAGCGAACTCAATCGCGAGATGGACTCGCGGATAGATACCCCTCACCCGTCTCGCCGCTACGCGGCGAGCCACCCTCTCCCACAGGGGGAGAGGGGAAGTTCAGCGCGCGACTCGATACGCTTCGACTTGAACCTTCAGCGCATCAAGCGACGCGAGCGGCGCCTCAGGATCGACGCGATACTCTCCGCTCGCCAGCCATTTCAGCACCATCGCGTCCACGGCCGGCGAATGGTGGATGACGTCGCTGTAGTTATCGAGATCGTGCGTCACCGCCCTGATCGCACGGAAATCGTACAGACGCACATTCGGAAGCTGCGTCAGCCGCTCGGCGATGCGCGCGGTGAGGTCGGTGACGATCTTCAGCGTCGCAGGCGAGGCATCGCGCATCGCCACGAACTGCAGAATCGAATAGGGCGGCAAGTAGATGTCGAAGGTCACGTCCGGATGACGCGTGATCAACCCGACGGCGTCGCGCTCGAAATGCCGGAGCATGGCGTCGTAGCCGTAGCCTTCGCCGAGGAAGCGGCTGCGCACGGGGCTCGTGATGTAGGCGAACGAGGCAAGCGTCTTCATCGCATTGTAGTCACGCGCAATGTCGAAATCACGCGGCAGCGCGTAGATGTCGTCGACGTCGGACAGCGCGAACTTGACGGGGAGAAACGGCGCCGCCTGGGTCAGCGGCCGCTGCAGCGGCGGGATCGACCGCAGCAGCGCGAACAGGGATTCCTTCGCCATCGCGGCGCTGAACAGATAGGACGCGATGCCCTTCGTTGTTTGGCGATAGAGATCGACGGACAGAAAGGGATCGGCCTCGATATCGGCCGCATCAACAAAGATGAAATCGTCCATCGCCCAGATCACGCGCCGGGCGCCGCGCTCGATCGCCCGCTCCAGCACAAAGCCCTGCTGGCGCGAATTGGACCCGGTCATCGCCAGCTTGAGCGAGTGGACACCGAGCGCGCGATCGATGTCGCTCTGGCGGAAATGGATCGCGAGCGAGGTGCCCATGAAGGCGGTGTCGAACGACTGGCTGCGGATCAAGCCGGCATTCTGCACGCGCGTGTCGTCGGAATAGAAGGCCAGTCGCGACGGACGGAACAGTTGCAGGGGATCGACGAGATAGGTGAGCACCGCCGCGCCCAGCACGCATGTGATGCTGGCGAGCAGAAGACGTCTCAGATGTGTGAAATTGCCCCGCATCAGAACCGGAAATAGATGAATTCGCTGTAGCTCTGGATCCCGAGAATCCCGAGAGCGAGCACCAGCGACGCGCCGTAGAGAAACAGCGGCCGCATCCGCCCTGCCGGCAGGGCCTCGCCGACCCTGCGGTTGTCGTGATCGTATCCCATGATCGCTTGCGTGTTCGGCGCCAGCCACACCAGCGCGGCGTAGATCGACACCAGAACCAAGGCGGCGACCTCCTCGCGGCCGAGGACGATATTCGACGGATCGGCCATCGCGTGGAGGACGCGCAGCGCCCAAGTAACGCTCTCGGCGCGGAAGAAGACCCAGGCCACGACGACGGCGAGGAACGTCAGCATGGCTCCGACGATGCGGACCGGGCGCACGAGCAACGTCGGGACGTTGGGCACCAGCGCGTTGAAGGCATGATTGACGCAGAGATATGCGCCATGCAGCGCGCCCCAGGCGACAAAAGTCCAGGCCGCGCCGTGCCAGAGCCCACCGAGCAGCATCGTGATCGTCAGATTGACATAGCGCAGCACACGGCCGCGGCGGTTGCCGCCGAGCGAGATGTAGAGATAGTCGCGCAGGAACTGCGACAACGTCATGTGCCAGCGGCGCCAGAACTCGACGATGCTGGTGGCCTTGTAGGGTGAGTTGAAATTCACCGGCAGGAAGATGCCGAACATCAGCGATATCCCGATCGCCATGTCGGAATAGCCGGAGAAGTCGAAATAGAGCTGGAATGTGTAGGCGAGCGCACCGCACCAGGCCTGATCAAAGCTCGGCGAGCGCGCCTCGAAGGCGAGCGCCACCAGCGGCTGGATGCCGTCGGCAAGGCAGGTCTTCTTGAACAGGCCGATCGCGAAGATGACGATTCCGCACAGGATCAGGTGCGCGTCCGGATACTTGGTCTCCTTCCGCTCGAATTGCGGAATCATGTCCTTGTGGTGAAGGATCGGCCCCGCGATCAGGTGCGGAAAGTAGGTCACGAACAGCGCATAGTGCGGCAAGGCGTAACGCGCGACCTGGCCACGATACGCATCCACCAGGAACGCGATCTGGGTGAAGGTGTAGAAGGAGATGCCGACCGGCAGCAGGATATGGACCGCGACATGCGTGCCGGCCAGCGCATTGATGTTCTCGGCGACGAAGCCGGCATATTTGAAGATGCCGAGCACGAGAAGGTCGCCGACGACGCCGAGCGCGAGCGCCGCCTTTCGTTGCACTGGGGCGAGCTCCGCCGCGATCAGGAGATAGCCGACGCCGTAGTTGAAGGCGATCGAGACCAGCAGCAGGCCCACGAACTGCCAGCTGCCGATGGCGTAGAAGGCGAGCGAGGCCAGCGCCAGCCAGATCACCGGCGCCAGGTTGCTGCGCCGCCCGAGCCAAAAATAGCCGGCCAGCACGGCGGGCAGGAACAGCAGGATGAACGAGTAGGAATTGAACAGCATCAGGCTGGACCGGCGGCGGGGGTATCGCCCCTAAAGCATACAAGGGGGCGATCAACAACCCGGCGACTTGGCGCAGTCCTTGGCGCAGCGCCGCTGGCAATTCGTGGAATCGGGACGATATAAGGTGGAACACGCGCCTGCTTCTTCTCCCTCTCCCCGTTCTTACGGGGAGAGGGTCGGGGTGAGGGGCCTCTCTCCATACGCGAGATGGTCGAGAGACCTGTACCCCCTCACCCGAATTCGATCTGCGATCGAATTCGACCTCTCCCCGCAGACGGGGAGAGGTAAAGAGGGAGCGCGGCGCGAGCACGAGATGATGAGGACCGAGTGACACAAGCCAAGACACCTTCCCAGCCCCCCGTCGCCCCGCGCCGGCCGCATTCCTTCACGCGGCACGGGATCACCGTGACCGACGACTATGCCTGGCTGAAGGATGAGAAATGGCAGGAGGTGCTGCGGGATCCCGCCGTGCTCGATCCCGACATCCGCAAATACCTCGATGAAGAGAACGGCTACACAGAGAGCCTGCTTGGCCACACCTCGTCACTTCAGAAGACGCTGGTGCGCGAGATGCGCGGGCGGATCAAGGAGGACGATTCCAGCGTGCCCTCGCCCGACGGACCGTTCGCCTATTTCCGCAGGTTTCGCGAGGGTGGGCAGCACGAATTGTTCGGCCGCATGCCGCGCGACGGCGGCGAGGGCCATATCGTGCTCGACGGCGATGCGCTCGCGAAAGACCACAAATACTTCAAGTTCGGCGGCAGCCGCCACTCGAACGATCACAAGCTGCAAGCCTGGAGCGCCGACACCAAGGGCTCGGAATATTTCTCCATCCGCGTCCGCGACTGGGCCACGGGCAAGGATATTGACGATTTGGTCGAGGAGACCGACGGCGGCATCGTCTGGAGCAAGGACTGCAAGAGCTTCTTCTACGTGAAGCTCGACGACAACCATCGCCCGATGCAGGTGTGGCGGCACAGGCTCGGCACCAGACAGGCCGACGACACGCTCGTCTACGAGGAGCAGGATTCCGGCTGGTTCACCCATCTGCATGAGAGCACCAGCGGCCGCTTCTGCGTGATCGCGGGCGGCGATCACGAGACTTCCGAGCAGCGGCTGATCGATCTCGCCCACCCCGAAGCGCCGCCGCGCCTGGTCGCGGCGCGCGAGGACGGCGTGCAATATTCGCTCGCCGACCGCGGCGACGAGCTCTTCATCCTCACCAATGCCGATGACGCCATCGATTTCAAGATCGTCACCGCGCCGCTTGGCGCACCCGAGCGCAAGAACTGGCGCGACCTGATCCCGTATCGTCCCGGCGTCTACATCATCGACCTCGATCTCTATGCCGGCCATCTGGTGCGGCTGGAGCGCGCCAATGCGCTGCCGTCGGTCGTGATCCGCGATCTCGCGACCAGGGACGAGCACGCCATCGCCTTCGACGAGGCGGCCTATTCACTTGATACAATGGGCTCCTACGAATTCGAGACGACGAACTTGCGCTTCGCCTATTCGTCGATGACGACGCCGTCGGAAGTCTATGACTACGACATGGTCAAGCGCACGCGGACCTTACGCAAGCGCCAGGAGATCCCGTCGGGCCACGATGCGGCCGACTATGTCACGACGCGCATCATGGCCAAGGCGCATGACGGCGCCGAGGTGCCGGTGTCGATCCTCTATCGCCGCGGGCTGAAGCTCGATGGCTCGGCGCCGCTGCTGCTCTACGGCTACGGGTCCTACGGCATGGCGATGCCGGCCTCCTTCAACGCCAACCGCCTCTCGCTGGTCGACCGCGGTTTTGTTTACGCCATCGCCCATATTCGCGGCGGCGCCGACAAGGGCTGGGGCTGGTATCTCGACGGCAAGCGCGAGAAGAAGACCAACTCGTTCGACGATTTCGCCGCCAGCGCACGGGCGCTGATCGATGCGAAGTACACCAGTGCAAAGCGCATTGTCGGCCATGGCGGCTCGGCCGGCGGCATGCTGATGGGCGCGGTGGCAAACCGCGCCGGCGAGCTGTTCGCCGGCATCGTCGCCGAAGTGCCGTTCGTCGACGTGCTCAACACCATGCTCGACGACACGCTGCCGCTGACGCCGCCGGAATGGCCGGAATGGGGCAACCCGATCGAGAGCGAGAAGGATTTTCGCACCATCCTGTCCTACTCGCCGTACGACAATGTCGCGGCGAAGGACTATCCGGCGATCCTGGCGATGGGCGGCCTGACCGATCCGCGCGTGACCTATTGGGAGCCGGCCAAATGGATCGCGCGCCTGCGCGCGACCATGAGCGGCGGCGGCCCGGTGCTGCTCCGCACCAACATGGGCGCCGGCCACGGCGGCGCATCGGGGCGTTTTGACCGGCTGGATGAAGTCGCAATCGTCTATGCGTTCGCGCTTTGGGCAGCGGGGATGCCGGAGGCGTGACCTTGTAGCCCGGATGGAGCGCAGCGAAATCCGGGATTCGTGCAGACGGCAAGACCGCCCCGGATTGCGCTGTGCTCCATCCGGGCTGCGGGCCTCTCCCCGCACGCGGGGAGAGGCGAAGGAATTCGGCAGCTCTGTAGGGTGGGCAAAGGCGCATCGCGCCGTGCCCACCATCTTTCAGCAATTGCGACGAGAGCGGTGGGCACGCTTCGCTTTGCCCACCCTACGGCAGCTTAGCTGGTCAGCTCTGCCTCACACCGCCCCATGCGCCTCGACATACAGCGCATACACCGAATGGCTGCTCGCCATATAAAGCCGATTGTTCTTCGGACCGCCGAAGCAGAGGTTGGCGCAGCGTTCCGGCAGCTTGATGAAGGCGAGCGGCTTGCCTTCAGGGTTGAACACCATCACGCCGTCGAGATCCTCGGATTTGCCCCTGAGCTGAAACACCCTGCGGCCGCCGATGTCGGTGGGCTCGGATTGCAGCGCGCCGTTGGAGCCCCAGCCGCACCAGAGATTGCCGTCGCGGTCGACGCGGAAACCGTCGAGCGAGGCCTGGTCGGCGGCGTCGATCAGCTTGGTCTTGCCGCTTAAGGCACCGTCGTCGCCGACATTGTAGCTCCAGATGCTGCGATTGGGCGTGCCCTTCCATTCGACGATGTAGAGCTTCTTCTCGTCCGGCGAGAAGGCAAGGCCGTTCGGATTGACGAGGTCGGTGAGGACGGCGCTGATCTTGCCGTCCTTGGCGATGCGGTAGACGTTGGTGGTGGCCTGCTCGGCCTTCTCCTTCTTGCCTTCCCACTCGCCGTTGATGCCGAACAGCGGATCGGTGAACCAGATGCTGTCGTCGGACTTCACCACGATGTCGTTCGGCGCGTTCAGCCGCTTGCCCTCGAACTTGTCGGCAAGAACCGTGATTTTGCCGTCCTTCTCGGTGCGGGTGATGCGGCGGGTCACGGAGTGCTCGCAGGTGACGAGGCGGCCCTGGCGGTCGCGCGCATTGCCATTGGCGTAGTTGGCGTTGGCGCGGAACACGCTGGTCTGCCCGGTCTTCTCGTCGAACTTCATGATCCGGTTGTTGGGAATGTCCGAGAACAGGAGATAACCGCCCTCGGGGAAATAGGCGGGGCCTTCGGCCCAGCGCATGCCAGTCGCGACTTGCTCGACCGTTGAGGAATAGAGCCGGTATTTTCCAAAGCTGGGATCGAGGATCTGGACGGCGGGATCGGGGTAGCGCTGGTTGGGCGTGAACGGAAACGACTGGGCACCGGCGGTGCGGGCGAGAAGTGCGGAAGCCGCCGCTGCACCGGCGCCGGCCATGAGACTACGTCGCGTGAAATTCATAACAATCCTCCCTGCTCGATAAAAGGCCGGCGCTTGATGCGCCGGCTCGTTTCTTGACGTGACTTAGCTTCGGCCTAGCGGCCGTTCTTCTTCCGCCATTCCGCGAAATCGGTGAGCGTCTGCGGATCAGTAGCCGGATAAAGCCCAAAAATGCCGCGGCCCTTGCCGACTTCCTCGGTGACGAAATCCTCGAACGCCGTCATCTCAAAAGTTTCGTTCGCGATCTCGTCGGCGAGATGCGCGGGGATCACGATGACGCCGTCGCTGTCGCCGAGAATGACGTCGCCCGGAAATACCGGCGCATCGCCGCAGCCGATCGGCACGTTGACCTCGATCGCCTGGTGCAGCGTGAGATTCGTCGGCGCCGAGGGACGATGATGATAGGCGGGAATGCCGAGCTTGGTGATCTCAGCGGAATCGCGGAAGCCGCCATCGGTGACGACGCCGGCGACGCCGCGCTTCATCAATCGCGTCACCAGGATCGCGCCGGCAGAGGCCGCGCGCGCGTCCTTACGGCTGTCCATCACCAGCACGGCGCCCGGCGGACAATCCTCGACCGCCTTGCGCTGCGGGTGGGAGCGATCCCTAAAGACGTCGATGGTGTTGAGATCCTCGCGCGCCGGCATGTAGCGCAGCGTGAAGGCCTCGCCGACCATGGTCGGCTGGTCGGCGCCGAGCGGGTGCACGTCCTGGATCATCTGGATGCGCAGCCCGCGCTTGAACAGCGCGGTGGCGACGGTGGCGGTCGAGACGGATTTGAGTTTTGTGCGGGTGGCTTCGGAAAGTTTGGTCATGTGTATCCTCTTGTCATTCCGGGGCGCCGCGCAGCGGCGAGCCCGGAATCCATCGGGCCGCACGCAACGCGGTGAAATGGGTTCCGGGTTCGCGCTACGCGCGCCCCGGAACGACGGTCAGTAAATCGACGGCTCGCCGATCGGTGCGCCGAAATCAGTCTCCAGGAAGTCGAAGTCGCAGCCGTCATTGGCCTGCTTGATGTGCTTGGTGAACATCCAGCCATAACCACGCTCGAAGCGGCGTTCTGGCTGCTTCCAGGCGGCGCGGCGCTTTTCGAGCTCGGCTTCAGGGACATCGAGGTTGATGGTACGCGCGGCGACGTCGAGCGTGATGCGATCGCCGTTCCGCACCAGCGCCAGCGGCCCGCCGATGTAGGACTCCGGCGAAACGTGCAAAATGCAGGCGCCGTAGCTGGTGCCGCTCATGCGCGCATCGGAGATGCGCACCATGTCGCGCACGCCCTGCTTCACGAGTTTTGTCGGGATCGGCAGCATGCCCCATTCCGGCATGCCCGGACCGCCTTGCGGCCCTGCATTGCGCAGGATGAGGATGTGATCCTCGGTGACATCCAGGTTGGGATCGTCGACCGCCTTCTTCATCGAGGGATAGTCGTCGAACACCAGCGCAGGGCCGGTGTGCTTGAGAAAGCGCGGCGCGCATGCGGACGGCTTGATGACGCAGCCATCGGGCGCGAGATTGCCCTTGAGCACGGCGAGCGCGCCTTCCTTGTAAATGGGGTTATCGACGCCGCGGATGACATCGGCATTGTGCACTTCGGCGCCTTCGATGTTCTCGCCGACCGTCTGTCCGGTAACGGTAATGCAGTCGAGATGCAGATGCGGCTTGATCTGGCCCATCAGCGCCGGTAGGCCGCCGGCATAGAAGAAGTCCTCCATCAGATAGGCATCGCCGCTCGGGCGAACGTTGGCGATCACAGGCACCTTGCGGCTGGCGATCTCGAAATCGTCGAGGCCGATGTCCTGACCGGCGCGGCGGGCCTGCGCGATCAGATGGATGATCGCGTTGGTCGAGCAGCCCATCGCCATGGCGACCGCAATCGCGTTCTCGAACGCCTTGCGGGTCTGGATCAACTTCGGCGTCAAATCCTCCCACACCATCTCGACGATACGGCGGCCGCATTCAGAGGCCATGCGGATGTGGTTGGCGTCCGCGGCGGGAATCGAGGAGGCGCCGGGCAGCGTCATGCCAATCGCTTCCGCAATCGCGGTCATGGTCGAGGCCGTGCCCATAGTCATGCAGGTGCCGTAGCTCCGCGCGATGCCGGCTTCGATATCGAGCCAATCCTTGTCGGAGATCTTGCCGGCGCGCCGCTCGTCCCAATATTTCCAGCCATCCGAGCCGGAGCCGAGCGTCTTGCCCTTCCAATTGCCGCGCAGCATCGGACCCGCCGGCAGATAGATCGCCGGGATGTTCATCGAGGTCGCACCCAGCAGCAGCGCCGGCGTGGTCTTGTCGCAGCCGCCCATCAGCACCACGCCGTCGACGGGATGGCTGCGCAACAGCTCCTCGGCGTCCATCGCCAGCAGATTGCGATAGAGCATCGTGGTCGGCTTCAAGAGCGATTCCGACAGCGACAATGCCGGCAACTCGATCGGCAAGCCGCCCGCCATCAGGATGCCGCGCTTGACGTCGTCGACGCGCGACTTGAAGTGCATGTGGCAGGGCTGCGCGTCCGACCAGGTGTTGAGGATCGCGATGATGGGGCGGTCCTTCCACTCCTCCGGGGCGTAGCCCATCTGCATGGTGCGGGAACGGTGGCCGAACGAGCGGAGGTCGTCGGGCGCGAACCAGCGCGCGCTGCGGAGCTGGTCGGGCGTGATTTTCTTCTTGGTCATGATTGGGTGCCCCATTTCTGCACGGTGTTCCGCTCGATGGCGCGGAAGATCAGGTTCTCGACAAAAAGCCCGATGATAATCACCGTCAAGAGGCCCGCGAACACTGCGGGTATGTCGAGGAGGTTGCGGTTCTCGAAGATGAACCAGCCGAGCCCGCCCTGCCCCGAGGAGACGCCGAACACCAGCTCGGCCGCGATCAGGGTACGCCATGCAAAGGCCCAGCCGATCTTGAGGCCGGTGAGAATCGAGCCGAACGCGGCGGGGATGAGAATTTTTGCGACGTAGGGCAGCCCGCGCAGGCCGTAATTGCGGCCGACCATGCGCAGCGTGTTGGACACGCTCTTGAAGCCGGAATGGGTGTTGAGCGCGACCGGCCACAGCACCGAATGGATCAGCACGAAGACGAGGCTGCCATTGCCGAGACCGAACCAGATCAAGGCGAGCGGCAACAGCGCGATCGCCGGCAACGGGTTGAACATTGCCGTCACCGTCTCGAGGAAATCGGTGCCGATGCGGGTGGAGATCGCGAGCACGGTGAAGATCGCGGCGAGCACGATGCCGGCCGAGTAGCCCATGAACAGCACCTTCAGCGAGGTCCAGGCCCGCATGGGGATGGTGCCGTCCCTGACCCGGTCGTAGAGCGTAACGACGGTGTCGTGCAGCGTCGGAAACAGCAGGGGATTGTCGAGAAAAACCCCGTAGGCCTCCCAGACGGCCGCAAGAAACAGGATGATGACGGTCTTGCGGACGAAGCCATCGTTCCACAACAGCTCCAGAACGCTCAGCTTGCGCTCGACCTCGCCTGCGCCGCTCACGGTGGCAACCGACGCGTCGCGCAGCAATATTCTCGCCTCGCCCATGACAGGCTCCCTCAATGCGCCACAGCTTCGGCCGCGAACAGGAGATCGTGGATCTCCTTCTCCAGCCGGCCGGCGCTGCCGTCTCCATTCGAGACCTTGTCGACGTCGACCACCTCGGCCTTGACCCGGCCGGGATGCGGCGACAGCAGCAGGATGCGGTTGCCGATGCGGATCGCTTCCGCGATCGAATGCGTCACGAACAGCACCGTGAATTTGGTCTCGCTCCAGAGCTGAAGCAGCTCGTCCTGGCAGGTGCGCCGTGTCAGCGCGTCGAGCGCGGCGAACGGCTCGTCCATCAGCAGGATATCGGGCTCCATCGCCATGCCGCGCGCAATCGCGACGCGCTGCTTCATGCCGCCGGACAGCGTGTGCGGATAGGCGTCGACGACGCGGGTGAGGCCGACCTTCTCGATATAGGCCCGTGCGCGGGCCTCGGCGTCCTTGCGCGACAGCTTTCGCGCGGTCAGCAGCGGGAACATCACGTTGGCAAGCACGCTCTTCCAGGGCAGCAGCTGGTCGAACTCCTGAAAGATCATCATGCGGTCCGCGCCCGGACCATGAATCTCGCGATCGTTGATGGTCATGCGGCCCTCGCTCGGCGTCATATAGCCGCCGACGGCCTTGAGCAGGGTCGACTTACCGCAGCCGGACGGCCCGAGCAGCACGAAGCGGTCGGACCTGTCGACCGTGAAGCTGACCCTTTCGGTGGCGGTAACGACGGCGCTGGAGGTCTTGTAGCGCAGCGTCACCCCGTTGACGTCGAGCAGCGCCATCAGTTGCCTTTCAGGTCGTGCGCGACGGGGAGGTAATAGTCGGTCCAGGCCTTGGGCTGCATCTTCAGTGTGCCGGTCTTGAACAGATGGGCTGCGAATTTCATCGTGCCCTGCGGCTCGAGATTCCATTCCATCATGCCGGGCTCCTTGAGGAGATCGAGCAGCTCTTCCACCGAGGTCTTGTCGCCGGTGATCTCCTTGTAGATCTCGACCGCCTGCTTGGTGTCGCTGCGGATCAGATCCTGCGCTTCCTTGGTGGCATCGCGCACCGCCTGGATGATCTTCGGATTGGCGTCGGCGAATTTCGTCGTGGTGAAGAACTGGGCCTGGCTCAGCGGGCCGCCCATTACGTCCGGCGAGTTCAGCACGACATGCGCGCCCGGCACGTTCTTCAGCTCGAGGAAGGTGAAAGGCGGGATCGAGAAGTGGGTGTGGACCTCGTGCTTCGAATTGGACAGCGCCGCATAGGCGTCGGGATGGCCAAGCTGCACGGTGTTGGCGTCCAGCTTCGACCATTGGTCGGCACCGAAGGCCTCGGCGGCCGCGATCTGAAGCACGATCGCCTGGGTCGAGACTTTTACGGTCGGCACCGCGATCTTGTCGCTCGGACCAAGATCCTTGATCGACTTGATGTTGGCATCGCGGCTGATCAGCGTCATCGGCTGCGCCGAGGTCGCGACGATGCCCTTCACGCCGCCGCGGGTGCGGTCCCACAGCAACAGAAGATTGCCGGTGCCGGTGTTGAGGATGTCGACGCCGCCGGCGAGCAGCGCATCGGTCTGCGCGCCGCCGCCGGAAAAGGTCACCCATTTGGTGGTGACGCCGGGTACGCCGAGCGAAGCTGCGTGCTTCTCGATCAGCTTCTGCTTTTCCATGATGTGGCTCGGCATGTAGAAAATGCCGGGCTGGCGCGACAGCGAGATCTCGGATTTCTGCTGCGCATGCGCCGCGGATACCGGCAGGACGGTTGCGGCGATCAGGGCGGCAGCCGCAAGCTTGCTACGAAGATGCTTGATCATTGTTGTGTGTTTCCTCCGGCCAGCGTCGAGCTGCGTTGACCCTGCTGATGCACTAATATATTAGTGCATCAAAGGCAAGCCCGCGGGACCCGACATGGAAGCAACCCATACCGCGCTGCGCGCGGCACGACCCGCCCGGCTCGATCGCGCCCGCCAGGCCGCGCCGCAGGTGTTCGAGCGGCTGCGCAATGCGATCATCGCCCTGGAACTGCCGCCGGGCGCCCCCCTGTCACGCGCCGAGCTCGCCGGCCAGTTCGGCGTCAGCTCGACACCGGTGCGCGATGCGCTGATGCGGCTGGAGGAGGAAGGGCTCGTCGACGTATTTCCGCAGCACGCGACCGTGGTCAGCCGAGTCGACGTCGGCCGCGCCGAGCAGGCCCATTTCCTGCGGCAGGCGCTGGAGCTCGAAATCGTCCGGATGCTCGCGGAACAACATGACCAGGCCCTGGTCATCCGTCTTGACCACGCGATCGCGCTCCAGCAGCAATTCGCCAAGGCCGGGGACTTCGAGAGCTTCATCGCCGCCGACAATGATTTTCACGCCCAGCTCTACGCCGCCGCCGGAAAGCAAGACCTGTGGACGCTGGTGCGCAGCCGCAGCGGGCATATCGACCGGCTGCGCCGGCTGCATCTGCCCTCGCCCGGCAAGGCCCAGAACATCGTCCGCCACCACAAGCTGATCACGCGCGCGATCGAGGCCGGAGAGGCCGATGCCGCGCAACAGCATCTGCGCAAGCACCTGTCGGGCACGCTCAGCGAGCTCGACAAGATCCGGAGCCACCATCCCGAATACCTGACCGATTAGGCCCGCGACACGATCCGGGCGTGCGTCAGGGACCGCATGTGCACGTAAGCATGCATATGACCGACCTCGCCGAAATCGCGCGAGGCGGACAAGGTGTCGGCCGCGAAGTGCTTGCAGGCCGGACGGAAACCGCGCAACAATTTCGCATTTGATGCTTTGATTTGGGGTCGCTGGAACGTCCCATCCGGCCCGGAGGGTTTCAGACGTGGCCAACATCCTGATTGTGGATGACGACCCGGCCGTGCAGATCACGATCCGGCTGATCCTGGAGAGGGCCGGCCATCACGTCACCGCCGCCGGCGACGGCCACACGGGGCTTGCGCTGTTCGAGGCGAGCCGGTTCGACCTCCTGTTCCTCGACATATTCATGCCCGGCATGGACGGACTGGAGACGATGCGCCACATCCGGGTGCTGCAGCCGACCCTTCCGATCATCGTCATTTCCGGCCGCGCCGTCGCGCCAGACGCCTATGCCGAGCCGGACTTTCTGAAGATGGCGACCAAGCTCGGCGCGGTCGCAAGTCTGCAGAAGCCGTTCCGGCCGGACGCCCTGCTCGCCGCTGTCGACGGCTGCCTCACATCCGCGCCGCTAGCCAATGCCGCCTCCGGCAGCCGATGACGGGGCGATCCATGTTGCAGCGTAGCAGGACATTCGGGACCGCTCGCGACGCAGCGCGAAGGCCGAAATGACCCTCGCGACCCGGCTGGCCATCGCAATGATCCTGCTGGTCGCGGCTGCGGTCGCCGCTGTCGGATGGCTGAGCCATTACAGCCTGGAGCAAGCCTTCCTGCCGCGCGTGCTCGACCGTATCGAGGGCCACTCACGGCTCCTGGCCTCGCAACTCGAAGCGCATGTGAACGGCGCCCGCGCCGACGTTGCGACGTTCCGCTCCCGTGCCGCCGCGCGCGGCATGATCGATGCCCATTTCAACGACGGGGTCGATCCGGTCGATCACCTCTCGGAGAAGACCTGGCGCGACCGCTTGCTGACGCGCCTCGTGGCCGACGTCGGCGCCAACCCGGCCTACGCAAAATTCCGTATCATCGGTGCCGACGGCGTCGAGTATCTGCGCGTCGACCGCTCCGGCCCGAACGGAGCGGTGCGAGCAGTTCCCGACGATGCCTTGCAGAACAAGGGCGAGCGCTCCTTCTTCCAGGCGGCGATCAAGCTGGCAGAAGACCAGGTCAGCGTCTCCCCGGTCGAACTGGACGTCGACGACGGCGTGGTTCAGATGCCCTATGTTCCGACCTTGCGCGTCGCGGCGCCCCTGTTTGGGTCCGATCACCGGCTGTTCGGCATCGTCGTCGTCAATGTCGACATGCGCCAGGTGTTCGACCGGATCAGGATATCGATCCGGAACGGTGAAGCGGTCTATGTGGTCGGCCGCAACGGCGATTATCTCGTGCATCCGGATCGCACCCGCGAGTTCGGTTCGCAACTGGGGACACCAACACGCTGGCAGGACGACTTCCCCTATTTCGCAGCCATCACCGGATCGACGCTGGGTGCGACCCAGGTCGTGCCGGGCAGTGACGGCAAGCCGAGCGGCACCGCGATCGCGCCCGCAATCCTGGCCGAGGACCAGTGGGTCGGTGTCATCCGCGTCGTGCCCAACGCCGTCTTCATGGCGCCGGCCGTCACCATCGAGAAATCGACCATCACGATCGGCCTCATCGCGGTGCTGGTCGCCGCCATACTGGCCGTGCTGCTGGCGCGGTCGTTGACCCGGCCGATCGGGCAGCTCACTGCGGCGGTCGAGTGGCTCGGTCGGGACAATTCCATCAGAATTCCAACCGACGCCCCCGGCGAGACCGGTGTGCTGGCGCGGGCATTTGCCCGTCTGATCGATGAAATGCGGGCGAAGACGGCAGCGCTGGAGCATGAGGTCGAAGAGCGGCGGCGCACCGAGGCCGCGCGCGACCAGCTTGCCGTCCGCGAACGCCTGTTCAGCGCGGCCGTCGAATCCTCCGACGATTCGATCGTGATGCAGACGCTCGACGGCATCGTCATCGGCTGGAATGCGGCGGCCGAGCGCCTCTACGGCTATACGGCCGAGGAAGCGGTCGGACAGCCGACCTTGATCCTCCTGCCACCCGATCGCCGCGAAGAGGGCAAGGACTATCTGCGGCGGATTGCGACGGGCGAGCGGATCGAGCACTTCGAAACGGTGCGCCTGCGCAAAGACGGCAGTCCGGTCGAAATCTCGGTGAGCCTGTCACCGATCAGGGACGATTCGGGCGAGATCATCGGCGCGTCCGGCACGGCGCGCCGCCTGACCGATGCGCGACGGACCGAGCGCGCGCTGCAACAGCAGATCGAGGAACGGCGGCAGCTGTTCGACGCCTCGGAAGATCTGATCATGATCATGGATTCGCGGGGCCATATCGTGCAGGTCAGCCCGAGCAGCCAAGCCGTGCTCGGCTACCCGCCGGACGAGATGATCGGCCGCAGCGGCGTCGATTTCATCCATCCCGCGCATCTCGAGCAATCCCGCGAGGAGATGCGCGCGCTGCGGCGCGGCGGGCACCCCAGGCTCGCCGACACCCGCTGCATCCACAAGGACGGACGCGAGGTCTGGCTGTCCTGGCTCGGCAACTGGTCAGATCAGGCCAAACGCTTCTTCTTCGTCGGACGCGACATGACCGAGGCGCGGCGCGCGGAAGAGTCCTTGCGCGAAAGCGAGCTGCTCGCGCGCAATATCGTTGAGACCGCGCTCGACGCCTTCGTCCAGACCGACGAGCGCAGCACCATCCTGAACTGGAGCTCGCGGGCCGAGGAGCTGTTCGGCTGGCGGCGCGACGAAGCGCTGGGCAGGAATGGGGTCGACCTCATCGTCGCCGAGAGCGAGCGGGAGCGGGTCAAGGCCGGCCTCGCGCGCTTCCTCGAGTCCCAGGACGGCCAGACGCTCAACCGCCGCCGCGAGCTCACGGTTCGCCGTCGCGACGGCAAAGAATTCAGGGCCGAGCTGAGCGTCACGGCGCTGAAACGCCGCGAAGGCATTCTGTTCAACGTGTTCTACCGCGACCTCACCGACAAGATCGCGTCCGAGGAGCGCATCCGCCACGCCGACAAGATGGAGGCTGTCGGCCAGCTCACCGGCGGCGTGGCGCACGACTTCAACAACATCCTCACCGTCATCACCGGGACGATCGAGATCCTGGCCGACGCGGTGGCGAAGGAGCCGGAGCTTGCGGCGATCACGAAGATGATCGACGAGGCCGCCGGGCGCGGCGCCGAGCTGACCCAGCACCTGCTCGCCTTCGCGCGCAAGCAGCCGCTGCAGCCACGCGAGGTCGACATCAACGCGCTGATCATCGACACCGCAAAGCTGTTACGCCCGACGCTGGGCGAGCAGATCCAGATCGAATCGGTGTTCGAGGACGAGAGCTGCGTCGCGATCGTCGACCCCAACCAGCTCACCACCGCGATCCTCAACCTCGCGCTCAATGCCCGTGACGCCATGCCCGGCGGCGGCAAGCTGATCGTGGAGACCGGCGCCGCCTATCTCGACGAGGTCTATGCCAGCGTCAACGACGTCAGGCCCGGACACTATGTGCTGATCGCCGTGAGCGACACCGGCACCGGCATTCCTGCGCACATGCTGGCCCGGGTGTTCGATCCGTTCTTCACCTCGAAGGGACCGGGCAAGGGCACCGGGCTCGGGCTTTCGATGGTCTACGGCTTCATCAAGCAGTCCACGGGCCACATCAAGATCTACAGCGAGGAAGGCCACGGTACCACGATCAAGATGTATCTGCCGCCCGGCAAGACGGCCGCGGCCGTGGGCGAAGGCGTGACGCCGTCGACGATCGAGGGCGGACACGAGACGATCCTCGTGGTCGAGGACGACCGGCTGGTGCGCGACTACGTGCTGGCGCAGCTGCATTCGCTCGGCTACGTCACCTTGCAGGCCGCGAACGCCGCGGAGGCGCTCGCGATCGTCGCCACCGGCAAGCCGTTCGACCTGCTGTTCACCGACGTCATCATGCCCGGCAAGTTGAACGGACGGCAGCTTGCCGACGAGGTGTCGAAGACGCGTCCGGACCTCAGGGTGGTCTACACCTCAGGCTATACGGAGAACGCGATCATCCATCACGGCCGGCTGGATTTAGGCGTGCTGCTGCTGGCGAAGCCGTATCGCAAATCCGATCTGGCGCGGATCATCCGCAAGGCGCTGAGCAGTTGAGGAACCGTGTCCCGGACAAGGCGCAGCGTGCAACGCTGCGGCGCAGAGCCGGGACCCAGAACTGTCAGCCGTGAAATTGGAGAGATATGGGCCCCGGCTCAGCAGCGCATCATTGCATGACGCGCTGCGTCCGGAGCACGAGAGGATGGCGAGCGTTACGATGCGCGCTGGGCCGCAGTCATCACGATGCGGATCAGATCGGCGGCGTTGCGCGCCCCGAGCTTCTTCATGATGTTGGCGCGATGGTCCTCGATGGTGCGCGGGCTGATGCCGAGCGTGCGGCCGGCTTCCTTGTTGGACGCACCGGAAGCGAACTGCTCGAGCACCTCGCGTTCGCGCCGCGTCAACGGCTCGCGTCCGGGGAAGTGCAGCGAAGAGAATTTCGGCGATACGCTCTCTGCCTGCCTGCGTGCATAGGCTCCGATCGCCTCGTCCAGCCGGCCGACGATCTCGCTACCGCGGAACGGCTTTTCGATGAAATCGAGCGCGCCGCTCTTGATGGCGCCCACCGCCATCGAGATGTCGCCCTGCCCGGAGATCATGAAGATCGGCGCCGGATAATCTTCGCCCTGCAGTTCGTTCAGAATGTCGAGGCCCGACTTTCCGGGAATGTGCACGTCGAGCAGGATCGCAGCCGGCGTACGGTTCCGCGCGACGGAGAGCAGCGCTGCGCCGTCCGCAAAACAGATCACCTCATAACCCGCCGCCTTCAACACCATCGACAAGGTGTCGCGAACCGCAGGGTCGTCGTCGACCACGAAGATTTCACCACGAGAGGTTTGCTCGGCCATGTGCCACATCCAGTTGGCATTACGGACTCGCGTCCGCGCCAACCGTTATGGCGTTCGGCGCGGATTCGGCCCACCCGTATTTGTACGGGACATAGACTTAACGCACAAGTAGCGGCATTGCGCCTAATTGCAGGAGACGGAGAATATCCATGCTAAATTTGGCCGATACGCCGCCGCTGGTCGCGACATCCGAGGCCGACAGCCAACGATTGATCGCCGCAGACCTTCGCTTGCTGATCGCACAGATCGAGACCAGTATGCGCCGGATCGCCGCAGCCATGGATCAAGAACACAGCAACGATCCGGAAGGTTCCGCCGACGTCTTCATACTCGACGACGTCACGCCGCGTTATGCCACCGCGAACGCCGCTCTCAACGCCTGCCGGGCAGGCCTCGGCCACGCCCTGCAATACCTGTCTGAATCCGGCAATCCGGCTTGAATTGCGACCGACGCGGCGCAGTGCCCGCGTCCGATCGCATGGCAGCTCCGCGCCTCAGGCGCGGTGCCGTTCCACGATCGCGTCGGTGGCGACGCCACCCCAGGTGTGGATCGCCGGCAGCCCCATTGCGGTCTTGCCGAGATTGGCGAGGCTGATGCGCAGCGCCGCGAGATCGAGCGGCTTCGGCAGGCCCTGGAGCTGAATCCCGACGGAACGGGCGAAGCTGCGGGCGGCGCTGCGGCGCTTGCCGTCCATACCGCTGATGACGATCACATGGCCTGCGAATTTCGCCGCCGCCATCTCGCGCAGCACGTCGATGCCGTCGCCATCCTCCAGCACGAGATCGAGCGTCACGCAGTCGAAGCGGGCGGCGCGGAGCTTCTCGATCGCCTCGGCGACGGACGGCGCCACCGTGACTTCATGGCCGGCCTGCTTTGCGGCGACCGTGATCAGGCTGCGCTGCGTGGCGTCGTCGTCGACCACCAGGAGCTGAAGCGCACGCCGCTCGGCGACGTCGGGCAGATTTGACGGGATGGGGGAGAGGGAACTTCGGGGCATTGCCGTATCCTGAGATTGAGACGGGCAATTGCTACACGGCTCGCGCTTAGGCCACGTAAAGCCGGTGCGGCGAATTCGTCCGGATGTTTTAGCAAATATGAACCAACGTCTCGGAAAGCGGCGACGGGGCGCGCGGGACGAGGCCTATTTGGCGATCACGCTGCCTCGTCACGGCCGCCGGCGGCGCCGCGCTTCTTGCGGTTCTTGCCGCGCAGGAACTGGATGTCCATTTCGGCGCCGTTGACGCGCACCAGCTCGCAACGGCGATAGGCGAGCCCGGTCGACGACAGCAGCAGGAAGAATTCCTTCAGGTTCAATCCCTGGATCGAGCCGTCCACCGTGAGGATGGCGTCGGTGTCGGAAATCGCATTGAGCTTGCAGTCGCGCCGCCACGTGCCATCGATCGCCATGATGCAGACATCATAGCCACGACTGAACGTGACGCGCTCCGCGCCCTTGCCATCCTCTGCCATGCCTATCGTCCCGCCAACACCGCCATGCGCGGCGGCGCGGCGCCGGCGAGAGCCGGTTTGGTTGCCGCTGCACGCGGATCGTTCGGCTTGTAGAGGCCGCGACGATCCGGGATCGGCCTGAACGTGTCGGTCAGTCCGACCACGGTTTCGGCTGCACCCAGCACCAGGAAGCCGTCTCCCTCGATCTGGCGGGCGAGGCGGTTGAAGATGTTGATCTTGGTGTCCTGGTCGAAATAGATCAGCACGTTGCGGCAGAAGATGACGTCGAAGGTGCCGAGCTGGGCAAAATCATGCAGCAGGTTGAGCTGCCGGTGCTGGATCATCGCGCGCAGCTCGGGATTGATCTGCCACGTCTCCCCGGTCTGCTTGAAATATTTCATCAGCATCTGGATCGGCAGGCCGCGCTGCACCTCGAACTGGCTGTAGATGCCGGCCTTGGCCTTCTCGAGCACCTCCTGCGACAGGTCGGTCGCGATGATCTCGACGCGCCAGCCGGTCAGGGCCGCGCCCATCTCCTTCAGGCACATCGCGAGCGAATAGGGCTCCTGCCCGGTCGAGCCGGCGGCGCACCAGATGCGCACGCTCCGTCGGCCGGCGCGCGCCTTGATGACCTCAGGCATGATGGTGTCGCGGAAATGATCGAACGGGACCTTGTCGCGGAAGAAGAAGGTCTCGTTGGTGGTCATGGCTTCGACCACGCTGGTGACGAGCGCGCTCGAGCCGCCCTGCAGCTTCTGCACGAGCTCGCCGATCCCGGAGAGCCCGGCCTTGCGGGCGAGCGGCAACAACCGGCTTTCGATCAGATATTGCTTGTCTGCGGACAGGTCGAGTCCGGAATGATCCCTCAGGAACTTACGCAGATACTCATACTCGGTCGGGGTCACGGATAGCCTCTCGGAAGCTGTACTGGGGACACTCTGGCTGAAACGCTCGGGCCAGATACTCAGACCATGGCTTGTCCGACCGGGATCAAGCCGACTTCAGCGAATTTGTCGGCGATGATGTCTTTATCGAAGGGCTTCATAATGTACTCGTTGGCGCCGCCGCTGAGCGCCTGGGCGATATGAGCCACGTTGTTCTCGGTGGTGCAGAACACCACCTTCGGCTGGTCGCCGCCGGGCAGGCGGCGCATGTGGCCCATGAACTCGAAGCCGTCCATCACGGGCATGTTCCAGTCGAGCAGCACCGCATCGGGCAGCTGCCGCTGGCAGATCTCCAGCGCCTTCGAGCCGTCCTCGGCCTCGGTGACTTCGAATTCCAGGCCTTCCAGGATCCGGCGCGCGATCTTTCGCACGACGCTGGAATCATCGACCACCAAACATGTCTTCATTTTGGTTCTCCGGCTTCGATGTTTCGGTTAGCTCAGGCAGCCATTTGTACTTCGGTTTTAAGCTCGAGGACGCGATCGACGTCGAGGACGACCATGAGCTGCCCGTCGAGGCGGTGGACGCCGCCGGCGAGCTTGGCCATGCGGGGATCGAGGTTGACGGGGTTTTCTTCCTTGTTGTCCTCGGCGAGCCGCAGCACCTCGCCGATCTGGTCGATCAGGAGGCCGTAGGATTCACCGCGCAGGTCGACGCCGACCGCCATCGGGGTCTTGCCGTCCTCGGGCTTGGGCAGGCCGAGCCGGGCACGCATGTCGACCACGGTGACGATGCGGCCGCGCAGGTTCAGCACGCCCGCGATCTCGCGCGAGGACAAGGGAACGCGGGTGACGCGCTCGGGCATGAACACGTCCTGCACGCGGGAGATCGGCAGGCCGAACAGCTGGCCGCCGATCATCGCGGTGACGTATTCGACCATGGCGCCTTCGCCGATCTGCGTCTTCTTGTTGCTCATAGCGGTATCTCCTGATCCCCAGTGCCGTTACGCCGCTGCCCGGCTCAGCTCGGAGGCGCCGGCGGCGCCCGCGGTCTGTTCCTTCAGCGCCGCGATCAGACCGGGACGGTCGAACTTGGCGACATAGTCGTGGAAGCCGGCCTGACGGCCGCGCTCGATCGCCGCCGGCGACACCAGCGCGGACAGGCCGATGATCGGCATCGCGCCCAGATTGGTGTCGGAGCGGATCACTTCGGCGAACTCGAACCCGTTCATGTCGGGCATCTCGATGTCGGTCAGGACCACGTCGAAGCTCTGCGCACGCAGCGCAGCCAGGCCCTCCTGCGCAGTCGGCGCGGTGCGGACGCGGTAGCCGGCCGCCTTCAGCACGGGTGCCAGCATGTTGCGGAAGAAGGCCGAGTCGTCGACCAGCAGCACCGACTGCGAGTGCTGCGACGGCTTCATCTCCTTGCGGGTGAACCAGTCGGCGAACGCCATCGGCAGGAAGTGGCCGACGTCGATCACCTCGGTGGCCTGGCCCTTGATCACGGCCGAACCGAGAATGCCGGAGGCGGAGCCGCCGACCTCGATGTTGAGCCGTTCCTCGACGATGTCGATGATCTCGTCGACGACGAGGCCCATGGAGCGGCCGTCATCCGCAAACACCAGAATCGGCTGGGCGCCCTGGCTCGCAATGGTGACGCTCTCCATGGCGACCAGCGGCATCAGCTGCTCGCGGTACTGCACCATGTAGCGGCCGTTGCTGAACTCGATCTTGTCGGCCGGGAGCTCTTCCAGGCGGGTGACGAGCCCGAGCGGGACCGCCTTGGGCTGGCTGGAGCCGGCGCGGAACACCAGCAGCGAGGTGGTCTGCTCGCCACTTCCGATGTGATGGGCGCCGTTCTCGTCGCCCATGTCATGGGCCGAGGAGCCGGCGGCGCCGAGCGCCTTGGCAATGCCGTTGGGATCGATGATCATGATAACAGCGCCATCGCCCAGAATGGTGTTGCCGGAGAACATGTCGATGTGACGCAGCTTCGTCGACATCGGCTTCACCACGATCTCTTCGGTGTGGAACACGCCGTCGACCACGATGCCGAAGGTCTGGCTGCCGACCTGGGTCACCACGATAAAACCGTTCTCGGGATCGCTGGCCGCGCCGTCGTCGATCTTGAGCAGCTTCTTGAGGTGGATCAGCGGCAAGAGCTTGTTGCGCAACCTGAGCACCGCGGTGTCCTTGATGCGCTCGATGCGGTGCTCGCTGTTGGCGCGGGCACGGACAAGCTCGACGACCGAGAGCTGCGGGATTGCAAAACGGTCGCCGGCGGCCTCGACGATCAGCGCCGAGACGATGGCCAAGGTCAGCGGGATCTTGATGGTGACGGAGGAGCCCTCGCCGGCCACCGACTTGATGTCGATGGTGCCGCCGATCTGGTCGATATTGGTGCGCACCACGTCCATGCCGACGCCGCGGCCGGAGACCGAGGTGATCGCAGCTGCGGTCGAGAAGCCCGGCGCGAAGATGAACTTGTGGATCTGGGCTTCGCTCATCTTCTCGAGCTCGGCCTCGGTGACGAGACCGGAGGAGATCGCCTTGGCCTTGATCCTCTCGGTGTTGAGGCCGCGGCCGTTGTCGGCGATGCAGATGATGATGTGGCCGCCCTCGTGATAGGCGGACAGGCGGATGGTGCCCTGCTCGCCCTTGCCGGACGCGAGCCGCTCGGCGGGGGTCTCCAGGCCGTGGTCGGCGGAGTTGCGCACCATGTGGGTGAGCGGGTCCTTGATCAGGTCGAGCACCTGGCGGTCGAGCTCGGTGTCGGCGCCGTGCATCTCCAGCTCGATCTGCTTGCCGAGTTCGCTCGAGAGATCGCGGACGATGCGGGGCAGCTTCTGCCAGGCATTGCCGATCGGCTGCATGCGCGTCTTCATGACGCCTTCCTGCAGCTCGGCGGTGACGTTGGACAGGCGCTGCAACGGCACCTTGAACTCGGTGTCCTCGTTGCGGCGGGAGATCTCCAGCAGCTGGTTGCGGGTCAGGACCAGCTCGGAGACCATGGTCATCAGATGCTCCAGCGTATCCACGTTGACGCGGATCGACTGGTTGGCGATGCTGGCGCCTTCGCCTGCATTCTCGTCGGCCGTCGACTTCTTCGGCGCGGCCTTTTCCTTGGCGGGCTTCGCAGCTTCCTTGGCGGCGAGCGCCGGAGCTTCAGCAGCCGGCGCGGGCTCGGCCTTGGCGACAGGAGCCGGCGCTTCGATCGCGGTCTCGCGGAAGGCGCGCTCGAGCTCGTCGAGCGAGACTTCGCCCGGACGTAAGGGGCGCTCCAGGGTCTGGTCGATCAGCGTGCCCTCGGTCATTTCTTTTTCTTTCGACGGTGCAACCTTTGCTTCGACGGGAGTGGGAGCTTCCGGGACGAGCGGCGGTGCATCAGCAACAGCACCTGCGGCCATCGCGGCCATGCCCTGCTCGACCATCGCTTCCAGCTTGTCGATGAGATCGCGGTCGTTGCCTTCGGGCTCGGCTTCGGTCGCCTCGAGGCCGGCGAGGATCTCCTTGATGCGGTCGATCGAGGACAGGATCACCGTCACCGCGCCGGCCGTCACCGGCATGCCGTCGCGGAATTTGCTCATCAGGGTCTCGCCGGCATGCGCCAGCGCTTCAAGCCGCGGCAGTCCGAGGAAGCCGCACGTGCCCTTGATGGTGTGGACCAGGCGGAAGATGTTATCCAGGATCTTGGCGTTATTCGGCTCCTGCTCGAACTTCACCAACTGATTGTCGACGGTGTCCAGGCTCTCGCTGGTCTCCGTCAAAAACTCCCGCAACAGATCATCCATGAGCTACGCCTTACTGAGCCGGACTTCGACGCCTGGGCCGCACCTGGAGTTCGGCGGAGGTCCGCGCCTGGATCGTTAGACAACCCCTTTCACGGTCCCGTTAATTTCAGCCTCCGTGCTAATACGGATATTGAAGACAAGTTTGCGCTTCGAGGCCTGCGATAGCGTCTTGCGACAAAAGCGGCGCCGCATCTCACGCGACAGACGCGATAGGTAAACGCTCCGATAACAACACTGCGACGTATGCGAAAAATCCTGCTCGCGAAGGACGATATGCACGGGCCGCGCGAATTGAATCAAATCACGCGCAATCAGAATCGCTCACACCGCCGCCCGCTGCTCGCCTGCTCAATCCGCAACAGCTGCGCTTGCGGTAAACGGACGCTTATTTCGCGGCCGCCGCGATTGCTACCGCGCTAACCCAATTGCGGAGACAGCACGATGCTCCGCGAGACAATCCTCGATGGCCGCGAATAGCGCATCCGGTCTAAACGGCTTGCGAAGGCAACGCGCAGCGCCGAGCTCCGGCGCCATCCGGAGGAAGTCGGGTGCGGGCGCGTTCAAATTTGCGAAGGCGTAGCCGGACATCGCAATCAGCGGAATGGCCGGCGCGTGCTCGTGGAAGATCCGGATCGACTCGAACCTCGCGTGTGCGGCATGAAGATGTCGATCATCATCAGATCGACCTGTTCGTTCTCGAGAGCGCGGAGGCGGCTTCTCCTCCGTCGGCAATCGTCACCCGGAAATGATTCCGCTGCAGATAGATCTCGATGGCCATGCACACCATCGGGTCGTCGTCGACGAGAGTATGGTGCAGGTCTGCCGTCCCCGTTTGAGTTTCCCGTTTCGGCGATTCAAACGTCAAACCGTGGGGCACGCCGTTCTCCTCTGGCTGGTCGAAACATTGATGCAAGCGTCAACGGTCCTGTCGGGAAATCAGGGGCAAGGGGTGCGACAGTCGCGGCGTTGCGAAGCCGCGCGGACCAGTCCCGGATGGATAGAAAATGCGCGCTTGAGGGGAAGCCGCAGGTGTCGGTCGGGTCCGATGACGGCGCAGATGCGATCCTAGCGGCTCATGATGGCCCCCTTGCCGCTTTTTCCTGCCGCCCGGCGCAAGACGGACGCCCCTAATTAACGCGCGAATCAGCGTGCGTTTCTCAATTTCCGCCGCAAATGCCGCAGCCTGTCTGCCCCCCAACGGGTATATGGACGGCCACACAACCTTTACAATATGTTTTGGTCGCCGTGCAACTGAATGACGCACAGGGCGCGGCGGCCGATCGTCCTAATGAACGCGCCGGATTGACCTGCATGACCGCGAGCGGCCACCCGTCCAACCAGTTGCTGCAAATGCTCGGCGTGGCGGATTTCGATCTGCTGCGCCCCCATCTCGCGACAGTCGAAATGGTCAGGGAATCTGTCTTGGCCGAGGCAGGCGCCGCGCTGCGACATGTCTACTTCCCGCACGGCGGGTCCGTTTCGATCACGGTGGGTCTCTCCGAGGGACAGATGATCGAGGTCGCGATGCTGGGCCGCGACAGCGCCGTCGGCGCCGGCGCCGCGCTTGCCGACGGCATCGCTCCGACGGATGCCGCTGTGCTCTTCCCCGGGACTGCGTCCGTGCTCGAAATCGCGGCCTTCCGGGCGGTGGCGGCCGCAAGCGCGCAGTTTCGCGGCCTGATGATCCGCCACGAGCAGGCGCTGCTCGCGCATGCGCAGCAATCGGTGCTGTGCAATACGGTGCACCCGGTCGAAGCGCGGCTGGCGCGCTGGCTCCTGCGTGCCCGCGACCTGTCCGACAGCAAGTTCCTTCCGCTGACACAGGAGACGCTGGCGCAGATGATGGGCGTACGGCGCAACGCGATTTCCCTCGTCGCAAATGCGCTCCAGCGCGCCGGCATCATTCACTACACCCGCGGCCAGATCGAGATCGTCGACGAGCGCGCATTGGAGACGAGGTCCTGCGACTGCTATGCGGCGGTGAAGGGCTGCCACGCCCGCCTGCTGGGAGCCCCGCGATGAAGATAGCCCGGCGCAACCGGCCTGCTGCATGCCGGTGTGCACACAGTGCAGCGGGGGCGCCATCGCAACCGGACATCTTGTCCCAATTGCCAATATATCCCGACGAGAACATGATCAAACTTATCCGTACAGCGAGCAGCCCATTCGCTTCGAGTTCGGGGGCTGACGAGACGGAGGCAGTCTTGGAAACGATGGCGCGCCCATCCAACGGTTTCCTGTCCGCACTGTCGGCGGAGGATTACGAATTGATCCGCCCGCATTTGCGCATGATCGATCTGCCGCACGAAGCGATCCTGGTGGAGACCGGCGAGACGCTCAAGCGCGCCTACTTTCCCCACCGCGGCGTCATCTCGCTGGTGGTGAAACTCGCCAAGGGCGAGCATGTGCAGGTCGCCATGGTCGGCCGCGACAGCCTGCTCGGAACGCTCTCGACCATGGGCGATGCCTGCGCGCTGAACACGGCAATCGTGCTGGTCCCCGGTGCCGCCTCCGTGATGGACCTCGACCGGCTGCGCGACGCGGCCGACCAGAGCAGCACCTTGCGGACGCTGCTCACCCGTCACGGGCTGGCCGTCTACGCACAGGTCCAGCAGACCGCGGGCTGCAACGCCGCCCATCCGGTGGAGTCGCGGCTGTCGCGTTGCCTGCTGCACACCCATGACCTGTCGGGCGATTACCGGCTGCTGCTGACCCAGGAGGCGATGGCGCAGATGATCGGGGCGCGCCGCAACAGCGTGTCGCTGGTCGCCAATACGTTGCAGCACGCCAATTTCATCCACTACAGCCGCGGGCACATCCAGATCCTCAACCTGGACGGCCTGCGCCAGACGGCGTGCGAATGCTACGCCACCGTGAAGGCCCAGTACGACCGGCTGCTCGGCCCGCGCTGACCGGCGCCTTGGTAAACCGGCGGCTAACGCCGGCCTGCAAACACGGATCGTCCTGCTACCGGAACTGAAATTCGGATGCCCTAGACACGGGGCATGCCTCGCGCCGTACAGGCCGCGCGGCAGACGAACCGTGACCAGGACGGGCCAAAGCCATGTTTGAAGTGACCGCCGCGCCGATGCCAAAAGCGCTCGATGCTGCGCCCGCGCGCGAGCCGGGTGCGTACGAAGCGCTGGTGCGGGAGATCGGCGAGGACGGGGCCTGTGAAGTCCGTGACGTGTTCTGGAGCGAGACCTGCGCGCGTCTGCAGCTGTTCCGCACGCTCTCGCTCGCGCGGCACCTCGCCAGGATCACCCGCGAAGCGCATTCGCTGAAGAGCGCGGCCGGAACGTTCGGCTATGTCAGGCTTGCGGCGCTGGCGCTGCGGCTGGAGCAGACCGCGGAGACGCTTGGCGAGGCCGAATTCCACGGTCTCCTCGACCTGATGGATGCCGCCTACGCCGCCGCGCGCGCGCAGGAGCCGCAGGGCTAGAGCCATTTTCGTTTCGATGAATCGGAGCGGGGCTTGCGCAAACCGTATCCACTTCGCTCGAAAACGCTCTGACGAAAACCGCGCCAGGCCCGCCGTACTTCTACGGTTTGGGATTTTCACAGATGGCTAATCATAGGTGGCGATAGTCGCCGGAAACCAGGAGGGTTTCCATGTTCACCTATGAGACTGCGGATCAGAAAGAGGTCCGTCGCTTCCGCATCGCACAGTTCAACGGCAGGACGGCGACGGTGAAGGCTGGCGAGGCGACGGTGACTGGTTTCGTTCGCTCGGTGCTGGAGCAGGAATCGAGCATGCCGCCGCGCTGGACCATCACGATCATTCCGAGCGCGCCGAAGGAAGAGCCCAAGTCGCTGCGGCCGCCGTCGCGGGTACGCCCTTTCGCCGAGGATTATCTCTGAACCCATCGGGTCCCCAGGCCATTCTCAGGCTTGATCGCCCGCCTGGCGGCGCAGGACAGAACCTCAATCGATCGAATGCAGCAGCGCCGCACGGACGAGGTCCGCGGTGTTGCGCGCGCCGAGCTTGCGCATCGCCTCGGCGCGATGGCTCTCGAACGTGCGCGGGCTGATCTGCATCCGCAGCGCGCCCTGCTTGTTCGAGTAGCCCTCGCTGATCAGCCTCAGCACCTCGCGTTCGCGCTTGGTCAGCCGCTTCTGGCCCGACAGGCCCAGCAACTCGGTGCTCGGCACACGCTGCGCTTGCTGTGCGCGGGCGGCGTTCAATTCGGCGCCCTCGGTCCTGGACTGGATCGGCAGGGCATCCCTATGAGGGCCGGCAAGCTGCTTGACCACGCCGCAAACACGTTCGGTCTGCGCCAGCGCATTCTCCACCACGCGCTGCAAATAGGCCCGATCGGCCGTAACCGGCGCGAGCTGGTCGCTGTGGTGCTTGATCTCGCCCATGTAGAGCAGGAGCGCGGTCAGGGGGCCGTTGAGCTCGCGGGCGATGGCGCTGGCCATCTCGTCGGCGGCCTTGGCGCGGACCGCGTTCAGGCGGGCGAAATCGAGCTCTTCGGTCGGAGCAGAGCTGCTTTCGAACCATTCCGACGGCCGCGAATCGGTGGCCGTATCGTTCTGTGACCCCATGTGACTCGTTTAGCGGAACCGAGGCCGGTCTGTGGTTAACTTTTTGCTCCGTAAGACTACGGTAATTTTGGCAGTTTTGTGCTGAAATACCGGCGCAGGCACAATTTATGCTTGAGTACCCACGCAATCGACCACGCGTAGGTTGAGGTTTCGCCCAAAACTTGAGCAGGCGACGAAATGCCTCCTTAACCAACGCTCCCCAGCGGGCGCCCGCGCCTCCCGGTTTTTACGGATAAATTAACAATGACTTGCTTCTCTTGGTCACGATTGAGAGCGCGCAAATGCCTCCACGCATGAGGCCGGTAGGCCTGCGGGAAACGCTGCGGAAGATTGCGTGCCATGAACGAGATCGATCGGCTGTCCGAGTTCTTGCAGAGGCTGACGCCGCTCTCGCGCAGCTGTCTGCTCAGCGAGCTCGAGCGGCTCGAACTGTGCGGCATCGACATGCCGGGCTCGTCCGACATCCAGGCGAAGTTGCGCGCCGAGTTCCGCAAGGACGGATCGACCCAGGCACGCGCCACCAGTCCCTCGCGCTATTTCTTCGCGCCGCTCGAACTGCTCCTGATCGACGGCGCACCCGAGCATGCCAATGCGGGGCGGATTTCACGTAACACGCTCACGCCGATCTGGGAGTGGATCTGCCGCGACCTGCTGCCGACCATGGCGCGCGACTACATCAAGGCGATCAACGACCAGGTCACCGCCAACAACCCGAAGGAAGTGCTGAAAACCGCGTCGATCTTCCAGACCAAGGTCCTCAAGGTCCTCGAGAACACCCTCGCATCGGCGGAAAGCACCGAGTTCGCACGCGCCAAGCTCACGCAATACACGGCCTCGCGCACCGCCTTCGACGACGTGAGGAAAATGCAGCAGGTGCTGCGCGCCGGCGACGCGCTGCCGAAGTTCAACGAAAAGCTGCCTGAGAAGATCGCGAAATTCGACGACGGCCAGGTTGCCCAGATCACTGCGCAACTCGATGTCTTCAAGAAGTCCCACCCGGACGCGCTGCCCTTTGCGCTGGCGCTGGTGGCGAGGCGGCTGAAGACGTCCTGGGAGCTGGTGCGCCTTGCCACCAGGATCGCCGCGAGCAAGAGCGTGGCCGACGTCGCCGCCACGCCCTATGCCTGCGTCGTTCCCATGGTGCTCGACCGGCTCGACGACAAGCGGCTCGCCCTGCGGGTCGCGCTCAAGCACAACCGCGTGCTGGTCGCCCGCGACCTGCTCGCCGACATCTACGACACCGAATATGCGCTCAAGGTCCGCATCGACGGCATCGAGGGTTGCGAATGGGGTATCCGGCTCCAGCAATTGATGGATGCGATCGCGGCGCTGGTGTCCGCCGAGGTGAGCCGCTTCCCCTCCAATGTCGGCCACATTCTCGGCTCGCGCCGGCTGCGCAGCCACGACACGCTCGGTGGCAAGCTGTCCTATCTGGCCTGGAAGGGACGCGACGCCGTGCAGGACGGCGCGGCGGCGTTTCGCAAATTGATTGGGCAGACCTGATACTGCGGCGCGGCTACTCCGCCCGCGGCAGGCACAGGAAGCGATCGGTAAATCGTCCTGACAGAACGAATCTGAACCACCAATACATCAATCGCCGCGTCGTCATTGCTGTAATCCTCGACAGCCCACCACCGGCTGCGCACAGCAATAGCGCAGGTGCAGCAAGACACATGTGATGTGCTTCACATTTGCGCCGCCGCAGCCGGCCACGTTGTCGCAGAACTGTCACGCGTAAACCATGGAACATGCGCGCATCGCGTGAAAATGAACTCTCCCATCGCTGCCATCGTGTCGATCCTGCGATGCACCGCAAGAGCGACGGGAAGGAGGTTGCGATGAGATCGAACCGGCGGACATCGACGATGGCGGCATTGCACGCGCGCGCCAGCGCCGCGCGAAACGCGAGCGGTTCGTAGCGCGTTGAACGAGCTGAATGCGCAGCTCGACAAGCACGGATTCTACAAGGCGTTTCCCGTCCTGAGTCGCGGTCGCGAGCTGGTACTGCATGACCCGGCACGCCACGGCCACAAGCAATTGAGGCGTCCATTATTCAATTGGGCGAAGTGCGCGCGACCTCGTCCGATTACAGGACAGCGCGCGTGTCCGCAGCCAAGCCGCGTCTTGCAAAAATTGCGCGGGATTGCCGCACGCTCGCGCGCGACGCGCGGGCAGACGTAAAAACTTCTGGAAGAAGATCCAGACAATTTTAGACGTGATGCGGGCTTTAACGTTACCCAGATAATTCAACAATCGACTGAAGCTCTCCATATTTGAAACTGCTCCCATCGCTAACACCTGTCGCGGAACGGGAGTGGTTTGCGATGAACGATGAACTTGTTGAGCTCGCCGGACGGAGGCCTAAAACCTTCGGACGGCGAAAGGTAACGCCGCGCGCATGCGTCGCCGACGGCAAGCGCCATCTGCGCGCATTCCTCGCCGAGGTGCTGGAGGATCTTGGTTTCGTCACCAGCGAATGCGCCAGCGCGGACGAGCTGCAGACCGTGCTGACCCGCGAGTTGCCGGACCTGATCCTGCTCGGCATCGCCGCCGACGGCATCGAGCCCGGCACGTTTCTGGAGACACTGGTGCGCGAGGCCTTCGACGGCAAGGTTCTCGCCGTCGGCGCCCGCGAGTCCATCATCGTCAGGGCTGTGCAGCAGGTCGGCGAGGAGTATGGCCTCGCGATGCTGCCGCCACTGACCACGCCCTTTGCCGCCGAGACGCTGCGCGAGCGCGTCGCGATGCTGCTGCCGGACGAGCCGGCGCCGAGCCCGGCCGTGTATGTCGGCGAGGCGCTGCATGCCGGCTGGCTCGAGCTCTGGTACCAGCCCAAGATCGACGCGCGCACCTTGGTCCGCAGCGGCGCCGAGGCGCTGGTGCGGATGCGGCATCCGACCTGGGGCGTGGTGCCGCCCGCCTACTTCATCCCCGAAGAGCACGATCCGCATTTGCGCGAGCTCTCGGAGTTCGTGATCGAGCGCGCCTTGCAGGACTGGCACTATCTCCTGGAGCAGCAGAGCCCGGTCGATCTCTCGATCAACCTGCCGACGTCGTATCTGAAGGAGCCGCAGGCGGTGCGCGATCTCTGCCGCCGCATGCCGACGCATCCGGCCTTCGGCGGGCTGACGATCGAGATCGACAGCGAGGAGGCGATCCGCGATCTCGAATTCCTCGTCGAGGTCGCCCGCGAGGTGCGCCTGCACAATATCGGCCTGTCGATCGACAATCTTGGCGCCAACTGGCCGTCACTGATGGATCTGGACAAGATTCCCTTCATCAAGCTGAAGGCCGATCGGCACTTCGTCACCGGCAGCGGCAGCGATCGGCTGAAGCGCACGGTGTGCCGTCACATCGTCGAGCTCGCGCACGCCTACGGCGCGCGCACCGTGGCCGAAGGCGTCGAGAGCCGCGCCGACCTCGTCGCCGCCAACGAGCTCGGCTTCGACCTCGTGCAGGGTTTTCTGTTCGGCAAGCCGATGCCGCTGAAGAAGTTTGCCCGGAGTGCGCTGACGCGGACGGTGATGGGGCAGGCGTGAGGCACAGGCCTCACGCCAACCGCCGCGCGAAGAAGAAGACGCACACGACCACGAGCGCGATCGCTGCGATCACCCCCATGAAGGACAGAGCTTTCCTAGCGACAGACCCACGCGCCATTGACCAGCACGCGGGCGCACGTTGGTGCCGCGACAGCGGCGCCTACGGCCGCTCCACCGACTACGGCGCGGCGCGTCGTTCGCCGCGCGACGCCGGCGACACTCACTGGGGTCGCTGGTCGCCCTACGCGGGCCTGTGCGCTCTGAACCGAGAATGAAAGACCATCCTCCTCCGACCACTGCACCGAGCCCATGGCTGCGCAGGCAATAACGGCGCCGGCTAGCCAAAATTTGGTTCCGTGTCGCATGACGTGCTCCTTCCCTTGCTTTCTGCGGATTTCTGTCAGTCGCGTGAGGATGCCGATCACCGTCCCATCAGCGAAACGAGCAGACCAGCCAGGCGGATGCTGTCACTGTGATCGCGAAACAGGGCACGCGATGCACCGGGGAGATAACTCTCCCATCCAGTGCGGCACTGCGTGCAAGAACAGACGTTGATCTAGATCAACGTTGGCAGTCGCATAACGACCGCGCCAAGGTGTGGTCGCGAGCCAATGACCAGATGGAAGCGCGTTCGATCAAGGTCATCAACTTCAGACCCTGGTCGGGAACTGCGATCACCGCCTCAGGCATATCGCCGCGCGAAGAACACGCAGACGACGACGAGTGCGGTCGCGGCGATCATGCTCCATGCGACCGGCTCGTGCAGCAGGAAGCCGGCAAGCGCGAGGCCGAAGAACGGCTGGAGCTGCTGCAATTGACCGACGCGGGCAATGCCGCCGACCGCAAGGCCCCGGTACCAGAAGATGAAGCCGACGAACATGCTGAAGACGGAGACGTAGGCGAGCCCGATCCAGGCGGGCACGCCGACGCCGCTCCACGTCGACGGCCATGTCAGGATCGCGACCGACACCATCAGCGGCAGCGCGAGCAGCAGCGCCCAGGAGATCACCTGCCAGCCGCCGAGGCGGCGCGACAGCGCCGCGCCTTCGGCATAACCGAGCCCGCACAGCACGATGGCGGCGACCATCAGGAGATCGCCGGTGACTGATGCCGAGCCGTCGTTGGACAAAGCAAAGCCTGCCACCGTGGTGCTGCCGAGGACAGCGAACAGCCAGAACAGCGGCTGCGGTCGCTCGCCACCGCGCAGCACCGCGAAGATCGCCGTCGACAGCGGCAAGAGCCCGATGAAGACGATCGAATGCGCGGAGGTGATGTGCTGGAGCGCGAGCGCCGTCAGCAGGGGGAAGCCGACCACGACGCCGATGGAGACGATGGTGAGCGAGACGAGATCCTTCCGCTGCGGCCGCGCCTGGCGGAGCAGGAAGAGCACGGCCATACCGATCAGGGCCGCGATGACCGCGCGGGCGGACGTCAGGAACAGCGCGGAGAAACCACCGACCGCCACGCGCGTCGCCGGCAAGGAGCCGCTGAAGATGATGACGCCGAGAAGCCCGTTGCCCCAGCCACTGCCTGTAGATTGCATGTCCGTCTCGCTTTTTGGGTCACGATCATCGGCCGTCGCCGGTGGCGAAACCAGCAACAATCCAGTACAATCCGGCAGAACTGTATGGATATGGAAGGTAATACACCTTGGGCGGCGAGCTACAAACGAAGGGACGGGGCGGGACGCGGACCAGCGACGTGATGGGCGCGATCCGCGCCAAGGTCGCCGCCCGCGCGCTCAGTGCCGGCGACCGCCTGCCGTCGATCCGCAGCCTTGCCGCGACAATGGGTGTTTCGCCGTCCACCGTCGTCGAAGCCTATGATCGGCTGGCCGCCGATGGCCTGATCCGCGCCCGGCGCGGCTCGGGCTTCTATGTCTCATCGGCCGTCACCCCGCCGCTGGCGCTGACCGAAGTCGAGCCCCGCCGCGACCGGGAAGTTGATCCGTTCTGGGTTTCCCGACAATCGCTCGACACGGATGATGGCGTGCCAAAACCCGGCTGCGGCTGGCTGCCGCCGGAGTGGATGCCGGAGGCGGCGTTGCGCCGCGCCACCCGCGCGCTTGCCCGCACCGACGCGAGCGTTTTGACCAACTACGGCAGCACGAGCGGCTCCCCTGCCCTGCGCCGGCTGCTGCTCGCGCGCCTCGCCGAAGACGCGATCGAGGCCTCGATCAACCAGTTGATGCTGACCGGTTCAGGCACGCAGGCGACCGACCTGATCTGCCGCTTCCTGCTCCGTCCCGGCGACACCGTGCTGGTCGACGATCCCTGCTACTTCAATTTTCGCGCGCTGCTGCGAGCGCATCAGGCGAAGATCGTCAGCGTGCCCTACACGCCGTCGGGCCCCGATGTCGCGCGCTTCGAGCAGATCCTCGCGGCTGAGCGGCCGCGGCTCTACATCACCAATTCAGCGCTGCACAATCCGACCGGCGCGACGATCTCGCTTCAGACCGCGCACCGGCTTCTGACTGCGGCCACGACGCACGACCTCACCATCATCGAGGACGACATCTTCGGCGACTTCGAACCGGAGCGCTCGCCGCGCCTTGCCGCGCTCGACGGATTGAACCGCGTGATCCGCATCGGCAGCTTCTCCAAGACGCTGTCGGCCTCGGTGCGCTGCGGCTACATCGCAGGGCGAGCCGACTGGATCGAGCACCTCGTCGACCTCCAGGTCGCGACCAGTTTTGGCGGCCCGAGCCCGGTGGCGACCGAAATCATCGCAAGGGTCCTGGCCGGCGGCAGCTATCGCAAGCACATGGACGAGCTCAGGCAGAAGCTCACGCGCACGCGCCGCGACGTCGCGCGAAAACTTCAGGCGCTGGGCATCGAGCCCTGGCTGATGCCGCGCGGTGGCTTCTTCCTCTGGTGCCGCCTCGCGGGCGGACAGGATGCCACCGCCGTCGCGCGCGCCGCGCTCGAGGAGGATGTGGTGCTCGCACCGGGCAACGTCTTCAGCGTATCGCAGACGGCATCGGACTTCCTGCGCTTCAACGTGGCGCATATGAGCGATCCGCGAATGTGGGACGTGCTGCGGCGGGCGCTGAAGGCCAAATGATCAGCGCCTAGTATAACGGCTCCTCATAGACCGGCTCGCCGTCGAGCAGCAGCCGCTTGATGGCGGCGCGGCCTGAGGGGAGTACGGCGGCGACGACCCGGAGTTTCTGCTGGTTGCGGGCCTGCTCGAGCTTCTTGCCCTCGCCTTCGGGCACGAAATAGCTTTCGAGACCGTATTTGATCGCCAGTTTCTCGCAGAAGACGCGCGAGCCGGAGCCGCAGGTTCCGCCGTAAGAGGAGACGCGGCCGCGGATCAGCACTTCGGGAGCCGTGACCGTGACGGGCTCGGCATGCACCGAGACGGCCTCGTAGAGACCATTGGCATTCGGCGCGAGCTTGACGAACACGACGGGCTTGCGCTCGGCCGCCGGCTGTCCAGCGAGCGTGCCCGCCGGCAGTTGCGAGATGTCGTAGCGGAGCACGACATAGTCGCCGCGTAGCAGATCGCGGGGATCGACCGGCTGCGTCTGCAACGTCACCTCACGGCCTTCGCGCAGGATCTGCATGCGATCGGCGACCATCAGCACCAGCAGCACGCATTGAAGCAGGACGGCGACACCGAACAGCACGGCTTTCGGGATGCGTTGCCAGAGTTTTGTCACGGACGCGGTCAACTCCATCATCGCTGGGCCCTCGGCAGCGCGCGATTGAGCGCGGTGGCAAATACGACGGCAACAACACCGGCCGCGGCAAGGAAAGCCGAGCGGCGCAGCAGCGATCCCTTCACCGCCCAGGTGATGCCCGCGATCACGCCGGCAATCCCGAGCCAGCCGGCAACGATCCGCGGACGCACATCATCGAGCACACCGGAGACAACAAGGCACAGCATGGCGCAGAGCAGCGCGGCATAGGCGAACCAGGGCTCGCCGGCCGTGGATGCCGGCCAGATCGGCGCCGCGAGCAGGACGAGTCCGATCGAACATGCCGCAAGGATTTCACCTGCACGCCTGGTGACGCCGGCAGACGCAAGCGCGAGGATCACGCCCGCGGCCCCGCACAGGATCGCCCAAAGTGGCTGGGCCGGCACCGTGCTGTTCCGGAAGCGGATGATGTCGTCCACCGTTGTCACCTCCAGGCAAGCGACGGCCGCCAGCGAAAACGCTCCGTAGATCGATAAAACGGTCCCGAGACGCCGCGCCCTCGGCGACGGCACAGCGGCGATTGCGAGTCCGGCGCCGAACAGCAAGGCGGCGCCGTTCGCGAGCACGAACGACGGCTGGGCACCGTCGAGTTCGAAGCGGAGCGAAGTCGCGATCCACCACGGAAGCAGCGCGACCGCGACGAGATGGGCCGCCACACGGGAATTCCATGCAAGCGCGAGCGCGGCGGCGATCAGCCAGACCGCCACGAACGGAAGATGCAGGACATCATGCGCATCATAGTTGCGCATGCAGGTCCAGATGCAGGCCGCGACGAGGGCGACCGCAAGCGCGCCGCGCGATCCGGTCAGCAGTGCGGCGGCAAATGCTCCGATCGACCACAGCAGCATGCCGCCGGCGAAATCCTCGCCGAGATGATACATCTGGCCGACCAGCGCGATGCCCGCGCCGAAGATGATCGCACCGATGCTCGCACAGAGATCGGCGAGAACATTGCGGCCCGTCGCGGCAAACCACGCTCCGAGGCCGCCGGCGACGACCATGCCGGCGATCAGGATCGCGAACCGCAGCAGCCGCGCGATCTCGGTCCAGTGCGCCGCGACGAAGGCGAGGAAGGCGGCTGCGATCAAGAGGCCGCCGACGATGGCAACGACGACGGCGATGTTGATGCCGGGCGAGAGCGGCGGCAGCGCGCTGCGGATGGAGGTGGCCGCCGCCGGCGCGATCACGCCGTCGGCTTCCCATTGCGCAAGATCAGCCTCGAGGCGCTGCCGATAGGTTTTGTCGAACATCGTCGTGAAACACCTCGCTCCCTGCCGGTTGGCGGGATGCTGTTGGTCGGGCCGCGACGGTAGCAGGTTCAACCTGTCACCGCTCTGGTTGCGGGGGGACCGGGCGCGTGCCCCCGCGCGACAGCGGCTTCGCGTTCACGGTCGAACCGAGTGAGTAACCGGCCGTCATGATGATGACCCGTCATGCAGAAACTGACGAACTCGAGGCAGGACGAGATCGACCGCACTCAGTTCGGCTTCATGGGTCAGGCCGTCCAGGATCACGAGCTGTACTTTGGTCGACTGCAACGCAGTCCCGATGGTCTGCGCGTTCCCGAGCGCGGGAACTTCCATTTCGCGGGCCACGCCCAGCGTCGCCGCCTCGATATCCAGCGTGCGTAGAATATGACGTCCGGCGATTCATTGGTCAGATCGTTCAAGCGTAACCGCGCGCGAATTTTGATTTCACGCAACAATTCATCGCACGTGCTTGGGAATTCGAGCATCGCAGCGCCCGACGAGAATACGGTGTTCATGACAACCCCGATGAGGCGTCCGACACTCCCGCTATTGCCGAACAAAGGGCTCGTCATCGTTGGCCTTCCCGGATGCCGATCGAAGGATCGTATCGCCGGAAGAAAACGGACAACCTCTCGAAGGGTGAGAGCCTCTTGTGCGG
The DNA here is from genome assembly GCF_051810765.1 of Bradyrhizobium sp. 604_D8_N2_3. Classification (NCBI taxonomy): domain Bacteria; kingdom Pseudomonadati; phylum Pseudomonadota; class Alphaproteobacteria; order Hyphomicrobiales; family Nitrobacteraceae; genus Bradyrhizobium; species Bradyrhizobium sp. 604_D8_N2_3. The sequence continues at coordinate 498,251 of NZ_JBPWPM010000001.1, read as the reverse complement.
GAAGGCGCCCCTTCGGCACCTGCGCGAGGTTATAAGGTCGTCTTCAAAAGGACGCAAGCTGGTCGGGACGGCGGGCCGTGACGACTTTGAACCTTCCGTCCCCACGTATCGGCAGTCTACTGCAAAGGGATTCGCATGACGCCAACTCACGCACTGACGTCCATCCTTCCCTGCAACGACCTCGACGCCTCGGAGAAATTCTACGCCCGGCTCGGTTTTACGCGCGCGGACGGCGACAAGCCGGAGGACGGTGAGGACAGCTATCGCATCCTCTCCGATGGAAAGGGCGGCCATCTCCATCTCACCGATGCCGTCGAAGGCTGGCTGATCAGAGGCCGCAACCCGTTCGGTCTCTATCTCTACACCGAGGCCGTCGACGAACTCGCGCGAGAGTTTTCGGGCGAGTTGGCCAACGGACGGGGGCCGGAGGACACGCCGTGGGGAATGTACGAGTTTGCGCTGTCGGACCCGGACGAGACCCTGGTCAGGATCGGCTGGCCGTCACGGCTCCGTCAGAACAAGCAAGCTTGAGCGGCGGAGAGGAAGGCCTAGGACGTGGACTCATTAGCGCCAAGCCATAGCCTGATTGAAGCGAGTTGGACGAAGGCGAGATAGTTGGCGGCAAGCTTGTCATAACGCGTCGCCACACGACGGCATTGCTTGATCCTGTTGAAGAAGCGCTCAGTGCTGATGCACGCGGACAATCGACGTGTCGCAGACGCTCTTCTTACGTGGAGTAGCAAGCACCCAGCGTGTCGATGATGCGGCCCCAGAGACCAGCCCGTCACCAACGGACGATTCTCCTCTTCTGCGCCCGGATTTATTCCGACTTCGTCGTTGCCCTCTTTATGGTGCTGTCGCGAAGCGATCGGTGGCGCGCACCAGTTGATCGAGGATACCTGGCTCCGACCAAGCATGACCTGCACCCTCGACCAGATGGAATGCGGCATCAGGCCACGCCCTATGCAGCGCGTACGCATATCGGGCTGGACAGGGCATGTCGTAGCGGCCGTGAACAATGGCTCCCGGGATACCGCGGAGGCGGTGAGCGTTGCGCAGAAGTTGCCCATCCTCCAGCCAGCAATCGTGAACGAAATAGTGGTTCTCCAATCGCGCAAACGCGAGCGCAAATTGGTCGTCGCCAAACGATGTCGAGAATGCTGGATTAGGCAGCAGCGTGATCGTTTCGCCCTCCCAAATAGCCCAAGCCTTGGCTGCCTCGAGCTGGGTGGCTCGATCGTCGCCCGTCAGCCGGCTGCGATACGCCGCAATCATGTCGCCTCGCTCGCTCAGGGGTATCGGTGCCTGGAACTTTTCCCACTTCTCCGGAAAGATCTCTGAAACGCCGAACTGATAGTACCATTGCAGCTCCGCCTTGGTGACGGTGTAGACGCCACGGAGAACAAGCTCGCTGACGCGGTCGGGATGCGTTTCTGCATAGGCTAACGCGAGAGTCGATCCCCACGAGCCACCGAACACGAGCCATTTGTCGACGCCTGCAAGTGCACGCAAGCGCTCGATGTCCGATACCAAATGCCAAGTCGTATTCGCTTCGAGCCCCGCATACGGAGTTGATTGCCCACATCCTCGCTGATCGAAGAGCATGACATCATATCGATTGGGATCAAACAGACGCCTATGTTCAGGGGACAAACCTCCGCCCGGTCCGCCGTGCAGGAAGACCGCCGGCTTCGCGCCCGGCGTCCCCACCCGTTCGTAATAAACCCGGTAACCTTCTCCAACGTCGAGGGTACCAGCGCTATAGGGCTCGATGGGTGGGTACATCGACCTCAACTGACTCATACGGCCTCCGTTTGGCACCACGAGGTTCGATTAGCACGCCGCGATCATGGTGGTTTCGGTTATAGGAGCAAAGCGGACGAAGCCACCAGTCACATGACGCACCGGGTTTATGGGTACGCGGCCTAATTCGCCTTGATGCCGGCCTCGCTGATGAGCTTGCCCCATTTCGTGCTCTCGCTCTGAATGAAGCGGCCGAACTGCTCCGGCGAGGTCGGCGCGGGCTCTGCGCCGAGGGTCCGGATTTTCTCGGCCACCACCGGGTCTTTCAGGGCTTTTGTGAAAGCCTCGTTCAGCCTGCTGATGACGTCCGCGGGCGTGCCTGAGGGAGCAACGAGCCCGAACCAGCCTACGGATTCAAAGCCCGCAATACCGCTCTCGGCAAGGGTTGGCACATCGGGCAAGGATGGGAGGCGACGTACCGAGGAGACGCCGACGGCGTTGAGCTTGCCTTCGAGAATCAGTTGCCTCGATGCGGGGATATCCAGCACCGCGAAGGGGACGTGTCCCGCAAGGACATCAACCGCTGCCGGCGCCGTCCCGCGATACGGAACGAGCTCCATGCTGATCCCCGCCTTCTGCGTGAACAGCGCGGCCGTCAGATGCATCGCGGTCGAATTGCCGCCATGCCCGATCGACAGCGCGCCCGGCTTCGCCTTGGCGAGCGCGATCGTCTCTGCGGCATTGCGCGCGGGCACGTCCGCGGACGCGACCAGCACAAAGGGAATTTCCGCCAGCAGGGTGATCGGCGCGAGATCCTTTGGGTCGAACGGCATCGACGAATTGAGGTGCGGGTTCACCGTCAGTGCGCCCGCCGGCGCAACGCCGAGCGTGTAGCCGTCGGGCCTGGCCTGGGCCACCGCGGCCATGCCGATATTGCCCCCTGCCCCGGCGCGGTTCTCGATCACCAGGCTCTGCTTGAGCTCCGCGGTGACCAGCGGCTCGAGCGCACGGATGACGGTGTCGGCGCTGCCGCCGGGCGGGAAGGTCACGATGATCTTGATCAACTGGTCCGGATAGGCTGCTTCACCGGCCTCCAGCGGCAGCACGGCGAAAGTCGCGGCCGTCAGCGCGGCCAGAATGCGGCGCCTTGCAACGTGAAACAATTTCTCCTCCCCCATTACGTATTCTTGTTTGTAGGCCAACCAGGCTGCCGTGCCGTTGGCAGGCAGCCTGCTATTCGATCACGCCGCAGCGCCTGTGATGCGCGCCAGCAGGCCTTGCGGATCTTCGGGCGCGGCCTGCCCGCGCCAGGCGATGTGCTGGTCGGGTCGTGCCAACACGAGCTTCTCGGCATAGGCCCCGTTCGCCTCATCCGGCGCGATGTCGATGAGCGCGAGCGGCATGCCGCGCTGTTCTGCGGCTGAGAGCAGCCGCGCCACATCGATTGCCGGGTCGAACCGCAGCAACGTGTAGCCGGCTCCGAAGGCGTCGTAGAGCGATCGTCCGTCGCGGAGAAACACATGCGGCGCGCGGGCGCCCGGCACGGTGGAGGGCGTAAAGCTTCCCATCGCGTAGGCCGGCGGGGTTTCGCCGTCATAAGCGATGATCGGCGAGGCATCGTAGTAGTAGCCGAAGTTGAGGCCCGCGCAGCAATATTGCTGCACGTTGAGATCGTAGGCCGCTCTCGCAAGCGAAGCGCGCGCCGCGTGGCCGCGCGGCGTGTCATCCTCGATCTCCGTGGACACGCCGCCGCGCTGCGCCATCATCTTCATCGCATGATCCATGGCAAAGCGCGACACCTGGTCGGTGATGGGCTGGCGCTCCGCCTCATAGGCATCAAGGATCGCAGCCGACGCCCATCCGTTCAGACGCGCGGCCAATTGCCAGCAGAGATCGACGGCATCAGCAATGCCCGCGTTCATGCCGTAGCCCGCATAGGGCATCCACAGATGCGCGGCGTCGCCGCAGATGAAGACCCTGCGGTCGCGGAAGCGATCGGCCACCAACCGGCGCCCGACCCAGTCCTCCTTGCTGAGGATTTTGTACTCGAACCGCTCGTCGACGCCGAGGATGGCACGGATCGACCAGTCGCGATCGACCGAGTCGAACTCAGGCTCGTCGGGCCTCAGATGATTATGGATCAGCCAGCGGTCGTGGCCGTCGATCGCAACGGTGGTGCCGGAACGTCGCGGGTTGAGCGAGAGCACCATCCAGGCCGGCTTGTGCGCGCCCATCAACTCCTTCAGTTGCGGCGCTTCGATGAAGGTTGATTGCACCCGCTGGATCACCGGCGTGCCGGACAGGCTGGCGCCGATCGATTTGCGGACGAGGGAGCGGCTGCCATCGCAGCCGACCACGAAGTCGGCCTCGATGCGGAGCGCGTCTCCACTGTCGAGGTCGCGACCTAGCGCGACCACACGATCGTCGTCCTGCTCGATATCGGTGATTTCCGTGCGCGCCAAAATGGTGATGCGCGGTTGAGCGGCGGCGTGGCTGAACAGGATCGGCTCGAGATAGACCTGGTTGATACGGTGCGGCGGCTCGGGCGTCGGCCACCAGGTGTCGGGGCCGCCGGTGGCGCTGTAGCGGCGCGCGCGCGAGGGAATGTCGATACGGCACAGCTCGATACCGGTCGCCGTGGTCCGATAGGAGCAATCGTTCGGGAAGTCCGCGGGCAGGCCCGCGTCGCGCAGCTTTGCGGCGACGCCCAGCCGGCGGAAGATTTCCATCGATCGCGCCGAGACGTGATTGCATTTGACGCTGGGCGGATCGCCGGCGTGGCGGATCTCCGCGACGACGACGTCGATCCCGCGCGAGGCCAGATCCATGGCCGCGGTCAATCCCACGGGCCCGGCGCCCACGACCAGCACCTGTGTCCTCATGCTCGTTTCCATCCCCTTGCATCATCGCGGATTCGTTGCCCGCGCAGTATGCATTTTATTGCAAGGCCTCTTATGCGATAAGTCGGAAAGAACTCATCAATTCATGAGAATTAGCTATGAATGTCACCTTGCGACAATTGCGGGCCTTCACCGGCGTGTATCGCACGCGCAGCATCACGCGGGCCGCCCGCGAGCTGGGCATCACGCAATCGGCGGCGAGCCTCCTGATCCAGCAGCTCGAAGTGCAGCTCGGCGTGAAGCTGTTCGATCGCTCCACGCGTTCGGTGCAGCCGACGCTGGCCGCCGACGAGGCCTTTCACGCCGCCGAACGCATGCTGAGCGATGCGCTGGGCCTGTCACGGCGCATGCATGACCTCGCGCAGGCGCGCGCAGGCCGCGTCGCGTTCGTCGCGTCGGCGGGTGCCGCTTCGGCACTGCTGCCGCAGGTTCTCGCGAAATTCCGCGCAGGCCATCCCGAGATCGACATCGACATGCGCGACGTCGCCGCCGACGATCTCGTTCCGCGCCTGATCGCAACCGATGCCGAGTTCGCGATCGGCAGCGTCGAAGGTGAGTTCGCGGAGATGACGATCGAGACGCTGACCCGCGGGCGGCTGAGCGCGATCGGCCGTCGCACCGCCGACTTCGCCGCGCGGCGCGCACTGACATGGGACGAACTGGCGCAGCTTCCGACCATCGCGATGCGGCGCGAGACGCGGATCCGCATGCAGATCGATCACGCCCTCGGTGCGCAGGGCAAGCACCTTTCTCCAACCTATGAGGTCACGCTGATCAACACCGCGCTCGCCATGACAGCACAAGGCCTCGGCCTCGCCATCCTCCCCGCAACGATGCTGCCCGCCGATCAATTCCCGACGCTGATCGCAAGACCGCTGATACGCCCGGCGATCATCCGCCCGGTGTCGCTGCTGCAGCGTCAGGGACGCACGCTGTCGCCGGCGGCGCAGGCGTTTGTGACGACGGCTCGGACGGTGCTGGCGGGGTCGTAATCCGCAGGCCGCTGCTCGGGCTACTCCGCGAGATTATGCTGCTGCCAGCGCAGCAGATAGGCCTGCAATCGCCAGATCAACGCGGACAGCGCGACGCCGACCAGCATCAGCACGACGACGGCGACCATCATTCCCGATGCCTCCGCCCGCGCCTCGGATTCGATGATCAGGCGGCCGATTCCTCGTTCCGCGCCGATGAACTCGCCGACGATCACGCCGATCAGGGCGAAGGAGATCGCAGGCGTCAGCGAGGCGAAGACCCAGGCCATGGTCGAGGGGATGACCACCGTGCGGGTGATCTGCCACTCGCTGGCGCCGAGCAGCCGCGCTGCGTTGACGAAGCCCTCGTCGATCGAGCGCGCCCCTTCGAACGTATTGAAGAACACCAGGAAGACGACCACGATCCACGACGTGACGATCTTCGAGGTATCGCCGATGCCGAAGGCCAGCACGATGATCGGCGCCAGCGCGATGCGGGGGATCGAATTCACCGCCGTGATGAACGGCTGGAAGATCGCGCTGAGCCGGTCCGAACGGCCGAGCACGAGGCCCGCGGCAAAGCCGCTGCTGACGCCGGTGACGAAACCGAAGAACGTGTTCTTCAGGGTGACGGCGGTCGCGATCCAGAGATTGTTCTCGGATCGCGCCATGCAGCGGGTGAATTCGCCATTGAACCAGCCGTTGAACACGCCGAGCTTGGACTTGAGGCAGCTCAGGATCAGGAAGTGCTCGAAGATGTCGGACGGCTTGGACACGAAATAGGGGTCGAGCAGATCCGGCACCAGCCAGGGAAGGCGGCCGTGCAGATCGTACCCCCACTGCCAGATCGACAGGAAGCCGATGCAGATCAACATCTGCCATGCGAACGTTCTGCCGGGGCGGCGCGCGCGCCTCATGGCTTGCGGCCCTTGATGAATTCCTCGCCGAGCGAGTGCCAGATCAGCTGAAACAGCTCGGCGTAACGCGGCGTCTCCCGGATCTTCACGGCATTGCGCGGGCGGGCGAAATCCACCTCGAAACTCTCCTTGATCCGGCCCGGCCGCGCGGAAAACAGAATGATGCGGTCTGCCAGCGTCAGGGCCTCGCCGAGATCATGGGTCACGAACAGCACGGTCTGCTGCTCGCGTTCCCAGATGCGAAGCAGCACATCGTGCATGTCGATCTTGGTGTGGGTGTCGAGTGCGCCGAACGGCTCGTCCATCAGCAGAACCTGCGGCTCGACGACCAGCGTTCGCATCAAGGCGGCGCGCTGGCGCATGCCGCCCGACAGCGCCGAGGGATAGGCATTGTCGAAATCCTGCAGCCCGGCTTGCGCCAGGCAGGCACGGACACGATCCTTTCGCTCCGCCGCCGGGACACCCGCCAGTTCGAGGCCGTAGCCGATGTTGTCGGCGACGGTGCGCCAGGGAAACAGGGTGTCGCGCTGGAACACATAGCCGACATTGGGCGTCGCCTGTCCGGGGACGACGGGCGTACCATCAATCAGGATCTGACCGCTGGTCGGCTTGACCAGGGTTGCGATCATGTTGAGGACGGTGCTCTTGCCCGAGCCGGATGGCCCCAGCAGGGCGACGAATTCGCCGCGCCGGACATTGAAGGAGACGTCGCGCACGGCCTCGATGGCCGTACCCGCCAGCTGGAACGTCTTGCACAAACCGCGCACGTCGATGCGCCGCGTCTCAGGCGGCGCATCGACGTGCGGCGTGTGTAAGGCCTGGATCGTCAAGCGGGATAGGCCTTGCGTGCCGCTTCGATGAAGCTGGTGTTGACAACGTCGGCCATCGCGAGCGGCTTGATGCCGGTCATTTCACGAAACCAGACCTTCTGACCGCGCGCGAAGCTGGCGGCATCGATGATGCCTTCGTAATCGGTGACCTTCTTCATGACGCCGCTGTCGAAGATATTCGCATCGCGCGACGTGCTTCCGACGTAAGGCTCGATCATATCATAGATCTCTTCGGGAGAGTGCCCCTTGATCCACAGGGTGGCGCGCCACAGCGCCGTGACGAACGCCTGCATCTTCTGCGGGTCCTTGTCGATGGTCGCCTGCAGCGTGAAATGAGACGTCACCGGGACCTTGCCGCCGATATACTTGGCCCAGACTGCCTCGTCCGTTCCATCGAACAACAGCGCACCCCAGCCCTGCTCCACTGAATCCTTCAGGATCGATGGCGAGTTGATGAGAACATCGACCTGCTTCGTCTTCAACGTGCCCATCATGGTGTCGACATTGCCGGTGCCGATCCAGGTCACCTTGTCGTCCAGCCCCATGGTTTCCATGTAGTAGGACGCCCAGACGTGGTTGGTGCCGCCCAGCGACGACACCGAGACGATCGGCTTTCGTCCGTCAGGCCGCTTCCACTTCGCCAGCGCCTCCAGGGTGGTGATGCCCTGATCGAACAGATCCTTGCGGATGATGAAGATCGCCGCGTTGCTTCTTGTATCGACCGGCATCAGGACCCGCGCGCTGCGGCCGTGATTGCTGAGCTGCATCGGGTGGGTGATGTCGCCGATACCGATATCGCCCTGGGACGAAGCGATGATCTCGCGCGTCTTCACGCCGCTGCCGCCCTGGATCAGCTTGCAGTCGAGGCCGGCCTCTTTGAAGAATCCGGCCCGGTCGGCGACGAATTGAGACTGATAGACCGGAATGGCCACCGGATAGATCACGCGGCCCGACGGGGTATCCGCCCACGCCCGTCCTGCCGCCATGGACGCACCGGCGCCGGCGACGATCGTCAACGCGGCCCGTCTGGTGACCCGAGTCCTCATCACGCGTGCTCCCTCTCCTTGCCGACCACCTTGTCGAGCGCGTTCAGAACCGCATCGCCCATCTCCTGGGTCGAAAGTCTTTTTGCGCCGGGTTCGGCGATATCGGCCGTTCTTGCGCCGGCAGCCAGCGCCGTATCCACGGCCTTCTCCAGCAGCGTGGCATCATCGGGCCGATTGAGGGTGATGCGCAACATCATTGCGACGCTGAGGATCGAGCCGAGCGGATTGGCGATGCCCTTGCCCGCAATATCAGGCGCGCTGCCGTGAACCGGTTCATAGAGCGCCTTGCGGCGGCCCAGCCGGTCCGGCGGCCCGAGCGAGACCGACGGCAGCATGCCCAGCGAGCCCGAGGCCATCGCGGCGCAATCGGAGAGAATGTCGCCGAAGATATTGCAAGTCACCATGACGTCGAACTGCGACGGCGCCCGCACGATCTGCATCGCAGCGTTGTCGACATAGAGGTGTGTCAGCTCCACATCGGAGAATTCCGCCTGATGCAGCGCGGTGACCTCCTCGCGCCACAGCACGCTGGTTTCCAGCACATTGGCCTTGTCGACGGAGCAGACCCGGCCTTTGCGCGTCCGCGCCAGTTCGAACGCGGTTCGCGCCACCCGGCGAATCTGGCTGGTGGTGTATTGCTGGGTGTTGAAACCGCGGCGCTGGCCGTCCGGCAGCGTTTCGATGCCGCGCGGTTCGCCGAAATAGATGCCGCTGGTGAGCTCGCGGATGATGATGAAGTCGACATCCTTCAGCACCGGGGCCTTGAGCGGCGCGGAGTCCGCCAGCGCCGGATTGGCGACGATGGGCCGGAGATTCGCATAAAGGTCGTACTTGCTGCGCAACGACAGCAGGCTTCCCGCCTTGCGCGCTGCCGGAGGGACCTCAGTGGTTTCAGGACCACCCGTCGCGCCCCAGAGTATCGCGTCGGCCTCCTCCATCGCCTCGACGGTGTCGTCCGGCAACACCTTGCCCGTCGCGAGATAGGGGATGAGACCGTATTGCGCTTCGCGCAGCGCCACGGGAATGCTGCGCCTCGCCGAAAACCATTTGAGAATGCGGTGAGACTGGTCGGTCACTTCAGGACCGATGCCTTCACCGCCGACCACGGCGACCTTGATCATGTTCGAGAGCGTGTTCATGCCAATTGTCCTGCCTGATGTCCTGCAAAGTGAATCCACGGCCGCGCGTCGCGGTCGGATGCCTGGAATGCGCGGATCTCGTGGTCGCGCCGCAACGTCAGCGAAATCTCATCGAGGCCTTCGAGCAAACCCGCACGCCGGCGCGGATCGATCTCGAAGACGTGCCGTACGCCCGATGGCGAGGTAACCGTCTGCTCCTGCAGATCGACGCTGACACGTCCCGCGCCCTGGCTCGCTTCGATCTCCGCGGCGAGGCCGTCGATGACGGCCTTGTCCAGCACCACCGGCAGGATGCCGTTCTGGAAGCAATTGGCGAAGAAGATGTCGCCGAAACCGGATCCGATGATGGCGCGGATGCCCATCTCCTGCAGCGACCACACCGCCGCCTCCCGCGACGAGCCGCAGCCGAAGTTCGGTCCCGTCACCAGAATTTCCGCTGCGCGATAGGGCTCGCGATTGAGGATGAACTCCGGATTATCCGAGCCATCAGGCAAATAGCGGAGCGAACCGAACGCCCATTTTCCGAGACTGCCGCGGACGGAATTTCCGATCATGCGGTTGATGCTGATGATGACGTCCGTATCGACATTGGTGCGCATGATCGGCGCCGCAGTCGCGGTCAGCTTGGTGAAGGCTTGCGGCATCTAGCGCTCCATCGTTCGGACGTCGGCGATGGCGCCGGACACCGCCGCCGCCACGGCCATGGCCGGGCTTGCCAGATGGGTGCGGGCACGCGGCCCCTGCCGGCCGATGAAATTCCGGTTCGACGTCGACACCGAGCGCTGGCCGGGCGGCACGGTCTCGCCGTTCGCGGCGAGGCACATCGAGCATCCGGGCTCGCGCCATTCAAAGCCCGCGTCGATGAAGATCTTGTCGAGCCCCTCGGCCATCGCATCGCGCCTGACGGTCTCCGACCCCGGCACGACCCAGGCCCGCACGCCTGGCGCAACCTTGCGGCCGCGCGCGACTTCGGCCGCGGCACGCAGATCGCTGAGGCGGCTGTTGGTGCAGGAGCCGATGAAGACCCAATCCACCGGCGTGCCGGCGATCGGCGCACCGGGCTTCAGGCCCATATAGTCGAGCGCGATCTCGATCGCGCCGCGGCGCGCGGGATCGGCGATATCAGCGGGATCCGGGATGCGGCCATCGACACCAAGGACGTGTTCGGGACTGGTGCCCCAGGTGATCTGGGGGATGATGGTTCCGACGTCGATCGACACCTCGCGATCGAACATTGCGTCGCTGTCGCTCCGCAGCGTCCGCCACGCCGCGACGGCCCGCTCCCACATCTCGCCTTGCGGCGCATAGGGACGGCCGCGGATATAATCGAACGTCGTTTCATCCGGCGCGATCAGCCCCATCTTGGCGCCGAGCTCGACCGACAGATTGCAGATGGTGAGCCGCCCTTCGATCGGCATGTCCCTGATCGCACTGCCGGCATATTCGACGGCATAGCCGGTGCCGCCGGCGGCTCCGACATGGCCGATCAAGGCGAGGATGAGGTCCTTCGCCGTCACGCCGAACGGCAACCGGCCGTCGAACGTCACCCGCATGGTTTTCGGCCGGCGCTGGATGATGGTCTGGGTCGCCAGCACATGCGTGAGCTCGCTGGAGCCGATGCCGAAGGCGAGCGCGCCAAGCCCGCCATGGGTGCAGGTGTGGCTGTCGCCGCAAACGATCAGGCAGCCGGGCAGGCTGAGACCGAGCTCCGGCCCGATGACATGGACGATGCCCTGCCCCGGCTGGTCGAGGTCGAACAGCCGGATGCCGCTGGCGGACGTCTCGGTCCGCAACGCCGCCAGCAGCTCCCACCCGGTCTTGATCGTGCCGGCACGTCCGGACGCCGTCGAAATCGCATGATCGGGCGTCGCGAAGGTCAGTTCGGGATTGTGGACCGGAATGTTGCGGCTTTTGAGATTGATCAGGCCGCTGGAGCCGCCGAGGTCATGCAGCAGATGGCGATCCACGTGAAGCAGATCGGTGTCATCGCTGACATGGGCGATGACATGCTGGTCCCAGATTTTGGCCAGCAGCGTGCGGCCACTCGTGTCCACGATCCGTCCTCCCCTGTTCGGCATCTGATGTGCCGTGTTGCCGCCGATCATGCCGACCGACAGCGAGCTTGAGAAGCAGGATAGAAGTCCGTCGCGGAAATGTGCAGTGACGGTTGGGCAGGGAGCCATCGCGGCCGGCGATGGCAGGCCGTCGGCAGGAGCGATGTCAGCTTCGGCCGCGCACGACCGTCAGCCGGTCGGAGACGCCGCCCATGGTGAGACGCGCATCATCATGGGTCCGCAAATGCTCCACCAGCAGCTTCGTCACCGAAGGCAACGACTTGTAATCGCGCACGCCGATGACCAGGTCGCGTCGCGCCCAGGACTCGTCGAGCGGGACGGTGACGAGACTGTCGACGCCGTAGCGGTCGCGAACGATCTCGAGCGGCACGATTCCGACCCCCATCCTGGCATCGACGACGCGGAACAGCGCATCGAAACTGCTGACGCGGATGCGCACCTTGAGGTGCTGCCCGAGTGCCGCGGCGGCCCTGACACACAGCGTCTCGATCGAGCTGCCCTTCTCCAGGCTGACGAAGTCGAAATCGACCAGCTCGCGGAAGCGAACGCTATCGCGGCCCGCCAGCGGGTGGTCGCGCGTGACCAGCGCGACCAGGCTGTCGCTGCGATAGGACAGCAGCTCCAGATCCTGCCCGTCGATGTTGCCGCCAAAAATGCCGATGTCGGCCCGGTTCTCCACCACCGCACGCACGATCGCGGGGCTGAGATCCTCCTCGATGTCGATGTGGACCAGCGGATGCCGTTCCAGGAACAGGCTGAGCTCGTCGGCGAGCGCTTCGAGGATCGCGGATTTGTTGGCACAGATCCGGATCAGCCCGCGCTTGCCCTGCCGGTATCCCGTCAGCTCGCTCTCGAGCTTGCTGAGATTTCCCAGGATGATGCGGGCGTGCTCGAGCAGGGCGAAGCCAGCCGGTGTCGGCTCGATCCCCTTCGAATGACGATGCAGCAGCTCGACCTGAAACAGGTCCTCGATATCCGAGACGCGCCGGCTGACCGCGGACGCGGCAATGTTCTTCTTCTCCGCCGCCTTCGCGATGCTCTGCTCCTCGACGATCGCCACGAACAATTGCAGCGTCAGCAGATCGATTTTAGCCGTCATCCGGAATGATCCTCGGGCGGGTCGTCACGAGGGGCATTGTGGAGAAGCTTGGCAGCCAGTCGCAAGTGCGGCGTCAGATTGCGGTCCCCGGGGGGACGACAGCAGAGGCTGCTGGGACGCAGAGAGACTGTCCTTGGTGGGAGTTCTCAAAGTCGCTTTAATATGGCGGAGAGGGAGGGATTCGAACCCCCGATAGGCTTGCACCTATGCCGCATTTCGAGTGCGGTGCATTCAACCACTCTGCCACCTCTCCTGAAGGCGCCAAGTAAGGAGCAGGGCCCCTGTGGTTGGGGGCGTTAATAGGCGAGGATGGCGGGCCAGACAAGGCGCGAAAGGGGAAAATCCGCTGCCTCTTTCAGCCCTGCCCTGGAGCCGTCTACGGTCCGATGAATCGGAACGGGGCTCCAGATTCTTGTTTTGACGCGTTTTCTTGAGGCGAACCGGTGTCCGCTTCGCTCGAAAACGCTCTCACCGCCGGGAGGAACTGCCGTGGAGCACCTGACGATCAAGGCCAATGGCGCCGATTTCCACCTGGTCCGCGCTGGCAGCGGCAAACCGCTGCTTTTGCTGCATGGTTGGCCGGAATTCTGGCTGACTTGGGAGCCGGTGATATCAAGGCTTTCGGACCGTTTCATGCTGATCGCGCCCGATCTGCGCGGCTTCGGCGACAGCGACAAGCCGGACGGGCCTTTTGGGCCGGACGGCCATGCCGCCGACATGCTGGCGCTGATGGAGGGGCTCGGCATCGAGCGATTCGCCGTGGTCGGCCATGACGTCGGCGGCGCCGTGATGCAGCCGCTGGCCCGGCAGGCGCCCGAGCGGCTCGCGGGGCTGTTCTTCTTCGATTTCGTCTATCCCGGCATCGGGCCGCGCATGGCGGCGCCCGATAGGCTCAACCACATCTGGTATCAATCTTTCCACCAGATGGAGATGGCGCCCGCGCTCGTCGGCATGAGCCGCGAGAGCTGCCGGCTCTATATCAGCCACTTCCTCAAGGGTTGGGCGCACCGGGAGAGCGCCTTCGACGATGTTCTCGACGCCTTCGCCGACAATTTCTTCAGAGAAGGCAATCTCGCCGGGGGCTTTGCGCATTATCGCGCCTCGCATGCCGGGCGGGTCGCGATGATGAAGGGCGAAGCCCTATCGCTTCCGCCGATCAACGCGCCGACCTGCGTGCGCTGGGCCGAGCACGATCCGCTGTTTCCCTATGCCTGGACCGATCGTCTGGGCGAGACGTTTGGCGATCTCGATCTTGCGATGTTTCCGGGCGTCGGCCACTTCCCGCATCGGGAAGATCCGGATCGCGCGGCCGCGGAGATCGCGGCGTTCTTTCAGCGGATCGGCTGGAGCTGAAGACAGGGGTGGGACCGCCAGACGCGGTAAACACTGGCGGTCCCGTGCCGCTCATTGAAATACTGGCTGGGAAGGGCGGCTTCGCCGGCCAGGGTGAGGCGACGATTCGACCCTAGCGAGTGTCCTGTGCGCCGCAACGCAATCCGGTCCTTAACCTAACCAGTCAAGGTTACTCCTTGTCCGCCTTACTCTTTTTCTTGCCGTTCTCAGTAGAATCCCGGTCTTTTCCGTTGCCGTTGTCCTTGCGGCGGTTGGTGAAGCGGGCATTGCCGAGCCCGGTGCCGATGGTGAGCACACCCCAGCGATCGACGTCCTGCATGAACGGCACCTCGGAGAGGCCCTGAACCACGCCGTCATTGTGCATCAGGATCGCGGTGTCGTGGTCGCCGATCACGGGGATGCCCTCGATCAGGCTCGCCGGCAGGTTGAACTTGCTGCTCTCCCAATTGCCCGGCAGGTTCTGTGCGCCCTTCTCGATCGAGCCATCCTCGTTGATCACGCCGGGGCAGGCGATGCCGATGAAGGGAGCGAGCTTGTAGCCATCTTTCTCGGCCTCGGTGATCAGCCCCTTCAGCATCTTGGTGAGCCGCTTCACCGCACCCTCGCGGGTCGGCTCGTCATCCGCATGACGCCACAGCTCGGATTTCACGACCTTGGCCTTCGAGAGGTCCTTGGCCTTCTTCCAGCCGGTCTCCACCAGGCCACAGCGGATGTTGGTGCCGCCGATGTCGACGGCGAGGATGCTGTCATGAGCCTCGAAAATCCATGATGGCGCCAGATGCAGCGCGCCTATCAGGCCCGCTTCATCGGGATGGGCGCGGATCGGCACCATGTCGATCTTGAAATCCTCGGCCTTGAGGATGATCCCGGTGCGCGCGATCGCGAGCTCACCGAGCCGTGAATCGCGGAAGCCGCCGCCGACGACGATGCGCGCGGTCTTCGCCCAGGCCTTGCTCTTGAGGAAGCGACGGGTGACGTAAGCGAGCTCCTGGGCAAAGTCCTCGATGGCGCTATGCACCACGGCCCAGGCCTCGGTGTCATCGCCGATCAGGATGGCGTCCAGCGTCTTCTTGCTGATCTCATCCGATGGCTCCTTGCCGAACGGATCCTCGCCGGACTTGCGCAGCGGCTTGCGCCAGCGCTCGAGGATTTCGCGGAACGCGCCCTTGCTGGCGCGGTCGCCGAGGAAACCGTCCTCGTCCTTCATCTCGATGTTGAAACTGTCGATGTCCACTGACGGCAGCCGCGCCGCACCGTGGGCGGCGATGCCCGTCGTCGTCTTGACCAGTTCGTCCGTTGCCATGAAAGCCCTGCCCGATTGCAAAAATCCGGCGGGACAACAAACGGGAACCCGTTTGGTTGCGTTGCCCATGGCACAGTTCTGGCCACGTCCGGGGATATATGGTATATTGTTCGCCCTCAGATTGTGGGGAGGATCGAATGGGAATTGCCTTCGACCTGGCCACCGTCAACTGGTTGGCCCATTTGCTTCAGCCTGGCGGACACATTCCCCGGCGTGCCGCGCCTGATGAGCACGAATCGCTGGAAATGTTCCTAAGCCAATTGCCGGAGCGTTTTGTCTCCTCTCGCGGGAACAAGGACAAGGTGCGCGAGGTCGCTGAGGCGGCACGTGCGCAATTGAGCCAGATTCCCTACGGGCAGGAGATTCCCCTTGAGATCCTCGAGTCGCTGCAACAACTGTTTTCGCACTACCCTTGGATCGGCATGATCGTGCCATCGATGAAGAATATGGAGCTGGATCGTTTTCTGGCCTCTCCGGAATTTCTTTACGATCTCGTCCATAAGGTGAACTGGCAAGACGACGGCCTGATCATGCAGCCCCGGGATCTCGACGATCACCCGCAAGCGCTGCTGGACGTCTTCCCCCCATTTCAGACTGCGTTGAACGCAATGACGCGGTGGCCCGGGCTGCTGTTCTGGAGACCCAACGAGGATTCCGTGTTTCTGCCCTTTGCAGGCAAGACGCCGGCTGCTGTCCGCGAATGCGCGGGATGGGCGTTGTCCAATCTCAAGATATCCAGGTTTCGCGGATTAAAGACATTCGAAGCCGAATATTTCAGGAGATTTCCAGAGGCCAGAGCTACTGCAGCATCAACCACGACGCTGCTGCATATCAGCGACCTTCACATCGGAAGCACCGAGGCAGCGACGAGCTTGCCCCGTCTGCAACAATTGTTGCGGAATCAAATCCACGAGATACCGAATGGGCAAAAGGTCGTTTTGGTCATCAGCGGCGATCTGATCGACGATCCCAAAGACGAGTACTACAATTCGGCGCGACAGTTCCTCGACACAGCGCAAAACCTCACGGAGGAACCACCGATCCTCGTTTTGGGCAACCACGACGTCCGAACAGATGGCTATCTGAGCGAGAACCTGAGAAACGCGATCAAGCTCCCGACAAATCGCGTGCGATGGTTCGATGATCGGCCTCTTGGTCTGGTCTGCTTCAATTCAGTGGCCGGCGGCCGTCTCGCCGCGGGCAAGATTGGGCCGGAGCAATTTGCCGACGTTGGCAACGAAATCGACCACAAACGCGATTGGCGGGATCACACGCTGGTTGGCGTACTCCATCATCATCCGCTCCCGGTCGATAATCCCGCCTGGTATGCAAGGCCGTTCTACGAGCGGATACTGGGACGATTTTTCGAGAAGACCGACCAGCTTGAGGACGCCGCCGAATTCGGGGACTTCGTCCGCCAGCGGCGATTTGCCGCCGTGCTTCACGGGCACAAGCATATCCCTCGCGTTGCGTCGATACCGGGACCACCTCCGATCGCGGTTTTGGGATGCGGAAGTTCCGTCGGAAAGGTTCCGACCAATGATGGGAGGATCTTCCTGTCCATCAACCGCATCGACGTCAATCACCAGACCGGGTCCTTGTCGTGCCGGCTGATGGCCGAGCGCACCCTGGGGGCGGGCATGAGCCAATGGGACCGATGGGAGAGCCACGAGATCCTCCATGCGCAGGCCTTGTAGCCTCCTGGATTACGGGTGAATTGCCCTAAACTCTTCGGTTTTCGGCGCTTTTCCTTGACTCTCCGCGTCCGGCGGCTATAAGTCCCGCAACCGGCGCGGGGCGTTTCTCGCGCTGTTTGTTTTTGCGTGGGTTTTCAAAGGGATAACTCCCGCCCGCACAAAACGCGCATAAACCCATAGCGACTGACAAAAAGCCGGCCCGGACGATTCTCGTCGCGAGGCCGGGATTTGAACACGGAGAAAAAACGATGTTCGCAGTCATCAAAACCGGCGGCAAGCAATACCGCGTCGTGCCGGATGATGTTCTCGAAGTAGGCAAGATCGAAGGCGAAGTCGGCTCGATCATACAGCTGAATGAAGTGCTGGTGCTCGGCGGTGACACGCCGGTCCTGGGCGTCCCGACGGTCGCAGGCGCGTCCGTTGCGGTCGAGGTGCTCGACCACAAGCGCGGGCCGAAGGTCATCGCGTTCAAGAAGCGCCGCCGCAAAAATTCGCGCCGCAAGCGCGGCTATCGCGACGAGATCACGGTCCTCCGTATCTCCGAGATCCTGACGGACGGCGCCAAGCCCACCAAGGGCCCGCGTCCGAAGCGGGAGAAGGTCGCCAAGGAAGCGACCACCGAAGAAGCCGCCGCATAATTTGATCACGCGCAATCACGAATTGATGCGTGAGAAATTGTGAAATGATTCCGTCAAGGAATTGATCTAGAAGTACGCAGGATTTTGGAGACGAGCCATGGCTCATAAAAAAGCAGGCGGTTCATCGCGCAACGGTCGCGATTCGAAGGGCAAGCGCCTCGGCATCAAGGCGTTCGGCGGCGAAGTCGTGATTCCCGGCAACATCATTGCGCGTCAGCGCGGCACCACCTGGCATCCCGGCCTTAATGTCGGCATGGGCACGGACCACACTCTGTTCGCCAAGATCGAGGGTCGCGTCACGTTCCAAGCCAAAGCCAACGGCCGCACATTCGTATCGGTACTCCCGATCGCCGAGGCGGCTGAATAGACGGTGGACCAAATTTGGAGTCCGCCGGGTCCTTGACCGAACCGGCGGAGTCCACAAGACGGCTCCAGGGGAGGCAGGGAAACCGGCCTCCCCTTTCGTTTGACTTGCTCACTTTTCACTTAGTGACTTTGACGGAGCCGGACATGTTGCAGGATTTCTCGAGCGTGACCTTGCGGGAGGCGAGACCGAGCGTCGTCGCCACCGAGCGGCTGACGTTGCGGCGCCCGACTCTCGCCGACGTCAGGACCATCGCCCACCTCGCCAACGACCGCCGTGTCGCGGAAAACACCCGCCGCCTTCCACACCCCTATTCGCAGGACGACGCCGTCGAATTCGTCCGCGCCACCGCCGCGCTCGGCAGCGAGACCGTGTTCCTGATCGAGCACGACACCGGGCCGGTCGGCATGGTCGGCATCGACCGCTCCACGCCCGACAATGCCGAGCTCGGCTACTGGCTCGGCGTCGAGCATTGGGGCCAGGGCTTTGCCACCGAGGCGGCGCGCGGCGCGATCGACTTCTTCTTCGAGGAATTCGAGGACGATCATCTCCATGCGGGCGCGCGCGTCACCAATCCGGCCTCGCGCAACGTGCTGGAGAAGTGCGGCTTCCAGTGGAGCGGCGTCCAGCTGCATCGCTTCCTCGCGCTGGGCTCGTCCACGCCGGTCGATTGCTTCCGCCTGTCACGCGGCGTGTGGTCGTCGCTGAAGAACTGGAGCAGTGCGAGACGGATGAGGTAGGGCGGAGAACTGCTCCATTCTCCGCTGTCGTCCCGGGGCGCGACAAAGTCGCGAGCCCGGGACCCATAATCCCAGGGAGAAGTGGGGGACAAAAACTCCCGCTCCGAGTTATCGCAAAACGGCGTCCTGTGGGTATGGGTCCCGGGCTCGCGCTACGCGCGCCCCGGGACGACGGTGTGACCGCAGCTACGCCGGCGGATTCACCTCGTTGCTCGGGCGGCCGAGATCGCGTTCGCGCAAGTAGATGTAGAACCCGGCGCCGATGATGATGGCGGCGCCGATGATGGTGGCAATCGACGGCACGTCGCCGAACACGACGAAGCCGAAGATCACGGCCCAGACGATCATCGAATATTGATAGGGCACCACGACGCTCGCCGGCGCCAGCTTGAGCGAGCGGTTGACGCAGAACAGCGCCGTCACCGAGACGCACCCCGCCATTGCGAAGATCGCGAGGCTGCCCGGTGTCGGCGGCACCCAGTGGAATGCCGACAGCACAGCACCCAGCGAGAACGTGCCGATGAATTGCGACGACGCCATCACGATGTCGGGCGTCTTCCGCAGGCTGCGCGTGATCAGCATCAGGGTCGCAAACGACAGACTGCCGCCGAGCGCGATCAGCGCCGGCAGGCTGACCGTCTGGGCCGACGGCCGTAACGCGATCAGCACGCCGCAGAAGCCGATCAGGATCGCCGTCCAGCGCCGCCAGCCGACCTTCTCGCCGAGGAAGATCGCCGACATCGCGGTGACGAAGATGGGGCCGGCGAGATAATAAGTGATGACGTCGGCGAGCGGCAGATAGACCGTCGCGAGGAAGAAAGCGGCCACTTCCAGCGTCGACAGCACGACGCGAAACAGCTGCAGGCGCGGCCGCTCCAGATGCAGGAACTGGTGACGCTGCCGCCAGACCAGCGGCGACAGCAGCAGCAGCGCCGCGCAGGCGCGCAGGAACAAGAGCTGCCCCACCGAATACGTCCCGACCAGGAACTTGCCCATGGCGTCGCCGAACGAGAACATGAAGATCGACAGCACCATCAACGCAATGCCGGCCAGGCGTGCGGAGCGGTCGTCATAGGCGGAGAGATTCTTGAAGAAGGGCATTGGCGCCGTTTTAATCACGTGGGCGCGCCGGACAAGCCCGCATCTGCCGATTGAACGGATTGTCGCACTCTTCGCGGCGCGATAGCGATAGGCGCCTCCCCAACTAGAGAGCATGGACATGACCGACTTCGACCCGACGCGGCATCGCATGATCCCCGCGCAACGCTGGTTTGAGGATTTCGTGGTCGGCGAGCGCTTCGTGCTGCCGAGCCGCACCCAGACCTCGGCGGTGTTCGCCGCCTTCCAGACCGCGAGCGGCGACACTCATCCCGTGCATTACGACGTGGAATATTGCCGCAGCCGCGGCATGCCGCATCTGCTCGCCCACGGCTTCCAGACCTTGATCCACACGGCGCCCGGCGCAGGCCTGTTTCCGTTCATGGTCGAGGACTCCCTGGTCGGCTTCCTCGAGCAATCGAGCCGGTTCCTCAAACCGGTGTTCGCCGACGACACCATCTATCCCGCGCTCGAGGTCACGGAGCTGGTGCCGGGTCGCACGACCGGCGCGGTGACGCTCAAAAGCACCGTATTCAACCAGCGCAAGGAGCTGGTGCTGGAGGGGATGCAGAAATTCCTGATCCGGAGACGGCCTGCGGGTTAAGCACGGGGTCAAATTCGCGGAAATTCGGCCGATTCAGGGATAAGTCCGGGTTGCCGCGCGGGACCACCTGCCCTACCTATGGCCCATGAAATTCCTCGACGAAGCAAAGGTCTATATCCGCTCCGGTGACGGCGGGAACGGCTGCGTGGCGTTCCGCCGCGAGAAGTTCATCGAATTCGGCGGTCCTTCCGGCGGCAATGGCGGCCGCGGCGGCAACGTGGTCATCGAGGTCGCCGACGGCCTCAACACGCTGATCGACTACCGCTACCAGCAGCATTTCAAGGCCCAGAAGGGCGAGAACGGCTCGGGCTCGGACCGCCATGGCGCCAACGGCAAGGCGATCGTGCTGAAGGTCCCCGTGGGCACGCAGATCTTCGACGAGGATCGCGAGACCCTGATCCACGACTTCACTGATGTCGGCGAGAAGTTCGTGCTGGCCGAGGGCGGCAATGGCGGCTTCGGCAACGCGCATTTCAAATCGTCGACCAATCGCGCGCCGCGCAACGCCAATCCCGGCCAGCCCGGCGAGGAGCGCTGGATCTGGCTGCGGCTGAAACTGATCGCGGATGCCGGCCTGGTCGGCCTGCCCAATGCCGGCAAATCGACCTTCCTCTCCAAGGTCAGCGCGGCGAAGCCGAAGATCGCCGACTATCCCTTCACCACGCTGCATCCGCAGCTCGGCGTCGTGAATTCCGACGGCCGCGAATTCGTGCTGGCGGACATTCCCGGTCTGATCGAAGGCGCGCATGAAGGCGCCGGCCTCGGCGACCGCTTCCTCGGCCATGTCGAGCGCTGCCGCGTGCTGCTGCATCTCGTCGACGCGACCTGCGAGCACGCGGGCAAGGCGTATAAGACGGTTCGCAACGAACTCAATGCCTATGGCGGCCTGCTCACCGACAAGATCGAGATCGTCGCGCTGAACAAGATCGACGCGGTCGGGCCGGACGAGTTGAAGAAGCAGAAGGACCGGCTGAAGCGCGCCGCCAAGAAGACACCGCTGCTGCTCTCCGGCATCACCGGCGACGGCGTGAAGGAAGCGTTGCGCGCGCTTGTCGAAGTGATCGGCGAGGCCCCGGTATCGGCCAAGGCGAAGAGCGCGGCCGAAGCGGAGCCGTGGTCGGCTTGAACTCTCTCCCCACGGTCGTCCCCGCCTAGTGCGCAATTGCGCACGGGGAGCGGGGACCCATACCGCGTGATCTTTCGATTGCGGACGGTTGTAGTACCGAACAACGAGCCTTCGCAAAACTACGTCTTGGGGTTATGGGTCCCTGCTTTCGCAGGGACGACAGCGGAATGCGCGGCCGCGGGCACGCGTATCGCTGGCTTGTCATCGCGCCCGCGATAGCGCAGCATTAAAAAATCAAGAAACGGCAGGGGCGAAGCATGGCGCGCGCGAAGAACGTTCTCTGGATCATGTGCGACCAGCTTCGCTACGACTATCTCGGCTGCACCGGCCATCCCACGCTGAAAACGCCCAACATCGACGCCATGGCCAAGCGTGGCGTGCTGTTCAGCAAGGCGTATGTGCAGTCGCCGATCTGCGGCCCGTCGCGGATGTCGTTCTACACCGGGCGCTACATGCGCTCGCACGGCTCGCACTGGAACGGCTGGCCGCTGCGCGTCGGCGAGCCCACGCTCGGCGACCACCTCAAAAAGATCGGCGTGCGCAACGTGCTGGTCGGCAAGACCCACATGGCGCCCGATCTCGAGGGCATGAAGGCGCTCGGCATCCCGCCGGAATCGATGATCGGCGTTCACGTTGCCGAATGCGGGTTCGAGCCTTATGAGCGTGACGACGGCCTGCATCCAACGGGACGGCCGCGCCCGAAATACGATGAGTACCTGCGCAGCCAGGGATTCGAGGCGACCAATCCCTGGGAGCATTGGGCGAATTCCGGCGAAGCTGGCGACGGCTCCCTGCAGAACGGCTGGCTCCTGGTGCATGCCGACAAGGCCGCGCGCGTGCCGGACGAGCACTCTGAGACGCCCTACATGACGCGGCGCGCGATGGACTTCATCAGCGAGGCCGAGACCGACGGCAGGCCGTGGTGCCTGCATCTGTCCTACATCAAGCCGCACTGGCCCTACATCGCGCCCGAGCCCTATGCGAGCATGTATTCGACCGATGACATGATCCCGGCGATCCGCTCCGAGCGCGAACGCCAGAATCCGCATCCGGTGTTCGGCGCTTACATGGACATGCGCTACTCCCGCAACATGGCGCGCGACGAGGCTCGCGAGAAGGTGATCCCGACCTATATGGGCCTGATCACCCAGATCGACGACCAGATGGGCGTGCTGATGAAGTTTTTGGAGGCGCGCGGCCTGCTGGACACCACCATGATCGTGTTTACCTCCGATCATGGTGATTATCTCGGCGATCACTGGATGGGCGAGAAGGATCTGTTCCACGAACAGTCGGCGAAGATTCCGTTGATCATCATCGATCCGTCGAAGGAAGCCGACGCCACGCGTGGCGCGCGCAGCGACGCGCTGGTGGAAGGCATCGATCTCGCGCCGACCTTCGTCGATTATTTCGGCGGCAAGGTGCCGGGCCACATCCTCGAAGGACGCTCGCTGCTGCCGCTGCTGCGCGGCGAGAGGCCGTCCGACTGGCGCAAGGTCGCGTTCTCTGAATACGACTACGCCATGCAGGATGTGCGGCTGAAGCTGAACCAGCCGATCGAACGCTGCCGCCTGTTCATGGTGTTCGACGGCCGCTGGAAATA
Source organism: Bradyrhizobium sp. 604_D8_N2_3 (assembly GCF_051810765.1). Classification (NCBI taxonomy): domain Bacteria; kingdom Pseudomonadati; phylum Pseudomonadota; class Alphaproteobacteria; order Hyphomicrobiales; family Nitrobacteraceae; genus Bradyrhizobium; species Bradyrhizobium sp. 604_D8_N2_3. The sequence continues at coordinate 475,005 of NZ_JBPWPM010000001.1, read as the reverse complement.
CATCCACGCCTCCGGCTTCCGCCCGATGCTGTATGATCTCGAAACCGATCCGGAGGAATACGTCGATCGCGGCGACGATCCGGAATGCGCCGCGATCATCGCGAGGCTACAGGCCGAGCTGTTCGACTGGGCCCTGCATCCCAACGACCACATCACCACGCCGCGCGAGAAGATCGCGAACTATGCCGACAACCAGCTCCAGGTGAAGGGCGGCATTTTGATCGGCGTCTGGGATGAGGCGGAGCTTGCGTCGATCAAGGACGGGATCGCGCAACGCGCGAAGCTCTAAAACCCTCATGGTGAGGAGGCGCGAAGCGCCGTCTCGAACCATGCAGGCCCCCGCTGCTACAGCCGGGCCTTTCATCCTTCGAGACGCCGCTCCGCGGCTCCTCAGGATGAGGGGATAGAGTAGCGCGCGGCATTCAATTCTCGATCTTGTACCCCGTCGCCTTCACGATCGGCTGCCAGAACGCCGTGTTGGCGGCGAGCTCCTTGGTCAGGCCATCCGCGGTGCTGCCGACCGGGATCAGCCCGATCGCGGTGAGCTTCTCCTTCACCTCGGGCCTGGCGAGCGCCGCACTCGCGGCGGCGCCGAGCTTGCTGGCGAAGTCCGGCGGGCTGCCGGCGGGAAGCCACATGCCGTACCAGGCATCCGCGACGAGATCGATGCCGCTCTCCTTCAGCGTCGGAACCTCAGGTGCGAACGGCGAACGTTCCGCGCTCGCGACCGCGATGATCTTCACGCCCTTGGCGCGGTGCTGCGGCAGCGCATCGGCCAATGTCACGATGCCGAACGACAGATGGCCGCCGATGAGATCGTTGAGGATGGGCGCGCTCCCGCGATAGGGCACGCGGGTCAAGGGAATGCCGAGATCCTTCTCGAGCTTGGAGCCCATGAAATGCGGAATGGTGCCGTTGCTCGGCACCCCGAACGACGTCTTGTCCGGATGCGCCTTCAGCCACGCCACGAATGACTTGAAATCGGCAGCGTCAATCGCCGGGCCGATCACGACTGCGAATTCGAACCGCGCCAACAGCGACACCGGCATGAAATCCCTGGCCGTGTCGAAGCTCGGCGTCGTCTCCACCATCGGCAGCAGGTACATGGTGGGGCCCGTCGTCACCAGCACCATGCTGCCGTCGGCACTCGCGCCCTTCACCGCCTTGATGCCGATCAGGCCGTCGCCGCCGGTACGGTTCTCGACGACGATGGTCCGTTGCAGCGCCGGCGCCATCTCCTGCGCGATCAGCCGGCACAGCGTGTCGCCGCCCGCTCCCGCCGCGAACGGGAAGATCATCTTTGTCAGCCCGGCCTGCGCTTGCGATCCGCCCGCCTGCGCCAACAGCGGCAACCCGAGACATCCGGCGATGAAGTTGCGGCGATCCATCGGTTTCCTCTTTGAGCCCATTATGGTTGGCGACAATTAGAGCCAGACGCGTGTCCCGGACAAGCGCCGTTTACCATTTTAGCCGCCTTGCGCCGGCCATCGTCCTGCTGCAAAAGCAGGCCTTAACCGGCGCCGCCTGTCGCTCCGCCGTTTCCGATGCAGAGCAATCCGTCACACGCGCCAACGCATACACACATGGCCAGCCCCGAACTCAGTCAATTCCGCCGCATCGTCGTCAAGGTCGGCTCCGCCCTGCTGGTCGATTCCGACAAGGGCGAGGTGCGCGCCTCCTGGCTCGCCGCGCTCGCCGACGACATGGCCAAGCTGCATCGCGAGGGCCGCGATGTGCTCGTGGTGTCCTCGGGCTCGATCGCACTCGGCCGCAGCCGCCTCAAGCTGCCGCGCGGCCCGCTGAAGCTGGAGGAGAGCCAGGCGGCCGCCGCCGTCGGCCAGATCGCGCTGGCGCGGATCTGGTCGGAGGTGCTCGGCGCCCACGGCATCGGCGCGGGGCAGATCCTGGTCACGCTCCAGGACACCGAGGAGCGCCGCCGCTATCTCAACGCTCGCTCCACCATCGGCAAGCTGCTGGAATGGCGCGCGATCCCCGTCATCAACGAGAACGATACGGTCGCCACCAACGAGATCCGCTACGGCGACAATGACCGCCTCGCCGCGCGCGTCGCCACCATGGCGAGCGCCGATTTGCTGGTGCTGCTGTCAGATATCGACGGGCTCTACGACGCCCCGCCGAAGAACAATCCGAACGCAAAACTCATTCCCGTGGTCGACAGCATCTCCTCCGAGATCGAGGCCGTGGCAGGCGACGCCGAGTCCGAGCTGTCGCGCGGCGGCATGCGCACCAAGGTCGAGGCAGCCAAGATCGCGACCACAGGCGGCACGCATATGCTGATCGCCTCGGGCAAGATCGAGCATCCCCTGCAGGCGATCGCCGACGGCGGCCGCTGCACCTGGTTCCTGACGCCGGCCAACCCCATCACCTCGCGCAAGCGGTGGATCGCGGGCACGCTGGAGCCGAAGGGCACGCTGACCATCGATGCCGGTGCCGTGACGGCGCTGCGTGCCGGCGCCAGCCTGCTGCCGGCCGGTGTGATCAAGGTCGAAGGCCAGTTCGCCCGCGGCGATGCCGTGATCGTGCGCGGTCCTGATACCAGCGAGGTCGGCCGCGGCCTGATCGCCTACGATGCCGAGGTCGCCGAGCGGATCAAGGGCCGCTCGTCCCCGGACGTGATGGCCATCCTGGGCATCAGCGGGAGGTCCGAGATGATCCACCGCGACGATCTGGTGGTGGGTGGGTAAGGACGAGCAAGTCCGCCAACTATTGCATGTCGTCAGAGCCGATATCCTGGCGGCCGTGCATCACGCGGACGATCTCGACTCCATCGGGCAGCGGGACATAGAAGATCACGTAATTGCCAACGGGGAAGCTGCGCAGGCTGTCGCGCAATTCTCGCCGTTCGCGGCCAGCCAAGGGATTTTCCACGAGCATCTCGAAAATCTCGCCGATGCGCGCGATCTGCTTGTCGGCCGCCCGAACGCTGTCCGACGCGATGAAATCCCAGATCGAATCTAGATCTTGGTCGGCTTGTGGGGCCTTGCGGAATCTATTCGCCACGTTTGCGCGCGGCCAGTCGCTGCCGTCCCCGCGCCTTGATGTCGTTCATCCATTCCTGGACATCGACCTCTTCCATTGGTCCGCTGTCAAACCCCTTCTGGATTTCCTCCCGCAGCGCCTCCAGCTTGACCCTGCGCCGCTCTTCACGCTCCTCGACTAGGCGAAGGCCTTCGCGCATGACCTCGCTCGCGGTGGCATAGCGGCCGCTCTCGACCAGATCGTCGATCAGGTCCTCGAAATGCTTTCCAATGCTGTAGCTGCTCGCCATGGAACGGCTCCGTTATCAAGTAATGATATTTATTGATATTTGAGCGCCTCGCAAGGATCCGTCCGGCCTCGGGGGCAACCAGGCCATTGGCCGACCGGGCGGCGCGAACCGGGCCCCAGCCATACCCTCCCGACCCTTCGCAGACGCGGGATTTCCGTGCTAGGACACTGCCTTAGCAGAAGGTTGAACTCTCCATGGCCGCCCCCCTCAAAGCCGTCGACGGCAATGCCGATCTCCAGGCGCTGATGTCCGATCTCGCCGCCCGTGCCCGCGCTGCCGCGCGCGTGCTGGCGCTGGCGCCGCCGGAGCAGAAGAACAGGGCGCTCGGGGCCATGGAGCGGGCGATCCGCGCGAACTCTGCCGCGATCCTTGCCGCCAATGCCGAGGACGTCGCGGAGGCCCGGGCCTCGGGCACCATGATCGCCTCATTCATCGACCGCCTGACGCTGACACCTGCGCGCGTCGAGTCGATGGCCGAGGGCATCGGTATCGTGCGCGGCATCGCCGATCCGATCGGCATCGTCACCGAGAGCTGGCAGCGGCCGAACGGCATGACCATCGAGCGCGTGCGCGTTCCGCTCGGCGTCGTCGGCGTGATCTTCGAGAGCCGGCCGAACGTTGCGGCGGATGCCGGCGTGCTGTGCCTGAAATCCGGCAATGCCGTGATCCTGCGCGGCGGCTCCGACAGTTTTCGTTCGTGCCGCGCGATCCATGAATGTCTCGTCCAGGGCCTGCGTGACGCCGGGCTCCCCGAAGCTGCGATCACGCTGGTGCCGACGCGCGACCGCGCGGCGGTCGGCATGATGCTGTCGGGGTTGAACGGCGCCATCGACGTGATCGTTCCGCGCGGAGGCAAGAGCCTCGTCGCGCGCGTCGAGCAGGAGGCCCGCGTGCCCGTGTTCGCGCATCTCGAAGGCGTCAACCACGTCTATATCGATGCCAGCGCCGACCTCGCCATGGCGAAGTCGATCGTGCTCAACGCCAAGATGCGCCGCACCGGCGTCTGCGGCGCGGCCGAGACGCTGCTGGTCGATCGCGCCGCGGCCGCCAAGAACCTGAGGCCGCTGGTCGAGATGCTGATCGAGGCCGGCTGCGAAGTGCGCGGCGACGACGCCGTGCAGAAGACCGATGCGCGCGTCAAGGCTGCCAGCGAAGACGATTGGGACACCGAATATCTCGACGCGATCATCGCGGCGAAGGTGGTGGACGGTGTCGACGGCGCAATCGCGCATATCCAGAACCACGGCTCGCACCACACCGATGCGATCGTGAGCGCGGATGAGGCTGCTGCGAAGAAATTCCTGAGCGAGGTCGATTCCGCGATCGTGCTGCACAATGCCTCGACGCAATTCGCCGACGGCGGCGAGTTCGGTTTCGGCGCCGAGATCGGCATCGCCACTGGCCGATTCCACGCCCGTGGTCCTGTCGGCGCCGAGCAGCTCACGAGCTTCAAATATCGCGTCCACGGCACAGGTCAGACGCGGCCGTAAGTCATGTCGCGAGGCGTGGGGCATTGAGTAACAATTTCGTCGCGCCACGTTTCTTCGCGCAGGCCATTCCGCCCTACACCGAAGGCATGCGCGTCGGCCTGCTCGGCGGCTCGTTCAATCCACCGCACGAGGCCCATCGCGCCATCAGCCAGTTCGCGCTGAAACGCCTCCGACTCGACCGCGTGTGGTGGCTGGTGACGCCGGGCAATCCGCTGAAGGAGAACGGCACGCTGCATGAGCTCGGCGCGCGCATGCAAGCCGCGCGCGACGTCGCCGACGATCCCAGGATCGAGGTGACCTGTCTCGAATCCGTCATTCGTACCCGCTATACTATCGACACGATCAACACCTTGCGCCGCCGCCTCAGCGGCCTGCGCTTTGTCTGGATCATGGGCGCCGACAATCTCGCTCAATTCCATCGTTGGCAGCACTGGCGGCGCATCGCCGACCAGGTGCCGATTGCGGTCATCGATCGCCCGCCGCAGAGTTTTCGCGCCCTCGCCTCGCCCGCTGCCCAGGCCCTTGCACGCTACCGCGTGCCCGAGACGGACGCGGCATTGCTTCCGGATCGGCCAGCGCCGGCCTGGGTCTTTCTGACGGGGTTGAAACTGAACCTGTCCTCGACCGGCTTGCGGAACCCGGACGGGAGCTGGAAAGGTCCGAAGTGAGACGGAGTGTGTGGACGTTGTGGGGATTTCAGACTCTCTGGCATATTGAAACCCTTAACCCCACATGATGTAGTGTAACCAGTGAGCGTCGGATTCGGCGTTCGCGATACAGTGAAAGGAATGGTCCCTGACCACATCTGTATTGTCCAAGTCTGTTTTACCCAAGGTAGCGAAACCGGCGCGTAAAACATCGACCAAAGCTGCGGCCTTGAAGGCGCAACCCGACGCCGACAAGACGCTGAGCCTGATCCTCTCCCGCCTCGACGACATGAAGGCGGAAGAGACGGTCACCATCGACCTTCGCGGCAAATCGGCGTACTCCGACTACATGATCGTCACCACCGGCCGGGTGAACCGGCACGTCGGCGCGATCGCGGACAACGTCGCCAAGGGCCTCAAGGAAAACGGCATCAGGAACATCCACGTCGAGGGCTTGCCCAATTGCGACTGGGTGCTGATCGATTCCGGCGATGTGATCGTGCACGTGTTCAGACCCGAGGTCCGTGAGTTCTACAATCTCGAGAGATTGTACACGCAGGGCCCAGGGGCGGCGAAGGCGATCTAGGCTCATCGAGCCGATTTCGAATCGGCTGACGCGCATGCTAGCGTCGTGCGCGCGCATATTGCGCGCGGTCTCGAAACACGACCTGAAGATATCATGCGCGTTGCTGTCATTGCGGTGGGCCGGCTGAAGCAGGGCCCCGAACGGGAGCTTGCCGACCGCTATTTCGAGCGGTTCGACGAAGCCGGCCGCAAGCTCGGATTCCGCGAGCTCACCATCCACGAAATCCCCGAAAGCCGCGCGCGCGACACCGCGACACGGATGGCCGAAGAGGCCGCGGCGATTGGTGCGCACATCCCGGAAAAATCGATCCTGGTGGCGCTGGACGAGCGCGGCCAGAATCTCGACTCCACCGTATTCGCACGGCACCTCGGTCGCTGGCGCGACGAGGGTGCCGGACATACTATCTTCGTGATCGGAGGGGCGGACGGACTTTCGCCCGAATTGCGCCGTAAGGCCAAGCTCGCGATCGCGTTCGGCTCTGCGACCTGGCCGCACCAAATGGTCCGCGTCATGCTTCTGGAACAGCTTTATCGGGCCGCCACCATTCTGGCCGGCCACCCCTATCACCGCGCGTGATGCGCGCACAACGAGCACCTTTGCGTAAAGCGATGCGAGCGCCGATCCTCAACCTGCTGCTGATCGCCGGCGTCACGGGCGCAAGCCTCGCGCAAGCTCAGACGCAAGGTCCGATAATTGCGCCCGCGCCACAGACGGCGGCCGCCTCGCCCGATGCGATCAAGCAGCGCGAGCAGGAGCTCGAGGCCGCCCGCGCGAGGCAGAAGAGCGCCGAGGAAGCGCAGGCCAAGCTCAAGGCCGAAATCACCTCGCTCGGCCAGGACCGCACCCAGCTCAATCAGCAGCTGATCGATACCGCAGCCAATGTGCGGGCCGTCGAGACCAAGATCGACGAAGCCGAAGCGCGGCTGCGCTCGCTCAACGGCCGCGAGCAGCAGATGCGCACCTCGCTGGAGTCGCGCCGCGCCGACATCGTCGAGGTGCTGGCGGCCCTGCAGCGCGCCGGCCGGCGCACGCCGCCGGCGCTGTTGGTGCGGCCAGAAGATGCGCTGCAATCACTGCGCACCGCCATGCTGCTCGGCGCCGTGGTGCCGGAATTGCGCGGCCGCGCCGAGAAGCTCGCCGGCGACCTCGGCGAGCTCGTGGCCTTGCGCAAGAACATCGCCGCCGAACGCGACCAGCTTGCCACCGACCGCGACAAGGTCCGCAACGACCAGACCCGGCTGACCGCCCTGGTCGACGAGCGGCAGCGTCAGCAGGCGTCGCGCGAAAAAGACCTAGACGCCGAGAACTCGCGCGCCATCGCGCTCTCCAGGCAGGTCGGCGATCTCCAGGGGCTGATCACCAAGATGGAGCAGGATCTGCAGAGCGCCGCCAAGGCCGCCGAGAAGGCGGCTGAGGCCGCCAAGCAGGCCGAGGCCAAGGCGGCCGCCAGCGCCAAGCCCGGTCCGGGCACTTTCAAGGACCGGTCCCGGACCACCCCGGCGATCGCCTTCGCGGCGGCCAAGGGGCTCCTGCCTCTCCCGGTTAACGGTAACAAGATCAGGGATTTTGGCGGTTCCGACGGGGTCGGCGGTGTCCAGAAGGGCATTTCGCTGGCAACCAGGCCCGGCTCCCAGGTCACGACGCCGTGTGATGGCTGGGTTGTCTATTCCGGCCCGTTCCGCAGCTATGGACAACTCTTGATCCTCAACGCCGGGGGCGGGTATCATGTCCTGATCGCCGGGATGGAGCGCATTTCGGTTAACATCGGTCAGTTTGTGCTCACGGGGGAGCCGGTCGCGACCATGGGATCGACCTCACAAGTCGCCTCCATTCTCGCCACGAACGCGAGTCAACCTGTGCTGTATGTCGAGTTCCGTAAGGACGGCACTCCAATCGATCCAGGCCCATGGTGGGCCGCAAATGAAGGCGAGAAGGTTCGCGGATGATGCGCAAGACTTCAGTTATCCTCCTCAGCGCGGCCACCGGTGCTGCGCTGACGCTGTTCGTGACCCAGCCGCGCGCGGTCTTCATGGGCTCCAGCGCGCGAGCCGCAACTGCAGACACTTATCGCCAGCTCAATCTGTTCGGCGATGTGTTCGAGCGCGTGCGCTCGGACTATGTCGAGAAGCCCGATGACACGAAGCTGATCGAATCCGCCATCAGCGGCATGCTCACCGGCCTCGATCCGCATTCGAGCTACATGGACGCCAAGAGCTTCCGCGACATGCAGGTGCAGACCCGCGGTGAGTTCGGCGGCCTCGGCATCGAAGTCACGATGGAGGACGGCCTGATCAAGGTGGTCTCGCCGATCGACGACACCCCCGCTTCGCGCGCCGGCGTCATGGCCAACGACATCATCACCAATCTCGACGACGAAGCCGTGCAGGGCCTGACCCTGAACCAGGCGGTCGAGAAGATGCGCGGTCCGGTCAACACCAAGATCAAGCTCAAGATCATCCGCAAGGGCCAGGACAATCCGATCGACGTCACCCTGGTGCGCGACAACATTCGCGTCCGCTCGGTGCGCGCGCGCATCGAGGCCGACGACATCGCCTATATCCGCATCACCACCTTCAACGAGCAGACCACCGAAGGCCTGAAGCGCGAGGTCGCCAACCTCTCGAATCAGATCGGCGACAAGCTCAAGGGCTACATCATCGATCTCCGCAACAACCCGGGCGGCCTGCTCGAGGAAGCGGTCACCGTCTCCGACTCGTTCCTGGAGAAGGGCGAGATCGTCTCGACCCGTGGCCGCAATGCCGAGGAGACCCAGCGCCGCACCGCGCATGCGGGCGACCTCACCAAGGGCAAGCCTGTTATCGTGCTGGTCAACGGCGGTTCGGCTTCGGCATCGGAAATCGTCGCCGGCGCGCTGCAGGACCACAAGCGCGCGACCATCGTCGGCACGCGCTCGTTCGGCAAGGGCTCGGTGCAGACCATCATTCCGCTCGGCTCGGGCAACGGCGCGCTGCGCCTGACCACGGCGCGCTACTACACGCCGTCGGGCAAGTCGATCCAGGCGAAGGGCATCGTGCCCGACATCGAAGTGCTCCAGGATGTGCCGGACGAGCTGAAGTCGCGCACCGACACCAAGGGCGAGGCTTCGCTGCGCGGCCATCTCAAGAACGACGGCGACGAGAAGACCGGCTCGCAGTCCTACGTCCCGCCGGACGCCAAGGACGACAAGGCGCTCAAGCTCGCGGACGACCTGCTCCACGGCATCAAGAACAGCGCCTCCGCGGCGCCGACGCCGGGCGACAACAAGGCCACGACCGACAAGCCCAAAGCGGCGAACTAAGTCGGCGCGTCACCTCATCTCTCGAAAAGGGCGGCTCCTGGAGCCGCCCTTTTTGCTTGGGGCTCCTGCTACCCCCGGCCTATCCCGGCCTGACGCCGCTTGACCTCGGCGTGGTATCGTCGGCGGGAGTGATTCGGGATCTCGCATGACTGAAACGGCCGATGATCTGAGCGCCCCGCTCGGACAGGACAAGCCGCGCCGGAAACGGCGGCTGCGGCTGCCGTTCACAGCCATGCAGGCCCTCACGGTCATGCTCGGCCTGTTCCTGGTCGCCTTCGCCGGCTTCGCCATCTTCAACAAGGATCCGCTCGGCGGTGAGCCGATGACGCGGATTGCGATCCGCGAGCCCAGGGCCACCGACGAGAAGCCGGCCGCCGCGAGCCTTGGCCAGGAGAGCAAGCCAGAGAGCAAGCACGAGGCCAAGGAGGCGCCGAAGCAGGCGGGCGAGCAGAAGACCGTCACCATGATCGACGGTTCCACCGGCACGCGCCACGACGTGGTGATCGGTGGCGGCGATGCCGCCGACAAGGGGGACGCGGCAGCCGCCTCCGCCCCTCCGCCCGTCATGGCCGGGATCGACCCAAAACTGCTGGAAAAATCGCGCTACGGCATGATCCCCGTGACGGCCGAGGGCGCGAAGCCGTTCAACGTCTACGCGGCGGATGCCGACCGCGCCAAGGCGGCAAAGATGCCTGTGGTCGCGATCCTGATCGGCGGCCTTGGCGTCGGCGCGGCCAAGACCACCGACGCGATCATGCGGCTGCCGCCGGCGGTGACGCTGGCCTTCACGCCCTATGGCGCCGATCCCGGCAAGCTCGCCGAGCGGGCCCGCGCCCAGCGGCACGAGATCTTCCTCCAGATCCCGATGGAGCCCTACGACTTCCCGGACAACGACCCGGGCCCGCAGACGCTGCTGACCTCGCTCACCACCGACCAGAACATGGACCGCCTGTACTGGCACCTGAGCCGGATGCAGGGCTATGCCGGCCTCACCAATTTCATGGGCGCCCGTTTCGTGGCGACCGACGCCGCGATGCAGCCGATCATCCGCGAGGCGGCCAAGCGCGGCCTCGGCTTCTTCGACGACGGCTCCTCGCCGCGCAGCATCGCGCCCCAGGCCGCGGGCAGCCAGGCGATGCCGTTCGGCAAGGGCGATATCGCGATCGACGTGGTGCCGACCCCGGCGGAGATCGACCGCGCCCTGAACAAGCTCGAATCGATGGCGCGCGAGCGCGGCGTTGCAATCGGCACCGCCTCCGCCCTGCCGGTCTCGATCGAGCGCATCGGCAGCTGGACCAAGACATTGAGCGACCGTGGTATCCTTTTGGTGCCGTTGACAACCGCGATGCTGAAATCAAAATCTAGCTAAATCAACGGATTGGTACGTTACGGGCCCTCGGGACCGGCATACCCACCAAAAGCACGCGAGAGGTCTGGCGGAATGGCACGTTACGAGGATCTGCCCTACCGTACCTGCGTCGGTGTGATGCTGATCAACATGAAGGGTCTGGTGTTCATCGGCCGCCGCGCCGGTGGCATCGAGCATGTCGACGACGCCCATGTCTGGCAGATGCCGCAGGGCGGCGTCGATCCCGGCGAGGACACCTGGGATGCCGCCAAGCGCGAGCTCTATGAGGAGACCAGCGTGCGCTCGGTCGAGCGGCTCGGCGAGGTCCCGGACTGGCTCGTCTACGACATCCCGCGCACGGTTGCCGGGCGCGCCTGGAAGGGCCGCTATCGCGGCCAGCGCCAGAAATGGTTCGCGGTCCGGTTCACCGGCAAGGACAGCGAGATCAATGTCGAAAAGCCCGGCGGCGGCCACAAGGCCGAGTTCGTGAGCTGGCGCTGGGAGCCGATGAAGAACCTGACCGGTTTGATCATCCCGTTCAAGCGCCCGGTCTATGAGCGCGTGGTGAAGGAATTTTCCGCGCTGGCGGATGAATAAATCAAATCGTCATCCCGGGTTCGGTGCTAATGCATCGCCGGAATGACGATGAAAGACGCGCGCGTGACCAATCAAAAACCCTACCGTCCCAACGTGGGGATCGCCCTCTTCAATGCCGATGGCCGCGTGCTGATCGGCCACCGCTTCAAGGGCGACGGCCCCGAGATCATCCTGCCGGGCCTCGACTGGCAGATGCCGCAAGGTGGTGTCGATGAGGGCGAGAACCTGCGCGATGCGGCGCTGCGCGAACTTTGGGAAGAGACCAGCGTCAAGAGTGCGGACTATCTCGGCGAGACAGACTGGCTGACTTACGAGTTCCCGCCCTACGACGGGCCGCAGACGCATCGGCTGGCGAAGTTCCGCGGGCAGCGCCAGAAATGGTTCGCGCTGCGCTTCACCGGCCGCGATGACGAGATCGATCCGCTGACGCCGCGCAACGAACAGCCCGCGGAGTTCGACGCCTGGCGCTGGGAGCGGCTCGACCGCGTCACCGAGTTCGTGGTGCCGTTCCGTCGCGACGTCTACCGCGCGGTCGCGCAGCAGTTTGCGCCCTTCGCAAACTAAAACCGCGAAAACAACCCCATGCACAGTAGCCGGCGATTGCCGGCGCGATGCGCGGTGGTTGTGGCGAAGTTTTTGAAGCGTCAAAGAGAATCGGCCGCGGGGCACAAGCGGCGTGGCGGCCTACGTCCAGCAAGCTCTAATTCGTCGGTCCGACCGTGAACGGGCCGATCGCGATGACGTGGCAATCGCTGTCGCGCTTGGCGCAGTCGGCGAGCGCGGAGTTGACGGCGGTCTGCTCGTCCGCCACCTTCAGGCCGAGGCCCGGCCGGCCCGCGGTTCCGACCGCGACCGCGTTCCAGCCCATGCCATCGGCGAGCTTGCGTACGACCTCGGCCCGCGCGTCGGCGGCGATCGAGGCGTTGGAAGCGGCATGGAAGAAGCCGGTGATCCTGAGCAGGGTCGGGATCGGCACGACGAAATTGTCGTCGACCGCGACGATCAGACAGGCCATGCCGGCGATGGCGCCGCACGATTCCAGCGAACGCCGCGCCGAATCGTCGACGGATGACGCGCCCAGCACCATGAAATATTGACCGCCCGGGCCGAGCGCGATCGCGCGGGATTTCGCCGCCGGCACGAACATGTTCTCGAGCCGGACTTTTGCCGGATCGCGCACCATAGGAAAATCCTTCGGCACGAAGGCCCGCTCGGTCATGGCGTCGTGGCGCACCCAGGGCTGCGGCGGCATCGGCGGCTTGCCGTGCGTGTAGACGACGTCGTTGCCGACCGCATAGAGCTCGCAGCGCCGCGGCGATTGCGCGGCATCGGCGCGCTTCTGGCATTGCTCGAGCGCCATGTTGCGCGCGGCTTCCTCGGTCGGCTGGTTCAACGCCGCGCCTGTGAAGCCGCCGACATTGAGCGCGAAGGCCTTGTAGTCGCCGGAGGCGGAATAGTCGCCAGCCAGATAGTTGCGGATGCGCTCGTTGATGAAGGGCACGCTGTCGGCGGCCAGCTTGCCCGATAGCGGCGCGGCGGATGGTGAGGACGCGGGCATCGGCGCCATCGCAACGCCGGCTGGGCTCATCGGAGCCATCGGCGCCTTTGCCATCTGGGTCGGCATCGGGCTCGGCGCCACGGCATCTGCCGCTGGCGCTGCGCTTGGCATTGCAGCACTTGGCGTCGCGGCCGGCGCGACTGCGGCGGTGACCGTCTGCTTGAGCTTGGTGTTGTAGAGGAAGCCGGTGACAAGGATGGCGACGACCGAGACGACGGCGACCACCAGCGGCCACATCCAGACGGGTGCCGCGGCCAGCTTGGAGGCGGGCTTCTTCAGTTTCGGCGTGGCGTAAGTGCCGTCCTCGCGCCGCATCGCCACCATGTAGGCATGCACCGGCGTCGGGATGTTCTTGATCTCCTGCGCGCCGATGTCGGCGAACTGCACCGACAGCTTGTTGGCGACCTGCTCGTGCACGGCGCGGGAGACGCAAATGCCGCCGACCTCGGCGAGGCCTTCGAGCCGGGCGGCGATATTGACGCCGTCACCGAGCAGATCGCCGTTGCGCTCGACCACGTCACCGATGGTGATGCCGATGCGGAACGACATCTGCCGGCTCGGCGGATAGGCCATGTTGCGGGTTCGCAGGGATTCCTGGATGTCGATCGCGCAACGCACCGCATCGACCGCGCTCGGAAACTCCGCGAGCACGGCGTCACCCGCCGTGTTGAAGATGCGGCCGTTGGCCTTCGCGATGAAGTCGTCGACGACCTCGCGATAGGAGGCGAGACGCCGCAGCGTCTCCTCTTCGTCTTCCGCGACCAGTCTTGAGTAACCGGCAATATCGGCTGCGAAAATCGCTGCGATCTTGCGTTTCATCTGCTGCCAGCCCCGAAACAAATTCGCGGGCGCAGAATGCCGCTATCGGCGGCGCGGTGCAACAAAGTTTCAGCGCCCGCCACTTTCGTGACGAGCGCTGAACCTGTTCAGGAATTTTTAGCTTGAGCCCCGGAGCAGTGCACCGGGGCTTAGTGCATAGCCGTGCTGTTGAGCTGCTGCTGGATGCTCTTGAAGTGGTCGAGCCGCTCGATGGCCTGATCGAGCTCGCCGCCCTCGTGCTCCTTCAGGCCGTCTTCCATCTCGGAGATGGTCGCGGCGAACTGGGCACGGTCGAGTTCGTCGAGCGACGTCGCGACGTCGGCGAGCACGGTGAGGCCCTTTTCGGAGACTTCGGCGAGACCGCCGAGCACGATGATCTTCACGTGCCTGCCGCCCGTGGTCACGGTGAGGATGCCGGGCCGGATCGCAGCCACGACCGGCGCATGTCCCGCCAGCACGCCGAAGTCACCCTCGACGCCGGGGATATCGACCTGATCGACCTGGCCCGAGAATGCGAGCTTTTCCGGCGAGACGAGATCGAAGTGGATGGTGGCCATTGGAAACCTGCGAATGGTGAGTAGCGAACGCGCGAGTGACGAGCAGCGAATGGCGAATAGATTCTACTCGCCACTCCCTATTCGCTATTCGCCAGCTTAGGCGGCTTCCGCCGCCAGCTTCTTGCCCTTCTCGACTGCCTCTTCGATGGTGCCGACCATGTAGAAGGCGGCTTCCGGCAGGTGGTCATACTTGCCTTCGCAGAGGCCGCGGAAGCCCTTGATGGTATCCGCGAGGTCGACGAACTTGCCGGGCGAGCCGGTGAAGATTTCGGCGACGTGGAACGGCTGCGACAGGAAGCGCTCGATCTTGCGGGCGCGGGCCACCGTCAGCTTGTCCTCTTCCGAAAGCTCGTCCATGCCGAGAATGGCGATGATGTCCTGGAGCGACTTGTAGCGCTGCAGCACCTGCTGGACCTGACGCGCGGTGTCGTAGTGCTCCTGACCGACGACGAGCGGCGAGAGCATGCGCGAGGTCGAGTCGAGCGGGTCCACCGCGGGGTAGATGCCCTTTTCCGAGATCGCGCGGTTCAACACCGTGGTCGCGTCCAGATGCGCGAACGAGGTCGCGGGCGCCGGGTCGGTCAAGTCGTCGGCCGGAACGTAGATGGCCTGCACCGAGGTGATCGAGCCCTTCTGCGTGGTGGTGATGCGCTCCTGCAGCGCGCCCATGTCGGTGGCGAGCGTCGGCTGATAACCCACCGCCGAAGGAATACGGCCGAGCAGCGCCGACACTTCCGAGCCGGCCTGGGTGAAGCGGAAGATGTTGTCGACGAAGAACAGCACGTCCTGGCCCTGGTCGCGGAAGTGCTCGGCGACGGTGAGACCGGTGAGGCCGACGCGGGCGCGGGCGCCCGGCGGCTCGTTCATCTGGCCGAACACCAGCGCGCACTTGGATTTCACGCTCGGATCCGGATTGTGCGGATCGGCGTTGACCTTGGACTCGATGAACTCGTGATAGAGGTCGTTGCCTTCGCGGGTACGCTCGCCGACGCCGGCGAACACGGAGTAACCACCGTGCGCCTTCGCGACGTTGTTGATCAGCTCCTGAATCAGCACGGTCTTGCCGACGCCGGCGCCGCCGAACAGGCCGATCTTGCCGCCCTTCGCATACGGAGCAAGAAGATCGACGACCTTGATGCCGGTGACGAGAATTTCAGCTTCGGTCGACTGGTCGGTGTAGCTCGGCGCTTCCTGGTGGATGGCGCGGAGACCTTCGGACTTGATCGGGCCGGCTTCGTCGATCGGCTCGCCGATGACGTTCATGATGCGGCCGAGCGTGCCGTCACCCACCGGAACCGCGATCGGCTGGCCGGTGTCGGTCACTTCCTGGCCGCGCACCAGACCTTCGGTCACGTCCATCGCGATCGTGCGGACGGTGGACTCACCGAGATGCTGCGCAACTTCCAGCACGAGGCGGATGTTGCCGTTCCGGGTTTCCAGCGAATTGAGAATGGCGGGCAGGTGGCCCTCGAACTGCACGTCGACGACGGCGCCCATGACCTGGGTGACGCGACCGACCTGGTTAGCTGCTGTAGCCATGAATAGCTCTCCTTCGAAATTCTGGACTTGAACGACCGTCGTTTGGTTCGTGCGTCAGACCGCCTCGGCGCCGGAGATGATCTCGATCAGCTCCTTGGTGATCTGGGCTTGACGGGTTCGGTTGTAGATCTGGGTTTGCTTGCGGATCATTTCGCCGGCATTGCGGGTGGCGTTGTCCATCGAACTCATCTGCGCGCCATAGAACGAAGCGTTGTTTTCCAGCAGCGCGCGGAAGATCTGCACCGCGATGTTGCGCGGCAACAGGCCGGACAGCAGTTCGTCCTCCTCCGGCTCGTAATCGTAGGACGTCGTCGGCGCGTTCGCCGCCTTTTCCTCGACGACCAGCGGGATGATCTGCTGCGCGGTCGGGATCTGGGCGATCACCGACTTGAACTGCGCGTAGAACAGCGTGCAGACGTCGAACTCACCGTTGTCGAAACGGGCCAGCACCTTCTTGGCGATGTCCTCGGCGTTGACGAAGCCGAGCTGACGAACGCTACGCAGGTCGAGGTGCTCGACGATCTGCTTGTCGAACAGGCGGCGGAGCTGCTCATAGCCCTTGCGGCCGACACAGAAGAATTTCACTTCCTTGCCCTGCGCGATCAGCGCCTGGGCGCGCTCGCGGGCGAGGCGCACGATCGAGGAGTTGAAGGCGCCGGACAGACCGCGCTCGCCGGTGCAGACCAGCAGCAGGTGGACCTGGTCCCTGCCGGTGCCGGCCAGCAGCGCCGGCGCGCCGGGCGAACCCGCAGCGGCGCTGGCGATGTTGGAGATCACCGCGCTCATCTTGTCGGCATAGGGCCGCGCCGCCTCGGCCGCTTGCTGGGCACGGCGCAACCTCGACGCCGCGACCATCTGCATCGCCTTGGTGATCTTCTGCGTCGCCTTGGTGGAGGCGATGCGGACGCGCATGTCTTTAAGTGACGCCATTCTTCGTCCCCGACGATCCGACCCTTTGGCCTGATCGCAAACCTATCCAGTCGTCATGCCCGGGCTCGCCCCGGGCATCCACGCGGTGCCTCACACGCCGTTAGACGTGGATGGCCGGGACAAGCCCGGCCATGACGGCATTTACGCGAAGCTCTTCGCGAAGCCTTCGACCACCGACTTCAGCTTGGCGGCGGTGTCGTCGGAGAGATCGCGGCTGTCGCGGATCGCGTTGAGGATCTCGGCGTTCTTGCCGCGCAGCAGCGACAGCAGACCGTCCTCGAACGCGCGCACCTTGTTGAGCGGGAGCGGATCGAGATAGCCGTTGGTGCCGGCCCAGATCACGCAGACCTGCTCTTCCATCTTCAGCGGCGCGAACTGCGGCTGCTTGAGCAGCTCGGTCAGGCGCGAACCGCGGTTGAGCAGGCGCTGGGTCGAGGCGTCGAGATCGGAGCCGAACTGCGCGAACGCCGCCATTTCGCGGTACTGCGCGAGCTCGCCCTTGATCTTGCCGGCGACCTTCTTGGTGGCCTTGGTCTGCGCGGACGAACCGACGCGCGACACCGACAGACCGACGTTCACCGCGGGACGGATGCCCTGGAAGAACAGGTCGGTTTCCAGGAAGATCTGGCCGTCGGTGATCGAGATGACGTTGGTCGGAATGTAGGCCGACACGTCGTTGGCCTGGGTTTCGATGACCGGCAGCGCCGTCAGCGAGCCCGAGCCCTGGTCCTTGTTCAGCTTCGCCGCGCGCTCGAGCAGGCGGGAGTGCAGATAGAACACGTCGCCCGGATAGGCTTCGCGGCCCGGCGGGCGGCGCAGCAGCAGCGACATCTGACGGTAGGCGACGGCCTGCTTGGACAGATCGTCATAGATGATGACGGCGTGCATGCCGTTATCGCGGAAGTACTCGCCCATGGTGCAGCCGGTGAACGGCGCGATGTACTGCATCGGAGCCGGATCCGAAGCGGTGGCGGCGACGATGATCGAGTATTCGAGCGCGCCCTGCTCTTCCAGCACCTTCACGAACTGGGCGACGGTCGAACGCTTCTGGCCGATCGCGACGTAGACGCAATACAGCTTGATGTTCTCGTCCGGCTGCGCGTTGAGCGGCTTCTGGTTCAGGATGGTGTCGAGCGCGATCGCGGTCTTGCCGGTCTGACGGTCGCCGATGATCAGCTCGCGCTGGCCACGGCCGATCGGGATCAGGGCGTCGATCGCCTTGAGGCCGGTCGCCATCGGCTCGCTCACCGACTTGCGCGGAATGATGCCGGGCGCCTTGACGTCGACGCGCATGCGCTTGTCGGCCTGGATCGGGCCCTTGCCGTCGATCGGGTTGCCGAGCGCGTCGACGACGCGGCCGAGCAGGCCCTTGCCGACCGGCGCGTCCACGATGGCGCGGGTGCGCTTGACGGTCTGGCCTTCCTTGATCTCGCGGTCGGCGCCGAAAATAACGATACCGACGTTGTCGGTTTCGAGGTTCAGCGCCATGCCGCGGGTGCCGTTCTCGAATTCGACCATTTCGCCGGCCTGGACGTTGTCCAGACCATAGACGCGGGCAATACCGTCGCCGACGGACAGCACCTGTCCGACTTCGGAGACTTCAGCTTCCTGGCCGAAATTCTTGATCTGGTCCTTCAGGATCGCGGAAATTTCCGCGGCGCGGATGTCCATCAGCCTGCCTCTTTCATCGCGTGCTTGATCGAATTGAGTTTGGTGCGAAGCGAACTATCGATCATGCGGCTGCCAAGCTTGACCACGAGGCCACCGATGATCGAGGGATCGACCTTCACGTTGAGCGCGACGTCCTTGCCGGTCACCGACTTCAGGGCAACCTTGAGGGCGTCGAGATTCTTGTCCGAAAGCGCCTCCGCCACGGTGACGTCGGCCGTCGTCTCGCCCTTGAACCTGGCGACGAGGGCGCGATAGGCGCGAATGACGTCAGCCACCGCGAACAGGCGGCGGTTGGCGGTCAGGACTTTCAGGAAATTGGCGGAGATGCCGGCGATGCCCGCCTTGTCCAGAACGGCCGAGAGGGCCCTGGACTGGGTATCGGCCGCAAACACCGGGCTGCGGACGAGGCGCGTCAGATCGGCGCTTTCGCTCAGCAAGCCCTCGAATTTATCGAGATCGGCTTTGACCTCGTCGACCACATTCTGGTCGCGGGCCAGTTCAAACAAGGCCGTTGCATAACGGCCGGACACACCGGAAACGGACGTATCTTCTGCAGCCACAGACGCGCTCTTTTTGCTGTCAAACTCGCAAGGGAAAAACCGTCGCCACAAAGCGGCGCCAAGCGATCCAAGCCCTTGGAATTCAAGCGGGACTTCGATTTTCGGCCGACACGGGAGGTGCCGGGTCCGTTAAAATCGCGGCTTTGCTAACATAGCAGGCGCGCACGTGCAACATGACGCCAAATTAAAGGCACGACCTTCTGTCGCCAGTTCGTCGCAGCCGACGGCACCGCGACAGCGGCCTGCCACGTCGCGGAATGACGCGCCCCCTCGGCGGCATCGCGGCCATTCGTTCCTGCCCTCAGCGCATAGCGGCCATGAACACGAATCGCTGAGGCGTGAGTCGGACGTGACGAGCGGCCTCCCCTGAATACTTTCCTAATTCTAAACATGAAGTATAATGACCTCGTTTTACAGTATTAATGAGTAATAAAATAGTTAAATAATTGTTAAAGCGAAAGATTCCAGAACATCGGCTGCAACATTGATGCCAATCACAGAATATTTCATGACGACACAGAACGGATTTACTGCCCAATTCACGCCTCATTAGGAATCGAAACGCGATCCCGCTCACAGACTTACGGGGGCTCCACTTGCCACATATGTGGCAATACTAGATTAGGGACCACTAAATGCTGTCTTTGAAGACGCTGGGCTCCGTGCCCCGGCCGCGCACGGCGATCGCTTTCGTTGCCGCCACTCTCCTCGTCGGTGGAACCGCCACCGAAGCTTCTGCCAAATCCCGGCATCACCACCGGTACTCTCACCATCATCACCGCCACCACGCCCAGAGCGATGCCAACACGACCTCCGATTGGCGCAACGCCAACGCGTCGATGACGCCGTCGTCGGGCACGGGCCGCAGCTTCTCCGGCATGGCCTCCTATTATGGCAACGAATCCGGCAGCCGGACTGCATCGGGCCAGCGCTTCAACCAGAACGCCATGACCGCAGCGCACCGTTCGCTGCCGTTCGGCACCAAGCTGCGCGTCACCCATGGCGGTTCGAGCGTCATCGTCACCATCAATGACCGTGGCCCGTTCATTCGCGGCCGCGTCCTCGACCTCTCCACGGGCGCTGCCCGCGCCATCGGCCTCACCGGCGCCGGCGTCGGCCGCGTCACCGCGGAAGTCGTCTCCTAAGGCGCCACCAGCGCCTCACCGACAAAGCGCAAATCTCGCCATCGTCCGCGGACGTGTGAGCGGCGAGACCAGTTCGGGCGAAACAAGCCCGCCGTCTTGGGGGACGGCGGGCTTTTTGATTCTTTCGTCATTGCGAGGAGCGCAGCGACGAAGCAATCCAGACTGCCTCCGCGGAGGGATTCTGGATTGCTTCGCTGCGCTCGCAATGACGGGGATGGATCGCAGCCTTACAAAAAGCTCTGCGGGTCGACGTCGACCTCGAGCTTTTGGTTGCCCTTCGGCTTCGGACACACCGCCAGCCAGTTGCGCAAATAGTCCGACAGATCGAAACCACGCGCCGATTTCACCAGGATGCGGAAACGGTAGCGACCCTTGATCACGGCGAGCGGGGCCTCCGCCGGTCCCAGCACCACGACGCGCTCGTCGCGCGGTGCGAGCGCAACGAGGCGGCGACCCAAACCTTCGGCGCTCGGGCGGTCGCCGGCCGAAATGATCAGGCTCGCGAGCCGGCCGAACGGCGGATAGAGCGTGCGCTCGCGCAGATCGATCTCGCTGTCGTAGAAGGCCTCGCGGTCGCAGGCGATCAGCGCCTTCATCACGGGATGATCGGGCTGGTGGGTCTGGAGATAGCCGACGCCGCGGCCCTGCTCGCGCCCGGCACGGCCGATCACCTGGTTGAGCAGCTGCCAGGTGCGTTCCGACGCGCGCGGATCGCCGTTGGACAGGCCCAGATCCGCGTCGACCACGCCGACGAGATTGAGCCGTGGAAAGTTGTGGCCCTTGGCGACGAGCTGCGTGCCGATGATGATGTCGACGCGGCCCTCCGCGATCTCGGTAAGCTCGGAGCGCATTGTCTCGATCGAGGTGATGAGATCGCTCGACAGCACCATGGTGCGCGCGTCGGGGAACAGCGCGGCCGCCTCTTCCTGCAAGCGTTCGACGCCCGGTCCGACCGCGACCAGCGATTCCTCCGCCGCGCAATGCGGGCAGGTCTGCGGGCGCGGCATCGAGAAGCCGCAATGGTGGCAGACCAGCCGCTGGCGAAAGCGGTGATCGACCAGCCAGGCATCGCAGATGGTGCAGGCGAAGCGATGGCCGCAGGCACGGCACAAGGTCAGCGGCGCATAGCCGCGGCGATTGAGGAACAGCAGCGCCTGCTCGCGCTTTTCGACCGCTTTTCTGATCTCGGAAGCCAGCCGCGGCGAGATATAGCGGCCGCGCGCGGGCGGCTCGCGGCGCATGTCGATCGCCTCGATATGCGGCATGTGCTGGCCGCCGAAGCGCGAGGGCAGCGCGATGCGCTGATAGCGGCTCTTGCGCGCATTGACCTCGGATTCGACCGACGGCGTGGCGGAGGCCAGCACGATCGGGATCTTGGCGATATGCGCGCGGACCACCGCCATGTCGCGGGCGTGATAATGCACGCCCTCGTCCTGCTTGTAGGCCTGGTCGTGCTCTTCATCGACCACGATGAGGCCGAGATTGGCGTACGGCAGAAACAGCGCCGAGCGCGCGCCGACCACGACCGGCGCACTGCCATCGGAGATCGCGGCCCAGTTGCGTGCGCGGGTGCGCGGCGTCAGCTCGGAGTGCCATTCGATCGGACGCACGCCAAAGCGCTGCGCGAAGCGGTCGAGGAACTGGCCGGTCAGCGCGATCTCCGGCATCAGGATCAGAGTCTGCTTGCCGCGGCGGATGGTCTCTGCAATCGCCTCGAAATAGACCTCGGTTTTGCCGGAGCCGGTGACGCCGTCGAGCAGCGCAACGTGAAAGGTGCCGTTGGCGGCGAGCGCGCGCATTGCATCCACCCCGGCGCGCTGGAGCGGTGAAAAATCCGGCTGGCCAAAATCCGGATCGGGTGCCGGCGGCGGCGGAGGCGGCGGCATCGGCTCGACCGTGAGCGTGCCTTCGTCGACGAGGCCGTCGATCACGCCGGCCGAGACCCCTGCTTCCTTGGCGGCCTCGGACTTGCCGTGCAGCAGGCGATCCGACAGCAGCTCGATCACGCGCTGCCGCGCCGGCGTCAGCCGTCGCGGCGGATCGCCGACCAGGCGCACACCGGCGCGCACCCGCTCCGGGCCGAGATTCTCGCCCATGCGCAGGCACATCCGCAGCACCATGCCGCGCGGGCTCAGCGTGTAATTGGCGACCCAGTCGACGACCGAGCGCAGCTCAGGCTTCAGCGGAGGAAGATCGAGCTTTTCGCTGACCTCCTTGAGCCGGTTGTGCAGGCGCGGGTCGGGATTGGCGTTCTCCGCCCAGACCACGGCCAGCACCTCGCGCGGGCCGAGCGGCACGCCGACGAGATCGCCCGCCTTCAGCTCCATCCCCCGCGGCACCTTGTAGGAATAGGTCTGGTCGAGCGCGACCGGCACCAGCACGTCGACCATGCGGGTCGCGTTGGCGGGGGTGGTCGTGCTGCGCGACGAATGATCCATCAAAGATCTTTGGAGGGAGAATCGGAACCTTGGGCCTTGAGGCTAGCGCCCAGGGGCGGCCTTAGCGAACAGTAAACGGGTGTGATGCGATATACTGAGTGGAATCATTACGTCCAGAGCGCATGAGCAAAGCGGCCGCCCCCCCAATCGAGCTCGCCAGCGCCGATCCCTCGATCGCGCAGGAGATGACGCGCTGGCTGTCGCATCTTGGCGCCGAGCGGCGGCTGTCGCCGAAGACGCTGGAGGCCTATGGCCGCGACCTGCGGCAATGCCTGGATTTCCTTTGCACCCATTGGGGCGAGCGCGTGACGCTGGCGCGCTTTGCCGCGCTGGAAGCCACCGACATCCGCGCCTTCATGGCGATGCGCCGCGCCGACGACATTGCCGGCCGCTCGCTGATGCGCGCGCTGGCGGGCTTGCGCTCGTTCGGCCGTTTCCTCGAACGCGAAGGCAAGGGCAAGGTCGGCGCACTCTCGGCTATCCGCGCGCCCAAGGTGGCCAAGACTTTGCCGAAGCCGCTGCCGATGGCATCCGCAAAACGTCTCGCCGATGCCGACGAGCGCGCCGGCGAGGAACGCGAGACGTGGGTTCTGGCCCGCGACGCCGCGGTGATGGCGCTCTTGTATGGCTCGGGCCTGCGCATCTCCGAAGCGCTGGGGTTGAAGCGCCGCGAGGTGCCGCGTCCCGGCGAAGGCGACGTGCTGATCGTGACAGGCAAAGGCAACAAGACCCGCATGGTGCCGGTGCTGCAGAACGTGCTCGCGCTCGTGCAGGAATACGTTGCGATGTGCCCCTATCCGCTGCCGGCGGAAGGCCCGATCTTCCTCGGCGCGCGCGGCGGGCCCTTGAGCCCGCGCATCATCCAGCTCGCGATGGAGCGGCTGCGCGGCGCGCTCGGCCTGCCCGACAGCGCGACGCCTCACGCGCTCCGGCATTCCTTCGCGACGCATCTGCTGTCGCGTGGCGGCGACCTGCGCGCGATCCAGGAGCTGTTGGGTCACTCCTCGCTCTCGACCACGCAGATCTACACCGGCATCGATTCGGAGCGGCTGCTCGAAGTCTATGCGAGCGCCCATCCGCGGCGATGAACCTGACATGAAGCTGTCATAGCGCGCGTGCCTCTTGCGCGGCGCCCGCGGTTCGGTCAATCGTGGGGAACCGCGACTGGAGGGAATCATGAGCGCACACGAAAGCATGGAGCATGCCGAACACGCCGAGCACGCGTCCGGATCGAACAAGAAGATCGCTCTTCTGATCGCCGTGCTGGCGCTGTTCCTGGCGATCTCCGAGACGCTCGGCAAGGGCGCCCAGACTGAATCGATCAGCAAGAACGTCGAGTCCGCCAATCTCTGGGCGTTCTTCCAGGCCAAGACCATCCGCCGCACCGTGGTGCTGACCGCATCCGAGCAGGGCAAGCTCACGCTCGCCGCCGCCGACGAGGCTCAGAAGCCGGCGGTGCAGAAGCAGGTCGACGACTGGACCAAGACCGCGCAGCGCTATCGCTCAGAGCCCGAGACCGGCGAAGGCACCGAGCAGCTCGCCGAGAAGGCCAAGCATGCCGAGCACGAGCGCGACGAGGCGACCGCGAAATATCATCACTTCGAGCTGGCCTCCGCCGCCTTCCAGATCGGCATCGTTCTGGCCTCGGCCACCATCATCACCGGCATGATCGCGCTCGCTTATGTCGCCGGCGTCCTGACCCTGGCCGGCCTCCTCATGACCGCGCTCGGCCTGTGGTGGCCGCATCTGGTGCATTTGCATTAGCGGCGTTGAGGCGCGCGCAGCCGTCACATCTTGGGTGTCATGCCCCGCGAAAGCGGGGCATCCAGTACGCCGCAGCTTCTCGGTTCTAGCCTTACCGTCGCTGGAATACTGGATTGCCCGCCTTCGCGGGCTATGACACCGAGTATGTGACGATGACAGTGTGTATGTCGCGAGCAGCTAGCGCGCCTGGTGCACGCTCTTGCGAAAGCGCTGGATCAGGCGGAGCGTACGGGCGGACCAGCCTTCGCCGTTGCCGGCGATCAGCTCGCGGATGCGCTGCTTGATCGGGTCGACCAGCTCGGCGGCCTTGGCGCGCAGCTTCATCACGAGATCGTAGAGCCGCTCGAACCAGTGCATCTCCATCAGCTTGTCGCGCGTCACGTCGAACACGAAGGCGGTGACGCCGACGCCGAGCAGCTTTGCGAACAGAAACGTGGATACGCCGCTCAGCCAGTATTCATGCGTGAGCAGATACAGGCCCATCAGCTTGAGCGGAAACAGCGGGATGATCGGCACCGCGAACACGATCAGTGTCATGGCCGGCGGCAGCGCATCGACGCGCTCCGTCAGCCATTGCTTGAAGCGTGCGAGCGGGATGGCTGCGACAACCCGCGCGACGATCGGCTCGAGATGGTCCCACAGCCAGGCTTCGATCAGGAAGATGATCGCCAGCAGGACCCAGACCGGTTGAAGTAGGCGGCGCAGCATGTGTTTCCCGCCCGATTCGACGCTAGGCGCGTCGCCTACATATGGATGGCCCGCTTGCCCACCGCAAGCGCGGCTTCCTTGATGGCCTCTGAACGGGTCGGATGCGCGTGGCAGGTGCGCGCAAGATCTTCCGCGCTGCCGCCAAACTCCATGAGAACGCAGGCCTCATGGATCATTTCGCCGGCTTCACGGCCGATAATGTGCACGCCGAGCACGCGATCGGTCTTCGCATCTGCGAGAATCTTCACGAAGCCGTCGGTGGTCTGGTTGACCTTGGAGCGGCCGTTGGCGGTAAAGGGAAACTTCCCAACGGTATACGCTTGACCCGCCTGCTTCAGCTCCTCCTCGGTCTTGCCGACGGAGGACACTTCTGGCGTGGTATACACGACGCCTGGGATAACGTCGTAGTTCACGTGGCCGGCCTGCCCTGCGATGATCTCCGCAACGGCTACGCCTTCATCCTCGGCCTTGTGCGCGAGCATCGGGCCCGCGACGACGTCGCCGATGGCATAGACGCCCTTCACGCTGGTCGCGAAATGCGGATCGATCTGCACGCGGCCGCGATTGTCCAGCGCCACGCCGGCTTCCTTCAGGCCGAGCCCATCCGTGTACGGCACGCGACCGATGCAGACGAGAACGACGTCGGCTTCCAGCGTCTCGGCAGCGCCGCCGGCCGCAGGCTCGATGGTCGCCTTCAGCGACTTGCCGGAGGTGTCGACGGCGGTGACCTTGGCGCCGAGCTTGAATGCAAAGCCCTGCTTCTCCAGGATGCGCTGGAATTGCTTGGCGATCTCGCCATCCATGCCGGGCAGGATGCGATCGAGGAATTCGACGACGACGACTTCAGCGCCGAGCCGCTTCCACACCGAGCCGAGTTCGAGGCCGATCACGCCGGCGCCGACGATCAAGAGCTTGCCGGGGACCTTGTCCAGCGACAGCGCGCCGGTGGACGACACGATGCGCTTCTCGTCGATCTCGATGCCCTTGAGGCGCGCGATGTCGGAGCCGGTCGCGATGACGATGTTCTTGGTCTCGACCACTTGCGACTTGCCGTCGGCGGACACTTCCACCTTGCCGGTGCCCAGGATCTTGCCGGTGCCCTTGAGCACGTCGATCTTGTTCTTCTTCATCAGGAACTCGACACCCTTGACGTTGCCGTCGATGCCCTGCTGCTTGAAGTTCATCATCGCCGGAAGCTCGAGCTTCGGCGCGGAAACGGAAACGCCCATCTTGGCGAAGGAGTGCGCGGCTTCCTCGAACATTTCGGACGCGTGCAGCAGCGCCTTCGACGGCATGCAGCCGACGTTCAGGCAGGTGCCGCCGAGCGTGGCGTCCTTTTCGACCACGGCGACTTTCATGCCGAGCTGGGCCGCGCGCACCGCGCAGACATAACCGCCAGGTCCGGTGCCGATGACGACGAGATCGTAGGTAGCCATGAGAGAAAGTCCCGTAAGTTTAGCGTGATGAGGATGTGTCAGCGTCCGCCGGACACATCGAGAATGGCCGAGGTGACGTAGGAGGCTTCGTCCGACATCAGCCAGACGATGGCGTTGGCGATTTCGTCGGCGGTACCGACGCGCTTCATCGGCACCATATGGGCCAGACGATGGGCGCGATCGGGCTCGCCGCCGGCGGCGTGGATTTCGGTGTCGATCAGGCCGGGGCGGATGCCCGCGACACGAATGCCTTCGCCTGCGACCTCATAGCCGAGACCGACGGTGAAGGAATCGATCGCGCCCTTGGACGCGGCATAGTCGACATAGGTATTCGGCGCACCAAGTCTGGCAGCGACCGATGACAGATTGACGATGACGCCGCCCTGGCCGCCGTGCTTGGTCGACATCCGCTTCACCGCTTCGCGCGCGCAGAGGATGGAGCCGGTGACGTTGACGGCCATCACGCGCCGGATGCGCTCCGCCGACATCTCGTCGACGCGCACGCCGCTCTGGCCGACGATGCCGCCATTGTTGACGAGTGCACCGAGCGTGCCGAACTTGTCGGCAGCCTTGAACAGCTCGATGATGTCGCTTTCCTCGGCGACATCGCATTTCACCGCGATGGCCTTGCCGTTGCTGGCCGCGATCTGGGCGACCACCTCGTCAGCAGCCGTTTTGTTGCTGGCGTAGCCGACGACGACACGGAAGCCGCGCGCGGCCGCCGCAATCGCGGTCGCCCGCCCGATGCCGCGGCTGCCGCCGGTGATGACAACGACTTTATCCGTCACGCGCGCCTCCATGGTTCGACCCGCGCCGTCGCACGATTAAGGCGACGGCGCTCGCAGAGCTTCAGGGATCAGAGATCGAGCACCAGGCGCGCCGGATCTTCCAGGCTCTCCTTGACGCGGACCAGGAAGGTGACGGCTTCCTTACCGTCGATGACGCGGTGATCGTAGGACAGTGCCAGGTACATCATCGGGCGGACCTCGATCTTGCCGGCGACGACCATCGGCCGCTCCTGGATCTTGTGCATGCCGAGGATGCCGGACTGCGGCGCGTTCAGGATCGGGGTCGACATCAACGAGCCGTAGATGCCGCCATTGGTGATGGTGAAGGTGCCGCCCTGCATCTCGTCGATCTTGAGCTGGCCGTCACGGGCGCGGCGACCGAAATCGGCGATGCCCTTCTCGATGTCGGCGATCGACTTGTTGTCGCAGTCGCGCACGACCGGCACGACCAGACCCTTGTCGGTGCCGACGGCGACGCCGATGTGGTAGTAGTTCTTGTAGATCAGATCGGTGCCGTCGATCTCGGCGTTGACCGCCGGGATGTCCTTCAGCGCCTGCACGACGGCCTTGGTGAAGAAGCCCATGAAGCCGAGCTTCGAGCCGTGCTTCTTCTCGAACGCATCCTTGTAGTGGGCGCGTAGCGCCATCACGTTGGTCATGTCGACCTCGTTGAAGGTCGTCAGCATGGCCGCGGTGTTCTGCACGTCCTTGAGGCGGCGCGCGATGGTCTGGCGCAGACGGGTCATCTTGACGCGCTCTTCGCGGGCGGCGTCATCGGCGGGCGACGGCGCGCGGACCTGGACGGCGGCGGCGGGCTGGTTGACCGGGGTCGGCGCGGAGGCCGCACGCTCGATCGCGGCGAGCATGTCGCCCTTGGTGACGCGGCCGTCCTTGCCGGAGCCCGGAACGGTCGAAGCGTCGATGCCGGTCTCGGCCGAGAGCTTTCGCACGGACGGGGCGAGCGGGGCGTCGGCCGGCGGCGCTTTCGCGGCCGGAGCCGGCGCAGGAGCAGCAGCCACGGCGGCCGGAGCAGCAGCGGCGGCGGGCTTCGCGGGAGCAGCGGCGGGCTTCGCAGCGCCGGCACCGTCGGTGATCTGGCCGAGCAGCGCACCGACCGCAACGGTTGCGCCATCGGCAGCGACGATCTCGCTCAGCGTGCCGGCGGAGGGCGCCGGGACTTCGATGGTGACCTTGTCGGTCTCGAGCTCCACCAAGGGCTCGTCGACGGCGACGGGATCGCCGGCCTTCTTGAACCAGCGGCCGATGGTGGCCTCGGTGACGGATTCGCCGAGCGTCGGCACACGAATTTCAGTCATGGTCTTTTCCTTAAGGGATCGCCGGTGCGGTCAAAAATTCGGTCGTCATCGGCCCGCGAAAGGCAAGCCATCCAGCAAGCCGGACGTTCGTATTCTGCACGGACGCCGCGGCGTACTGGTGCCCCGCTCCAGTGCGCGATTGCGCACGAGGCGGGGCATGACGCAGTTCAGAAAGATCAGCTCAGTGCTTCGTCCAGGAACGCCTTCAACTGCGCCTGATGCTTGGACATCAGACCAGTGGCGGTCGCGGCGGAAGCGGCGCGGCCGACATAACGCGGACGCCGGCTCACACCGTGCACCTGGTTCAGCACCCATTCCAGATAGGGCTCGATGAAGTGCCAGGCGCCCATGTTGCGGGGCTCTTCCTGGCACCACACCACTTCAGCCTTCTTGAAGCGCGACAGCTCGGCCACCAGCGCCTTCAGCGGCACCGGATAAAGCTGCTCGACGCGCATCAGGTAGATGTCGTCGATGCCGCGCTTCTCGCGCTCCTCGTAGAGGTCGTAATAGACCTTGCCGGAGCAGAGCACGATGCGGCGGACCTTCTCGTCGGGGACGAGCTTGATCGCCTCGTTCGGCAGCATCTGGGCGTCATCATAGAGGATGCGGTGGAAGGTCGTTCCCTTCGCGAGCTCCTCGAGGCGCGACACCGCCCGCTTGTGGCGCAGCAGCGACTTCGGCGTCATCAGGATCAGCGGCTTGCGGATCTCGCGATGAAGCTGGCGACGCAGCACGTGGAAGTAGTTCGCCGGCGTGGTCGGGTAGACCACCTGCATGTTGTCTTCGGCGCACATCTGCAGATAACGCTCCAGACGCGCCGAGGAGTGCTCCGGTCCCTGGCCCTCATAGCCGTGCGGCAAGAGGCAGACGAGGCCGGACATGCGCAGCCATTTGCGTTCGCCCGAGGAGATGAACTGGTCGAACACGACCTGCGCACCGTTGGCGAAGTCGCCGAACTGGGCTTCCCACAGGGTCAGCGTGTTCGGCTCGGCGAGCGAGTAGCCGTATTCGAAGCCGAGCACGGCTTCTTCCGACAGCAGCGAGTTGATGACCTCGTAATGGCCCTGCTCGTGGCCGAGATGGTTGAACGGCGTGTAGCGGCTCTCGTCTTCCTGGTCGATCAGGACCGAATGGCGCTGCGAGAAGGTGCCACGCTCGGAATCCTGGCCCGACAGGCGGACATGGTGGTTCTCGTTGAGCAGCGTGCAGAACGCCAGTGCTTCACCGGTCGCCCAATCGATGCCGGCGCCGGTGTCGATTGCCTTGGCGCGATTGTCGAGGAAGCGCTGGATGGTGCGGTGGACGCGGAAGCCATCCGGCACCTTGGTGATCTTGCGGCCGATTTCCTTCAGCTCGGCGGTGTCGACGCCGGTGACGCCGCGGCGCGCATCCTCTTCCTGGTCGGCGATCTTGAAGCCGGACCACTTGCCATCGAGCCAGTCGGCCTTGTTCGGCTTGTAGGAGGTGCCGGCCTCGAACTCGGCGTCGAGCCGCGCGCGCCAATCGGCCTTGGCCTTGTCGACCTCGCCCTCGGTCATCACGCCTTCGCTGATCAGGCGGCGGGCGTAGAGCTCGAGCGTCGACGGATGGGCCGCGATCCTCTTGTACATCACCGGTTGGGTGAAAGCCGGCTCGTCGCCTTCGTTATGGCCATGCCTGCGGTAGCAGAACATGTCGATGACGACGGGCTTGTGGAATTTCTGCCGGAATTCGGTCGCGACCTTGGCCGCGAAAACCACTGCTTCCGGATCGTCGCCGTTCACGTGGAAGATCGGCGCGTCGATCATCTTCGCCACATCCGACGGATAGGGCGACGAGCGCGAGTAGCGCGGATAGGTGGTGAAGCCGATCTGGTTGTTGACGATGAAGTGCACGGAGCCGCCGGTGCGGTAGCCCTTCAGGTCAGACAGGCCGAAGCATTCCGCGACCACGCCCTGGCCGGCGAACGCCGCGTCGCCATGCATCAGGAGCGGCATCACCGAGATGCGCTGGTCCGGCGGATCGCCGTGCTGGTCCTGCTTGGCGCGGACCTTGCCGAGCACCACGGGATCGACGATCTCGAGATGCGAGGGGTTGGCGGTCAGCGACAGATGGATGCGGTTGCCGTCGAACTCGCGGTCCGAGGAGGCGCCGAGGTGATATTTGACGTCGCCGGAGCCTTCGACAGCATCAGGGTTGGCCGAGCCGCCCTTGAATTCATGGAACAGGGCGCGGTGCGCCTTGCCCATCACCTGGGTCAGCACGTTGAGGCGGCCGCGATGCGGCATGCCGAGCACGACTTCCTTCACGCCGAGATTGCCGCCGCGCTTGATGATCTGCTCGAGCGCGGGAATCAGCGATTCACCGCCGTCGAGGCCGAAGCGCTTGGTGCCGGTGAACTTGGTGTCGCAGAACTTCTCGAAGCCTTCGGCTTCGACCAGCTTCGTCAGGATGGCGCGCCGGCCTTCGCGGGTGAACGAGATTTCCTTGTCCGGCCCCTCGATGCGCTCCTGGATCCACGCCTTCTGCGCGGCGTTGCTGATGTGCATGAACTCGACGCCGAGCGTCTGGCAGTAGGTGCGCTCGCAGATCGCGGTGATCTCGCGCAGCGTGGCGTATTCGAGACCGAGCACGTGATCGAGGAAGATCTTGCGGTCGAAATCGGCTTCGCTGAAGCCGTAGGTGCGCGGATCGAGCTCTTCGCGGTTGCGCGGGGCTTCGATGCCGAGCGGATCGAGCTTGGCGTGGAAGTGGCCGCGCATGCGGTAGGAGCGGATCAGCATCAGCGCGCGGACCGAGTCGCGCGTGGCCTGGAGCAGGTCGGCGGACGAGAAATCAGCGCCCTTGTTGCCCGCCTGGGCCTGCGCCTTGGCGGCGATCTTGGCACCGACCGCCTTCTCGACCTGGGCCCAGTTGCCGTCGAGGGCGGAGGTGAGGTCGTCCTGCGGGGTCAGCGGCCAGTTGGCGCGCTCCCAGGACGGGCCTTCGGCATTCTTGCTGATATCGCCGGGCTGGTCGTTGAGGCTCTTGAAGAACTCCTGCCACTCGGCGTCGACCGAGGACGGGTCCTTCTCGTAGCGGGCGTAGATTTCGTCGATGTAGGTGGCGTTGGTGCCCTGCAAAAAGGAAGAGAGGGCAAAGGCTGCGTTCGCGTCCTGGCGAGACATGCTTAAGTTCCTGGCGATTTCGGTTCGCGCATAACAAACGGCGCTGGCGCTGAGCTCCCCGGCAGAGGCCCAGCGCGACAGGCACCATTTATCCTATTTGCTACGAAACTTCGCCCGGAAAAGTACGAAGAAGTGAATTAGCCTTTCAACTTTTCGGCAAGCGTGTGGCCGAGGCGGGCGGGAGACGGAGACACTGTAATCCCAGCCGATTTCATCGCATCGGTCTTGGAACCGGCGTCGCCCTTGCCGCCGGAGATGATCGCGCCGGCATGGCCCATGCGGCGGCCGGGAGGCGCGGTGACACCGGCAATGAAACCGACCATCGGCTTCTTGCGGCCGCGCTTGGCCTCGTCCTTGAGGAACTGGGCGGCGTCTTCCTCGGCGGAACCGCCGATCTCGCCGATCATGATGATCGATTCGGTCTTGGGGTCGGCGAGCAGCATTTCCAGCACGTCGATGAACTCGGTGCCCTTGACCGGGTCGCCGCCGATGCCGACCGCGGTGGTCTGGCCGAGGCCTTCCTGCGAGGTCTGGAACACGGCTTCATAGGTCAGCGTGCCGGAGCGGGAGACGATGCCGACGCTGCCGGTCTTGAAGATGTTGGCGGGCATAATGCCGATCTTGCACTCGCCGGCGGTCATGACGCCCGGGCAGTTCGGCCCGATCAGGCGCGACTTGGAACCGGCCAGCGAGCGCTTCACGCGCACCATGTCGATAACAGGAATGCCTTCGGTGATGCAGACGATCAGCGGGATCTCCGCGTCGATGGCTTCGCAGATCGCATCGGCCGCGCCCGGCGGCGGCACGTAGATCACCGACGCATCGGCACCGGTCTTCTCACGCGCCTCGCGCACCGTGTCGAACACCGGCAGGCCCAGATGCGTGGCGCCGCCTTTGCCCGGCGAGGTGCCGCCGACCATCTTGGTGCCGTAGGCGAGCGCGGCCTCCGAGTGGAAGGTGCCGTTCTTGCCGGTGAAGCCCTGGCAGATGACCTTGGTGTTCTTGTCGATCAGGATGGACATGAGGTCTGCTTTCGCGAACTAACGAGTGAGAGGTCAGTGGATGCGGCGGTAGATGCCGGTGAGCACGTCGGCCCAGCCTTCCGCGTCCGGCGAGAACTGGATCTTCAACGAGTAGGAATTGTCGTCGATGATTTCGTAGACGTGGCGCGCATTGCCGCGGAGCGAGCCGCGCACCAGCGTCAGGGTCTTGCCGACCCAGCCGCCGGAGGCGGGCGAGGGCGGCGTATAGCCGAGCGAGTCGTACCAGAACAATTTGTAGGTCCGGTCCTCACGATCGTAGGTGAAGAGGCCGTGGGTGGCGAAGACCTGCTTGCCGTCGCGGATCTGGACAGCATCTTGGATCAGGTAGAATCCGTTCAGGTCCATGCGCGCGACGACATGCGAAGTTGCCGGCCCACCCTCCGTCCAGCGTGACGGGAAGACCACCTCTTCGCCATTCCATTCGCCGGCGAACGCGGCGAGGCGCGTGTGCTCTGCAAGCGGAGATGATGCGGCGAGATGGTCCTGGGTCATGGCCTCAGCCTCCCTTGACGGCCTTCACGATCTTCTGCGCGGCGTCGTCGAGATTGTCGGCCGGCACCACGTTCAGGCCGGATTCACGGATGATCTTCTTGCCGAGCTCGACATTGGTGCCTTCGAGGCGAACCACCAGCGGCACGCTGAGGCCGACCTCGCGCACGGCGGCCGTGACGCCCTCGGCGATCACGTCGCACTTCATGATCCCACCGAAGATGTTGACCAGGATGCCCTTCACGTTGGGATCGGCGGTGATGATCTTGAAGGCGGCCGCAACCTTCTCCTTGCTGGCGCTGCCGCCGACGTCGAGGAAGTTCGCCGGCGCCATGCCGTAGAGCTTGATGATGTCCATCGTCGCCATGGCGAGGCCGGCGCCGTTGACCATGCAGCCGATGTTACCGTCGAGGGTGACGTAGTTGAGATCGTATTTCGACGCCTCGATTTCCTTGGCGTCTTCCTCGGTCTCGTCGCGTAGCGCGAGCACCTCGGGATGACGGAACAGCGCGTTGTCGTCGAACGACACCTTGGCGTCGAGCACGCGGAGCTGGCCCTGCTTGGTCACGACCAGCGGGTTGATCTCCAGCATCGACATGTCCTTGGCGACGAAGGCGGTGTAGAGCTGCGCGGTGAGCTTTTCGGCCTGCTTGGCGAGATCGCCGGACAGCTTCAGCGCGTTCGCAACGGTGCGGCCGTGATGGCCCATGATGCCGGTCGCGGGATCGATCGAGAAGGTGACGATCTTCTCGGGCGTGTTGTGCGCGACGTCCTCGATGTTGACGCCGCCTTCGGTCGACACCACGAAGGAGACGCGGGAGGTCTCGCGGTCGACCAGGAGCGAGAGATAGAATTCCTTGTCGATGTCGGAGCCGTCCTCGATATAGAGGCGGTTGACCTGCTTGCCGGCGGGGCCGGTCTGGATCGTCACGAGGGTCGCGCCCAGCATCTGCTTGGCGAATTCGGTGACCTCAGCGGCCGACTTGGCGATGCGGACGCCGCCCTTGTCGCCGGCCGAGGCTTCCTTGAACTTGCCCTTGCCGCGGCCACCAGCGTGGATCTGGCTCTTCACCACCCAGACCGGGCCCGGGAGGGCCTTGGCGGCAGCTTCCGCGTCCGCGGGCTTCAGGACGGGGACGCCCTTTGAGATCGCGACGCCGAACTCGTTCAGCAGCGCCTTAGCCTGATATTCATGGATATTCATATGGTCGCTCCCTGAACCCGCGGGCGGTGACCTCTAGGGCCCACCTCAGTCTTGTGGCTGGCATACCATATACCACAGGAACTGCAACCCGGATTCTTTGACATCGAGATCTCTGGACTGCCGAACCGGGCGCCGCCCGACGCGGGGCCCGGAAATGAAACCGCCGAAGACCGGTTTTTCGATCTTCGGCGGGGATTGCTCTCGCTTAGCGGCCGAGAAGATCGGGTGCGATCTTCTTGCAGGCATCGACCAGGCCCTGTACGGCGCCGACCGACTTGTCGAACGCCTCGCGGTCCTTGCCGGTGAGCTCGATCTCGACGACGCGCTCGACACCCTTGGCGCCGATCACGACGGGCACACCGACATACATGTCCTTCACGCCGTATTCGCCGTTGAGGTAGGCGGCGCTGGCCAGCACGCGCTTCTTGTCCCGCAGATAGCTCTCGGCCATCGCGATCGCGGAAGCAGCAGGCGCGTAGAAGGCCGAGCCGGTCTTGAGCAGATTGACGATCTCGGCGCCGCCGTTGCGGGTGCGGTCGACGATCTCGTCGAGGCGCGCCTGCGAGGTCCAGCCCATCTTGACGAGGTCGGGCAGCGGAATGCCGGCGACGGTGGAGTACTTCACCAGCGGCACCATGGTGTCGCCGTGTCCGCCGAGCACGAAGGCGGTGACGTCCTCGACCGAGACGTTGAACTCGTCGGCCAGGAAGTAGCGGAAGCGCGAGGAATCCAGCACGCCGGCCATGCCGACGACCTTCTTGTGCGGCAGGCCCGAAGCCTTCTGCAGCGCCCACACCATCGCGTCGAGCGGGTTGGTGATGCAGATGACGAAGGCGTCGGGGGCGTATTTCTTGATGCCGGCGCCGACCTGCTCCATGACCTTCAGGTTGATGGAGAGGAGATCGTCGCGGCTCATGCCGGGCTTGCGCGGCACGCCGGCGGTGACGATGCAGACTTTGGCGTTGTCGAGGGCTTCGTACGAATTGGCGCCGGTGTAGTGCGCGTCAAAACCGTCGACCGGCGAGGACTGGGCGATGTCGAGCGCCTTGCCCTGCGGCACGCCCTCGGCGATGTCGAACATCACCACGTCGCCCAGTTCTTTCAGGCCGATGAGATGAGCCAGCGTTCCGCCGATCTGACCGGAGCCAATCAAAGCAATCTTGTCGCGCGCCATGTGAACCTGTCCTTTAGACACGTTAAGGAGGGGAAAACTGAGACGGGTGGTTATCCCTTTCGCTCCCCCCGTTCAAGTCGGTGGATGCCCAATTGTCGGGCTTGGCGAACATTGAAGCGCATCCCTGTCATTCCGGGGCGCGACGAAAGTCGCGAGCTACGATGCGCAATTGCGCATCTGAGAATCCATAACCACCAGCGGGAGTATGGATTCCGGGCTCGTCGCTTTGCGACGCCCCGGAATGACAGCGCTGGCAAATAGGACTTAAGTCTCCACCAGACCCTTGGTGGAGCCGCTGGCGGTGGAATCCTTGCGGCCGTGAGGCAGCGCCAGATAGGATTCCGAGCTCATCTCGATCAGGCGCGAGGCCGTCCGCTTGAACTCCATGGCCTCGTTGCCCTCGTGGGCGAGGTAGAGCGAGATCGGATTGGCATCGGCCGAGGCCATCAGCTTCACGGCATTGTCATAGAGCGTATCGATCAGCGTGATGAAACGCTTGGCGGCGTTGCGCTGGGAAAAATCCATCACTGGAATATGGTCGACCAGGATGGTGTGATAGTCGTGCGCGAGGCGGAGGTAGTCGGACGCGCCGAGCGGTTTTTCGCAGAGATCCGCAAATCCGAACCGCGCCACGCCATGGGCCGAGCACGGCACGTGCAGGATGCGGCCCTTGAACGAAATATCGCGCGACTTGCATTTGGCGCCGCCGGTCATCTTCGACCAGGCGCGGTCGAGGGCTGCGTCCGCGTCGCCGTCGGCCGGCGTCAGCCACATCGGCACGCCCTGAAGCTTTTCCAGGCGGAAATCCGTGCGCGCATCGAGCCGCAACACGTCCATGTGGTCGGTGATCTGCTTGATGAAGGGCAGGAACAGCGAACGGTTCAGGCCGCCCTTGTAGAGATCGTCGGGTGCGACGTTGGAGGTCGCGACCACCACGGTGCCGAGCTCGAACAGCTTTGCGAACAGGCGGCCGAGGATCATCGCGTCCGCGATGTCGGTGACGTGGAATTCGTCGAAGCAAAGCAGCCAGCTTTCCTCAAAGATCGCGTTCGCGGTCAGCGTGATGACGTCGCCATCGGCGATCTCGCCGCGCGAGATGCCCTGGCGATAATCGTAGATGCGCTCATGCGCTTCCGCCATGAACTCGTGGAAATGCGCGCGGCGCTTGTGCTCGACGGTACTGTGCTGGAAGAACAGGTCCATCAGCATGGTCTTGCCGCGGCCGACTTCGCCATGGACGTAGAGCCCGCGCGGCGCCTCGTCCTTGTCGCCGCTGAACAAACGGCTGAGCAGGCCCTGCTTGCGCTGCGGCTTGTAGTTCGCGAGCCGTTGGTCGAGCGCCGCATAGGCTTCGGCGATGTCGGCCTGCGCAGCATCGGGCTCGATCGCGCCGGACGCGATCTGGGCCTGGTATGCCTCGCGGAATGAGGAACTGGGGGTGGAGAGCATGGCTCTTTACCGCCAGAGATGCGCGGAAATTGCAAGCCGTGAATTGGTGGGCGGGGTATGCGTTCCGCGTCCCGGACGCGCTACGGGAAGCAGTGACGGTGCGCAGAGCGGGGACCCACTATTTCGTACATCCATCGTGGAGCGATGGGCCCCGGCCCAGCAGCGCACCGCCGTAGCGTGTCGAAGACGCGCGTAAACGCGCTGATGGCGCTGCGCCGCGTCCGGGGCACGAGAGCGGTGCTACTCACACAGCTCGTAGGCGTCCTCGACCACATAGGGGCCGCCGCCGGTCGATGCGCGGGACGAGAACAAGACAAACCGTTCGGCCATGAACGCCTTGCTCGGGAAGTAACCGCGCAGCGAGAGATAGTCGGCGACGTCGCGGTCGGACGCGTCGTGCAGCCGGGCCAGCGTGACATGCGGGGTGAACTTGCGCCCCTCAGGGTCGAGGCCGATCCGCTGCATCATGCGTTCGAGCTCGGCCTGCAATTCCATCAGCGGCTTGCTCGGCGCGATGGTCGCGACCACCGCGCGCGGCTTGCGGCCGCCGAAGCTCATGAGCCCCTGCACCTTCACCTCGAAGGGCTTGCGATCAACGCGAAACAGCATCGATGCGATCTCGTTGGCGGACATGCCGTCGATATCGCCGATGAAGCGCAGGGTAACGTGATAATTTTCGGGATCGATCCAGCGGGCGCCGGGAAGGCCGCCCCGCAAATTGGAAAGCGTCTGGCCGATCTCGGCCGGAATTTCCAGACCTGTGAACAAACGCGGCATCGTTTCGCACTCCCGATGCTTGGGCATGATCCCTGGGAAGGATCATATCCAAATTGTAGAGCCGGCGACGAATCACCGGTACCCTGATTCCTATCGCAGTTGTGTGACTCTGCGAAGCATCGCGCGCCTCACCCCGGTAAAACCCTGGGAATTACGGTTAGCGCTGCCCGCTTTTCAGCGGCGCTGCTCGCTTATGTTGCGCAAAAATGCCTCCACGGTGGGCATGATGTTGTTAACGATAATGTCGACGCCGGCCGCGGTCGGATGAATGCCGTCGGCCTGGTTGAGCTTGGCGTCGGCCGCGACACCGTCGAGGAAGAACGGATAGAGCGGCACGTCGAATTTTTTCGCAAGATCCGGATAAATCGAATTGAAGCGCGCGGCGTATTCCGCGCCGTAATTCGGCGGCGCCAGCATGCCGCACAGCATCACCGCGATCTTGCGTGCCTTCAATCGCTGGACGATGTCGGTCAGCGCAGTACGCGTCAAATCGGGGTCGATGCCGCGCAGCGCGTCGTTGGCGCCGAGCTCGATGATCACGCCGTCGGTTCCGTCCGGGACCGACCAGTCGAGCCGGTCACGGCCGCCGGACGAGGTATCTCCGGACACGCCCGCATTGGTCATCTCGACCGCTATGCCTTTGGCCTGCAAGGCTTTTTGAAGTTTTGTGGGGAATGCGTCCTGGGCCGGGAGGCCGAGGCCAGCGCTCAGGGAATCGCCGAGAACGACCAGCTTGACCGGCTTTGCCGCTTCGGCCCATGCCGGATCCGCCACCGTCATCAAAGCGATCATCAACACGGCTATGTGCATGAAGAATCCGTAACGCCTCTCGACCGCGTATGCGGAGTTGCCATATGACCGGACCATGGACAGTCGCATCGAAACCTCTTCGCTCGCCGGCACCGCGCCGGACACCATCGCCATCTCCAACGTCAATCTTTCATTGGGTACGGGCGCGGCACGCGTTCACATCCTCAAGGATATCAGCCTGCGGGTCGCCTCGGGCGAGACGATCGGCCTGATCGGCCCGTCAGGCTCGGGCAAATCCACGCTGCTGATGGTGATGGCGGGGCTGGAGCGTCCTGATAGCGGAGAGGTGGTGGTGTCAGGCACGCCTTTCAATGCCCTCGACGAGGACGCGCTGGCCCGCTTCCGCGGCCGCCAGGTCGGCATCGTCTTCCAGTCCTTCCATCTGATCCCGACCATGACGGCGCTCGAGAACGTCGCCGTGCCGCTCGAACTCGCCGGCAACCCTGACGCTGCAAGACGCGCGGCGCAGGAGCTGCAATCGGTCGGGCTTGGCGATCGCCTGCATCACTATCCGACGCAGCTGTCCGGCGGCGAGCAGCAGCGCGTCGCGCTCGCCCGCGCGCTGGCGCCCGATCCCGCCATCCTCGTCGCGGACGAGCCGACCGGCAATCTCGACGAGGCCACCGGAAAACAAATCGTCGATCTTCTGTTCACCAAACATGCCGAGCGCGGCATGACGCTGGTGCTGGTCACGCACGATTCCTCGCTCGCGCAGCGCTGCGATCGCGTGATCCGCCTGCGCTCCGGCCGCATCGACACCCAGTCTGCACCGGCATGAGCATCGCGGCCGAACCGTTCGCGAAGCCCAACGGCGTCGCGCTGTCGCTGCGCTACGCGCTGCGTGAATTGCGCGGAGGCCTGCGCGGCTTCTATGTCTTCATCGCCTGCATCGCGCTCGGCGTGATGGCCATCGCCGGCGTCGGCTCGGTCTCGGCGAGCCTGAGCGACGGTCTCGCGCGCGAGGGCCGTACGTTGCTCGGCGGCGACGTCTCCTTCGTGCTGTTCCAGCGCGAGGCGAAGCCCGAGGAGGTCTCCTTCCTGCGCTCGCGCGGCACCGTCTCCACCGCCGCGACCTTGCGCGGCATGGCGCGCGCCGCCGACGGCCAGCTCGCGCTGGTCGAGATGAAGGCGGTCGACGACACCTATCCGATGCTGGGTCAGCTGACGCTGGCGCCGCCGCTGCCGATGTCCGACCTGCTCGCGGAGCGCGACGGCGCGTTCGGTGCCGCCGCCGATCCGACGCTGCTGGCGCGGCTGTCGCTGAAGACCGGCGACCGCGTCACCATCGGAAGCGCAACGTTCCAGATCCGCAGCACCGTCGAAGCCGAGCCCGACAAGCTCGCCGGCGGCATCGGTTTCGGGCCGCGCTTCCTGATCAGCGAGGCGGGTCTGCGCGCCACCGGCCTGATCCAGCCCGGCAGCCTGGTGCGCTGGGTGTACCGGGTGAAGCTGCCTGATACCGGCAACAGCGAGCGCGCCACCGACGCCTTCATCGCGGACGCGCGCAACGCCGCGCCGCAGGCCGGCTGGGAGATCCGCAGCCGCTCCAATGCCTCGCCGCAGCTCGAGCGCAACATCAACCGCTTCACGCAATTCTTGACGCTGGTCGGCCTCGCCGCGCTCCTGGTCGGCGGCGTCGGCGTCGCCAATGCCGTCAAGAGCCATATCGACCGCCGGCTCGAGGTCATCGCGGCCTTCAAGGCGGTCGGCGCCACCGGCCGCGACGTGTTCGGCATCTATCTGGCGCAGGTCCTCCTGCTGGCGGGAATTGGCTCGGTGATCGGCCTTGCGCTCGGCGCCGCCATGCCGTTCGCCATCGTCGGCCTGTTCGGAAAACTGCTGCCGCTGCCGGTGGTGCCGGCCGTGCATGCCGACGAGCTCGCGCTGTCCTTCGTCTATGGCCTGCTCACGGCGCTCGCCTTCGGCCTGTGGCCGCTCGGGCGCGTGCACGACGTGCCAGTCGCCGCGCTGTTCCGCGACACCATCAGCTCCGAATGGCACCGGCCGCGCTGGAGCTATGTCGTGTTCATGGCCGTCGTGATCGCGCTGCTGATCGCGGTCGTGATTGGATTGTCCTTCGACAAGCGCATCGCCGCGGTGTTCGTGGCCTCCTCCGTCGTCGTATTCGCCCTGCTCCGCGGCATCGCCGCCCTGCTGATGACGATCGCGCGCCGGCTGCCGCGCACGCGCCTGCCGATGCTGCGGCTGGCGATCGCCAACATCCACCGGCCCGGCGCGCTGACGCCCTCCGTCGTGCTGTCGCTCGGGCTCGGGCTCGCCGTGCTCGTCACCATCACCCAGATCGACGGCAATCTGCGCCGGCAGTTCCTTGCGGCCCTCCCCGAGCACGCGCCGTCGTTCTTCTTCATCGACATCCCGAGCACGCAGGCCGAGCAGTTCGACGGCTATCTGCGCCGGATCGCGCCGGGCGCAAAGGTCGAGGACGTGCCGATGCTGCGCGGCCGCATCGTCGCCGCGCGCGGCGTGCGTGCCGAGGACCTCAAGCCCACCACCGATTCCGAATGGGTGCTGCAAAGCGACCGCGGCCTGACCTATACCGCCGAATTGCCGAAGGGTTCCAAGGTGGTCGAGGGCGAATGGTGGAGCGCCGACTATTCCGGCCCGCTGCTGGTCTCGATGGAGAAGAAGATCGCCGACGGGCTCGGTCTCAAGCTCGGCGACGAGATCGTGGTCAACGTGCTCGGCCGCGACATCCCGGCCAAAATCGGCAATCTGCGCACCATCGACTGGCAGGGCATGGGCATCAATTTCGTGCTGGTGTTCTCGCCCAATGCCTTCAAGGGCGCGCCCCACACCCATATCGCGACGCTGACTGAGGCCGGCGGCACTGCGGCCGGCGACGGCAAGATCATCAGGCAAGTCGCCGACACCTATCCGATGGTGACGAGCGTGCGCGTGCGCGAGGTGATGGAGACGGTCGGCTCGGTCGTGACCAATCTGGCGCTGGCGATCCGCGGCGCCAGCGCGGTGACCCTGATCTCGGCGATCCTGGTGCTGGGCGGCGCGCTCGCCGCCGGCCACCGCCACCGGGTCTACGATGCGGTGATCCTCAAGACCCTCGGCGCGACCCGGCTGCGGCTGCTCGGCGCCTACGCCCTCGAATACCTGCTGATCGGACTTGCCACCGCGGTGTTCGGCGTGATCGCCGGCAGCGTCGCGGCCTGGATGATCGTGACGCGGCTGATGACGCTGAGTTTCGTCTGGCAGGCCGGCAGCGCGGCCGGCGTGGTCGCGGCGGCCCTGGTCGTCACGGTCGGACTTGGGCTCGCTGGGACGCTGCTGGCATTGAACAAAAAGCCCGCCACGGTGTTGCGGAATTTGTGACAAATGGTAGCGGGCGACCCCGCGATGTCGGAATCGCACGATTCCAGCGATTAACCACGTCTGCTCGCCAGGATTGCGGGCGAGGGCGACATTCAGCCGCGCGTGGACGGTTGCAGCGAATGTGTTAGTTTCCCACATATCCAATGGGTTCGGACCCCCGATTATGAGCCAGAATTTAGTCGGCACAGATCGGTATCCGAGATAGAATTTGACGAACCGGCGGCATGGCGACCCTCATGCCGGACCGGGCTAACCAACGGGAATTCGACCATGTCGGACCTAGACCGTAACTACGCTTCTCCTTTCGGCAGGGCCGCCGGGCGTGTTGACGCCGCGACGGTCGATGCCGGCCTGCGCGCCTATATGCTGCGCATCTACAATTACATGAGCATCGGCCTCGCCATCACCGGCCTGGCCGCGCTCGGCGTCTATATGGCCGCCGTGACCGACGTTCCGACCCCGGAGGCCGTCCGCGTCGGCAAGCTGTTCCTGACGCCGTTCGGCTACGCGATGTTCGTCAGCCCCCTGAAGTGGCTGTTCATGCTCGCGCCACTCGCGATGGTGTTCGTGATCTCGGCGGGCATCAACCGTCTCGCCCCCTCGACCGCGCAGATCCTGTTCTGGGTGTTCGCGGCGCTGATGGGCATCTCGCTGTCCTCGATCTTCCTGGTGTTCACGCACACCTCGATCGTGCGGGTGTTCTTCATCACCGCGGCCACGTTTGGCGCACTGAGCCTCTACGGCTACACCACCAAGCGTGATCTGACCGGGATGGGCTCGTTCCTGTTCATGGGCCTGATCGGCATCATCATCGCGAGCCTGGTCAACCTGTTCCTGGCGAGCACGATGCTGCAGTTCATCGTCTCGGTGGTGGGCGTGCTGGTGTTCGCGGGCCTCACCGCCTGGGATACCCAGCGGCTGAAGAACGACTACATCTACGGCTACGCCTCGGCCGGCGGTGACATCGCAGAGCGTGCGGCCATCACCGGCGCACTGTCGCTGTACCTGAACTTCATCAACCTGTTCACGCTGCTCCTGCAGCTCCTTGGCCAGCGCGACTAAGCGCTTCGACGAGAGAACGGATACGAACCCCGGCCGAGAGGCCGGGGTTTTTGTTTGGGCCGGGATGCGCGACGCCCCCCCGCTTGTCATCGCCCGCCTTGTGCGCAATTGCGCACTGGGGCGGGCGATCCAGTACGCCGCAGCGGCTCGGTTCTAGCCGCGCTGTCTCGGAGTACTGGATGCCCCCCTGCGCGGGGCATGACAGCGGAGAAGATTGGAGGGCTGCTGCGCTGGCAATGACGGAGCATGGGGAAGCGGCGTTGCCCCTTCCAGTGACCGCGGGAAGGCTCTAATCTCGCCGCCATGTCCGCACCTGAGATCAGGCCCGCCATTGAGGCCGACCTTCCCGCCATCACCGCCATCTACAAGCAGGCCGTCCGCGAGGGCACCGCGACATTCGAGCTGGCGCCGCCGGATCTGGCCGAGATGACGCGCCGCTACCGCGCGCTGATCGACGGCGGCTATCCCTATTTCGTCGCCATCCTCGATCGTAGCGTCGCCGGCTATGCCTATGCCGGCGCCTACCGACCGCGGCCGGCCTACCGCTTCACGGTCGAGAACTCGATCTATCTCGATCCCGCGTTCCACCGCCGCGGCATCGGCTCATTGCTGCTGGACCGGCTGATCGCTGAATGCGAGGCGCGCGGCTTCCGCCAGATGATCGCGGTGATCGGCGATTCCGCCAATGCCGGCTCGATCGGCGTGCACACGCGCGGCGGTTTCAAGATGATCGGCACGCATCCCAATGTTGGCCT
This sequence comes from Bradyrhizobium sp. 604_D8_N2_3, assembly GCF_051810765.1. Taxonomy (NCBI): domain Bacteria; kingdom Pseudomonadati; phylum Pseudomonadota; class Alphaproteobacteria; order Hyphomicrobiales; family Nitrobacteraceae; genus Bradyrhizobium; species Bradyrhizobium sp. 604_D8_N2_3. Next base: position 431,267 of record NZ_JBPWPM010000001.1, on the reverse strand, counting down.
GAAATTCGGCCGCTGGCTCGACACGGTGATGATGCAGCGGGATCTGGGCGAGGGCGCGAGTACGGTGCCGAAATAACCTCGGTCTCGTAGGGTGGGCAAAGCGACTTGTCCGCCGTAGCTCGGAGAGCGAAGGCGGAAGCGTGCCCAGCATGCCCGGTGATTGAGGAAAGATGGTGGGCACGGCGCGGTGCGCCTTTGCCCACACTACGGCACCGTCCGTAAGGCTAAACCACCGCCAATTTTCGATCGATCACCAGCAGCACGCGCTCGAGCTCGTGGCCGCGGCGCAGGATCAGGCCGGTCGCCGAGATCACGCTGTACATGCCCTGCTTGCGCGCCAGCCGCGGGTCCTTCTCGATGCGATAGATCGGCACCTCCGAGGCGCGGCGGAAGACCGAGAACACCGCGCGGTCCTTCAGGAAGTCGATGGCATAGTCGCGCCACTCGCCGTCGGCGACCATGCGGCCGTACAGGTTGAGGATGCGGTTCAGTTCCAGCCGGTTGAATGTCACCCGGTTGGGTTGGGCATTCGCAGCGGTGGGGCGCGCCACGGCGCGCTGCTCGCTCGGATCGGCATCCTCCGGCGTCAGACTCATCGAGCGCCTCCTCATCTCGCGGCATGATCGCATCCGCGAAGGACCGTCCCCGGAACCGCGGATCATGACAATTGCATGATCGCGCCAACTGTTCCCCGCCGCAAGGGGCTCTTCACTCAACTGATTGAATCGGGTGCGAATCGGAGCACACGCAGGAGTGGAATTCTGTCGCGGCAAACCGTCACGGGATCGTTAGAAGGAATCTTGATATCGCCGCTTTTCCGCCAAGCGCCTGCCGCCCTGCATTGCGAAAAGACCTGTGTGCGTTGACCCGGTCCTTTCGGTTCCGGATTCCTCAGCCCCCAGCCCCCCGGGGCCGTCAGGATCGGGTCTGTACGCGCGACAAGGAGGGCCAACGCAAGTTGGTCCTTTTTGGTTTGTGCCGAGATGTTTCCGGCACGACCAACTTCTCTCTGATTAACGCGAAGACAACTCTCACCCCTCATCGTGGGGAGCCGCGAAGCGGTGACTCGCAGGATGAAGGCCGCGCTGCATCAGCCGCGCCTGCATGGTTCTCGCGGCGATGCGTAGCATCGTCCGCCTCGCGCGCGAGGGCGCGCTCCTCACCATGAGGCGTGAGAGCGAGTGCGACGTTGGCGAGAGAGATCGGATCTAGTGCAGCGACGTGTACGCCGCGCCAAGCATCGCACCCGGCTTCTCACGGCTGCCGTCCTGGACATAGACCACAGCGCCGTCGACGCCGTCGCGCGTGAGATTTTCCAACGGCACCGTCCAGCTTTCCGGACGCCCGTTCCAGTCGCCGACCTTGAGCAGGTTGCGCACGACGTTGTGATAGGTGATCTGCTGTCCGCGATTTTCGCCGCGGCTGATTGCGATCGGCACCGATTTCGTGATCGAGCAGATCCAGACCTCACCGTGCGAGACCGCCGACTCCTTGCTCGCCGCCACCGACACGTTGATCTGCTTGCCTGCAAGCGACATCGTCACCGGCACGCTCATTACGCCTGTGCCGTTGTCGGTCTTGCCGATCGCGCTCTCGATGCCGGCGCGATCGCTGCCGATGACATGCGTCGAACCGTTGACCACGACTTGCGGCGTATAGACCTCGCGGTCGCCGCGCATGCGCGAATAGGCGCGCTGCCGCGCCGAGAAGCGCGAATCCGCAAGCGTGTCCTTCCAGCCGAGATAATCCCAATAGTCGATCGGCATGCTCAGCGCGATGATCGACGGGTCGTTGGAGAGATCGCCGATGACCTGGTCGGCGGGCGGGCAGGAGGAGCAGCCCTGCGATGTGAAGAGCTCGACTACGGCGCGAGGATCAGCCTCGGCGGGACGGATGACGGCGACGATGGCGCAGATACCAAGTGCTCCCGACCAGAGTGCACCGGACCAGCGCGAAACCAGATTAGAAGCCATCATTGCAGTCATGTTGAACGTCACACCTCGCACGCGTGGGGGAAGATCCTATCGCCTGATGGTCACCGTAGTCTTACGGGCATCGTACACTCAACCGTCCGGGGCGAGGTTTTCCGCCGGGCGGGACCATCGGACGCGTGTTCTAACGCACGAAGGCGGCCTTGTGATAGGCCGCCCTCGTTTAACCTTCTACTCACGTCGCGGTGAGCCACCGTTCACAAATTCGCGCTTAGGCCGCGAGCTTGCGCAGCACGTAGTGCAGAATGCCGCCGTTCCGGTAGTAATCGAGCTCATCCAGCGTATCGATGCGGCAAAGCAGCGAAACCCGCTGCAACGAACCGTCGCCGGAGACGATCTCCGCGGTCAGCTTCTGACGCGGCTTCAGGTCGCCGACCAGGCCGCGCAGCGTGACCTTCTCGTCGCCCTTCAGGCCGAGCGACGACCAGGAGGTGCCTTCCTCGAAGGTCAGCGGCAGCACGCCCATGCCGACCAGGTTGGAGCGGTGGATACGCTCGAAGCTCTGGCAGATCACGGCGCGGACGCCGAGCAGGCGCGTGCCCTTCGCAGCCCAGTCGCGCGAGGAACCGTTGCCGTATTCGGCACCGGCGAACACCACCAGCGGCACCTGCTCCTGCTGGTACTTCATCGCGGCGTCGTAGATCGACATCTGCTCGCCGTCGGGCCAGTGCTTGGTGAGACCGCCTTCCGGGATATTTCCGTCAGCGCCCTTCAGCATGAAGTTCTTGATGCGGATGTTGGCGAAGGTGCCGCGCATCATCACTTCATGGTTGCCGCGACGCGTGCCGTACTGGTTGAAGTCGGCCGGACGCACCTGGTGTTCGCTGAGATATTTGCCGGCGGGCGAGGTGAGCTTGATCGAACCGGCCGGCGAGATGTGGTCGGTGGTGATCTTGTCGCCGAACATGGCGAGGATGCGCGCCTCGATGATGTCGGTGACCGGCTCCGGCTCCTTCTTCATGCCGTCGAAATAGGGCGGGTTCTGCACATAGGTCGAGCTCATGTTCCAGCGGTAGGTCTCGCTCTCGACCGTCTTGATCTTGCGCCAGTTGGTGTCGCCCTTGAACACGTCGGCATACTTCTTCTTGAAGATCGACGCGGTCACGAACTTCTTCATGAAGGCGTTGATCTCCTTCGTCGTCGGCCAGATGTCCTTGAGGTACACCGGCTTGCCGTCCTTGCCTTCACCGAGCGGCTCGACGGCGAGGTTCTTGGTGACGCTGCCCGCAAGCGCGTGGGCGACGACCAGCGGCGGCGAAGCGAGATAGTTCGCCTGCACGTCCGGCGAGACGCGGCCTTCGAAGTTGCGGTTGCCGGAGAGCACGGCGGCCGCGACGATGCCGTTGTCGTTGATCGACTTCGAGATCTCCTCGGGCAGCGGACCGGAATTGCCGATGCAGGTGGTGCAGCCGAAGCCGACCAGGTTGAAGCCGACCTTGTCGAGATCGGCCTGCAGACCGGAATCGGCGAGATAGGCCGCGACCACCTGGCTGCCCGGGGCGAGCGACGTCTTCACCCACGGTTTTGCCTTGAGGCCCTTGGCGGCAGCGTTGCGCGCAAGCAGGCCGGCGCCGATCAAGACGCTCGGATTCGAGGTGTTGGTGCAGGAGGTGATGGCGGCGATCACGACGTCGCCATGACCGATCTCGAAGTTCTTGCCGTCGACGGCAAAGCGCTTCCCGGGCTCGTCGGTCTTCTTGTACTCGGTGCCGAGCGCGAGCGAAAAGCCTTCGGCGACCGACGGCAGCGCGATGCGGCCTTCGGGACGCTTCGGACCGGCCATCGAGGGAACGACGTCGCCGAGGTCGAGGGTCAGCGTTTCCGTGAACACCGGATCGGCCGACTTGGCGGTGCGGAACAGGCCCTGCGCCTTGGCATAGGCCTGCACCAGCGCGACGCGCGCCGGAGCGCGGCCGGAGGTCTTGAGGTAATCGAGCGCAGCAGCGTCGACCGGGAAGAAGCCGCAGGTCGCGCCATATTCCGGCGCCATGTTGGCGATGGTCGCCTTGTCGGCGACGGACAGGTGATCAAGGCCGGGACCGAAGAACTCGACGAACTTGCCGACCACGCCGAGCTTGCGCAGCATCTGCGTCACGGTCAGCACGAGGTCGGTGGCGGTGACGCCTTCCTTCATCGCGCCCTTCAGCTTGAAGCCGACGACGGTGGGCAGCAGCATCGACAGCGGCTGGCCGAGCATGCAGGCTTCCGCCTCGATGCCGCCGACGCCCCAGCCGAGCACGGCGAGACCGTTGACCATGGTGGTGTGGGAGTCGGTGCCGACCAGCGAGTCGGGATAGGCGACCTCGAAGGTGCCGGTCTTCTTGCCGACCGTCATCTTCTCCTTCTTGGTCCAGACCGTCTGGGAGAGATATTCGAGATTGACCTGATGGCAGATGCCGGTGCCGGGCGGCACGACCGAGAAGTTCGAGAACGCCTTCTGGCCCCACTTCAGGAACTCGTAGCGCTCCTGGTTCTGCTTGTATTCCTCGGTGACGTTCTTGCCGAAGGCCTTGTTGTCGCCGAAGAAATTCACGATCACGGAGTGGTCGATGACGAGGTCGACCGGCACCAGCGGGTTGATCTTCTCGGCATCGCCGCCGAGCTTCTGCATCGCGTTGCGCATCGCGGCGAGATCGACCACGGCCGGCACGCCGGTGAAATCCTGCATCAGCACGCGGGCCGGGCGGAATGCGATCTCATGCTCCAGCGACTTCTTGCGCAGCCACTTCGACACCGCCACGATGTCTTCCTTCTTGACCGTGCGGCCGTCCTCGTTGCGCAGGAGGTTCTCGAGCAGAACCTTCATCGAATAGGGGAGTTTCGAAATTCCCTTCAGACCATTCTTCTCGGCCGTGGGCAGGCTGTAATAGACATAGGTCTTGGCGCCGACCTTGAGGGTCTTTTTGCATTTGAAGCTGTCGAGCGAGGTCATGTAGGAAATCCCAATTGTTAGTTATACCCGGCAAGGGGTATTTTAACACCGTCAGCGAGTCCGGCTGGGTCGCTTGCAGGGGCAGGTTAAGTTGCTGCATCAAGTAGTTCCGGGCTTATAGAAGCTTTCTAACCGCGCCGCCACAGCCACAAACGTGCCGCAGCAATCCGCGAGCCAAAAATTCCCATGCGCTACCCCAAGATTTCCTGAGGCCAGGCTTTGAGCGGATTGAACCAAGGCAAGATGCAGCTGTCCGGACGCGGGGTCGTCTGCGTGCGCGGCGGCCGCGAGGTGTTCTCCGGGCTCGATTTCGAGGCGGTCTCGGGCGAGGCCGTGGCGGTCGTGGGCCGCAACGGCTCGGGCAAGACCTCGCTGCTGCGGCTGATCGCGGGTCTGCTGATTCCGGCCGGCGGGACAATCGCGCTCGCCGGCGGCGATGCCGAGCTGACGCTGCCGGAGCAGTGCCACTATCTCGGCCATCGCGACGCCCTGAAGCCAGCACTGAGCGTGGCGGAAAACCTGTCATTCTGGGCTGATTTTCTGGGCGGCGAGCGCAGTGATGCGGCCAAGAGCCTCGCCATCGTCGGGCTCGATCACGCCACTCATTTGCCGGCCGCCTTCCTGTCCGCCGGCCAGCGCCGCCGTCTGTCGCTGGCCCGGCTGCTGACGGTGCGCCGCCCGGTCTGGCTGCTGGACGAGCCGACTACGGCGCTGGACGTGGCCGGCCAGGAGATGTTCGAGGGCCTGATGCGGGAGCATCTGGCCCGGGGCGGCATGATCATCGCTGCGACCCATGCGCCGCTCGGCATCGATTCGCGGGAGCTGAGGATTGGGGGTTCAGCATGATTCCGATGGACCCTCAGTTTTCCAAGCGGCCGGGCCCGGCTCTCTCCGTTCCCTCCCCCCTTACGGGGGAGGGTCGGGGAGAGGGGTGCGGCACGGTAGGGCGATTCGGTTCTAGCGCTGGGGAGGCGAGCGCTCTGTCGCTCGCCGTCAGCCCTTCAAAAGCATCTCTCTCGGGGCTACCCCTCTCCCCCGCCCTCCCCCGCAAGGGGGGAGGGAGCGCAGTTTGCCTGGGGCACGAATCAGGCTCCCATGGCGGCCTCGACGTCGGATACACCCCATGACCGCCCTGTCCGCCCTCATCCGCCGGGACATCCGGATCGCGCTCCGCGTCGGCGGTGGGGCATTGATCGGCGTGCTGTTCTTCCTGACCGTCGTCGTCCTGATGCCGTTCGCGGTGGGGCCGGATCTGGCGCTGCTGTCGCGGCTCGGGCCGGCGATCCTGTGGCTCGGCGCGCTGCTGGCAAGCCTGCTCACCCTGGACCGGCTGTTCATGGCCGACCACGAGGACGGCTCGCTCGACCTGATCACGATGAGCCGAACGCCGCTGGAACTCGCCTGCGCCGCCAAGGCGCTGGCGCATTGGCTGGCCGCCGGCCTGCCACTGATTGTCGCAACCCCGGTGCTCGGCCTGCTGCTCAACCTCGACATGGTCGCGACCGGGGCGGTGGCGCTGACGCTCCTGGCCGGTACGCCGGCGCTGACCTTCACCGGCATGATCGGCGCGGCGCTCGCGGTGACGCTGCACCGGGGTGGACTGTTGATGGCCGTGCTGGTGCTGCCGCTGTCGATCCCGGTGCTGATTTTCGGGGTCGCGGCCTCGCAGGCCGTGATCGTCGGTCCCATGACGTTCGGCGCGCCGTTCTCGATCCTGTGCGCGCTGTCGCTGGTCAGCCTCGTCATCGGCCCTTTCGCGGCGGCGGCGAGCCTGCGCCATGGTCTCGATTGAAATGGGCCGGATGCCCTTGACCCCGATCAACTTTCGCTGCGCGCTTTTATGCTGATTGCGTGAGTGCTGACCTGTGATTATCAGAATACCATGACGCTGATCGATCTCGCCAATCCGACACGGTTCCTCGCGCTGACGGCGCGGCTGCTGCCGTGGCTTGTGGCCGCGACCGTCATCCTGCTCACCATCGGCCTCTACCAGTCCGCTCTCGCGCCCGACGACTACCAGCAGGGCGCGACGGTGAAGATCATGTTCATCCACGTGCCCAACGCCTGGCTGTCGATGTTCGTCTGGGGCGTGATGAGCATCGCCTCATTGGGCACGCTGGTGTGGCGGCATCCGCTCGCCGACGTCGCCGCCAAAGCCGCCGCGCCGATCGGCGCCGCCTTCACCTTCCTCGCGCTGCTCACGGGATCGCTGTGGGGCCGGCCGATGTGGGGCACCTATTGGGAATGGGACGCGCGGCTGACCTCGGTGCTGATCCTCTTCCTGATGTATCTCGGCCTGATGGCGCTGTGGCGCGCGGTCGAGGATCCCTCGCGCGCGGCGCGCGCCGCCGCGGTGCTGACGCTGGTCGGCGCGATCAACCTGCCGATCATCAAGTTCTCGGTCGACTGGTGGAACACGCTGCACCAGCCGGCGTCGGTGATGCGCATGGGCGGCTCGACGCTCGACAAATCGTTCCTGATTCCGCTGCTGCTGATGGCCATCGCGTTCACGCTGCTGTTCGTCACGTTGCATATCGCGGCGATGCGCAACGAGATTTTGCGCCGCCGTGTCCGCTCCTTGCAGATGATGCAGGCGAGCCAGAAGGCCGCATGACGATGTCACTTGGTCCCTACGCGTCCTTCATCGTGACGTCCTATGCCGCGGCCGCGCTCGTCGTCGTGATCCTGATCGGCTGGATCGTGCTCGACTATCGCAGCCAGACCGAGCGCCTGCGCGAGCTCGACCGCAGCGGCGTCACGCGCCGCTCCGGACGCAGCGCAACGGACACGCCGTGAGCGATCAATCATGAGCGATCAACCGACTTCCGCTCCGCCGCAGCGCCGCACCTTCCTGATGGTGCTGCCGCTGATCGCCTTCATCGCCCTGGCGCTGCTGTTCTGGTTCCGGCTCGGCAGCGGCGATCCCTCGCGGATTCCGTCCGCGCTGATCGGCCGGCCGGCGCCGCAGACCGCGCTGCCGCCGCTCGAGGGATTGCAGGCCGACAGCGCGCAGGTACCGGGCCTCGATCCCGCCGCGTTCAAAGGCAAGGTCAGCCTGGTCAATGTCTGGGCGTCCTGGTGCGTACCCTGTCATGACGAAGCACCGCTCCTGACCGAACTGGCAAAAGACAAGCGCTTCCAGCTCGTCGGCATCAACTACAAGGACGCGGCCGACAACGCGCGCCGTTTCCTCGGCCGCTACGGCAACCCGTTCGGCCGCGTCGGTGTGGACGCCAACGGCCGCGCCTCGATCGAATGGGGCGTCTATGGCGTGCCGGAGACGTTCGTCGTCGGGCGCGAAGGCACCATCGTCTACAAGCTGGTCGGACCGATCACGCCGGACAATCTGCGCACGGTGTTGTTGCCGCAGATGGAGAAGGCGTTGAAGGCAGGGAGCTGAGCTCCGCTCTCGCGCGAGCGCAGGGGCCAGCACCACGCACCGCTGTCATGCCCCGGCTTGACCGGGGTATCCAGTACGCCGCGGCCTCACCGTATCTCACGACTGTCTCTGGAATACTGGATCGCCCGGTCAAGCCGGGCGATGACAGTTGAGTGTATGGCCGCATTTCAGCTCGCAATGACGAGCTGAGAGACCGTCAGCCCTTCCGCACATCCCCCGCGTCGGCCTCGCTCGCCTCCAGCGACGCCGGCTCGATCCCGTAGCGCTTGGTCAGCGGCATCTGGGCGATGGCGAAGACCATCGTGATCGGCGTGACGCCGAACACCTTGAAGTTCACCCAGAAATCCGTGCTCTGGGTGCGCCAAACGATCTCGTTCAGGATGGCCATGCCGGCGAAGAACAGCGCCCAGCGCAGCGTGAGGATGCGCCAGCCCTGCGGGGTCAGGTTGAACATCTGGTCGAACATGACGGCGATGAAGGAGCGGCCGAACAACAGGCCGCCGCCGAGGATCGCCGCGAACAGGCCGTAGATGATGGTCGGCTTGACCTTGATGAAGGTCTCGTCGTGCAGCACCAGCGTCAGCGTGCCGAACACCAGCACGATCACGCCTGTCACGATCGCCATGATCGGGATATGGCGCGTCACCACATAGGACGCGATCATCGCCGCCACGATCGCGACCATGAAGGCGCCGGTCGCGGCGAACAGATTGAACTTCGCATTCACGAAGAAGAACACGAGCAGCGGACCGAGCTCGGTCGCGAGCTTGAACAGCGGATGCGGCTGGGTCTTGTCCATTCTCAGCTTTCGATTCCGGCGATCGCACGGGCGAAATCGCGCGCGGTGAACGGCGCGAGATCGTCGACGCCTTCGCCGACGCCGATGAAATGCACCGGCAGTTTGAATTTCTCCGCGAGCGCCACCAGAATGCCGCCGCGCGCGGTGCCGTCGAGCTTCGTCATCACGAGGCCGGTGACCCCCGCCGTGCGATGGAAGGCCTCGACCTGCGACAGCGCGTTCTGGCCGACCGTAGCATCAAGCACCAGCAAGACGGCATGCGGCGCAGTGTCGTCCACCTTGCGGATCACGCGCACGACCTTTTCGAGCTCGTTCATCAGCTCGGCCTTGTTCTGCAGGCGGCCGGCGGTGTCGATCAGGAGCACGTCGATGGCCTGCTCCTTCGCTGCCGTCAGCGCGTTGAAGGCGAGGCTTGCCGAATCCGAGCCCTGGGTGCCAGCGATGACCGGCGTCCTGGTGCGCTCGCCCCAGACCTTGAGCTGCTCGATCGCGGCCGCGCGAAACGTGTCGCCGGCGGCCAGCATCACCTTGCGGCCCTCGGATGCGAATTTTTGCGAGAGCTTGCCGATGGTCGTGGTCTTGCCGGAACCGTTGACGCCGACCACGAGGATGACGAACGGCTTCTTGGCCGTATCGATCTCGAGCGGCTTTGCCACCGGCGCCAGCACCTTCTCGACCTCGGTGGCGACGACGTCCTTGACCTCGTCCGCCGAGATCGCCTTGTCGTAGCGGCCCGTGCCGACGGCGTCCGCGATCCGCACCGCGACCGACGTGCCGAGGTCGGCGCGCAGCAGCACGTCCTCGATGTCGTCGAGCATGGCGCGGTCGAGCTTGCGCTTGGTGACGAGGTCGGCGACCGCGGTCCCGAGCGAGGACGAGGTGCGCTTCAGCCCGTTGGACAGGCGGCGCCACCAGCTCAGCTTGGGGGGATCTGACGTGGTATCGTTCATGGTGGCGGTGTGTTAGCCGTTCCGGCTCCCAAACGAAAGTGTTGACCGAAAGTCTTGCAATTGCTCGATGTTCCCGAATTGACCGCCGACGAGATCCTGGCGCGCGTGCTCCATCGCGACGGGCTGATGCTGGTCATCGACAAGCCCGCCGGCCTGCCGGTGCACCGCGGCCCCAAGGGCGGGGCCAATCTGGAAACGTCGTTCGATGCGCTTCGTTTCGGCCTGCCGCGGCCGCCGGTGCTGGCCCACCGGCTGGACAAGGACACCTCCGGTTGCCTCGTGCTCGGCCGCCATCGCAAGGCGACGGCCTCACTCGGCCTCCTCTTCAAGCACGGCAAGATCGGCAAGACCTACTGGACCGTGGTCGAGGGCGGCCCTGCCGAGGACGAAGGCACCATCGACATGCCGCTCGGCCGGCTCAATGCCGAGCGCGGCTGGTGGCAGAAGCCGGACCCGGAAGGGCAGAAAGCCGTCACAAATTGGAAGGTGATGGGCCGGGGCGACGGGCTGACCTGGCTCGCCATGGAACCGGTGACCGGCCGAACCCATCAATTGCGGGTGCATTCGGCGTCGACCGGCTGGCCGATCTTCGGTGATAACATTTACGGCAACGGCCCGCGCTTCGGCGAGCCGCGGCTGCACCTGCATTCCCGCGAGATCGTGGTACCGATCTCCCGGAACAAGGAGCCGATCCGCGTGGTCGCGCCGGCCCCGCCCCACATGCACGACAAGCTCCGCGCCTGCGGGTGGAATGGGGAATAGTTTTAGCCCCTCATGGTGAGGAGGCGCATCAGCGCCGTCTCGAACCATGAAGGCCCGACTGTCGCCCGCGGCCATCCTTCGAGACGCCCGCTTCGCGGGCTCCTCAGGATGAGGAGCAGTGGCCGGTCGGGGAGCAAAGCAGTGCTCGCCTTCCGCCCCGTGGTTTACGAAACGTTCAGTGCTCGTCTCTATTGATAGCGATTGCTTAGAACAAGCTTCCGTCATTCGCTCAGGACGAGCAACGCGTCATGTCCACGGCCGAGTTTTCGATCATCGATGAAGTCGAATCAGCGATTCGGCTCGGCTCGGCGGAAAAGGGCCTGGAAACGGCCCGCCGCGTCACCGACCTGTTCCTCTCCTCCGCCGGAAGTTTTGGCAACGAGCAGATCGCGCTGTTCGACGACGTGCTCGAGCGCCTGATCGGCACCATCGAGCTGCGCGCCATCGCCGACATGGGCGCACGCGTTGCGCTGGCCGAGATCAGCGCGCAGCTTGCGCCGATCGCGCAGGCGCCGCCCTCCGTGATCCGCCGCCTCGCCAATAATGACGAAATTCGCATCGCCGGCCCCGTGCTCCAGGAATCCGCGCGCCTCGACGATGGCGAGCTGGTGAAGATCGCCTCCAGCAAGGGCGAATCGCATCTGCTCGCGGTCGCCGGTCGCTGGTGGCTCAAGGAGATCGTCACCGACGCGCTGCTGGCGCGGCGCTATCCCAGCGTCAGCCGGCGGCTTGCCGCCAATCCCGGCGCGCGCGTTTCCGGAAACGGATTTGCCGTCATCGTCGGGCAGGCGGAGGCCGATCCCGAGCTCGCCGTGAGCGTCGGCGTCCGCGTCGACCTGCCGTCCGATTTGCGCCGCCGGTTGCTGCGTTCTGCGACGGATGCCGTGCGCACCCGGCTGCTGTCGCGCGCACCGCCGCATCTGTTCGAGGAGATCCAGGGCGCGATCGCCGCCGTGACCGTCGGTGTCGAGCGCGAGATGTCGGCCGTCCGCGATTTCGAAGGCGCCAAGCGGGCCATCGCAAATCTCAAGGCGACGGGCCAGCTGACCGAGGCGACGCTGCTCGGCTTCGCCACGCAGCGGCGCTACGAGGAAACCGTGGCTGCATTAGCGGCCCTGTCCGGATCGACCGTCGAAGTGATTCGCCCGCTGATGCAGAGCCTGCGCGAGGACGGCTTGCTGGTGCCGTGCAAGGCGGCCCAGCTCAGCTGGGAAACCACAGCCGCCGTGCTCGAGAGTCGCTTTGCCACCGGCGCGATGAAACCCGCCGATATCGCGAGGGCGAAAAGCAATTACGCGCGAATGACGTCGGAGAACGCGCGGCGGACGCTGCGATTCTGGCAGGTGCGGGCGTTGTAGGCCTGCTGCTCATCACACACTCCGCTGTCATTGCCCGCGAAAGCGGGCAATCCAGTATTCCAGAGACGGCAGCGATAGAACCGAGGAGCCGCGGCGTACTGGGTCGCCCGGTCAAGCCGGGCGACGACACTGATTACGTGGTTAGCCGCTCGCCATCGCTGCCGGCGATCATCAGCGGCACCACACGGCCAATACGTTCACCCGCGATCGCCACCGGCAGATAATGCTCCGTGCGGCCCTGGCTGTCGCTCTCGATCAGCACATCGCGCGTCGTACCCACTTCCTCTTGCAGCCGCCGTCGTAATGCCACTTCGCCCGCCGCACGCAGCCGCTTCGCACGCTCCTTGATCGCACCGCCCGCGACCTGCGGCATCCGCGCGGCCGGCGTGCCGGGGCGTGGCGAATACGGGAAGACGTGCAGGAACGTCAGACCGCACTCCTCCACGAGATCCAGCGAGCGCGAAAACATCTCCTCGGTCTCGGTCGGAAAGCCCGCGATGATGTCGGCTCCGAACGCGATGTCCGGGCGCAGGCGGCGGACCTGGTCGCAGAACGCGATCGCGTCGTTGCGCGAATGCCGCCGTTTCATGCGCTTCAAAATCATGTCGTCGCCGGATTGCAGCGACAGGTGCAGATGCGGCATCAGGCGCGCATCGTCGCCGATGGCATCCAGCAGATCGGCATCGGCCTCGATCGAATCGATCGAGGAGATGCGCAGGCGCTTGAGCTCCGGCACGTGCCGCAAGATCTGCTTCGTCAGCATGCCGAGTCTTGGTGCACCCGGCAGGTCGGCGCCATAGCTGGTGAGGTCCACACCGGTCAGCACGATCTCGGCATGGCCGCGCGCAACAAGCGCCCGCACCTGATCGACCACCGCGCCCATCGGCACCGAGCGTGAATTGCCGCGGCCATAGGGGATGATGCAGAACGTGCAGCGATGGTCGCAGCCGTTCTGCACCTGCACGAACACGCGCGGCAGGCCGCTCGCAAAGCCGTCGATCAGATGCGGCGCCATCTCCTTCACCGCCATGATGTCGCTGACGGCGATCTTTTCGCTCGCACCGAGATCGAACGCGGCACGCGCATCGCGCCAGGCTTCGCTGCGCATCTTGTCGTCATTGCCGAGGACGCGATCGACCTCGGCCATGTCTGCGAACATCCGGCTCTGCGTCTGCGCCGCACAGCCGGTGACGACGATGCGCGCGCCCGGTCGTTCGCGCTTCAATTTACGGATCGACTGGCGCGCCTGCGCCACCGCCTCGTTGGTGACGGCGCAGCTGTTGATGACGATGGTATCGGAAAGGCCAGCGCCTTCAGCCTCGCGGCGGATCAATTCGGCCTCGAAGGCATTGAGGCGGCAGCCGAAGGTGACGACGTCGACGGCCATCAGCCGACCGGCGCGAACAGCGCCGGATCGAAGGAGCCCTCATATTCGAAGGTCGCGGGGCCCGTCATCAGCACGTGGTCATCGCTTTCACGCCATTCGATCCCGAGCTTGCCGCCGGGCAGCGCGATCTCGACATTGCGCTCGGTGCGCTTCAGCCGCGCGGCCGCGACCGCGGTCGCGCAGGCCGCCGAACCACAAGCTCTGGTCAGGCCCGCGCCACGCTCCCAGGTGCGGATCGTGACGTGGTCGCGATCGACGATGTGGGCGAGCGTGATGTTGGCGCGTTCGGGGAAGATCGGGTGATTTTCCAGCAGCGGACCGAAACGCTCGAGATCATAGGCGTTGACGTCCTCGACCCAGAAGATCGCATGCGGATTGCCCATGCTCACCACTGAAGGCGAATGCAGGATCGGATTGTCGATCGGCCCGATCTGCAATTCGATGTAGCGGGTGTCGCGAAACTCTTCCGCCAGCGGAATCTCCTGCCAGCCGAACTTCGGCGCGCCCATATCGACGGTGTAGAGATCGGGCGCCGGGCCCTGCCAGCAATTGAGCAGGCCCGCGGCGGTCTCGAACGTTGCCGTGGTCTGCCCGGTCTTCTCGAAGATGCGCCGCACCACGCAGCGCATGCCGTTGCCGCAGGCGCCGGCCTCGGAGCCGTCATTGTTGTAGATGCTGATGAAGGCCTCGGTCCCGTCGAACCGCGGCTTCCGGAGCACCATGAGCTGGTCGTAGGGCACGCCGCCCGGCGCGGACGCGACCGCGCGGGCGTCGTCCGGCGTCACCGGCGCGGCGGAATCACGCATGTCGACAACGACGATCTCGTTGCCGATGCCGTTCATCTTGGCAAATGCGTGGTTGGCCAGAGCGCTCATGAAATGTCCCGAATTTCGCCTGCCTTATATGGCGATCCTTGGCGGCTTGGCCAGTGATTTGCCGCCATAGCCATGACGCATCTGTCATGGGACGAATTCGGCACTCGCGTGTTAGAACGGCAGGGTTCGCGCAATCCGGGACGCGCGGCCGGCTCAAGGCCTTGGGGATGTAAGGCCTTGGCGCATAAGCCCTTGGGGAGAATAGAATGAATCGTTTTTGTCGCCTCGCACTGCTCGCGCTGATCCCGGCAGCGACCATGTCGTTTGGCGTGCCCGGCGCTCTGGCGCAGACCCCGAGCCCGGCGCCCGCCGCGTCGGCCAGCCCTTCGCCGGCTCCGTCGGCCTCGCCCTCCCCGGCCGCAAGTGCGGCACCTGCGCCCGCGGCGGCGCCCTCTCCGGCGCCATCGCCTGCGGCCAGCGCTTCGCCCTCACCCGCTCCGGCGGCCCCGCCGCCCGCTGCGGCCGCGACGCCCGCCCCGGTGCAGACCGCCGATCCCTTTGGCCTGGAGACCACGCTCGAGCCGAAGAAGGTCGTGATGGTCAAGGGCACTGCCAATTGGGATTCGGCCTTCGACACGCTGATCGACGCTTTCAAGGCGCTGAACACGCTGCTGGACAAGCAGGGCATCAAGCCCGCCGGCAATTCGATGATCGTCTACACCTCGACCGACGACACCGGCTTCACCTTCCTGGCCGAGATCCCGGTCGAGCAGGACCCGAAGAACCTGCCCAAGGACATGAGCATCGGCAAATCGCCCGAAGGCAAGGCGCTGAAATTCGTTCATCGCGGCTCCTACGACAACATGGACAACACCTATGAGGCGATCACCAATCACCTCGACGACAAGAAGCTGGAAGCCAAGGACACCTTTATCGAGGAGTACCTCACCGATCCCCTGAAGACGGCGGAGGACAAGCTCGTGATCAACGTGTTCGTGCCATTGAAGTGAGAGAGATGAAGAAGCCTGCCGTCCTTTTTACGTCCCTTGCCGCCGCTTTCGCCGCCACGCTGCTGGCGACGCCCGCACGCGCGGACGATTTTCCCTCCGCGATCTCGGTGAGCGGCGAAGCCACGATCTCCGCGGCGCCCGATCTCGCGCAGATCGACGCCGGCGTCGCCAACGACGCCAAGTCGGCGAAGGAAGCCTCCGACGCCAACAACGCCGCGATGGGCAAGGTACTGCTGGCGCTGAAGGGCGCTGGCATCGCCGAGAAGGACTATCAGACCTCGCGCCTGTCCTTGCAGCCGCAATACGGCCAGAACAAATCCACCGGCGCTTCGCCCGTGGTCGGGTTCCGCGCCTCTAACCGCGTTACCGTGAAGATCCGCGACGTGACCAAGGTCGCTGGCATCATCGACACGCTGGTCGGCGCCGGCGCCAACGACATCGGCAACATCTCCTTCGAGGTGACGCAGGCCTCAAAGCTGCTCGACGACGCCCGCGAACAGGCGGTCGTGGACGCCCGCCGCAAGGCCGAGATCTATGCCAAGGCCACCGGCGTCACGCTCGGCTCGCCGCTCAGCGTATCCGAGGGCGGCGCTCCGGTGCCGCTGTTCAAGGCAAGAATGGCGACCGCGCCGATGGCGGCGCCCGCGGCAGTCGCCCCGGGCGAGGAAACGCTGTCGGTGACGGTGAATGTCAGCTGGGCGATTATTCGCCCTGAAGGCAAATAAGTCTCTTGTCCCGGACGCGCTGCAGCGTGAAACGCCGCTGCGCAGGGCCGGGACCCAGAAAGCCAACGGCACGTGCTGCTGCATGGGCCCCGGCTCTGCAGCGCACCGTCGAAGAGACGCTGCGCTGCGTCCGGGGCAAGTTGTGTACGTGGATGGATTTAGATCTCCACCACCTGTCCCGGCTGCATCGCCACGAACCGTTCCTGCGGAAGCTTCGCGGCATCCAACGCTTCGACCAGCGCCTTGGCCGGCGCGTCGATCGCTTCATCGGTCAGCTGGAACGTGCCGTGATGATGCCCGAGCGCGGCTTGCGCGCCGCAATCGGCCAGCGCTTTCACGGCGTCTTCCGGATTCATGTGCTGGTCGCGCATGAACCAGCGCGGTTCGTAGGCGCCGATCGGGAGGATCGCCAGACGCAGCGGCCCGTGCTTCTCTGCGACGCGGCGAAAGTGCCCGCCGTCGCCATAGCCGGAATCGCAGACCACGTAGATTTTCCCCGCCGGTGTCTCCAGCACGAAACTCGCCCACAGTGCCTTGTTGCGATCGAACATGCCGCGCGCCGACCAGTGCCGGGTCGGCACCAGCGTCACGGCGATGCCGCCGCCGAGCTCGACGCGATCGTGCCAGTCGAAGGCCTCCACCTTGATGGAGGAGTCGGCGCTGCGCATCGTTACGTCGTTGCCGAGTGGCGTCACCACGCGCGGCGCAAAGTTCTTGGCAAGCCGCGACAGCGTCGCGATGTCCAGATGATCGTAATGACCGTGCGAGACCAGCACGACGTCGATCTTCGGCAGCTTCTCGAACGCGATACCGGGGTCGTTGTGCCGCTTCGGTCCGGCAAAGCTGACGGGCGAGACCCGCGAGGACCAGACGGGATCGACGAGGATGTTGAGGCCGCCGGCCTGGACCAGCCAGCTGACGTGGCCGACGAAGGAGAGCCGCACCTTGTCGCCCTCGACGCGCTGCGGCGGCGTGTCGGCATGGGGGTTGGGCACCCAGTCGGGCCAGTCCGCGCGCTGCCCCCGGCCACCTAATTGCCACCGCAGCACCTCGCCGAGCGATCTCGGCGGCGCCCCGTCGGGATCGAAGAAGGTCAGGCCGTCAAAATGGTCGGAGACCGGGCCGTCATAGGTTTTCATGCGGGACATCCAGAGGGGCGGAACACCAACCAGCGCGGCGCCACCGGCGAGCGATCCAAAGAGGCGGCGGCGGGTGATCGGCACAAGCGGGCTTCAGGGATGGTAACGGAGGTAAGTCATCGTCTTCTATATGGGCGGAGCCCAGGCAAAAGGAACCGGCCGCGAAAAGTTCCGTATTCTCAGGGCCTTGCCCTGGCAAAGGCACCCCGGCACCCTAACTTTCCTTGACTTTTGGGCGGGAGCGGCGTTTAACCCCGCCACTTTCTCGGAAAGGCTTTCTTTTCGACCCGCCTACTGGCCCTGGAGGCCAGAGGCCAACGCCCGACAGCGCTGTGCGCCCTCGGGCGCAAAGGTGTTTGGAAGATCGCTTGCTTTGGAAGTGGTCATCGCCCGACTTGATCGGGCGATCCAGTATCCCAGAGGCAGCTCGGCTGAACCGAGGTGCCGCGGCGTACTGGATGCCCCGGTTAAGCCGGGGCATGACGATGGTGAACGCGGCAACCCTGCGCGAGCAGGACAAGGGACAACGGCATTGTTCGACAATCTGTCGGAACGGCTTGGTGGCATTCTCGATCGTCTGACGGGGCGCGGTGCGCTGACCGAAAAGGACGTCGACGCCGCGATGCGCGAGGTGCGCCGCGCGCTGCTGGAGGCTGACGTCGCGCTCGAAGTGGTGCGCAGCTTCACCGAGCGCGTCCGCGAGCAGGCGATCGGCGCCACCGTCGTCAAATCGGTCACGCCCGGCCAGATGGTGGTCAAGATCGTCCATGACGAGCTGATCAACACGCTCGGTGCCGAAAGCCAGACCATCGACGTCAATTCCGTGCCGCCGGTGCCGATCATGATGGTCGGTCTGCAAGGCTCCGGTAAAACGACCACCACCGCAAAGCTCGCCCGCCGCATGGTCCAGCGCGACAAGCGCAAGGTGCTGATGGCTTCGCTCGACATCTATCGCCCGGCGGCGATGGAGCAGCTGGCCGTGCTCGGCCGCGATCTCGACATTCCGACCCTGCCGATCGTCGCCGGCCAGCAGCCGGCTCAGATTGCGAAGCGCGCGCTGGAAGCCGGCAAGCTCGGCGGCTACGACGTCGTGCTGCTCGACACCGCCGGCCGCACCACGCTCGACGAAGACATGATGGCGGAAGCGGCTGCGATCAAAGCCGCTGCCAATCCGCATGAAGTGCTGCTGGTCGCCGACAGCCTCACCGGCCAGGACGCCGTGAATCTCGCGCGCGCCTTCGATCAGCGCGTCGGCCTCACCGGCATCGTGCTGACACGCGTCGACGGCGACGGCCGCGGCGGCGCCGCGCTGTCGATGCGCGCCGTCACCGGCAAGCCGATCAAGCTGATCGGCACCGGTGAAAAGACCGACGCGCTGGAAGATTTCCATCCCGATCGTATCGCCGGCCGCATCCTCGGCATGGGCGACGTGGTGTCGCTGGTCGAACGTGCCGCCGCCAACATCGACGCCGAAAAGGCCGCGCGCACCGCCGAGCGCATGCGCAAGGGTCAGTTCGACCTCAACGACATGCGCGAGCAGCTGTTGCAGATGGCGAACATGGGCGGCATCAGCGGGCTGATGGGCATGATGCCCGGCATCGCCAAGATGAAGAACCAGATCGCGGCCGCCGGCATCGACGACAAGATCCTGAAGCGCCAGGTCGCGGTGATCGATTCCATGACGCGCGACGAGCGCCGTCATCCCGACCTGCTCAAGGCCAGCCGCAAGAAGCGCATCGCCGCAGGAAGCGGCCAGAGCGTCGAGCAGGTCAACAAGCTGCTCAAGATGCACCGGAACATGGCCGACGTGATGAAGGCCATGGGCTCGGGCAAGCGTGGCCCGCTCGCCGGCATTGCGCAGGCGATGGGCTTTGGCGGCGGCATGAAGCCGCCCTCGCCCGAAGAGATGAAGGCGTTGCAGGAGAAGATGCAAGGCGGCGGACAAGGTCTGCCCAGCCTGCCGAAGGATTTGCCCGCTGGTCTGCGCACCGGCCTGCCCAACGTTCCCGGACTGACCGGGCTGAGCGGCAAGCCGACGCTGCCGGGCCTCGGCGGATTTCCGGGCAAGAAGAAATGAGGAATTCGTCGCGAGGGATCCTAAGCATCTCGCGCGACGCGGAATACCAATCAACCGAACAAACTGTACTTTGAAGGAGAACCAGATGTCCGTCGTTATCCGCCTCGCTCGCGCAGGCACCAAGAAGCGCCCCGTCTATCACGTCGTCGTCGCCGATTCGCGCTTTCCCCGCGATGGCCGCTTCATCGAGCGTCTCGGTTATTTCAACCCGCTGCTGCCGAAGGACAACGAGGCCCGCCTCAAGCTCGACATGGACAAGGTGAAGGCCTGGGTCGCCAAGGGTGCGCAGCCGTCGGACCGCGTGGCGCGTTTCCTCGACGCCGCCGGCGTCAAGAAGCGCGAAGCGCGCAACAACCCTGAGAAGGCCGTGCCGCGCAAGGAGCGCAAGGCGCAGGCCGAAGCCGCCGCGAAGGGTTAAGGTCAGATCATGTCGGCGCTGGTCTGCGTCGCGCGGATCGGCGCCGCGCATGGTGTGCGCGGTGCGGTCAAGCTGTGGACCTTCACCGAAGATCCCTTTGCGGTCAGGCGCTACGGGCCGCTTCTGTCCAAGGATGGCAAGCGCCAGTTCGAGGTCGCGCAGGCGCGCGAAGCCAAGGATCATCTGGTCGCGACGTTCAAGGGCGTCACGACCCGCGATGAGGCCGAGCGCCTCAACGGCATCGAGCTCTACGTCGCGCGCGAAAAGCTGCCCGCGACCGACGAGGACGAATATTACCACACCGACCTGATCGGGCTCGCCGCCGTCACCACCGACGGCGACGCGCTCGGCCGCGTGCTCGCGATCCACAATTTCGGCGCCGGCGACATCATCGAGATCGCTCCGCCCAAAGGATCTGCAAAGGGCACGACGATGCTGCTGCCGTTCACAAACGCGGTGGTGCCGGAAGTCGATCTCACAGGCGGCCGCGTCGTGATCGCGCTGCCGCAGGAGATCGAGGGTGATGATGACAGCGAGGCTCCGTCATCATGACGGTGCGGTAACGGCTCGCTAACAAATCTCGCGAAATCTTCACTTGCATCGGGCATCCGGCTCGTTCACGCTTTGGTTGCATCGCCCTCCCGCGCCTCTCCCCAACACCGGAGCTCCAAATGCTGCGCCGCTGTCTTATGGCAACGATCGGCCTGCTCGCATCCGCGGGCCTTGTCAGTGCGCAGACGCCACCGAGCCCCCCGCCGGCTGCAGCCGAGCAAGCCACCTCGCTCGCCCCGATGGAGGAGCCGCAGGTCGGTGACCACTGGACCTACGAGATGCGCGACGAGATCACGGGCGACCTCAAATCGACCATGACGCACACCATCACCGACGTGTCGGCCACCGAGATCAGCGTCCGGTTCGAGATCCTCGGCAAGCCCGGTTTCGGCTACCAGACCTATGACCGGTCGTGGGACATCATCAACAATGGTGCATGGCGGTTCACGCCGAATGACGGCACGGGCATCCGCATGCCGCTCGCGATCGGCAAGACCTGGACGTTCAAGTCCAGCGACTCGAACAGCACGGCGGGTGTCAACCTGAAGCGCACGGGTACCTCGAAGGTCACTGCCAGGGAGACCATCACCACCCGCGCCGGCACATTCGAGGCCTACAAGATCGAAACCTCGATCGAGATGCGAAACGCCAACGATCCCACCAAGAAATCCCAGGCCGAGCAGCAGGCCTGGTACGTGCCCGAGATCAACCATTGGGTGAAGCGCACTTATGTCAGCAGAGCGGACGGCAGGGTTCGCGAGCGGGGCGCGCTCGAAATGATCGAATACGGCCGCCGCTAGCGGCCGGCGCGAAAGCGACCGTCGATGACCGAAGCCTTCCGGGGAGCATGAAGATGTCTCGTTACGCGGCCACGATGATGGCTTGTCTGCTTGCCGGCACCACCCTGGCATCGGCGGCGAGCGATCCGCCCGCCGCCGCAAAGCCGGTCATCGCGATGGAGGCACCCCTGCAAGGCGACTTCTGGACCTACGAGGTGCGGGACGAAATCAGCGGCAAGGTCAGCGCGGTCCGCAGGAACATCGTCACCGAGGTCACGCCTGCCGAGATCAGCGTTCGGGTCACGACCGACGGCAAGGAGGCCGAGGGCCTGAACATCTACGATCGGTCGTGGAATCTGAAGAACGCGGGTGAGTGGAAATATCAGCCCGGCGACGGCAGCGGCATCCATGCGCCACTGAAAATCGGCGATAGCTGGAGCTTCTCCGCCGATGACGTCAACAGCAGCAAGGGCTTCATCTGGAAACGCTCGGGCCATTCGAAGGTCGTCGGCCAGGAGACCATCACCACCAAGGCCGGCACGTTCGAGACGTACAAGATCGAAACGACGCTCCTGAGGCGTCCAACCAACGATCCGAGCCGCAAGCACGAGATCTCGGCCATGACCTGGTACGCGCCGGCCATCGACCACTGGGCGAAACGGACCTACGTGGCGCGCGGCAACGGCCATCTGCTGACCAATAACGTCATCGAGCTCGTCGAGTACGGCCGCAAGCAATAACCAACTCGGCCGGCCGGGCCTCGACCTGTCGGCCGCAATGCCCTAACCAGCGGCCATGACGACCTCCTCACCCTGGCGCGCGACGGTGCTGACACTGTTTCCGGAGATGTTTCCGGGGCCGCTCGGCGTGAGCCTGGCCGGCCGGGCGCTGGCTGGCGGGCTCTGGGAGCTCGAGGCGCGGGACATCCGGGCCTCAGCCACCGACCGGCATCGGAGCGTCGACGACACCCCCGCGGGCGGCGGACCGGGCATGGTGCTGCGGGCCGATGTTCTGGCGGCGGCGATCGATGCCGCCGGGATCAGCGCGGACCGGCCGAAACTGCTGATGAGCCCGAGGGGTCGGCCATTGACCCAGGCCCGGGTGGTGGAGCTGGCCGAGGGTCCGGGTCCCCTGATCGTTTGCGGACGGTTCGAGGGCGTGGACCAGCGGGTGATCGACGGACGGGGCCTGGAGGAGGTCTCGATCGGCGACTACGTGCTGTCCGGGGGCGAAATCGCCGCGCTGGCCCTGATCGACGCCTGCGTCCGGCTGCTGCCCGGCGTGATGGGCAAGGAGGCCTCGGGAACCGAGGAAAGCTTTTCGGAGGGCCTGCTCGAATACCCCCAATACACCCGCCCGCAGCTGTTCGAGGGGGCTCCGATCCCGGAGACCCTGACCTCCGGCGACCACGCCAAGGTTGCAGCCTGGCGGCGGGCACAATCCGAGGCCCTGACGGCGGCCCGGCGGCCTGATTTGTGGGCCAAAATCCCGGCCAAAGCCCCGAATCGAGCCAGACGCCAAAAAACGCCAAAAAACAAGACAGACGGGTGACAAACGCTCCGGCTTGCCTTATAGGAGCGGCCACATCCGCAATAGCTGGATCAACGAATTTCGCGCAGCCCCCGTCCTGCGGCTGGGCGCGCCGATGGAGATTTACCCATGAACCTGATCCAACAGCTCGAAAAAGAGCAATTCGACAAGCTCTCCGCCAGCAAGGAGATTCCGGAATTCGGTCCCGGTGACACCGTGATCGTCAACGTGAAGGTCGTCGAAGGCGACCGCACCCGCGTGCAGGCCTATGAAGGCGTCTGCATCGGCCGTTCCGGCGGCGGCCTCAACGAGAGCTTCACCGTCCGCAAGATCTCCTATGGCGAGGGTGTCGAGCGCGTGTTCCCGCTACTCTCCCCGATGATCGACTCGATCAAGGTGGTGCGCCGCGGCAAGGTGCGTCGTGCCAAGCTCTATTACCTCCGCAACCTTCGCGGCAAGTCGGCCCGCATCGTCGAGAAGACTGAGCACGCCAAGGCCGTCAACGAGTAAGCTCCGTTTACAGACGAGTTCTAGAGAGCGCGGGGCAAAACCCCGCGCTTTTTTGTTGCGTCAGCCGTGCGCGTCAAAGCACTCGCGCTTCCAAATCGGCCTGCTATATATTCTTGGAATGTTTCCAGATCAGACCAGCCTCGCCCCCGTCACGCGCATCGTCATCGACGATCGCTCGCGGCTGCCTGGCCGGTTCTTCGGACGCTTCGCGACCTCGGCAACGTCAGAGCTTACGCGCGCAGCCTAAAAGCTGCGCTGACGATTTTGTTGCCCGCGCGTGACCGCGCATATCCGCACCACAACATTCCTGGAGCTGAAGCTCATGTCCAAGCCGACCACATTGTACGACAAGATCTGGAACGACCATCTGGTGCACGAAGCCGACGACGGCACCTGCCTGCTCTATATCGACCGCCATCTGGTGCACGAAGTGACCTCGCCGCAGGCGTTCGAGGGTCTGCGCGCCACCGGCCGCAAGGTGCACTCGCCGGAAAAGACGCTCGCCGTCGTCGACCACAACGTGCCGACCACCGATCGCACCAAGCCGAATCCCGATCCGGAGAGCATCGAGCAGATCAAGGCGCTGGCCGAGAACGCCAAGCAATTCGGCATCGAATATTACGACGAGTTCGACAAGCGCCAGGGCGTCGTCCACGTCATCGGCCCCGAGCAGGGCTTTACCCTGCCCGGCACCACCATCGTCTGCGGTGACAGCCACACCTCGACGCATGGCGCGTTCGGCGCGCTCGCACACGGCATCGGCACCTCCGAGGTCGAGCACGTGCTGGCGACGCAGACGCTGATCCAGAAGAAGGCGAAGAACATGCGCGTGACCGTCGACGGCAAATTGCCTGAAGGCGTGACGGGCAAGGACATCATCCTCGCCATCATCGGCGAGATCGGCACTGCCGGCGGCACCGGCTACGTGCTGGAATACGCCGGCGATGCGATCCGCGCGTTGTCGATGGAAGGCCGCATGACGGTCTGCAACATGTCGATCGAAGGCGGCGCCCGCGCCGGCCTGGTTGCGCCCGACCAGAAGGCGTTCGACTTCCTGCGCGGCCGCCCGAAGGCGCCGAAGGGCGCGGACTGGGACGCGGCGATGCGCTACTGGGAGAAGCTGCGCTCCGACGACGGCGCGCATTTCGACCACGAGCTGCGCCTCGACGCTGCCAAGCTGCCGCCGATCGTGACCTGGGGCACCTCGCCTGAGGACGTCATCTCGGTGACCGGCATCGTGCCCGATCCGGATCAGATCGCGGACGAGGCCAAGCGTCTCTCCAAGCACCGCGCGCTGAAATACATGGGCCTGACGGCGGGCACGAAGATCACCGACATCAAGCTCGACCGCATCTTCATCGGCTCCTGCACCAACGGCCGGATCGAAGATCTGCGCGCGGCGGCGAAGATTGCCGAAGGCAAGACCGTTTCAGCGCATGTCAACGCCATGGTCGTGCCGGGCTCGGGCCTCGTGAAGGAGCAGGCCGAGGCTGAGGGTCTGGACAAGATCTTCATCAAGGCCGGCTTCGAATGGCGCGAGCCCGGTTGCTCGATGTGCCTCGCGATGAACCCGGACAAGCTGGCCCCGGAAGAGCGCTGCGCCTCGACCTCGAACCGCAACTTCGAGGGACGCCAGGGCTTCAAGGGCCGCACGCATCTGGTGTCGCCGGCGATGGCTGCGGCGGCTGCGATCGCGGGTCACTTCGTCGACGTCAGGGAGTGGCGGTAAGCCGCTCCCTGCAATTTGAGCTAAAGCGGCAAACGGCCGTTAATCGGCATCGCCGACACTGCGTCCTCGCGACGGTTTCGCGAGGACACAGCTCATGGCCAACAAGCCTGAATATGTCGATCTGATCGGCGAGGCGACGCGCCAGCACCGGCGGCGCGCAACGCCCTTGCCCATCGTCGCCAAGCCCGAGGTCGAGGAGACCTCGAAGCTCAGCCGCTGGCCGCCGGCGATGATCAAGCAGTGGAAGCTCGAGAACCTGACACGGTGGAAGCCGGCGTCGTGGAAGCTGAAGGATTGGCTCTAGGCCACACGAACAAAGGGCGCCGTCGCGGCGCCCTTTTCATTTCGATCGCGATTACCAATAGCGGTACGGATAGTGCCAGCGATGCCACCGGCAGACGCGGCGCGGACCGTAATAGGTCCAGATCACCCGGCAGCGGCGCGGATAGTTGTAGTAGGGATAGTAGCCGCCGTAATAATAGCGCCGGTGGAAGTGGCGATAGCCGTAATGCGGGCGATAGACCCCGTAGCGATGAAAACCGCCATAGTGGCGAAATCCGCCGTAGCGATAGCCGCTACCGTGAAAGGCGGGTGCGGCGCGGAAGCCGCCGATATGGCCGCCACGAAAGCCACCGCCGCGGAAACCGCCGATATGTCCTCCGCCGCCGTGGAAACCACCGCCACGAAAACCGCCACCACCATGGAAGCCGCCACCATGTCCACCACCGCCGCCACCGTGGCGAACCTGCGTGATCATGTCGTCGCTTGCAGCCTTCGCCGCCGGCAATGGCGTCGGATTGATCGGAGTCATCGCTTCGGCACGTTGTGCAGTTCCGGCCGACAGCATCAGCGTGGCAACGGCCGCGAGCCCGAGCAAGCGTATCGGGCTTGTCCGAGCATCCAAGATCCGCAGCATGGAATTCTCCCTGAATCTGAACGGCAGCATTGCGGCGCAGCCGTCGCTCGCATCGCTGTTCAATTGCAGTCGCTCCCAAGATTAAATTAGGGACAGCGACGTGAACCCCTCGTGAATGAACAACCTGCCGAGGCGCCGTGCCACGACAAAAGGAATTCGAAAGATGACCGTCTACGCGATCGCGCAATTGAAGATGACGGACCGCGCGGCCTATGACCGCTATCAGGCGCGGTTCTTCGACGTGTTCAGAAAGTACAATGGACGGCTGCTCGCCGCCGACGAGCAGCCGCGCGTGCTCGAGGGCCCGTGGCCGTTCGACAAGCTCGTCATGATGTCGTTTCCCGACGAGGCCGCGTTCCTCGCCTTCTCGAATTCGCCGGACTACGAAGACATCTCGCGCGATCGCAAGGCGGGCGCGCAGGCAACCGTGCTGCTGGTCAGGGGATTTGCGCCGGCGGGCTAACGCGGCGCGTCACCACCACGGCCCGTAGCCGAACACGAAGGGTGCCGGCACGCCGTAGGGATAGGGACGATAGTAGATGGGCCGCGCGTAATAATGCGGATCATGGGGCGCTGAGCGCCGCGCAACGTCATGGTGTCTTGCGTGCCGTCTCGCATCGAAAATCGCTGTCCCGGCCGAGGCATCCGACTTCGTCACACTCTGCGCGGTTGAAGCGCGAGGCAAACCCGCTGCGAGCCCGGCGACAACGGCCAATGCAATCCATCTCGTCATGACGAACTCCGCCCTCAAGATGCGGGCATCACGCGGCCGTTGAGGCGCGTCAGCCCCGCCGCCAGTAGCAGCTCATATGCGGCACGATCACCGTGCCGCTCGGCCGATATTCCTGCACATAGGTGGCGTTGCACTCGCGCACCGCATCGGGACCCGGATAGTAGCGCGGATAGACGCCGTCCGGAGCGTAGTAGGGCGTGACGCGCAGCCGGGCGGGCGGGCGCCTGCGCGGCGGCGGAACGTCGTCTGGCGAGGCCGCCTGGGCCAGCCTGACACCGGCGCCGGCCGTCTGAGCTTCCGCACCGACGCAAAATTGCGAAAACAACCCCATGCAAAGTAGAACCAGTATTGCTGTTCCCGCCCGCATCGCACCACCACCCACCTGAGCTATCCCCTTGAGGCGCCGTACGCTCCCCGTTTTCGTGCGCGGCGTCAACTCTTCGTAGCCCTCTATAAAGCCGGATGCATCGCCACGGAACCCGCGCTAAGAAAAGCCCATGTGGACGGAATTGAAAGCACCCTCGCTGGCTGAGATGGAAGCGACGGCGCACGACATCTTCGAGCGCCTGCCGGCGGAATTTCGCGGCCTCTGTGAGGGCGTGATCCTCCGTGTCGACGACTTCCCGACCGAGGAAGTGATGGACGAGATGGAATGCGATAGCGAGTTCGACCTGCTCGGCCTGTTCCAGGGCGTCGGCCTGCCCCAGCAGAGCCTGGGCGATGTGGCGCGGCTGCCCAACATGGTCTGGCTCTACCGCCGGCCGATCCTGGATTACTGGGCCGAGCACGACGAGAGGCTCGGCCACATCGTCCGCCACGTCCTGATCCACGAGATCGGCCACCATTTCGGCCTCTCGGACGACGATATGGCGGCGATTGAGGCTCAGGCGGAGTAGGACGTCATCGGTTGCGTATGGTTGGCGCAGCGAGAAGCATCGTCAGTCGATAGTCGGACCAGCCCGCGAGAGACAGCGACACCTGCTGATAGTGCAGCAGTCCCATGGTCGGATGATCGAACGCACGCTCGCCGCCTTCGCGTGCCAGAACCCCCTGCGTCTCCCAGCAGCGTTCGAAATCGGGGCTTCCAACTCTCAGTTCCTCGACGAGCCGGCGAATGTCCGGATCGTCGGAATAGGCTGTAACAGCGGCGCGGAATTCTGCGACGACGCGTTGCGCGCGTGAGGTCCAGTCGAGGATCAGTGTTCGCGCCTCGGGCCTGAGGAAGATGTAGCGCAGAAGATTTTTTTCGCCGTCAGCATCGAGCCATCCGGCAAACAACCGGGACGCTTTCGCATTCCAACGACGCGCACCCCATGTGCGATCGAGAATGTAGGCCGGCCCTTCGATCGCATCGACGCAGGCCAGCACCTCCTCAGGCGGATCATCCCTGTGGCCGGGACGCTCGGGATCGCGCTTGCCCCCAACTTCGAACAGATAGCTGCGCTCCGCTCGTGACAGGCGCAATCCGCGTGCGAGGCGCGCAAGTGTCGAAGCCGAGACGGAGACATCGCGACCCTGCTCGATCCACGTGTACCAGGTGACGCTCAATCCGCAGAGCTGAGCGACCTCCTCGCGCCGGAGGCCGGGCGTGCGCCGCCGTGCTCCGGCGGCGAGGCCGAATTCTGCCGGAGACTGGCGCTCCCGGAGCGCGCGCAGGAACGCGCTGAGCGAGAGAGCTGGAGCGATCGGGTCTGGTCCCTTCATGGTGGTTTTTATACCAGCATAAATAACATTCTTAAACGGGTATAATCGGCATGCTAACTCTTTGCCGCTGCGGCGTCGCTGCGGAAAGGACGAACGGGTATGGGCAGGCAATTCGCAAGGATCGAACCTGAGCACAGGGCTTTCATCGAACGGCAGAAGATCTTCTTCGTCGCGAGCGCCCCGCCGAAGGGACGCATCAACGTGTCTCCCAAGGGCCTGTCGGCATTCCGGGTGCTGGGAGAGAGCGACGTCGCCTACCTCGATTGCACCGGCAGCGGCAGCGAGACCCGTGCGCATCTGACCGCCTCCGACGACAAGCGGCTGACCATCATGTTTTGCGCCTTCGACGGCGCCCCGATGATCCTGCGGCTCTATGGCCAGGCTCGATCGCTCATGCGCGGCACGCCGGAATATTCCGATCTCGTTCCTGACTTCGAGGACATGGCAGGCGCCCGCCAAATCGTGCGCCTCTCGGTCGACCTCGTGCAGACGTCATGCGGTATGGGCGTGCCGCTGTTCGACTACAGACAAGAACGCGGCAGCCTCGTGCGCTACTGGACGGCGCAGGGTGTCAACAATTTGCGAAAATACTGGGGTCTGAAGAACATGAAGAGCATCGACGGCCTGCCGACCGGCTTTGCCCCTGACAGCATGGCTCCGCCAGGCTGAAGACGAACCTCGATTTACGCCCCTAGGCCTGCCGAATCCGGCCTAGGATTTGTGTGCCAACCGGGCTAAATAGCCCTCCCCTGACTTCAAACCGGGAAGCCTGAAATGGACAAGTTCACCACGCTGGAAGGCGTCGCGGCGCCGCTGAAGATCATCAATGTCGACACCGACATGATCATTCCGAAGCAGTACCTCAAGACCATCAAGCGCACCGGCCTTGGCAAGGGGCTCTTCTCCGAGCAGCGCTACAAGGACGATGGCAGCGAGAATCCGGATTTCGTGCTCAACCAGCCTGCCTATCGCAATTCGAAGGTGCTGGTCGCCGGCGACAATTTCGGCTGCGGCTCGAGCCGCGAGCACGCGCCCTGGGCGCTGCTCGACTTCGGCATCCGCTGCGTGATCTCGACCTCGTTCGGCGACATCTTCTACAACAACTGCTTCAAGAACGGCATTCTGCCGATCCGCGTCTCGCAGGAAGATCTCGACAAGCTGTTCGACGACGCCGAGCGCGGCGCCAATGCGACGCTGACGATCGACCTGCCGAACCAGGAGATCCGCGGCCCCGACGGCGGCAAGGTCAAGTTCGAGATCGACCCGTTCCGCAAGCACTGCCTGATCAACGGCCTCGACGACATCGGCCTGACGATGGAGAAGAAGGCCTCGATCGACACCTACGAGGAAAAGCTCAAGCGCGAACGCGCCTGGGCCTGAGATCGAGCTCCAGTTCGAGCCCCGGTGCGACGAGCGCCGGGGCTTTTTCTTTGCCCTGATTAACCCCTAGATTGACGCGCATGCTGCCCGACATCGTCACCTTCTGGCACGGCCCGATGGACGCACTGCGCCAGACCTGTCTGCGCTCGCAGCTCGCGGCCGGCCACAAGGTCACGGTCTACAGTTTCGACACCATTCCCGGCCTGCCCGCGGGCATCGGGAATGCGGATGCCGAGGCGATCCTGCCGCACGCGTTCTCCGAACGATTGCGACCGCCGCAGCCGGACGGAAGCTGGCGCGACTGGACCACGCTGCAGTTCAGCGACTTCTTCCGCATGAAGCTGATGGCGAAGAACCTCGGCCTCTGGCTCGATGCCGACGTGCTGCTGCTGAAACCCGTCGAGATCGATCCAGCAAAGCCCTACTTCGCCTGGGAGCGGCCGCGCCAGCTCGGCAATTCCGTGATCTATCTGCCGGCGAAGCACGGCATCGTTGCCGCCTTCGAGGAGCTGATGGAGCAGGAGGAGCTGACGCCGAACTGGCTGTCGGTGCGCCATCGCATCACCTTCATGATGCGTCGCCTGCGCGGGGGCTCGAACCGTCTCTCGGATATTCGCGTCGCGATCTTCGGACCGGCGGCGCTCACTGCGCTCGCGCGCCGCACCGGTGAATTACAAAACGCACTGCCGAAGCAATCGTTCTACGCCGTGCATGCCGAGCCAAAACTGTTCTTCGATCCCTCGAGCTATCTCGGCCTCGTCACTAACCCCGAAATCATCGGCCTGCACATCTCGCCCAAGGGCCGTGGCGGCGAAAAGCCGATCCCGGGCAGCCTGTATGCATGGGCGACGGAGCGGTTTAGCTGAGCTCTCTCCGCTGCGCGGCACGCTCGTGCCCCGACGCAGCGCAGCACGTCAGTGATGCGCTGCTGAGCCGGGGCCCAGCATGTGGCAAGATGGGTCCCGGCTCTGCGGAGCGGCACTTCGCGCCGCACCGCGTCCGGGACACGCGACCTGCCTTCTTGACCCATTCTCAATTTGATCCAGCGCAACGCGCTCCTGCACCATTGTGCCTAGTCTGGCTCCAATTCCACGACCCGAACGGAGCCTCGCATGAGCACCGCAAGTAGGCCTTATCCCATCGTACAGGATCTCATCGAATCCTTCGCGAACTGGCTGAAGCATCGCCGCGAGATGAACGAGATGCGGCAGCTCGATCGCGCCGATTTCGACCGGATCGCGCAAGATCTCAGGATCGCGCCTGACGATCTGGAGGAGCTGGTCCGTCACGGCAAGCACGCTGCCGACGAGCTGCTGAAGATGCTCGAGCAGCTCGGCATCAGCGCAGACAGGCTCGGTCGTGCGCAGCCGCTGCTGCTCCGCGACATGGAGCGCGTCTGCTCGCTCTGCAATCACAAGGGACAATGCGACCGCGATCTCGCCGATGGCACCGCCGCGGAGAACTACCACGGCTATTGTGCCAATGCGTCGACGCTGGAGTCGCTCGATCGGGCCGACGTCGCCCCGCGCTGACGCGTCGTCTGGATCGAAAGATCAGATCGTGCCGTTTCGCGCGCAAGCGTCGCGCTGGGCAAATCCCTTCACGAGCTTTCTGCATGCTCGATAGCGCTCTTCCATACTCGCTCCGCCGGCATGACCCGGAGGGCCAGGTTCGGCCGCGCTCTCTTTCTTGACTGCATGAGCTCGCGACGTCTTATCGCGTTTGGTCGGAGGTTCGGCATCCTCGGGCACCGGCACAAGCTGCCAGACTGGACGAAGCTCGATAGTCGCGGTCTCCGACGGATTCTCCTTATTGATGGAAGTCAGGGCAAGGACGTTCTTGTCCAGCTTGACCGTGACAGGCGTTCCATTGATGGAGAATTTATCGTTCGAAATGAACTCGGCGAACGATTTGTATCCCGCCACATCCTTCGCCCATGATTGTTTCGTGGGCGGCCCCCAGAGGTAGTATCCTTTGGCCAAGCCCGTCGCGGAGACCTCCGTGATGATCAGCATGGCGTAGCGTCCCTTGCCATTGGTCCACCCGCGCTTGTTGGACCACACGCCGACAAACCTGGAATTGGCGTTGAGTGGATCGTTCTGATCGGACGAGATGGCGAAGCTCGGCAATTCGAGGTGCTGAGCTGCCGCGATGACAGAGATTTTTTTGTTGTCGTCGGGCGTAAATGGATTTCGCACGACGCGCTTGGCATCAGGCTCCTGGCGCCCGCCCGCATCCGATTTCGGGGCAGCAGCCGGAGATGATAGCGCCGCAACTTCGCTGGCCTTGAGATCCTTGATTCGTTGGCGGGCTTCGACGGCGTGGTCGCTGCGGGGGTATCTGGCGAGAAATTCCTCAAAGAGAGCTGCCACCGACGACGTCCGGACAGCCTGCCAGAACTTCTCGTCTTCCGCGGGAGCTGCGGGCGCCGGAGTTGATGCAGCTGGCGCCTGAGCGGCGACGGCGGGGGCCTTGAGGTAAATCTCTTCCTTCGACAACGAGCCATACACGAAAGGCTGCTGTTCGCGCCTGGTTGCCGCCATCACGTCGTCACGAACCCGGCGAAACAGAAACGATATCTCCAGGCCGGGCGTTTCGATGTGGCGAAGCAGCGACGTCGTGAAGGGGCTATTCCGGCCTTCGCCGTCGCTTGCCGTGGTGCCGTCCCGGGCGGCATACGCGATCAGGACATTGTCGGACGGCTCCGTCGGCGCGAGCCCGCGAGCCACGGCCCGGGTGCTCAACGAGCGCTTCATCTTCGCAGCAAAAGGGTTGTTGCGGCACGCGTCAAGTATCACGAGGCCCAACTTCCGTGCCTTCGAAACCTGAAGGCTCACCGAACGCAGGCTGATCGCCTCGCTTTCGGCGTCGGTATCGCTGCGCAGCTCGGCGCTGATCGGGATCAGCCAATTCTCGCCGCCGACTTCCATGCCGTGCCCGGCGTAGAACACGACGGCGATGTCGGACATTTCGGCGGATCGGCCGAACTCAACGACGGCCTTCCTCATCTCTTGCGCGGTGGCGTTCTTGACTTGAGTGACCTTGAAATCCAGCCGCTCCAGCGCGCGGCCGATGTCGGCCGCGTCGCGAGTCGGGTTCGGCAACTCGGGCACCTTCTCGTAGGCGCCATTGCCGATGACAAGCGCAACCCGCGCCTGCGCAAGGGCGGGCTGAGCGGACAAAAGCGACATGACGAGAAAGACAGCTGCCCCAAAAAAACGCATCAATAGATTGCCCGAACCCACCAATGGCTTCGAGGGTAGCACCCCTGTTCACCACCGCAACGGGAAAAGCCGAGATCGTGGACTTCGGCGAAACGGCCGTCGTCGGGACGAGCCGACGACAAGCAGCTGACGATGCCGGTGCAGCTCGGCATCGGCGCGGAAGCGCCCGGGCCAGGGCAAACTCACGCGCCGCCGCAACAATCACTGGTCGATCACCACGTGTGGCACCTCGCCCAGTAGCAAAGGGCGTCAATAGTATGATGTATGCAAGGCCCTGTTTGCGCGGCGAGGATGCCGGCAAGGTCTCCGCAATTGTCCGTGCTTGATCTCGACGAATGGCTCTGTTTGGATGGTTGCCCTTCGGCAATTCGAATTCCGGACAATCATGGCAAACGAAATAGATGGTTACCGTCGTTCGTTGGGTGCTCGTTCACCGGAAAGCGCCGTGACCGTCCACCGCACGGGCATCGGGAATCGACTATTGGCGGCGTTGCCGCCGGCGGATCTCGGTTTGCTCACGCCCTACTTCCAGAAGGTCTCGTTCGAACCCGATGCCATCCTGGTGCGGTCGGGCGATGAGCTCGACCCGGTTTATTTTCCCCATAGCGGCGCCATCGCCTTCATGATCGATATGCCGGACGGGCAAACGGTCGCAACCACCTTGATGGGACGGGAAGGCGCTTTGGCCTCGTTCTCCGTGCTCGGCCCGTCGCTGTCATCCGTGACCGCGATTGCTCGGATCGCCGGCACAGCATCGCTGATTTCCGCCGCCAAGTTTCGCGCGGCCTTTGCGCAAAGCGCCGCCATCAGGAACGTCGTGCAAGTCCACGCCCGCGCGGTGTTGTTGCAGCTCCAGCACGTCGCCGCCTGCAACGCGCTGCACCGGGTCGATGGCCGCATGGCGCGGTGGCTCCTGCAGCTGCACGACCGCGTTCCCGATGACCGGCTTCCGGTGACGCACGAGGCGCTTGCGCAATTGCTTGGGGTGCGACGGACGACAGTGACCCTGACGATGAGCAAGCTACGCGATGCCGGCGCCGTCCCGTCCGACCGGCGCGGGTTTGTCGAGATCCATCGGGCGCGGCTCGAGAAGGTCGCATGCGATTGCTATGCGCTCATGCAGCGCAAGATCGATCAGATGTATTGCCAGGAATTGGCGGCGCCGCAGCCTGTCGATGCGCCGTCCCGCGAAAGCGCCATCGTCGCGGGTGACGAATCCAGAGCCGCTTCGCGGGCGGGAAAATAGGCGATTGGGACTGACCGCCGCGATGACCGCATGGGTCACAAGCGGCAGTCCTCTTGACGTCGAGAAGATGTCCGTCTGGCGGGGAAAAGCGGATATCGCTTCTTCGAGTTGACGCCTCAGCCCTTGCTCATCGCTGCGATCGCGTCCGCGATCTCGATCGTGCGCCGCGCCATGTCGGCGTGCAGGCGCTCCACCATTGCGCCATCGAGCCGGATCGCGCCGCGCGAGACGTTCTCAGGCAGCTCGAACGCCGCGATGATCTTTCGCGCGCGCGCGACTTCCTCTTCGGGCGGCGTGAAGATCGCGTTGCAGGCCTCGATCTGCGACGGATGGATCAGCGTCTTGCCGTCGAAGCCGAGGTCGCGGCCCTGTGCGCATTCGGTGGCAAAACCGTCTGAATTCGCGATGTCGCTGTAGGGGCCGTCAAGGATCTCGAGGCCATGGGCGCGCGTCGCCAGAATGCAATGGGTGATCATCGGGATCATCGCCGCGCGGCCCGGCAGCATCTTGATGCGCGTCTCGCGCGATATGTCGTTCGGGCCGAACACGAAACCGGAGAGGCGCGTCTTGGGATCGCGGCCCGCGGCGGCCAGCTCCTCGGCATGAAGCACGGCGCGCGCGGTCTCGATCATCGCCCAGACTTTCACCGTCGGCGCGGCGCCGAGCTCGGCAAGGCGAGCGCCGATCGCCTGGAGATCCTCGATGCTTGAAACTTTTGGAACCAGAATGCCGTCAGGCGAGGCCTTGGCGGCCATTGCGACGTCATCGGCCCACCAGGGCGTGTCGAGGCCGTTGGTCCGGATCAAAATCTCGCGCTTGCCGAACCCCTTGTCCGCGATCGCAGCGGCGATGCCGTCACGCGCCACCCCCTTGAGGTCGGGGGCGACGGAATCTTCCAGATCGAGGATCAAGCCGTCAGCGGCGAGATTTCGCGCCTTTTCCAG
The DNA here is from genome assembly GCF_051810765.1 of Bradyrhizobium sp. 604_D8_N2_3. Lineage (NCBI taxonomy): Bacteria > Pseudomonadati > Pseudomonadota > Alphaproteobacteria > Hyphomicrobiales > Nitrobacteraceae > Bradyrhizobium > Bradyrhizobium sp. 604_D8_N2_3. The sequence continues at coordinate 396,257 of NZ_JBPWPM010000001.1, read as the reverse complement.
CGCGCGGGGGTTGGAGCCGGGCATGAACAGATGGCTGCGGCGCGGGCGGGTCATGCGAGCATTCCTTCCAGTTTCCTCAGGTCTATTCTGAAGCATGATCCCGGAAAAGTGTGCGGCGGTTTTCCGAAAGGATCATGCTCAAACAACAAGCCAAGCCGATAGCATCTGGCCTGCCTATTCGAAAGGCTTGTTCGCCCCTCTGGTCTATGGTTAGGCATAGGCCATGATCACATTCCCGAAGCATTTGCTGGAAGGCTACAAGGCCTTCGCCACCCAGCGGCTGCCGACCGAGCAGAGCCGCTATCGCGAGCTGTCGGTGAAGGGGCAGTTCCCGGAAGTGATGGTGATCGGCTGCTGCGACAGCCGCGTCTCGCCCGAGGTGATCTTCGACGTCGGCCCGGGTGAACTGTTCGTCGTCCGCAACATCGCCAACCTGGTGCCGGTGTATCAGCCCGACGGCAATGCGCACGGCGTCTCCGCGGCGCTGGAATATGCCGTGACGGTGCTGGAGGTGAAGCACATCGTCGTGCTCGGGCACGCGCAATGCGGCGGCATCCGCGCCTTCGTCGACAAGATCGAGCCGCTCACGCCGGGCGACTTCATCGGCAAATGGATGCAGATGTTCATCAAGCCGGGCGAAGTGGTCGAGCAGCGCGACCACGAAACCATGGCACAGTTCGTCGAGCGCATCGAGAAGGCCGCGGTGTTCCGCAGCCTGGAAAACCTGATGACGTTTCCGTTCGTGCAGAAGGCGGTGGACTCAGGCCAGATGCAGACCCATGGCGCCTATTTCGGCGTGGCAGAGGGGTCGCTGTTCGTGCTGGACAAGGTCGCGAAGGAATTCAAGAGCGTGCGCAACGCGGCTTGAATTCGTAGGGTGGGCAAAGGCGCAACGCGCCGTGCCCACCACTTCTATCGCAATCGGGGAGAGATGGTGGGCACGGCGCTTCGCGCCTTTGCCCACCCTACGGTAGCGTGCGTTACGCCGCCTTCTTCTTCGCGCTGATCAGCTTGCGGTTGATCAGGACTTCCGCGATCTGGATGGCGTTGAGCGCCGCGCCCTTGCGAAGATTGTCGGACACGCACCACAGCACGAGGCCGTTCTCCACCGTCGCGTCCTCGCGGATGCGGCTGATATAGGTGGCGTCCTCGCCGGCGGCTTCATACGGCGTGGCGTAGCCACCGGGCTCCTGCTTGTCGATGACGAGGCAGCCCGGCGCCTTGCGGAGGATGTCGCGTGCCTCGTCCGCCGTGATCGGATTCTCGAACTCGATGTTGACGGCCTCGGAGTGGCCGACGAACACCGGCACGCGCACGCAGGTCGCGGAGAGCTTGATCTTGGGATCAAGGATCTTCTTGGTCTCCGCCATCATCTTCCACTCTTCCTTGGTGTAGCCGTCCTCCATGAAGACGTCGATCTGGGGGATGACGTTGAAGGCGATGCGCTTGGGGAATTTCTTCGCGATCAGCTCGCTGTTGGTGTAGACGGCCTTGGTCTGCGAGAACAATTCGTCCATCGCATCCTTGCCGGCGCCCGAGACCGATTGATAGGTCGAGACCACGACGCGCTTGATCGTCGCCTTGTCGTGCAGCGGCTTCAGCGCGACCACGAGCTGCGCGGTCGAGCAGTTCGGGTTGGCGATGATGTTCTTCTTCTTGAAGCCGGCCGTCGCGTCCGCGTTCACTTCCGGCACGATCAGCGGCACGTCCGGATCCATGCGCCAGGCGGACGAGTTGTCGATCACGACCGTGCCGGCGGCGCCGATCTTCGGCGACCATTCCTTCGACACCGAGCCGCCCGCCGACATCAGGCAGATATCGACATCGGAGAAGTCGTAGTGCTCGAGCGCTTTGACCTTCAGGGTGCGGTCGCCATAGGAGACCTCGACGCCGACGCTGCGGCGTGATGCCAGGGCCACGACCTCGTCCGCGGGGAATTTGCGCTCATCGAGGATGTTGAGCATTTCCCGTCCGACATTGCCGGTCGCGCCGACGACTGCGACTTTGTAACCCATCGTTCACTCTCCGATGAAAAAGCCCGTTCCTGAAGCTGACGCTTAAACAGGAAGAGCAGCGCTTCTATGCGAGAACCGGCCTCAAGACAACGTTGGACCATGCCTGAAGGCCGTGGATGCAGTCGCCAGAGGCCAGCACGGCCGCAACCCCTACCCAGATCCATCTGGCGCTCGCAGCCCTCGCCGACGAAATCGTCGGCACGCTGGCGCGCCTGTTCGCCTATGTGGGGGCGCTGGTCCTGTTTGCCATCCTCGCCCTCGCCGCGCTCGACCAGCTGCCCAGCCTGCGTGACGATGAGCCCGCCGAGAAGCTGGGGTGGAGCGTGGCCGACCGCTCGCAACCGGCCTTCGCCCTCAGTCGGCTCGATTCATCAGAAAAAACAGCCTCTTACGTCATTCTCAGGCATCCCGAAGGCGGTCGCCGGGACGTGATGCGCTGGACCGGCGAGGCGGACAAGCCCGTGGCGGAGCTCGAGATCTACCGCGAAGGCGGCGAATTCGACGTGACCCGCCCGGCGACAGCGGACCTGGCGGTCCAAATGGGCCTGGGTGACGCAACGCCGCTCGAGCAGGCCGGCCTGATCGACACGAAATTCGGTCCCGTCGCCCTGTTCCGGCCCACCGGCACGGCGGAGGCCGCGCGGGCGTGCCTCGGCTACCTCAAGCGCAGCGAAGAGCCGGCGCTCCAGATCTCCGGCTTCTCCTGCCAGGGCGACACCCTGCCCGCCCGGCGCGCGGCGATCGCCTGCACGCTGAACCGGCTGACGCTCCTGACCTCGGGCAACGAGCCGAAGCTGGCGGAATTGTTCGCCCATGCGGAGCTGAAGCGCCGCTCCTGCGCTCCCCAGGGTTCGTCGGACTGGCTGCTGGGCGCGGCGAACGCGCAATTGCGCGGCGCGCTCTAACCGGCATCAAGCTCAAGTGGCTGGTATTGATGCAACTTTTGCCAGCGCGCACGATTATTCCGAGCTGGTGTGACCCAATAGACCTAGTTGCGGCCACCCTTGCCGGGCTAGTATGGGGATGAAATCGATTGGCGGCTTGCCGCCTGAAGGGGACGTGATGAGCTCGAATTTCTCCGCCGCGAACAAACTGGCGATGTGGCTTGCGGCCGGCGCCGTGGTTGCCATGTCCTCAGCCCTCGCGACACCCGCCTCGGCAGACACCAAGAAACAACGTTACGACAACAGCCGGCCCTATTACGGTCCGAGCGGCCCCAACGCGGTCTATCAGCAGGGTCGCACCCGCCTCTATGTGAGCAAGCGCTCCTGGCTCGACGGCGGCACCGAGGTCAATCCGGGCGACCGCAAGTTCTCCGACTACGCTTTCCCGCCGGCGATCGGCTATCCGACCTTCGCCCGCGAGAACAACAACCGCCCGATCGATCGCCAGCCGCTGAGCACGCCGGCCGACGTCGGCGGCTATCCGCGGAATTTCCCGCTGTACTGAGCGGAATGATCGACCGAATCAAAATGGCCGGGCTCGCGCCCGGCCATTTTTGTTTGTGAGAGATGCGTCCGCTTCAGGCGTTGGCTGCCGGGTCGTAGCGCCTGCAAAATTCTTCAATCGCCTCGGAGCGGAAATCGCCCAGGCGCTCGAAGATCAGTTCGTCCGGCCAATCCCACCAGGCTATGCGGCGCAGGCTTTCGGCGACCGAATCGTCAAATCGCTTGCGGATGGGGCGCGCGGGAACGCCACCGACGATCGTGTAGGGCTCGACATCGCGGCTGACGACCGCGCCCGCGGCAATCACCGCGCCGTCGCCGACCGTGACGCCCGGTAGCAGGATGGCGGCGTGCCCGATCCAGACATCATTGCCGACGATGACGCGGTCACTGCGGCGATCCGCGAAGAAGTCGCGGTCACGACTCGCAGTCGCGTCGTAATATTCAGGGCAATAGGTGAAGCGATGCTGGGACGGCCGGCCCATCGGATGATTGGGCGCGCCGATCCGCACCGAGTTAGCGATGGCGGTGAATTTTCCGATCACCGCGTCGGCGACCTCGCAGTTCTCGCCGAGATAGGAGTAGTCGCCGAGCGCGGCATATTCGATGCGGGTGTTGGCGAGGATTTCGCAGCGCCGCCCGATCTGGGCTTCGCGCTGGCGGACCGTTTCATGGATGATGGTTTCCGCGATCTTGGGGCGGGGCGAGGCATCCATGAGGTGGCTTCCCTGAGGTCGTCGGCAGAGCCGTAGGGTGGGCAAAGGCGCGAAGCGCCGTGCCCACCATCTCGCGGCAATCGCGATCGAAATGGTGGGCGCGCTATCGCTTAGCCCACCCTACGATTGCAGTGTTTGTGGCTACGCGTGCAGCTTCTGCAATTCCTTCAGGATCGCTTCGCCCATCTGCGTGGTCGAGGCGGCCGTGGTGCCTTCCGACTTGATGTCGGCGGTGCGCAGGCCACTCGCCAGCACCGCGGCGATCGCGGCATCGACCTTGTCGGCGAGATCGCCCATGTCGAAGGAATAGCGCAACGCCATGCCGAAGGACGAGATCATCGCGATGGGATTCGCGAGGCCTTGGCCTGCGATGTCAGGCGCCGAACCGTGCACGGGCTCGTACAGCGCCTTGCGCTTCTTGCTCTTCACATCAACCTCGCCGAGCGAGGCCGAGGGCAGCATGCCGAGCGAACCGGTCAGCATCGCCGCGATGTCGGACAGCATGTCGCCGAACAGGTTGTCGGTGACGATGACGTCGAACTGCTTCGGCGCCTTCACCAGCATCATGCCGCCGGAATCGGCGAGCTGGTGCTCGAGCGTGACGTCGGGATATTCGCGCTTGTGGACCGCCGTCATGACCTCATTCCAGAGCACGCCCGACTTCATGACGTTGCGCTTCTCCATCGACGTCACCTTGTTCTTGCGCTTCCTCGCAAGCTCGAAGGCGACGCGGCCGATGCGCTCGATCTCATAGGTGTCGTAGACCTGGGTATCGACGGCACGCTTCTGGCCGTTGCCGAGATCGGTGATGGTCTTGGGCTCGCCGAAATAGACGCCGCCGGTGAGCTCGCGCACGATGACGATGTCGAGACCCTCGACCGCCTCACGCTTCAGACTGGAGGCATCGGCCAGCGCCGGATAACAGACGGCGGGACGGAGGTTGGCGAACAGGGCGAGATCCTTGCGCAGGCGGAGCAGGCCGGCTTCGGGGCGCACCTCGTAAGGAACGGCATCCCACTTCGGGCCGCCGACCGCGCCGAAGATGATGGCGTCGGCGGCCAGCGCCTTGGCCATGTCGCCCTCGGAGATCGACACCTTGTGGGCGTCATAGGCGGAGCCGCCGACCAGGCCGGTATCGGTCTCGAATTTGGCGATCCCTGCCGAATTGAGCCAGTCGATCAGCCGCTTCACCTCGCCCATCACCTCGGGGCCGATACCGTCGCCGGGGAGCAGCAGCAATTTGTGGGTCGCCATGGTCGTTTCCTCTGAGATCGAATTCGGCCGGAGTGCTAGAGCGGCGTTGCGCGCTTGGCAAGACACCATTGCCGCCTCGCGGCTGTGCAAGACCCGCAGGGCCTGCCACACTGCGCACGCCGGAGTATCCCTTGCGCGCCCCTGATCGTCCCCCGCCCGACGCACACCCCGCGCGGCTGATCCTGACCCTGTCGCTGGCGGCGACGGTCGGGCTCGGCATCGGCCGCTTTGCCTATGCGCTGGTGCTGCCCGATATGCGGGAGGACCTCGGCTGGTCCTACTCGGCCGCCGGTTTCATGAACACCATCAATGCCGTCGGCTACCTCGTGGGCGCGCTTGTCGCGTCCCGGCTGATCCAGCGCGTCGGCTGGTCGGCGGCGATCCGCGGCGGAACCCTCGCCTGCGTCGCCGCGCTCGCCACCTGCGCACTGACCGGCAATTTCGTTGCGCTGAGCCTCGCACGTCTCGTGCTGGGCTTAGGGGCCGCGGCCGGCTTCGTCGCCGGCGGCGCGCTGGCCGCTGCTATCGCGCAGTCGCGCCCGGAACGGGCCAATTTCCTGCTGAGCCTGTTCTACGCCGGGCCCGGCATCGGGATTCTCGCCTCGGGGCTGATCGCCCCGTTCACGCTGCAATATTTCGGGCCGGGCTCGTGGTGGCTGGTGTGGTGGGCGCTGACGCTGCTGTCCGTCGTGATGACCGTGCCGCTGTTCCTGATCCGCATCGAGAGCGGGGTGCGTTTCTCGGAAGGCAGCCACGCCACCTTCGCGATTCTGCCCGTGCTGATCTATCTCGCCGGCTACTTCCTGTTTGGCGCCGGCTACATCGCCTACATGACCTTCATGATCGCCTATGTGCGCGACGGCGGCGGCGGGGCCGCGGCGCAGGCCGCGTTCTGGAGCCTGATCGGCCTCAGCGCCTTCGTCACACCCTGGGTCTGGCGCGGCGTGCTGGCGCTCGACCGCGGCGGACTTGCCACCGCCATCATCCTCGGCACCAACGCGCTCGGCGCGGCGTTGCCTATGCTGGGGCATTCGCCGGCGTGGCTCGCGGTCTCGGCGGTCGTGTTCGGCGTTGCCTTCTTCGCCGTGGTCGGCTCGACCACGGCCTTCGTGCGCTTCAACTATCCGCCCGAGATGTGGCCGACCGCGATCGCGGCCATGACGATCTCGTTCGGCGTCGGCCAGACGCTCGGCCCGATCGTGGTCGGTGCGATCACCGATGCACTGGGCAGCTTGAGTTACGCGCTGAATGTGTCGGCGGCGCTGCTGGCGTTGGGGGCGGTGGCCGCGTTGTGTCAACGCAAGGTGGGGCCGGCCAAGCAATCGGTGCCGTAGGGTGGGTTAGCCGAAGGCGTAACCCACCACTTCTGCCACTGCGGAAACGAAAGAGGTGGATTACGCCGTGCGACCGCGCTTCGCGCAGCCGCAGGGCTAATCCACCCTACAGCAGCGTGCCTAACTCCCGCTGAACGAATTGTACCCCTGGTCTTCCCAATAGCCGCCCTTGTAGTCGTTGGTGACTTCCATCGAGACCACGTATTTCGGGTTCTTGAATCCGAGTTTCGTCGGCACGCGGATCTTCATCGGGAAGCCGTAGGCGCGCGGTAATATCTCGTTGGCGTATTTGAACGTCATCTGGGTTTGCGGATGCAGCGCGCTGCGCATGTCCAGGGGCGAGTTGTAGCCGTCCTTGTCGGCGCACTGGAACCAGACATACTTTGCGCGCGTGTCGGCGCCGATCAGCTTGAGGAAATCGCGCAAGGGCGTGCCGGTCCAGCTTCCGATCGCGCTCCAGCCCTCGACGCAGATGTGTCGGGTGATCTGCGTGACCTGCGGCAGCTTGTAGAGCTCGTCCAGCGTCCAGGACTTCTTGTTGTCGACGAGACCGCGCACCTCGAGCTTCCAGTCGGCGCCGTCGACATCGGGCGCGTCGTCGAGATCGTAATAGGCGTTGAACGGAAACGGTTTCGTGATCGCGCTTTCCGGGAAGGTCGGCGCCAGCGCGTCGGGATTGAACATCCAGGCCTGCACGGCGTCGTTGAACTTCGAGACCTTCGCGAGCAGGGTATCGGCCGACGAGGAATCGACGACGTCGCAGCCGGTGAGCAGCGTCAGCGCGCCGAGGCTGGAGCCGCCGGCGATGAAGCGGCGGCGGGTGAAGTCCGGCATGGACTTGATGGAGTCCTTGATCAGCAGCCGCTTGTCGACGCCGGGGATGAGGAATGAGCGCTTGGCCATAACGGGTCTCCTAATCAGCGGCCAATGATCATCGCACGCAGGCTCTTGGGCACCAGCAGCGCGAGCAAGACGTGAATGACGAGGAAGGCGCAGATCGCGGCCATGCAGAAGAAATGGACGTAGCGCGCGGTCGGATAGTCGCCGAACAGCATCACGAGATAATAGAGCTGCACCGGCTTCCACATCGACAGGCCCGACAGCACGATCAGCACGCCGACCACGATGATGCCGGCATAGAGCAGGCGCTGCACGTAATTGTAGACGGTGAGATCGTCGTGGCCGAGCTTGAAGGTCAGGGCAGCCCTGACGTCGTGGAGCACACCGGACGGCGTGATCGGCAGCAATTTTTTGCGGAAGCGGCCGGTGGCGAAGCCGGTGACGAGATAGGCGAGGCCGTTGACCATCAGCAGCCACATCGCCGCAAAGTGCCAGAGCAGGCCACCGCCGAGCCAGCCGCCAAGCGTATACTCGCGCGGAAAACTGAAGCCGAACAGCGGCGAGGCGTTGTAGATCTGCCAGCCCGACAGGATCATCAGGATCATGGCGACCGCGTTGGTCCAGTGCATGACACGGACCCAGGCCGGCTGGATCACTTTGGCGGGGGTGGCGCTGACCTGCTCGTCGCTGACTGTGAGGCTCGACATGATGGTTCCGTCCTGAAGGTCGTCTGACACCGAATATACGCCGATACTTCCGCTTTCGTTACGCCCCCGCACGACGGCGAATCGAGTCTGCGGGCGACCTTGGTCACAATAAAGCGAGCCGGGTGCCCCCGGCTCGCCGTTTCGTCGCATCCTGCTTGCGGGATGAAACAGGGACGCGCGGTGTTACGTCGCCGGCATCAGCACGGTATCGACCACATGGATCACGCCGTTCAACTGGTTGACGTTGGAGATCGTCACCATCGAGGTGCCGCCCTTGGCATCGACGATCCAGACCTTGCCGTCCTGCTTCTTCACGGTCAGTTCCTCGCCTTCGGCGGTCTTCATCTTCTTGCCGTCGGTGAGGTCGGAGGCCTCGAGCTTGCCGGGCACGACATGGTAGGTGAGGATCTTGGTCAAGGTCGCCTTGTTCTCGGGCTTGACCAGATTGTCGACGGTTCCGGCCGGCAGCTTGCCGAAGGCGGCATTGGTGGGCGCGAACACCGTGAACGGGCCCTTGCTTTCCAGCGTCGGCACCAGGCCGGCCGCCTTCACCGCCGCGACCAGCGTGGTGTGATCCTTGGAGTTGACGGCGTTCTGGACGATGTTCTTGGACGGGAACATCGCGGCGCCACCGACCATGACGGTCTTCTCCTCGGCGCGGACAGGCGCGACGACGGTCGCGGTGATGGCCAGGGCGCTGAAAGCGGCGGCAGCGAGATAGGCAATACGCTTCGACATGGAGAGTCTCCCGATTGGATTGTGACCGGCAATGGCCGGCGTTTGCGTTGGGGCAACAACGGCGCCTGCGACCTTTTGGCGTGAAGCAGCAGTGCCGTCGTTGGACCGAACTACGGGAGGGTTCGCGATGGGGTTTCGGGAAATAATTTATCGTGATGCGTGAAACTATGTAGCGGCGCATCCGTGTATGAGCGCGGGCTCAGCACCCGGTGCCGTAGGGTGGGCAAAGCGAAGCGTGCCCACCAACTTCATTCGCGATCGAGGGTAGATGGTGGGCACGGCGCGTCGCGCCTTTGCCCACCCTACGGCAGTGTGCTCGTCTCAATCCCTGTTGTTCGGCGTCTGAATGAATCCGCGATTATGCGTCGGGCTGATCAGCAGCTCGTTGATGCAGACGCGCGGCGGCATCGATGCGATGAACGCGATGGTGCGGCCCAGATCTTCCGATTGCAGCATCTTGGCCTGCTCCTCCTCGCTCGGCACCACCGGGCGCAGTTTCAGGATGGGAGTAGCCACCTCGCCCGGCATCAGGCAGCAGGCGCGCAGGCCGTTGACGCATTCGTCCATGTTGAAGGAATGAGTCAGCGCCAGCACCGCATGCTTGGTGGTGGTGTAGGCCGGGCCCGGCATCTTCGAGACGTGGCGGCCGGCCCAGGACGAGACGTTGATGATCGAGCCATCCTGCTGCTTGCGCATCGTGGGCAACACTGCGCGCATGCAATACAGCACGCCGTTGAGGTTGACCTGGACGAGCTCGTCCCAGCCCTCCAGTTCCATGTCCTTCCAGCTCCGCTTGGGGACATTGATACCGGCATTGTTCACGAGCAGGTCGATGCGGCCGTGTTTCGCGACGATTTGATCGGCCGCCTTCTGGGCTTCGGCGGCGTTGGACACATCGAGCGCAATGGCCTCGGCCGCCCCGCCTGCCTTGGCAATCCTGGCAACCACGGTATCCAGGGCGTCCTTGCGGCGGCCCGAGACCACGACTATCCAGCCGTCGGCCGCGAGCGCCTCGGCGCCGGCCTCCCCGATGCCGCTGCCACCGCCCGTCACCCAGGCCACGCGTTTCCCGTTTTTGGTCATGCAAACTGTCTCCGTTGCTTCATTGGGGCGGTTTTTGCTAATCCAGCCCTCGGTTTTGACCGGCCTTGTTTGCCTTGCGGTCGAGGAAATCTTGCATGAACCAAGCTGCCAACGCCAACCTGTTTTCCCGCCTGTTCGACGGTCTGGACGATCCCAAACGCCTCGCGGTCGAGACGCAGGACGGCGCCCATATCAGCTATGGCGACCTGATCGCGCGGGCCGGGCAGATGGCGAACGTGCTGGTCGCGCGCGGCGTGAAGCCCGGCGACCGCGTCGCGGTGCAGGTGGAGAAATCGGTCGCCAATATCGTGCTGTATCTCGCCACCGTGCGGGCCGGCGCGGTCTATTTGCCGCTGAACACGGCCTATACGCTGAACGAGCTCGATTACTTCATCGGCGATGCCGAGCCGTCGCTGGTGGTCTGCGATCCCTCCAAGGCCGAGGGCCTCGCCCCGATCGCCGCCAAGGTGAAGGCCAAGGTCGAGACGCTCGGGCCCGACGGCAAGGGCTCGCTGACGGAAGCCGCCGACAAGGCCAGCAGCGAATTCGCGACCGTCTCACGGGCAAACGACGATCTCGCCGCGATCCTCTACACGTCAGGCACCACCGGCCGCTCCAAGGGCGCGATGCTGACGCACGACAATCTCGCGTCGAACTCGCTGAGCCTGGTCGGCTATTGGCGCTTCACCGACAAGGACGTGCTGATCCACGCGCTGCCGATCTACCATACGCACGGCCTGTTCGTGGCGACCAACGTCACGCTGTTTTCGCGGGCGTCGATGATCTTCCTGCCGAAGCTCGACCCCGATCTCATAATCAAGCTGATGGCGCGCGCCACGGTGCTGATGGGCGTGCCGACCTTCTACACGCGGCTGCTCCAGAACTCCGCGCTGTCGCGCGAGACCACAAAGCACATGCGGCTGTTCATCTCGGGCTCCGCACCGCTGCTCGCCGAAACCCATCGCGAATGGTCGGCGCGCACGGGCCATGCGGTGCTCGAGCGCTACGGCATGACCGAGACCAACATGAACACGTCGAACCCGTATGACGGCGAGCGCGTGCCCGGCGCGGTCGGCTTTCCCCTCCCCGGCGTCTCCGTGCGCGTGACCGAGCCCGAGACCGGCAAGGAGCTGCCGCGCGACGAGATCGGCATGATCGAGGTGAAGGGCCCGAACGTCTTCAAGGGCTATTGGCGCATGCCGGAGAAGACCAAGTCCGAATTCCGGCCCGACGGCTTCTTCATCACTGGCGACCTCGGCAAGATCGACGACAAGGGCTACGTCCACATTCTCGGCCGCGGCAAGGATCTCGTGATCTCCGGCGGCTTCAACGTCTACCCCAAGGAAATCGAGAGTGAGCTCGACGCCATGCCCGGCGTGGTCGAATCCGCCGTGATCGGCGTGCCGCATGCCGATTTCGGCGAAGGCGTCACGGCGGTTCTGGTCTGCAACAAGGGCGCCGACGTCACCGAGGCCGCGGTGCTGAAGGCGCTCGACGGAAGGCTGGCAAAGTTCAAGATGCCCAAGCGCGTGTTCGTCGTCGACGAATTGCCGCGGAATACGATGGGCAAGGTGCAGAAGAACGTGCTGCGGGATACGTACAAGGATATTTACGCGAAGAAATGAGTGGGGGAGCTCTGCTCTCTCGCCGTCATTGCGAGGAGCCTCTACCCGGTACGCTGTCATGCCCCGCGAAGGCGGGGCATCCAGTACGCCGCGGCCTCTCGGATCAATCACCGGCGCTGGTGGAATACTGGATCGCCCGCCTTCGCGGGCGATGACAGCGGAGGATGTGGCGCGGAGTTCAGCCGAAGCCGTTCACTGTCCGCCCACCAAGCTCATCACAAACCGGCTTCCGACGATGAACAGATAGCAGCCGAACGCCACCTCCAGCGTTCGCTTCGACATCGCATGCGCGGCTCTCACGCCGAGCGGCGCTGTCACGAGGCTCATCGGCATCACCAGCACGGCGCCGATCAGCGAGACGTAGCCAAGCGCGAACGGGACTTGCAGCGCTGCGACGGCCGGATAGGTCGCCGCCGCCGGCCAGCCGGCATAAATGTAGCCGAGCGCGCCGGGGATCGAGATCAGGACCGCGAGTGCCGACGAGGTCGCCACTGCCTGGTGGATGGGCCGGCCGTAGAACGTCATCAGCAGGTTCGAGAACAAGCCGCCGCCGATGCCCATCAGCGTCGAGAGGATACCGACGCAGAAGCCGTAGACGCGCATCAGCGGGCCTTTGGGCAGATCATCGCCGAACTTCCAGCCCTCGCGCGCGAAGATGAGACGCGCCGACGCGGAATAGGCGACGCAGACGAACACGATCTTGAACAGCTTCTCCGGCGCGTAACGCGCGATGACGCTGCCGGCGACGACGCCGATCACGATCGGCAGCCACCACACGCGCAGGATCGTCATATCGACGGCGCCGCGCTTGTAGTGCGCCTGGAACGAACGGATCGAGGTCGGAATGATCACCGCGAGCGAGGTGCCGATGCAGAGCGGCATGCGCACTTCGAGCGGCACGCCGGCGATCCGGAAGCATTCGTAAAACACCGGCACTAGAATCGCGCCCCCGCCAATGCCGAACACGCCGGCCAGGAATCCCGAGAGCGCGCCGGTTGCGATCAGCAACAGCGCGAGCTCGACGATCTCCTTGATATCAAGACCTGCAATCACCCCTGACCTGCCCCGGCGACTGGTCGCAACTTCTCCGAAACATGCCTTCGGAAAGCTGCGTGCGGAGCTTTAGGCGATCTGATTCTCGCGGTCGACACGCCACATCTTGCGGCTGGGGTGGAATGCAAGGTGCGCATATCCGGACAGGGGCCAAAACGGGCCGGGGCGGGAGCTGTTTGGTGCCGTCCGAAAGGCGTTAGCGGCTCAAAAGACCGGCCCCGGGCGGGTTTGGACGGCATGGTCCGTTTAGAGGCGTTCCAATAGCAATTTCAACGCGCATCGGTCCCTTCAGAACAAATGAATCTATATTCTGTTTTTCGTTGGCGGACAGAAGTGCTGGTATACCAAGCCACTGATTGGCCTTGCATCATCAACGCTCTAGAGCTGAACCGCGGTTCGATTTATGGCGATTTGGTGATTGCGCAGGCGAAATCGACTCCGTAAATAGAGCCGACCTTTCGCGATCCCCGCGTGCCCCCTGCTGGGCCGCAATAAACATCAAAAGCCCATGACCGCACGGATCGAACGACCGCTTTCCCCCCACATGCAAGTCTACCGCTGGACGCTGACGATGGCGCTGTCCATCGTCCATCGCGCCACCGGTATCGCGCTCTACGTCGGAACCCTGCTGCTGGCCTGGTGGCTGATCGCGGCGGCTTCCGGCCCCGCCGCCTATTCCCACGTCCAGGCCTTCACCGGCAGCATCATCGGCCGGCTGATCGTGTTCGGCTACACTTGGGCGCTGATGCACCATATGCTGAGCGGTATCCGGCACTTCGTGTGGGACCTCGGCTACGGCTTCAAGCCCAATGAGCGCGAGGCCCTGACCTGGGGCGCGCTGATCGGCGGCATCGTGCTCACGGTCCTGATCTGGATCATCGCCTATGCGATCGGAGGCGGACGATGAGCGCGACCGATACGCCCAAGCGCAGCATGCGCACCCCGCTCGGCCGCGTCCGCAATCTCGGTGCGGCGCATTCGGGTACGTCCGATTTCTGGCGCCAGCGCATCACCGCCGTCGCCATGACGCTGCTGATGATTCCGGTGCTCGTGATCATCATGATGCTGCTCGGCCGCAACCAGGCCGGTGCCGCACAGATCCTCGGCTCGCTGCCGATCGCGGTGATCCTGCTGCTCTTCATCGCCGCCAGCGCCTGGCACATGAAGATCGGCATGCAGGTGGTGATCGAGGACTACATCCATAACGAGAAGCTGAAGCTCATCTCGATCATGCTCAACAATTTCTTCTCGATCGCTGTGGCGCTCGCCTCGACCTACGCGATCCTCAAGCTTTCATCCGGAGTGTAACCCATGGCCACAGCGACGAATGGCAAGGGCAACGGCGCTCCCGCCACCAACGGCAAAGCCTATCCGATCGAAGACCACACCTATGACGTCGTCGTGGTCGGCGCCGGCGGCGCGGGCCTGCGCGCCGTGGTCGGCTGCAGCGAAGCCGGTCTGCGCACCGCCTGCATCACCAAGGTGTTTCCGACCCGCTCGCATACGGTCGCGGCCCAGGGCGGCATCTCGGCTTCCCTCGGCAACATGCACAAGGACGACTGGCGCTGGCACATGTACGACACCGTGAAGGGGTCGGACTGGCTCGGTGACCAGGACGCGATCGAATACATGGTGCGCAACGCGCCCGAGGCGGTCTACGAGCTCGAACATTGGGGCGTGCCGTTCTCGCGCACCGAGGACGGCAAGATCTACCAGCGCCCGTTCGGCGGCATGACCATGGACTACGGCAAGGGCCAGGCGCAGCGCACCTGCGCCGCCGCCGACCGCACCGGCCACGCCATGCTGCACACGATGTACGGCCAGTCGCTGCGTCACGCGGCCGAGTTCTTCATCGAGTTCTTCGCCATCGATTTGATCATGGACGACCAGGGCACCTGCCGCGGCGTCATCGCGCTCAAGCTGGACGACGGCACGCTGCACCGCTTCCGCGCCCAGACCGTGATCCTGGCAACGGGCGGCTACGGCCGCGCCTACGCCTCCTGCACCTCGGCACACACCTGCACCGGCGACGGCGGCGGCATGGTGCTGCGCGCCGGCCTGCCGATGCAGGACATGGAGTTCGTGCAGTTCCACCCGACCGGCATTTACGGCTCGGGCTGTCTCGTCACCGAAGGCGCGCGCGGCGAAGGCGGCTATCTCGTCAATTCCGAGGGCGAGCGCTTCATGGAGCGCTATGCGCCGTCCGCGAAGGACCTCGCCTCGCGCGACGTCGTCTCGCGCGCGATGACCATCGAGATCCGCGAAGGCCGCGGCGTCGGCAAGAAGAAGGACCACATCTTCCTGCATCTCGACCATCTCGATCCCGCGGTGCTGGCCGAGCGCCTGCCGGGCATCTCCGAATCCGCAAAAATCTTCGCCAATGTCGACGTGACGCGCGAGCCGATCCCGATCGTGCCGACCGTGCACTACAACATGGGCGGCATCCCCACGAACTATCATGGCGAAGTGCTGACCAAGCGGGACGGCGACGACAACGCCGTCATCCCAGGCCTGATGGCGATCGGCGAAGCGGCTTGCGTCTCCGTGCACGGCGCCAACCGCCTTGGCTCCAACTCGCTGATCGACCTCGTGGTGTTCGGCCGCGCCGCCGCTTTGCGTCTTGCCGAAAAGCTCACGCCCAACGCCAAGCAGCCGGAGCTGCCGGCGAACTCGTCCGAGCTCGCGCTCGGCCGCCTCGACCATTACCGCTACGCCTCCGGCGGCACGCCGACCGCGAAGCTGCGCGAAGGCATGCAGCACGTGATGCAGAACAATTGCGCGGTGTTCCGCACCGGCGACATCCTGAGCGAAGGCCAGAACCTGATCGAGAAGGTCCACAGCGGCATCACCGACATCGCCGTGTCCGACCGCTCGCTGGTGTGGAATTCCGACCTGATCGAGACGCTCGAGTTCGACAATCTGATCTCGCAGGCAGTGGTGACGATGGACTCCGCCGCCAACCGCACCGAGAGCCGTGGCGCCCACGCCCGCGAGGACTTCTCCGCGCGCGACGACAAGAACTGGATGAAGCACACGCTGGCCTGGCTGGACGATGCCGGCAAGGTCAAGATCGAGTACCGCCCCGTTCACGACTACACCATGACCAACGACGTGCAGTACATCCCGCCCAAGGCGCGCGTGTACTGAGCGAACAGCGAAGGCCTTAATCGAAATGGTTGAATTCGCACTTCCGAAGAACTCCAAGATCACCGGCGGCAAGACCTGGCCGAAGCCGGCGGGCGCGACAGACGTTCGCGAATTCCGCGTTTATCGCTGGAATCCGGACGACGGCAAGAATCCGAGCGTCGACACTTATTACGTCGACACCCATGATTGCGGTCCGATGGTGTTGGACGGCCTGATCTGGATCAAGAACAACATCGACCCGTCGCTGACCTTCCGCCGCTCCTGCCGTGAAGGCGTCTGCGGCTCCTGCGCGATGAACATCGACGGCCAGAACACGCTCGCCTGTACGCGCTCGATGCATGACGTCAAGGACGGCGCGGTCAAGATCAACCCGCTGCCGCACCAGCCGGTCGTGAAGGACCTCGTTCCTGACCTCACCAATTTCTACGCGCAGTACGCCTCGGTCGAACCGTGGCTGAAGACGACCTCGCCGACGCCGCAGAAGGAATGGCGCCAGAGCCATGAGGACCGCGAGAAGCTCGACGGCCTCTACGAGTGCATCCTCTGCGCCTGCTGCTCGACCTCGTGCCCGAGCTATTGGTGGAACAGCGATCGCTATCTCGGCCCGGCCGCCCTGCTCCAGGCCAACCGCTGGGTCTCCGACTCCCGCGACGAGGCGACCGGCGAGCGGCTCGACAATCTCGAGGACCCGTTCCGCCTCTACCGCTGCCATACCATCATGAACTGCGCCAAGGCCTGCCCGAAGGGCCTGAATCCGGCGGAAGCCATCGCCGAGCTCAAGCTCAAGATGGTCGAGCGCCAGATCTAGGCCTCATTCATGCTACGGCTCCCCGGCCGCGACGGCCGGGGCATTCTACGCCATAGCCCGCACCACGCGCGAACGTCCGGATTACAACCTCCGGTTCCATCGACAGGCCACTTCCTTCCCAGCGGGAATTTCAAGTAAGCTCTCCGGTCAGGGACCGGAGCGACTGTGCAGGGTGCGCAACGCAACTCGCTGAGACTGTTGCAGTGGATGATGGCGGCATCCCTGGCGCTGCCGATTGCACTGTTCGTCTTCACCTCCACGATCTCCTACACATCGACGAAGGACATCGCCGACCGCGAGATCGAGCGCACGCTCGATGTCGCCCATGAGCACGCGCTCAAGGTGTTCGAGACCATCGACCGCAGCTTGGCCGAACTCAACGAAGTCGTGCGCGGCCTTCCCGACGAGGTCATCCGCTCGCGCGAACCGGCGCTGCATCGCCGCCTGAAACGGCTGACCGATGCGCTGCCGCAGCTCAAATCGGCCTGGATCTTCGACTCGAACGGGAAATCGCTGGTCAACAGCCTCGCCTCGCCACCGCAGGATCTGAGTTTTGCGGACCGCGATTACTTCTACGCCCATGTCGACCAGAACATTGGCACGTTCGTCGGCGCAGCCCTGACGCCGCGTCCGCCCTATCAGGGGGCACGCTTCTTCGGCATGAGCCGGCGCCGCGAAACCGACGATGGCAGCTTCATCGGCGTCATCCAGGCCTCCGTCCTGCCGGAATATTTCGAGAGCTTTTATGCCAGGATCGGCTCCGATCCCGGCAGCTTCTTCGCCATGGGACGCACGGACGGCGTGGTGCTCACTCATTTTCCCCGGCTCGACCGCGACTTCCGGCTCGATCCGACCGGACCGGTCGGGCAGCAGATCGCCGCTCACCCCGAGCACGGCCTCATCACCATCGCCTGGCCCTCGGACGGAATCGAGCGGCGCGTCGGCTACAGGCGCGTCGCCGAATATCCGATCTATGTCAGCGCCGGGCTCGAGACCTCGGCGATCCGCGCGCGCTGGCTCGCCACCATGGGCCAGCATCTGGTGTTCGGCATTCCCGCCACGGCGCTGCTGTTTCTGCTGCTTGCGCTCGCGTTCCGGCGCACCCAGCATCTCCACGCCGAGGCCACGGCGCGACGCGAGGCCGAGGAGGCGCTCAAGCACAGCCAGCGGCTGGAAGCGCTCGGCCAGCTCACCGGTGGTGTCGCGCACGACTTCAACAATCTCCTCACCGTGATTCGTGCCTCGGTCGACTTGTTGAACCGGCCGCAGCTGAGCGAGGAGCGGCGGCAGCGCTACATCAATGCCATTGCGGACGCGGTCGCGCGCGCCGCCAAGCTGACCTCGCAGCTGCTGGCGTTCGCGCGGCGCCAGACCCTGAAACCGGAAGTGTTCGACGTCGGGGAGCGGATGCAGTCGCTGCACGACATGCTCGCCACGCTGCTCGGGCCGGCGATCGAGATCGGAATCCGGCTGCCGACCGAGTCCTGCCTCGTCAAGGCCGATGCCGGCCAGTTCGAGACGGCTCTGATCAACATGGCGACCAATGCGCGCGACGCCATGCAGGGCAAAGGCAGGATCACCTTCGCCGTGCAGGCGGCGGCGACCGTACCCGATACATTGGTGCACGTCTCGGGCAGCCATGATCTTGCAGGCAACGATGGCTTCGTCAGTGTCGCCGTCAGCGACACCGGCATCGGCATTCCCGCCGCACGATTGGGCCGCATCTTCGAGCCGTTCTTCACCACCAAGCAGGTCGGCCAGGGCACCGGTCTCGGCCTGTCGCAGGTGTTCGGCTTCGCCCGCCAATCCGGCGGCGAGGTGACCGTCGAGAGCGAGGTCGGCCAGGGCAGCACCTTCTCACTCTATCTGCCGCGCGTGCCGGCGGACCTGCTGCCGCAGCGGCAGGCGCCCAACACCGCGCCGGCGGTGGCCGGCAGCGGCATGTCGGTGCTGTTGGTCGAGGACAATATCGAGCTCGCCAATTTCGCTGCCGACGGTCTCACCGAGCTCGGTTACAGCATCACTTTGGTGGACAACGCCACCGACGCACTTGCCGAGCTCACCGTGGACACAGATCGCTTCGACGTCGTGTTCTCCGACGTGGTGATGCCCGGGATGACCGGGCTCGATCTGGCGCAAGCGATCCGCGAGCGCGGCATCCGCGTGCCGATCGTGCTGACCACGGGCTACAGTCAGGCCCTGTCACAAGATGGCGCCGCCGGCTTCGATCTCGTGCAAAAGCCCTATTCGATCGAGGAATTGTCGCGGGTTCTCCATCGGGCCGCGAGGCTCCGGCCGGTCCGCGACGGCGCCGCCGAGTGAGGGCGGCACGGAACCAACGGGAACCGATTGATTTGGTTCGCGTTATCCGCTCATGCACAAGCCGGCCGCAAAGCGCGAACAGGGCAGGAAGCCCCCCATTGTCGAGATCAAGGGCGAGAACGGCGACGAGGTCACGCCGCCGCCGCCGGAGGTTATTGAGCCCGATCCCGCACTCTCGCCCGAGGAGGCCGAGCAGGTTCGCAAGGACTATCTGCTGACGCGCTTCTGGATCAGCGCACGCGGCTTCTGGGGCCGCAACGGCGACCGGCTGGCGTGGCTCTATTCGATCGGCCTCGTCGTGCTGATCGTCCTCACCGTCGGCTTTCAATACGGCATCAATGTCTGGAATCGCGCGATCTTCGACGCCATCGAGAAGCGCGAGGCGACCACCGTCTTCCATCTCACCGCGGTGTTCTTCCCGCTCGCGATCGGCAGCATCGTGCTCGGCGTCGCGCAGGTGTTCGCGCGCATGGGCATTCAGCGCCGCTGGCGCGCCTGGCTCACGGCAAGCGTGCTGACGCGTTGGCTGGCCAACGGGCGCTATTATCAGCTCAACCTGGTCGGCGGCGACCACAAGAATCCAGAATACCGGATCGCCGAGGATCTGCGCGTGGCGACCGATTCCCCGGTCGATTTCCTCGCCGGCGTCACGTCGGCGCTGTTGTCGGCTGCGACCTTCATCATCGTGCTCTGGACCATCGGCGGCGCGCTCACGGTCACGCTCGGCGGCTCCGCCATCACCATCCCCGGCTTCCTCGTCATCGCCGCGATCCTTTACGCCGCGATCGCCTCCGGTTCGATCCTGGTGATCGGCCGGCGCTTCGTGCAGGTCTCCGAGGACAAGAACCAGGCCGAGGCGGATTTCCGCTACACGCTGACGCGCGTGCGCGAGAACGGCGAGAGCATCGCGCTGCTCGGCGGCGAGGAGGAGGAGCGCGGCGGCATCGACCGCAATTTCACCAACGTGCTGCGGCAGTGGGCGCGTTTGGCCGGCCAGCACATGCGCACAACGCTGGTCTCGCAAGGCTCGAGCCTTGTCGCTCCCGTGGTCCCTCTCCTGCTCTGCGCGCCAAAATTCCTCGACGGCAGCATGACGCTCGGACAGGTGATGCAGGCGGCCTCCGCCTTCACCATCGTGCAGAGCGCGTTCGGCTGGCTGGTCGACAATTATCCCAGGCTCGCCGACTGGAACGCCTGCGCCCGGCGCATCGCCTCGCTGATGATGTCGCTCGACGGCCTCGAGCGCGCCGAGCAGGGCGACGGCCTCGGCCGCATCAAGCGCGGCGAGACCAGCAACGACGCCATGCTGGAGATGAAGGATCTCTCCGTCACGCTCGACGACGGCACGGCCGTGGTCGGCGAGACCGAGGTGGTGATCGAGCCGGGCGAGCGGCTGCTGGTCGCGGGCGAATCCGGCACCGGCAAGAGCACGCTGGTGCGCGCCATCGCGGGGCTCTGGCCATGGGGCGGCGGCAGCGTCAATTTCCATCCCGACCGGCGCCTGTTCATGCTGCCGCAGCGGCCTTACGTGCCGTCCGGCAGCCTGCGCCGCGCCGTCGCCTATCCCGGCGCCGAGGACGACTGGACCGTGGAGGAGATCGGCGAAGCCCTGCACAAGGTCGGCCTCGACCACCTCAAGGAGAAGATCGAGGAAGAGGGACCGTGGGATCAGACGTTGTCAGGCGGCGAGAAGCAGCGCCTCGCCTTCGCGCGGCTGCTGCTGCACAATCCCGACATCGTCGTGCTCGATGAAGCGACCTCCGCGCTCGACGAGAAGAGCCAGGACAAGATGATGCAGATGGTCACCGACGAGCTGCCGAAGGCGACCATCGTCAGCGTCGCCCATCGCGTCGAACTGGAAGCCTTCCACAGCCGCAAGATCGTGCTGGAACGCCGCAAGGGCGGCGCCAAGCTCGTCAGCGATATCGACCTGATCCCGCGCAAGGGCAAGCGCAAGCTGCTCGGGCGATTCCTGAGGCAGCGCAAGGCCGCGCCAAAAAAGGCGGCGTGAGGTCCGTAGCCCGGATGGAGCGAAGCGCAATCCGGGACGGTCCATCAGAGCGGCGAGAACCCCGGATTTCGCTGCGCTCCATCCGGGCTACATTCTTTTCCCGCAACATTGGAGTCCTCATCAAAACCGGCTATGCATGCGCCGCCTGCAACGAGGACCACCTGCTTGACGCCCGACAACGCCCCTTCGTCCGCGCCGTTTGGCGCGTTTGCGCCGAACGCGGCACAGGCTGCGATCATCCGCCTTGCGCAACAGTCGGGGCTGAAGCGCGGTGCGTTCCGCCCGTGGATGTCGCGGCTGGTCAACCTGATACGCGGCGGGCCGATCGATGTGCAGTACCAGGGCGCCTCGTTCCGCTTCTATCACCAGGGCAGCGCGACCGAGCGCGGCGCGCTGTTCAATCCCGACTACAATCTCGACGAGCTCGACTTCCTGCGCCGACACACCCCGGCAGGCGGCGTGTTCGTCGACGTCGGCGCCAATGTCGGCACCTTTGCCCTGGTGATGGCGCAGCAGGTCGGCACCAATGGCAAGGTGGTCGCGATCGAACCGCATCCGATGACGTTTGGACGGCTCTCGTTCAACCACGCCGCGTCGAAGACGACGCAGGTGCGCCTGGTGCAGGCTGCCGCCGGTGACAGCGACGGCGAGCTCATGATCGAGAGCGGCGGCGGCAATCTCGGCGCCACGCACGTCGTCACCGGCACGGCCAGCGCGGAGGCCATCAAGGTGCCGTCGCTGCGGCTGACACGCATTCTGGACGAGGCCGGCGTCGGCCAAGTCGATTCGCTCAAGATCGACGTCGAGGGGTTCGAGGACCGCGTGCTGATCGGCTTCTTCCGCGACGCGCCGCAATCGCTGTGGCCGCGCGCGGTGGTGATCGAGCATCTGTCACAAAACGAATGGCAGCAGGATTGTATCGCTGACATGGTCGCGCGCGGCTTTGCGATCGCGCGCAAGACACGGAGCAATACGTTCCTGTCGCGCTAGCCGTGAGCAAGGGAGATTTGCGATGATCGACCATCTGGGTTTTTCGGTCTCCGACTATGAGCGCGCGAAAGCGTTCTACGCCAAGGCGCTGGCACCACTCGATTACAGCCTGATCATGGAGGTAACGGCGGAGCAGACTGGCCACGCTGCGGCGGCAGGCTTCGGCGCCAACGGCAAGCCGGACCTCTGGTTCGGTGCGGAAGGCGCGATGAACAAGCCGGTGCATATCGCGATTCTCGCCAAGGATCGCGCCACGGTCGACGCCTTCTACAAGGCGGCGATTGCCGCCGGCGGCCGCGACAACGGCGCACCCGGCATCCGCCCGCATTATCATGCGAACTATTACGGCGCGTTCGTGCTCGACCCTGACGGACACAACATCGAGGCCGTCTGCCACGCGCCGGAATAGCGCGCGTTCAGGCACGACACGACAAGGAACATCGGCGCGGCATCATCGTTGTCATTCTCCAGACAACTGACCTCGATGATGTGATGCCGATCGAACCGCCCGAGATTCCACCGTCGACGCCCGGCACGCCCACCGAGCCGCCGCCTGGAATTCCGCCGGGCAATCCGCAGCCTGAAATCGCGCCGCCCGTGCGCGAGCCCGGCGAATCACCGCGGCCCGACGAATTGCCGGGCCACGTGCCGGAAGAGATTCCATCGCGCGGACAGAACGGACCGCTCACGCCGAATCCCGCGACGGATGCAAGTTCGCTGCGCGATCACATGTGAGGCGAAGCATCACATGTGAGGCAATTGCAACCTGCGTCTGAATGCGCAATGAACGTCACCATAGTGAGGTGATTTGCGTGCAGAAATAAATCGGCCCGCGACCTCTTCGCCCGCCACATTCCGGCCTAACGCGTAGCTGTTCATCCCGACACTTCGTCAAAGAACCTTCCGGGGAAGTTCACCATCATGACCAACCTTCGTTTCGTGCTGCTTGCAACGACGGCTCTGACCGCGATGCAATTCGCAAGCTCCGCATCGCATGCGCAAAGCGCGCCGCCGCTCGTGGTCGCGCAAGCGCAGACACAACCACCAGAGACCGACAAATCGAAGCAGCCTCCGAAGGAAGCGCCGAAGGGACCGCCGCCTGGCGCACGTCCTGCCGCACCACCTCCTCCTGCCGCGGCACCGCCTGCAGCTCCTGCGCGCCCCACGGCGCCGCCGCCCGCAGCTGCACCTCCGCATCCTCCCGCTCCGCCGCCGCCGGCTGCCGCGCCATCGCGCCCGACCCCACCACCGCCTCCTCCGCCTGCGGCACGTCCGACACCTCCGCCTCCGCCGCCACCCCCACCGCCGGCAGCTCCCAAGCAGCCGTCGCCGCCTCCGGCTGCGGCACCCCAGCAGCATGCGCCTGCGCCAACTCCGCCGCCCCCGGCCGCGCAGCAGCACACGCCGACGCCGCCTCCCGCCGCAGCTCCGCCTGCCGCGCGTCCCGCTCCGACTCCGCCGGCAGCAGCAACGCCGCCCGCAGCAGCACCCGCACGTCCGGCGCCGGCACCTGCGGCTACGCCGTCGCCTTCACCGGCCGCGCCTGCGGCCCGCCCTGGCGCGGCTGCACCGACCGCCACGCCTGCTCCGACGGCAACACCTGCTCCGACGGCAACGCCGGCACCGGGCGCCACGCCCGGCGCACCGCCGACTGGACGCCCGGGCACCCCGCCGCCCGGCGGACGTCCCGGCACGCCTCCGGCTGCAGGATCACCGACACCGGCCCCCGGTGCCGCGCCCGCTCCAACGGCCACGCCGGCCCCCGGTGGCGCTCCGACGCCGCTGCCGGGCCGTCCCGGTGCAGGACCGACGCCCGCCCCCGGCACAGCTCCAGCGGCGACGCCGACCCCTGGTCAACAGGGCGGAACGCCTCCCGCGGGCGCGCCCGCAGCCGGAACTCCGGCTGCGCCGCCCCAGGCCGGCGGCCTCCCGCCGCGGCCCGCGGCGCCCGCCGGTGCCGCTGCGCCGAGCACAGTCCCAGGCTCGGCGGCCGCAACGCCGCCGCCCAACCGGGCGCAATTCGCTCCGCCGACGGTTACGCCTGCCTTCCAGGCCAGGCCGACAGTCGTCGCACCGCTGCCACCTCCGCCGCGCCCGCCGCAGCGTGACCTGACACCGCTCGCGATCGGTGCGGGCGTGGTGGCCGGCGCCGTGATCGGAGCCACCATTGCCGACCTGCACAACCAGCGACGCGAGGCCATCGAAGGCGGCCGCACCGTCTACACCGAACCGGATCGCATCATCATCCGCGATCCGGGCGGACAGGCCTACGTCCGCGGCAACGACCTCTATCGCTTCCGCTATGGCGCCCGCGACATCCGCACCGACACCGTCGGCGGCGAGACCCGCACGGTCGTGATCCGTCCTGATGGCAGCGAGGTCATCACCGTGGTCGGTCCCGACGGTTCGTTGCTGCGGCGAATCCGCAGGGACCCCGGCGGGCGCGAGATCATCATCATCGACAACAGCTACCGCGATCCGCGGTCGGTCGGCGGCTTCTATGTCGATGCGCCGCCGCCGGTCGTGAACATTCCCTACGATCGCTACATCGTCGACGCCGAGGAAGCATCGCCGGACGTGATCTACCAGACCATGGAGGCACCGCCGGTACAGCGGATCGATCGGCGTTACACGCTCGACGAGATCCGCTACAGCCCCAATGTTCGCATGCAGATGCCGAGCATCGACGTCAACACGATCACCTTCGAGACGGGCTCGTGGACCATCCCGCCGGACCAGGCGGCCCGGCTGCAGGGGATCGCCGACGGTCTCAACCGTGCGATCCAGCGCAACCCGCGTGCGGTGTTCCTGATCGAGGGACACACCGACGCGGTCGGCAACGAGGTCGACAATCTGTCATTGTCGGATCGCCGTGCGCAGTCCGCGGCCGAATTGCTGACCCAGCAGTTCGGGGTGCCCGCCGAGAACCTGACCTCGCAGGGCTATGGCGAGCAGTATCTGAAGGAGCAGACGCAAGGACCGAGCCTGATCAACCGGCGCGTCACCGTCCGCAACATCACGCCGCTGCTCAACGGTGGCCAGGCCTCGCTGCCGCCGCCCCCGCCCGGCACCGCGCCGCCGCGCTGAGGCGAAGCACAAATGCAAAATGGCCGGGAGCAATCCCGGCCATTTTTGTTTGGATCAGGCGCCCGCTGCCTGAAGCGGCACGCAGGCAGCGCAGATGGCTGCGGCATGCCTGTGATCGGTACCGCAGCAGCCGCCGAGCAGTTGCATGCGCGGGAATGCCCGCCTGAGCGCCACATAACGGCGGCCGAGATCGGCGGGATCGCCGCTGTCGAGCACCTCGGACTCATCGAGCTCGGCATGGCTCTTGGCCGACGCATTGGCCCTGACGCCATGAATGCGTTCGACCCATGGCTCGCCGGCTTGGAGGGCACTCTCGAAGTGGGTCGGATGAGCGCAGTTGATCAGGAAATATTCGCAGGCGCTTTCCGTTGCACGATCGACGACTTCGATCGCCTCCCGCAGGGTCTCTCCCCTGACCAGGCAACCGTCAGTTTCGACCGTGAAGGAGATGGCAACCGGGATCGCGTGCATCTTTGCAGCACGCACCACGCCGATGGCTTCATTGACGCTGTTCAGCGTGAACGCGGTCACCATGTCGGCGCCGGCCTCGGCGAAGGAGGCGATCTGGGACGAATGATAGTCCATCGCCTCCGTCGCATCCATGTTGCCGGCCTTGTAGCCGTCGCCCCGCGGACCGATCGCACCGTTGATCACACAGGGCAGGCCGGAGGTCTCCCATGTGCCGCGCAATTCCTCGAGAAAAAGAATTGCCCGCACGTTGATCGCCGTGAGCGCGTCCATATCGTAGCCGAGCTTGACACCCCAATCAGGATTGGCGCGCCAGGTCGGACTGTCGAGCACGAAGCCGAGCCCATGCTGACGCGCGATCGCAAGATAGGCCTCGTAATACTGCCTCAGATGCGAGCGGCCGGCCTCGCTCTCGAGCAACACGAAGGCAGCAAAGTGAGGAAGCTCCAGACCTTTGTGAAAGATCAGGGTCGTCTCCATGCCGCCGTCGGTCAGGAAGATACCGCCGCGGCGCTGAGGCAGATTGTCTCTGTACTTCGCCATTGGTCGCTCCGTCGCTGCGAGGCCCCACTCATTCGGTCGTTTCAACCTCCTTCCGGTCTCATGCGAGATGGTGCCGCATAATGTCGCGCGGTACGCGACTGCTCCTACTGCCCTGCGGCGAGCCCAAGCGCATCGACCATCACGCGAAACACCTCGGTGTTGTCCATCGAGCCGTGCACGCGCTCGCTGCCCGGCCCGGTCGCCGTCAGGATGACGTCCTCGCCCGAATGCACGCTGGCGCCGATCATCGCCGACAGATTGCCCGGGCGCAGCACCGCGCCGGGGACGTCCTTGTATTTGTCGTTGGCCTTGAAGGTCCCGTCGTCACCGGCCTTGACGGTCGGCTCGTTGGGATTGTCGAGCTTCGGGCGGAACGTCTCGTAGTGATCCGGCAGGCTGGCCGAGAAGATGGCGAGCCGGCGGCTCACATCGACGCGTGACGGATAGCCCTCGGCATCCGGCGCCGGATAATTGGGAAATCCAGCCTGCTCGTAGACGCCGACACGCTCGCGCAGCGGCACGTTGGGCGTGGTGCCCATGTCGTCATTCACTGTGCCGACAAGGCTGTTGGGATGATTGTGGTCCGCCAGCACCAGGATGAGGGTGTCGTCGCCGCGCGCCCGTGCCCATTCGCGCGTCTGGCGCACTGCGTTGTCGAGCATGATCGTATCGTAGACGGCGCGCTCCATGTCGAGGACATGCGCATATTTGTCGATCAGTCCGGATTCGACCATCAGGAAGAAGCCGGTCTCGTTCTTCGAGAGCATGTTCAGCGCCGCCCGCACCTGCTCGGTCAAATCAGGTTGCTCGGGAAATTTCTTCACGCCGCCGCCCTTGAGGAATTTGCGGTCGAGCACGCCATCCATGTTGCCGGTCGCGAACAGGCCGAGCAGCTTGCTTGTCTCCGGCTTTGCGGCAGAAGCGCCGAGCTCGCTCGCGGTCGTCGCGACCTGATAGCCTGCTTCGCGAAATTTCGCGATGTAGTCGGCTTCGTCCTTGCGTTTGGAGCCGGCCGCGGATTTCGGCAGAAAATTCGCGCTGCCGCCGCCCATCAGCACATCCGGCTTCGCCGCGAAGAACTGCTCGACGATCTCGTCATAGGCGGCGCGCCGGCGGGTGTGCGCGACCATCGCGGCCGGTGTTGCGTCTTCGATCTCGGTGTTGGTGACGACACCGATCGCCATGCCGTGCCTCCGCCTGGCAAGACTCGTGATGGTTTCGACGCGGGGATCGTCGAACGGACTTGCGGTGCGGTCCGCATAGACGCCCAGGGCGTTGACGGCGCTCTTGTGGCCGGTCGCATAGGCGCTGGCCGAGTTCGCGGAGTCCGTGATGATCGAGTCCGAGCCCGCGGTCGCCACCAGCGCCATATGGGGCATGTCGTCGATTGCGAGCTTGCCGCGGCTCTTGCCTTCCGCAATCCCCTTGGACAGGATTCGCGCTGCGACCCGATGCGCTGGCGACATGCCGTCGCCGATAAACAGGATGACGTTCTTCGCCTTGCGCGGACCGGTGTCGTAAACCGTCCATGCGATGCTGCGCTGCTGCGTGCCATCGCTGACATCCACCGTGACGGTGCCGGGCTTGGCCAGCGTGACGTCGCGCAAAATCAGCGCCGACTGGTCCTTGCCGTCCTCGCGATCGATGAAGGTCCCGCTACGTCCGAACGCGGCAGCATAGTCCGCGCCGTTCACGGTCACCTTCAGCCTGGCCGGATCGACCGGCCCGGGAAACTCGACCTTGAAGTCGAACCGGGCGCCAGCCAGGATCTCGGCACGATCGATCGGATAGATCGTCTGCGCCGACAGCGACGTTGTCCAACAGAGGACGATGAGTGAGGCGAGTGCCGATCCCTTGACCATGCTCGATGCTCCGCAATCCCGTTCACAACAGGAGCGGAACCCTAGCGGTCGCGCATGACATCGTCATTAAGCGCGTAGCCCGGATGGAGCGAAGCGCAATCCGGGAATCTAGCGGCTGGACGAGAGGCCCCGGATTTCGCTTCGCTCCATCCGGGCTACAAGATCAACCCTTGTCGCTCTCGAGCTTGAAGATCTGCGAGCCTTCGCTGCCCGACAGCAGGCCGGTATCCGTGTAGAGCTTCAGCTTGGTGCGCGTGTCAGCGATGTCGAGGTTGCGCATGGTGAGCTGGCCGATGCGATCGGCCGGCGTGAATGCGGCGTCTTCGACCTTCTCCATGCTGAGCCGTTCCGGCGCATAAGTGAGGTTCGGGCTCTCGGTGTTGAGGATCGAATAGTCGTTGCCGCGGCGCAGCTCCAGCGTCACCTCGCCGGTGACGGCGCGTGCGACCCAGCGCTGCGCGGTCTCGCGCAGCATCAGGGCCTGCGAATCGAACCAGCGACCCTGATACAGCAGGCGTCCCAAGCGCATGCCGCTGATGCGGTACTGCTCGATGGTGTCCTCGTTGTGGATGCCGGTGACGAGGCGCTCATAGGCGATGTGCAGCAGCGCCATGCCGGGCGCCTCGTAGATGCCGCGGCTCTTCGCCTCGATGATGCGGTTCTCGATCTGGTCGCTCATGCCGAGTCCGTGGCGGCCGCCGATCGCATTGGCTTCGAGGAACAACGCGACGGGGTCGCTGAAGGTCTGGCCGTTCAGCGCCGTGGGCTGGCCTTCCTCGAAACGCACCACGACCTTCTCGGCCTTGACGTTGCAGTCGTCACGCCAGAACGGCACGCCCATGATGGGGTTGACGATCTTGATGCCGCTGTCGAGGCTTTCGAGATCCTTCGCTTCGTGCGTGGCGCCGAGCAGGTTGCTGTCGGTCGAGTACGCCTTCTCCGCGCTCATCTTGTAGGCAAAGCCCTGCGCGGTCATGAACGCCGACATTTCGGCGCGGCCGCCGAGCTCGTCGATGAACTGCTGGTCGAGCCAGGGCTTGTAGATGCGCAAGGATGGATTGGTCAGCAGGCCGTAGCGATAGAAACGCTCGATGTCGTTGCCCTTGAAGGTCGAGCCGTCGCCCCAGATGTTGACGCCGTCTTCCTTCATCGCCGCGACCAGCATCGTGCCGGTGACGGCGCGCCCGAGCGGCGTAGTGTTGAAATAGGTGATGCCGCCGGTCGAGATGTGGAAGGCGCCCGACTGGATCGCGGCGATGCCCTCGTGGACGAGCTGCGTGCGGCAATCGACGAGCACCGCCTTCTCGGCGCCGAACGCCTCGGCCTTGCGCGGGATCTCGTTGTAGTCGGCTTCATCGGGCTGGCCGAGATTGGCCGTGTAGGCGTAGCAGCGCGCGCCCTTCTGCTTCATCCAGAGCAGCGCCGCGCTGGTATCGAGACCGCCCGAAAAAGCGATGCCGACTTTCTCACCCTTGGGCAGGCTTTTCAGGATCGTGGTCATGGGGCTTCCAATCGGGTCTCAAGGGGCGGATGGCGTTCGTGGGTTGACCGCGCGAATATCAAATTTCGCGCGCCTCGGCACGCATTTAATGGCTCAAATCGACGGCTCGGGGCCTGTCTTGCGGCCGAACAGGCGCTGGCGGAGCCGGTAGGCGGGCATGTTCAGCCGGGTCAGGGCGGCATCGACCGCCTCGTCCGAGAACCGGGTCCGCGGCCAGCGGTAAATCAGCGCGTAGGCGAACCAGATCACGACGAAGGTGACGAGGCCGGCGATCGAGACGTCCGTGAAGAAGTGGCCGCCGAAGGCCATCCGCAGCCCGCTGGTGACCATGCCGAACATAACCGCACCGGCATAGGCGAGCGGCCGCCATGCCGGCGGCGCCAGCGCAGCCGGCGCCAGCGTCCAGAACGCGGTCGCGCCCTCGCCCGAGAAGAACGAGCAGTTGCGCGCGCAATCGCCGCGCGGATCCCACCACGGCACGAATTGCTGGTCGCCGGCAAACTCAGTCACCACCACCGGACGCGGCCGTCCCCAATAGGTCTTGAAGGTGAGATTGGTGAGGATGCCTGCCGACATGATGATGGTGACCAGCAGGAATACGATCGCGCGCCCCGATACCATCAGCGGCCGGTCGGGTCGGATCATCTTGACCACAAGCGCGACCAGCGGCGGCAGCACGAATGCCCAGGCGACCCACATGGCGGCGTCGCGCGCGACGCCCGCCCACTCATTCAGCTTGAGCGGAAACGTCTTCGTCTCGGGGTCGAAGAACAGCGCGGCGAGCTTGAGATCGAGCTCGGGATAGAGGCCGAAAACGACGCCGATCACAAGCCACAGCGCCAGGGCGATGAAGAGTCCAGTCCGGTTCATGGCGCGCGGTTTAGCGGAGTGGGGAGGAGATGAAAACCCCGGAAGCGGCGCGACTCATCGCGCATCCGGCCGCGAATTCGACGGCAGCGGCGGAGGCGGCTTGTGCGGGGGCGGCGGATTGCGCCAGGCGCCGGCATTGCGGCCGGCAATCAGCCAGTAGACCACGCCGGAGACGATGCCCGCGCCTGTCATGATCTCCAGATGCCGCCGCACGATGCCTTCGAACTGGAGTGTATCGGAGTGGAAGGGGATGAGGCCGAGATAGCAGGCTAGGCCAACTACGCCGCCACCCACGGCATAAGCGAGCGCGCTGCGGATATAGAGCGCTTCGGTGATCGCGACGATCACCGCCGCCGGAACCAGCGCAAAGCCCGAGACGAAGATGAAGCCGAAGCCGAGCAGAATGTCGATCGCGCCCTGGTCGACCGGACCGGCGCCGAGATCGGCAAACTCCGGAAACAACAGCGCGACGACGACGATCATGCCGCCGACGAAGCAGGCGGCGAGGAAGCCGATGAAGATGACGATGAGGCGGCCGATCAGGGACATGACAGAAATGCCAATTCCGCCGTCATTGCGAGGAGCCACCCGGTCCCGCCTTCGGCGGGCCGGATGACAGGCTCCACGACGAAGCAATCCAGACTGTCTCAACGGAAAGATTCTGGATTGCTTCGCTGCGCTCGCAATGACGAGGATGCGAGAGCGAAGGCATGAACTATCAATCCGTCATCGCCATGGCGCGGAGCGCCTGACGTTCGCGGGCCGAGAGCTTCTCGGTCTCCGACTTGAGCTGGCCGCAGGCGGCGAGGATGTCGCGGCCGCGCGGGGTGCGCACCGGCGAAGAATAGCCGGCATTAAAAATGTATTCGGAGAATTTCTCGATCTGGTCCCAGTCCGAGCATTCATAGGCCGTGCCGGGCCAGGGATTGAAAGGGATCAGGTTGATCTTGGCGTGAATGCCCTTGAGCAGCTTCACCAGCAGCTTCGCATCGTCGAGCGAATCGTTGACGCCCTTGAGCATCACATATTCGAAGGTGATGCGGCGTGCGTTCGAGGCGCCGGGATAGTCGCGGCAGGCCTGCAGTAGCTCCTTGATCGGATATTTGCGGTTGAGCGGCACCAGCTCGTTGCGCAGCTCGTCGCGCACCGCATGCAGCGAGATCGCGAGCATGACGCCGATCTCGTCGCCCGCGCGCACGATGTTCGGCACCACGCCCGAGGTCGACAGCGTGATGCGGCGACGGGAGATGCCGATGCCTTCATTGTCGCCGACGATCAGCAACGCATCGCGCACCGCGTCGAAATTGTAGAGCGGCTCGCCCATGCCCATCATCACGATGTTGGTGACGCGGCGCGTGCCGTCTTCGCGATCGGCCCAGTCATTGAGGCGGTCGCGTGCGACCATCACCTGTCCGACGATCTCGCCGGCGGTGAGATTGCGCACCAGCCGCTGCGTGCCGGTGTGACAGAAGGAGCAGTTCAGCGTGCAGCCGACCTGGGAGGAGACGCAAAGCGTGCCGCGATCGGTCTCGGGAATGTAGACGCACTCGACTTCATGCGCGCGCTCGACGTTGTCGCCGCTCGGCAGCCGCAGCAGCCATTTGCGGGTGCCGTCGTTCGAGATCTGCTCGGCCACGACTTCGGGACGGTCGACGGTGAAGTGCTGCGCGAGCTCGCCGCGAATGCCCTTCGAGATCGACGTCATATCGTCGAAGCTTTGGGCGCCGCGGAAATAGAGCCAGTGCCACAGCTGCTGGACGCGCATCTTGCGCTGCGCGGGCGCGACGCCGATCTCGCCGAGGCGGTCGGCAAGCTCGCTGCGCGACAGGCCGATCAGCGAGGGCCTGGCCGGCGGCACATAGGTTTCGAGCGGAGTCTTCTCCACCAGTATTGCGTTGTGCGGCTCGGTCGTCGGTTGCATTGGTTGCCTGATATCTCTCGTCATGCCCGGGCTTGTCCCGGGCATCCACGTTCTATTCCGCCCGTTGCTAGCGCGTGGATGGCCGGGACATCTGGTGCGAAGACGCGCTTCGCGCTTTAGCCCGGCCATGTCGGCTGCACCTTTGGGATACCCCAATATAGCAACCGGAACCGCCGATTGCGACCGTGATACCGACCGCAGCCTTAACGCGGCTGGTTTACCGCCTGCAATCCTGGGAAATCCGGTCCAGCGCCTGGGCGAGGCCCTTCAACGAGAAGGTATCGGTTGTCTCCGTTCCCTTGGCCGAGACGCCCTTGACCACAAGATCGGCGGATTTGCGCATGGCCTCGACCATCCGCTCTTCCTCGGCCGCGTTCTTGATCCAGAGGCCGTCGCCCTGCGTGTACATCGCGAAAGCGGCGCCGCCGACCTCGACCGAGGATTCCGAGCCCGGCTTCAGCGCATAGCCGATCATGACCGAGACTTCGTTGTTCACCTTTTCCGCCGGCCGGGTCGAAACGAAGGCATAGGCGGGATCGCGCGGGCGGTTCGGCGGGTTGGTCTTCGACGACGACGGCTTGGCCAGCGCGAAGCAGACCTTCTTGCCGTTCGGTGTGGCCGAATAGGCGCCCCAGGTGCCGAACTGGCCGATCAGGGTCGGCTCCGCGCCGCCCGCAACTGCGGTGGCTGGAGCCACCGGCTTGCTCTCGGGCTTTGCTACTGTCTTTGCAGCCGGATTGGCCGCCGGTGCAGCCGCCTTTGGCGCGGCTTTGGGCGCCGGTTGCGCCGTCTGCGCCCGCGCGGAATCGGTGATTCCCACGGCCATAACGCCCGTCATCAAGGCTAAAATCAGCACCCGCCACATGCTGGAGTGGTTCCCTCAATATTGTGACTGGAAGATGGCCCGGCCGCGCTTTGTCCCCCGGCAGGGATAACCGGGAAAGTCCAATTTGGGAAGGCAGTTAGCGGCTTAGCCTTTGGATCGCGCAGCCCGCTGCTCGGCCCATTGCGCGTCGGTCCAGCGCAACAAATCCTCGGCGCCCGAGCTGCGCAAATGCGCGCCACCGTCGATCACGACCATCTCGCCATTGATGTAACCGGCACGGTCCGAGACCAGGAAGCTGGCGAGGTCGGCGAGCTCACTGTGCTCGCCGGTACGCCCCATCGGGTTCCGGGCGGTCCAGCCTTCGTCGCGGCCCTCAGGACGGAGCTGCCCCGAGGCGCCAGCGGTCGGGAACGGGCCCGGGGCGATCGCGACGGTACGGATGCCCTTCGGGCCCCACTCGACCGCGAGACTCCTGGTCATCGCCAGCACCGCCGACTTCGCCATCGCCGAGGGAACCGTGAAGGCGCGGCCGGTGATGGTCGAGGTCGAGAGGATCGAGAGCACGACACCGCCATGCTTGCCGTCGATCCAGCGCTTGCCGGCGGCGAGCGTGCAATACATCGCGCCATGCAGCGTCGG
The DNA here is from genome assembly GCF_051810765.1 of Bradyrhizobium sp. 604_D8_N2_3. NCBI lineage: Bacteria > Pseudomonadati > Pseudomonadota > Alphaproteobacteria > Hyphomicrobiales > Nitrobacteraceae > Bradyrhizobium > Bradyrhizobium sp. 604_D8_N2_3. The sequence goes on along the minus strand of NZ_JBPWPM010000001.1, from coordinate 362,452 downwards.
CGCGAGGATCGCGTCCGCGGCGCGAAACGACAGATGCTCGCTCTGCGCGATGAAGGTTGCGGCAGCGTTGTTGACGAGAATATCGAGTGGCGCCTCGCGCCAGATCGCGTCCATCATGCTCTCGACGGCGCCACCGTCACGGACATCGCAGGCGATCGTGGTGACCTTGCCGCCGGTCTGCGCGCGCATCTCGCTCGCCGTCGCTTCCAGCCGGTCGAGCTTGCGGCCGCAGATCACGAGCTCGGCGCCAAGCGCGAGAAAGCGACGTCCCATCGCGGCGCCAAGGCCGGAGCCGCCGCCGGTGACGAGGATGCGCTTATCCCTGAGCAGACCCGTTTCAAACATCGTTTGAATCCTTCTTTTTCTTCTTACTTCGTCATTGCGAGCGCAGCGAAGCAATCCAGACTATTTCCGCAGGACGGATTCTGGATTGCGTCGCTGCGCTCGCAATGACGCGAGGATAGGCCTTCACGCTGCGCTAGACAAAGAAACCGGATTGTCGGACCGCACTAAATCCGGCAGAAACGGACCAACTATAATTCCGCCTCGAAACGCCCAGTATTCTCAAGAAGGTGCCGCCATGAAAGCCATCCTCTGCTCGCAATATTGCCAGCCCGATGATCTCGTGCTTGCCGACGTGCCGGATCCGGTGGCAGGTCCCGGCGAAGCGGTGATCGCGATCAAGGCGGCGGCGCTGAACTTCTTCGACATCCTGATGATTCAGGGCAAGTACCAGATCAAGCCGCCGTTCCCGTTCTCGCCCGCCGCCGAAGTCGCCGGCGTGATCGAGAGCATCGGTCCCGGCGTGACTGATCTGAAGGTCGGCGATCGCGTCGTTGCGTCCTGCGGCCACAACGGCGCGCGCGAAAAGATCGCGCTGCCGGCGGCATCGATCGTGAAGATTCCCGACAATCTCGACTATGACCGCGCGGCCGGCATCATCATCATCTACGGCACCGCGCTGCATGCGCTGGAAGACCGCGCGAGCCCGAAGCCGGGCGAGACGCTCGCGGTGCTGGGAGCAGCCGGCGGCACCGGCTTGGCTGCCTGCGAGCTCGGCAAGCTGATGGGCCTGAAGGTGATCGCCTGTGCCTCGTCGGACGAGAAGCTCGAATTCGCGAAAGCGCATGGCGCCGAGCTGACGCTCAACTACGGCAAGGAAGATTTGAAAGAGGGCCTGCGCAAGCTCACCGGCGGCAAGGGCGTCGACATCATCTTCGATCCGGTTGGTGGCGCCTATGCCGAGCAGGCACTGCGCTCGATCGCCTGGGAAGGCCGCTTCCTGGTGATCGGTTTTGCCGCCGGCGACATTCCGAAGATGCCGCTGAACCTCGCGCTACTGAAGGGCTGCGACATCCGCGGCGTGTTCTGGGGTGCATGGACCCGGCTCAACCCGGCCAAGAACCGCGCCAATCTCGAGAAGCTCGTGAAGTGGACCGCGGAAGGAAAGATTTCCTCGCATGTCGACCGCACCTTCCCGCTGGCACAAACCGCCGACGCACTGAAGGTTCTGGCGGGACGCCAGGCCATGGGCAAGGTGATCCTGCATCCGTGATGGTGTGAGCCGCAGCGCTTGCCTGCCAAACGCACTCGCCACATATGCGACCGTCGTCGCCCGCCTTCTGCGCAATTGCGTACTGAGGCGGGCGGTCCAGATTTCAGAGACGCCAGAGATTTCAGCCGAGACGCCGCGGCCCACTGGATGCCCCGGGGTCAAAGTCAGCGGAGTCTAGGAAAACCTTCCTCAACCATCACCGCCAAAATCGTGGTGCATTCCTCCGCTCCGCCTCAATCAAACCCAAATATTTCCTAATTCGCGCAAACCGTCGTCGTTTTTTGGGCTGATTCCAACTGCGTTTTACCGGTTCCATTTGCGGGACACTTTGGACAAAAGCAAGAAGACTTAAGCCGAATTGCCCCTGCGTTGCGTTGGTAATGGGGAGCATGACCATGGAGACGACGGCACATCGCCCGTCGAAGGAGTCGAAGGCGTTCGACTCCGATCGAGCCACATCACATCCGCCGACCGCGTCCTTTATCCGTGCGCGCGCCGCGCGGGCCGATCTTTCGCAGGACGATCCAATTCCACTCTTCCTGTCCGATCCGCTCGGTGCGCCGGACCCAGGCGAATATGCGCCCATTGAGGTGCGCTCCAGAATTGTCCCGCGCGTTCTCGCGGCCGTTCTGACGGCATCCACCCTGGCAATTCTGGTCACACTGTATCAGTCCGACTTTCGCGGCCTCTTCCCCGCCAATGCCGTTAGCTGGATGGGCATCGCGCCGGAGCAAGCCATGGCGTCGGCCAACACGCCGGCCAGGACGCAGAGCTCGCTGAAGGATTCGGACCGCGCGACCAACACGACGCTGGCGAGCGCCGACACGCAGGTTCCCCCTGCACCGTCAACGCCGAGCCGCGAAGCGATCGCGACCGCCTATCAGACGGCGCTGCAAGCCCAGGCACCCATACCTGCGCCCGCACCCGTCGCGGCGCCGCCGGCGCCCACTCCGCCCGCCAAGACGCTAGCCAAGACGCTCGATGCCGACACGCTGGCCGGGCTGATGACACGCGCGAAGAGCCTGTTGAGGATCGGCGATATTGTTGCAGCCCGCCTGCTGCTCGAGCGCGCGGCCAATGCACAGGATGCAACGGCCGCGTTTCTGCTGGCGCAGACCTATGACCCGGCCGTGCTGGGCACCAGCGACGCGCGGAGCATCGCCGGCGACGCGACCGTCGCGCGTGACTGGTACCAGAAGGCCGCGGCACTCGGATCGGCGGAGGCGCGGCAGCGCCTCGCTCAGCTTCAGAACTAGAACTTTTCAGAGGGTATTATGCGTAACGCTTTGGGAATGGCGGTTGCCGCCATCATGACGATTTGCGCCTTCGCGGCACGCGCCGAGCAGACCGAGTACGATCCGGCCAAGGTCTCGGACGGCCTGAAGGCCATCTTCCAGTTCGGCTCGACCTCGACCAAGCAGTCGCTGAACGCCAATACGGTCACGCTGATCACCGGCACGATCGGCGGCACCTACGTGCAGTTCGGCGCCGACCTCGCCTCCGTGCTCGACGACGGCAACAAGATCCGCGTGCTACCGATCGTCGGCCGCGGCTCGGTGCAGAGCGTCGCCGACATTCTGTTCCTGCAAGGCGTCGATCTCGGCATCGTGCGGGCGGACACGCTCGACTATCTCGAGCGCAAGGGCTTTGCCAAGGACATCAAGAAGCAGTTCACCTATGTGACCAAGCTCTACAATGAAGAGATGCAGGTGATCGCGCCGAAATCGGTCGCGACGCTGAAGGATCTCGAGGGCAAGAAGGTCAGCGTCGATCTGCCCAATGGCGGGACCTTCGTCACCGCGCTGACGGTGTTCGAACGGCTCGGGATCAAGGCGAACTTCGTCTATGTCGAGCAGCGCATCGCGATGGAGAAGCTGAAAGCCGGCGAGATCGACGCCGTCATCGTGGTCGGCGGCAAGCCGTACAAGTCAGTGTCGACCTTCAGCAATGACGGCCGCTTCCACCTCGCGGGGGTCGACTATGCAAAGCCGCTCCAGAGCGACTATCTGCCGGCGACGCTGACCGCCAAAGACTATCCGAACCTGATCAAGGAAGGCGAGAACGTGGACACCATCGCGGTGCCGGCGGTGCTCGCGGCCTACAACTGGGCGCCCAACACCGACCGTTACCGTAAGCTTGCGCTGTTCGTGGATGCGTTCTTCACGAAATTCCCGACCCTGCAGAACCCGCCTTTCCATCCCAAGTGGAAGGAAGTCTCGCTCCCGGCACCTCTGACGGGCTGGAACAGATTGCCGGTGGCGCAGCAATGGCTCGACAAGCACGGCGTCGAACCGGTGACCCGGGAGCGCTTCGAGGCGTTCCTCAAGCAGAACCCCGCGGCCCAGAAGGTGTCCGACGCAGACAGGGAAGCGCTGTTCAAGCAATTCCAGGCGTGGGACGCGGGGAACGCGCGGGCGGAGAAGAAGTAACGAGCGGCATTGCGGCCGATGGTGTCGCAAGCGGCACCCACACACTCGCTGTCATCGCCCGGCTTGACCGGGCGATCCAGTACTCCGTGACGTCAGTGATTGAATCGAGAGGCCGCGGCCTACCGGATTCCCCGCCTGCCACCTACGCTAAAGCTTCGGCTGCCCTGGACCGCAACCCCGGCGAAGCCTTGGCGTGGCCGGGTCGCGGGGAATGACAGCGGTGGGCGTGGCTACGGCGTGTAGCCAACAACGCCTACTGCGCCGCCTCCGCACCATCCACCCCACGCTTCAGCACGGCGCGGGCGGCTTCGCGGTGCTCCGTCGTGATGTGGCTGGCGACCATGCGGATGGCGGTGGCGAGCACGGCGGCGTCATCGGTGAAGCCGAGGATCGGCATCACGTCGGGGACGAAATCGAACGGCAGGATGAAATAGGCGATCGCTCCGAGCAGCGACGCCTGGACATGGCGCGGCGTCTGCCGGTCGAACGCACAGTAATAGGCCGCGAGCAGGTCTTCCGCGAACGGCAATTGCGCGGCGACACGCTTCAGCTTGCGCCAGAAACCGCGGCGCACGCTCTCATGATCCTCCGCGAGCCGATCGGCCGGCTCGAAGCCGACGCTGTGTTCGGCAGCCATGTTCGACAAACTCCCCATTCAGCCAGGGGCGGCAGATGGCCGCATCTCCTGCTGATCACAACATGGGGATGCAGCCGATCCTCGCAAGGTGTCAGGTAGCTGTCAGCTTGGCGATCGTGTTCATCGTCCTGGCCAGCTCGATGTCGAGCTTGGTGACGCCGCCGGCGTCATGGGTCGACAGCACCACCTCCACCGTCTTGTAGACGTTGCGCCATTCGGGGTGGTGATCCATTTTCTCGGCAACCAGCGCCGCGCGGGTCATGAACCCGAACGCCTCGTTGAAATCCTTGAAGACAAAGGTCTTCCCGATGGCGTCGCGGCCCTGAACCTCGGTCCAGCCCGGTATGGCGCCCAGTGCCTGCTTGCGTGCTTCCGGCGTCAGCCGCTCTGCCATGATCGCCTCCATTTTCAGGGGAACTTTACCCTAACACCGTGCGTATGGCCCTGGTTCGGACCGGATTTCGTCCATCCGCTAACCATGACGGAGATGTAACCCCGCGGGACAAGAAATTTGCTATGATTGCAGGTGTAAATCGCCGGCCAAGATGAAACTGAGCCTCAAGCGCCTGTTTGGGAGATCGATGACCGGGGGATTGGACCTGGCCGAAGCGCCCACCCCGCCTTCGCCGCGATCAGCGGCGCGGAAGACGGCGCTTGTGTCTCTGGCGCTGGTGCTTGCGATCATCGGCGCGCTCGTCGGCGGATACTATTTCGCGATGCGGCCGGTGACGTTGAAGATCGCGGTCGGTCCGGCCAATAGCGACGACCTCAAGGTGGTGCAGGCGCTGACGCAGGCTTTCGCGCAGCACAAGAGCTTTGTGCGGCTACGCCCGATCCAGACCGACGGTGCCACCGCCAGCGCCGATGCGCTCGCGGAAAACAAGGTCGATCTCGCCATCGTGCGCGGCGACGTCGACGTGCCGAAGAACGCGCAAGCCGTCGCGACCCTGCGCAAGAACGTCGTGGTGCTGTGGACCGTGCCCGGCAAGGGCAAGAAGAAGGGCGCGAAGATCACCAAGATCGCGCAGCTCGCCGGCCATCGCGTCGGGGTGATCGGCAGAACCCAGGCCAACGTCAATTTGCTCAAGGTGATCCTCCAGCAATACGGCGTCGATCCCGCCAAGGTCGAGGTCATACAGTTCCCGGCCAATGAAGCCGCCGAGGCGATCAAGGCCCAGAAGGCCGATGCCTATCTCGCAGCCGGCCCCGTCAACAGCAAGATCACGTCGGATGCGATCGCGGCTTCCGCCAAGGACAGCGGCACGCCGACCTTCCTCGCGATCGATTCCGCGGACGCGATCGCGCAAAACCATCCCGTCTACGAAGCATCGGAGATTCCCGCCGGCACCTATGGCGGCTCGCCCGATCGCCCCGATGACGAGGTCAAGACCATCAGCTTCTCGCACCACATCGTGGCGCGCAAAGGGGTGTCCGATACCACCATCGCGGCATTCACGCGCCAGCTCTTCGCCGTGCGCCAGCAACTGGTGGCGGAATTCCCGATGGCGGCGAAGATCGAGACGCCCGACACCGACAAGGATGCGGTGATCCCCGTGCATCCGGGCGCCGCCGCCTTCGTCGACGGCGAGGAAAAGACCTTCCTCGACAAATACAGCGATTACATCTGGTGGACCCTGATGGCGCTCTCGGCGATGGGCTCGATCGGCGCCTGGTTCGCGGGCTACCTGAAGAAGGACGAGCGCGACAACAACAGCCATTTGCGCGACCGCCTGTTCGACCTGATCGCGGCGGCGCGCAAGAGCGAGACGACCGACGAGCTCGACCAGATGCAAACCGAGGCTGACGAAATCCTGCGCGACACGCTGCGCTGCTTCGATCACGGCGCGATCGAAGAGGGCGGGCTCACCGCCATCAACATCGTGCTCGACCAGTTCCACGCCGCCGTCGCCGACCGCAAGGCCGTGCTGTTTGCCATGCCGCAAAGCCTGCAGCGCGCAGGCGCGCAATTCAGGGCCGCCGGCAACGCGTAAACGCTTGCCGCGTTATTGCTGCGTCATACTGTCTCAGTATAGCTTTCGCTGTCATTCCGGAGCGCGCGCAGCGCGAGTCCGGAATCTCGAGATTCCGGGTCCGGTCGTTCGGACCGTCCCGGAATGACGACGCGAGATGCGCACGAGACAAAAAGCGAAGCCGCCATGAACATCAAATTCTCCCGCCGCCGCTTCCTCACCACCAGCGCCGGCGCACTCGGCGCGATCGCGATGCCCCATCTCTCGCGCGCGGCCGACCGGCCGGCGGTTACGCATGGCGTGCAGTCCGGCGACGTCACGGTCGACGGTGGCGTGGTCTGGGCGCGCACTGACCGGCCATCGCAGATGCTGGTCGAGGTGGCCACGACCGAGTCCTTCAAGGATGTCCGCGCACTGCCGCCGATCGCGGCACTGCCGGAGAGCGACTTCACCGCGAAGATGCTGATCGAGAACCTGCCGGGCGGACAGGACATCTTCTATCGCGTCCGCTTTCGCGATCTCTCGCATACCGCGATCGAGGGCGAGCCGGTGGTCGGCCGCTTCCGCACCGCTCCGGCCGACCGTCGCGACGTCAGCTTCGTCTGGGGCGGCGACGTCGCAGGGCAAGGCTGGGGCATCAATCCCGATGATGGCGGCATGTTCACTTTCTCCGCGATGCGCAAGCATCGCCCGGATTTCTTCCTGCATTCCGGCGACACGATCTATGCCGACGGTCCGATCGAATCCGAGGTGAAGCTCACCGACGGCAAGACCTGGAAGAACGTCACCATCCCCGAAAAGGCCAAGGTCGCGGAGACGCTGGACGAGTACCGCGCCGCACACAAATACAATCTCACCGACGACAACGTCCGCGCCTTCAATGCCGAAGTGCCGATCTTCGTGCAGTGGGACGACCATGAAGTGACCAACAACTGGTCGCTGTCGAAGGAGTTGCCGGCGTCCTACAAGGTGCGCGACATCTCCCTGCTGGCAGCCCGCGCCGGCCGCGCCTTTCACGAGATGTATCCGATGCGGGAGAGCATCGTTGAGCCGGGCCGCGTCTATCGCCAGATCTCCTACGGCCCGCATCTCGACGTGTTCGTGCTCGACGAGCGCAGCTATCGCGGCCCGAACGGCGCCAATCTCGAAACCGCTTACGGGCCCGCGAGCTATTTTCTCGGCCCGGACCAGGTCGCCTGGCTCAAGCGCGGCCTTCTGAATTCGCGTGCGACCTGGAAAGTGATCGCCTCCGACATGCCTATCAGTCTCGTCGTGTCGGACACGCCGAAGGGCGGATCGGAAGCCATTGCGCAGGGCGACGGCCCGGTGCGCGGCCGCGAGTTCGAGATCGCCGACATCCTGCGCTTCATCAAGATGGCGCCGATCAACAACACGGTGTGGCTGACCGCGGACGTGCACTACGCCGCCGCGCATTATTACGATCCGAACAAGGCGCAATTCCAGGAGTTCGAGCCGTTCTGGGAATTCGTCTCGGGCCCGCTGCATGCGGGCACCTTCGGTCCGAACGCGCTCGACAACACCTTTGGGCCAGAGGTGCGCTTCGTCAAAGCGCCGGGCAAGGACAACCAGAACCTGCCGCCGTCCGCAGGCATGCAGTTCTTCGGTCACGTCAAGATCGACGGCGCATCCGGCCAGATGACGGTGACCTTGCGCGACCGCGCCGACGTCGCGCTGTGGTCGACCACGCTCGATCCGAAATTGGCCTGAAGCCGGGAGAACGCCGACGGGCGATCAGGAGCCGCCCGAGCGCAGCGCGGCCTCCAGCGCTTCGCTCGAACACGGCTTTTGCAGCCGCGGCCGCGTCTTGAATTCGGGAGCGATCCGATCCTCGGCGCCGTAGCCCGTCACGAAGACGAAGGGAATTTGCGCAGCCGCCAGCCGGTCGGCGACGGCAAAGCTTTTCTCGCGGCCGAGCTCGACGTCGAGCAGCGCGAAATCCGGCGCGCGCGCTGCGATCGCCGCCAGCGCCTGCGCCACCGACCCCACGGTGCGCACGCTCCTCACGCCAAATCCGAGCAGGCGATCCTCGAAATCGATCGCAATGATCGGATCGTCCTCAACGATCAGAACATCGGCGGGCATGCCGGTCGAGCCGTCCGGGGGAGCAGGTATCATGATGGTGGATATCGAGGGCTGCATGTTCTTACCGATCGAGGACAGCCTCATCCCGACGCCTGCGCCCAGCGATCGGAGGGTTCCCGGAACGAAACTCACCACAGAACAGTTTTCACGTCTGTCCACTTGTGCACATAGCCCATGATCGGACCTCGCTAGTGTTGAAAGGAGAGCAGGGGATTTACGATGGACGCGCGTATCAGCAAGACAACCGAAGTCGGCAGCCGGCCGGCCAACAATCTGCTGCGGCGCTTGAGTCCGGCTGACTACGCGCTGCTGGCACCGCACGTCACCCTGGACACCGCCGGGGCCAACGAGCTGCTCTACAGTCCCGGCGACGATGTCCAGGTCGTGCACTTCCCCTGTGGGCCGTCGCTCGCGACATTTCTCGTTCCCAATGAGGACGGCCGCGACGTCGAGACCATCCTGGTCGGCCGCGAAGGCGCAGTGGGCGGCATCGTCAGCGAGGGATTTTTGCCGGCCTATACCCGCATCTGCGTGAAATTCGGCGGACCATTCGCGCGCATTCACGTCGCCAAGCTGGACGCTGCCAAGATGCGCTCGGCCTCGCTGCGCAACATCTTCGCCCGCTATGCCGACTGCATGCTGGCGCAGATGTTCCAGTCCACCGCCTGTAACGCCATCCACTCCATCGAGCAGCGTACGGCCAAGTGGATCATTGCGGCGATGGAGCGGACCGGCGACGAGAGCAGCGTGCCGCTGACGCATGAGCAACTCGCGACGCTGCTCGGGGTCGGCCGCAGCTATGCGAGCCGCGTGCTCCAGTCGTTCAAGGCCGAGGGCGTGCTCGATACAAGACGCGGCGCGATCCTGGTCCGCAATCTCGACGGCTTGCGCCTGCGCGCCTGCCTGTGCAACGACGCGGTGAAGATGCACTTCGAGGAAGTGCTGCGCGGGGTCTATCCGACCGAGGAGACCAGCCCCGGCTCGGCGCAGGGCTGATCGAGGCCCCGTCCCCGAGCAAAGGCCGGTTTGGTGCTGAATTTACCCTAACCCCCGGAGATTCCCTGACAAAATTCAGTCAACCAACTAGCAAAGAACACATTGTTTTTTGGCGGTTTTTGCATATATTGCGCCGCAACGCGTAGGGTGCCTGGTCGAGATGACCGGGCGGCCCTTTTTGGGCGGAAAGCGCCCGTTTCCAGTCTTCCAGCGTTGTTTCGAGAAGAGGTCCCGGTCCGACCGGCGAGATCGCGCTTAACCCATTGTCCGACCGCAAAGAAGCTCACTCATGAACCTTCGTAACGTCGCCATCATCGCCCACGTCGACCACGGCAAGACGACCCTGGTCGACAAACTCCTCCAGCAATCCGGTACGTTCCGCGAGAACCAGAAGGTGACGGATCGCGCCATGGACTCCAACGATCTGGAGCGTGAGCGCGGCATCACCATCCTGGCCAAGGCGGCCTCGGTGCAGTGGAAGGACACCCGCGTCAACATCGTCGACACCCCCGGCCACGCCGATTTCGGTGGTGAGGTCGAGCGCATCCTAAACATGGTGGACGGCGCCCTGGTGCTGGTCGACGCCGCCGAAGGCCCGCTGCCGCAGACCAAATTCGTGGTCTCCAAGGCGCTCAAGGTCGGCCTGAAGCCGATCGTCGTCATCAACAAGGTCGACCGCCCCGACGCGCGCCCGACCGAAGTCATCAACGAGGTGTTCGACCTATTCGCGGCGCTCGACGCCAGCGAGGAGCAGCTCGACTTCCCGATCCTGTACGGGTCGGCCAAGCAGGGCTGGATGGCTGAAAGCCCCGAGGGTCCGCAGGACAAGGGTATGGAGCCGCTGTTCGACCTGATCCTGCGCCACGTCGCGCCGCCGACGGTCGAGGAAGGTCCGTTCAGGATGATCGGCACCATCCTGGAAGCCAACCCCTATCTCGGCCGCATCATCACCGGCCGCATCTCGTCCGGCGTGCTCAAGCCGAACCAGCAGGTCAAGGTGCTGCATGCCGACGGCAAGCTGGTCGAGTCCGGGCGCATCACCAAGATCCTGGCATTCCGCGGTCTCGAGCGCACGCCGCTCGATGAAGCCGAAGCCGGCGACATCGTCGCCATTGCCGGCCTGACCAAGGGCACCGTCGCCGACACCTTCTGCGATCCGACCGTCGAGGTGCCGCTGCCGGCGCAGCCGATCGATCCGCCGACCGTGTCGATGTCGTTCATCGTCAACAACTCCCCGCTCGCCGGCACTGAAGGCGACAAGGTGACGAGCCGCATGATCCGCGACCGTCTGCTGCGTGAAGCCGAAGGCAACGTCGCGCTGCGCGTCGTCGAAGCCTCCGACAAGGACGCGATGGAAGTCTCGGGCCGCGGCGAATTGCAGCTCGCGATCCTGATCGAGACCATGCGCCGCGAAGGTTTTGAGCTCTCGGTGTCGCGCCCGCGCGTCGTGTACCAGAAGGACGAAGCGACCGGCGCCACCATGGAGCCGATCGAGGAAGTCGTGATCGACGTCGACGAGGAGCATTCCGGCGTCGTCGTGCAGAAGATGAGCGAGCGCAAGTCCGAGTTGGTCGAGATGAAGCCGTCCGGCGGCAACCGCCTGCGCCTGGTGTTCTACGCGCCGACCCGCGGCCTGATCGGTTATCAGGGCGAACTGCTCACCGACACCCGCGGCACGGCGATCATGAACCGCCTGTTCCACGGCTACGCCCCGTACAAGGGCGAGATCCAGGGCCGCCGCAACGGCGTCTTGATCTCCAACGACCAGGGCGAAGCGGTGGCCTACGCCATGTTCAAGCTGGAAGACCGCGGCCCGATGATGATCGAGCCGGGCTGGAAGGTCTACAAGGGCATGATCGTCGGCGAGCACACCCGCGACAACGATCTCGAGATCAACGTGCTCAAGGGCAAGCAGCTCACCAACATCCGCACCACGTCCAAGGACGAAGCGGTGCGCCTGACCCCGCCGATCCGCATGACGCTGGAAAAGGCGCTCGCCTATATCGAGGACGACGAGCTCGTCGAGGTCACGCCGAAGTCGATCCGCCTGCGCAAGAAGCACCTCGACCCGAACGAGCGCAAGCGCGCGGAAAAGTCCAAGGAAGCGGTGGCGTAAGCCGCTCCATACCGTAGTGCCGTAGGGTGGGCCAAGCGTAGCGGGCCCACCACTTGAAATCCCGGTCGACAATGGTGGGCACGGCGCAAGAGCGCCTTTGCCCACCCTACGAAGATGGATCACTCGCCCCAGTGCACAACGTGCGCACAAGGCGGGTGATGACACCTCACTTTGTGGTGGCTTCAGCGCTCTTCGCGAACGTGCTAGAGCCCGCTGATGACCTCCCTGCCCTCCTCCGTCAACGTCGCGATCATCGGCGCCGGCGCAGCCGGCCTCGGCGCGGCGCATGCGCTGCATGGCTCCGGCCTCTCCATGATCGTGCTGGAGGCGCGCGACCGGATTGGCGGACGTGCCTGGACCGTGCAGGCCTCGCCTGAGGTGACCTTCGACGTCGGCTGCGGCTGGCTGCACTCGGCCGACAAGAATTCCTTCGTCGACATCGCCAAGCAGCTCGGCTTCGAGGTCAACAAGGACCTGCCGCCCTGGCGCGAGCGCGCCTTCGGCAACGCGTTTCCGCAGACCGAGCGCGACGATTTCATGCGCGCGATGGACGCATTCTACGAGCGGCTGTGGCAGGCCGCGCAAAAGGGCAAGGACGAGCCCGCAAGCCTGAGCCTCGATCCGGGCAATCGCTGGAATCCCATGATCGACGCCGTCTCGACCTACATCAACGGCTGCGAACTGAAGGACATGTCGACACTGGATTGGGACGCCTACGAGGACAGCGATCTCAACTGGCGCGTCCGCCGTGGCTATGGCGCACTGATCGCGGCCTATGGCGCCCCCTGCCCGGTGGCCCTGGGCTGCAATGTCACGCTGATCGATCATTCCGGCCAGCGCCTCCGCATCGAGACATCGCAGGGTACGCTGACCGCCGACAAGGTGATCGTCACCGTTCCGACCAATCTGATCGCCGATGAGGCGATCCGCTTCTCACCGCCGCTGCCCGCCAAGGTCGATGCGGCAGCCGGCCTGCCGCTCGGCGTCGACGACAAGGTGACGCTGGCGCTCGACGATGCAGAAGCCTTTCCGAAAGAGGGCAATCTGCGCGGCGCCACCATGCGCACCGAGATGGGCACCTATCACATCCGCCCGTTCGGACAGCCCTGCATCGAAGGCTTTTTCGGCGGCAGCTTTGCCCGCGGGCTGGAAGACGCCGGCGACGGCGCCATTGCCGCGCACAGCATCGACGAGATCGCAGGCTTCCTCGGCAACGACATCAGGCGAAAGCTCAAGCCGCTCTACGAGTCGCGCTGGGCCCACGACCCCTTCGCGAGAGGATCGTATTCACACGCACTGCCAGGGCACGCTGGAGACCGCGCGGTGCTGGCCGCGCCGGTGGATGGGCGGCTGTTCTTCGCGGGAGAAGCGACGTCGCCAAGCTTCTTCACGACGGCGCATGGCGCCAGGGACAGCGGGGAGCGCGCGGCGAAGGAAGTGCTGGCGGCTTCAGGCAAGCCGTAAGCGCCGGCTACGTCACTCAATCACCCGCGCCCGCAAATCCGCATCGGGAACGAAGCAGGCGTCGTACTTGCCGAAGATGCGGTAGCGATTGCGCGCGATGAGGCTGTACACGGGGTCTCGCAGCAGTTTTGGCACGGCGAACAACGCGCGCACCCAACGCCATCCCGGCAGATGCGACAGCACGATCAGCGCGGCGTCGGACTTCATAAAGACCTCTCCGTCATGAACCACGGCATTGGTGTCGGGATCGTCAGGATCGATGCCAAACGTACGGGCAAGCCGCGCCCCATAATCCGACTGGATCGGCGTGAAGCGAAACCGCTTCGACGTGTCGCGCTTGGCGACGAAGCGGACCCAGCGCGAGCAGAAGATGCAGACGCCGTCGAACAGAATTACGTCATCATCGGGCCATTTGCTCATCAGTCTCTCTATCTTACGCGTTTTCTGGGCGCGAACCGGGATCCACTTCGCGTGAAAACGCTATCGATTATCCAGCATCATAAGCGCGGCCAGCATCAGCACGATCGCGGGGCCTGTCTTCACCAGCGCGCCGAGCGGCTCGATCCAGAGGTCGGGCGTGAGGATTGCCGCGCCGAACATATAGCCGAGCGAGGCGACGATGCCTGCGAGCAGGCCGATCGCCGCGGTGCGGCGGAAGGCGATCAGCGCGCCGATGCTCATGTCCATCAGGCTGGTGCCGATGGTGATGGGATCGACCAGCGCGGGCGAAAAATTGTGCGCGGTCAGGATGCCGGCGGCGGCGCGGTAGGAGACGAACAGCGCGATGAAGCCGGAGACAAGCCAGAACGCAACGAGGCTGGCGAAGATCAGCGCCTTGATCAGGAACAGCCGCGCGAACCATTTGTCCTGGATGGTGGCGGGATGGCGCCCGATCGCATCAGTCAACGTCTTCGGCGCGATGCCCGTGGCGGCGATCCAGGCGGAGGGATCGCCAGTCACGCCGCGGCGCAGCTCGGCGATGGCGGTGGAGCGCATCGGCGGCACCCAGCCGAGATAATTGGCTAGATCGCCGATCTTCGCGCCGAGATCGAGCATGAAGGATGGCATCACGAGGCGCGGCCAGCCGGCTGTGCCGAAGGCGTGGCGGAACTGTTTGATGACGCCCACCATGGTGACCGGCTCGGCCTGCATCAGGTCCCACGTCACGGCTTTGACTGAGGCGTCGTCGATATCGCGCGCGGCGAGCCAGGCGATGGTGGCCGAAATGTCCTCGACTGCGACGGACTGGAATGGCGTCGACATCTCCTTCTGCGGCAGGTCGAGCGGGAAGGCGGCGAGCGCACGCAGCATGGCGCTGCCGCCATAGGCTGACGGTGCGACGACGAAGCCGGGCCGCAGGACAGCGTGGGGAATGCCGGAGGTTGCAATCAGGCGTTCGGCCTCGCGCTTGGTCGTCGCGAAGGCGGTGCGATCCGCCTCCGCGGTCCCGGGGATCGAGATGTGCACCAGCCGGATCGCGCGGCCGCTGTCGGCGATCGCCTCAAGCAGGCGCGCGACGAAATCGCGATGCACCGCGCCGGTGTCGCTGCCGGGACCATCCTGGAGCACGCCAAGACAGTTCACGACGACGTCGACGGCATGCTCGCGGAAGAGGCGCATCAGCGCGGCTGCGTCGAGCGACAAGATCGGCTGCTCGATGTCCCGTGCGCTCATCTTCTGCGCGGGCGACAGGCTGCGTGCGACGCCGACCACGCGAAATCCCCGCACGCGCAGATCGTCGGTGACGAAGCGCCCGATCAGGCCGGAGGCGCCGAGCACCAAAACGGTTGGCTGGGTCATCGCATCTCTCAAAACGGTTTCGCGATCATCAGCCACAGGATCAACATCGTCGCGCCGAAGCCGGGGAAACCGAACGCGAACCAGCGGCGGTAGAGCACGAAGTAGCGTTCAGGCAGAGCGCCGCGCTGCTCGGCCGCCTTGCGCGCGAGATCGCGCATCTCGATCTGCATGAAGACGACGGGGACCCAGAACAGGCCCGCAAAGACGTAGAGCCCAAGCGAGGCCAGCAGCCAGCGTTCCGTGATCGGCATGGCCGAAAGCATCATCAGCAGGCCGCCCGTCACCGGCTGGAGGATCACGGCCGACAGCGTGAAGATCGCGTCCGCAATCACCACCACCGAAGCGGTACGCGCGATGAATTCGGCGTCGCTCGTGCGGTGCGCCATCAGCATGAAGAAGGCGATGCCGGTGCCAGTGCCGAGAATGACGATGGCGCCCAGCACATGGAGGTATTTGACCAGGAGATACAGCGTCATGGCTTCTTGGCCGCCGCAGGTTTGGACTGGTTCAGCGCAAGCCCGAGCTCGCGGCTGGCGGCTTTGACGCCGGCTTCGCTCTCGATCATCCAATGCCCCTCGCTGCCGACGGCCGGCAATGTGCGGAAGTCCACCTTGCCGCCTCCACCGCGAAACGCATCGGCCAATTGGCGCGAGAACGCCGGCGCAAAATAGCTGTCATTGGTCGCCACGAGCCATGTGACCGGAATGCGCGCCGCCTTGCCGAACTCGGCCACCGCGGCGAGAAGCGTCTGCGGCGCGCAGATCCGGTTCGGTTCGTCGTTGGCGTGGCCACCGCGCCCCGGCGCAAGCGCGATGATCGCGGAGATCGCGTTCGGATCGGCGTTCGCGAGCGCCAACGCCCCCCAACCGCCGGCGGAATGGCCGAGCACGACGGCCGAGTCTTGACGAACGAAATCCTGCTTTCGCAAAAAATCCAGCGCGAGCGAAATTTCGGTGGCCGTCGCGCGACCCGAGCGCGCGTAATCCGCCTCGTCGCAGCCGCCCTGGTCCTCGACATAGCGGCCGCCGGTCGCACCATGGCCGAGCCGCTCCGGCACCAGCACGGCGAAGCCGTGCGCGACGAGAAACGCGACCAGCGCGCGGTATTCAGGCTGCGGCATTTGCGCCCGACGCAGCACATTCTGCGTCGAGGCATGCGCGATCACCGCAAGCCGGAACGGACCGGCGCCAACGGGACGAAACAGCAGCGCATGCGCGGCAACGTCGGTATCCGGCGATGGCACGCGCCATTGTTGCCGGCGAAGCGGCTCGCCCTCCTCACCCGATGACCCAAACGTGACCTGCGCGCACAGAGGGGACGCCATCAACAAGGCCAGCACAGGCAGGAGGGCGAAGATGTTGAAGAGGCGCATGAATCGCCGCAGGCGAACACGGACAGCGACGGATCTGCAGGAACGAATCATTTTCGGCGGACTTTTTGCGTTGCCATCGCGGTTCATTGGTTGCCGCAGGGCAGTTTTGCACCGGCAATGGCAGGCCGGTGCCGTTCGAAATGGCGTCTTGTCTTCTTTCGGTACAACATGGTTAAAATACTGATGCACAAAATCCACACGTTAACCGATAATTAACGATAGGTCTTGCCGCCGGCGCGGCGACTTGGTTTGATCGTATCCATGAGCACAACCCTGATCGAGGTCCGGCCGGCCAAAGCTGCAGATGCAACTGCGGTGGCGTCCACCCATGACGAAGCCTGGCGCTCCGCCTATCAGGGCATCATTCCCGGCGGCGAACTGGAAAAGCTGATCAACCGCCGCGGTCCGCAGTGGTGGGACAGTGCGATTCGCAAAGGCAGCCGCGTCAGCGTGCTCGTGTTCGGCGACAAGATCGCCGGCTATGCCAATTACGGCCGCAACCGCGCCCGCAGCCTGCACTTCGACGGCGAGATCTACGAGCTCTATCTGCGTCCGGAATTCCAGGGTCTCGGCTTCGGCCGCCGCCTGTTCACCGCAGCCCGCCGCGACCTGATGCAGAGCGGCCTGAAGAGCATGGTGGTGTGGGCGCTCTCGGACAACGATCCAGCGACCGAGTTCTACCGCGCCTTGGGCGGCCGCATGGTGGCGCGCTCCTCCGAGCGTTTCGGGCCGAAGTCGCTCGACAAGGTTGCCTTCGCTTGGACCAATTGAGCTGCTGAAAGTCTAGCCGGCAGCGCTTCCCATCCGTCGATACCGTTGCCTTTTGAGCCGGTAGTCGCTGGATTCATTATTTCACAAAAACACGATGGATTGGCGCGCCAAGCCCGCGTATGACAGCGCCAAAATCGCTGCCGGGCGCGATTTAACCTCGGCAACAACGGAGCCTTGAATGCGTATCGATGCGGTCTCGATCGGAAAAAACGTACCCCACGACGTCAACGTCATCATCGAAGTCCCCGTGGGCGGCGAACCGATCAAATACGAGATGGACAAGGAAGCCGGCACGCTCGTTGTCGACCGCTTCCTCTACACGCCGATGCGTTACCCCGGTAACTACGGCTTCATCCCGCACACGCTGTCCGATGATGGCGATCCCTGCGACGTGCTGATCATCAACACCCGCGCCATCATCCCCGGCGCCGTCATGAGCGTGCGCCCGGTCGGCGTGCTGTTCATGGAAGACGAAGCCGGCGGCGACGAGAAGATTCTCGCGGTGCCGTCGTCGAAGCTGACGCAGCGCTACGACAAGGTGAAGTCGTACTCCGACCTGCCCGACATCACGCTGCAGCAGATCCAGCACTTCTTCGAGCACTACAAGGATCTCGAGAAGGGCAAGTGGGTGAAGATTCTGCGCTGGGGCGGCCCGGAAGACGCGCAGAAGCTGATCCTCGAAGGCATCGAGCGCGAGAAGAAAAAGAAGGCGTGAGCTCTGCTCCCTCGCCCCGCTTGCGGGGCCGCGACGAGCTTCGCTCGCGCTGAGAGGGTCGGGGTGAGGGGGGAGTCTCCGCAAGGACGGTGAGACTTAGATTCGCGGACAGTCCCCCTCACCCGGAATTCAGGCTACGCTTGAATTCCGACCTCTCCCCGCAAGCGGGGAGAGGTGAAGAAAACCTAACCCGCCGGCTTCGGCAGCCCTGCGATCGCGCACGCCGCGCGCAGCGTATTCACCAGCAGGCAGGCGACCGTCATCTGGCCAACGCCACCCGGCACCGGCGTGATCGCGCCGGCAACGGCGAGTGCTTCCTGATACGCGACATCGCCGACGAGACGGGTCTTGCCGTCGTCCTTGGGGATACGGTTGATGCCGATATCGATCACGGTCGCGCCCGGCTTCAACCAGTCGCCGCGCACCATCTCCGGCTTGCCGACCGCGGCATAAACAAGGTCGGCGCGCTTCACGAGCCCGGGCAGATCGCGCGAGCGCGAATGCGCGATGGTCACCGTGGCATTCTCGTTGAGCAGCAATTGCACCAGCGGACGGCCGACCAGATTGGAGCGGCCGATCACGATGGCATTCATGCCTTCAAGCGAGGCGTGGACGCTCTTGGTCAGGATGATCGAGCCGAGCGGCGTGCAAGGCGACAGCGCTTCAAAGCCGCCGGCGAGCCGGCCGGCATTGTTCGGATGCAGGCCGTCGACATCCTTGGCGGGATCGATGGCGTTGATGACGGCCTCGGTGTTCAGGCCCTTCGGCAGCGGCAGTTGCACCAGAATGCCGTGCACGGCGGGATCGCGGTTGAGTTTTGCGACGACGGCCAGCAGATCGGCCTGCGACACGTCGGCCGGCAGCTTGTGCTCGAACGAGGCCATGCCGGCCGCCTGCGTCTGGGTGTGCTTGGAGCGGACATAGACCTCGCTGGCGGGGTCGTTGCCGACCAGAACCACCGCGAGGCCCGGCACCAGATTGTGTTCGCGCTTGACGCGGGCAACCTCGTCAGCGACGCGCGCGCGGAGTTCCGCAGCGATGACTTTTCCATCGATGATCTTGGCCGTCATGTCAGTTCCCTTGGTCTGTCGGTTTGGCGTCTGCCGATCTGGCTTGGGCGAGCTTGCGCAGGGCTTCGCCGAGTCGCGCCGGATCGCCGTCGACCGCGATCTGCTTCAGCCGCGAGGTGGCACCGGATAGCAGCTTTACACTGGCCTTGGGGACGCCGAGCGATTTCGCCAATAGCACCAGAACGGCCTTGTTGGCCTCGCCGCCATCGGCGATCGCGCGCACCCGCACCTTGAGCACGCTGCGGCCGTCGGCCAATTGCTCGATCCCGTCGATGTCGTCGCGGCCGCCGCGCGGCGTCACCCGCAGCGCGATGCTGATTCCTGCGACCGAATAGCGCCAGGGTTCCTTGAAGGCCTCTTTCGCAACCAAGGCGCTCCCGCCTGCTTAGATCACGTTCGGGTAGATGTAATACAGGATCACCCGCTCGATGAACATGATGAGCAGGATCAGGATGATCGGCGAGATATCGAGGCCGCCGAGGCTGGGCAGGAAATTGCGAATCGGCGCCAGCACCGGCTCGGTGATCCGGTACAGGAACTCCGCCACCGCCGAAACGAACTGGTTGCGGGTGTTCACGACGTTGAAAGCGATCAGCCAGGACAGGATCGCGGAGGCGATCAGCAGCCAGACGTAGAGGTCGAGCACGATGATGACGATGTCGAGAACGGCACGCATTGAAGACTCTGGCTTTCGGTCGGGATTGACGCTTTTTGCTAGATATCGGTTCCCCCCGGCCCAAACAAGGGAAGTCAGTGCCGGGGATGGTTAAAACCGGGTCACACCCGTCCTTGACTTGACCTTGGCGGGGACTTAAATGGCGCCCGGTTGTCGGCCGCATTCACCAGAGCGGCCGCCAAACGGGGCCATAGCTCAGCTGGGAGAGCGCGTCGTTCGCAATGACGAGGTCGGCGGTTCGATCCCGCCTGGCTCCACCAGCCTTCGCTCGCTTCGCGAGCTACGGCTAGGCAAGCCAGCCGAGCTCCCTCGTAGCGAAGCGAGCGAAGGCTGTCCCGCCATAGCCCGAAGGGCGACGGCGGACCCCATCCACCATCACTGACATTCGCGAGCTACCGCTAGGCAAGCCAGCCAAGCTCCCTCGTAGCGAAGTGAGCGAAGGCTGTCCCGCCATAGCCCGAAGGGCGACGGCGGACCTTTTCCCCGAGTTCAGCCAGCCCCCCTACTTCCCCGTGAACCTCGGCGGCCGCTTCTCCATGAAGCTCGCGACCCCCTCCCGGAAATCGCTGCCGTTCAACGCGACCATCATCTCGCGGTTGGCCTCGATCGTGGCCTCCGCCAGGGTCTGGAACGGCACCTCGTAGAGCTGGCGCTTGATCACGGCCATCGCGCTCGGGGAAACCATGTCGGCGAGGTCGCGCGCATAGGCGTAGGTCTCCTCGCGCAGCTTCTCCGGCGAGCAGAGCCGGTTCACCAGGCCGATCCGCAGCGCCTCCTCGCTCGACACGCGGCGGGCCGAGAGCAGCAGATCCATCGCATTGGCGTGGCCGACGATGCGCGGCAGCATCCAGGACATGCCATGCTCGGCGATCAGTCCGCGCCGCGCGAAGGCTGTCGTGAAGACGGTATTGTCGGCGGCAAAGCGCAGGTCGCAATAAAGCGCGTGCACGAGGCCGATGCCGGCGGTCGCGCCGTTGAGCATGGCGATGACGGGTTTTCCGATCGATGGATAGAAGCCGTAACGCGTCTGCCAGTCCGGCCGGCGATTCATGTCGAAGGGCGGCAGGTTCGAGGCACGCCTGACGTCGTTGGGGTCGAGCCCCTTCAGCGCATCCATGTCGGCGCCGGCGCAGAAGGCGCGGCCCGCGCCGGTGAGCACGATGACGCGGACATCGTCATCGGCGCTCGATGCTTCCATCGCATGGCGCACGTCGCGCTCCATCGTCGGCGTCCACGCATTCATGCGATCAGGGCGATTGAGCGTGATGGTCGCGACCTTGTCGCTCACCTCATACAAAATGTGTTCATAGGCCATGACGCTCTCCCTGTGTCTGCCGGCACGCGTTCGCGCGCGCTCGTTAGGAACGAGCCTAGCATATCCAGGGATCAGGCAAGGCCTTGCGCGAAGGCCTTGCGCAGAGGCGCGATCACTCGGCGGCTTGCGCCAGCACCTGCCGGCGCGCCAGCCAGCCATCGATGAAATGATCGAGCCAGGCCCGCTCCGCAACGTCGTACACGGCACGGTCCGCGAAATGATGATGCCGCTCGCGCGCGCCGGGCGCGCTGAGGCCGTCATAGCCGCGCGTGGTCCAGCAATGCATCATCGCGCAGGTCACGTCAGGATGAAACTGCACCCCGAAAGCATTGCCGGTGCGGAACGCCTGGATCGGAAAATCATCGCCTTCCGCAAGCAGCTCAGCGCCGACGGGCAGTTCAAATCCTTCGCGATGCCAGTGATAGACCTGCGCCGGCCAATTCGGGCAGAGCGCGTGGCCCGCCGCGGTCGGGCGGATCGGATAGTAGCCGATCTGGGTCAGCGCCTGCGCATGCGGTGCGACGCGGGCCCCCAACTGCATCGCCAGCATCTGCGCGCCGAGGCAGATACCAAGGAACGGCCGCTGTTCGCGGAGCGGAATTTCGATCCAGTCGATCTCGCGGCGGATGTAGTCGTCGGGATCGTTGGCGCTCATCGGACCGCCGAAAAAAACAGCGCCGGCATGCTGGTCGAGCGTGTCGGGCAGGGGATCGCCGAAGCGCGGCCGGCGAATGTCGAGGCGATGGCCGAGCGCGCGCAGCCCATTGCCGACGCGGCCGGGCGTCGAGGATTCCTGATGCAGGATGATCAGAACCGGCAACCGGGCTTCGGAGGCGGCGGCGCTCGGCGTCCTTCTTGGGAAGGGCACCAATTCTGCGCCACCAAACCTGTCCGTCCGGAACGACATGGCCTCTGCGAGTGCTATCGGTTCAGACCGCCAGCATAACTAAGCGGTAGTTAACATCGTGTGAGTTCGCGCACACGCGTCCCGATATTGAAGCAAGCTCCGGGCCACTACGGAGCTCTGAGCTTTCTTTAAAGCGTTTTCGAGCGAAGTGGGTACCGGTTCGCGTAAAGAAAACGCGTCAAAACAAGGAATCAGTGCCTCTGCCTCTGGAACCGGCTGGTGGCGGACAGGATGAAGCCGCGCGGGAAGAAACGCAGCGCGAACGGCACGATCTTGATGCCGAGACCAGGCAACACTGCCCGTTTGTTGGCCATCAGGCCGCGATAAGCTTGTTGCGCAACTTCGGCGGCAGACACGTTGAGAAGAGCCGTATCATGACCGGACCCGACGCCGGCGCGCGCCTGGAATTCGGTGGGCACCGGACCCGGGCAAAGTACGGTGACGCGAACGCCGCGCGGCGCGAGCTCCGCCCGCAAGGCCTCGGTGAGGGAAATCACATAGGCCTTGGACGCGTAGTACACGGCCATGCCGGGGCCGGGCAGAAAGCCCGCGACCGATCCGACATTGAGAAGACCGCCCTTGTTCCTGATCAGCTGATCGGCAAAGCGCAGCGACAGATCCGTCAGAGCCCGGACGTTGACATCGACGATGCCGACCTGTTCGACGCGGTCGCGCTCGATCGCATCGCCGAACACGCCGAAGCCGGCATTGTTGACGAGATGGTCGAGCTCGACGTCTTCGGCGGCAAGCGCGGCGGCGATCTTCTCGCCCGCATCCGCCTCCTGCAGGTCGCAGGCGATCACGATCGGCTTCTTGCCACCCTTGGCGGCGAGCTCGTTCGCAAGCGCCTCCAGCCGGTCTGCGCGTCGCGCCGTCAGCGCGAGGCGATGCCCGTTGGCGGCGAACACACGCGCCAGCTCCGTGCCGATGCCCGCCGACGCACCGGTGATCAACGTTACCCGCTCAGTCACGATCGAAGTCTCTTGAATTGAAGTTTTTTGGCCCCGCAATGGCGGAACGAGAGCATAGGCCGAGCGCGACAGGCAAGCGTCACCGGCAGCATGGCTGCTTGAGCGGGCAACAGGGAAGCAGGAAAACCACGGATTTTACGGGGAAATCCGGGGCCGGGCTGGCCGACGGGGGTATATTAAAGTTTCGTCATGTGGTCAGCACAACCGCCGATAATACCGCGTCGAGACGGCTCAACCCCCGACGGCGCCGTCCTTGACCTGACCACCGGCGCGATTTGCGACCGCATGCTTGAGGTCGATCCGGTCGCGCTGGGCGATCCCGAGCAGGTCGGACGCGCGCCAGACGACGTTATCCTCGAACTCGGACACCTGGCCATCGGCATAGACCAGCTCCCACATCATCTGGACGATGCGCTTGCGGCCCTCTTCGTCGAGCGAGCGCATGATGACGCTGGTGAAGTGATAGAGGTCGACGGCCTCGCCCTCGACCTGGGTAGCGTCCGCAATCAGGCGATCGGCGGTACCGCGATCCAGCCCGAAATGGCTTTCGATCAGGCTGTGCAGCTTGCGCTGCTCGGTCGCCGTCGGCTGACCGTCCAGCGAGACCACGTGAACCAGCAGCGCGGTGGCCGCAAGCCGGTAATCGCCATCGCCGAAAGCACGATCCGCGGCATGAGGAGCCACAATGTCAGCGATGAATTGGCGCAGGCCGTCGAGCATAGGATCCTACCGAAAACGATGAAGCCGCGGGGGTGCGGCCGCCACCAGCGTTATATGAGTGGGAAACTCAACCGCCGCAACGTGCGTCAGCTCCGCGCGGGCATTACCTTTCGGCAATCTGTCACGGTATCTCGTACACCACCATCTTGTCGGCGATGCCGCGCAGGGCCGCCTGCTTCTGGATCGGCTTGATCGCGCGCTGCTCGAGCACCTCGGCGACTGCGGGCGCATCGAGCACGGGGCCCGTGATGTGGATCTCCTGCGCCGTCGACAGGCTCTGGACGCGAGCGGCGATGTTGACGGTCTGGCCGAAATAATCCTGGCGTTCGTTGAGCATCACCGCAAGGCACGGGCCTTCATGGATGCCGATCTTGACGATGAGATCGTCGGTGCCGCGCTGCCTGTTGAGCTCGTCCATCGCGGACCGCATGCGCAGGCCCGCGACGATGGCGTGCTCGGGGCGGACGAAGGTCGCCATCACGGCGTCGCCGATCGTCTTCACCACCGCGCCCTTCTCGGAGGAGATGATCTCGAGCAGCGCATGGAAATGCGCGCGCACGAGATCGAAGGCGGCGAGATCGCCGACGCGCTCGTAGAGCGCGGTCGAGCCCTTCAAATCGGTGAACAGGAATGTCAGCGACGTGATCTGGAGCCGCTGGTCGAGGCTGAGATTGTCCGCCTTGAAGACATCGCGAAACGTCTGGTTCGACAGCATGCGCTTGGCGGTGAGGAACGGCTTGCGCTTGCCGATGAGATGATGGAGCGCCTCGGCCGCGATGAACACCGACGGCAACACGCGCACGCCGGCCTGGTTCTCCAGCGACAGCCGCAGCGGCCCCGGCCGCATGGTCGTCGTCCCTGTCGGAGCCTGCACCTTGTTGTACATGATCGCGAACTGCTGGCGCTCCTTGGTCGGCTCGCCCTGGACGTCGATGAAATGGGCTGCGTGCGTCACCGGCTCGAAGATGATGATGAAGTCGCCCGGCAGTTGCAGCGACATGGTCGCTTTCTCGCCCGCCGGAAGCTCGAGTGTATCGAGCGTCACCTCGTTGGCGAGCGTCGCGAAGGATTCCTTGTTGAAGTCGACGCCGGAACTCCAGAATACCTGCTTGAAATATTCCCACACCGGAAGCGTATCGGGATCGTGCGCTGCGATGCGCCGCACGCGCGGATTGACGGTGAAGGAGACCTCGACCTGATCGTCGACCGACGCCTTGTAGCCGCAGGCGCAGAGCGCGCAGTGATAATCGTCCGGCTTGAGCGCCTTCAGCGTCGAATGGGCACCCAGCACGCCGCCGCAGCCCGGACAGAGCACATTCCAGCCGAGATCGAACAGTCCGAGCCGCGCCGCATGCAGGAAGGTGGAGATCGTGTGCTCTTCGTCGAGGCCATGCTGCCTGGAGAAATCGAGGACATTGACGCGGTTGAGCTCGTGATCCTCGCCGTTCTCGATGAGGTGTGCAATCGCGTCGACCACCTTGGCGTCGGCGGTCTGCTTCAGAACGGAAAACTGGGCCTGGATGTCGCTCATGGCGGAGGCTCTATCTGGGGTGGATCGCGCCATCGGGCAGACGAATGTCTGTCACCGACGCGTGATGCGGAACAAGGGTGAGTGGTCCGGCTGGGTCGTCACGACGCCGAGCGGGATCACCGGAACCCTGTCGGCAAGCTCGATACGGAAGGCGCCGATCAACCGGGCCAGCGCCAGCACGGATTCGGCTTGCGCGAACGGCGCGCCGATGCAGACGCGCGGACCCGCGCCGAACGGCAGGTAAGCGAAACGGTCGGGCGCCTCGTTCGACATGAAGCGTTTGGGAATGAAGGCGTTCGGCTGATCCCACAGCTTCTCATGCCGGTGCAGCAGCCAGGGCGCGATCATGATGATGTCGCCCTTGCCGATCTCGACGCCGGCCGCATTGTCCTTCTCGCGCGCGGCGCGCGCGACCAGGAAGGCCGGCGGATAGAGCCGCATGGTCTCCTCGATCACCGCACGGGTGAACTTCTGGCGATCGATGTCGGCCATGCTGTCGAGGTGCTCGCCGTGGGTCTCGGAGGCAACTTCCTCCTGCGTCTCCGGATCGAGCGCGAGCAGATAGAGCGCCCAGAACAGCGCCGTCGCCGTGGTCTCGTGACCCGCCAGGATCATGGTCGCGACCTCGTCGACGAGTTGCGCGTCCGAAAAGCCCTTGCCGGTTTCGGGATCGCGCGCCGCGTCCATGAGATCGAACAGGTCGCGCGGCGGCGCGCCGTCCTTCTTGCCCATCGTGCGGCGCTCGGCGATCAGCATCGCGACGAATTCGGTCCAACGCTTGCGGAAGCGCGCGCGGGCAAAATCCATCGGGGTCGGCCAGGACACCGGCAGCAGCATGTCGAGGAAATAGGGCCGTCCGAGCCGCGCGCCGTATTCCATGACGAAGTTGCGCAAGGTCGGGCCGTGACGGTCCATGCCGAACGAGAACATCGTGCGTCCGGCGATCTCCAGCGTCATACGCTGCATCGTCTCGCGCAGATCGACCGGCTCGCTTGTTCGCGCATCGAGCTTTGTGATGGTCTCGTCGAGCACCGCGGTCATATGCGGGACGAGATTTGCGGTCGCACGCGGCGTGAAGGCCGGCGCGAGCGTACGGCGCTGATGCGCCCAGGCGTGGCCTTCCGCGATCAGAACTCCTTCGCCGAGCACCGGACGCAGCATGCGGATCCCCGCCGGCGTGCGCGTGTAGTTTTCATAATTGCTGAGCAGGACATGCCGAATTGCATTCGGCTGATTCAGAATGAAGCTGTTGTGGAGGAAAAAGCGGCCCTTGATGACCTCTTCTTCGTAGGCACGCTGGCCCCAGGTCGCGATCATGTTCTGCTTGAGGACCGCGACCCGGCCGAGAAACGACATGTCGTCGGGCGCACGCGGCGGGGTCGGAGGGATGATGGGCCGACGCACACTGGCGATGTTCATGGCTCTCTCCCGCAGATATGACCCAAGCCAATAGCTAGTAAGTCAGCTCGGCAATCGCAATCCTGTTCTCGGAGGCGGGCCAGGCACGCGCCACAATTCGTTCTTCGCCGAACTGGGCCACGACGTTACGCCCGGCCTCCGCGGCCGGGAGCCGCAAGGTTGCTGCCGAATCCGTGGGCACACCCGGCTTGACGTCGGCCGGCTCCTTGCCGTCGAGCAGCACCACGTCCCGCGGCAGGCCGAAATAGCCGCGCGGGCGTGACATGATCACGACGGCGCCGGCATCCTTGTCCGCCGGCCCGAGCGGGCGCGCGGCACGCAGATGCACGACATCGGACGAGCGCGGGAAGGGCGTGCGGTAGATATGCGTCGTCGGCGCGTCCGGCGATGTCAGGACGAATTCGAGGAACCAGGAAGGCTCGACCTGCGCCGGACCCCAGCGGCCGTCGGCGCCGGTCTTCGCGCTGTGCACCGCGCTGCCTTTGCGCTCCCCGGTATCAGGATCAACGCGGAAGACATCGACGGTTGCACCTGCCACCGGGCGATTGGTCGACACGCCGCCTGGCGTACCGGTCACAAGGCCGCTCAAACTGACGCTCTGCTCCGGCACAATCGCGATGCGCGCGGGCTCGCGGCCGGCAATGAATTTGTAGATCTCGCGGAAGGCGCGCGGGTGAAACGCCACTTCGCGATGGTCGAGCGCGCCGAGCACGAGATTGGTGGCGCCCTTCAACTCCGGCCCTTCGACGGTAACACCGGTCGGCGTGCCGGGCTTGCCGATGAAGCGGCCATCCGCCTGGGCGTATTTGTCCATGCCGTCGCTGCGCAGCGTAAGGAAGGCAACACCCGGCGTCACCTCGCTCTCGCCCTCGTTGAGACCGCGCAGAAATGTGCGGCCGTTGAACTCGTTGTTCGGCTGGTCATCGGTCGCGAACACGCCGTGATTGGGTGTGCCGCACAGCACGGCATGGCTGACATCGCCGGCACCGCCGTTCCTGATGACGTTGCGAATCGCATAGCCACCGCGCGAGCTGCCGACCAGCGCCACGCGGGCCGCGCCGGCGCGGCGCTTCAATTCCGCGATGGCCGCCGCGAGTTCGCGGCGCTGGTCCTCGGTCGAGGAGCGCCCCGCTTGCTCGACCTTGTCGTCGCTCCGCGCATTGGGATCAGTGAAGTTGATCGCCATCATGCGATCGCGCGCGACGCCGTTGGATTCCATTCGCCACAAGGTCGTCATCCAGAGCGCGTCGTACTCGCCATTGCCGTGGACGAACAGGACCGGCGGCACCTCGGCAGTCTGAGCCGCGGGCACGGTCTGGGCCAGCGCGCCTGTCCGCAAGCTCGCAACCGCGAAAGGCAAGCTGCCTACTCCCAGCAGGATCGACCGTCGCGACAGCTTCATATGTTTCTCCGGAAAAACCATGTCTTTGTGCCGCTTATAGCGGCCTAACCACTGGACAGCGAAGGACTTTCGCAGGCATCACTGGACTTGCCGGAATCACCCAAAGACCATTCCAAGACCACTTCTGCCAGCCCATATGGAAGGGGATATGACCGAGCAGCCGAACCGTCAGAAATTCGCCGGCGACGGCATCGCCGCACCCCTGCGGTACACCGTGTTCCGGCGCATCTGGCTCGCCAGCCTGCTCTCCAATCTTGGCCTCTTGATCCAGGGCGTGGGCGCGGCCTGGGCGATGACGCAGATGGCGGCCTCGGCCGACAAGGTGGCGCTGGTGCAGACCGCGCTGATGCTGCCGATCATGCTGATCTCGATGCCGGCCGGCGCCATCGCCGACATGTATGACCGGCGCATCGTGACCTTGATTTCGCTCGCGATCGCGCTGATCGGCGCGACTGCGCTGACGGTGCTGGCCTGGCTCAAGCTGATCACCCCGGAAACGCTGCTCGTGTTCTGCTTCGTGGTGGGCAGCGGCAATGCGCTGTTCGGGCCGGCGTGGCAATCCTCGGTCAGCGAGCAGGTGCCGCCCGAATCACTGCCGTCAGCCGTCGCACTGAACGGCATCAGCTACAATATTGCACGCAGCTTCGGTCCCGCGGTCGGCGGCGTCATCGTCGCCTCGCTCGGCGCGGTGGCCGCGTTTGCCTGCAACGCGATCCTCTATCTGCCGCTGCTGGTGGTGCTGCTGCTCTGGCGGCGCAACACCGAGCCCTCGCGCCTGCCGCGGGAGAAGCTCAACCGCGCGATGGTCTCGGGCTTCCGCTACATCACCAATTCGCCGCCGATCAAGATCGTGCTGTTGCGCACGCTGGTGATGGGCCTGATCGGCGGCGCCATCATGGCCCTGATGCCGCTGATCGCGCGCGATTTGCTGCATGGCGGCGCGCAGACCTACGGCATCATGCTGGGTGCCTTCGGCATGGGCGCCGTCGTCGGTGCGCTCAACATCCATGAATTGCGCAAGCGCATGAGCGGTGAAGCGGCGATCCGCGCCTGCACCATCTCGATGGCATTTGCGATGGCCGCGCTCGCCGTGAGCACGGAGCCGGTGTTGACGGCGGCGGCGCTTGTGCTCGCCGGTGCGGTCTGGATGGCGGCGGTCGCGCTGTTCAACATCGGCGTGCAGCTCTCGGCGCCGCGCTGGGTCGCGGGCCGTTCGCTCGCGGCGTTCCAGGCCTCGATATCCGGCGGCATTGCGATCGGCGCCTGGGGCTGGGGCCATCTCACCGATTATGCCGGCGTCGAGGTCGCGCTGCTGACGGCCGCCAGCCTGATGCTGATCTCGCCGGTGCTGGGCATTTGGCTGGCGATGCCGCGCGTCGGCGCCCGCAACGAGGACGCGGACGTGCTCGCCGATCCGGAAGTCAAACTGTCGCTCACGGCGCGCAGCGGGCCGCTGGTGGTCGAGATCGAATATAGGGTGAGCCAAGAGAATGCACGCGCCTTCCACAATGTGATGCAGGACGTGCAGCTCTCCCGGCAGCGCAACGGCGCCTATGGCTGGTCGATCGCGCGCGACATCGCCGACCCCGAATTGTGGACCGAGCGCTACCACTGTCCGACCTGGCTCGATTACTTGCGCCAGCGCAACCGCTCGACGCAGTCCGAACGCGCGTTGCATCAACAGGCGATCGATTTCCACATCGGCCCCGATCCGGTGCGGATCCGCCGCATGCTGGAGCGTCCGTTCGGCTCGGTGCGCTGGAAGGAAGAGACGCCGGATCGTGCCGGCGCCGAGGTGCTGCCGGTGGTCGCGAGCGCGGCGGGAAGCAGCACGTAGGTTTTGGCCTGTAGCCCGGATGGCGCGAAGCGCAATCCGGGACGATCTCACCGCGCGGGCAGACCCCGGATTTCGCTCAGCCGGGCTGCGACGGCACGTCTTACTGCCCGTGATCCGTCAACACCTTGTCGCAGGCTTTGCTGAGGCGGGTACGGTTCTGCTTGAGGCAAGCGAGCACGGCGCCATCGCCATTGTTCATCACGGCACGGCAGAAGCGCGTCACATCGCGCGCGCAGGCATCGTGGCCGGGCTGCTGTTGCGCTGAGGCGCTCGATGCGCACAGAATCAAAGAAACAATGAAAAGAAATCTGGTCATCGCGTAATGCCTCTTACCCCAAGGATGTGCGGGCGAAGCTAGTGCGACGATCCTGGAGCCGCAACGGCTTTATTGCCGAGCGGGACTGGCGCGCGTGGCCCCGGCTTGACGCCGGGAGCACATCGCGAGGGGAGCCAACAACGATCGCCGTTGCGCGTTGTCCTACTGCTTGTCCTGGGCGTCAGCGACCTTGCGTGAGGCGCCCTTTGCGAGGTCCTTGTCCATCACCGCGCGGCAGCCGGCGCTCAGATCAGAGCGATGCTTCATCATGCACGCCGTGATCTTCGGGACGTTGGGGATTTCCGAGGAGCACAGGCGGAAGGCATCGCCGGTGCACTGCTGCTGCGCCTCGGCCGAGAAGGCGAAGCTCGCGGTCGTCGCGACGATCGAGACGATCGCGGCAAAGCCCAGAGCCAGGCTGGTGTCGCGGATCCTACTCGTCAGCAATTTCGCAGAGAAAGACTTGGCCGAAGAAGATTTGGTCATTTGAAGCTCCCATTGGCGCCGCTGGAAGCGGGGCCCGTTGTTGGTGGGAACTACGATGCTCCGGCAAAACAGTTTCCACTGTGATGACGGTCACGGGTGGCCATCCATCTGTGACCTCCGTCACATGGCGCACCTCGCTGAAAATCCGGCGCAAACGCCGTCGTGTTGGTGTCACGTTAACTGTTCCTTCGCATTAATGGCTCGTCGCGCGGGAGATTCCGCAGGGTTGGTTGCGTAATTGGAAAGAATAGCGATGCGTAATGCGTTGGGCCTGATGCTGGCCAGTGTAGTTGCGGCGGTCGTGATCGCCGTCGGCGGTTGGTTTTATTATTCCGCGCGCGCCGATCAGGGCGCCCCCAAAACAACGGCCGCCCGTGCCGCCGATCAATTGCCGGCACAGGCGAAGCTCGCCGCCAAGGATGACGTCGAGACCACCGCGGCGATCGCGGCCAGGCCGACGGCAGTTGCTCAGGCAGCGGCGCCTGCGCCCGCTCCGGCCATGCCGGTGCAGCAGCGGTCGACCTGTGCCAATCCGAACGCGCTGGGCGTTGCCCGCGTGGTCGAGATCGACACCACCGGCGGACCCGGCTTCGGCTTCGAGCATTTCAAGCAGTTCGACTTCCTCACCGACAAGGAGGTCGTGCTGACCTTCGACGACGGTCCGTGGCCGGTCAACACGCCCGCGGTGCTGAAGGCGCTCGGGGATGAATGCACCAAGGGTCTTTTCTTCTCGGTCGGCAAGCACGCGACCTATCATCCCGAAATCCTGCGCCAGGTGCTGGCCCAGGGCCACACGGTCGGCACGCACACGTGGTCGCATGTCAACCTGAACAGCAAGAAGATGACGGAGCAACAGGTCAAGGACGAGGTCGAGAAGGGCTTCAGCGCGGTGAGGTTCGCGCTCGGCACCAATCCGGCACCGTTCTTCCGCTTCCCTCAGCTTCAGCACAATCCGGCGATGGTGAGCTATTTCGGCACCCGCAATGTCGCGATGTTCTCGACCGACATCGACTCCTTCGACTTCAGGAAAGGTGCCACGCCGGAGAAGATCGTCGACAACGTGATGACCAAGCTCGACAAGCTCGGCAAGGGCATCATCCTGATGCACGACTTCCAGAAGCACACCGGCGAAGCGATGCCGGCGCTGCTCGCGCGGCTGAAGGCTGGCGGATACAAGGTCGTGCAGATGAAGGCCAAGGCGACGCTCCAGACGCTGCCGGAATATGACGAGGCGCTGCTGAAGGACCTGAAGGTACCGACCTCGAGCGCGCGTCCGATAACGAGCGTGGTGCAGACGGTGTCGCAGTAAGCCCGAACCGCTTCCTCAATACGCGCATGGCCGGGCTCTTGCCCGGCCATTTGCTTTTGCAGCGGGTCGCGGCCTTACCAGTAGATGCCGTGGCGGTGCAGCTCGCTGATGATGCGGCCTTCGGTCCACGTGCGCTTGTGCTTCGGCTTGCCCGCCTTTGCGGTCTTCGTGGCAGTCGCCGCCGGCGCTGAGGTCGTCGTTGTCGCGGTCACGGCAGGAGCCGTCGCCGCGGCGGGAGCAGGGGCCGAGACTGCCGGCGGACGATCGACGTATTTCGGAGCTTCCGTGGCTGGCGCGACTTCGCTGATTTGTGTCATCGGGGCGATGGTCGTGGTGGCCTGCGGAGCGGCCGTCGCCGTGGCCAGCGACAGGCTGCGGTCGGCGGCATGGGCAGATGCAGAAGCCAGGACCATGGCGGCAACCAGAATGATCTTGCGCATGTGAAATCTCCCCGTGTTTGCGTGACCGGGAAATTAGGGGAGATCTGATCTGCGTTATGTGACTGTCATCACGTAGACTGCGCTCGGTCTTGAACCCGCGATCAGCATCCGCGGCGATCAACCCGCAACGTCATGTCGCGTTTGACGATTGTTTCCAAATATTTCTGATTGTGGCAGACGCTCGACACGTATCAAAAGGCGTGCCGAGTCCGCCCGTTGTGACCTTCATCAAGCGAGTGAAGCGTAAGCTGCTGCCGCCGCGAGAGGTTATTCAGGGGTA
This sequence comes from Bradyrhizobium sp. 604_D8_N2_3, assembly GCF_051810765.1. Lineage (NCBI taxonomy): Bacteria > Pseudomonadati > Pseudomonadota > Alphaproteobacteria > Hyphomicrobiales > Nitrobacteraceae > Bradyrhizobium > Bradyrhizobium sp. 604_D8_N2_3. The sequence goes on along the minus strand of NZ_JBPWPM010000001.1, from coordinate 329,845 downwards.
CGAGAACCCGGAACTGGTTGAAACGATTTTCCTGAAGACAATCAACTACAACCCGGACAGCGACTGGCCGCTGGTCGCGGGCATAAACACGGTTCTGGATTTCGGCGGAGGCGCCGGCCTGCATTACAAGGTGGCGCGCCGGCAATGCCCGGACATTCGATGGGCGGTGGTTGAGACGCCAGCAATGGTGCAGCGCGCCAAGGAGCTTGGCACCGATAGGCTGATGTTTTTCGAGCGCATCGACCAGGCCGCCGACTGGCTCGGCACTGTCGATCTCATCCACTCGAATGGGACCATACAGTACGTCCCGGATGCATTGGAAACCGTCAGAACGCTGTGCTCGGTTCGGCCGGCAATGTTGGCATGGTACCGCGTTCCGATCAGCGAAGAGACCCGGCGAGAGGTTCAGACCTCGTACCTGAGCGACAACGGTCCAGGATCGTCGCTCGCCTCCAAGGAGAAGCTCGTCAGATACGAGCGCAACTGGATCTCCGAGCAAGCATTCATCCAGGCTCATGAGGGATTTCGCATCACTGAGCGGAGCCCGGATCCCACCGAGCGCGGCACGCAACAATTCAGGTTCGCGCGGGTCTAGCTTGCGACAATACGGGGGCGATGTGTTTGACAAGTTTGCAGACTGGTTACGTCAGACGGCCTTTTTCTCGACGGCTATCGACATCGCGCGCCAGACGTTACCGGAGCCCGCGCTGATCTGGTTGCGCACGCAGATGGTGCGCAATCTCCGTGGAACGCCTGGCGAGGTGTTCGGCGAGATCTATCGTCGCAACGTCTGGGGCTAAAAGGAAACCGCTTCCGGCGGCGGATCCACGCTGCACAATACCCAGAGGGTGCGAGAAAGCCTTCCTGGTCTGGTTGGCGACCTCGGGATCCGTACCCTGCTCGATTTGCCTTGTGGTGATTTTCATTGGTTGTCGAAGATCGAACTTCCAATTTCTCGCTACATTGGAGGAGACATCGTTCCGGAACTGATTGCGCGAACGGCTGACCAATACAGTCGCCCAGATCGCACGTTCCTCCGGATCGATCTCTGCAACGATCCGCTCCCGGAAGCTGACCTGCTGCTCTGCCGCGATTGCTTCATTCATCTGTCCGAAGAGATGATTTTTCAAGCAATCGACAACATTCGTCGATCCAACATCAAGTATCTCCTGACGACCACTTACCCGGCGGGCCGAAATCGTGCGATCCGCACGGGTGACTTCTTCTCCATCGATCTGAGCGCTCCGCCCTACAACTTCCCGCCGCCGATCAAGGTGCTGGACGACTACGCCCCACCGTTCGACCGGCGGCAACTGGCGCTGTGGGAAATCGAAAGCCTGCGCAAAGTCTGAGGCGATGGCACGCCGTCTCGCGGCGAGGCTGCTTCGGAGGATGAAACAACGGCGCGGAAAACAACGGAAAATCAGAGTGATAAATGGTGCCGCAAGAGGGATTCGAACCCCCGACCCCGTCATTACGAATGACGTGCTCTACCAACTGAGCTATTGCGGCGAACCCTACCGGGACCCGCGCAATGCAGGTCCCGATACGCGCGCTCCTGATATCGGGCATGGCCCGAATTGGCAAGGTGGAGCGGGCTTCGAAATGTGCCTCACGCGCCCCAGCGGGACCAGAATCCGCGCCAGCCGCCGGCCTGGGCCTTTGCATGGGTTCTGGGCGTGCCGATTTGTTCCGCAAATTCATCGCTCGGACCCTCGTCATCAATCCCGGGATCATCGGGGGCGCGGACTATCGGGATGACGGCCTGGATCGGGGCCGGCGCAGGCTTGCCGAGGTCGGCGCGGGTCCGGAACACCGGCGTTGCCGCCTCCGGCGATGATTCGGCCGCCTCAGGGGCGGGATTGACCGGCTCGGCAGCCGGCGTGACCGCAGGCTCTTCTTTGGCAGCCTCCCCGGTCGTTTCCTTGGCCTCAGGGGGCGAATTGTCCTGTGCGGCGGGGACCGGATCCGGTGCAGCCGCGGGCGGTTCCACCGGGGCTTCGCTCGGGGCTGCCGTCACCCGCTTCGGCGGCGGGGCGGCCAGCATGGCTTCCTCGAAGGCCGAGGATTCGATGGTGGCGCCCTTGTCGGAGGGCAGGCTCGCGACCGGCGTTTGCCACTGGAAGGCATCGAGACGGCCGGTGACCGGCGAGACCGGACGCCAGCGGTCGCTGACATAGCCGTCCGCGGTCCAGGCCGGATCGTGACGGGCGCGCACCGCGCGCAAGGTCCAGGCGCGGGCACGGCCGCCGTCGCCGTGCTCGGTGCGCTCGAGCTCGGCCATCAGCAGCGCGACGCGCTGGGTCGGATCATTGACGTAGGGTGCCAGCACCGCGCGCGCACGCGCGAACTCGGAGGCGTCGATCGCGGCGCGCGCGATCGCGAGCTGGCCCTCGACATGGCCCGCCTTGTCGGCGGGCGTCTTGGCCGCCAGCGTCTCGACCCGCTGCAAGCGCTGCCGCGCAGAATCGCCGAGCTTCACATGCGCGTAGGCGTCAGCGAGATCCGGATGCGGATTGGCGAGCCACGCGGCCTCGACCAGCTTCATGGAGCGGCGCACCTGATGCGCTTCGCTCTCGAACTTCGCCGCAAGTACCGCGGCCGGCACCAGCGTCGGCGCGAGCTTGATGGCCTCCATCACGCTCTCGCGCGCCACGTCGCGGTCCATGGTTTCCAATTCCAGCGCGCGGGCCGTGAGCAGCACGCCGCGCTGGCGACGATAGGCCGCCTTGTCGATCAGGCCCGCGGACAGATTCGAATCGAGGATCGCGAGTGCGCCGCTCCAATCGCCGCGCGCGCAGCGGAAGCCGAGCACCGCGTGCGAGGCCCAGGTCGAGGACGGCGACAGCTTGATCGCCTCCTCCGCGATCATCACGGCGCCGACCGCATCGTCGGCACGCTGCGCCTCGATGAACAGGCCGCGCAGGCCGAGCAGCCGGGTATCCTCGCGCTCAGCCATGACGCGGAAGACGCGCTGGGCCTCGTCGCGATTGCCTTCGAGCTGGGCCGACTGCGCGTGCAGCAGCAGTGCGAGCGGATCGTTCGCGGCCAGCCGCCGCGCGGTATCGGCGTGGCGGCGGGCGAGGGCGGTATCGCCATGACCGATCGCGAGCAGGCCGTGGGTGATGGCATGGCGGCCGCGCGCATGGCGTTTCTCGTGACGGCGGCGGCGCAGGCGTCCCGGCGCGCGCCAGATCATCGTCACGATGCTCCAGACCAGCACGACCGCCGCCGCAAAGACGCCGAGCAGAAACACGAACCTCGGAAGCGTCGTTGACGCGCGGAAACCGCCCGCGGTCAGGACGAGATCACCGGGCTGATCGGCAACCCAGGCCGCGCCGGCCGCCGCCAGCGCGATCAGGACGAGGAAGAGGACGATGCGAAGCATGGCGATCCCTATTACGCGCTGATTATTGCGCGAACCTTTACTGAGCAGGCTTGACCAGATCGGGCTTGGCGAGATCCGCCATGGCATCGTCGGCGAATTTGCGGGAGGCGCCGAGCGCGGCGTCGCGCGCATCGGCCTTGTCGAGCCAGGCCTGTGCCGGTGCACGATCGGCCTCGGGCAGCGTCTTCAGCTCGCGCCGCGCTTCCGCGAAATCGTTGCGAAGCGCCGCCGCCGTCACCCGTGCGACGATGGCGCCGCGATCATTGCCGACGCCGTCGGTGCGCTCGATACGAACGAGTTTCGAGGCCCCCGCCTGGAGGCGCTCGACGATGCCGGCACCGGCGGCCGGGGCTTCCGCCGGCGGCGAGAGCTTGGGCACGATGTTGAGCAATTCGCGGCTCAGCGCGACCGGCGTCGGAATGCCTGACGACGCAAAGGTGTCGAGCGGCTTCAGCATATCGGGCTTGGCCGCGAGCGACCGCGCCGTGGCCAATTGCGATTCGTAGGGATCGCCATGCCGAACCGCGACGTCGAGCAGAGCCGCCGCCACGACATGGCGCAGGGGCTTGTCATTCGTCGCCTTGTTGTCGGCAATCTTCTCGCCCTGCTGTGCGAGCTCGGCGCGCTCCGTCTTGCTGGCGCGCTCCAGCTGCGCAATGCGGTCGCTGAGCGCGGCAAGATCGGGCGCTGCAGCGCGCGGTGCCGATTTCACGTCGTTGGCGGTCTTGTCGGACTGTGCGCGCAGATTGGCGATGTCACTGCGCAAGGCATTTGCGGATTTCTCCAGTGCATCGATCCGCGCCACCGTGGCCGGATCGGCGGCGGGCTTGCCCGCCTTGGCTTCGACCGCGGCGACACGTCCGCTGAGCGCGTCGACCGTCGCGCTCGTGACTTGCGGCGCGGCCGGCGGCGCCTCCACGGCGGGCCAGCCCAGCATCCAGCCGACGGCAATCACGATTGCGGCTGCGACCGCGCCGGAGAACGGCGCAATGACCCAGGGCGAAACCGGCGCCGACGCGGGAGCGGAAGCAACCGCGGCCTCCGCATGCGCGGGCTCCGGGTCGGGCCTGGCCTCTTCGGATTTGGACTCTTCGACCGTGGCCTGCTCTGGCGTGGCCTGCTCCGGCGTTGGCTGAACCTCCGGTTCGGCGGCCGCCGTTGGCTGCGGCTGGGTCGAGATTTCGGTTGCCTCAAGGTCGATGGTGGGCGGGGTGCGCTTGGCACGGCCTGACTCGGGAGCCAATCCTGCGTCTTCAGGCTTGTCGTCGGCCATCGTGACGGTTCCTCACACTCAAATGCCCTGAACGGACCCGATCGCGTCGGATTCGGCCCGACCTCTTACGCCAAACGGGTCCGCAAAGCACGCTCCAAGGTATCAAATAGGGCATTTTCGTCCGGCGTCGCAGCCCCCAGAACCTGCGACGCGCCGGCATCGCGCAGCACGCTGGCGACCGTCTCGGACAGGCAGCATTGCGGGATCGCCAGCGCCGAGATTTCGACGCCTTCGTCCCGTGCCGCATCCAGGAAGGCCCGCGCGCTGCGGCGGGAGTAGTGCAGCACCGCCTCGATCCCATGTGCGGCAAAGCCATCGCAGACATCGCGCGGCAGGATCTTGACCGGAGTCATGCGATAGGTGGTCTGCGTCACCACGCTGAAGCCCTCCGCGCCAAGCTCGCCGCCGAGATCGCGCGACAGATCCGCGCCCGCGAGATAGAGCAGCGTGCTTTTCTTCTTCAGCAGCTTCTCGCGCGCGCTCTGCATCACCTTGTCGCGCAAGGCCGCGGCATCGCCGCCGGCGACGATCACCTCGGCGAAGCCGGCGTCGCGCGCCGCAGCAGCCGTGTGCTCGCCGACCGCAAACAGCGGCAGCTCCAAAAGGCCAAGGTTCTTTAAGCCAAGATCCTGCAATTGCGGCGCGACGGCGCGGATCGCGTTGGCCGACGTGACGATGATGGCGCCGTAGTCGGCCTCACTCTCGTCATGGAAGGCGACCGGCTCGAACTTGAGCATCGGGGCGAGCAGCACCACATGACCCCGCGCCCTCAAATTTTCCGCCGTTGCCTCATTGTCGGGATGCGGCCGTGTGACAAGAATGGACATCGCTTGTGTTCCCGAACCGCGTGGCGGTGACGCATTCACGAAGGCGGCTGCGCGTGACGATTGCGCAAGTGGACCCCGGAATGCTACCGGACGTACCAGAACTCTGCTTTACGGATGAGCGCAAGGGCGCAAATTGGATAACAATTCGCCAATGCTGGTACTGGGCATCGAAACCACCTGCGACGAGACCGCCGCGGCCGTGATCGAGCGCGCGCCCGACGGCAGCGGCAAGATCCTGTCCAACATCGTGCGGTCCCAGATCGAGGAGCATGCCCGCTTCGGCGGCGTGGTGCCGGAGATTGCCGCACGCGCGCATGTCGACGTCCTCGACGGCATCATCGACCGGGCCATGCACGAGGCCGGCATCGACTATGCGCAGCTCAACGGTGTCGCCGCCGCGGCGGGGCCGGGGCTGATCGGCGGCGTCATCGTCGGCCTCACCACCGCCAAGGCGATCGCGATGGTGCACGACACGCCGCTGGTCGCGGTCAACCACCTCGAGGCGCATGCACTGACGCCGCGCCTCACCGACGGAATTGAATTTCCCTACTGCCTGTTCCTCGCCTCGGGCGGGCATACCCAGATCGTCGCCGTCACCGGGGTCGGCCAATATGTACGGCTCGGCACCACCGTCGACGACGCGATGGGCGAAGCTTTCGACAAGGTCGCGAAGATGCTGGGCCTGCCCTATCCGGGCGGGCCACAGGTCGAACGCGCGGCGGCAACCGGCGATACCACGCGCTTCGCCTTCCCGCGCCCGATGCAGGGACGGCCCGATGCCAATTTCTCGCTGTCGGGATTGAAGACGGCGGTGCGCAACGAGGCGAGCCGGTTAACCGAGATCGCGCCGCAGGATATCAGCGATCTCTGCGCGAGTTTTCAAGCCGCAGTGCTCGACTCGACCGCCGACCGGCTGAGCGTCGGCCTGAGGCTTTTCCGCGAGCAGTTCGGCGCTCCGCATGCCCTCGTCGCCGCCGGCGGCGTCGCGGCCAATCAGGCGATCCGCGGCGCCCTGCATGACGTCGCGCGGCAGGCCGGGACGCAACTGATCATGCCGCCGCCCGCGCTCTGCACCGATAACGGCGCGATGATCGCCTGGGCCGGCGCCGAGCGCCTGGCGCTCGGCATGATCGACACGATGGAAGCCCAACCCCGCGCACGCTGGCTGCTCGATGCCAACGCCACGGCGCCGGCCGGTTACGGCAACACGCGGGCGGGATTCTAGCTATGACGGCGTTCCGGTCCGTCGCGGTGATTGGTGCGGGCGCATGGGGCACGGCACTGGCGACGGTCGCGGCGCGCGCCGGGCGGAACGTGACGCTCTGGGCGCGCAACAGCGAACATGCCGCGCGAATCGCCTCGACCCGCGACAATCCGCGGCTGCCCGGCGTGCGGCTGGCGCCGGAGATCGTCGTGACGCACGAGCTTGCGGAGGCCGCGCGCGCGGACATGGTGCTGATCGCGACGCCCGCACAGCATTTGCGCGGCGCAGTCAACATGCTCGCCTCGCATCTGACAAAGCCGGTGCCGATCGTCGCCTGCGCCAAAGGCATCGAGCACGGCACCCATAAATTCATGACCGACGTCATCGCGGAAGCCGCACCTCACGCGCCGCCGGCGATCCTGTCGGGCCCGAGCTTTGCCGACGACGTCGCGCGCGGCTTGCCGACCGCGGTGACGCTGGCGGCGAAGGATGAAGCGCTGGCGAGCGCGCTGGTGCAGGCGCTGGGCTCGGCGACCTTCCGGCCCTATCACACGACAGATGTCCGCGGCGTCGAGATCGGCGGTGCGGCCAAGAACGTGTTGGCGATCGCGGTTGGCATCGCGGTCGGGCGCAAGCTCGGCGCCTCCGCCCAGGCTGCGCTGACGACCCGCGGCTTTGCCGAACTCACGCGCCTCGGCCGTGCCCTCGGCGCGCGCGGCGAGACGCTCACGGGCCTGTCCGGCCTCGGCGATCTGATCCTGACCTGCTCGAGCCCGCAATCGCGCAATCTCGCGCACGGCCTTGCGCTGGGCCGCGGCGAGCAGCCTCCCGCGGGCAAGCTTGCCGAGGGCGAGTTCACCGCACCTGTGTTGATCGAACTCGCAGCTTCGCACAACATCGAGATGCCGGTATCAGAAGCGGTCGCTTCGATCCTGAGCGGCCGGAGCACGATCGACGCCGCGATCTCGGGGCTGTTGACGCGCCCCTTCAAGGCAGAGGAATGACGTCTTTCTCGTCATGCCCGCGCTTGTCGCGGGCATCCACGTCTTGATATTGAATTGGTGGCAGAGACGTGGATGGCCGGGACAAGCCCGGCCATGACGAACGGATAGGACGCGCGATGAACTACTGGCTGGTGAAATCCGAACCGTCGGTATGGTCCTGGGACCAGCAGGTGGCGAAAGGCGCCAAGGGCGAGGCCTGGACCGGCGTGCGCAATTACACCGCGCGCATAAACCTCGTGAACATGAAGAAGGGCGACAAGGCGTTCTTCTATCATTCCAACGAGGGCAAGGAGATCGTCGGCATCGCCGAGATCATCAAGGAGGCCTACCCCGACCCGACCGACAAGACCGAGAAATTCGTTTGCGTCGATATCAAAGCCGACAAGCCCTTGAAGACGCCGGTGACGATGGCCGCGATCAAGGCGGACAAGAAGCTCGCTGATATGGCGCTGGTGAAATATTCGCGCCTGTCGGTGCAGCCGGTGACGGCGGAAGAGTGGAAGCTCGTCTGCAAGATGGGCGGGATGTAATCGACTTCAACGGTAGGGTGGGCAAAGCGTAGCGTGCCCACCAATCGAAACCGGAGCTTGCCGTGAGATGGTGGGCACGGCGCGCAAGAGCGCACTGCGCTTCGCTCCGTCGGGGCTACGATATCCGGGCTTGCGTCGCCGGTAGCGTAAACACCTCGCATGGCGAAGCGATGCCGCGCAGCGGATGCGATCCGAGCGCGACGAGAGGCGTGTCCGTCTCCGCGGCAAGCGCCCCCGATACCAGGACGGTCCGTTCCAAGGGCTTGCACAATCCCTCGAGCCGGCTGGCGAGATTGACGGCGGGACCGATCGCCGTGAAATCGAGCCTGTTGGCGGCGCCGATATTGCCCCAGAGTATTTCGCCGAGATGAAGGGCCGCTCCGAACGCAAGCGGCGGCAGTCCTTGAGCGCCGCGCTCCCCGTTGAGATACGCCATGCCGGCTTCGGCTGCGCCTGCGGCACGCAGGGCGGCGTCGCAGGCGCGGCGCGGTGAGGCCTCGACCACCGGGAATATTGCGAGCACGCCGTCGCCGATGAATTTCAGCACCTCGCCGCCGAAGGCATGAACGGCACCGGCGATGCGATCGAACCAGGCGTCGAGCGCTGCGATGACGTCGGCCGGCGGTGTGGTTTCCGACAAGGTCGTGAAGTTGCGCAGATCCGCATAGAGCAGCGCGGCTTGAATGGTCTCGCCGAGATCGCGCCGCAGCGGCGCCGCCAGCACCCGCTCCGCGCTGCGCTTGCCGAGATAGGCATCGAGCGTCGCGCGCAACGTGGCGCGCGCGGCGAGTACGGCAAGCGGCGTCGCGGCGAAACGCGCAGCCTGGCGCAATTGCTCGATCTCGTCTGCGGTGAACGGACGCGGCCCGATCCAGCCGAGCTGCGGCCCATCCTGTCGCCCGACCACCTCTTCGTGCACCTCGCCGCCCGCGATGTCGCGCAGCCAGCGGCGGCCGGCATCATCGGGCGGGTCGGGCGCCAGCCCACTTGGTGCGAAGCCGAGCGCCTCGATGACCCGGCCGTTCTCCGCGCGCCACAGCCAGGTCCGCTTCGCGATCAGCGGATGCGGCACCTCCAACGTCAGGCTGCCTGCCGCAAGCGGCACACCGTCGGCGACCAGATGAGCGCCGAGTTCCGCGAGCAGACGGTCGGCCCCGGGGCAGTCCGAGGCGGCATCGACGAGCCAGGCGAGGGTCCGGGAGAGTTGCATGGCCCGATGATGGCGAAGGTGGCCCGTCTTTGTCACGGGCAATCCTTGACGCACCGCTCCACCGCCGCCATGTGGCCAGTGTCAGCCCAGGGATGATCGCCGATGACCGAGCCGTTCGTAGTGCGACGCGAAACCCAGATCGCAGCCCCCCGCGCCACCGTCTTCGCCTATTTGACCGACCCCGAGAAAATCCTGAGCTGGATGGGCTCCGACGCGACCACGGAGCCGCACCCTGGCGGGCTCTATCTCCTCAAGGGCATCGGCCCGCGTGGCGGCGTCGGCCGCGGCACCTTCCGCGAGGTCGTGCCGGTGCATCGTCTGGCCTACACGTTCGGCTGGGAGGGCGGTCAGGAAGTGCCGCCCGGCTCGAGCCTGATCGAGATCGACCTGATCGAGCGCGACGGCGGCACGCTGCTGCGCATGACCCATAGCGGGCTCCCGACCGAGGAACAGGCCGCCGCGCACGCGAAAGGATGGGCGCATTATCTGGGCCGGCTCACGAGCGCAGCCGCGGGCCGCGATCCCGGTCCGGACAAGGGTATCTCAGACAAGATGTAGCTCTCGTAGGGTGGGCAAAGCGAAGCGTGCCCACGCGGCCTATCAACAATGTCGTGAGAATGGTGGGCACGGCGCTTCGCGCCTTTGCCCACCCTACGGCACTCCCGCTTAAACCGCCGCGGTCGCCACCACCTGCTGCAAAAGTTGCTCGCGCCTGGCCTGTGAACGCTGGCCCTTCATGGTCGCGGCGAAGCGTTCGAGGATGCCGTCCTCGAAGGCGGTGACGATGGTGTCGTGGACGTAGCTCTTGCGGCAGATGGCCGGCGTGTTGGAGAGCTTGTCGGCAGCGGCGCGGATCGCGTCCAGCACCTGCTTCTTGCGGCCGCGCTGGCTGGTCGCCGGCGTGATCCGCGACAGCGATTCCACCACGACTGCGGACGCCATCAGCGTGCGAAAATCCTTCAGCGAAATCTTGATGCCGGCGATCTCGCGCAGAAACGCGTTCACCTGCGTGGTGCTGACCGCGCGCACGATGCCGTAGGCGTCGCGATACTGGAACATGCGCTTGCCGGGAACGCCGTTCAGAATGCCGATGGCGCGCACCAGCTTCGCAGCGTCGCACTCTTTCCGCACCGCCTTGCCGCCCTTGGCCTTGAACGTCAGCACGAAGGAGTCGTCCTCGAGCGTAACGTTCGACTTCAGCATCGTGGTGGCACCGCGGGTGCCGTTGAGGCGGGCATAGGATTCGTTGCCGGGACGGATCGCGGTGCGCGCGATCAGCTCAATCACGGCCGAGAGTGCGAATTCACGCGTCGGCTCGTCGCCCGACAGGAACGCGGAGACCTTGCGCCGGATCTTTGGCAGCGCGCCAACAAGCTTTTCCAGCCGGTGCGCCTTGCGGTGCTCGCGGACCTTTTCCCAATCGGCGTGGTAGCGGTATTGCAGCCGGCCCGCGGCATCGCGTCCCACCGCCTGGAGATGCGAGCTCGGATCGGCGGAGTAGCGCACCTGGCGATAGGCCGGCGGCACCGCCATGGCGTGCAGCCGGCGGATAGTGCGGGCGTCGCGGATATGCGCGCCGTTGGGACGGACGAAGGAATAGCCCTTGCCGCGCTTGATGCGCCGGATGGTCAGCTCGTTCTGGTCGCCGAGCCGCAGGCCCAGCTCCTTGGCGATCGCCTCAACCGAGGTCGCAGGCGCGGTGTCGAAGACCTTTTTCGGGCTGAGACGGGCGGAACCGGCCGGTTTCGGCCATTGTCCGAGGGCTTTCGCCAGCGCGACAGCAGCAGGATCGGCCGAAGCGAGCCGCATCGTCCCGAGATTCTGCTGATCCATCATAGTCTTAAGCCTTAGCCCTGTCTGTTATCGGTCAATGCCGCTGTTCTGATTTTTGTTCCAAGGGTCTCTTGGACGGTCTCGTTGGACCCGGGTTGGCCATTTAGGGTGTTCCGAACCGCATTGCGAGTCCCGAATCAGTGACAGACGGTTTCTAAATACCTCCTGCGGCGCATGGGCGCCCTGCACGGGCCTCTTCCGGCGATTTGGTAAAGACCTGGAAAGCCGCGCCGGCCTGTTTCAGATCTGCGACAGTCGCGCCAGGCGGCGTTGATCTTCCGCATGGCTGGCCGCTCGCCGAAGGTCCAGCTTGTGCTCCTTGTCGGGTCCGGTTAGGCGGACGCATAATCGGTTCAACGATGACGTCGGCTCGCCAGTCGCCTGGGCTCGGCTTGCCGTATCTGGAGGGAAGCATGTCCGAGAAGACCTACGACGTCCCCGCGGAATGGGCCAAGCGCGCCTGGATCGACCAAGCCAAGTACAAGGACATGTACGCCCGCTCGATCGCGGACCCGAACGCCTTCTGGGCCGAGCAGGCCAAGCGTATCGACTGGATGCACGCGCCGACGAAGATCGAGAACGTCTCCTTTGCCCCCGGCAACATCTCGATCAAATGGTTCGAGGACGGCATCCTCAACGTCGCCCATAATTGCATCGACCGGCACCTGCACAAGCGCGCCAACCAGACCGCGATCATCTGGGAGGGCGACGATCCCTCGCAATCCCGGCACATCACCTACAAGGAGCTGCACGACGAGGTCTGCCGGATGGCCAACATCCTGCGCACCCGCAACGTCAAGAAGGGCGACCGCATCACCATCTACCTGCCGATGATTCCCGAAGCGGCCTACGCGATGCTGGCCTGCGCGCGGATCGGCGCAATCCACTCCGTGGTGTTCGCGGGCTTCTCGCCCGACAGCCTCGCCCAGCGCATCAACGACTGCCAGTCCAAGGTGATCATCACTGCCGACGAAGGTCTGCGCGGCGGCAAGAAGGTGCCGCTGAAGGCCAATGTCGATGCAGCGCTCGCCAAGGCCGATGGCGTCGACTGGGTCGTCGTTGTCAAGCGCACCGGCGGCACGGTCGAGATGAATCCGTCGCGCGATCTCTGGTATCACGACGCCGCCAAGATGGTGACGACGGAATGCCGGGCCGAGCACATGCACGCCGAGGATCCGCTGTTCATCCTCTATACGTCGGGCTCGACCGGCCAGCCCAAGGGCGTGCTGCACACCTCGGGCGGCTATCTCGTATTCGCCGCGATGACGCATCAATACGTCTTCGACTATCACGACGGCGACATCTACTGGTGCACCGCCGACGTCGGCTGGGTCACCGGACACAGCTATATCCTCTATGGGCCGCTGGCGAACGGTGCGACCACGCTGATGTTCGAAGGCGTGCCGAATTATCCGGACAATTCCCGTTTCTGGAACGTGATCGACAAGCACAAGGTCAACATCTTCTACACCGCACCGACCGCGATCCGCGCGCTGATGCAGAGCGGCGACGAGCCCGTGAAGAAGACGTCGCGCGCAAGCCTCCGGCTGCTTGGCTCGGTCGGCGAGCCGATCAATCCCGAAGCCTGGGAGTGGTATCACCGCGTCGTCGGCGACGACCGCTGCCCGATCGTCGACACCTGGTGGCAGACCGAGACCGGCGGCATCTTGATCACGCCGCTGCCGGGCGCGACCAAGCTGAAGCCGGGCTCGGCGACGCAGCCGTTCTTCGGCGTCGTGCCTGAGATCGTCGATGCCGACGGCAAGGTGCTGGACGGCGAGACATCAGGCAATCTCTGCCTGACGCGATCATGGCCGGGCCAGATGCGCACGGTCTATGGCGATCACGCCCGCTTCGAGCAGACCTATTTCTCGACCTACAAGGGCAAGTATTTCACCGGCGACGGCTGCCGGCGCGACGCCGACGGCTATTACTGGATCACCGGCCGCGTCGACGACGTCATCAACGTCTCCGGCCACCGCATGGGCACCGCGGAAGTCGAGAGCGCGCTGGTCGCGCATGAGAAGGTGTCGGAAGCCGCCGTGGTCGGTTACCCGCACGACATCAAGGGCCAGGGCATCTACGCCTATGTCACCCTGATGGCCGGCGTCGAGCCGACCGACGAATTGCGCAAGGAGCTCGTCACCTGGGTGCGCAAGGAGATCGGCCCGATCGCCGCGCCCGACCAGATCCAGTTCTCGCCCGGCCTGCCCAAGACCCGCTCCGGCAAGATCATGCGCCGCATCCTGCGCAAGATCGCCGAGGACGAGCCGGGCAGCCTCGGCGATACCTCGACGCTCGCCGATCCGGCCGTCGTCGACGATCTCGTCAAGAACCGGCAGAACAAGAAGTCGGCGTAAGCCACGCTCTCGTGCCCCGGAGTCAGCGCAGCGCTTCTTCAACGGTGCGCTGCAGAGCCGGGGGCCGATCCAACGGCAGAGCGCGTGGCCTCCTGGGTCCCGGCTCTGCGCAGCAGCGCCAAGGCGCTGTGGCGCGTCCGGGACACAGAGCCCCCCTCGAAACAACAGCCATTCACACCCTCACGCACTTGTCAGGGCGCGCGGCGCCGCGCCCGCGTCTTTCCAGCCAAGTGTTGTTTTCTTGTCATTTACTTTATTTCGAACATTTTCTTTGTTCCGCGTGCTGGCGGGCCCTTGGCGGCCGCGCGTGGAAACCATCCGGTTAACAGGCGCGATTAAGAATATCCGGGTAAGCGGGCAATTGCCGGTGCTGCGTAGTTTTGGACGATCCGTTCGGGGCAGAGGAAAAATTGATGTCGGTAAGGATTGCTGTGGCGCTCGCCGCCACCATCGGGGCAGGGGTCTTGATGTCGACGGCCGCAGAGGCGCGGCCGGAAATGGTTGGGACGCACGTCGCCAACTATTCACCCGGTACCATCGTGGTCAAAACCAACGAGCGGCGGCTCTATCTCATCCTCGATGACGGCCACGCCGTGCGCTACCCGGTCGGCGTCGGCAAGTCCGGCAAGCAGTGGGCCGGCACCACCCGCATCGACGGCAAGTATCGCAATCCGGCCTGGTCGCCGCCCGCCGAAGTGAAGCGCGACAAGCCGCAGCTTCCCGACGTGATCCCGGGCGGCTCACCGCATAACCCGATGGGCGTCGCCGCGATGACGCTGGCCGGCGGCGAGTATGCCATCCACGGCACCAATGTGCCGGGCTCGGTCGGCGGCTTCGTCTCCTATGGCTGCATCCGCATGCTCAACGACGACATCACCGATCTCTACAGCCGCGTCTCGGTTGGCACGACGGTGGTCGTGACGCGCTGATCTCCAAACTCGTAACAGAATTGAAAGAGCCGCGTCCATCGACGCGGCCTTTTGTTACCAGAAGCGCCAGCCGCGCGCGCACCAGCCGTCGCGATGGCCGCCATTGTAGCTCCGCGCGTAACCGCCCGCGAGCAACGCGGCAGATACGTCCGCAGTTCGCCTTGTCGCGACATTGGCGAGAACACGGCCGTATTTGTCGGGGCCGAGATTGGTGATCGTCACGCCGCCCTGGCCGAGCAAATCGCGCAGGGCGCCGGTCGCCGCTTGAGCCTTGTCCAATTCATCCTGGCAGGATGCCTTCATCTCCGGCGCATCGATACCGCGCAGGCGAACGCGCGCAACGAGAACGCGTCCGTCGCGCTGGTGCACGCGAGCGAGAAAGGTATCGCCGTCGATCGTGCGAATGACGTCGACCGGCTGACGGATGTCCGGATTGGCCTGCTGCAAAATGATCTGGGCATCTCGCGATTGACCGTCGATCGCATGCGGGAAGGGCCAGTTCATCCCGTGCCGGAACGTAAGCACGACGGCCACCACGATTCCGACCACGAACATCCACGGCAACAGCCCCGAGAAGTGACGGCCGAACGGCGAACCACTGTATGAGGGCCGGTATGGATGGCTAGGATCGAAGCGCGGCATCCGCGCACGCTAGGGCTGAGTCGGGCGATCCGGCAAGATAGCCTCAAAAGACAGCCTCAAAAGTCCGAGGCGATACCTTTGCGCTCCCAATCGCCGTAGCGGGTGGGCTCAGGTCCCTTCGGTCCCTGCAATTCCTTCGGCGCCGCCGCGGCGTGGGCAGCAGCAGCCTGCCGGCGCGCTTCCGCCTCGGCCAGCGCGCGCTGGGCGGCCGGCGGGAGCGGCTTGCGATCGGAAACGGGGGGCTGGTCACTCATCTCGGCGGTTCCTAGCGCAGGATCACGGGGTGTGCGACGTCCAATAACGCATTGCTGAGATGGTCATGGTGGGCTGTAAACGCGAGAGGCCATTCTTACATTTGGCATATTCGCATGCCAAAGATAGGTCTCTCGAGGCATGCGCCCATTGCGGCGGAACTGCCGCTCGCCAAGAACCTTAAGCCGCATGCCATCTCAACGTTTCGCTCCTCCGTCCGAAGTGCCCGGTCTCGCGGCGCGGCGGATCGCCGCTGACATCGTCGACGGCGTGCTGCACAAGCACCGCACGCTTGACGATCAGCTCGACGGCAGCGGTGCCCATCCCGGATTGAAGACGCTCGCCGACCGCGACCGCGCGCTGATGCGCCGCCTGGTCGCGACCGTACTGCGTCGGCTCGGCACGCTCGGCCATGTGCTGTCCCGCTTGCTCGACAAGGGCATTCCGTCCGAAGCGCCGCGCGCGCAGAGCGCGCTCCTGATCGGCGCCGCCCAGATCCTCTGGATGGACGTGCCCGATCACGCCGCGGTCGATCTTTCCGTCCGCCTCGTCCAGTCCGACCGGCGTGCCGCGCGTTATGCCGGCCTCGTCAATGCCGTGCTGCGCCGCTGCGCGCGCGAGGGCAAGGCGCTGGTGGATGAAGTTGCCACGCAATCGCTGGACCTGCCGCCCTGGCTGCTCGCGCGCTGGAGCGCGCATTACGGCGAGGCGACCGCAAGAGACATGGCGTTGGCGCTCGGCCACGAGCCCTCGCTCGACCTCACCGTGAAATCAGACGCCGCGCAATGGGCGAGCCGGCTGCACGGTGAAGTGCTGCCGACCGGATCGGTGCGCACGGTGCTGCACGGCGCCGTGACCATGCTGCCCGGCTTCACCGAGGGGCAATGGTGGGTGCAGGATGCCGCCGCCGCGTTGCCGGCTCGGCTATTTGGCGACATCAAAGGCAAGTCCATTGCCGATCTCTGCGCCGCCCCGGGCGGCAAGACCGCGCAACTGGCACAGGCCGGCGCGCATGTCACGGCGATCGACCGCTCACCCGCCCGGGTGGCGCGTCTGCGCGAGAATCTGACGCGGCTGTCGCTCCAGGCCGAGACTGTCGTCGCCGACGCCGTGGAATGGGCCGGCCCTGCCGAGGGTTTTGACGGCATCCTGATCGATGCGCCCTGCACATCGACCGGCACGATCCGCCGCCATCCCGACGTCGCCTGGCTCCGGCAGGAATCCGACGTCGCCGCCCTGACCGCGCTCCAGCAGCGGCTGCTGAAGAAATCCGTCTCGCTGCTCAAGCCGGGCGGGACGCTGGTCTACTGCACCTGTTCGCTGGAACCCGAAGAGGGCGAGCAGGCGATCGCGGCGCTGCTGGCCACGGAGGGCGGCCTGCGCCGCGTGCCGATCGAAGCTTCCGAGGTCTCGGGGCTCAGCGAGATCATCACCACGGAAGGCGACCTGCGCACGCTGCCCAGCCACCTGCCGAACGCCGATCCCAAGCTCGGCGGGCTCGACGGTTTCTACGCAGCCCGGCTCGTTAAATCCTGATTTTGCACCGGTTTTTGCGCCAGCGCTGATTCGCGACGCTTCAAGGTGGTGTCAGACGTCCGATTTTGGGATTAAGAAGGATTCGTCGTTCATCCTCTCCCCCTTCAAGGCAAGGCGTGTCGGTCGCTCAACGCAGACGTATCTCGACGCTGGTGATGAACCGCTTCGCGCGGAACATGCTCGCGCGCGCGAGCGGCGGTTCCGTTGCGCTATCGCGGGTCTGGCCCGGCCGTACCGACCGGCTGATCATCGCGCCGCATGACCTGCGCACCGCGGATGCGACCCGCGCCGCTGAGATCTATGCCGGCCGCTTCGTCTTCGCCGGCAAGATCGTCAATTGCCACGGCCGCTCGATCTTCGATCTCGAACCGCCGTCGGAAGACTGGGAGGTCGCGCTGCTCGGCTTCGGCTGGCTGCGCCATCTGCGCGCCGCCGACACCGCGCTGACGCGCGCCAATGCGCGCGCGCTGGTCGAGGACTGGATCGCCAACCCCGCCAACAAGCGCCGCGCCGTCGCGCGGCGTGCCGACGTGCTGGCGCGGCGTGTGATCTCGCTGCTGTCGCAGGCGCCGCTGGTGCTCAACGACACCGACAACAAATTCTACCGCCGCTATCTGCGGGCGCTGGCGCGGGAGATCCGCCTCCTGCGCTACACCATGGTCAACATGCCCGACGGGGTGCCGAAGCTCCAGGTGCTGATCGCACTGTGCTACGCGGCGCTGTGCCTTGCCAACCAGGCGGGACAGATCCGCAGTGCCTCGAAAAAGCTCTCGGACGAGTTGCAGCGGCAGATCCTGCCCGACGGCGGCCACATCTCCCGCAATCCGGGCGCGCTGATCGAGCTCCTGATCGACCTGTTGCCGCTGCGGCAGACCTTTGCCGCGCGCAACATCGCGCCGCCGCCGGCGCTGCTCAACGCGATCGACCGCATGATGCCGATGCTGCGCTTCTTCCGGCACGGCGACGGCAATTTCGCGCTGTTCAACGGCATGAGCGCGACGCCCTCGGACCTGCTCGCCACGCTGCTCGCCTATGACGACACCCACGGCGCGCCGATGGCGAACATGCCGCATACCGGCTTCCAGCGCCTCGACGCCGGCCAGACCACGCTGATCATCGACACCGGTCCGCCGCCGCCGGCCGGCGTCAGCCACGACGCCCATGCCGGCTGCCTGTCGTTCGAATTGTCTTCCGGCATCAGCCGCATCGTCACCAATTGCGGCATGCCGACCACGGGCCGCGACAATTGGCGGCCGTTCGCACGCGGCACCGCGGCGCATTCGACGCTGACCTATCACGAGACGTCCTCATGCCAGTTCGTCGAGATGTCGGCGATGAAGCGCCTCCTGCACGGTTCACCCGTCACCAGCGGCCCCGTCGAGGTCGAGAGCTATCGCGAGACCGTTCAGAACGGCACGCTGCTCACGACCTCGCATGACGGCTATCTCGCGAAGTTCGGCGCGATCCATCGCCGTGTGCTGATGATCGCCAATGACGGCGCACGCATCGACGGCGAGGACACGCTGTCGCCGCCGCAGGGCGGACGCTTCAAGGGCGCGGATGCCGATTTCGCGCTGCGCTTCCATCTGCATCCGGCGGTGAAGGCGAGCCGGCTGTCGGATGCCCGTGGCGTCATGCTGGTGCTGCCGAACCGCGACGTCTGGACCTTCGAGGCGCTCGACGACAAGGTCGACCTCGAGGACAGCGTGTTCCTGGCCGGCAATGACGGCCCGCGCCGCACCGCGCAGATCGTGATCCGGCAGGATGCGCGGCAGGCGCCGTCGATCCGCTGGAGCTTCGTCCGCTCCACTGCATCGCCTGCGGTCACCAATGCCCGCCGCAACGCCCGGCGCGAGCCGGAACTTCCGCTGTAAACGCGCACGATTCGGCCCCATCTCATCGTTGTGAAAACGGCCGAAAGCTGCTATCGAGCCCTCGCTCGCGCGACTGGCGACCTTGGATGGAGCACCATCGGGAAGCGCGAGATATAGAAGCCGCGCGCCTGGGCATAGACACTCCTTAAGACAGAGGATCTTGCTCATGACTGACCATCCCCGCCGCGTCACCCGTGCTCTTCTCTCCGTCTCCGACAAGACCGGCCTGATCGAGTTCGCAAAGGCGCTTGCCGCGCACGATGTCGAGCTGGTCTCGACCGGCGGCACCGCCAAGGCGATCGCCGCGGCCGGCCTCAAGGTGAAGGACGTTTCCGACCTCACCGGCTTCCCCGAGATGATGGACGGCCGCGTCAAGACGCTGCATCCGAAGGTGCATGGCGGCCTGCTCGCGATCCGCGACAACAAGGAACATGCGGAGGCGATGAAGGCGCACGGCATCGCGCCGATCGATCTCCTGGTCGTCAACCTGTATCCGTTCGAAGCGACCGTCGACAAAGGCGCGGGCTTCGAGGATTGCATCGAGAACATCGACATCGGCGGCCCCGCGATGATCCGCGCCGCGGCGAAGAACCATGACGACGTCGCCGTCGTGGTCGAGGCCGAGGACTACAAGGCCGTGCTCGACGAGCTCGCCGCCAACAACGGATCGACGACGTTGAAACTGCGCCGGCGGCTTGCCGCAAAGGCCTATGCGCGCACCGGAGCTTATGACGCCGCGATCTCGAACTGGTTCAACCGCCAGCTCGAGATCGACGCGCCCGATTTCCGCGCCTTCGGCGGCAGACTGATCCAGTCGCTGCGCTATGGCGAGAACCCGCACCAGACCGCGGCGTTCTATGCGACGCCCGACAAGCGGCCGGGCGTCTCGACCGCGCGCCAGCTCCAGGGCAAGGAGCTCTCCTACAACAACATCAACGACACCGATGCGGCCTACGAGTGCATCGGCGAGTTCGACGCCAAGCGCACCGCGGCCTGCGTCATCGTCAAGCACGCCAATCCGTGCGGCGTGGCCGAAGGCTCCGATCTCGTCAGCGCCTATCGCAAGGCGCTCGCATGCGATTCCACTTCGGCGTTCGGCGGCATCATCGCGATGAACCGCGCGCTCGACGCCGAGACCGCGCGCGAGATCACAAAGATCTTCACCGAGGTGATCATCGCGCCCGACGCCAGCGAGGAGGCGATCGCGATCATCGGCGCGCGCAAGAATCTGCGCCTGCTGCTCGCCGGCAGCCTGCCCGATCCGCGCGCGCCTGGCCTCACCGCCAAGACGGTGGCCGGCGGCCTCCTCGTGCAAAGCCGCGACAACGCGGTGGTCGACGACATGACCTTCAAGGTCGTGACCAAACGTGCGCCCACCGACGCCGAGATGCGCGATCTGAAATTCGCGTTCCGGGTCGCAAAGCACGTCAAGTCCAACACCATCATCTACGCCAAGGATCTCGCCACCGTCGGCATCGGCGCGGGCCAGATGAGCCGGGTGGATTCGGCGCGGATCGCGGCGCGCAAGGCGCAGGACGCGGCGAATGAGCTCAAGCTCGCAGAGCCGCTCACCAAGGGCTCGGTGGTGGCGTCGGATGCGTTCTTCCCGTTCGCCGACGGCATGCTCGCCTGCATCGAGGCCGGCGCCACCGCCGTGGTGCAGCCCGGCGGCTCCATGCGCGACGACGAGGTGATCAAGGCCGCCGACGAGCACGGCATCGCCATGGTGTTCACGGGCACGCGGCACTTCCGGCACTAACGCGATTTGCGTAGCCCGGATGGAGCGTAGCGAAATCCGGGTCTCACGTCTCAGCAACAGCGGCCCCGGATTGCGCTTCGCTCCATCCGGGCTACGCCACTAATCTCGCACCCGCATCAACAACCCCAGCCCCGCGACGAAAAACACCACCAGCACGGCCATGCCGGCCTTCTGGCTCGCCGTCACCGCGGTGATCATGCCGATCAGCAGCGGGCCGATGAAGGACGTTACCTTCCCCGTCAGCGCGAACAGGCCGAAATACTGCGCGATGCGATCCTTCGGCGCGAGACGGATCAGCAGCGTGCGCGAGGCGGCTTGAAGCGGGCCGCCGGCAGCGCCGATGAGACAACCCAAAACGAGATAAGCGCGCTCGGCCGCGCTCGAGAACAGGGGCGCGCCCGGAAGAGGCGGCGCAACCTTGACGAACAGGACGCTGTCCTTGTCGACCAGAAGAATCGCCGCCACCGCCAGCAACAGAACAAGCAGGCTGCCTGCGATGACGCGCTTCGGCCCGAGACCATCGTCGAGCTTGCCACCAAGCCATGCGCCAAGGGCGCCGGCAATCGCGAGCATGATGCCGAAGGTGCCGATCTGGATCGTGTGCCAGCCGAAGGTGCCGGCGGCATAGATGCCGCCGAACGCGAACAGCGACACCAGGCCGTCGGTGTAGATCATGTTGGCGAGCAGGAATGCCGCGAGCGATTTCCGCTGCGGCAGGCCCTTAATCGATTGCTTGAGATCCGACAATCCCTCGCGCAGCGCCTCGCGCACCGGATGCTTCGCCGGATAATCCGGCGTGAACAGGAACAATGGCGTCACGAAGATGATGAACCACAGCCCGGTCAGCGGTCCCACGATGCGGTCGCCCTGATGGCTGACCGGATCGAGCCCGAACAGCGGCTTGAAGCCGAGCAACGTGCGGCCGGTCTCGGGATTGGCGGCGAGGAAGCCGAGCACGATGACGAGGCTGACGATGCCGCCGATGTAACCCGTGGCCCAGCCGGTGCCGGAGAGCCGGCCGATCCGCTCAGGCGGCACCAGGGTCGGCATCATCGCGTTGTTGAAGACGGTGGCGAATTCCGCGCCGACGCTAGCGAGCGCGACCGCGGTGAGCAGCGGCGCAATGATGGTGGGATCGCCGGGCTTGCCGATCCACAGCGTGCAGGCCGCCAGCACCAGCAGTGTACCGAATCCCGCGATCCACGGCTTCCTGCGGCCCGAGGCATCGGCAATGGCGCCGAGCACCGGCGACATCAGCGCGATCGCGAGGCCTGCGGCCGCCATCGCAAAGCCCCACAACGACTGGCCGGTGGCGGCATCTGGCGCAATGCTGGTGGCGAAATAGGGTGCGAAAACAAAGGTCGTGATCAGCGTGAAATAAGGCTGCGCGGCCCAATCGAAGAAGATCCAGCTGATAACAGCGGCGCGCGGCGGATAGGTCCGCTGCGCGCCGGCCAAGCGCGCATCCGAGGCGATCGTCGTCATATTCCAGTCCCCATCACGAACAGTTTTGCCTCTGTTGGGGCAAAGCGTATAGCATTGAAGCGACGCGTGGGAACTGGCCTGAGGCCGCGACGGAAGCTTGATGATGTCGTCATATCCGACACGGCGGACATTTTTCGCCTTCATTGCCACTCTGGCGTTTGGTTTTTCGTCTGCCACCGCACAGGATGCGCGGCGAGCCTATGTCCCACCCGCGCTCGACACGGTGCACGCCGTTCCGTCCGAGCACGGCATGGTGGTGGCGCAGGAAAAGATATCGGCGCAAGTCGGCGCCGACATCCTGCGCCGCGGCGGCAACGCGGTCGATGCCGCGGTCGCCACCGGCTTTGCGATGGCCGTAACGTATCCGCGCGCCGGCAATATCGGCGGCGGCGGATTCATGGTGATCCATTCGGCCGAGCGCAACGAGGACATCACGATCGACTATCGCGAGACCGCGCCGGCTGCGACCACCCCGCAGATATTCCTCGGCGCTGACGGCAAGCCCGATGCCGCGAAGTCGCGGGATTCCGCGCTCGGCGTCGGCGTGCCCGGCACCGTCGCAGGTCTTGTGCTGGCCTTGGAAAAATACGGCTCGGGCCGGTTCACGCTGGCACAGCTGCTCGAGCCCGCGATTGGGCTCGCCCGCGACGGTTTTGTCGTCACCGACGACCTTGCCGACACGCTGCCGGGTTGGCACCGGCGGCTGGCGCGCTGGCCGTCGTCGGCCAGGATCTTCTCGCGCCCCGACGGCACACCGCTCGGCGAAGGCGACAGGCTGGTGCAGAGCGATCTCGCCGAAACGCTGTCGGCCGTCGCCGCACAGGGGCCGCGCGGCTTCTATGAGGGACCGGTCGCGGACAAGCTCGCCAAGGCCGTGACTGACGCCGGCGGCATCATGACGCCGGCCGATCTGAAATCCTATCAGGCGATGATCCGTGCCCCGGCGCACGGCACCTATCGCGGCTACGACATTGTCTCGATGCCGCTGCCTTCCTCCGGCGGCGTGGTGCTGGTGGAGACGCTCAACATCCTCGAGGGCTTTCAGCTGGCCGATCTGAAACAGGGGTCGCCGGCCTCGCTGCATCTGCTGATCGAAGCCATGAAGCGCGCCTATGCGGATCGTGCGCGCTATCTCGGCGATCCCGCCTTCGTCAATGCGCCGATCGACACGCTCACTGCAAAGGACTACGCCGCCAAGCTGCGCGCCGGCATCTCCACGGAGCGCGCCACGCCGTCGAAGCAGCTCGTCTCCGCCCCTCCCGCGCCGCGCGAGGGCACCAACACCACGCACTTTTCCGTCGTCGACGCCGGCGGCAATGCCGTCAGCAACACCACCACGCTGAATTTCAGCTATGGCGTCGGCCTGGTTGCCGACGGAACCGGCGTGCTGCTCAACAACGAGCTCGACGATTTCACCGCCGCGGTCGGCGCTTCCAACGCCTACGGCCTCGTCGGTTTCGAGCCCAATCTGCCCGGACCCGGCAAGCGGCCGTTGTCCTCGATGTCCCCGACCATCGTGCTCAAGGACGGCAAGCCGGTGCTGGTGACGGGCTCGCCCGGCGGCAGCCGCATCATCTCGACCGTGCTCCAGGTCATCGTCAACGTGCTCGACTACAAGATGGATGTGGCCGCCGCCGTCGCTGCGCCGCGGCTGCATCACCAATGGCTGCCGGACGAGGTGCGTATCGAGAGCGGCTTTCCCGGCGATGTGCTGTTCGAGCTGAAGGCGATGGATCACCTCATCGTCGAGCCGATGGGACAGACCTCGGCCAATTCGATTCTGGTGACGCCGAACGGTCCACTCGGCGCGCCGGATCCGCGTACCCGCGGCGCGGAAGCCGCGGGACAGTAGTCTCGCCGTTGCATGGCACGGCAGCGCGCGCCTGCTTGCGCGGGCTGCCCTGCGTGCTACCACCGCGCAGCTTTAAGGAACCGCCGGGGAAACGCACATGAGCACAGCCGATCCGACCCAGCGCATTGAGCGCGCGGAGATCGAAGACACCAGCCTTCTCGCCTTCTATCGCGACATGAACGCGCCGGAGCGGCGGACGTTCTGGGCCTGCGCCGCGGGCTGGGCGCTCGACGGCATGGACTTCATGATCTATCCGCTGGTGATCGGCACCATCATCGCGCTGTGGAAGGTCGATGCGGCCTCGGCCGGACTCGCCGGCACCGTGACACTGCTGGCCTCCGCAATCGGCGGCTGGCTCGGCGGCTATCTCTCCGATCATATCGGACGTGTCAGGACGCTCCAGATCACCATCATCTGGTTCTCGTTCTTCTCGCTGGTCTGCGCGGTCGTGCAGAATTTCGACCAGCTCCTGATCGCACGCGCCGTGCTCGGCCTCGGCTTCGGCGGCGAGTGGGCGGCGGGCGCCGTGCTGATGGGCGAGGCGATCCGGCCGCAATATCGCGGACGCGCAGTCGGTTCGGTGCAGTCGGGCTGGGCGGTCGGCTGGGGTCTCGCCGTGCTGTCGCAGGCAATCCTGTTCTCGGCTTTGCCGCCGGAGACGGCGTGGCGCTGGATGTTCGTGATCGGCGCACTGCCGGCGCTGCTGGTGTTCTACATCCGCCGCTCCGTCACCGAGCCGGAGATCGCGGCCGAGGCCCGCGCAAAACAGGCCGCGAGCGGCGATCGTCCGGCGCTCTGGGAAATCTTCTCCGGCCCGATCCTGAAGACCACGATCCTGGCCTCGCTGATGGCGACGGGCTGCCAGGGCGGCTACTACGCCGTCACCTTCTGGGTGCCGCAGTTCCTGACCAAGGAGCGGCATCTGTCGATCGTCGGTTCGACCGGCTATCTCTCGACGCTGATCATCGGCTCTTTCATCGGCTATCTCGTCGGGGCCTGGCTCGCGGATCGCATCGGCAGGCGCAATCTGTTCCTGATCTTCTCGATCGGCGCCATGGCCGTGGTGCTGCTCTACACGCAGCTGCCGCTCACCAACGAGATCCTGTGGGTGCTCGGCTTCCCGCTGGGCTTCTTCGCCTCGGGCTATTTCTCAGGGATCGGCGCGTTCCTGACCGAGCTCTATCCGACGCGGCTGCGCGGCTCCGGCCAGGGCTTCTGCTACAATTTCGGCCGCGGCATCGGCGCGCTGTTTCCGTTCCTGGTCGGCGCGCTCTCGGCGACGACGTCGCTCGCAAATGCGATCGCGATGTTCGCGGTGGTGGCTTACGTGCTGTTCTTCATTGCCGCCTTCGCGCTGCCGGAGACGCGCGGGCGCGTGCTGCACGCGGACTAGTCCGGCGTTATCACCCCGGGGCGGTGAGGAACCTTACCGTCCCACCTGGTACGGCCCGCCCTTTTCCAGCGCTCTGGCGTAGGCCGACCGCGCGTGGATGCGCTCCAGGAATGCCATCGCCTTTGGATGGCCGAGCTCGAGCCCGCCACGCGCTTGCGCGGCTTCGAGCGGGAAGCTCATCTGGATATCGGCGGCGGTGAACTCGCTGCCGGCGAACCACTCGCTCTTGCCGAGCTCGCCTTCCCAATAATCCATGTGCTGCTTGAGCTGCGGATTGACCAGCGCGGTGAGCGCCTGGTTCGAGACCTTGCGCACCAGTGGGCGAAGCAGCGCGGGTGCGCGCTTCGGCATCAGCGTGAACAGCAGCTTGAGCAGCAGCGGCTGCATCGCCGAGCCCTCCGCATAGTGCAGCCAATAAGTGAAGCGCAGCCGCTCCGGCGTGTTCGGCGGCGGAATCAGCCGGCCGTTGCCGTAGGTCGCAATGAGATATTCGATGATCGCGCCTGACTCGGCGATGGTGTTGCCGTTGTCGGTGATGACGGGCGACTTGCCGAGCGGATGGATGGCGCGCAGCTCCTTCGGCGCGCGCATATCCGGCTGGCGCTGATAGCGCACGATCTCGTAGGGCACGCCCAACTCCTCGAGCAGCCACAGCACCCGCTGCGAGCGGGAATTGTTGAGGTGGTGAACGGTCAGCATCGTTGAGGTCCCCAGGCTAGGCGTGGTCGGTCGGCCGCGCCGTTCGTGCCAGCCCGGGAACACAATGTCGAGCCATCCAGACGGATAATTTCACCCGGGTATATTGACGTCAGCAATTTACCCGGATATTAAAAGGCCAACGTCATCAATATGGCAATGATTTCAATGCAACGGACTTTCACTGCGTTCCAGGGCCATCGCCGCCTGGCGTCCGGGCCAGCGGGAGAGATCGCGCTGGTCGTCAAGCGGATCACGCCACCGCCGGACGAGCCCATCATCATCTTCGAGGACAGCACGGGCCGACCGATCGACTTCGATCTGCGCGGCGGGGATCGCGAGGTGCTGGCGCGGGTGGCAAAGCTTGTCCCGCCACCGGTCGAGGAGTCCGCGCCACCGAGCGAGCCGCGCGGGCGCGGCCGGCCGAAGCTCGGCGTGGTCGCGCGCGAGGTGACGCTGCTGCCGCGGCACTGGGAGTGGCTCGGAGCCCAGCCGGGCGGCGCCTCGGTCGCGCTGCGAAAGCTCGTCGACGAGGCAAGACGCGTAAGCGGCGACAAGGACCGCGAGCGGCAGGCGCGCGATGCGGCCTATCACTTCATGTTGACCATGGCGGGTAATCTGCCGCAGTTCGAAGAAGCGTCGCGCGCCCTGTTCGCGGACGACCGGCGGCGCTTCACCGGACTGATCGCCGACTGGCCGGTCGACGTCCGCGACCACATCGTCAAGCTCGCCTACAGCGACCGCGCTTAGGCGCAGCACTTTCTCTCACCCCATCGACGGCCGAGCCGCGCGCGCATCGCGCGGCAACGGCTTCGCACGCCCCGATGAAAGGCCTATCCATGTCCGCGCCAAAGCCGCTCTGGACGACATTCCTCCGCTTCCTCGCGCCGCTGGTGCTGAGCAACGCGCTGCAATCGCTGTTCGGGACCGTCAGCAACGTCTATCTCGGCCAGATGATCGGCGTCGACGCGCTCGCAGCGGTGTCGGCGTTCTTCCCGGTGATGTTCTTCCTGTTCGCCTTCGTCATGGGCCTGAGCACCGGCGCCACTGTGCTGATCGGCCAGGCCTTTGGCGCTGGCGAGCATGGCAGGATCAGGATCGTCGTCGGCACGACGCTCGCGATCGGCCTGCTGCTCTCGCTTTCGGTTGCATTGGTCGGCGGCTTCTTCAGCCGGCAATTAATGACGATGCTCGCGACGCCTCCGGACATCCTCGACCAGGCGAGTGCCTATGCGCGCATCATGCTGCTCACCATGCCGCTCGGCTTCGTCTTCCTGCTGATGACGGCGATGATCCGCGGCGTCGGTGATGCCGTGACGCCGCTGCTGGCGTTGGCCTTGTCGACCACCATCGGACTGATCCTGACGCCGATGCTGATCCGCGGCGCGTTCGGGATACCTGCCGCCGGAATCACCAGTCCGGCCTGGGCGGCAGCGATTTCCAACGCACTGACACTCATCGCACTGGCCGTCTATCTGCTGCGGACGAAGCATGCACTGGCACCGGATGCCGCGCTGCTGCGTCATCTGCGGCTCAATCGTGCCGTGCTCGGAAAGATCCTCGGCATCGGACTGCCGAGCGCGGTCGGCATGGTGGTGATGGCAGTCGCCGAGCTGGTGCTGCTCGGGCTCGTCAATGGCTTTGGATCGGATGCCACCGCCGCGTATGGCGCAGTCAACCAGGTGATGGGCTACACGCAGTTCACGGCAATGTCGATTTCGATCGCGGTCTCGATCCTCGGCGCGCAGGCCATCGGCGGCGGCAACAGGGCGCTGCTCGATGGCATCGTGCGCACCAGCCTCCTGTTCAACATTGTCCTGACCGGCGGGCTGGTGGGGCTGATCTATCTGGCGCCGCGGGCCGTGCTCGGCCTCTTCATCACCGACAGTGCCGTACTCGACCTCGCCGGGGGACTGCTTCACATCGCACTGTGGAGCTCGGTGCCGTTCGGCTTGGCCACCGTGTTTTCCGGAGCCATGCGCGCGGCCGGCGTCGCCTTGACGCCAATGCTGCTCTCGATCTTCGCCATTGTCGCAATCGAGCTGCCGGCCGCTGTGATCCTGAGCCGCACGATCGGCCTGAAAGGTGTGTGGGCCGCCTATCCGATCGTGTTCTGCGCCATGTTCGTTTTGCAGATGGGCTATTACCTCACGGTGTGGCGCAGGCGCGCGATCCAGCGTCTGATCTGACCGGATCATCAAGATATTATGGCCATCATTAAACGGTGGACCCGTGGCGCGCCCTGCGCCACAATGGATGAAAAGCCAGATCAAAAGCCAGGTCAGGGAGAACGATTTTGACCCGCACAGCCCCGCAATTCCTGTTCGATTTCGGCAGCCCGAACGCCTATCTCAGTCATCTCGCGATCCCGGCGATCGAGCAGCGCATCGGCGTCAAATTCGAGTACGTGCCGATCCTGCTCGGCGGCATCTTCAAGTCGACCAACAACAAGTCGCCGGCCGAGACGCTCGCCGGCATCAAGAACAAGCGCGAATTCCAGGCGGTCGAGACCGAGCGCTTCGTCAAGCGCTTCAAGGTCCAGCCCTATGTCATGAATCCGTTCTTCCCGGTCAACACGCTGAACCTGATGCGCACGGCGATCGCGGCACAGGCGGAGGGCGTGTTCGAAAAGTATGTCGAGGCCGCCTTCCACCACATGTGGCGCGAGCCGAAGAAGATGGACGACCCGGAAGTCGCGGCGAAGGCGCTGGCGTCCTCCGGCCTCGATGCCCAAAAACTGTTCGCGCGTGCCCAGGAGCCAGAGGTCAAGGGCAAGCTGATCAAGAACACCGAGGACGCCGTTGCCCGCGGTGCGTTCGGCTCGCCGACCTTCTTCGTCGGTAACGAGATGTTCTTCGGCAAGGAGCAGCTGCGCGAGGTCGAGGAGATGGTGTCGGGAAAGTGAAGCGCGCGAATGGCGCCTAGCGAATAGCGAGTGGAAATCGCGCCTGCTATTCGCTACTTCCTGTTCGCCATCCGCCAAAAATAAAGCCAAGTATAAAGCCAGGAATAAAACGGAGTTCTCCCATGCGTATCCTCGTGGTCGGCGCCGGCGCCATCGGCGGCTATTTTGGTGGCAGGCTGTTACAGGCCGGCCGCGACGTCACCTTCCTGGTCCGGCCGCGGCGCGCCAGCGAGCTCGCGAGCGCCGGCCTCGTCATCAAGAGCCCGAACGGCGACGTGACGCTGAAGAATCCGCCGACCGTTCAGGCCGACGCGCTCAAGGAAAAGTTCGACGTCGTGCTCTTGAGCTGCAAGGCGTTCGACCTCGACGACGCCATCAACTCGTTCGCGGCCGCGGTCGGGCCTGATACGGCGATCATCCCCATGCTCAACGGCATGAAGCATCTCGACACGCTCGACGAAAAATTCGGCAAGGAGCGCGTGCTCGGCGGCCTCTGCGCCATCGCGGCGACCCTGAACGAGAAGCGCGAAGTGGTGCAGCTCCAGCCGATGCAGTCGCTCAGTTACGGCGAGCGCGACGGCAAGCTCTCGGACCGGGTCAAGGCGATCGACGAGGCCTTCAAGAGCGGCATCAATGGCGCCGCCGCCAGCCAGAACATCATGCAGGACATGTGGGAGAAGTGGGTGTTCCTGTCTTCGCTCGCCGCAAGCACCAGCCTGATGCGCACCTCCGTCGGCAACATCCTCGCGGCCCCCGGCGGCAGGGACTTTTTGCTCGGCATGCTGGACGAGACCAGCGCGATCGCCACCGCGTCGGGCTACACGCCGGGCGGCCCGTTCTTCGAGCGCGTGAAGGGCAACCTCACCACCGAGGGATCGCCGATGACGGCATCCATGTTCCGCGACATCAAGGCGGGCCTGCCGGTCGAGGCCGATCACGTCGTCGGCGATCTCATCGCGCGCGCCGACGCCGCCAAGGTGCCGGTGCCGAAGCTGCGCATCGCGTATACGCATCTGAAGGCGTATGAGAGGCAGCGGGCGGGGTAGCTCCAAGCTCCGCTGTCGTCCCGGGGCGCGCAGAGCGCGAGCCCCGGGACGACAGCGGCGCTTGCCGCAACGACTCCGCGTTACTTGAAATACGCGAGATAGTGCGAGACGGCGGTGATTTCCTCATCGCTCATGTGATAGGCGACATCGGCCATCGCAGCACCACCGCCGCCGACGCGCTGGCTGCTCTTGTAGTCGTGCAGCGCCTTGACGAGGTATTCCTCGCGCTGGCCGGCGAGCCGCGCAACCGCCTTGGTGCCGGCGAAGCTATCCGTATGGCACGAGGCGCAGCGGCGGCCGACGGCGACTTGCGCGCCTTTTTTCGACAGGTCCGGATCCCCGTCTTCCGCGGCCTTCGGCGGCGTCATCTGCGCGAAATAGGCGCCGAAATTGCGGATGTCCTCGTTGGTGATCTCCTCGGCGATCGGCTGCATCTGGTCGTTCTTGCGCGAGCCGGCGCGGAAGAACACGAGCTGCCACTGGATGAATTGATCGGGCTGGCCGGCCAGCGAGGGGATGTTCTCCGTCTGCGAAATGCCGTTCTCGCCGTGACAGCCGGAGCAGACGGCGGCCTTCTCCTGGATCGCGGCATTATCGGCCGCCTCGGCTCGGACGAATGCAAGTGCTGCTAGCGAAAGCGTCACAGACAGAATTCCAAACCGAACGGCTCGCATGGTTGATTTCTCCGACTGTCATTGCCGGGCTTGACCCGCCTGCTTGGCGTAGGCCCGGCAATCCATCCTGTTTGCAAAGAGGTTTCTCGTTTGATGGATGCCCGGATCAAGTCCGGGCATGACGAACGCGTTCCGCTGCAAGCCTGTCACAAACAAACGAGGCTGCGACCGTCATCCGGTCGCAGCCTCGTGTCGTCCTACGCTACTTCTTGCTGTAGCTGATGCGATAGATCGCGCCGGCCCAGTCGTCGGCGACGAGGATCGAGCCATCCTTGGCGAGGATGATGTCGTTGGGACGGCCGAGATAGCCCTGGTCGCCCTCGATCCAGCCGGAGGCGAACACCTCCTTCTTGGCGTTCTTGCCGTCGGGGCCGACGATCACGCGCGTGATATTGCCGCCCTGGTACTTGTGACGATTCCAGGAGCCATGCTCGGCGATCAGGATGTTATTCTTGTACTCGGCGGGGAATTGATCGCCGGTATAGAACTTCATACCGAGCGGAGCGACATGCGCGCCGAGGTTCAGCACGGGCGGCGTGAACTCGGAGCACTTGTGACCCATCGCGAACTTCGTATCCAGCAGGTCGCCCTGGTGGCAGTAGGGATAGCCGAAATGCTCGCCGATCTTCGAGATCATGTTCAGCTTGTCTGAGGGCAGATCGTCGCTGATCCAGTCGCGCGCGTTCTCGGTGAACCAGTATTTGCCGGTGCGCGGATCGACGTCCCCGCCGACCGAGTTGCGAACGCCGAGCGCGTAGATCTCGGCGTTGCCGGTCTTGGGATCGACGCGGCGGATCTGCGAGACACTAGTCGGGGGCACGCCGACGTTGAAGGGCGGTCCGAACGGCAGGTAGAACCAGCCTTCCTTGTCGACCGCGATGTACTTCCAGCCATGCGCGGCATAGGAGGGCATGTCGTCATAGACGACCTTGCCGTCGCCGAGCTTGTCGAGATTGGCTTCGGCGTTGTCGTAACGGATCAGCTTGTCGACCGCGATGACGTAGAGCGCGCCATCCCTAAAGGCGAGACCGGTGGGCATGTTCAGCCCCTTCAGGATGGTCTTGACCTCTTTCTTTCCGTTGTTGTCCTTGATGGCATAGACGTTGCCGAGGCCGAACGAGCCAACGAACAGCGTGCCCTTGTCACCCCAGGCCATCTGCCGCGCGGCGAGAACGCCGGGCGCATAGACTTCGATCTTGAAGCCGGCCGGCAGCTTGATCTTCTTCATCATCGCGGCGAGCTCGGCCTCCGACGCGCCGGTCGGCGGGCCTGATGGCGGCGCGAGGCCCTTCTGCGCCTCGGTCTCGTCGCCGAGGAACCAGTCGTCCGGCGGATGGGTCCAGAACTCCTTGGTGCCGGATTCGTATTTCTTCAGCTGGCGGTTCTTGTCCTGCTGTTGCGCGCTGACTGCGCTTGTCCCCGCGAGAAGGGCAACCGCTGCAAGCGCCAGGACGGATTGAAAGACGGATTGATGGAATTTCATCACGTCACTCCCCTAAGGCAGCCGTCAGGGCTGCACGTTATTTTGTTTTGCTAGTCGAGAGGCGAAGTTCGGAGTCTGTCAGGACGACAGACGCAAAAAGGTTAGCACATCTGCGGACGGTGAGAAGCGCGTCGGGAGCACTGCAGTCAGACTCAATAGAAATTGAGACTGAACGCCACGAAGATTTGCACGGCGACGATCACGGTCTCGCTGCAACGCGGAATCAAAAAATGGTGCGTGACTGATTTGCAGGCAGCAGGAAGAGCGGTCGCACAAAATTGCGAAAACAACCCCATGCACAGTAGAACGGCTCACCCCGGTCTGCTCCCGGTGACGCCGGGCAGACATTTGATGCGTCGAGCAAAACGGCAAAGACGGCGATTACGAGGCGACGGGATAGGGTCCGTCGTCGAATACCGTGTCGTGATAGCCTTTCGACCCGATCTCGCGTGCCAGCGTGCTGCGAAAATCCGTCCCATCGCGCAGGCTGTTCAGGACATGCGCGAAGTCGAATTCGGGCCGCCAGCCCAGCTCGTGCCGCGCACGGTCGTTGACATAGACGCGGTCGATCTCGGGGAATAGCCGCCATCCGCGCGCCGCATAGAGCTGCGCGCAATCCGGGTAGAGCTCGCGCACGACACCGGCCGCGTCGCGCGCGAGCGCCGCGAGATGACGGGGCTCGAACGGGCTCGTCGCGGAGATGATGTAACGGGCAAAACCGATCTTCGGCGCGCGCTCGACGCCGAGGAGATGGGCGCTCACCGCGTCCGCTATATCCAGCCGTCTATAGAGCAGCTCGTTGGCCTGTGCGTTGTCCAGCGGGTAAGCCGAGCGCATCGCGGGATCGTCATCGTCCTCAGGGAAGAAGCGCGAGGTCCTCAAGATCACGACGGGCAGGCCGCGCTCGCGAAAGAACAGCTCGCACAGAGTCTCGGCCATCAGCTTGGTCGTGCCGTAGATGTTCTTCGGCACCGGCGCCAGATCCTCGGTGACCCACACCGCAGCCTGTCCGGCTCCGGGTCGAAGCTGCGAGCCGAATGCGCTGGTGGTGCTGGTGAAGACGAAGCTGCGCACGCCAGCGGCTAGGGCCGCCTCGAGCAGATTGAGCGTGCCGGTGACGTTGGTGTCGACAAAATCCTGCTTGCCGTGGGTCGCCACATGCGGCTTGTGCAGCGTCGCGGTGTGGATCACGGCGGTGACGCCCTCCATCTGGCGCCGCACGAAATCGGGATCGACGATCGAGCCGACGGCATCGGTGAAGGGCGATGGCTTCAGATCGATTCCACGCGCGGGGAAACTGCGTCCCCGGAGCATACGGAGAACGGCCTCCCCAAGGTGGCCCGCGCTGCCCGTGACCAGAATTGTCATTTGAGACCCAATACAGCCGCCAGCGGCGTGGAAAACCACGGCCCGACCCGGTTTGGCTGGATGCGTTGGGAAAAATTGGAGCGGGCGAAGGGGCTCGAACCCTCGACCCCGACCTTGGCAAGGTCGTGCTCTACCACTGAGCTACACCCGCATCCTGTGTCGGTCGCATGACGCGCCGGCAACGGCTGTCGTATGCCAAAAGCGGACGGCGAATGCAACAGCTACCGGCAGCATAGATTCGCAATTGAAGGGCCATATGGACCCCGAACGCGGCCAAATCGCCCGAAAACGTCCCGGAACCGGCGAATCGGCCCTGATGGATTGAAATTCGGCCCATTCGGCCCAATCTAGGAGCCGACAACGAAGCATATGATTTGGCGACGTGCTAAAGAGCCGCCATTCCAGACATCAGACGAGGGGATCCCGTGACGATCATCGACCAGGGTAACGGAGCGGCGGGCGCGGCCGCGGCCGATTTGATCAAGGACACCACCACCCAGACCTTCGTGAAGGACGTCATCGAGGAATCGAAGCGCCAGCCGGTGCTGATCGACTTCTGGGCGGAGTGGTGCGGCCCCTGCAAGCAGCTCACGCCCGTATTGGAAAAGGCGGTCAAGGCGGCCAAGGGCAAGGTCAAGCTGGTCAAGATGAACATCGACCAGCATCCGGCGATCCCGGGCCAGATGGGCATCCAGTCGATCCCGGCCGTGATCGCCTTCGTCAACGGCCAGCCGGCCGACGGCTTCATGGGCGCAGTGCCGGAGAGCCAGGTCAACGCCTTCATCGAAAAGGTGACCAAGGGCGTGACGGCGCCGGGCGAGCCCAATATCGCCGAGATCCTGCAAGAGGCCGAGGCGGTGCTCGCCGAGGGGGACGCCGCCGCCGCGGCGCAGATCTATGCCGAGGTGCTGCAGCACGATTCGACCAACATCGCGGCCCTTGCCGGACTCGCGAAATGCTACGCCGTCTCCGGCGCGATGGAGCAGGCCAAGCAGACGCTGGCGATGGTGCCGGAATCCAAGCGCAACGACCCCGCCGTGAAGGCCGTGCAGACCGCGATCGATCTCGCCGAGCAGGCGGAGCAGCTGGGGCCGGTGGCCGAGCTGGAACAGAAAGTCGCCGCAAACCCGCTCGATCATCAGGCACGCTTCGACCTTGCGACCGCGCTGAATGCGCAAGGCAACCGGGCGGCGGCCACCGAGCAGTTGCTGGCGATCATCAAGCGCGACCGCAAGTGGAACGACGACGGCGCCCGCAAGCAGCTCGTGCAATTCTTCGAGGCGTGGGGTGGCACGGATGATGCTACCGTCGAGGGACGAAAGCGCTTGTCGACGATCCTGTTTTCGTAAGGGTTATTGTTGGAGCATGATCTTGTCGGAAAGCCGCTTCACACTTTGCGCTAACGCGGCCCTCCGGGTCCGGATCATGCTCTAGCGGTCTAGCGGGGTCCAGATGCCGATCAACATCGAATATCGCGGCCCCGCCGACCTGCCGGAGATCATTCCGGTATTTCCGCTGCCGGGCGCGCTCTTGCTCCCGCGCGGCCAGATGCCGCTCAACATCTTCGAGCCGCGTTACCTTTCGATGGTCGACGATTCCTTGCGCGACGGCCATCGCCTGATCGGCATGATCCAGCCCGACATCGCGCACTCGCCGAAGAATTCCGACAGGCCGGCGCTGTTCCGCGTCGGCTGCGTCGGCCGCATCACCCAGCTCGCCGAATCCGGCGACGGCCGCTACCTCCTCGAGCTCACCGGCGTCTCGCGCTTCAAGGTGGTCAAGGAGCTCGAAGTGCTGACCGCCTACCGCCAGTGCAAGGTGGACTTCTTCACCTTCGTCGACGACTTCACCGCGCGCATGGGCGAGGACGAGGTCGATCGCGAGGCGCTGCTGACCGTGCTGGCGGATTTCCTGAAGGCCAACAATCTCAAGGTCGACTGGGAAGGCGTCGAGAGCGCGCCTAACGAAGCGCTCGTCAACGCGCTGGCGATGATGTCGCCCTATGGCCCCGCGGAAAAGCAGGCCATGCTGGAGGCGCCGGATTTGAAGACCCGCGCCGAAATCCTGATCGCGGTGACCGAGATGGATCTCGCCAAGAAGCGCACCAGCGGCGATCCGCCATTGCAGTGAGGGGCGCGCTGCCGCGTCACGCTCCGTCATGCCCGGGCATAGCCGTCCGAAGGACGGCGTCGCTTCGCTCGCCGATGACCCGGGCATCCACGTCTGAGAGGCACAAAAGAACGTGGATGGCCGGGACAAGCCCGGCCATGACAAGGAGAGAGCGCCGCCTCAAAAACCCTATTGATGATGGCGGATGCGCTTGCGTCCGGTGAACATCGCGCGGATCAGGTTCTCGCGCTGGAGAAGCCCCATCAGCACGACGCCCAGCACGTGTACCACGGCCAGCACGATGACGGCGTCGGATGCAATCGCGTGGGTATCCTCGACCCACCACAGGCCGAAGAAGGTGACGGTCACCGACATCGCCCCCGTGATGGCCGAGATGGCGATCGCCAGCAGCAGCGCTACCAGCATCAAGGTGCCGGCTGGATTGAGGCCGATATAGCGGCCGGTCATGCCGCGGCGTAGATTCCAGAGATAGTGTGGCGCGACCCGAAGCCGGACGCCGACCATGCGGAAGCGCGAATAGCGGCTTCCCCAAAAACCCCAGACCAGGCGGAAGGCGAGAAGCCCGAGCACCGTATAGCCGACGATGCGGTGAAGGGTATCGTAGACGGAGGGCGTGAACCACGCGGCCAAGATGCTGACCGCGAGGGCCCAGTGCCAGAGGCGTAGCGGGAGGTCCCAGACTGCGACCGTCCGCGAAGCCGTTCGATCCGCGGGGGTCCCGTCGGACGCCCCGCGCGTTTCTGGCACCGCTTCGTCGATCAAGCCGTGACTATCCTCAAGCCTTGCTCAAGCCCTTGCTTGAAACCTTACTTGGCAACCGTCTTCTTCAGGCTAAGATCTTCCGGGCTGTAGAACAGCTCGTAGAGCTTGCCTTCCTTGACGCCGTAGACCTCATAGCACGAGCCTTCGATCTTGGAGCGCCGCACTTCGTAACCCAGCGCCTTGGCCTTGGCTTCGGCTTCGGCGGCCGGCTTCCACGACGCCTTGTCGAGCTTGGTGCAATCCTTGAACCCGTCGGCCATGGCCGCCGAGCTCATACCCATGCCGACCGTCAGTGCAATTGCAACAACACGAATGACCTTCACGAACGTCTCCTCCTCTGTCGTGTGCGCGCGTGGCGCGAAGCGGGAGCGAGGGAAGCAAAGGCGATGATGAAGTCAATCCGGTTTGGACGCGGATGGCTTTAGAGTTATTCTAACGATCCGGAAAAGATCAGTTGGCTCCGTAGGCAGCAGGCATTTGAGCGGCCGCTGCGGCCTTACGCCTCACGGTTTGACGGCCGGCATTCTGGGCGCGGCACCTCAATAGCCGGCAACCGCCATCGCAACGACGGCACTGAGCGCCATCCAGCCGAAATGCCGGCCGCGCGTGGCCCACGCGTTGGCGACAGCCGAGAAACCGAACACACAGACCATGGTGATGACGATCCAGCGGCGCGCCAGCTCCGAGTCCATCCAGGGCGCCGCGATCAGGAGCACACCACCACCGATCCAGGCGACGGTCGAGGCCTGCCAGACCAGGCGAATTAGGGTGCGGAGCCGTTCCGGCTCGATGCGGGCGCGGGCAAAGACCTTGGTCTCGCCGAGAACACCATGGATGAGGGCCACGGCAATGGCCACGACGCCGGAGCACTGGAGCAAGAGATCACGCATCGGCACAGCTCCCTGAAGCTTCGTCCATACAGTTGTGTATAGTGAGATAGGCGCTGGCCCGCCGCCTGTCAATACACTAGTGTATGGCCAATTTCCGGAACCGGTCATGACCGAACAACTCTCCGCCGACGACTGGATCAAACAGGGCCTGAAGGCGCTGGCCAAGAACGGCTTCACGGCCCTGAAAGCCGATCGGCTCGCAAAGGCGATGGGCGTCTCGCGCGGCAGCTTCTATTGGCATTTCGCCGATCTCGGCGCGTTCCACGCCGAAGTCCTGAAGCGCTGGCGCGAGATCGCGGCCGAACAGATCATCGCCGACG
Organism: Bradyrhizobium sp. 604_D8_N2_3; assembly: GCF_051810765.1. Classification (NCBI taxonomy): domain Bacteria; kingdom Pseudomonadati; phylum Pseudomonadota; class Alphaproteobacteria; order Hyphomicrobiales; family Nitrobacteraceae; genus Bradyrhizobium; species Bradyrhizobium sp. 604_D8_N2_3. The sequence goes on along the minus strand of NZ_JBPWPM010000001.1, from coordinate 292,220 downwards.
TCGAGGCCGCCGGCGACGAGCCGCTGAAGGCGCTGCTGCGGAGATCCTTTGGCGCGCGGCTCGACCTGGAGCGCGCCGTGCGCAGCTGGGCGGCGTTCGATACGGCCGCGCAAGGCGCGGTCCGCGCGATCGACCGCCGCAGGATCGACTATATCGAGACGCTGCTTGCGATGCGGGGCCTTGAGCCGGCGAAGGCGCAGGCCCGCGCGCAGATCCTGTACTGGACATTCCTGGGCTTTGCCTTGTCGGGCACGCCGGTACCGGCGGCACGGCTCCAGGGCCTGCTCGACGAGATCATGCGGATGGTCTCTGCCTAGATTCTTGTTTTGACGCGTTTTCTTTATGCGAGCCGGTACCCACTTCGCTCGAAAACGCTCTGGTGGCGCAATGGGCGGCCGCGATTTTCTGTGCTAGAGGCAAGCGATCTTCGGAGACCCCAATGAACGCGCCCACCGAACGCCCCGAAACCAGCGTCGATCCCAAATTGCTGGAGATCCTGGTCTGCCCGCTGACCAAGGGTCCGCTGGAGTTCGATTCCGCAAAGCAGGAGCTGATCTCGCGCAGCGCCAAGCTGGCCTACCCGATCCGCGACGGCATCCCGATCATGCTGCCGGAAGAGGCGCGCAAGATCGATTGATCAGGCGGCCCTCATGGTGAGGAGGCGCGATAGCGCCGTCTCGAACCATGAAAGCCCGGCTCTCTCACCTCGGCCTTCATCCTTCGAGACGCGCGCAAGCGCGCTCCTCAGGATGAGGAGTTAGAGCTTGCGCGATTGCTACAACGCCTCACCTTTCAGCAACCGCGGGATCTCACCGGTCAAACCAGCGGCCTGGCGGATGAAGAGGTTCTTCAGCGGCGGGGCGCGGTCGACGAGGCCGAGGCCGATGTCGCGCACCGTGCGCAGCAGCGTCGACTGGTTGGAGAACAGGAAGTTCAGCGAGTTGGTGGCAACGCCCATCGCCATGGTGTCGAAGCGGCGCCAGCGCTGATAACGTTCGAGCACGTCGACGCCGCCGAGATCCATGCCGAGCCGCGCGGCATCGACCACGACTTCGGCCAGTGCTGCGACATCCTTCAGCCCCATGTTGAGGCCCTGGCCCGCGATCGGATGGATGACATGCGCGGAATCGCCGACCAGCGCGAGACGCTCGGCGATGAAGGAGCGCGCCACGAAATAGGACAGCGGGAACGCACGCGGCTTGTCGAGCGCCTTGACCTCGCCGAGATGCAGGCCGAACCGGCGCTCGAGCTCGCCGTGGAACTCCTCGTCGCTCAACGCGATGATGCGCGCGGCCTCGCTGCGGCGCTCGGTCCACACCAGCGAGGATCGTTTTCCGGAGAGCGGCAGAATCGCGAAGGGACCCGCGGGCAGGAAGTGCTCCTCGGCGCGGCCGTCGTGATCGCGCTCATGGCCGACGGTGACGACGATGCCGGATTGATCGTACTCCCAGCCATGGGTGACGATACCGGCGCGCTCGCGCAGTTTCGACCGCGCGCCATCGGCGGCGACCAGCAGGCTTGCCGCAATCACGCTGCCGTCGCCAAGCGTCACGTCGACGCCTTCCGGGCGCGCGTCATAAGACGCGACCGTCGTGGCGCGGAGATCGATGCCCTCGGCTTCGGCCCGCACCACCAGCGCGTCGATCAAACGGCGGTTCTCGACCATATGCGCAAACGGTTCGCCCGGCGCGACATCGCCGGCAAAGTTCAGAAAAACCGGACGGGTGGCGTCTTCCAGCTTTGAATCGGTGACGACCATGTCGAGGATCGGCTGCGCCTCGCCCCTGACGGCGTCCCAGGCGCCGATGGCCTCGAACAGGCGGCGGCAGGCGGCCACGATCGCGGTCGCGCGCGGGTCGCGGCTCGGACGGGTCGCGAGCGCGGGGTCGGCGACGATGACGGGAATCTCGGGCCCGAGCCCCTGGCGCAGCGCCAGGGCCAGCGCGAGGCCGGCAAACGCGCCGCCACCAATGACAATGCTACCCTGTACCGGCATACCAAATTCCTGGTTCACACTTCGGCTTTTCCAGGCCTTGCTAGCAGACTTGAGGTGGGCGAAACAGTGCGGTGAAACAAGGGCGGAACTGCCTCATTCCGTCATTCCGGGGCGCGCAAAAGCGCGAACCCGGAATCCAGAGGTTATCGGCTCGGGATTCCGGGGTCATCGCTGTCGCGATGCCCGGGAATGACGAGATGCTTCGAAAGCACCATCATGTCCAAAGGCCTGATCGACCTGATCTCGATTCTCGACCTCGAACAGCTCGAGGTGAATCTGTTCCGCGGCAACAGCCCGAAGACGGGCTGGCAGCGGGTGTTCGGCGGCCAGGTGATCGGGCAGGCGATGGTTGCGGCCTGCCGCACGGTCGAGGGCCGGCTGCCGCATTCGCTGCATTGCTATTTCATCCTGCCGGGCGATCCGCAGATCCCGATCATCTACCAGGTCGAGCGCCTGCGCGACGGCAAGAGCTATTCGACCCGCCGCGTCACCGCGATCCAGCACGGCAACGCGATCTTCTCGATCATGGTGTCGTTCCACACCGACGAGGAGAGCGCGTTCGATCATCAGGACAAGATGCCCGACGTGCCGCCGCCGGAAAAGCTGACGGCGGAGGAGGTGGCGAAGCAGCCGATGTTCAAGGAGATGCCGGAGTTCATCCGCCGCTACTACGAGTCCGATCGTCCGATCGAGCTGCGCCCGGTCGAGCTCGGCCGTTATTTCGGCCAGAAGATCGAGGACGGCCGCATTCACGTCTGGATCAGGACCGCGGCAAAGCTGCCGGACGATCCGGCGCTGCACATGTGCGCGCTGGCCTATGCCTCGGATTTTTCGCTGCTCGACGCGATCATGGCGCGCTACGGCCGCACGCTGTTCGACAAGCGCATGATGCCCGCGAGCCTCGACCACGCGATGTGGTTTCATCGCCCGTTTCGCGCCGACGAATGGCTGCTCTACGCGCAGGATTCGCCGAACGCACGCGGCGGCCGCGGCTTGACCCGCGGCTCGATCTTCAAGCCCGACGGCACGCTGGTCGCCTCCGTCGCGCAGGAAGGTTCTGTGCGCGAGCGGAAGTCCTAGCGCCCAGGCGCGAGTTCGTCGCGCCTGGGATTTGCGATCAAGCTCCGAGCGACCCGCGCGGAGCGAGCTCGGTCTGCGACGCGAACCAGTTCATGATCCAGCGATACACCCACGGGATCGGGATGATGAGGCTGGACAGGATCGCGGCGACGATGCCGCGCCAGAGAATGCCGAGACCGCTGCCCTTGAACACGATCTCACGGCGCGTGCCTTCGATGCTGCGGCAGAACCAGCGCATCTGCGCCGCGGCGACCCAGGCCCAGCCGATGATCGTGATGATCGAGATCGCGAACAACAGATTCCAGCCGATATAGGCCCAAGCTGAGCCGGAGAAGCTGAGCCCGAGCGGCTGCTCGTTGGAGGCGAGGTTCGCGACCATCCATTTGATCAGCAGCCAGTAGAGCACGATCTGCGCGATGAACAGCAGATTGCTGAGCAGCGCACTGCCGATGACGCCGATCGCGATCGCCAGGACGATGAAGCCGAAGAACCAGGGCACCAGCGTCATCGCATTGCCGGTGAAGCTGAGATTGGGCCGGCCGGGCACCTTCACGCAGGACACGATCCATTTCGTGTACCAGACGAACACCCACGGCACCGGAATGATGAGGCACATGCCGATCAGCATCACGATGCTGCGCCAGGTGAACTCGAGGATGCCGAAATCGACCGACAGCGCTCCTCCGCTGCCACCGCCACCACCAGCGTAGCCGGCGCCAGCGTAACCACCGGAGCCCATCATCGGCGGACCGCCGGCCGGCATCATCGGGGGCGCACCGCCACCGCCGATCAGGCCGGGAATTTCGGCGGCCTTCTGCCAGCCGGCCATGCCCTCGGACCACACCAGCGTATCCGGGCGCACAACTCCCTGCGCGACCAGGTCGCGGAATTGCCCTTCCGGATAGGGTCCCTGTTGCTTGCCCTCGGATGCGTAGAACCAACTCGCCATGAAGCGTCCCCCTCAAACATACTTTTGTACCGGCCGGGACGCTTCGGTTCACCGCATCCATGCCAAAAACGCATTGTGAAGGATGAACGGATGCCCTGTACAGAGGCGGCGGTTCACATGGCCAAACGTTTTTCCGCTTCAGTCTGCAAGTTTTTTATGCCATTTGCCCGGAAAGATGCCAGATTGACGCTGCGCCGGGGACATACGGCGTGGCGCATCCCCGGGGAATAGGCCTGACCATGAAACTCGTCGTCGCGATCATCAAACCCTTCAAGCTCGATGAAGTCCGCCAGGCGCTGACCGCGATCGGCGTCCACGGCATGACCGTGACCGAGGTGAAAGGCTACGGCCGCCAGAAGGGTCATACCGAGATCTATCGCGGCGCGGAATATGTCGTGAACTTCCTGCCGAAGCTGCGGATCGAGATCGCGGTCGCCTCCGACGTCGCCGACAAGGCGGTCGCCGTGATCACCGCGACGGCGCGCACCGGGCAGATCGGCGACGGCAAGATCTTCGTCACGCCGATCGACCACGCGCTGCGCATCCGCACCGGCGAAACCGACAGCGACGCGCTTTAAGGCTTTTTGTTTTGACGCGTTTTCTTCACGCGAACCGGTATCCACTTCGCTCGAAAACGCTTTGATCCTTCTTCGATCGCACCGGGCAACGACGCCACAGCGTGCGACGCCAATTGATGCCGGGGGGAATGACATGGCGGGATTGTTGCGCCGCGCAGCTGCTATGGCTGCGCCGCTCGGATTTGTGACGTTCGTTGCGGCGCCCGCATACGCCGCGGGCTCTGAGATCAACACCGCCGACACCGCCTGGATGATCGTCGCCACCGCGCTGGTGCTGATGATGACGATCCCCGGCTTGGCGCTGTTCTATTCCGGCATGGTGCGCAAGAAGAACGTGCTCGCCACCATGGCGCAGAGCCTCGCCGCGGTGACGATGATCTCGATCCTCTGGGTGGCGTTCGGCTATTCGCTCTGCTTCGTCGGCGACGGGCCTTGGATCGGAACGCTCGACCGCTGGTTCCTCGCGGGCATGACGATGGACAGCGTCAACCCGGCGGCGAAGACGATCCCGGAAGCGCTGTTCATGCTGTACCAGATGACCTTTGCCATCATCACGGTGGCGCTGGTCGCGGGCTCGGTCGCCGACCGGATGCGATTCTCCGCCTATCTGGTGTTCTCGGTCGCCTGGTTCATTTTCGTCTACATTCCGCTGGCGCATTGGGTGTGGGGCGGCGGCTTCCTCGCCAGCATGGGCGTGCTGGATTTCGCCGGCGGCCTCGTCGTGCATCTGTCGGCCGGCACCGCCGGCCTCGTCGCCGCCAAGGTGATGGGCCGCCGCCACGGCTACGGCACCGAAAATCTGTCGCCGTTCGATCTGTCGCTCGCGGTGATGGGCACCGGCCTGTTGTGGGTCGGCTGGTTCGGCTTCAACGGCGGCTCGGCGGGCGCAGCCAATTCGCGCGCGGTGCTGGCGATCATCGCGACGCATCTTGCGGCCTGCTCCGGCGCGCTGACCTGGGGCGCGATCGAATGGTCGACCCGGCGCAAGCCGTCGGTGCTCGGCATGATCTCCGGCGCGGTCGCCGGGCTCGGCACGATCACGCCGGCTTCGGGCTTCGTCGCGCCCTGGCATGGCATCGTCATCGGTATTGTCGCCGGCGCCGTCTGCTACTGGGCCTGCACCTGGCTCAAGCACCGCTTCAACTATGACGATTCCCTCGACGTGTTCGGCGTCCACGGCATCGGCGGCCTGACCGGCACGCTGCTGGCCGGCGTGTTCGCGACTTCCGCGATCGGCGGCACCGCCGGCCTGATCGAGGGCCATCCGCAGCAATTGCTGATCCAGCTCTACGGGGTCGCCGTCACCTTCGTCTGGGCGGCCGGCGTGAGTTTCGTCCTGCTCAAGCTGGTCTCCCTGTTCGTGCCCTTGCGCGTATCCCGTGAGCACGAGCTGGAGGGACTGGATATTTCGCAGCACGGAGAAGCGCTTCAGTAATCGGGGGCTTGCGCGACACATAAGCACATGCTTATGTATTGGCATGATCGAAGCCGACATCTTCAAGGCACTGGCCGACCCGACGCGCCGAAAGGTCTTTGAGAAGCTCGCCGGCGGAAGCCTGAATGCCAGCGCTTTGCGCGACGGTTTGGAGATCAGCCAGCCGGCGATGTCGCAGCATCTTTCGGTGCTGCGCGCGGCAGGCCTCGTACGCGAACAGCGGCAGGGCCGCTTCGTGAACTACGAAGTCGACCCGGACGGAATCGTGGCCATCGGCACATGGCTTGCGCGCTACCGTGCCTACTGGCCGAAGCGCATGGAAGCACTCGCCGATCTCCTCAAGGACATGGATCAATGAGCGACGCAGCGAAACCTGATCCCTCCGACGCAAAACTGGTGCTCGAATATGAATTCGACGCGCCGCCAGCAAAGGTCTGGCGCGCCGTCACCATTCCGGCCTTGCGCGAGCGCTGGTTGCCGGATTGCGACCTTGCAGGCGCCGAGCCTGAATCAACGATCGCAGGCGAAGAGGTGCGCTACCGGCTTCGCGATTCAGAGCCGCCGTTTCGCGAGAGCCACGTCATCTTCCGGATCGAGCCGAACGAGGACGGCGGCACGCGCTTCCGCATCATCCAGCAAGCCTGCGAAGAGCGAACAAAGCTGCCGCAGCCGGCCAACAGCAATTGCTGCCTGATGCGCGCGGCGGCTTAAACACCAACAAGACTTCGTCACCTGCAAACATGGAGGTCGCCAATGCGCGACATGCTTCAGCTCGTCCCTATGGTTGTCGAGCAATCCGCCCGCGGCGAGCGATCCTTCGACATCTATTCGCGGCTCCTGCGCGAGCGCATCATCTTCCTCAACGGCGAGGTCAATGATGCGATGTCCGGACTGGTGTGCGCGCAATTGTTGTTCCTGGAGGCGGAGAATCCGAACAGGCCGATCAATCTCTACATCAACTCCTATGGCGGCGTGGTCACCTCTGGTCTCGCCATGTACGACACCATGCAGTTCATCAAGGCGCCGGTTCATACGCTGTGCATGGGCACCGCGCGCTCGATGGGCTCGTTCCTGCTGATGGCCGGCGAGCCAGGTCACCGCGCCGCGCTGCCCAATGCGAGCCTTCACGTGCATCAGCCGCTCGGCGGCTTCCAGGGCCAGGCGTCCGACATCCTGATCCATGCCAACGAAATGCAGGAGACCAAGCGGCGCATCACCCGGCTCTACGCGCAGCATTGCGGGCGCACCGAGGCGGAGGTGGAACGGACCCTGGACCGCGACCACTTCATGACCGCGCAGCAGGGGGTCGAGTGGGGATTGATCGACCGGGTCTTTGCGGAGCGCGAGGCCGCCTGACGATTCAGGCCGGTTGCGCGCATCCCGTGAGCACGCCGAGGGCCGGTTCGATATTTCGCAGGGCGGCGGGGCCCTTTGTCGGGCCCCTTCTGTAATAAAATACCTTCTTGCTGCCCGACACGTGAGCAGCAATTGTGTCGACAGCCTGTCGTGCCCGCTTTTTGATCAGGCGTGACCACGTTTTGAGCGCGACGTATTAGCGCACTGCACCGCAGCACGCGTCAAACGCGAAAACACCCGTTTTCATAGTCCGTTAGGCAACGCGCCCGATCTGGCACGGCATTTGATTCTAAGGGTGCTGGCTGTGCCCGCGTAGTGAACTTCTCCCTCGTGGCGAACCAGTCGAGAAACGCCCGGCCACGTCCGGACCGGGCCAAGCGGGGATAGGACCCATGAAAATTGTTATGGCGATTATCAAGCCATTCAAGCTGGAAGAAGTCCGTGACGCCCTGACCGCCATCGGCGTTCACGGTCTCACGGTGACGGAAGTCAAGGGATATGGCCGCCAGAAAGGCCATACGGAAATCTATCGCGGTGCCGAATACGCCGTGAGCTTCCTGCCCAAGATCAAGATCGAGGTCGCTGTCGCCTCCGACCAGGTCGACAAGACCATCGACGCCATCACGTCCGCCGCGAAAACCGGGCAGATCGGCGACGGCAAGATCTTCGTCATCAACCTCGACCATGCGGTTCGCATCCGCACCGGCGAGGCCGATGCCGCGGCCCTTTGATTTCGCGCTCAACCTTTACCAATCAGGAGTGAATAAAATGACGTTTAAGCGTCCCTATGGCGCGGGATTGGCGGCTCTCGCAGTCGGCATGTTCGCTGCGACCGCGGCCTATGCCGAGCCAACGGTCAACAAGGGAGACAACGCCTGGATGCTGACATCGACAGTGCTCGTGCTGTTGATGACGATCCCCGGCCTCGCGCTGTTCTACGGCGGTCTTGTCCGTTCCAAGAACATGCTCTCCGTGCTGATGCAGGTGTTCTACACCGTCTGCGTCGTCACGGTAATCTGGGCCGTGTACGGCTACAGCCTCACCTTCACCGGCGGCTCCGACTTCATCGGCGGCTTCTCCAAGGCCTTCATGATGGGCGTCACCACCGACTCGAAGGCCGCGACCTTCTCGGTCGACGCCAACATCTCGGAGCTCATCTATATGTGCTTCCAGATGACCTTCGCGGCGATCACGCCGGCCCTCATCGTCGGCGCCTTCGCCGAGCGCATGAAGTTCGCGGCAATCGCGCTCTTCATCCCGCTCTGGGTCACGCTGATCTACTTCCCGATCGCGCACATGGTCTGGTACTGGCCCGGCCCGGACATGATCCAGGACGCTGCCAAGGCACTCGCTGCTGCCACTGATGCGGCTGCGAAGACCGCGGCGCAGGCCAAGCTCGACGAGATCAACGCCGACGCCGGCTGGATCTTCAAGAAGGGCGCGATCGACTTCGCTGGCGGCACCGTGGTGCACATCAACGCCGGCATCGCAGGTCTCGTCGGCGCTCTGCTGATCGGCAAGCGCGTCGGCTACGGCAAGGAGCTGATGGCTCCGCACTCGCTGACCATGTCGATGATCGGCGCCTCGCTGCTCTGGGTCGGCTGGTTCGGCTTCAACGCCGGCTCCAACCTCGAAGCCAACGGCGGCGCAGCCCTCGCCATGACCAACTCCTTCGTCGCCACCGCGGCCGCCGCGCTGTCGTGGATGTTCGCGGAGTGGATCGTGAAGGGTCACCCGTCGGTGCTCGGCGTCATCTCCGGCGCTGTCGCGGGCCTCGTGGCCGTCACGCCTGCCGCCGGCTTCGCCGGCGTGATGGGTGCGATCGTCCTCGGCCTCGTGGTCGGCGTGGTCTGCCTGTTCTTCTGCACCGTCGTGAAGAACGCGCTCGGCTACGACGACAGCCTCGATGTGTTCGGCGTGCACTGCGTCGGCGGCATCGTCGGCGCCCTCGGCACCGGCATCCTCGTCAATCCGGCGCTGGGTGGTGCGGGCATCATCGACTACACCGCGATCCCGCCGAAGGTTGCCGATTACGACTTCGCGGCGCAGATGGTCTCCCAGCTCTGGGGCGTCTGCACCACGCTGGTGTGGTCGGGCATCGGTTCGGCGATCCTCTACAAGGTCGTCGATGTGATCGTTGGCCTCCGCGCCAATGTCGAGACCGAGCGTGAAGGCCTCGATATCACCGAGCACACCGAGCGCGCCTACAACATGTAACTCTCCTCCCGGGCGCGGCCTCCGCGGGGGCCGTGCCCACAACTACGGTTTGGGGCACATACCCGGCAATGTCCCGACCGTTGAGGGGCTCCAGCGCAAGCTGGAGCCCCTTTCTTTTTGCCTTCTTTTGTCCTGCGCGACAAAGAAAGCGATTGCCATTTCAGATTGCCGGCGCAGAAATATCGACCACAACGAAAAACAAACCGGGAGGTCGTCATGCGTTTGGAAGGCGGATGCTATTGCGGCGAAGTGCGCTACGTGGCCGAAGGTGATCCGATGATGCAGGCCCAGTGTCATTGCCGCGAGTGCCAGTACATCTCGGGCGGCGCGCCCAACACCTTCATCGCGATGCCGGCGGCCGGCTTCAGCTACATCACCGGGCAGCCCAAGCAATTCACGCGCAAGGACCTCGAACGCGCCGTCACGCGCGAATTCTGCGCCGAATGCGGCACCCATCTGGTGACCAAGGTTCCGGGCCTGCCGGCGGCGATCCTGAAGGTCGGCACCTTAGACGAGCCCGCGCAGTTCCATCCGCAGATGGCGATCTACACCTGCGACATGCAGGAGTTCCACGCGATCCCGGTGGGCATGAAGACATTCGAGAAGCTGCCGGGGCACTAGGCGCGCCCATATCCGGAAACTCGCCATGCCCGGGCTTGCCCCGCCTGCGCGGCCGAAGCCCGCTTCGGCGAGGCGAAGGCCCGGGCATGAACGTTCTTGGGTACGGTAGAATGGGCCGGGGGATGGCCGGGACAGGCCCGGCCATGACGGGACCCGGGCCCGCCATGCGTCCGCTCTATCCGGCCTCATTATTCCCGCTCCGGACGGACCGGACCTCAAATCCAGGTCACGGAAATGACTCTTGATGGCGCGGAAAGCCGATGGTTAATCGCGTCTTAACCTCGCCCTATCTATGGTGAAGTGAACCGCTTCCCGCCGGCGCCTTGGTGCGACCGGCTGTTCCAAGAGTGCTGGCGTCCAGAATGGCTATAACCGCTTCATCCCGTGCGCCGCAGGACAGTGGAAGCTCCGATAGCGAACGCTCGCCCTTCGTCCGGCTGAACGAGCTGCTGGCACCCCATCAGCCGGGTAAGCCATTGATTACGCTTGCAGTCGGCGAGCCCCAGCATCCCGTGCCTGACTTCGTCGGCCCGGTGCTGGCCAAGCACATCGCCGATTTCGGCCGTTACCCCGCGAACAAGGGCACCGACCCGTTCCGCACGGCAGCGGGCGCCTGGCTGTCGTCGCGCTTCAAGCTGCCGCGGCCGCTCGACCCCGAGAACGAGATTCTCGTCCTCAATGGCAGCCGCGAGGGGCTGTTCCTCGCCGCGATCGCGGCCGCGCGCTATGTCGGCCCGCGCCCCGGCAAGCCCGCCATCCTGATGCCGAACCCGTTCTATCCGGTCTATGGCGCCGGCGCCCGCGCCGCGGCCTGCGAGCCGGTCTACCTGCCGACCACCGTCGAAAACGGCTTTCTGCCCGATCTCGATGCCATCGACGAAGCGACGCTGGCGCGCACGGTGGCGTTCTATCTGGCCTCGCCCGCCAATCCGCAGGGCTCGGTCGCCAAACCCGACTATTTCAGGCGGTTGAAGCAGCTCGCCGACCGCTACGGCTTCGTGATCCTCAGCGACGAGTGCTATTCCGAGATCTACACCCGCGAGGCCCCGGGCAGCGCGCTCGAATGCGCCGGCCCTGATTTCACCCGCGTGGTTGCGTTCCAGTCGCTGTCGAAGCGCTCCAACCTGCCGGGCCTGCGCGTCGGTTTCGCCGCCGGCGACAAGCGATTCATCGGCATGTTCCTCGAGCTGCGCAACATCGCGGCGCCGCAGGTGCCGGTGCCGCTCCAGCATGTCGCGACCGTTGCCTATGGCGACGAGGCGCATGTCGAGGAGAACCGCAGGCTCTACCGGATCAAGTTCGATCTCGCCGACCAGATCATCGGCGATCGTTACGGCTATCGCCGACCTGACGCAGGCTTCTGCGTCTGGCTCAACACGTCCGCGCTCGGCGACGACGTGTCGATCACGCTCAGGCTCTTCAAGGAAGCAGGCGTACGCGTGGTGCCCGGCAGCTATCTGGCGCGGCTCCAGCCCGACGGCTTCAATCCGGGCGCAGGTTTCATTCGCCTTGCGCTGGTGCAGGATGGCGAGACCACGGCGCAGGCGCTGCACCGCCTGGTCGAGACTCTGGGTTAGGCGGGGCCCATGAGCATGTCGGCAATCGAACGTGTCATTCCACTGGTCGGCCATCTGCCACCGTCGATCCGCGAGGGGCTGGCGCGGCGTATGCGCGAGCTCACCGGTTTCGGCCTGATTGCATTGTCCGGCGTCGCCTCGGCCGCGCTGATGACCTGGTCGGTGCAGGATCCAAGCCTCAGCCACGCGACCTCACGGCCGATCCGCAACATTCTCGGCTATGCCGGCGCGATCGGCGCCGACCTTGCGATGCAGATCCTCGGGCTCGGCGCGATTATGCTGGTCCTGACGGTCGCGGTCTGGGGCTGGCGCATGATGACCCATCGCCCGTTCGACCGCGAGGCGCTGCGGCTCGGTTCCTGGACTCTCTGCACCGTGATCGCTGCGGGCTTTGCCAGCTGCTGGCCGCATGGCGGCGCCTGGCCGCTGCCGACCGGCCTCGGCGGCGTGGTCGGCGATGCGCTGGTGCGCGCGCCCGCGGTGATTTTCGGACCGGCGGGCACGATCTATCGCATGGTGCTGGGCACGATCCTGTTCGCCGCGATCGGCGCGACCTTCCTGATCGCCTGCGGCCTCGGCGCGCGCGCGCATGACGACGAGTTCGCGGAGATCGAGGACGACGACAAGCCGCTCGACGAAGACGAGGAGAGCGATCGCGGCTCGGTGTCGCTGGGGTGGCTGTTCCACGCATTGATGAGCACGAAGGCGCGGCTGATCTGGCTGCTCGGCACCGCTTACCGCTCGCTGGTCTCGAGCGGACCGAAGACCAAAGCCGTTGCGTTCAGCCGCCAGGAGCCGAATCTCGGCGGCGGCCGCGCCGCGCCGTCGATCTCGCCGCAGTCCGAAGACGAAATTGACGAGGACGAGCACGAAGAAGAGGAAGACGAGGAGGAGGAAGAGGAGGAGCCGGCCGCGCGCGCGCCGCGCAAGAAGGCTGCACCAAAGGCCGCCTCCAAGAAATCCTCCGACAAGTTCGAGCTTCCGTCCGTGTCCGTGCTGGCCGCGCCCAAGGCGGGCGATCGCCAGCCGCTCAGCAAGGCTGAGCTGGAAGCCAATTCGCGTTCGCTCGAAGGCGTGCTGCAGGATTTCGGCGTGCGCGGCGAGATCGTGAAAGCCAATCCGGGTCCCGTGGTCACACTGTACGAGCTGGAGCCGGCGCCCGGCATCAAGTCATCGCGCGTGATCGGTCTCGCCGACGATATCGCCCGTTCGATGAGCGCGCTGTCGGCACGCGTCGCCGTCGTGCCCGGCCGTAACGCCATCGGCATCGAGCTACCGAATGCGCATCGCGAAAAGGTCTATCTGCGCGAGCTGCTGGTCGCCAAGGAGACTGTCGATTCGGTTGCGAAGCTGCCGCTCTGCCTCGGCAAGACCATCGGCGGCGACCCCGTGATCATCGACCTCGCGCGCACGCCGCACATGCTGATCGCCGGCACCACCGGCTCCGGCAAGTCGGTCGCCATCAACACCATGATCCTCAGCCTGGTCTACCGGCTGCGCCCGGACCAGTGCCGCCTGATCATGGTCGATCCGAAAATGCTCGAACTCTCCGTCTATGACGGCATTCCCCATCTGCTCACGCCTGTTGTGACCGACCCGAAGAAGGCGGTGGTCGCGCTGAAATGGGCCGTGCGCGAGATGGAAGAGCGCTACAAGAACATGGCCAAGCTCGGTGTGCGCAACATCGACGGCTACAATACGCGCCTGCTCGAATTGAAGGCCAAGGGCGAGGAACCGACGCGCACGGTGCACACCGGCTTCGACAAGGAAACCGGCAAGGCGATCTACGAGGAAGAGAAGCTCTCGCTCGACCCGCTGCCCTACATCGTCATCATCGTCGACGAAATGGCCGACCTGATGATGGTCGCCGGCAAGGACATCGAAGGGGCGGTGCAGCGCCTCGCGCAGATGGCGCGCGCCGCCGGCCTGCACGTGATCCTCGCGACGCAGCGTCCGTCGGTCGACGTCATCACCGGCACCATCAAAGCGAACTTCCCGACCCGCATCGCCTTCCAGGTGACGTCCAAGATCGACAGCCGCACCATTTTGGGCGAGATGGGCGCCGAGCAGCTGCTCGGGCAGGGCGACATGCTCTACATGGCGGGCGGCGGCCGCATCAGCCGCGTGCACGGACCTTTCGCGTCGGACGAGGAAGTCGAGAAGGTGGTGCGTCACCTCAAGACGCAGGGCCAGCCCGAATACCTCGAGGCCGTCACGGCCGAAGAGCCGACCGAGGACGAGGACGGTGGCGCCGTGTTCGACGCCAGCGGCATGGGAGCGGATGGCGGCGGCGATCTCTTCCAACAGGCCGTGGCCATCGTCAAACGCGACCGCAAGGCCTCGACCAGCTACATCCAGCGCCGGCTCCAGATCGGCTATAACCGCGCCGCTTCGCTGATGGAGCGCATGGAACTCGAGGGCATCGTCGGACCCGCCAACCACGCCGGAAAGCGCGAGATTCTGGTCGAGGAAGAAGATAGCCATATGTGAGGCGAGCCGCCTCTGAACATAATTTCACGCAAAATCGATATCTGCAGTAGCGAAATCACGCTAAAAGGGCGCCCAGCCACACAGGACGACGCGTTGATCAGACATCCGGACATTCGATTCGCTGCCACCATCGCTGCGCGAAGCGCGCGCATGGCCGGTGTGCTTCTCGTCACCGCCGCGATGGTGACCGCGGCGTCGTTCGCGCAGACCGTGCCTGTGCCGAAGCCCGCGCCGAAGGGCCGCGATGGCGGTTCGGCCGGTGGGCCCGCCGTCACCGGCGCGACCCAGACGCCGCCGAACCCGGTCATCCCGGATCCGCGCCGCAACGTGCCGACCAGCATCTTCCAGACGTTTGACGCCAACCAGAAGGCGCAGGCGGCCAAGGTCAGCGCCTATCTGTCCTCGTTGTCGACGCTGGTTGGAAATTTCGTCCAGGTCGGCCCCGACGGCAGCAAGACGCAGGGCGACTTCTACATCCAGAAGCCCGGCAAGGTGCGCTTCGAATATGACGCGCCGAGCCCGATCGACATCGTCGCCGACGGATCCTCGCTGGTGGTGCGCGACCGCAAGCTCGCGACCCAGGACGTCTATCCGCTGTCGCAGACGCCGCTGCGCTTCCTGCTGTCCGATCGCATCGACCTGATGAAGGACACCAACGTCGTCAACGTCTCGGCCGACGACGTCTTCGTCAGCGTCACGATCGAGGAGAAGCAGGCGCTGGTCGGCACCAGCCGCCTCCTGCTGATGTTCGGCGCCAAGGACGGCCAGTTGAAGCAGTGGACCGTCACCGACCCGCAGGGCTACGACACCACGATCGCGGTCTACAATCTCGATGCGGGCAAGAAGCTTGATCCTGCCATGTTCAAGATCGATTTCACCAATTACGGCCCATCGCCGGGTTGAAAGCTCTACTGCCGTAGGGTGGGCAAAGGCGCATTAGCGCCGTGCCCACCATCTCTCCTTGCGGCAGGCATTGGTGGGCACGCTTCGCTTTGCCCACCCTACGAGGGCTCGCAACGAACCTTGCACCCACCCCCGAAAAGACGTGGGCACGGCGCTTTGCGCCTTTGCCCACCCTACGAGAGCTTGCTAAGACGCAGGCCTCATGCGTCTTTCCCTGACAACCTGGAACATCAACTCGGTGCGGCTGCGCATCGACTTGGTCGCGAAGTTTCTCAAGAGCGCGCGGCCGGACGTGCTGTGCCTCCAGGAGACCAAGTGCATCGACGATGCCTTTCCCCTGAAGCGTTTCAAGCGGCTCGGCTATGAGCATGTCGCGCTGAACGGGCAGAAGGGTTATCACGGCGTCGCCATCGTCTCGAAGATCCCGTTCGAATCGAAAGACATCCGCACCTTCTGCGACAAGGTGGATTCGCGCCACATCTCGGTCTCGTTCGGCGAGAAGGCCAGCATCGCAAAGCCGCTGGTGCTGCATAATTTCTACGTGCCCGCCGGCGGCGACATTCCCGATCCCGCGCTGAACGAGAAATTCGACCACAAGCTTCGCTTCCTCGACGAGATGAAGGCCTGCGAGCCGCTGCATCCGCGCGGGGAGGATCGCCACATCCTGGTCGGCGATCTCAACGTCGCGCCGCACGAGAACGACGTCTGGTCGCACAAGCAGCTTCTGAAAGTGGTTTCGCATACACCTGTGGAGACAGAGAAGTTGCAAGCCGCGCTGGCAGCCGGTGAGTGGGTCGACGTCGCGCGCGAGCGTTTTCCGATGTCGGAGAAGGTCTATACGTGGTGGAGCTATCGTTCCGCGGACTGGACCGTCGGTGATCGCGGCCGCAGGCTCGACCACATCTGGGTCTCGCGCGCATTGAAGGACGCGGTCAGCGATTTCAAGATCCTGCGCGACGCGCGGAGCTGGGAGCGCCCGTCGGACCACGTGCCGGTGACGGTGACGCTGGAGGTGTAGCGGCGCCGTCCGGGCTACGACGACGTCAGCTTCGCGCCCGCCATCAGGATATCGCTCGCGATCTGGCTGGAGCGCACCGCGAATTCGTCACGCAGGCGCACCGCAGCCGCGGGGTCACTCTCGAGCACACGTTGAAACAGGCTGCGCGCGACGCGGATGACGGAGGCGTGCTCCAGCGCGACCGCGCTCGATGGCCGCTTCATCGGCACCACCAGCGCGAGCTCGCCGATCAGCGCACCGGGACCTGCGATCATCTCCGCGCCGGCGCCGTCGTCGACCCGAAAGGCGCCGCGTTGAACCACGTATCCGGCATCGGCGTCGTCGCCGAGATTGAAGAGGACGTCGCCGCGAACGAAATTACGCTGCTCGGAGCCGATCGCCAGCATGCGCAACGACGCGTCTCCCAACAAGCGCAGTGTCGGGACACGCTCGAGAAGCGCTACGTCGTCGTCGATTGACATTCAGGTCCGGGGCTCAAAGGGCATGCGATCTAAAACGATTCGCACGCCCCTAAAGCGTATCACGGCACCAGCTTGTAGCCACCGGCTTCCGTGACCAGGATCTCCGGATTGGCGGCGTCCTTCTCGATCTTCTGGCGGAGGCGGTAGATGTGCGTTTCCAGCGTGTGGGTGGTGACGCCGGAATTATAGCCCCAGACCTCCTGGAGCAGGGTCTCGCGCGAGACCGGCATCTGGCCGGCCCGGTAGAGGAAGCGGAGGATGGCGGTTTCCTTCTCGGTGAGCCGGACCTTGCGGGCATTGGCCGCGGTCAGCATCTTCGAGCCCGGGCGGAAGGAGTAGGGGCCGACCGAGAACACCGCGTCCTCGCTCGCCTCGTGCTGGCGGAGCTGGGCGCGGATGCGGGCCAGCAGCACGGCGAAACGGAAGGGTTTTGCGACGTAGTCGTTGGCGCCGGATTCCAGCCCCAAAATCGTGTCGGAATCGGTGTCATGCCCGGTGAGCATGATGATCGGGGCCTTGAAGCCGCCCTTGCGCAAGGAACGAACCACCTCGCGGCCATCGGTGTCGGGCAGGCCGACATCCATCAGGACGAGATCGGGGGCATTGGCCTTCGCGGCGCTCGCGCCCTTGGCCCCGGTATCGACGGCGGAGGCCTCAAATTCTTCGTGCAGCGATAATTGCTCCACCAACGTATCGCGCAGATCGGTATCGTCATCCACGATGAGGATCTTGCGGGCATTGGCCATAGGGGGTCATCCTTTTGGAGTCCGGCTCGGCGCGCATGCATGCTGCACCCAGCCGCGAGGGAAAGTTAGGGGGGTCGCCGTTATTATTGTTGTTCGTGTTGAAGTAGTGGGCTGTTACCGATTCACAAGCCAGAAGCACTCTAACTCAAAATCTCAGGCCGTTTTGATGAATGTCCTGTAATGAATTCGACATCGCACGTTCACATGAAAAGCAAAGCGGATTCAGCTAGTTACCCAAAGAATCGAAGCTCCGGACCGCTTCAAGCGATCCGCGTTAAACCTGCTGCCGGGAATCCGCGCCGTGGCTGGCTGACGGCCGGCGCGCTGACGATCCCGGTGGCGCTGGGGCGGGGCGGAATCCTGGCAAACAAGCGCGAGGGCGATGGCGGCACCCCGCGGGGCAGCTTCCGTCCCAGGCAATTGTGGTGGCGGGGCGACCGTCACAGCCGTCCGCGGACCTTTCTTCCGGCCCGGACCATCGGCGACACGGACGCCTGGTGCGAGGACGCCGGAGATCGCCACTACAATCAGGCGATCCGGCTCGGACCGGAGCAGGGCGGTGACCGTCTCAAGCGGACCGACCATCTCTATGACTTCATCATCGAAATCGACCACAACACCAGACCGCGCGTCGCCGGCCGCGGCAGTGCGGTGTTTTTGCATCTGGCGCGCGACAATTTCGGGCCGACCGCAGGCTGCGTCTCGATGACCAAAGCGGCGATGCTGCAATTGCTGCGGCGCCTGGGACCAAGAACCAGAATCATCATCGGGTGAGGGCACATGCTCGACAAGGATCAGATCGCCGCCGCATCGCAGGTCCTGGTCAAACATTGGCGCGACGGCACCAAGTTTGACGCGCTGGAGCCGCGGTTGCGGCCGCAGAGCCGCGCTGATGGCTATGCCATCCAGGCCGCCCTCGAAAACCAATCACTTGGAACACTGTTCGGTTGGAAGATCGCGGCGACAAGCGAGGCCGGACAAAAGCACATCAACGTCGCGGGACCGCTGGCCGGCCGCATCATGAGCGACACCGTGATCGCCGACGGCGGCACGGCGTCGATGAAGGGCAACGAGACGCGCGTCGGCGAGCCGGAGTTCGCCTTCCGCATGGGCCGCGATCTGCCGCCGCGCGCGACGCCGTACAGTGTCGACGACGTGCTCGCCGCCGTCGACACCTTGCATCCCGCGATCGAGATTCCCGACTCGCGCTTTGGCGATTTCGCCGGCGCCGGCGAGGCACAGCTCATCGCCGACAATGCCTGCGCGCATCTGTTCGTGCTGGGCGCCGCGACGACTGCGAACTGGCGCGCCATGGATCTCGTCGAGGAGCGGCCGCAGATCACGCTGCGCGGCCAGCGCTATCTCGGCCACGGCAAGAACGTGCTCGGCGATCCCCGTGTTGCCTTGGCCTGGCTTGCCAACGAGCTGCGCGGGCTCGGCATCACCTTGCGGGCAGGGGAGGTGGTGACGACAGGCACGTGCCATCCGCCGCTGCCGATCCAGGCCGGCGATCATTTCGCGGTGGATTTTGGTGTGCTGGGGCAGGTGTCGGTGGGGTTTGCGTAACCACCGCACACACCGCCGTCGTCCCTGCGGACGCAGGGACCCATAACCCCAGGGAGAAGTTTGGCGAAGACTGGCAGTTACCTCACTTTCGCCGGTACGAAGACCACCCACCAATCAGAGATCACGCGGTATGGGTCCCTGCGCCCCGTGCGCAATTGCGCACTAGGCAGGGACGACAGCAACTACCGGTGCCCGAAGATCGCGCTCCCAACGCGCACATGGGTGGCGCCGAGCATGATCGCGGTGGCGAAGTCCGCGCTCATGCCCATCGAGAGATTCTTCAAGCCATTGCGCGCCGCGATCTTGGCGGTCAGCGCGAAATGCGCCGCCGGCGGCTCGTCGACCGGCGGGATGCACATCAGGCCGGAGATCGTCAGCCCATAGCTGTCGCGGCAGCTCGCGATGAAGGCATCGGCCTCGCCGGGAGCGATGCCGGCCTTCTGCGGCTCCTCGCCGATGTTGATCTGGACGAACAGCTCCGGGTGCCTGTTCTGGGATTCGATTTCCTTGGCTAACGCCTGGCAAATGCTCGGGCGGTCAACCGAATGGATGGCATCGAACAGCGCCACCGCCTCCTTCGCCTTGTTGGACTGCAGCGGCCCGATCAGATGCAGCGCGATGCCGGAATAAGCGGACGTTAACGCCGGCCACTTGCCTTTGGCCTCCTGCACCCGATTTTCGCCGAATACGCGCTGTCCGCCGTCGATGACCGGGATAATTGCATCCGCGGCGAACGTCTTGGACACCGCGATCAGCGTCACGGAGGCGCGACTGCGCCGCGCTTCCTTGCAGGCGCGGGCAATTTCGGCTTCGACCGCGGCGAGCGCGTTTGGTGAATGGCCGGTTACCGGCGCGGCGTTGGTTTCGGTCATGACGTCGGTTCGGACTGGATTGTTGCGGAGCTAGTTCTAATTTTACCGAGTTCAAGAAAGAGTTTTTGAACCCTTCGCTTTACCTTGGCCGATGGGGTGGGCAGCGAAGATGGCAAACGTCAGTTTCAACCGCAAACGAGTGAAACTCAAGCAGGTTCTCGGAATCCGGGCACGGCTTGCGTTGCTCGCGGTGATTCTGGTGACGCCTTTGATGTTCGAGCGCATCCGTTCGCTCGAGGACACGCGCGCGCGGCAGATCGCGCAGGCCGCGACCGAATTCACCACCGTTGCAAGACACAGCGCCGATGCGCAGCGCGAAGTGATCTCGTCGGTCGAAACCATCCTGAAATCTGAAGCCTTCATCCGCGCCTCCGCCGGCGGCATCAGCAAGAGCTGCGACGTGCTGCGCGCGAGCCTGCCGTCGAACCTTCCCTGGATCCGCACGCTGTTGATCGCCGGCCAGGACGGACGCATCCAGTGCGCCACCAACAACATGTATGTCGGCCTCGACCTCAGCGACCGGCCATACTTCCAGCAGGCGCAGGAAACCGGCCGCTTCGTGCTGAGCGACTTCATCCTGTCGCGGCCTGTGCCGTCGCCGACCGTCATGGCGGTTTATCCGGTGTCGGCCTTCAGCGGCGTGGCGGATGCCGTCGTGCTCGCCACCGTCAACCTCGACTGGATGTCGAAGGTCATGAGCAATCTCGGCGGCCGCGCCGGCATCACCGCCGTGCTGGTCGACAGCGCCGGCACCGTGCTCGCCGCGCCGGCTGATCAGCACAGCGCAATCGGCCGTCCGCTCGACAACATGCCGCTGATGTCGGCGATCGCCGACAGGGCGCTGCGTTCGGACCAGGACGAGGGCTCACTCTCTTTCCTCGCCGCTGACGGCTCCCGCCGCGCGGTGAGCTATATCCGCATCGCCGGCACCAACGCCCGCCTGATTGCCAGCATCGACGAGGACAA
Source organism: Bradyrhizobium sp. 604_D8_N2_3 (assembly GCF_051810765.1). Lineage (NCBI taxonomy): Bacteria > Pseudomonadati > Pseudomonadota > Alphaproteobacteria > Hyphomicrobiales > Nitrobacteraceae > Bradyrhizobium > Bradyrhizobium sp. 604_D8_N2_3. The sequence goes on along the minus strand of NZ_JBPWPM010000001.1, from coordinate 271,389 downwards.
GGTGTCCGCGGCGGTCAGCCGCGACATCCGCACCGCCTATCTCCAGCTCGCGTTCGTCGTCCTGTTCGTCCTACTCGGCGCGCTGATCGCCGCCGAGAAGCTCGTGATCAAGCCGATCGAGATGCTGGCCGACATGGCCAAGCGCCTCGGCGAAGGCGACCTCTCGGCCCGCGCCGCGCGCAACCGTCTGCCGGCCGAGTTCGTGCCGCTGGCCCGCGCCTTCAACGCGATGGCCGCGCAGCTCAGCCAGCGCGAGCGCGAGCTGATCGCGAGCAACGACCGCCTGACCGTGATGGCCTCGATCGACATGCTGTCGGGGCTGGCCAATCGCCGCGGCTTCCAGAGCCGGCTCGACTTCGAATGGATGCGCGCGCAGCAGTATGACAGCGAGCTTGCGCTCCTGATGATCGACGTCGACCACTTCAAGCTGTTCAACGACACCTACGGCCATCTCGAAGGCGATTCCTGCCTGACCCGGCTCGGCGAATCCTTGTCCGGCATCGCCGCCGACACGATGGGCTTTGCGGCCCGCTATGGCGGCGAGGAGTTCTGCCTGCTGCTGCCGAACACCGATGTGAACCGCGCCGTCGAGATCGGCGAGCAGGTGCGCGCGGCCGTGCTGAAGCTGTGCCTGCCGCACATCACCTCCGCCCACATGATCGTCACCGTCTCGATCGGCGTTGCCGCAACGAAGCCGAACGAGACGCTGCGCCCCGGCGATCTCATCGAAGCCGCCGACGCCGCGCTCTACGCCGCAAAACACCGCGGCCGCAACAATGTCATGGAGCACGGCATCCAGGTGATCGAGAACAGCGCGGCCGCCATGATGCTGGCGGCGAGCGCCTAGCCCGCAGCCGCGGCGCGATCGAGCTCGACCTCCGTCACTACGCGATTGCGGCCGCCGCCCTTGGCGAGATAGAGCGCGCGGTCGCAACGCTCGATCAGATCGGTGATCGCCTCGCCCGCACGATACTGCGCTACGCCGATCGACACGCTGATGCCGGGCAGGGTCTCGCCGGTCGAGCGGCGCGTGATCGTGCATTCGGCGATCGCGCGCCTGATACGCTCGGCGATCTCGGCGCAAGTGGCGAGATCGGCATCCGGCAGCACGGCAATCAGCTCCTCGCCGCCATAGCGGGCCGACAGATCCTGCTCGCGAACTTTTTCGCGCAGCACTTTCGCAATCAGGCGCAGCACCTGGTCGCCGACGCCATGGCCGAAATTGTCGTTGAAGGTCTTGAAGTGGTCGATGTCGAGCATCAGCACGCCGAGCGGCTCGCCCCAATCCGCGGTCGTCTGTGCCTTGCGCAGGAATTCATCGAGCGCCCGCCGGTTTGCCAGCCCCGTCAGCGTATCGGTCCGGGCGCGCTCTTCGGACTTGGAGAGCGAGTCGCGGATCACGTCGAGCTCGCGGGTCTTTTCCGCAAAGCCGGCCTCGAGCCGGGTCGCCCTCGTGGCGGCCCGGGCCAACTCATTCATGAGCTGGGCGACCAGCGCCTTCGGATCGACGCCGGCCCTGCCCTGATCAGCGACTTCGCTGATCGCCTGCATCTGGGAACGATTGTCGGCCATGGCCGTCGCCAGAAACTCCTTCGCCGCCCCCATGAGGGCATGCAGCCGATCGGACGTCTCGGAGGCGACGGCGCCCGCCCGGGGCGCGACATAGGTCTCGAACAGATCCTGGTTGGTCCTGGCGTCGAAGGGACGGTTGTGGTCGATCAGGAGATCGATGGCATTGCGCAGGTCGTCATGGCTGCCTGCGAAATAGTGGAACCAGACGGCAAAATTGGTCGGCGTCGGCGGAATCCGCTGCTCGGCCATGCTCCGCACCGCCCGTCCGGCGACGGACGCGGCATAGTCGTAATCGAGATCGTCGAAGCCTGATTCCATCGCCTGGCGGGGTGCTGTCGGCGGCCAACCTCGCACCGACCCCTTAATCCGATCCCAATGGGCCGTCCGTACTTTAGCGGAGCAGCCTTGCGGGGGGCCGCCGCCAGCGGCAACCCATTGACCCCCTAAGGACTTCTATGGCCTAGTCCGCCGTCTTTAGACGGCCGAATCCACGAAAACCCAACGATTCCATGACCTCCGAACGCTACAACGCCCGCGACGCCGAACCGCGCTGGCAAGCCGCCTGGGACCAGCAGGCGATCTTCGTCTCCAAGAACGACGATTCGCGGCCCAAATACTACGTGCTGGAGATGTTCCCCTACCCGTCCGGGCGCATCCATATCGGCCATGTCCGCAATTACACGCTCGGCGACGTGCTGGCCCGCTTCATGCGCGCCAAGGGGTTCAACGTGCTGCACCCGATGGGCTGGGACGCCTTCGGCCTTCCGGCCGAGAACGCCGCCATCGAGCGCAAGGTCGCGCCGAAGGCCTGGACCTACGACAACATCGCCGCGATGAAGAAGCAGCTCCGCTCGATCGGGCTGTCGCTGGACTGGTCGCGCGAATTCGCGACCTGCGACCCCAGCTACTACAAGCATCAGCAGAAGATGTTTTTGGACATGCTCGCCGCCGGCCTGGCCGAGCGTGAGAAGCGCAAGCTCAACTGGGATCCGGTCGACATGACCGTGCTCGCCAACGAGCAGGTGATCGACGGCCGCGGCTGGCGCTCGGGTGCCGTTGTCGAACAACGGGAAATGAGCCAGTGGGTCTTCAAGATCACGAAGTACTCGCAGGAACTGCTGTCCGCGCTGGATGGGCTCGACCGCTGGCCCGACAAGGTGCGGCTGATGCAGCGCAACTGGATCGGCCGCTCCGAGGGCCTGCTGGTCCGCTTCGCGCTGGATCAGGCGACGACGCCCGCCGGCGAGAGCGAGCTGAAGATCTTTACGACGCGCCCGGACACCCTGTTCGGCGCCAAATTCATGGCGATCTCGTCGGATCATCCGCTGGCTCAAGCAGCAGCCGCGAAGAACCCGAAGCTTGCCCAGTTCATCGCCGACATCAAGAAGATCGGCACCGCGCAAGAGATCATCGACACCGCGGAAAAGCAGGGTTTTGACACCGGCATCCGCGCGGTGCACCCGTTCGACCCGAGCTGGAAGCTGCCGGTCTATGTCGCGAACTTCGTGCTGATGGAATACGGCACCGGCGCGATCTTCGGCTGCCCCGCGCACGACCAGCGCGACCTCGACTTCGTCAACAAGTACAATCTCGGCAACATTCCGGTGGTGTGCCCCGAGGGTCAGGACCCGAAGACGTTCGTCATCACCGACACCGCCTATGACGGTGACGGCCGCATGATCAATTCGCGCTTCCTCGACGGCATGACCATCGAGCAGGCCAAGGACGAGGTCGCAAAGCGGCTGGAAGGCGAACTGCGCGGCAATGCGCCGGTCGGCGAGCGTCAGGTCAATTTCCGCCTGCGCGACTGGGGCATTTCGCGCCAGCGCTATTGGGGCTGCCCGATTCCGGTCATCCACTGTCCGAAGTGCGATGTGGTGCCGGTGCCGGACGCCGACCTGCCGGTGACGCTGCCTGATGACGCGACCTTCGACAGACCGGGCAACGCGCTCGATCATCACCCGACCTGGAAGCACGTCACCTGCCCCAAATGCGGCGGCAAGGCCCAGCGTGAAACCGACACCATGGACACCTTCGTGGATTCGTCCTGGTATTTTGCGCGGTTCACCGATCCCTGGAACGAGAACGCGCCGACGACGCCAGCCGTCGCCAACCGGATGCTGCCGGTCGACCAGTATATCGGCGGCGTCGAGCACGCGATCCTGCATCTGCTCTACAGCCGCTTCTTCACCCGCGCGATGAAGGCGACCGGGCACATTGCGCTGGACGAGCCGTTCGCCGGCATGTTCACCCAGGGCATGGTGGTGCACGAGACCTACCAGAAGGCCGACGGCACCTATGTGCAGCCGGCCGAGGTGAAGATCGAGGTCGGCGGCAACGGCCGGCGCGCGACGCTGCTGACGTCAGGCGAAGACATCCAGATCGGTCCGATCGAGAAGATGTCGAAGTCGAAGAAGAACACGGTCGACCCCGACGACATCATCGAGACCTACGGCGCCGATGTCGCCCGCTGGTTCATGCTGTCGGACTCCCCGCCCGACCGCGACGTGATCTGGAGCGACGAGCGCGTCCAGGGTGCCTCGCGCTTCGTGCAGCGGCTGTGGCGGCTGGTGAACGATGCAGTGGAGCTCGGCCAGGCCGCGCCGGCAGATCGTCCGGGCTCGTTCGGCCCGGATGCGACCGCCTTGCGCAAGGCCGCCCATGGCGCGCTGGACAAGGTCACCACCGGCATCGAGCGGCTGCACTTCAATGTCTGCCTTGCCCATATCCGCGAATTCGCCAATGCGTTTTCGGAGGTGCTCCAGCGCCCCGGCCAGCCCACAGCTGACCTCGCCTGGGCGGTCCGGGAGGCCAGCCAGATCCTGGTCCAGCTGTTCTCCCCGATGATGCCGCATCTGGCCGAGGAGTGTTGGCAGGTTCTGGGCAATAGCGGGCTGGTTTCCGAGGCCGATTGGCCCCAAATCGAACGCGATTTGCTGGTTGAAGACGCCGTGACCCTGGTGGTCCAGGTCAATGGCAAGAAGCGGGGTGAGGTCACAGTTGCAACAGCGGCCCAGAATCCGGAAATCGAGGCTGCCGTTTTGGCACTCGATGCGGTAAAACTGGCCCTGGACGGCAAGCCCGTCCGCAAGGTGATCATCGTCCCCAAGAGGATCGTGAATGTTGTCGGCTAGGATCCGCATCGCAGCCCGCTTGCTGGCGGTCGCCGCATTGGCGGCCCTGACGGCTGGCTGCTTCCAGCCGATGTACGCCGAGCGTGGCGACGGGACACCCGGCCTGCGCGAAAAGCTGATGGGGGTCGACCTTCCGCCGATCAACAAGGCCAATGCCTCCCGCGAGGCCCGTGTCGGCGTCGAGGTCCGCAACGCCTTGGCCTTCAAGCTCTACGGCACGGCCACCGGCATGCCGCCGACCCATCGCCTGGAAATTCGCTTCGCGAGCAGCAAAACGTCGCTGATCGTCGATCCCAATACCGGCCTGCCGAACAGTGAAAACTACGGCATCGACGCCCAGTACAATTTGATCGAGGTCGTCAGCGGCAAGTCGGTCATGACCGGCACGACGTTCGCGCGCGTGTCCTATGACATGCCCGGCTCCTACCAGCGCTTTGCCCGCAACCGGGCCCTTCGCGATGCCGAGGATCGTGCCGCCAACGAGATCGCCGAGAACATCAACACGCGCCTCGCCTCGTTCTTCATCGCCGGCACTTAAGTCATCCCCGTCATTCCGGAGCGCCCGCAGGGCGGATCCGGAATCCAGAGATTATTGATCGAGATTCTCAGGCGCGCAATTGCGCGCCGTAGTTCGCGCTTCGTGCGCCCTGGAATGACAGTCAGGTCCGATGGTCGCGCTGCGCGGAAAAGAGATCGACGCCTTCCTCGCCCGTCCCGACGGGGGCCGACCGATCATCCTGCTCTACGGTCCCGATGCCGGCCTCGTGCGCGAGCGCGCCGATGCACTGATAGCCTCGGCCGTCGACGACCCCAACGATCCCTTCTCCCTCGTCAAGCTCGACGGCGACGAACTCTCCGCCGAGCCGTCGCGGCTCGTCGATGAGGCCATGACGGTGCCGTTGTTCGGCGGCCGCCGCGCCATCCGCGTCCGCGCCGGCTCGCGCAGCTTTGCCAGCGGCATCGATACGCTGGCGGAGATGGGCGTGAAGGATTGCCGCATCGTGATCGAGGCCGGCGAGCTGCGCCCGGAATCGCCGCTGCGCAAAGCCTGCGAGCGCGCCAAGACGGCCGTGGCGATCGGCTGCTATCCCGACACCGAGCGCGACCTTGCCAAGCTGATGGACGACGAGCTCCGCATCGCCAATCTGCGCATCGCGCAGGATGCCCGCGCGGCGCTGATGTCATTCCTCGGCGGCGACCGCCAGGCCTCGCGCAATGAGCTGCGCAAGCTGACGCTCTATGCGCATGGCAAAGGCGAGATCACGCTGGATGATGTGATGTCCGTCGTTGCCGATGCGTCCGAGCTGAAACTCGATCCCATCGTCGACGGCGCCTTCGCCGGCCGGCCCGACATCGTCGAGACCGAATTTGCAAAGGCCATGATCGCCGGCACCTATCCCGGCGTGATCATCTCCGCCGCGCAGCGCCAGGCCGCGTGGCTGCACAAATCTGCGCTCGCGATCGCCGACGGCCAGCCTGCCTCCGCGGTGCTCGAGGGCGGCTATCCGCGCCTGCATTTTTCGCGAAAGCCGGCGGTGGAAACGGCGCTGCGCAATTTCAGCGTGGCGCGGCTCGCCGCAATCATCGAGCAGCTCGCGACCGCCGCGCTCGACACCCGCAAGCAATCGACGCTAGCCGCCGCCATCGCCCAGCGCACGTTGATGGCCATCGCCGTGAATGCGAAGCGGCGCAGCTGAGGCACCGCTCTCTCCACGTCATTGCGAGGAGCGCAAGCGACGAAGCAATCCAGAGTCCCTCCGCGGAAAGAATCTGGATTGCTTCGCTTCGCTCGCAATGACGATGTGGAAACAGATGCGCCCGCAAAGACGGAACGAAGCGCCTACTCCTCATCCTGAGGAGCGCGCCTTGCGCGCGTCTCGAAGGATGAAGGCCCGGGCCCTCGCCCTTCGAGACGCGGCTTTGCGGCTCCTCAGGGTGAGGGAGACAGACTGTGAATGACGTCTACAGCGCGCCCTTCGCCAGCCGCCTCATCACCTCGTCGAGCTGATCGAGGTTGCGGTAGTTGATCTGGACGGAGCCGCCGGGGTCGCGGTGATTGACCGTGACCTTGAGGCCGAGCGCATCGCTGACGCGCCTTTCGAGATCGACCGTATCAGGGTCCTTTTCCTTACCGCCGGTGCTGCGCGCCTTCTGCGGCTTGCGCTCCGGCACACCCTCTTCATGCGCGAGCGCCTCGGCCTGGCGGACGTTAAGGCCTTCCGCGACGATGCGCCTGGCTGATGCGAGCGGATCGGGCACGCCGATCAGCGCGCGGGCGTGGCCGGCGGTCAGCTCGCCGCTCGTGATCAAGGCCTGCACTTCGGCCGGCAGTTTCGTCAGCCGCATCATGTTGGCGATGTGGCTGCGGCTCTTGCCAACGACCTTTGCGATGTCGTCCTGGCTGCGTTTGAACTCGTTGGCGAGCGCGTGATAGCCGAGCGCCTCTTCCATCGGGTTGAGGTCTTCGCGCTGCACGTTCTCGACGATCGCGAACTCCAGCGCATCGCTGTCGCTGATGTCGACCGGCACGATCGGCACCTCGTGCAGGCCGGCCATCTGCGACGCGCGCCAGCGCCGTTCGCCGGCGATGATCTCGAAGCGATCCTGCGCGCCCTTCACCGGACGCACGACGATCGGCTGGATCACGCCGTGCTGTCTGATCGAATCAGAGAGCTCCTTGAGCTCTGTTTCCGAAAAGGCGCGGCGCGGGTTGCGCGGATTGGGCTTGATGAATTCGATCGGCACCTTGCGCTGCGCGCGCGGACGATCGACATGCTGAGCCTCGCCGCCGACATCACCGATCAGACTCGCAAGACCCCGGCCCAGTCGCGAACGCGCTTCGTCGGCCATCGCCAGCTCCCTTGGATTCACGGTGCAACACTCCAGAACTGAATTATCGTAGGGTGGGCAAAGCGAAGCGTGCCCACCAGTTGTGTGCAGAAGATGGTGGGCACGGCGAAGACGCCTTTGCCCACCCTACGGCAGCGTCAATGCGTGGTGCGCAGCTCGCGCTCGCGCTGGATCACTTCCGTGGCGAGCCGCAGATACGCTTCGCTGCCGACGCATTTGAGATCGTAGACCAGGACCGGCTTTCCGTAGGACGGCGCCTCCGAGATGCGCACATTGCGCGGGATCATGGTCTTGTAGACCTTCTCGCCCATGAACTGACGGACGTCGGCGACGACTTGGTTCGAGAGGTTGTTGCGCGAGTCGAACATGGTCAGCACGATGCCGTGGATCGACAGGTTCGGATTGAGCGTCGAGCGCACCTGCTCCACCGTCTGCAGCAATTGCGACAGACCCTCGAGCGCGAAGAACTCGCACTGGAGCGGCACCAGGATCGCATCGGAGGCCGCCATCGCATTCACCGTGAGCAGGTTGAGCGAGGGCGGGCAGTCGATCAGCACATAGGTGTAATCGGCGTCCGGCGAGACGTTGTTGTTGAGCGCGCCGATGGCGTCGCGCAGCTTGAACGCGCGGCCGGGCGTGGTGCCGAGCTCGAGCTCGAGGCCGGAGAGATCCATGGTCGAGGGTGCGATGTGCAGCCGCGGCACCGCGGTCGAGACCACCGCCTCGCGCAAGCTCGATTCGCCGATCAACACGTCATAGGTCGAGCAGGAGCGGTTGCGGCGATCGATGCCGAGGCCGGTCGAGGCGTTGCCCTGCGGATCGAGATCGACGATCAGGACGCGCTCGCCGATCGCAGCGAGTGCCGTGCCAAGATTGATCGCCGTGGTTGTTTTTCCCACGCCGCCCTTCTGATTCGCCAGCGCCAGGATGCGCGGGTGGCCCTGCGGGACTTCGCCGGTCTGTTGCTGCTGCGGTTCGTCAATCACGCTCATCGCAAATTCCCCACTCGACCCCTGAACGCCTCAGCCGCGCTGCTCGACGGACGTCAGCTCGACGATCCAACCGTCGCCGGTACGGCTTTGGTGAAGCTGCGGTTGAATATTCCAATATTTAGCGGCTTCGGTCAATTCAGCCTCTACATCTTGCCCCTTCGGAAACAGCGCTTTTGCACCCTGGCGCATCAGCGGCTCCGCAAAGCCGATGAGTTGATGTAGCGGAGCCAGCGCACGCGCGGTGACGCAATCCACGGGGCCGGTGATTCTATCCACATTATCCCCGATCTCCGCGAGATGTACGAGCCCCGGAGATGCGGTGACGCGAACTGCTTCGCGCAGAAAGGCCGCCTTCTTGGCGATTCGCTCGACGAGGTGGACGCTGGCGCCAGGCGTCCCGGCCATGGCACAGGCGAGGACGATTCCGGGGAAGCCGCCGCCGCTACCGAGGTCGGCCCAGCGTTTGGCCAAAGGGGCGAGATCGACGAGCTGGAGCGAGTCGGCGATGTGCCGGGTCCAGAGCTGCGGCAGGGTCGAGGGCGCGACCAGATTGGTCTTGGCCTGCCACTCCCGGAGCAGCGCGATGTAGCGATCGAGTCGTTCCTCGGTTTCACGTGAAACGGGGGCGAGCCTGAGGGCCGCGAGCTTGTCCGCGGCGATGATCGCGTCCAGCGACCGATCGTTGGCGCTGGCCTTGTCGATCTTCGGCTTGATCGGCGTCGACTCGGATCGGCGACTCGCGCCCTCGCCCGCCGATGGTTTCCCTGATGACGATCTGCCGCCCGGCCCGCGCTGTTTCACGTGAAACGCCTATGCGATCGCCTTTGAGGTCTTCCGTGCCTCGCGCCGGAGGTAGGCCGCGAGGATACCGAGAGCCGCCGGCGTCATGCCGTCGATCCGGCCAGCCTGGCCAACGGTGAACGGCCGCGCCTTCTCAAGCTTGGCCCGCACTTCATTGGAAAGACCAGGGACCTGCTGGTAATCGACGTCCGACAGCACCATCCCCTCGTCTCGCCTGAAAGCTTCGACGTCGGCGCTCTGGCGCTCGAGATAGACGTCGTACTTCGCGTCGATCTCCAGATGGGTGGCGATGACCGGGTCGATCGCCGACAGCTCCGGCCAGATGGTCCGGACCTGGCTCCAGCCGATGTCGGGATAGGCCATCAACTCGAACGCCGAACGGCGCTGGCCGTCCCGGTTCAGGGACAGGCCGTGCTTGATCGCCTCGTTCGGCGTGATGGTCAGGGACTTCGACAGCGCCCTGGCCGCATTCAGAGCGTCCATCTTGGCGCGGTGATGCTGCGTCCGGGCGCTCCCGACGCATCCGAGCTCAATCCCCTTCTCGGTGAGACGCTGATCGGCGTTGTCGGCGCGCAGGGTCAGCCGGTACTCGGCCCTGGAGGTGAACATCCGATAGGGTTCGCTGATCCCGCGGGTGACGAGGTCATCGATCATCACACCGAGATAGCCATCGGCACGGTCGAACACTGTCAGGGCGGCGCCGCTCGCGGCCAAAGCTGCGTTCAGGCCGGCCACGATGCCCTGCCCGGCAGCTTCCTCATATCCGGTGGTGCCGTTGATCTGACCCGCCAGGAAGAGGCCACGCAGACGCTTGGTCTGGAGGGTCGGATCGAGCTCGCGGGGATCGATGTGGTCGTATTCGATGGCGTAGCCCGGGCGAACCATCTTCACCTGCTCCAGGCCAGGAATGCTGGCGAGGATCGCGAGCTGGACCTCCTCCGGCAGCGAGGTCGAGATGCCGTTGGGATAGACAGTGCTATCGTCGAGCCCTTCCGGCTCCAGGAAGATCTGATGCCCGTCGCGGTCGCCAAAGCGGACGATCTTGTCCTCGATCGAGGGACAGTAGCGCGGTCCGGAACTCTTAATCTGGCCGGAGTACATCGGAGAGCGATGGACGTTCGCGCGAATCACCTCATGGGTCGCGGAGGTCGTTCGGGTGATCCCGCACTGGATCTGCGGGGTCGTGATCCGCTCGGTCATCACCGAGAACGGCTCCGGCGGCTCATCTCCGGGCTGCATCTCGACCGCTGACCAGTCGATCGTGGTGCCGTCCAGACGCGGCGGAGTTCCGGTCTTAAGCCGTCCAAGGGTGAAGCCTGCCCGCTCAAAGGAGGCGGAGAGACCCATCGCCGGGGCCTCTCCGACCCGCCCAGCCGGCCAGTTCTTCTCGCCGAGATGGATCAGACCGCGGAGGAAGGTGCCGGTGGTGACGACGACGGCCCCTGCCCGAAGCTCGCGGCCGTCTGCCAGGCGTAGGCCGGTCACCCGGCCCTCGGCCACGATCAGCTCGTCTGCCTCGCCCTCGATGACGGAAAGACCTTCGGTGTCCCGGATCGCAGCCTGCATGGCTGCGGCATAGAGCTTCCGGTCGGCCTGAGCCCGGGGGCCTCGGACAGCCGGTCCCTTGCGGCGATTGAGGACGCGGAACTGGATGCCGCCGGCATCGCCGACCCGGCCCATCAGACCATCCAGCGCGTCGACCTCGCGGACCAGATGGCCCTTGCCGAGGCCGCCGATGGCGGGGTTGCAGGACATCGCGCCGACCGTGGAGAAACGGTGCGTCACCAGAGCGGTCGTCGCACCCATCCGGGCGGAAGCAGCCGCGGCTTCACAGCCGGCATGGCCGCCGCCAATCACGATGACGTCGAAACTCTCTCGCTCTGTTCGCATGGGCGGACTTCTATCTCAGAGGTGGAGAAGCCGGAAGTAGAAACTGGGTGAGGCGGTTGTTTCACGTGAAACGGTGCGGCCAAGTAGGCGATGCGCATTTTCGCGAAAACAACCCCATGCACAGTAGAAGGGACATTGAGAGGACTGCTGTTTCACGTGAAACAGGATGGGTCTGACCGGGAGAGAACTCCTGGCGAGATCTCGCACGGTTCTGGACGGGGGTAGAGAGGGCACAAGCGATGGGTCTGCTCCGTCATTGCGAGCGGAGCGAAGCAATCCAGAATCCCTCCTTGGAGGCAGTCTGGATTGCTTCGTCGCAAGGGCTCCCCGCAATGACGGGCTTCGGGGACGACCGGCGGCCAAGACCCTCACTGCCCGTCAGGCGATCAGACCGTGCGTACGAACACTGCGACCAGGGCGGTCCAATCGTCCCGCGGTTTCACGTGAAACAGGCCGGAGCCTGCAAGGCACGTGGTCCACGTGAAACGGACCGGAACCGACCCCGCCGCTGTTTCACGTGAAACGCAAGGAGCGTGACAAGCTTGTAGCCTGGATGGAGCGCAGCGAAATCCGGGAAAGGTGTTCCGGCTGCGGAGCCGTCCCCGGATTGCGCTTCGCTTCATCCGGGCTACGAAACGAGCCCCCGTTTCACGGGAAACGCAAGGACTGGAACAAGCTCTAGTTCTACAATGAAGAACTAGTCCTATTTTCCGATGCAGAATTTCTGGAAGATGGCCCCGAGGACGTCCTCGACGTCGACCCGGCCCAACAGCCGACCCAAGGCATAGGCCGCAGCGCGCAGCTCTTCGGCGGCAAGCTCTTCGCCGTCTTCTACAAGCTCCAGGCTCCGGCGCAAGCTGTCTGAGGCCCGGCGCAACAGATCTCGCTGGCGGGCCCGGGTCACCAATGCGCCCTCGGTGGTCCCGAAAAACTCGGCGGCGAATTTCACGAGAGCGTCGATCAGGTCGGGAACGCCGTCCCCCCGGCTCGCCGAGATCCCGAACTCGCCGCGCGGCCCGACCTCCCCCGCCTCGCCCAGATCGATCTTGTTGCGGACGATCCAGACCGCGCCGCTCGATTGATCACGCCCGGGGCCGGACTTCACCAGCGATTGCATCGCGCCCGGATCGACGGCGTGGCCACCCTCGACTAGCCACAGCACGAGGTCGGCGTCTTCGGCTCGGGCTCGCGCTCGGCGCACGCCTTCCTGCTCCACGGGATCGTCGGTCTCCCGGATGCCAGCCGTGTCGATCACCGTGACCGGGTAGCCGTCGAGATCGAGCTGCACCTCGATCACGTCGCGCGTGGTGCCGGCGTAGGGCGAGACGATCGCGACCTCGCGGCGCGCGAGCTGATTGATCAGCGTCGACTTGCCGACATTCGGCTCGCCGGCGATCGCGACCACCAGGCCGTCGCGCAGGCGTTCAGAATGTCCCTGTGCCGCAAGGACTTCTGTGATTTCGTCATACAGCGCTTTGATCGCTTTCACCGCTGGCGCCCTCAACTCGGCTGGCACATCGCCCTCGTCGGAAAAATCGATGCCGGCCTCGATCAGCGCCGACGCCTCGATGATGCGCTCGCGCCAGTCGCGCGCGCGATCGCCGAGCAGGCCCTGCAACTGGCGCAGCGCCTGGCGGCGCTGACGATCGGTATCGGCATGGATGAGATCGTCGAGACCCTCGGCCTCCGTGAGATCGAGCTTGCCGTTCTCGAAGGCGCGCCGCGTGAATTCGCCGGGCTCGGCCGCGCGCGTATTCGGAATAAGGGAAACCGCGGAGAGGAGCGCCGCGAGCACCGCGCGGCCGCCATGGACGTGAAATTCGGCGACGTCCTCGCCGGTCGCGCTGGCCGGCCCCGGAAACCAGAGCACGACCGCGTCGTCGATCGCCTGGCCCGCGCCATCGCGGAGCAGCCGGCGGCTGGCCTGTCTCGGCGCCGGCTGCTTCCCCGCCAGCGTCGTGAGTGCGAGGCCGGCCTGCGGGCCCGAGACGCGCACCACGGCGATCGCGCTGGGCGCACGGCCGGACGACAGCGCAAAGATGGTCTGGTCTCGCGGATGCATGGCCTATTTGTCCGGCTGGCGGGGAAAAGGCAAACGGCCCGTTCTCGCGATGCCGACGCCCCCCCTTTTGCTGCGCTCTGGCCCGCAGCAACGGCTCTATTGCGATGCAACATAAAGCGCAGCATTTTGCTGCAGAGGCAGCCTCGCCCAAGCACCAAATGGTCAGGCAGCGTCAAGTATTATGTAAATATATCAATAACTTACGGAAGATCCGATTTTCCTTTCGTCCCATCGCCATGCTGCATTTCTTCCGCAGCAAAGCCGCACAAACGAAAAAGGGCGCCCGGAGGCGCCCTCTGATCTCATGCTGCATCGCACTCAGGTGTTCATCGAGTCGAAGAACTCTGAATTGCTCTTGGTCGAGCGCAGCTTGTCGAGCAGGAAGTCGATCCCATCCATGGTGCCCATCGGGTTCAGGATGCGGCGGAGCACGTACATTTTCTTGAGCACCTGCGGATCGGTGATGAGCTCCTCCTTGCGGGTGCCGGAGCGCGAGATGTCGATCGCCGGGAAGGTGCGCTTGTCCGAGACCTTGCGGTCCAGGATCAGTTCGGAGTTACCGGTGCCCTTGAACTCTTCGAAGATGACTTCGTCCATGCGGCTGCCAGTATCGACCAGCGCGGTTGCAATGATCGTCAGCGAACCACCCTCCTCGATATTGCGGGCGGCACCAAAGAAGCGCTTCGGGCGCTGGAGCGCGTTGGCGTCGACACCACCGGTCAAGACCTTGCCGGATGACGGCACCACGGTGTTGTAGGCGCGGCCCAGGCGCGTGATCGAATCGAGCAGGATGACGACGTCGCGGCCATGCTCGACCAGACGTTTTGCTTTTTCGATCACCATCTCGGCGACCTGGACGTGACGAACCGCCGGCTCGTCGAAGGTCGACGAAACGACCTCGCCCTTCACCGAGCGCTGCATGTCCGTGACTTCTTCCGGACGTTCGTCGATCAGCAGCACGATCAGATAGCATTCGGGGTGATTGTGCGCGATCGAATGCGCGATGTTCTGCATCAGCACGGTTTTACCCGTGCGCGGCGGCGCGACGATCAGCGCGCGCTGGCCCTTGCCGATCGGCGCGACGATGTCGATCACCCTTGCAGAAAGGTCTTTCCGCGTCGGATCGTCGATTTCCATGCGGAAGCGCTGATTCGGAAACAGCGGCGTGAGGTTGTCGAAATTGACCTTGTGCTTGGCCTTTTCCGGGTCCTCGAAATTGAGTGTGTTGACCTTCAGCAGCGCGAAATAGCGCTCGCCCTCTTTCGGGCTGCGAATGTGGCCTTCGATGGTGTCGCCGGTGCGCAGACCGAAGCGGCGGATCTGCGAGGGCGAAACGTAGATGTCGTCCGGTCCCGGCAGATAATTGGCGTCCGGCGAGCGGAGGAATCCGAAGCCGTCGGAGAGCACCTCGACGACGCCCTCGCCAACGATGTCGGTTTCAGCAATCGCGAGCTGCTTGAGGATGGCGAACAGCAGCTCCTGCTTGCGCATGGTGCTGGCATTCTCGACCCCATTCTCTTCCGCGAACGAGACAAGCTCGGCCGGCGTCTTCGACTTGAGGTCCTGGAGTTTAATTTCCCGCATTGGGGTGGTCCTGTGGGGTAACCTTGGGAGGGGGTGCGAGGAGGCTCTGAAATGCGGACGCGAGAAGGTAAGGTCCGCAGGTCTGGCAAGGAGAGCGCCGGTGAGGCTTCAAACCTGATGCGGTGTCCGGCCTCTGGAAAGCTCAGACAAAACCACATCCGCCTGCGTTGGGTGGGATGTCGCCAATATAGAAAATCGCTTTCCACTCCGCAAGCCGAAGCGCTGAGCGATTCATCGCAAGCCTTGCCTAGAACGGCTTCACGATCACCATGATGACGATCAAAATCATCAGAGCAGTCGGCACCTCATTGATAATTCGATAGAATTTCTGGCTACGCGGACGCCGGTCGGCGGCGAAATCCTTGCACCAGCGTGAAAAAAAGCCGTGGACCCCAGACATCGCCAGGACCAGTGCCAGTTTTACGTGCAGCCAGCCGAAAGAGAACCAGTGGCCGGACCAGGCGAGATAGAGCCCGGCAAGCCATGTGACGATCATGGCGGGGTTGATGATCGCCTTGAGCAGCCGGCGTTCCATCACTTTGAACGTTTCCGACTGCTTCGAGCCGATCTCGGCCTCGGAGTGATAAACGAACAGCCGCGGCAGATACAGCATGCCCGCCATCCAGGAGATGACGGCGATCACGTGCAGCGCCTTGATCCAGAGATAGACGTCTTCGAACATTTTCTGCGCCCGGCTTTCTGTCCAGCGCAGGGAACGCTGGGGATAGTAAGAACTCGTTAAGGTCTCACCCTACACACTTATCCGTCCGTAGCGCCTTCCTCTAATCTAGAATCTTAGATTCTTAAGGTTTGAGTCTATGTGACCGTGAATAGGACTCACACAATTCCGTCCGCACGTTCACGTGCGCTTGTTCACATCCATCAACATATCCCTGATGCTTCCTGCGGCCTTCGATAAGTCGGCCAGCTTCAAAGGCTTGCGCGTTTCTGTCGGCAGCTTATCAAGGGGGTTGTCCGCGCAATCCCGTTTTCCTCTCAACAGGTCGCCGGACTTGTTCCGATGGGCAGTGGTGTGAAGAAAATTGGCACTTGTCCCGCCCCTGGTGTCGCGCAACCCTTTCCGAGGGGTTAAGGTCCACAGAAATCCACAAACCACACCGCCTCCATACAAAGGGCTTTTGTGCCGACCTCGAACAATTATTTCCATCTCCACCTGGTCTCCGACTCCACCGGAGAGACGCTGATCACCGTCGCGCGCGCCGTCGCGGCGCAGTACGCCAACGTCACCCCGGTCGAGCATGTCTATCCCCTGGTGCGCAGCCAGAAGCAGCTCGATCGCGTGCTCGACGAGATCGAGGAGGCGCCGGGGATCGTGCTGTTCACGCTGCTGGAGAAGGATCTGGTCTCTCGGCTCGAGGACAAGTGCAAGCAGATCAACGTTCCGAGCCTGTCGATCATCGGGCCGGTGATGCAGTTGTTCGAAGCCTATCTCGGCGCCGCGACCACGGGCCGCGTCGGCGCCCAGCACGTCCTCAATGCGGAATATTTCAAGCGCATCGACGCGCTGAACTACACGATGATCCACGACGACGGCCAGCATGTCGAAGGCCTCGACGATGCCGACGTGGTGCTCGTCGGCGTCTCACGCACCTCCAAGACACCGACGTCGATCTATCTAGCCAATCGCGGCATCCGCACCGCCAACGTGCCATTGGTTCCGGGCATTCCGGTGCCGGCACAATTGGAGACCCTGACGCGGCCGCTGGTGGTGAGCCTGCATGCGACGCCGGAACGCCTGATCCAGGTGCGCCAGAACCGCCTGCTCTCGATGGGTGCCGATACCAGCGGCGACACCTATACCGACAGGCAGGCGGTCGCCGACGAGGTCGCGTTCGCGCGCAAGCTGAGCGCCAAGCACGACTGGCCGCTGCTCGACGTCACGCGGCGATCGATCGAGGAAACCGCCGCGGCGATCATGAAGCTCTACAGTGACCGCCAGCGCAACCGGCCTACGGGATAGTTTCGGCGATGTCTCTCTGGCGCGGCGAAACTCCGTTGATACTGGCCTCGCAGAGCAGCGCGCGAAAGATGCTGCTGGCTAGTGCCGGACTGGAGTTCAAGGCGATTGCGGCCGATATCGACGAGCGCGGCATTCAGGCCGCCTCGAAACTTTCAGGCCCGCATGACATCGCCCTGCTGCTGGCGCGTGAGAAGGCCAAGGCGGTCTCGGCCGGTCATCCGGGGAGCTATGTGATCGGTGCCGACCAGACCCTGGCTCTCGGCGAGCGTCTCTTCAACAAGCCTGCAGGCCGCGCAGAGGCGATGGCGCAATTGCTCGACCTCGCCGGCAAAAGCCACGCGCTGAATTCCGCGGTGGCCGTGGCGCGAGATGGCAAGATCGTTTTCGAGGATGTTTCGGTGGCCCGCATGACCATGCGGCCGATGACCGAGACGGAGCTTTCCGCCTATCTCGACGCCGCCGGCGATGCGGTGACGACCAGTGTCGGCGCCTATCAGCTCGAAGGTCTCGGCAGCCATCTGTTCGAGCGCATCGAGGGTGACCATTTCACCATTCTCGGGCTGCCGCTGCTGCCGTTGCTTGCGTTCCTGCGGCGCGAACGGCTAGTTGCAGTGTGAACGACAGGAACGGCTGCCTGCTGATGCGGATCCTTGGACTGACCGGCTCGATCGGGATGGGAAAATCCACCACCGCGAAATTGTTCGCGGAGGCCGGCGTTCCCGTCTATGACGCCGATGCCGCTGTCCATCAGCTCTACGAGGGCGAGGCCGCGCCCGCGATCGAGGCCGCCTTTCCCGGCACCACCTCGAACGGCAAGGTTGATCGCCCAAAACTGTCCGCGCGCGTCGTGCATGATCCGGCCGCGATCAAGCAGCTCGAACAGATCGTTCATCCGATGCTCGGCGCCTCCCGGCAAAAATTCTTCGCCGATGCGGAAGCAGCCAAGGCGCCCGTCGTGGTCCTGGATATCCCGCTGCTGTTCGAAACCGGCGGCGAGAAGCGGGTCGACGCCGTCGTCGTGGTGTCGACCTCGCCGGAACTCCAGCGCAAGCGTGTGCTGGAGCGCGGCACGATGGACGAGGCCAAGCTCGACGCGATCATCGCCAAGCAGACGCCGGATGCCGAGAAGCGCAAGCGGGCCGATTTCGTAGTGGATACGTCACACGGACTTGAACCCGTGCGCGCCCAAATCACGCACATTCTGGCCGAGGTCGTTAAGATGCCGCAGCGGCGAGCCTGATTCGCTGCCTCACACGGCCTCTTGATCATGCGTGAAATCGTTCTCGACACCGAAACCACTGGCCTCGATCCGCTCCGCGGCGATCGGTTGGTCGAAATCGGCTGCGTCGAGATTTTCAACCGTATGCCGACGGGCCAGACGTATCACGTCTATATCAATCCCGAACGGGACATGCCGGCGGAAGCCTTTGCGGTACACGGGCTGTCGGCCGAGTTCCTGTCGACCAAGCCGCTGTTCCACGAGGTCGTCGACCCGTTTCTGGAGTTCATCGGCGATGCGCCGCTGGTGATCCACAACGCTTCGTTCGACATCGGCTTCATCAACGCCGAGCTCGACAAGGTCAAGCGCGTCGCGATCCCGCGCGAGCGGCTGGTCGATACGCTGCTGTTGGCGCGGCGCAAGCATCCGGGCGTGTCGAACCGGCTCGACGATCTCTGCTCGCGCTATTCGATCGACAATTCACACCGCACCAAGCACGGCGCGCTGCTCGACGCCGAACTCTTGGCCGAAGTTTATGTCGATCTGGTCGGGGCGCGGCAATCGCAATTGCTCCTCGCTTCGGAAGGCGAGGACATTCGCGCCAATGCGGCTGGCGATGTGCCGCGGCGGCAGCGGACCGTGCCGCTCGCGCCGCGGATTTCCGATGCCGAGCGCGAGGCCCATCGGGCCTTTATCGCAACGCTCGGCGACAAGGCGATCTGGAACGAGTTCCTGCCCGCTCCAGCCGCCCCTCCGGCTGTTTAGGCCTGACCGCTCGTCTGCTGAGCGGCCATTTGCCGCTCCATGTTCTGACGATAGAGACCGACGAAGTCGACCGGATCCAGCATCAGGGGCGGGAACCCGCCGTCGCGCACGGCGGTCGCGATGATCTCGCGGGCGAACGGGAACAGCAGACGCGGGCACTCGATCATGACCAGCGGATGCAAATTCTCCTTCGGCACGTTGGTGATGCGGAACACGCCGGCATAGGCGAGCTCGAACGAGAACATGATCTTACCGGCGGTCTCGGCCTTGCCCTCGACCGACAGCGTCACCTCGAACTCGGTTTCGCTGAGATTGATGGCGCTGACATTGATCTGGATGTTGATCTGGGGCGGCTGGCCCTGCTGCTGGAGCGAGGTCGGCGCGTTCGGATTCTCGAACGAAAGGTCCTTGATATACTGCGCCAGAACGTTGAGCTGGGCAGCCTGGGCCGCCTCGGGAGGGGTGCCGTTGCCGTTGGTCATGAGAGTCTCTCCTTACCCGATTTGGGCTGAATTTCGCGGCGGTTGGCTAACATAGGGCCGCCTCACTCCACAAGGACGAACGACCCCGGATCGGGTATCCGCGCCGCCCCCGCAATTGTGACGTTCACCCGGCCCTCCTGACGAAATCGCGCGTTAAACGATTGAAGATGCGCGATTTCCGGGCAGGATCGGGTTTCCCCTTAAGCATAAAACGCGCTACACTCGGCGCTGTGCCAAAAGGCGCCATTGGCCGGGCAAGATTTCGTGCCTACATCCCGAGGACCAGACGCGCGGACCTAAAATGGTGATGTAGACTTGCCGTTCCCGTATGGAACGGTCTACTGGCCGGATTGATTTTCCCGGCGACGACCCGAGACGGCCCCTTTCAGCGAAGACCAGAAAGCGAATACGACGTGGACATCTACACCATCATCTTCCTGGCGCTGGCGGTCTTCATCTTTCTGAGGCTGCGCAGCGTGCTGGGACAGCGGACGGGTAACGAGCGGCCGCCGTTCGACCGCACCGCCGCCCGCAATGCGCTGGGGGGTGCCCAGGACAAGAACGTCGTGACCATGCCGGGCAAGGTGATCGACCAGGCCCCGCTGGCGCCGACCGCCGAGCCGGCTCCGCCCTCCGACCGCTGGAAGGGCCTGACCGAGCCGGGCACCGCGCTCGCCCAGGGTCTCGATGCCATCGTCGACAAGGATTCCACCTTCGACCCGCGCCATTTCATCTCGGGCGCCCGCGGCGCTTATGAGATGATCGTGCTGGCCTTTGCCAATGGCGACCGCCGCGCGTTGCGCGACCTGCTGTCGTCGGAGGTCTATGATAGCTTCGACGCCGCCATCAAGGAACGCGAGAAGTATGAGCAGAAGACCGAGACGCGTTTCGTCTCGATCGACAAGGCCGAGCTCGTCGGCGCCGAGCTGCGCGACCGCACGGCTCAGCTCACCATACGATTCGTCTCGCAGATGATCTCGGCCACCCGCGACAAGAGCGGCAATATCGTCGACGGTAGTGCGGACACGGTCGCCGACATCACCGACATCTGGACCTTCGCCCGCGATATCACCTCTCGCGATCCAAACTGGAAGCTGGTTGGCACCGGAAGCGCGAATTAAGAATTTCCTGAAGAACAGCGCGACGGCGCTTTGCGCAGGTGCCGTCGTGCTGTCGTCGTTTTCGCTCGGCGCCGAGGCGGCGCGGCGTCACTATCGCAGCCATCACCATCATCTCCCGGCACTTGCCGCCGCCCCGCCGCGCGCCTTGCCCTATCCGCAGCTCCCTTTGCCGTTCGAAATCCCCGGTGCGCAATATCTGCCGCTGACCTGGACGGACGTGAAAGGCTGGAGCGACGACGACCATCTCGCCGCCTACAAGACGTTCCGCGCGAGCTGCCGGACGATCAACGCGCAGACCGGTGCGGCCGAACCGAAGGCGCTTGGCGGCTCGCTGAGCGAGCCCTGCAGGGCCGCCAAGTCGCTCGAGCTCACCGACGACGGCAAAGCCAGGACCTTCTTCGAGGAGAATTTTGCACCGCTGCGGATCTCGCGCCTCGGCGAGCCCGACGGTTTCGTCACCGGCTATTACGAACCGGTGCTGGAGGGATCGCGGACGCAGACCGACGTCTTCAACGTGCCGGTCTATCGTCGCCCGTCGAACCTGTTCGTGCGCGGCTACAAGCAGGACTCGGTCAGCTTGCCCAACAAGGGCCCGGTCTACCGCAAGATCGGCCGCCGCAAGCTGGTGCCCTATTACGATCGCGGCGAGATCGAGGACGGCAAGATCGCCGGCCGCGGGCTGGAGATCGCCTGGCTGAAGGACCCGACCGATCTGCTGTTCGCCCAGATCCAGGGCTCGGCGCGGATCAAGTTCGACGACGGCGGCACGGTCCGGCTGAATTACGACGCCTATAACGGCTATCCCTACACGGCCGTCGGCCGTGTCCTGATCGAGCGCGGCATCATTCCGAAGGAGGAGATGTCGATGCAGAAGATCAGGGAGTGGATGGCGCAGAACCCCGATGGCGCCAAGGATCTGCGCCGCCAGAACCGATCCTACATCTTCTTCCGCGAGGTCAATCTGTCCGACAAGGAAGAAGCGGTGGGTGCGCAGGGCATTCCGCTGACCGCCGGCCGTTCGATCGCGGTCGACAAGGCACTGCACGTCTACGGCACGCCGTTCTTCATCGAGGGCGAGCTGCCGATCGATTCCGAACGCTCCAAGACGCCGTTCCACCGGCTGATGATCGCGCAGGACACCGGCTCGGCCATCATCGGCCCCGCGCGCGCCGATCTCTATTTCGGCGCCGGCGCGGATGCCGGCCGTGTCTCGGGACGGCTGCGCCATCCCATGCACTTCGTCATGTTGGTACCGAAGGGCCTCGATCCCGCAGTACGCGCCGCGAAGTTGCCGGTGCCGGACCCGCGTCCCTCGGAGAAGATCGCAAGGCTGTTTCCGCAGACCGATCCTGCCAAGGATTCGCCCAAGGATCAGACCAAGCCCGCGGCTCCGGCCGCAGCCGTGGCGCAAGGTAAGGGTGAGACCGTCGCCGTTGCCAATCCGGTCCCGTTGCCGGTGCCGCGTCCCGTGATAGAGCCCGTTCAGGAGCCGCGGCGGCCAGTCAAGAATCGTCCCCATCGGCAGCAATGAAGCGATCGTCCCGTCCGCCCGTGCTGGAGCCTCGTACCTCGCCGCGCCGCCGTGCGCTGAGCGAGGAGGAGCGCGCGCTGTGGGATGCGGTCGCAAAACAGGTCAAGCCGCTGCGGAAGCATCGCGTGGCAAAGACACACGCCCCGCCGCGCACTGAGCCTTCACCGGCAGCGCCGGCTACGCGATCTGCGCCATCGCCACGGCCGATCGCTGCCGCGCCGGCGGTGCGCATGGCAAAGCCGGCCATGCCGCCGCTGGCACCGCTGGGCAAGCGCGAGCGCACAAAATTGTCGCGCGGCCGCAGCGAGATCGAGGCGCGGCTCGATCTGCACGGCATGACCCAGATACGCGCCCACCGGGCCTTGACCGGCTTCCTGCACCGCGCCCATGATGACGGCCTGACCTTCGTGCTCGTCATCACTGGCAAGGGACGGAGCGGCGGCGAAAGCGGCGTGCTCCGCCGCCAGGTGCCGGAATGGCTGAGCCTGCCGGAATTCCGCGCCTTCGTCGTCGGCTTCGAGGAGGCGCATATCGGCCATGGCGGCGAGGGCGCGCTCTATGTGCGGATACGCCGGGCGAGGTATTAGAACGGCCGGACGATTCCGACGCGCGGGATCAGCGTGAGGATCAGGCCGAAGATATTTGTCTTCCGATCCTCCGACGCGATCAGCGGTGCATTGTACTTGGCCGGCAGCATCTTCACCGCGTGCAGGATCAGGAACAGGCAGACCGCCCAGTTCGAGATCCAGCGCGAATAGTCGAACACCATCGCGAACATCACGAGATAGGCGAGACTGATGCCGATCAGCGCCGCGATGACGAGGCGCCGGTGCAGGTCGTTCGCGAGCGCGCCGATCACGCCGGCAAAATAGCGCCAGAGTGGCGTGTGCAGCCAGATCAGCAGGGCAAACACCGGCACGCCGAGGATGTTGTGCGGCAGGCGGCCCCAGGTATCCGAAACCTCCTTCGCCAGCGGCTGGTACCAGATGTAGGCGAATTGCAGCAGGTCGGTCCGCGCCGGATCAGCCATCCGGGTCTTCAGGTAGGCAACGAAATCCGCTTCCGGGATCGGCATCGTTCCCAGGAATTGCGCCGCGAAGAACAGCGCGCTCACGCCAAGCAATGCCACCAAACCAAACGCGACATTCGTCTTGGTGACGCTGTAGGCGAGGTAGTGCCTGATCACGACGATGGCGATGATCGTCGGCACATACATCAGCAGATGAATGTGGTGGATCAGCACGAGGACGATCGAGAACAGCGCGGCCATTGCGACGAACAGCAGCGAGCCCGCCGGCATCAGCAGCAGGATGATCGCCAGCGCGCAGCCATAGATGTCGAAATGGCCGAGCGTGTGCATGAAGTTCTTGAGAAAGAACGGCGAGCCCGCGATGAAGACGAACAGCGGCAGCGTTCTCGCGGTGAAGCCGAACGTTTTCTGGAATAGCCTTGCGTACAGCCCCAGCGTCACCAGCCACGTCGCTCCGCCGAGCGCGAACACCAGCCAAACCGGCACCTTGTCCGTGAACAGCGCGACGATGGCCCCGATCAGCGCGCGCTTGATGAAGCCGAAATGATAGTCGACGAGGAGGTGGATGTAGGGGACGTAAGGCGGCAGCTGGATCTTGTGGACGAACACGCCGACGATGACCGCGGCGTTGATCGCGAGCAGGAGACGCCAGGGATTTTTCTGAATCTGGGCGATCACGCCGCACCCGAACTGACGCGATCTACCTCCGCCGTCGTCCCCGACAAGCGAGCACAGCGAGCGCAGATCCGGGACCCATAACCACAGGAAGTCGTTCGAGCCGGGATCGTGGTCGCCATCTGTTTCAACAAGAGCCGCTGGTGGTTATGGGTCCCTGCTTTCGCAGGGACGACAGCGGCATCCATAGCGTGGCCGCAGCCGAATTACAAAATGAACCGGCTCAGATCGGCGTTCTTGGCGAGGTCGCCGACGTGCTTCTGCACGAAATCCGCATCGACCTTGACGGTCTCGCCGCTGCGGTCGGGGGCGGTGAAGGAGATTTCGTCCAGCACCCGTTCCATCACCGTCTGGAGCCGCCGCGCGCCGATGTTCTCGACGGTGGAATTGACGGCGACCGCGACGTCGGCCAGGGCGTCGATGGCGTCGGCGGTGATGTCGAGCGTCACGCCCTCGGTCTGCAGCAACGCGATATATTGCTTGATCAGCGAGGCCTCGGGCTCGGTCAGGATGCGCCGCATGTCGTCGCGGGTCAGTGCCTGCAGTTCGACGCGGATCGGCAGGCGGCCCTGCAATTCCGGCAACAGGTCGGACGGTTTCGCGACGTGGAAGGCGCCGGACGCGATGAACAGGATGTGATCGGTCTTCACCGCGCCGTGCTTGGTCGAGACCGTGGTGCCTTCGATCAGCGGCAACAGGTCACGCTGCACGCCCTCGCGCGAGACGTCGCCGCCGACCCGGCCGTCGCGTGCGCAGATCTTGTCGATCTCGTCCAGGAACACGATGCCGTTGTTCTCGACCGCGCTGATCGCCTCCAGCGTGAGCTGGTCGGTATCCAGCAGCTTGTCGGATTCCTCATTGACGAGGATCTCGTGCGAGTTCTCCACCGTCAGTCGCCGCGTCTTGCTGCGCCCGCCCAGCTTGCCGAAGATGTCGCCGAGCGACACCGCGCCCATCTGCGCGCCGGGCATGCCCGGGATCTCGAACATCGGCATGCCGCCGCCCGAGGACTGCGTCTCGATCTCGATTTCCTTGTCGTTGAGCTCGCCAGCGCGCAGCTTCTTGCGGAACGATTCGCGCGTTGCCTGGCTGGAATTGGCGCCGACCAGCGCGTCGAGCACGCGCTCCTCGGCGGCGAGCTGCGCGCGTGCCTGCACGTCCTTGCGCTTGCGCTCACGCACCTGGGCGATCGCGACCTCGACGAGATCGCGCACGATCTGCTCGACGTCGCGGCCGACATAGCCGACCTCGGTGAATTTCGTCGCTTCCACCTTCAGGAACGGCGCGTTCGCGAGCTTGGCGAGCCGTCGCGCGATCTCCGTCTTGCCGACGCCGGTGGGGCCGATCATCAAGATGTTCTTCGGGAGTACCTCTTCGCGCAAGGAGCCGGAGAGCTGCTGCCGGCGCCAGCGGTTGCGCAGCGCGATCGAGACCGCGCGCTTGGCATCGGCCTGGCCGACGATGAAACGGTCGAGTTCGGAGACGATTTCGCGGGGAGAGAAGTCTGTCATGGGACCTTAGCTAGGATCAGATGCGGGTCGGGACAAGCCGCATTTTACGTCAGATGATGGGCGGGCCCGATTGCCACTGTTTCACGGCGTCGATCGGATGGATCAGCATCAGGATATTGAGCGTCAGATTGTCGCGAATGTGAAGCGCGAGCATGATCTCGAAGGCGAGCCCGAGCAGGACGGTCACCGAGACTGGCAGCACGCGCGCGGCGAGGAACCCCATCATCATGGCCAGATTGTCAGAAATCGAATTGACGATGCTGTCGCCGAAATAATCCAGCGAGATCGTGCCGGCACGGTAGCGTTCGATGATGAAGGGCGAGTTCTCGACGATCTCCCAGGCGCCTTCGATCAGCATGGCGACGATCAGCCGTGCCGGCCAGGACAGTTGTAGGAAGGGCAGGCGCGCGAACAGCAGCCAGGTCAAGCCGTAGAACAGGAAGCCATGCAGGATGTGAGAGAAGGTGTACCAGTCGGCGATGTGCTGCGAATTCTCGGAGCTGTTCACCACGCCATGCCAGAGCTTTACATAGCCGCAGGTGCAGATCGGCACCCGCCCCATCGCGAACAAGATCGAGGCCTGCAGCGCCAGCAGCAGCAGTGCGATGCCGACCCAGGCCAATGGCGGTACGGCGACCTTGCTCTCGTGCGTGCTCGTCAGCGTCACGGCTCGCGCACCATCAGCAGCGCCGTCCCGTCCGGCGTCTCGACCATGCGGTCGCGGACGAAGCCGGCCTTCTCATAAGCGCGCACGGCGCGTGCGTTGAGCGGATCGGGATCGGTGACAATGCGTGGCAGGCCCTGCCGCAACTGGCCGTCGACGAACTGGCGGATGAACGCGGAGCCGTGGCCGCGCGCGATCATGTCGCTTTCGCCGATGAACTGGTCGATCCCACGGGTGCCCTCCGGTTGCGGCCCGAAGCCGGTATTCCAGGCTGTCAGGCGATAGCATTGAAGATAGCCGAACGGGTGGGTGCCAGCCAACACGATGAACTGGTCCATCGCCGGCTCATCGAGATCGCCGCTCACCAGCAAGAACTGCTCGTCCGGATCGCCCCACCACTCCCGCACATGCACCTCGCCCAGCCACCGCCGGATCAGCGGCAAATCGGCCGGGCTCATCGGGCGGAAGGTGTAGGCGGGCGCCATGTCCTGTTCGGTCTGGCCTAGCCGGTCGCCAGGCTTTCGATGGTCAGATTGCGGTTGGTGTAGACGCAGATGTCGGCGGCGATATCGAGGGAGCGGCGGACGATGGTCTCGGCATCCTTGTCGGTGTCGATCAAGGCCCGCGCAGCGGCCAGGGCGTAATTGCCGCCAGAGCCGATCGCCATGACCCCGGCCTCGGGCTCCAGCACGTCGCCGGTGCCCGTCAGGACCAGGGAGACGTCCTTGTCGGCCACGATCATCATAGCCTCCAGGCGGCGCAGATAGCGGTCTGTCCGCCAGTCCTTGGCGAGCTCCACCGCAGCCCGGGTCAGCTGCCCCGGATACTGCTCGAGCTTGGATTCGAGCCGCTCGAAGAGCGTGAAGGCGTCAGCCGTGGCGCCGGCAAAGCCGCCGATGACGTCGCCCTTGCCGAGTTTTCGCACCTTCTTGGCGTTGGACTTGATCACGGTCTGGCCGATCGAGACCTGGCCGTCGCCGCCGATCACCACCTTGCCGCCCTTGCGGACCGTCAAAATCGTGGTGCCGTGCCAGCCCGGTGCGCTGTTCTGGGAATCCTGCATCAAATACCTCGTTGTCGGACCTGATTTAGGCGGTCGGGACCGACCGTACAACGGGCCGCTCCGGGCCCATTTCGCTCACCATAGGCAGAAGTAGAGGCCCGGCCAGCCGTTCCCGCAGTAGCGAAGGCGTCATTTGACTGTTAAAAGACCGCCGTTTTCGGTCCAAAACCAGAATGGAAACCGCTTTTCAATGCGCACCGCGACGATCAAGCGCAAGACCAAGGAAACCGACATCGAGGTCACCGTGAACCTCGATGGCACCGGCGTGTCCAATATCGCGACCGGCATCGGCTTTTTCGACCATATGCTCGATCTCCTCGCCCGCCATTCCCGCATCGACCTCACGGTCAAGGCGGTTGGCGATTTGCACATTGATCATCACCATACCACCGAGGACACCGGCATCGCGCTGGGCCAGGCGGTCAAGCAGGCGCTCGGCAACATGGCGGGCATCACCCGCTATGCCGGCGTGCACATGCCCATGGACGAGACGCTGTCGCGCGTGGTCATCGACATCTCGGGCCGTCCGTTCCTGGTGTTCAAGGCCGACTTCCCCCGCGACAAGATCGGCGAGTTCGATACCGAGCTGGTGCGCGAGTGGTTCCAGGCCTTCGCCATGAACGCCGGCGTGACTCTCCACGTCGAGACCCTATATGGCGATAACAGCCACCATATCGCCGAGTCCTGCTTCAAGGGCCTGGCGCGGGCGCTGCGCACTGCCGTCGCGATCGATCCGAAGGCCGTGGGCGAAATCCCGTCCACCAAGGGTTCGCTCGGCGGCTGACGTCTTTCGGCCCGCGGCACGCGCCGCTTGCGGTATCACTGAATTCCTAGGAACGGGGCATCACCATGCCTGTCTACACAGTTCATGCTCCCTCCCCTGCCGGAGCCGATCTGCGCGCGACCGACAAGTTCGTCTTCGTGCGCGACGGTTTTCATTTCTGGGCGATGGTTTTGGGTCCGTTCTGGCTGCTCTGGAACAGGCTCTGGCTGGCGCTGATCGGCTGGGTGATTTTCCTGGCTGCATTCGATGCAGGGCTGCATAGCCTCGGCGTTGGCCGCAGCTCGATCTTCCTGGCCAATATGATCATCGCGGTGCTGATGGGTTTCGAGGCCTCGAGCCTGCGCCGCTGGACACTGTCGCGCGGCAAGTGGCGCCAGCTTGACGTCGTCATCTCCGACGACGAGGACACCGCCGAGCGGCGTTTCTTCGAGCGCTGGAGCCTGAAGCAGCGCGGCATCGTCAACGATCAATGGGCCGTCGATCGCGGCGGCCCGCCGCCAACCCGCAACGTGCCGGGTCAGCAATTCTCAAATCCGCCACCGCTGCCGTCGGGCGGCATCATTGGATTGTTTCCGGAACCGGGAGGGTCAAGATGAGCGTCGCGATCATCGATTACGGTTCAGGCAATCTGCATTCCGCCGCCAAGGCGTTCGAGCGCGCCGCGCGCAGCCTGGAGATTCCGCAAAAGGTCTTCGTCACCAGCGATCCGGATCAGGCCTACGGCGCCGACCGTCTGGTGCTGCCGGGCGTCGGCGCCTTCGCCGATTGCCGGCGCGGGCTCGATGCCGTCAACGGCATGGTCGAGGCGATCACCGAAGCGGTCCGCGTCAAGGCGCGGCCCTTCTTTGGTATTTGCGTCGGCATGCAGCTGATGGCGAGCCGCGGCAAGGAACACGTCATCACCGAGGGCCTGAACTGGGTCGGCGGCGACGTCGAGAAGATCATGCCGCGCGACGAGAGCCTGAAGATCCCGCACATGGGCTGGAACACGCTCGACCTGCTGCAGGAGCATCCGGTGCTGGACAGGCTGCCGCTCGGCCCCAAGGGCCAGCACGCCTATTTCGTGCACTCCTACCACCTCAACGCCGCCAACGAGGCGGACGTGCTCGCGCGCGCCGATTACGGTGGACCGGTCACCGCGATCGTCGCGAAGGACACCGCCATCGGCACCCAATTCCACCCCGAGAAGAGCCAGCGTTTCGGCCTGGCCCTGATCTCGAACTTTTTGCGATGGAAACCGTGATTCTCTTTCCCGCGATCGACCTCAAGAACGGCCAGTGCGTGCGCCTCGAGCAAGGCGACATGGCGCGCGCGACCGTGTTCAACCTCAATCCCGCGGCCCAGGCGCAGAGCTTTGTCGAACAGGGCTTCGAGTATCTCCACGTCGTCGATCTCGACGGCGCCTTTGCCGGCAAGCCGGTGAATGCGCAGGCGGTAGAGGCGATGCTCAAGACGATCAAGATCCCGGTGCAGCTCGGCGGCGGCATTCGCGATCTCGCGACCGTCGAAGCCTGGCTCGACAAGGGCATCACCCGCGTCATCATCGGCACCGCCGCGGTGCGCGACCCTGAACTGGTGAAGGCGGCTGCAAGGAAATTCCCCGGCCGCGTTGCGGTCGGGCTCGATGCCCGTGACGGCAAGGTCGCCGTCGAAGGCTGGGCCGAGACCTCGCAGGTGACGGTGCTGGAAATCGCGCAGCGTTTCGAGGATGCCGGCGTCGCCGCCATCATCTTCACCGACATCGCGCGCGATGGCCTGCTCAAGGGCCTCAACCACGATGCGACCATTGCGCTGGCAGATGCGATCTCGATTCCCGTGATCGCCTCCGGCGGCCTCGCCTCGATCGAGGACGTCAAGGCGATGCTGACGCCGCGCGCCAGGAAGCTCGCCGGCGCGATCGCCGGCCGTGCGCTTTACGACGGCCGGCTCGATCCCGCCGCCGCCCTCACCTTGATCCGCAACGCGCGCACCGCCTAGGAGCCGACACATGTTCAAGGTGCGCGTGATCCCCTGCCTCGACGTCAAGGACGGCCGGGTCGTCAAGGGCGTCAACTTCGTCGACCTGCGCGATGCCGGCGATCCCGTCGAAGCCGCGATCGCCTATGACGCCGCCGGTGCCGACGAGCTCACCTTCCTCGACATCACCGCGACCCACGAGAACCGCGGCATCATGCTGGACGTGGTCCGGCGTACGGCGGAGGCCTGCTTCATGCCCGTGACCGTCGGTGGCGGCGTGCGCAAGGTTGACGACATCAAGACGCTTCTGCGCGCCGGCGCCGACAAGGTCTCGATCAACAGCGCCGCGGTGTCGCGGCGCGAGTTCGTCAAGGAAGCTGCCGAGAAATTCGGCGAACAATGCGTGGTGGTCGCGATCGACGCCAAGCGGGTCAAGCGTCCGGGCGGCGACCGCTGGGAGATCTTCACCCATGGTGGCCGCAACTCGACCGGCATCGATGCCATCGAATATGCCCAGGAAGTGGTCTCGCTCGGTGCTGGTGAAATCCTGCTCACCTCCATGGACCGCGACGGCACCCGGCAGGGCTTCGACATCCCGCTGACCCGGGCGATCGCCGACAGCGTTCCCGTTCCCGTGATAGCCTCGGGCGGCGTCGGCAATCTCGATCATCTCGTCGACGGTATCCGCAACGGCCACGCCACAGCTGTGCTGGCCGCCTCGATCTTCCATTTCGGGGAATTCACCATTCGCGAAGCCAAGGAGCACATGGCCCGGCGCGGACTGGCCATGCGCCTCGATGCCTGACGACTCCCGATCATAAAAATGCTACATAGGCCTACGGGGAATGGCCTCCGTGGCCTTGTGTGTTGTTCGAGTAATTCCGATGTCGCGTTTCACGATCCACGATCTGGCCGAC
Organism: Bradyrhizobium sp. 604_D8_N2_3; assembly: GCF_051810765.1. Taxonomy (NCBI): domain Bacteria; kingdom Pseudomonadati; phylum Pseudomonadota; class Alphaproteobacteria; order Hyphomicrobiales; family Nitrobacteraceae; genus Bradyrhizobium; species Bradyrhizobium sp. 604_D8_N2_3. The sequence continues at coordinate 240,805 of NZ_JBPWPM010000001.1, read as the reverse complement.
ACCATCGACGCCCGCGCGGCGGCCGGCGGCGAGGCGTCCTATACCCGTAAGCTCCTGGACAAGGGCGCCGAGCATTGCGCCAAGAAGTTCGGCGAGGAGGCAGTCGAAACCGTAATCGCAGCAGTCGAAAACGATCGCGCGCATCTGATCGCTGAAAGTGCCGACCTGCTCTATCACTTCCTTGTGCTGCTCAAGGCCCGCGGCGTAAAGCTGGAGGAGGTCGAGGCCGCGCTGGACAAGCGGACGAATATGTCCGGATTGGAAGAAAAGGCGTCCCGCAAGGGTTAGTAGATCCCAACGGAAAGGTCGCGTCATGGATATCCGCGCACCCGAGCAGCAGTATAATCCGTACCGCGTCTATACGCGCGAGCAGTGGTCGCGACTGCGCGACGACACGCCGATGACGCTGGAGCCCGGCGAGTTCGACCGGCTGCGCTCGCTGCACGATCGCCTGGACTTGCAGGAGGTCGAGGACATCTACCTGCCGCTGTCGCGCCTCTTGTCGATCTATGTCGATGCGATGCAGCGCCTGTACTACGCAGAGCGCCAGTTTCTCAACATCCGCGACCGCAAGATGCCCTACATCATCGGCGTCGCTGGTTCGGTCGCGGTCGGAAAATCCACCACGGCCCGCGTGCTTCAGGCACTGCTGGCGCGCTGGTCGCCGCGTCCGAAGGTCGAACTGATCACCACCGACGGATTTCTGTATCCCAACGCCGTGCTGGAGCGGCAGGGCATCATGCAGAAGAAGGGTTTTCCGGAGAGCTACGACCTGCCGCTGCTGCTCAGCTTCCTCTCCGACATCAAGGCAGGCCGCCGCCACGTGCGCGCGCCGGTCTATTCGCATCTGACCTACGACATCGTGCCGAACCAGTGGGCCGAGATCGACCAGCCGGACATCCTGATCGTCGAGGGCGTCAACGTGCTGCAAACCGGCAAGCTGCCGCGCGACGGCAAGGCGGTGCCCGTCGTCTCCGACTTCTTCGACTTTTCGGTCTATATCGACGCCGACGAGGCGGCGCTGCGGCAATGGTACATCAAGCGCTTCCTGGCGCTGCGTGACACCGCGTTCACCAATCCGAAATCCTACTTCAATCGCTACGCGCTGTTGTCGGACGAGGAAGCCACCGCCACCGCGATCGCGATCTGGGAACGCACCAACCTCGCCAATCTCGAGGATAACATCCTGCCGACCCGCCCCCGCGCGACGCTGATCCTGAAGAAGGGCGCCGACCACACCGTGGCAAGCGTGGCGCTGCGACGGCTATAGGCCGCGGTATCGTAGGGTGGGCAAAGGCGCGAAGCGCCGTGCCCACCGTCTATCTGCATTGTCGAATGTGAATAGTGGGCACGCGGAGCCTGTCATTGGGCGCGCATTCGCGCGACCCGTTGGCTTTGCCCACCCTACGGCATCGGTGATTGGCGCACGCCTGCAGCCACATCGTCATTGCTTCGTCGCAAGGGCTCCTCGCAATGACGGAGGAGAGACCTTCCTACACCGCCAGATGCCGCGCCGCCGCCAGCCCGGCCAGCGCCTCGTCCAGCTTGTCGCGGTCGAGCGGCTTGATCAGAAATCCGTTCATGCCCGCCTCGAAACAGGCATAGCGATCCTCCACCAGCGTATTGGCGGTGAGCGCGAGGATCGGCGTGTGGTGGCCGCCTTTGGCCGCCTCATGCGTGCGGATGCGTTTCGTCGCCTCGATGCCGTCGAGCTGCGGCATCTGGATGTCCATCAGCACGAGATCGTAGGGCGTGCCGGCGGATGACGCGGCGAGCCAGGATTCCAGCGCCGCCTCGCCATGAACCGCGATGACGACGCGGTGGCCGAGCTTGGTCAGCAGCGAGCGCATCAGCAGCGCGTTGATCTCGTTGTCCTCGGCGACGAGGATCGACAGACCCTTTGCCGTTACGACGCCGGCGGGGGAGGCGGCCGGCGGCTCCGGCGCCAGTTCGGGCGAGGCGACCTCCGGCGTCAGCGCGAGACGTGCCGCGAGCGAAGCTGCGCGCAGCGGCTTGATCAGAAAGCCGGTGAAGGAAGCTGAAAATTTCTCGTGACGCGAGCTCGACGTCAGCAGCACCAGCCGCTGCGTCGCATGCTTGCGCGCGACCTCGCCGAGATGGTCGGCGATGGCGGCGCCGATCGCACGATCGACCAGCACCGCATGCCATGAGCGCTCCGGCAGCAGCGCCTCTGCGACGGCTCCATCCGAGACGAGGCAGATCTGTCCGCCCCAGCGCTCCAGCCGCCGCGCGATCAGCGAGGCCTCGATGCCGTCGGCGATCAGGAGGATCGACTTGCCGGTGAGATCAGGGCTCGGGAACGCCGTCTGCCCCGCGCCGGATTGCGATGGCGCAAGCGGGATCGCGACGTCGAAGGTCGAGCCCTTGCCCGGCTCGCTCTCCAGGGTGATGCGGCCGCCCATGCGCTTGACGATGCGTTCGCTGATGGCAAGGCCGAGCCCGGTGCCGCCATAGGTGCGGGCGACGCGCTCGTCGGCCTGCTCGAACTCGCGGAAGATGCGCGTTCGCGCCTCGGGCGCGATGCCGATGCCGGTGTCGCGCACCAGAAAGCTGATCTCGTTCGGCCAGATGCCGGGTTCGACGATCAGCGCGACGCCGCCGGTCGCGGTGAACTTGATGGCGTTGCCGGCGAGGTTGAGCAGCACCTGGCGCAACCGCGCGGCATCGCCGACGACCTCGAGCGGCAGGCGCTCGTCGACATAGGCGGCGATCTCGAGCGTCTTTGCCTGCGCGCGCGGCGCGAGCAGCTCGGTGATCTCCTCGATCATGGTCGAGAGCGCGAACGGGCGTTGGTCGAGATCGAGCTTGCCGGCCTCGATCTTGGAATAGTCGAGCAGCTCCTCGATCAGCGCCATCAGCGCTTCGCCGGAGGTTTTCACCGCCCTGGCATAGGTCGTCTGCTCCGGCGTCAGCGTGGTGTCGAGCAACAGGCCGCCCATGCCGATCATGCCGTTGAGCGGCGTGCGGATCTCATGCGAGGCCATCGCCAGGAAGCGCGACTTGGCGCGGTTGGCGGCATCGGCCTGGTCGCGCGCGTCCGACAGCGCGCGCTCGGTCTCGGTGCGGTCGGTGACGTCGCGTCCGACGCTCTGCAATTCGGCGGGCTGGCCGGCATCGAGACGGACATAGCCCTCGCGCCAGGCGATCCAGCGCGCGCCGTGCGGGGTGGTGATCCTCTGGTCGTGAATGCGCGTGCCGTTGCTTTCGCGGGCGCTGTCGCCCTGCTCGAGGACGTCGAAATCGAAACGCGTGCCGACCAGCGCGTTGCGCCCCTGTCCTGCGAGTGCGCAATAGGCGTCGTTGGCGAAGGAGATGCGGCCCTGGTGGTCGCGCAGCACGATCAGATCGCCCTGCTGTTCGAACAGGCTGCGCGCGCGCTCCTCCGCTTCCTTCAGTTCCCAATTGCGGTCGATCAGCGTCTCGTTGTGGGCGGCGAGCTTACGCATCCGCTTGTTGACGAAGCGCAGCCGCATGCTGAGCGTGGCGAGGCCGAGGCAGGCGAGCGCGAACAGGAAGCTCGCGCCGACCGCAAACGTATTGGGATCGTAGCCGGAGTTCTCGGAGCGGCTGCCGGAGACGAAGCCATAGGCGCCGCCGAACGTCGCCGAGAAAATCATGAAGGAGCGGATCGCGAACGCGATGCGGGGATGCTGTCGCCTGAAGCGGCGCATGCGCACCTTGATCCGGAACGTCCGATCCATCGCCATCGACCCCGACTCTTGCTCCGAAACCCCGCGTCGCCAATTGCGACGATGTCTCGCCGACCTTGCGAACAGCTTGAGGCTTTGGTTCGGCCTCCAAACAGGGTTGACGAGGTGTTAACGCTTCAGAGCGAGGCGGCCTGGAGCGGGAGCGGGCGGTGGCCGCCATTGGCACCGACGATCAGCGCCGCGGCCTCGCGCTGCGAAAAGGTCTTCGAGCGCACATAGATGCGGTAATCGGCCGGCCCGTCGGTGGACAGGTAAATCACCGGACCGCCGTCGACCGGCTCCGCGGCAATCGTGATGAGGCGCGTCGCCGGATTGGCCTGACAGGAATCCGTTTCGGAGCCGAGACCGTCGTCCACGACCGCGAAGTCCGCCGCGTCCGGATCGTCGGTGATCTGAACCCGCACCGTGGCCCGCGACAGATCGTCGGTGAAGGCGACATGGACGCCGGCCGTCCAGAACAGGGATGTCAGCTCGACTGAAGTCTCGCCCAGCGCGATGCAGGGATGCGAGACCGATCCGATCTCGCCGCGGGCGAACACCGCGGCCGCCAGCAGGGGAACAACCGAGGCCAGGATCTTGAAACGCAACATGACACTCTACTCGCCCGGGCCCTGTGTGGAACTCATAGGGGAACGCTTGGGCCTTATGGTTTGCAGAGCGTAAAGGAAACTCGTTACCGCCGGGTTGATGCGCGGAAGGATCAGGCCATCTGCCGCACATCCTCCGCGAGTGCGCGGTAGGACAGCGCCTCGGCGAGATGCAGCCGGCCGATCTTGTCGGCGCCGTCGAGATCGGCGAGCGTGCGCGCCACCCGCAGGACGCGGTGATAGCCGCGAGCCGACAGCCGCATGGTCTCGGCGGCGTCGCGCAGTAATTTGGCGCCTTGCGCATCCGGCTTGGCGACGTCCTCCAACACCGAGGCCGGCGCCTCGGCATTGGTGCGAACATGCGGCAGGCCCGCATCCGCGTAACGCGCGAGCTGGATGTCGCGCGCGGCTGCCACGCGCGCGGCGACTTCCGCCGAGCCCTCCGCCGCCGGCGGCAGGATCAGATCGGCTGCGGTCACCGCGGGAACCTCGATGCGCAAATCGATGCGGTCCATCAGCGGACCGGAGATGCGCGCCTGGTAGTCGCCGGTGCAGCGATCGATGCGGCCGCGCTTGCAGGCATAGCCGGGCTCGAACGCATGGCCGCAGCGGCACGGATTCATCGCCGCGACCAGCATGAAGCGCGCAGGATAAGTCACGCGATGATTGGCGCGGGAGACGGAGACCTCGCCGTTCTCCAGCGGCTGGCGCAGCGAATCCAGCACCCGAGGATCGAACTCGGGCAGCTCGTCGAGGAACAGCACGCCCTGATGCGCAAGCGAGATCTCGCCGGGTTTTGCGCGGATGCCGCCGCCGGTGAGTGCGGCCATGCTGGCGGAATGATGCGGCGAACGGAACGGCCGCCGCGCGGTCAACGCGCCGCCCTCGATCTCGCCGGCGACGGAGGCGATCATGGAGACTTCGAGCAATTCGCCCGGCGACAGCGGTGGCAGGATCGAGGGCAGGCGCGCCGCCAGCATCGACTTGCCGGCGCCGGGCGCGCCGATCATGAGCAGGTGATTACGTCAATGACAATTTATGGATCAGGCGGTGGGCCTTGCGGTTTCAGCTCATCGGTTTTGCTGTCAGGCTCCAAATGGTCGTCGTCGACTGTGTCATCTCGCTCCGTCCAAGCCTCTAACTGTTCGGACGTCATGGGAACCTGTACGCAGCCGCAGGAAATGGCTTGGCCGCCACAGGCCGGGCATTCTTCCATGTCGCATCCGCTCACGTGAAGTTGCCCTTGGAGAGCACCGCAGTCATGGCATGTGCGAGGCAGCTTAATTTTCTTCTTTTTCTGGTCGTAGACGGGTTCCTCGTCCCCATACCTGATGCGCTCTCGGGGTGTCGTTACAAGCGAGACTGTCTGATACTGCGCGTCCTCCAGCATCTGCGGCCAATGCGCTGCCATCGAATGCGCGTTGTATACCGCACGGCCCTGTAGTCACAGCCCTCCGCCCGCATGTTCGCTCGCGAGCACACGAGGTAGACGTAGTCACCTTTGGCCACCCTCGTGACCGCATGGCCGCACGTGGCGCAGAAGATGATGCCCGATACGATGGATTTCGACAGTTGTCTGGCGTTCCGGCCTCGGGCTGCCTTGGTGATCAGCTTGCGGTTCACCCGCCAATAGATGTCTGCGTCAACAGCAGCAGGGAACAGGTTCTCCACGGGTGCCATAGGCTCATCTCGGCGTGCCCTCGTGGTTTCATCATGGGTCGTGGTGTGCGGTGTGAACCCGCTGAACCATGCCCGAACCAGCCTGCCCTCTCGTACAATTAGGGGTAGCAGAGCCCGATCTTTCTTGCAAGAACAATACGAGAACAGCCCGAGGGCCCGGAAAACCCTAACCGGTCGTAAACATCACGCAGACACTACGCCTCGAATGCGAGCGGCTCTCATCAGCACATCCCAACGAATGTTCGCTACTCCTAGAGCTGCGGGATGGGCCGTGATCTAACGGGTGAACAATTCAAATGCTTGCAAATCGCCGCAGAAGCGAACGACGGGTGTGCACTCGGCTCGCCAAGATTCACTTTGGCGCGGGCTCGCTGCCGAGGGATTGCACGATCACGGATATCTCGGATGGGGGCGTGAAAGTGGTGGCGGAGTTTCTGGAAGTGCCGCCGCAATTCACCATCATCTTCGCGCCCGATTATTCCCGCCAATGCCGCCTGCGCTGGCGCATCGGCTGCGAATTCGGCGCCGAGTTCACCGATTGAGCCGGACGGGCCAGGTTCCTTAACTGGACTTTAGGGTTAATCGGTAAGCATCGCTGATCAGTCGCCGAGTGATCAGAGTATGCCCAAGCGTTCGTCCCTTGCCTCTCCGCCGGCGAGATTCCTGCTTTCCGCGCTCGTGATGCTTGCCCTCGGCGGCTGCCAGACCACGAGTCTGGAGGACATCACCGGCGCGCTCGGTGGCAAGTCGGAAACCGCTGGCAGGGCCGACCCGAAGCCGGACATGGACGCGCTTCGCGAGCGCTATCGCGCCAAGCCTTCCGATCCCAACGTCGCGCTCGAATATGGCATGGCGCTGCGCGAGACCGGCCAGCGCGCCCAGGCCGTTGCGGTGATGGAGCAGGCCGTGCTCGCCCATCCCAGCAACAAGGCGCTGCTCGCCGGCTACGGCCGCGCGCTCGCCGACAGCGGCAATTTCCAGCAGGCTTTCGATGTGCTCAGCCGCGCGCATACGCCTGAGGATCCCGACTGGCGCATCCTGTCGGCGCAAGGCGCGGCGCTCGATCAGCTCGGCCGCAACGAAGAGGCGCAGCAATATTATTCGGCAGCGCTGAAGATCGTGCCCGAGGAGCCGCAGGTTCTGTCCAATCTCGGCCTGTCCTACATGCTCCAGAACAATCTGCCGCGGGCCGAGGAAACGCTGCGCCGCGCCTATGAGCACAATCGCGCCGATTCCCGCGTGCGCGCCAATCTGGCGCTCGTCGTGGGACTGCAGGGAAAGCAGGCCGAGGCCGAGACCATCGTGAAGGCCGACCTGCCGCCGGATCAGGCCGCGGCAAAGGTCACGGCGCTACGGCAGTTGCTGGCGAAGAAGCAGCAGCGGGCGGACAAGTAGCCCGCCCTCGTTTCTCGTTCGCGTTGGTGCTTACGACACCTTGCGATGCGGGGCTGACCCGCGACCCGCCCTGCCCTTGAGCCTCTTCAGGAGCGGCCCGAGCAGCGAGCGCTTCGGCTTCTTCACCTCGCCACGCCCGGCGAGGCGGTTCGCCATGTTCTGGAACAGAAGGGTGGTGCGGTGGTTCTTGGAGACTTCCGCGATCATCTGGCCGTTATTGGCCGCGGTCGAGAACAGTTTCGAGTCGAACGGGATCGCCGCGATCGGCTGGCTCTCCATGGTCTTGGCGAACGCCTTGACGTCGATCTCCGCGCGCTTGTGCATGCCGACCTGGTTGATGCAGTACAGCGGCGGACGGTCGTTGGGCCGTGCCGCCTTGAGCACGCTCAGCATGTTCCTGGTGTTGCGCAAATTGGCCAGATCGGGTTCGGCCACGATCACGATATCGTCGGCATTGACGAGCGCGCGGCGCGTCCAGCCCGACCATTGGTGGGGAACGTCGAGCACGATGCAGGGTGTGGTCATGCGCAGCGTGTCGAAGATCGCATCAAAAGCTTCGGCGCCGAAATCGTAGACGCGGTCGAGCGTTGCGGGCGCCGCGAGGAGACTGAGGCGCTCGGTGCATTTGGCGAGCAGGCGCTCCATCAGCGCCGTGTCCGGCCGGTCCTGCGAGAGCACCGCGTTGGCGATGCCCTGCGCCGGGTCCTGGTTGTAGTCGAGGCCGGCGGTGCCGAAGGCGAGGTCGAGATCGATCACGACGGAATCAAGTGCGAGGTCGCGCGCGATGGTCCAGGCCACGTTGTGCGCGACCGTGGACGCACCGACGCCGCCCTTGGCGCCGACCACCGCGATGACGCGGCCGGTGATGATGGCTTCCGACGCCGAGAACAGGCTGCAGATGGAGCGGACGACGTCGAGGGTTTCGACCGGTCCCACCACGTAGTCGTTGACGCCGCGGCGGACCAGCTCGCGATAGGGCGCGGTGTCGTTGGGGTTGCCGATCACGACCACGCGTGTGCCGGGATCGCAGACGCCGGCGAGATCGTCGAGGCCCTCGAGGATATCGCGTGTGCCGTCGGATTCGATCACGATGACGTTCGGCGTCGGCATCGTGTCATAGACTTCGATGGCCGCGGCAAGGCCGCCGCCCTTGGCGGTGAGATGCGCCTTGGCGAGACGGCGATCCTGCCCGGCCGCGGTGATCGCGGCGAGCGTCTGCTCGGTCTCGCAAAAGGCCTGCACCGAGATGCGAGGAACCGGCGCAATGTGGTCCTCGGGGTGCCGCGGGTCGTCCGCTTCCTCGTCGTCGTGAAAACTTGTCATTTGCCGGTGTCGCTGAGTTTGGCCTTTTCGGCCTCGGGATACATGGTCGTGGTCGCCATGCCTTTGCGGTAGCGCTCGAAGGCGATCTCGCGCCGTGCGGTGTAGGCAGGCGTCTCCGCCCTCGGCTGCTCGAGGTCGGCGGGGTTGTCGATCATGGCCGCGAGGTTGCGCTGGCTGGCGCAGCCCAGATTGAAGTACGGCCGGTTCTCGTTGTAGCCGGGGTCGAGGATGTTCGGACCGACGTCTTCCGGCCACAGCCCGCAGGGGCCGGCGACCGCGGCGATCTTCGAATAGCTCAGGCGGATGGTCGGCAGCAGTCCGGGATCCTCGGGGCGATAGGGATGCTGGACGATGGCGCGCGACGGCACGCCGCCGGATGCGAGCACCGACCGGATTTCGTGATAGGTCGCCGCCGCGGCGCGTGAATTCGCAGCGTCGCTCGGCACGTCGACGACGACGGAACCGGTGCCTTCGCGCACCCAGTCCCTGGCAATGCCCGCGACGTCCGCGTGCTGCGCGGTGGAGAGGCCGCCGCGCGCCTTGCCGACGAAGATCACGATCGACTTCTTGGCTTCCTGCACCGCGATCGGGTGGCGCTGGCGATAGTCGGTCGGCACCGTCTGGGTGACGATGTCACCGGTGGTGTTGCAGGCGCCGAGCATGACGGAAAGCCCCGTCAGCGCCAGCGCGATCCGCAGGTTGCGACGTCGATCGGCGATCGTCTTCGTCATCGCTTTGTCCCCTCTTGCCCCATTTCTTGCCCCGGTCCCCAAACCGTCCGTCTCAGTCGATGATGAAGCCGAAATCGCCGCGGGTGCCTTCGATCGGATCGACGCTGCGCGCGATGCCATAGAGCCGGTTCATGCGGCCGAGCAGCGCCGTCTGCGCGTCCGAGGCCGGCGCAAAGCCGTCGTCGGGCCGCGACAATTCCTTCTGGGCGACCGCCCGCACCACATAGGGCGTCACGATCACCATCAGCTCGGTCTCGTTGTTGACGAAGTCCTGGCTGCGGAAGAGCGCGCCGATGATCGGCACCTGGTCGACGCCGGGCAGGCCGTTGATCGCCTGCTTGGTCTTCTGCTGGATCAGGCCGGCCATCGCCATCGAGCCACCGGAAGGAATCTCCAGCGTGGTCTCGGCGCGGCGGGTCTGGACCGAGGGGATGGTGATCGAGTTGCTCGAGGTCGAGGACACCGCCTGCGTCAGCGTGATCGCGTTCGTGTTCGACAGCTCCGAGACCTCGGTCATCACGCGCAGGCTGATACGGCCTTCGCTGAGCACGAGCGGGGTGAAGTTCAGGGAGATGCCGAACTTCTTGTAGGTGACCTGGGTGGTACAGACGTGGGTGACCGGATCGCAGGAATAGCCTGCAGGGATCGGGAATTCACCGCCGGCGATGAAGGTGGCGGATTCGCCCGAGATCGCGGTCAGGCTCGGTTCGGCGAGCGTGCGCATGACGCCGGCGCTTTCCATCGCGCGCATCGTGGCGCTGACGGTGGCGACACCCTTGGCGAGGCCGGCCACGCCGAGCCCGTTGCTGCCGACGATCGGTCCGCCAGAGACCGAGAACGGGTTGGAATTGTTGAAGTTCACGACCGCCGTGCCGGCATTCAGGCTGGCGCTGAGGTCGACGCCCAGCTGCTTGACGATGTCGCGGCGGACTTCGCCGACGACGACCTTGAGCATCACCTGGTCGCGGCCGCGCACGACGATGTTGTTGACGACCTTGTCAGCGCCGCCAACGAGTTTTGCGGCGACGTCGCCGGCCTGCTGGGCCTCGATCGGGCTCGACACCGAGCCGGTCAGCATCACGCTGTCGCCTACGCCTTCGATCTGCACGCCCGGCAGCGACTGGCGCAGCGCCGTGCGCATGCCGTTGAGATCGCGCTTTACCGCGATGTCGTAAGAGGCAACCTGCTGGCCGTCGGCGGTGAAGAACACGACGTTGGTCTGGCCGACCTGGCCGCCGATGATATAGGCGCGCTGCGACGAGCGGATCACTGCATTGGCGATCTTGGGATCGGCCACCAGCACGTCCTTGACCTCGCGCGGCAGATCGATGACGACGGACTTGCCGACGCCGAGCGACAGCGAGCGCGTGCGTGTAGGCGCGATGGTCGAAACCGGCGACACGCCGAGATCCGGCGCCTGCATCGGCGCCTGGTCGCCGACCGGCGCATCCGCCGCGCTGACGAAGTCGGGGGCTGCGATCAGCCCCAGCATCAGCACCGCCCCCGTCCAGAACGAGCGTGCGCGCTTCCCCCGAATGCGCAGGCCCGTCCGATCATCCCCGTAGTTCATGGTGTCCCCATCATCACTTCTGTGACGTCAGTTGCCGTGCCTGCACCCCGTAGCGGATCACGTTCACGCCGCCGGGCCGCTTGGCCGTCAGGTCTTCGATCGAAATCTCCGACGCGTTGGCATCGGCGATGCTTCGCAACGCGAGCGTCAGCGTGCCGCCCTGGCGCGAGGCCGACAGCGTCGCGACCTGGTCCGGCTTGAGCTCGAGCGTGACGGTCTTGCCGAGTACGGCGTTCTGGCCGTCTTTTTCTTTCGGCGCCTGGTCGATCGCGAGCACGCGGATGTTGCTCAGGATGACCTCCGACAGGATCAGGTCGTTGCCGCCGGTCGCGCCGTTGGCGCCATCGGGGTTCTTCAGGCGCCGCGTTAGAACGATGTCGACGCGGTCGTTCGGCAGGATGAAGCCGCCGGCGCCGGTCTCGGCTGAAATCTCGGTAGAGACGGCCCGCATGCCGGAGGGCAGGATCGCGGCCATGAAGCCCGAGCCCTCGGCCCGCACCAGCTTCTGCTCGCGGATCGGCTCGCCCTGCATCAACGGCACGCGCGCGATCGAGCCTGCGATCTGGGTCTGGGCGTCGGGCCTGCTGTCGCGGCGGATGAAGGCGCTGCTCGCGGTCGCCGCCGGCCAGGACTGCCATTGCAGATCCTCGGGCTTCACGGCCTGGCCGAGCTGGATGTCGTTCTTCGCGATCAGCACCTCGACCGTCGGCAGCTTCTCGGCGACGGGAAGGGCGGGTGCTGGCTTGTTGTCAAAGCCGCTCGCCAGATACGCAGCGACGCCGCCGGCGCCCAGCGCGATGACGAGAACGACAATGCGTGCGGTGTTCATGCGCTTCTACTCTTACGCGGGGCACTCGAACCGCACGTGGCGGGTTCCCCTGCGTCGATGAGTAGGGAGTAAAGGTATAAGGGGTGTTGCGAGGCCGAGTGTGATGGCCCGTGACGATGCGCGTTCTGGGCAGATGGTGAACGTCGCGTTATCCGCTCGGCCAATGGCCCCGTAGATTCACGCAGGGCGGGACGTTCGTTCGAACGATGCGCGCGGCGTCATGGTGAATGGGTGGTTTAGCCATGGGCGCTTCGCGCAGCGTGCGCGGTCGTCGCTCCTCTGGGTGAGGAGCGTACTTCCTCGTGTTTCAATTGATGTCCGTAGCCCGGATGGAGCGAAGCGCAATCCGGGCTCGTGCAGCGCGTTGTGAGATCCCGGATTTCGCTGCGCTCCATCCGGGCTACGAGTGAGCGCCCTACTTCGCCCGCTTCTGCTCGATCGTGTCCCAGACCTTCGCCGCGACGTCCGGGCCGCCGAGCCGCGCGATGGCGCGGATGCCCGTCGGCGATGTCACGTTGATCTCGGTGAGGTTGCCGTTGATGACGTCGATGCCGACGAACAGCAGGCCGCGCTCGCGCAGCGCCGGGCCGACGGTGGCGCAGATCTCGCGCTCGCGTGGCGTGAGCTCGGTCTCCTGCGCGGCGCCGCCACGCACCATGTTGGAGCGGAGGTCGTCGGCGGCCGGCACGCGGTTGACCGCGCCGGCGAACTCGCCGTTGACCAGGATGATGCGCTTGTCGCCGTGCTTCACCTCGGGGATGAACTGCTGGATCACCCACGGCTCCTTGAAGGTCACCGAGAACATGTCGAACAGCGAGCCGAAATTCATGTCCTGCGGCATCACGCGGAACACCGCCGCGCCGCCATGGCCGTGCAGCGGCTTCATGACGACGGCGCCGTGCTTATCCCGGAACGCGTTGATCTCGTCGAGGTCGCGCGAGATCAGCGTCGGCGGCATCAGCTGCGGAAAGTTCATCACGAACAGTTTTTCCGGCGCGTTGCGCACTGAGGCGGGGTTGTTGACGACCAGCGTCTTCGGATGGATGCGCTCCAGGAAATGCGTCGAGGTGATGTAGGCGAGATCGAACGGCGGATCCTGGCGCAGCAGCACGACGTCGAAGCCGTTGAGCGCTTCGCGCCTGGGCTCGCCCAGCGTGAAGTGATTGCCGGGCTCGTCGCGCACGGTCAGGAGCTGGATGGGCGCGACGATCTCCTCGCCGACCATCGAGAGCTTGTCGGGCGTGTAATAGGACAGGCCGTGGCCGCGCTTCTGCGCCTCCAGGAGCAGTGCAAAGGTGGAATCGCCCTTGATGTTGATACGGGCGATGGGGTCCATCTGGACGGCGACGTTCAGTTTCATGGTCTGCCTTTCAGGTCGAGGCGTCGAATGCCGCCAACACATGGCGCGGAAGTGAGCGCGGCGCAATCAGCATGGCGTCGAATCGCAGTTCGAATTCGGCATGCTCGGGATGCGCCACGAGCCAGCCTTGCGCGGCGTCGATGATGCGCTGCTGTTGGCGCGGGGTCACGGCGAAGGCGGCGTCATCTAGCGTCGCGCGGGCCTTGACCTCGACGAAGGCGATCAGGTTGCGGCGGCGCGCCACGATGTCGATCTCGCCATGTGGGGTGCGGTAGCGCCTGGCGAGGATGCGGTAGCCCTTGGCCATGAGATAGGCGGCGGCGCGGCTCTCCGCGGAGATGCCGGTGCGGAACGCGGCGACGCGCTCGGGCGAGGCGACCTTCGGTTCCGCGCCCTTAGTCTTCGCCATCGCCGTCCCTCAGGTCCTTTGCGAGCTCGAGCGCGCGGGCATAGACCTCGCGGCGCGGTCGGCCCGAGAGCGCGACCGCATGCGCGACGGCATCCTTGACGCTGTGCGCGGCGAGCTGCTCGCGCAGCAGGCCGTCGAGCGCATCCGAGGTCAGCAGCTCCGCGTCCGCCGCAGGCGGCGCGATCACCAGCACGAATTCGCCGCGCGTCTCCAGCGTGTCCGCTCCGCGTGCCAGCTCCTGCAGCGGGGCGCGCGAAATTTCCTCGTGCAGTTTCGTCAATTCGCGGCAGATCGCGGCTTCGCGCGTCCCCATGATCTCGGCAAGCTCGGCGAGCGTGTCCTGGACGCGGTTGCCGGAGTCGAACATCACGAGCGTCGCATCGATGCGGGCGAGCTCTGCAAGGCGCGACTTTCGCGCGGCGGATTTCGCCGGCAGAAAGCCCTCGAAGAAGAAGCGGTCGGTCGGCAATGCGGCGACCGACAGCGCGGCCAGCACCGAGGACGGGCCGGGCAGCGCGTAGACCGCATGGCCGGCTGCGCAGACCTCGCGCACCAGCTTGAAACCGGGGTCGGAGATCAGCGGCGTGCCGGCATCCGACACCAGCGCGATCGAGCCGCCCTGCCCCAGCGCCTCCAGGATCCTCGGACGCGCCGCTTCCGCGTTGTGCTCGTGATATTGCTTGAGCTGCGCCGTGATCGCGTAGCGCTCGGTCAGGCGCCGCGTGATGCGGGTGTCCTCGCAGGCGATGACGTCGACGCCGGCGAGCGTCTGAAGCGCGCGCAGCGTGATGTCGCCGAGATTGCCGATGGGGGTGGCGACCAGATGGAGGCCCGGCGCCGCCTTCGGCGCCGTCAGCCGATGGGCGTCGATGGAGAAACCGCGCGAGGCGGGATCCGTCGCTTCAGGTGTATTTATCGGGCTCGGCTTTACGCGCATAATGAATCGAACTTAGGCATGATCCCGGGGGCTGGGAACCGGTCCTCGGAAAAAGATCGCGCCAGGTCAGGGGTGAGGAAGGACTGGAATGTGATCCATCCGGCATCACATTGCAGAGGGAATGAAGCGTCGGCGCCACATTCGCGGCGGAAACGCCGCCTTGATGCGGGTGACGGATGGTGGACAGCTAGCCAGGGCTTGAGGTGTGGCCGCGTTAAGTGGTCATTATCCTTTTGTTTTAGTTAACTATTTGCCGACAATATGCCTGAATCCGCGGCTTGTGTCGTGGAAAGAATGTTGTGACCGGCCGGCCGACGGTCGGTCAGAAGAGAAGTTGTGATGCTGGGCCCGCGCGATCCTAAATCTCCCGTTCAGGGCTCCCGATTATCGGGGGCGACCCGGCGGAGCGCACTCGGCCTGTTACTCGGCGCCCCCTTGCTGTCGGCCTGCGCCGGCGTGCAGCAGAGTCTCAGCCAGTTCTCCAACCCGTTCAGCAGCTCCTCCCCGGCCCCGGCTCAGCCGGCCGGACCGCCGCAACAGGCCACCACCGCCGGCAGCGGCGGGGTGAAGGTTGCCGTGATCCTGCCGCTCTCGGCCGCCGGCAATGCCGGCCTTGCCGCGCAGTCGATGCGCAACGCCGCCGAGATGGCGCTGGCCGAGTTCCAGAATCCCAACATCCAGCTCCTGATCAAGGACGACAACGGCAGCCCGCAAGGCGCCCAGGCGGGCGCGCAGCAGGCGGTCGACGAGGGCGCCGAGATCATCCTGGGCCCGCTGTTCGCGCAGTCGGTGCCGGCGGTGGCGCAGGTCGCGCGTACGCGCGGCATCTCGGTGATCGCGTTCTCGACCGATTCCAGCATCGCCGGCCGCGGCGTCTTTCTGCTGAGCTTCCTGCCGGAGTCCGACGTCAACCGCATAGTCGAATATTCCGCCAGCATCGGAAAACGTTCCGTCGCCGTGCTCGTGCCCGACAATGCCTATGGCAATGTCGTCGAGGCCGCGGTGAAGGCGGCGGTGCCGCGGCGCGGCGGCCGCATTGTCGCCTTCGAGAAATACGGCGCCGATCGCGCGACGCCGGCACGCACCGTGGCGCAGCAGCTCGGCAGCGCGGATGCGCTGTTCATCGCCGATGACGGCGATGCCGTCGTCGCGGTGGCCGATGCGATGACGGCCGCAGGCGCGAATTTGCGCAACATCCAGCTGCTCGGCACCGGCCTGTGGGACAATCCGCGCGTCTATGCCAATGCAAACTTGCAAGGCGGTCTCTACGCCGCGCCGGACCCGGCCGGCTTCCGCGCCTTCTCCGGCCGCTATCGCACCAAATACGGTGCCGAGCCGATCCGCACCGCGACGCTCGCCTATGACGCGGTCGCCCTCGTCGCCGCGCTCGCGCGCACGCAGGGCCCGACGCGCTTCTCGCCGGATGTGCTCACCAACCCTTCCGGCTTCGCCGGCATCGACGGCCTGTTCCGCTTCCGCGCCGATGGCACGAATGAGCGTGGGTTAGCGGTGATGAAGGTGACGACAGGTGGTGGCGTGGCGGTCGCGGGCTCGCCGAAGAGTTTTGGGGCTTGATGGCTTCGTAGTCCGGATGGAGCGCAGCGCAATCCGGGTTCTATCCGAGTGGCGAAAGCGTCCCGGATTACGCTGCGCTCCATCCGGGCTACGGCAGCTCGCTATGCCGCCAGATCCGCGACCACTGCATCAAGCACCGGAAATCCGCTGCTCGTGACCCGCAAGCGCCCCGTCGCATCCACGATGATCGCGCCCTCCTCGCGCAACAGCGCGATGCGCTTGGGATCAAGCGGGCGGCCCGACAGCGCGCTGTAGCGCTCGGGGTCGATGCCCTCGGCGAGGCGGAGCCCCATCAGCAGAAATTCGTCGGCGCGCTCCTCGCTGTTGAGGAGATCGTCGGTGACGTTGCCGTGGCCGTTGGTTTCGACCCGCATCAGCCAGGCTTCGGGGCGCTTCTCGGTGGCGGTGGCGTGCCTGATCCCGTCGATGTCGAGGCGGCCATGGGCACCGGGGCCGATGCCGGCATATTCATCGCCGCGCCAATACACCAGATTGTGCCGGCACTCGGCGCCGCGCCGCGCGTGATTTGAAATCTCGTAAGCGGGCAGGCCGAGCTTGTCGCAGGTCTCCTGCGTGACGTCATAGAGCGCGCGCGCGACGGCTTCGTCCGGCGTCTTCAATTTGCCGGCCTGGTGCAGGCCGAAGAACGGCGTGCCTTCCTCGATCGTCAATTGATAGAGCGACAGATGCTCCGCGGCTTCATCGATCGCGAGACGCAGCTCGTCGGCCCACATCGCCGGTGTCTGGTCGGGGCGTGCGTAGATCAGGTCGAAGGAGTAGCGGTCGAACGAGCGGCGCGCGATGGCGACAGCGTCGAGCGCTTCGCGGGCGCTGTGCATCCGGCCCAGCGCTTTCAGCGAGGCATCGTCGAGTGCCTGCACGCCGAGCGAGACGCGGTTGACGCCGGCGGCGCGATAGCCGGCAAAACGCGTGGCTTCGACGCTGGTCGGGTTTGCCTCGAGCGTGACCTCGACATCGCTGGCGACGTGCCAGTGCTTGCCGATGGCATCGAGCACCGCGCCGACGGTCGCGGGCTGCATCAGTGAAGGCGTGCCGCCGCCGAGGAAGATCGAGGTGACTTCACGCCCGGGCGCACGCTGTGCGGTCGTTTCGATTTCGCGCGCGAAAGCTGAAGCGAAGCGCGTCTCGTCGATCGCGGCGTGGCGGACGTGGCTGTTGAAGTCGCAATAGGGGCACTTCGACAGGCAGAACGGCCAGTGTACATAGACGCCGAAAGCTTGCTTAGCGCGGCTCAAGGCAGATCTCCGCCAGTTTCACGAAGGCGCGGGCGCGATGCGACAGGCCGAGGCCAAGCGGCGGCAGGCCGTGCTTCTCGATACTGGTCATCTCGCCGAACGTGCGATCGTGGCCATTGGGCAGGAACATCGGATCATAGCCGAAGCCGGCGGTGCCGCGCGGCGGCCAGGCCAAGGTGCCGTCGACGCGCGCCTCGACCTCTTCGAGATGATCGTCGGGCCAGGCGACGCAGAGCGCGGATACGAAATGCGCGGTGCGCTTGTCGGGCGTGGTGGCGCCGCGCTCCTGCAACAGGCGCTCGATCTGCGCCATCGCGGCGGTAAAATCCTTTGCTGGACCGGCCCAGCGCGCGCTGTAGATGCCGGGCGCGCCATCGAGCGCGTCGACCACTATGCCGGAATCGTCGGCGAAGGAGGGAAGCTTGGTCGCCTGCGCCGCCGCGATCGCCTTGATCGCGGCATTGCTGCGGAAATCGTTGCCGGTCTCGTCGGGCTCGGGCAGGCCGAGCTCACCGGCCGACACCGCCTCGATGCCGTGAGGCGCGAGCAGCTCCTTCATCTCGGCGAGCTTGCCGGGATTGTGGGTCGCGATGACGAGCTTTTCGGTGATTCGGCGGTGCATGGGCCTATTGACTACGCGACGGCCAGTTTCTGCAAGTCCACGAGACGGGCAATGCCCTTCTGGGCCAGCGCCATCAGCGCGAGGAATTCGTCTTGTGTGAACGGTTCGCGTTCCGCGGTGCCCTGCACCTCGATGATGCGGCCATCGCCGGTCAGGACGAAATTGGCGTCGGTCTGGGCTTCCGAATCCTCGGCATAGTCGAGGTCGAGCACGGGCGTGCCGTTGTAGATGCCGCAGGAGATCGCGGCGACGTTGTCGCGCAGCACCTTGGCCTTGATCATGTTGCGCGCCTTCATCCAGTTGATGCAATCGGCGAGCGCGACCCAGGCACCGGTGATCGAGGCCGTGCGCGTGCCGCCGTCGGCCTGGAGCACGTCGCAATCGACCGTGATCTGGCGCTCACCGAGCGCTTCGAGATCGACGATGGTACGAAGCGAGCGGCCGATCAGGCGCTGAATCTCGACGGTACGGCCGCTTTGTTTACCCGCGGAGGCCTCGCGGCGGGTGCGTTCGGAGGTCGCGCGTGGTAGCATGCCGTATTCGGCGGTGACCCAGCCGCGGCCTTGGCCCTTCAGCCACGGCGGCAGGCGGTCTTCCAGCGTGGCGGTGACCAGCACATGGGTGTCGCCGAATTTCACCAGGCAGGAGCCTTCCGCATATTTGACCACGCCGCGCTCCAGCGTCACGGGGCGCAATTCGTCGGGCGCACGGCGGCTTGGCCGCATGGGAAATCCTCCAAAACTCTCGGAAAAGGGCTATTCGCGGTGCTTGTAGGTGGGGTGAGGGTGGGCGGCAAGGCTTTTTCACCCCCAGTTTTCCACCCCGCAAACGCCACGCTTGTCAGAACCCTCCGGGATGGACAAATTATAAGCGTCTGAGAGGAGTTACCGTCCGTGGCCCATCACGATCCGATCCATCTGATCGCGCCGCGCGCAGGCCTCGCCCAGCTCAACGAGCGTTCCCGCGACATCTTTCGTCAAATTGTCGAAAGCTATCTCGCGACCGGCGAGCCGGTCGGGTCGCGCAATATTTCGCGGCTGATCGCGATGCCGCTGTCGCCGGCCTCGGTCCGCAACGTCATGGCCGACCTGGAACAGCTCGGCCTGATCTATGCGCCCCACACCTCCGCCGGCCGATTGCCGACGGAACTGGGCTTACGCTTCTTCGTCGACGCCCTGATGCAGGTCGGCGACCTCAATGACGCCGAGCGGCAGTCGATCCAGAGCCAGTTGACGTCGGTGGGTCACGCCCAATCGGTCGAGGCGGCGCTGTCGGAGGCGCTGACGCGGCTGTCCGGTCTCACCCGCGCCGCAGCGGTCGTGTTGACCCCGAAATCCAATGCGCGGCTGAAACACATCGAATTCGTCCGGCTGGAACCCGAAAAGGCGCTGGTGATCCTGGTCGGCGAGGACGGTCAGGTCGAAAACCGCGTGTTGTCGCTGCCGCCGGGAGTTCCCTCCTCGGCGCTCACGGAAGCCGGTAATTTCCTCAATGCGCGGATTCGCGGCCGCACGCTGGCCGAGGCGCGGCTCGAGCTCGAAACCGCGCTCGGCGAAGCCCGCGCCGAACTCGACCAACTGACGCAGAAGGTGATTTCGGCCGGTATTGCGAGCTGGTCCGGCGGCGAGAACGAGGACCGCCAGCTGATCGTTCGCGGCCACGCCAACCTGCTCGAGGATCTGCACGCGCTGGAGGATCTGGAGCGCGTTCGCCTGCTGTTCGACGATCTCGAGACCAAGCGCGGCGTGATCGACCTTCTGGGACGCGCCGAGACCGCCGAGGGCGTGCGGATCTTCATCGGCTCGGAGAACAAACTGTTTTCCTTGTCAGGCTCCTCCACCATCATCTCACCCTATCGGGATGCCGCCGGCCACATCGTCGGCGTTTTGGGCGTGATCGGGCCGACGCGGCTGAATTATGCCCGCGTAATCCCGACCGTGGACTACGCCGCGCGCATCGTCAGCCGCCTCCTGGGGGGCTGACCGGCGTTTCCTCCGATCACGGGCGCTTGATTTTCGTGAGCTTAGGCACGATATCCGGGCCAACAATCCCTTGAGACGAGTTCGAGAAGAGAGCCGATGACCGATCGAGACCGGCAGCCCGACGACACTACCCCACCGACCGACGAGCCCGTGGTGTCAAAACCCTACATCATGCCCGACGATCCGGAGCCCGGCTCGGTCGAGCTGTTGCAGAAGGAAGCCGCCGAGGCGCGTGACCGCATGCTGCGGACGCTGGCCGAGATGGAAAATCTGCGCAAGCGCACCACCAAGGAGGTCGCCGACGCCCGCCTCTACGGCATCACCGGCTTTGCCCGCGACGTGCTCGACATCGCCGACAATCTCCAGCGTGCGCTCGATGCCGTTCCGGCCGAGGCCCGTGCCGCGGCCGATCCCGGCCTGACCTCGCTGATCGAGGGCGTCGAGCTCACCGAGCGCTCGCTGCTCAATGCGCTGGAAAAGCACGGCGTCAAGAAGTTCGATCCGCAGGGCCAGAAGTTCGACCCGAACTTCCAGCAGGCGATGTACGAGGTGCCGGATGCGTCGGTGCCTGCGGGCACCGTCGTGCAGGTCATGCAGGCCGGCTACACCATCGGCGAGCGCGTGCTGCGCCCGGCGCTGGTCGGTGTCGCCAAGGGCGGCACGAAGGCTGCACCGGCTGCGAACAGCAACGAAGTGAACTGAGCGGCGCACTGGTTGATCCTCATGGTGAGGAGGCGCGTCAGCGCCGTCTCGAACCATGCAGGCCCGGCTGTTGCAGCTCGGCCTTCATCCTTCGAGACGCGTGCTAAGGAGCACGCTCCTCAGGATGAGGGTTTGGCAGCTTTTCGCGCCGCTTACGCGCTCACCGCGATATCCGCGGACTGAATCCGCTTCACGCCGGCCTTGGCCATGTCGGCCCAGGCTTTTGCGAGCGAACCCTGCGTGTCGATGCCGCGGCAGGCGTCCTCCACCACATAGACCTCGAAGCCCGCCTTGCGCGCATCGAGTGCGGTCCAGGCGACGCAGAAGTCTGTCGCGAGGCCGGCGACGAAGACGCGCTTGATCTTGCGGCCCTTCAGGTAACCGGCGAGGCCCGTCGAGGTCTTGCCGTCGGCTTCGAGGAAGGCCGAATAGCTGTCGACGTCCTTGTGAAAACCCTTGCGGATGATGAGCTCGGCATGCGGAATCGCAAGATCCTTCGACAGCGCGGCGCCGTCGGTGCCCTGCACGCAATGGTCGGGCCACAGCACCTGCTTGCCGTAGGGGAGATCGACGGTCTCGAACGGCTTCTTGCCGGAGTGCACCGACGCAAATGAAATGTGGCCTGGCGTGTGCCAGTCCTGGGTCATCACCACGTTCGCAAAGGCTTTCGCCATCTTGTTGATGACGGGAACGACCTGCTCGCCTTCCTTCACGGCGAGGCTGCCGCCGGGCAGGAAGCAGTTTTGCACGTCGATCACGAGCAGCGCGGAGGCATCGTCCGGCTTGATCGATGCGGCCGCAAGGAGCGCGGTTGGAGCAAGGGCTACGAGAGCGCTTGTCCCAAGCGCCGCGAGGATTTGTCGTCGATCAAGCATCGTTCGCCTCCCTCCAGGATGATCCAATGGAAGGAAGCCTAGTTCCGTTCGTATACGAACAGAAGCCCGAAAATGCAGCCGGCTCTGTCCAGCGCTTGGGCTAACCCTTGGACTAACCCTTGAGACTAACCCTTGAGACTAACCCTTGAGACTAACCCTTGGGCTGGATGCCGTCGCGCACAGCGCGGAAGCGGGTGAAGGCGGCCGACCACTGGTCGCGCGGGGCGCTGGCGATGATGCGCAGCGAGGCGCCGCCGCTCGAGAAGCGGATCCACTGCACCACGGTCACGGGCGTCTTGTCCTTGCCGCTGACGCCGTCGATCCGGGTCTCGAAACCCTGCTGGCCGTTGATGCGGATCGGCTCCGACATGGTGACGCGGGATTCGCGCACGCCGGGGATCTGGAGCGCGGCCTCCTGGGCAAAGCGGGCGCGGTCGTCGGCCTGCTGCGGGGTGGCGCCGATCAGGCCGAGGATCATGAACGGCTTGGATTCATAGCCCGAACTCTCATTGCCGTCGGCCAGGATGATGCTGGAGCCCGGCGCCAGGGTGCGGATGTCCTTGAAATCGGCGAGATCGGTGATCTTGAACGGCATCAGCCCGATCTGCTCTTCGGCCGAGACCTGCTTGCGGGTGACGGCGCTCGCAAACATCTGCCGCACCGCCTCGTCGGTGTAGATCTTGGTTGCGTTCTCCGGGATCTGCACCGCGACATAGCCGGAGAAACCGGCGCCCGGCACGATCATCGAGTAGCGCTTCACCGGCGTCTCGCCGGCCTTGCCGCTTTCCATGGTGAAATAGGCAAGACCCGCGGGGGTCTCGATCTTGTCCTGCTTGACGCCGGCGGTGCCGCCGGGATTGGAATTGAAGGCGCTCACGACCTCCCCATAGGCCGCCGGCGGCAGCTCGGTGATCAGCACCTTGACGCTGCCGTCCTCGCTCTCGAAGCCCGGAAACGTCTTGGCCGTGCTCAGGCCGACCAGCGGCACCATGCCGAGGCGCAGGCCGGGCGGGAAAACGGCATCGGCCGCAAAGGCCGGAAGCGCTGTGGCGACGAGGACGGCGAGCGCGGCGAGGGGGCGAATGAGCTTCATGGGCACTCTGATTGGTTCACATTGAGGCCGTTCGATGGTCGGCCATTGGGCCGCTTTGTCGCGCAAAGCCGCCTTGATGGCGGCGGTCCGGCCGCCCGCCTTTTAACGGGTTTGGCCCGCCGGTAACAGGGCGGGCAGATCACGGTGGCGGGGGCCGGCTGACGCCTGAACCTGTTAATAATTCATCACCCGCAAGGGCGGTTGAGCCCGGATATGATCTTCCAAAACCCAATGTTTTCATGGCCGAAACTTGCGTTCGGTCCTTGCGGGCCCCTCCCCCCCTCCTATATGAGCGTCAACCATCGCAATATCGCGGATGTTTGATCTTAGGGGGTTTGGAGCGGGTGCCTCTTGGGCCCAGCCAACCTGCCGCAAAAACAAGGATATCAGGACCATGGGAAAGGTCATTGGGATCGACCTCGGCACCACGAATTCGTGCGTCGCCGTGATGGATGGCAAGAACGCCAAAGTCATCGAGAATTCCGAAGGCATGCGCACGACGCCTTCGATCGTCGCCGTGACGGACGACGGTGAGCGCCTCGTCGGCCAGCCTGCCAAGCGCCAGGCCGTTACCAATCCCGAGCGTACGTTCTTCGCAGTGAAGCGCCTCATCGGCCGCCGCTACGACGACCCGATGGTCGAGAAGGACAAGAAGCTCGTTCCGTACAAGATCGTGAAGGCTTCCAACGGCGACGCCTGGGTCGAGGCCGACGGCCAGACCTACTCGCCCTCGCAGGTGTCTGCGTTCATCCTGCAGAAGATGAAGGAGACCGCGGAAGCCCATCTCGGCCAGAAGGTCGACCAGGCCGTCATCACCGTTCCCGCTTACTTCAACGACGCCCAGCGCCAGGCGACCAAGGACGCCGGCAAGATCGCGGGCCTTGAAGTGCTGCGCATCATCAACGAGCCGACCGCGGCCGCGCTCGCCTATGGTCTGGACAAGACCAAGACCGGCACGATCGCCGTGTACGATCTCGGCGGCGGCACGTTCGATATCTCCATTCTCGAAATCGGCGACGGCGTGTTCGAGGTGAAGTCGACCAACGGCGACACCTTCCTCGGCGGCGAAGACTTCGACATGCGCCTCGTGGGTTATCTGGCCGACGAGTTCCAGAAGGAGCAGGGCATCAACCTGCGCAACGACAAGCTCGCGTTGCAGCGCCTGAAGGAAGCCGCTGAAAAGGCCAAGATCGAGCTGTCGTCGACGACGCAGACCGAGATCAACCTGCCCTTCATCACCGCGGACCAGACCGGCCCCAAGCATCTGACGATGAAGCTCACCCGCGCCAAGTTCGAGGCGCTGGTCGACGACCTCGTCCAGAAGACGGTCGAGCCCTGCCGCAAGGCGCTGAAGGATGCCGGCGTCACCGCCGGTGAGATCGGCGAAGTCGTTCTGGTCGGCGGCATGTCGCGCATGCCGAAGGTCCAGGAAGTCGTGAAGCAGCTGTTCGGCAAGGAGCCGCACAAGGGCGTCAACCCGGACGAAGTCGTGGCGATCGGTGCCGCGATCCAGGCCGGCGTGCTCCAGGGCGACGTCAAGGACGTGCTGCTGCTCGACGTGACCCCGCTGTCGCTGGGCATCGAGACGCTGGGCGGCGTGTTCACCCGCATCATCGACCGCAACACCACGATCCCGACCAAGAAGAGCCAGGTGTTCTCGACTGCCGAGGACAACCAGAACGCGGTCACCATCCGCGTCTTCCAGGGCGAGCGTGAAATGGCGGCCGACAACAAGATGCTCGGCCAGTTCGACCTGATGGGCATTCCGCCGGCTCCGCGCGGCATGCCGCAGATCGAGGTGACCTTCGACATCGACGCCAACGGCATCGTCAACGTCTCGGCCAAGGACAAGGCCACGGCCAAGGAGCAGCAGATCCGCATCCAGGCCTCCGGCGGCCTGTCGGAAGCCGACATCGAGAAGATGGTCAAGGACGCCGAGGCCAACGCCGAGGCGGACAAGAAGCGCCGCGAGGCCGTCACCGCCAAGAACGAGGCGGATGGCCTGGTGCACTCGACCGAAAAGGCTCTCGCCGAGCACGGTTCGAAGGTCGCCGAGCCCGAGCGCCGCGCCATCGAGGATGCCGTCAGCGACCTCAAGGAAGCGCTGAAGGGCGACGATGCCGAGGCGATCAAGGCCAAGACCCAGACGCTGGCCCAGGCTTCGATGAAGCTCGGCGAGGCCATGTACAAGCAGCAGGCCGAGGCCGACGCCAAGAAGGATGCGGCCAAGGACGACGTCGTCGACGCGGAATTCACCGAAGTCGACGACGACAAGAACAACAAGAAGTCCGCCTGATCCCCAAGAGGGTGATGATGCGGACGGCTTGGACCCCACACGCGCTACCGGCCTCCCCCCTCACGGGGGAGGCCGTCGTGTCGGGCTCGGCGGGGTGTGTCCCCGTTACGATCGATCAATTCCCAGCCGTTATGATGAACGTCGCCGTGCCGCCCTCTGCCGCGAAGCAAAGGGCTGCCTATATCGTCTCCTGGCGACGTTGTTCCGCTCCGACTTGAATCGCGATTGGATAGACCGAGTTCAACATGTCCACGTCCACCAAGCGCTGCTATTACGAAACGCTCGAAGTCGAACGCACTGCCGACGATTCCGTCCTGAAATCGTCCTTCCGCAAGCTTGCGATGAAATTCCACCCGGACCGCAACCCCGGGGACGACACCAGCGAAGTCAAGTTCAAGGAAATCAACGAGGCCTACGAGGTCCTCAAGGACAAGGACAAGCGCGCGGCCTATGATCGCTTCGGCCATGCGGCCTTCGAGCAGGGCGGCGGCGGCGCCGGTTTCGGTGCGGGCTTCGCCTCCTCCTTCTCCGACATCTTCGAAGACCTGTTCGGCATGGCCGGGCAGCGCGGCCGCGGCGGCCGCGAGCGTGGCGCCGACCTGCGCTACAACATGGAAATCACGCTCGAGGAAGCCTTTGGCGGCAAGACCGCGCAGATCGAGATTCCGGTCTCGGTCACCTGCGAGGCCTGCTCGGGCATCGGCGCCAAGGCCGGCACCAAGCCGAAGACCTGCTCGAGCTGCGGCGGCGCCGGCCGTGTGCGGCAGTCGCAGGGCTTCTTCACGCTGGAGCGCACCTGTCCGAGCTGCCAGGGCCGCGGCCAGATGATCGAGGATGCCTGCCCGTCCTGTTCCGGCCAGGGCCGGGTCACCCGCGAGCGGACGCTGTCGGTCAACATTCCCCCGGGGGTCGAGGACGGCACCCGGATCAGGCTCGCCGGCGAAGGCGAGGCCGGGGTTCGCGGCGGCCCGCCCGGCGACCTCTACATCTTCCTGTCGCTGGCCCAGCACCAGCTCTTCCAGCGCGACGGCGCCGATTTGCACTGCCGGGTGCCGATCTCGATGGTGACGGCCGCCCTCGGCGGCGAATTCGAGGTGCCGACCATCGACAGCGGCAAAACCAAGGTGAAGGTGCCGGCCGGAACCCAGTCGGGCCGCCGATTCCGCATTGCATCAAAAGGCATGCCGGTGCTGCGCTCGCGCCAGATGGGCGACATGTACGTTCAGGTTGCCGTCGAGACCCCGCAGAATCTCACCAAGAAGCAGCAGGAATTGCTGGCGGAATTCGAAAAGCTCTCCTCTGGCAATACCCAGCCTGAATCCGTCGGCTTCTTCGCCAAGGTCAAGGATCTATTCAGTAATCGGGCGACCTGACTCGTCTTGACCGTATCGCCTTCGGCCTATACCTGTTTATGACCATTTTCTGACACGCCGCGGTCCCGCGGTCCCGTCCGGTCCCGACATGCCATTGCCATCGTCCGCGCGTGCGTTGAAGAAGCCCCGTCTCGACGACGAGGTGCGCTTTCTAAGGTCGTGGATCGAAAAGCCGCTGCACATGGGTGCAGTGATGCCTTCGGGCAAGCTGCTCGCCCGGACCATGGCGCATTACGTCGACGTCAACTCAGACGCACCCGTGGTCGAGCTCGGGCCCGGCACCGGCGCCATCACCTCGGCCCTGGTCGAGCGCGGCGTCGACCAGAAGCGCCTCGTCCTCGTCGAATACAATCCCGGCTTCTGCGCCTTGCTGCGCGACCGCTATCCGCAAGCCAAGGTGGTGCAGGGCGATGCCTATCGCCTGCGCGACACGCTCTGGAACGTGCTCAGCGCGCCGGCCTCCGCCGTCGTCTCCGGCCTGCCGCTCGTGACAAAACCGATGCTGACGCGGCTCCGGCTGGTCCGCGACGCCTTCGCGGCGCTGACCCCGGGCGCGCCCTTCGTGCAGTTCACCTATGCGGTGGTGCCGCCGATCCCGAAATCGCTGCCCGGCGTGTCCACAGAGGCCTCGGAACGGATCTGGATGAACCTTCCGCCGGCCCGCGTCTGGGTGTATCGCAAGGACTAATTCCGTCGGCATTCCCTTTTGCGCGGCGGACTCGTTTCGCCGAACGCATGGAAGTGGATGTCCGCACCCAAAATCCTGGTCATTCCCGGCTCGCTGCGCACCGGCTCGCACAATGCGAAGCTGGCGGCGGTCGCCGCCTATGAATTCGCCCAGGCCGGCGTCGACGTCACCCGTATCTCGCTCGCCGATTTTCCGCTGCCGATCTACGACGGCGATCTCCAGGCCAAGTCCGGCGTGCCCAAGCACGCGATCAATCTCAAGCGCATGATCGGCGCGCATCATGGCGTGCTGATCGTTTCGCCCGAATACAACGCCTCGGTGCCGCCGCTGCTGAAGAACGCGATCGACTGGGTCAGCCGCGTACATGAGCTGCACGAGACGCGCGGCGACGTGTTTCGCAACCGCGCCTTCGCGCTCGCCGGCGCCTCGCAGAGCCGGCTCGGTGCGGCCCGTGCGCTCCAGGCGTTGCGGCTGATCCTGACCTCCTGCCACGCCAACGTGATTGCCAGCCAGCTCACGCTCGCCTTTGCCGACCAGGCCTATGACGATATGGACAGGCTCAAGAACGAGGGCGACATCGCCGCGTTGAAGGAGCTGGCGCGGCAATTGATCGACATTTCCCAACGCATGATGTGAGGTGACATGACGCCAGCCGAGATCGCCCCGAAGGACCGCCTGATCGTTGCGCTCGACCTTCCCAGCGTTGACGCCGCGGAGGCGATGATCGCAAGGCTCGGCGACAGCGTCACCTTCTACAAGATCGGCTATCAGCTCGCTTATGCCGGCGGCCTGCCGCTGATCGGCAAGCTCGCCGACAAGGGCAAGAAGGTGTTCGCCGACCTCAAGATGCACGACATCGGCAACACCGTCACGCGTGGTGTGGAGAGCGTGGCCAAGCTGGGTGCTACCTTCGTCACCGTGCACGCCTATCCGCAGACCATGAAGGGCGCGGTCGAAGGCCGCGGTAGCGCGAGCCTGAAGATTCTCGCCGTCACGGTGCTGACGTCCTACAACGACGACGATCTGCATGCGGCCGGCTATCGGCTCAGCGTCTCCGAGCTGGTCGAAGCGCGCGCGCAGCAGGCGCAGGTGCTCGGCGTCGACGGGCTGGTGTCCTCGCCCGAGGAGGTCGGCGCCTTGCGCAAGATCGTCGGCCACCAGATGAGCCTCGTCACCCCCGGCATCCGGCCGGCGGGTTCTGCGAGCGGCGACCAGAAACGCATCATGACGCCCGGCCGCGCAATTGCCGCGGGCGCCGATTATCTCGTCGTCGGACGGCCGGTGGTGGAAGCCGCCGACCCCAAGGCGATCGCTGAAGCCATCCAGGCCGAGATCGCGCAGGCGCTCGGCGCATGATTCGGAAAAACCGCGCAGCGGTTTTCCGGTCGGATCATGCTTAGATAGAGACCGACAAACAGGGAGAAGAACAATGGCAAAGGGCTACTGGATCGGGCGCGTGGATGTGAGCAGCGACGAGGGCTACAAGCCCTATGCCGTCGCCAACGGTCCGATCTTCAAGAAATGGGGTGGCCGCTTCGTCGTTCGGGCCGGCAAGTTCACCACCGTCGAAGGCGCCAGCCGCTCGCGCAACGTCGTGATTGAATTTCCCGACTACGAGACCGCGATCGCCTGCTACAACTCGCCGGAATACCAGGCCAACATCAAGGTGCGCCAGCCGCACTCCATCGCCGACCTCATCATCATCGAGGGCTATGACGGCCCGCAGCCCTGAAGACGGATCGTCGCGAGAACCTATCCTGGATTGACGCGAGCATCATCCGGCTCTCGCGGACAGCACGCGCGTGCGATCATCGCACGCGATCAGGAGAGCGTCGCGGACATCTCCGCTCGCACTCACGTCGACATCATCTTGCATCACCTTGACGGACTCATTCGCTTGAACGCCTGAGGGTCGTTCGCGCCTGAGACGAAGACCGTGGCCGTCATTGGGTCCACCAGCTTGCCGTATTCTTTTGTCCCCAAATGGGGATTGCTGGATCGCTCTCGTTTCATCCAAGGTTGCTTGATCGGAGCCCACATCGATCGGTGATGGGCATCAAGCCAACCCGAAATCTGCGACGTCCGTGACGGGCCGCAAGGCGACCCGCATCGCGCATTTCCATGCAAAGGGAGTGAAGATCATGGCACTGATCATCGGAACAGCAGGCGACGATGTGTTGCCTGGCACGAATGTAGACGATCAGATCTTTGGCCTTCAAGGCAACGACACCATTACTGGCCTGGACGGCAATGATGACGTAAGCGGCGGCGCGGGCAATGATTCCATCGATGGTGGTGCCGGCAACGACATCCTTGATGGAAATGCCGGTATCGATACGATCACCGGTGGCGCCGGCGACGACACGATCAACGGCGGCGCGGGCGACGACACGCTGAACGGAAATGCCGGCGCCGACATCATCCACGGCGACCAGGGCAACGACACCATCGATGGCGGAACCGGCGCTGATCAGCTCTTTGGTGACGCCGGCGACGACGGCATCCACGGCGGCGACGGCAATGATGACATTCATGGCGGCGCGGGTGCCGACACCCTGTGGGGCGACGCCGGCGACGATACGTTGAGCGGCGACGCCGGCAATGACGTCTTGAATGGCGGCGACGGTAACGACCTACTCAACGGTGGATTCGGAGATGACACTCTGAATGGCGATGCCGGCAACGACACGCTGAACGGCGGACTTGGCAATGACCTGCTGAACGGCGGTACCGGTGACGACATCCTGAACGGCGGTTTGGGCGCCGATACGCTCAACGGTGGCGATGGCAACGACACCATGCACGGCGACGCGGGCGACGACATCATGGACGGCGGCGCCGGTAACGATACGATGTTCGGCGATGCCGGAGACGACGAGATGGCCGGCGGCGCGGGCAACGATGCCATGAGCGGCGGCGCCGGTGATGACGAAATGAGCGGCGGAACCGGCAACGACACGCTCGACGGCGACGCCGGAGATGACACGCTCGATGGCGGCGACGGCACCGATGTCCTGAACGGCGGGGCTGGGGCTGACATCCTGTCGGGCGGCGCCGGCAATGACACCCTGAACGGCGGTAACGGCGATGACGAGTTGTCCGGCGGCAATGGCGCCGACGTCCTCAACGGTGGACTCGGCGATGATGTGCTGACGGGCGGTGCTGGTACCGATACGCACAATTTCGGCGACAACACAGCTACGAACTTCGGCAACGATGAAGTCACCGATCTCAGCTTTGCCGATGGCGATGCCGTTGTTGTCGACGCTCCGCCAGGCTTTGACCCGGCTACAGTGGTAGTGGACGACGACGGCACCAACACCGTGCTGGATTTCGGCTTCGGCGCCATCCAGCTCGATGGCATCACGGGCGGCGCGACACCGTTCGAGTCGATCGCCGAAATCAACACTGCCGCCGGTTATACGGCCGTTGACGTTGTCTAGCGCCGACTAGTAGCGGGGCGGCTGTCAGGCCGCCCCGCCCTCATTTCAGTCAGTGATAGTGCCGGCAAGTTATGTATTCGCGTAACCGTGGTGTGATCCCAGCATCTGGTCAGAGATTGCTGGTGGCCTTGATTCCGGGACGATTCGCATTGGTGTGGATCGTTTGTTTCAGCGTGTCCGTAAACCTGCTGCTGCTGGTCGTACCTTTCTATTCAATCGAAGTGTTCGACCGCGTGCTCAGCAGCGGAAGCGTCGAGACGCTTGTCGGCCTCACCGTCATCGCCGTCGGCGCTCTCGCCTTCAGCGCCGCCTTCGACACGTTTCGTAACCGCCTGTTGAGCCGGTTCGCGGTCGGGTTCGAGCACTGCCTCGCTCCGATCATCCTTGAAGGCAGCATCACCGGCGCGGCGCCGGGCGACGGCCGGCAGCACGATCTGGTCAAGCTTCGCGAGTTGAGAACTTTCCTGTCGAGCGGAACGGTCACATCGCTGATAGATGCTCCGTTCCTCCCGGTGTTTATTCTCATCCTGTTCTTCCTGCACCCCTGGTATGGCGTCATAGCCCTGATCGGGGTGGGGGTCCTGCTGGCGATGGGTGTTGCAAGCCACTGGATCGCGCGCGGGGAAATTGCGCAGGCTTCGCAAGCGGCGTTGAAGACGCAGGCGTTGCTCGATGGAATCGTCCGGCACTCCAGCGTGGTGCGGGCGATGGGCTGGACCCGGGGCGCCATCCGCGCGTTCATGAGCCTCAATGACGAAGCCCTGTCTCCGGTGGTGCGGGCCAGCGAACGCATCTACACGATTAGCGCCGCCGCGCGAATGGTCAGGACCATCCTGCAGATTGCCGCGATCGGCTGCGGTGCCTGGCTCGTGCTCCAGAACGAGGTGCTGTCCGGCAGTCTGATCGCGAGCTCGATCCTGATAGCGCGCACGTTGCAGCCCATGGAAGGGTTGGTCTCGGCCTGGCGCGCGTTGGCATCTGCGCAGGACGCGTGGACGCAAGTCTGCAACGCCGCGATGCCGGTGCTTGCGCGTCCGCGGAAGACGTTGCTTCCGCCGCCAGCCGGCATGCTCAAGGTAGAGCGGGTGACATTCCGGATTGGCGGGACGCAGCGTCCCATTCTCGCGGGCATATCCTTTCAATGCCGGCCGTCCGAGCTTGTCGTCGTGATCGGGCCGACCGGCGCCGGAAAATCCACATTGCTGCGCTTGATGGCAGGCCTCGATCGGCCGACCAGCGGTACGATCCGGTTGGACCACGCAGCACTCCATACCTGGGATCCCGACCAGCTTGGGCAATTCGTCGGCTATCTCCCCCAGGACGTGCAGCTCCTGGAAGGAACGGTGGCCGAAGCCATTGCCGGGTTTGATGAATACGCACGGGACGAGGCCATCGTCGCCGCGGCCATGCTCGCGCAGGCGCATGAGATGATCCTGTCCCTTCCGGCCGGCTACCAGACCGAGATCGGCCGCGACGGCTGCAGGCTATCCGGTGGCCAGCGTCAGCGCATTGGTCTTGCCCGCGCCTTCTTCGGCGATCGCAAATTGATCCTGCTGGATGAGCCCAATGCCAATCTCGACCCGGACGGCGAAGAAGCGTTGTGCTCCGCCATTCAATCGGCCAAAGCGCGCGGCGCGGCGTCGGTGATCGTCACCCACCGGCCGCGGCTGTTGACCATCGCCGATGCCGTGCTGCTGTTGAGGGACGGCAACCAGGTCGCCTTCGGACCGCCATATGACGTACTTCGCGCCCAGCGGCCGGCACCGGTACCGGGTTCGGCAGGGCTCCCGCGCAATGTCGAACCTCAGAGGTTGCCAGGCAGGAGGGTCATTCCATGACGCAGACCGGTCATGCCTCCGCGATGTCCGCGCCTGTTGCAGGTCCGTCGAAGACCTGGCCGACGGAGCAACCGCGATCCGACATGCGACGGATCATCGCATGGGGCTGTGTATTGCTCGTCCTGCAATTTTGCGGCTTCGGCTTGTGGGCAACCACGGTTCCGCTCCGCGGCGCCGTCGTGGCACCAGGATTCATCAAGGTCCATTCGAAGCGCAAGGCGGTGCAACATCTGGAAGGCGGAATCATCAAATCGATCTATGTCCGGGAGAACGATCACGTCGAAGCCGGTCAACTCATTGCACGGCTCGACACCGCGCAGATCGAAGGGAGCCTTGGTTCCCTCGAAACCAAGTTCTTTGCTGATCTGGCGATGGAGGCCCGGCTGGCGGCGGAGCAAGACGGTGCGAAGTCAATCCGGTTTCCGGACGAATTGCGGGAAAGTGCAACGCGTCTCTCCGCACGTATCGCCATTCAAACCCAGGAGGCCGAATTTGCCGCGCGACTGGCCGCGATTGAGAATGAGCGCAAGGTGATCGATCAGCAGATGCTGCAAAACGCGGACACCATCCGCGGCCTGCAGAGCAACACCCAAGGACTTGAACAGCAACTCAAGCTGTTGCGGGAAGAGATCGCCGACACGAGTTATCTCCTCGCAAAGGGCCTCGCCCGGAAACCACGTTTGCTGGCCTTGCAACGGGCCGAAGCCGAGGCCACCGGACAGGTCGATCGCAATGCCGCGTCAATCTCGGAGATGCAGGGCAAGATCGCGGAGTTGCAGGACAGACGCAGGCAACTGGGGTTCAACCAAAATCAGGATATCGCCAAGCAGCGGCATGCGACGAGCGAGGAGATCGGCGACCTCAGACATCGAATTGCCGCGTTGCGTGCCCAGCTTGTCCGGTCTGAATTGCGTGCCCCGGAAAGTGGAAGGATCGTCGGCCTCAACAGCAGGGACCTCAATGCCGTGCTTGGACCTCGGGAAACCCTTTTGGAAATCGTTCCGATGCAAGATCGGCTTGTCATCGAGGCGACATTGAAGCCTGCCGATCGGGAAGAGGTCTATGTCGGACAGATGGCGCGTGTGCGAGTTCACGCGCTGAACATTCGCCGCCGGCCGATGCTCGAGGGAAGGGTCGTCGGCGTTGCGGCAGACGCACTGACCGACACCCATTCCGGCGACAGCTCCTATTTGGCCGAGGTTGAGCTGGACCCCAACGCGCCGACGGCCTCCTACATCTCCACATTGATGCCTGGAATGCCTGTCGAGATATTTGTCGAGACGGGGGAACGAACCTTTGCGGAATATCTTTTGCAGCCGATGACGTTACGGATCAACCGTGCGTTCAGGGAGAATTAAGCGCTGGTAAGGGGTGGGCCGGCCTATGAGGGAGGCGACCGTGCATGAGTGCAGTAAGGCACTACCTTCCGCACAGGATGATTTTCGTTCCGATTGCGTCGAGCGCGCCTCGAAGCAAGGCAATGACGGATGCGGTCCGTCTGGGTCTTGTCCGGAGCCACGCCCGCAACAGGCCGCAATGGAATATTTCGCAAAGGCCATGGCGGAATTGCTCGGCTGCCGGAGCTGCTACGTAGCCATGCTATCCGCCTCCGGGCTGGAAGAAGCCAGGATCGGAGATGCTCCTGCCGATCCGTCATGCGCGGCGATGGTTGAGCGATTTGCGCGCAAGGGTACAGCCGAGGACGTCGCCTCGCTCGAGCCGATCAATTCCCGGACCTCCTTCGTCCGCAAGTTGATCGGCGCGGAACCCCCGGTAAAGAGTCATTCAGTCATTGGCAGGTTTGCTTCCGATGAGCGAACCACGGTCGTGTTCGTGGCCGGATGGCGACCGGCCGCGCTTGCGGCATCGGAGATTCCGGGCTTGGCGCATACCGTGCGCCCGTTATGGAAGGCTGCTCATTCACTTGCCCGGCAAGCGCCGGGGCAGGTCGATGCGCAACTCTGGCTCGAAGAGCTGACCTTTCCCGCCATCGTCGTGGACCAGGGCCTGCACATTTACGCAGTCAATCGTGGTGGACGCGTGCTGCTTGCCAAGCGCGAGTTGCTCAGGATGGAAGGAGGCAGGCTTGCTGGCTCATGCGCTTCCGTGACCGAGAGCTTGCGGGGGGCAATCGGGAAAGTGCTCATCGAGAGCGGGACTCATGGATGGTTCAACACTACGGTACCGCTTTCGACGGATCGTCAGCAGTTCGCCTTCGCCAAGATCGGCGCTGTTCCAACGCATGACAAGCTGGGACAGGCCCTCATCGTCGTGCCGCAATTCGATGACGTGCAGGGCGCGCACTGCATCGCATCTGCCTTTGGCTTGAACTGGGCTGAGGAAAGAATCGTCGCCCGGATTCTTCAATTCCAGTGCCCTCGCGATATTGGAGCCGAGCTTGGGCTGACCGAGGCAACGGTGCGAACCTACACCAAGAGGATCATGCTCAAACTGGGGATCAACCGACAGTCGGAGTTCTTTCTTCTGTATCATCTCACCCAATCGCCTTTTGGCGCTGGCAGGCGCGAGAACTGGGTGAGCCGGTCGGCCTCCGATTGTCGATTGGACGAAGAGGGTCCGATGAGATTGCGGACGGCCGGCAAGCATTCGCCTGAATGAGTACGGGGTTCTCCGCGATGTCGAGGCGCATGGGCAGCGCAGGTTTCCTCTACCGGATGTTCGCTGCCCTGGCATTGGCCGGGGCCGGCTTCCCTGCCCATGCCCAGAGCATTCAATTGGCGCTGCCGATTGCCTGCGAGCCTGGCCGCACCTGCTACATCCAGAATTACACGGATCTCGATCCGTCGCGGTCGGCGCGAGATTACAAATGCGGCACGCTGACTTATGACGACCACAACGGCACCGATTTTCGTTTGCCCTCACTGCCGGTGCAAAGGGCCGGCGTGGACGTGCGCGCGGCGGCAGGCGGCCGTATTCTTCGTACACGCAATGACGCGCCGGACGGCGCTTTCACAAAATCGGGACGCGAAGCGGTGCGCGAGGCCGAATGTGGCAATGGCGTCGTCATCGAACATCCGGAGCAGTGGGAAACCCAGTACTGCCACCTCGCCGCCGGCAGTGTGTCGGTCAAGCCTGGAGACAAGGTCGACCTAGGACAGCCGCTCGGCCGTGTCGGTCTCTCCGGCCTCACGGAGTATCCTCACCTGCATTTCACCGTGAGGCACAATGGCGCGGTGGTCGATCCCTTTGCGTACGGCGTTCGCCCCGAGTCTTGCGAGGGCGGTCAATCGCTCTGGCTTGCTGCCCTCCGCCCGAAACTCGAGTACCAGGAACGAGCCATCCTCAATGCGGGCTTTACGACGGGGCCGGTCACGATGGAACTCATCGAGGACGGCAGTGCCGAGAGCCAAAAGCCGTCCGCCGGTTCGATGGCGATCGTCGCGTTCGTGCGGGCTATCGGGCTGAAGGCGGGCGACGCGCAATGGCTGCTCATCAAGGATCCCCTCGACAACGTCATCGCGGAAAATCGGTCTGCACCACTTCAGGCCAACAAGGCGCAATTCATGCTCTTTGCGGGGAAGAAGCGACCTCCCGGGGGGTGGGAACGCGGCTCCTACAAGGCCACTTATGTTGTAGAGCGCGATGGCCAGGTCGTGCTCAGGAAAGACCTGGAGCTCATGCTCTAGCGTTGCATCTGTGCTTGGGGAGACCCGCGCCACGGGCCTTTTGAAGGCCTGATCGGTTGCCGGAACGGCCCGCTCCCGCTATAGGGCGTGGAGAGGGTGAACTATGTCCGATATGCGTTTGATTGTTGCCGGGGCAGGCGGCCGGATGGGCCGGGCGCTGGCACGAGCCATTGCCGACACTGAAGGCGCGGTGCTGGCGGGAGCCCTGGAGGCGCCCGGCTCGGAGCTGCTCGGCAAGGATGCCGGCGTACTCGCGGGCCTGCCTGCCAACGGCGTCAAACTCTCGGCCGACCTCTGGGCGATGTCGAAAGATGCCGACGGCATCCTGGATTTCACCGTGCCGGCCGCGACCATCGCCAATGTCGCGATCGCTGCCGAGCGCGGCATCGTGCACGTCATCGGCACCACCGGACTGTCGGCCTCCGACAACGCCGTGATCAAGAGCGTCACCAACCGTGCGGTCGTGGTGCAGTCGGGCAATATGAGCCTGGGCGTCAATCTGCTCGCCGCGGTGGTCAAGCGCGTCGCCAAGGCACTCGACGAGAGCTTCGACATCGAGGTCGTGGAAACCCACCACCGCATGAAGATCGATGCGCCCTCGGGCACTGCGCTGATGCTGGGCCAGGCCGCCGCCGCCGGCCGCGGCATCTCGCTCGATGAGCATTCGGATCGCGGCCGCGACGGCATCACCGGCGCGCGCAAGCCGGGCGACATCGGCTTTGCCTCCTTGCGCGGCGGCACCGTTGCCGGCGAGCACAGCGTGACCTTTCTTGGTCCGTTCGAACGCCTGACGCTGTCGCATCTCGCCGAAGACCGCATGCTGTTCGCACACGGCGCGCTCAAGGCGGCGCTGTGGGCGCATGGCAAGAAGCCGGGGCACTACTCCATGGCCGACGTGCTCGGTCTCGCAGACATCTGAGCGAGCCGGAGCATGAACCGGACCCGAAGGGCCGCGTTAGCGCAAGACGTGAAGCGGCTTTCCGCCAAGATCATTCCTCAACAATAACCTGAATGGAAAGCAGTCAATGAGCGAACGTCTCCTCGTGCTCGTGCGCCACGGTCAGAGCGAGTGGAATCTGAAGAACCTGTTCACGGGCTGGAAGGATCCTGATCTCACCGAGCTCGGCGTGAAGGAAGCCACGGAAGCCGGCCGCAAGCTGAAGGCGCAGGGCCTCGTGTTCGACGTCGCCTACACCTCGGTCTTGACGCGCGCGCAGCACACGCTCGATCTCATTCTCGGCGAGCTCGACCAGAAGGGCCTGCCGACCTCCAAAGACCTCGCGCTGAACGAGCGCGACTATGGCGATCTCTCCGGCCTCAACAAGGACGACGCCCGCAAGAAATGGGGCGAGGACCAGGTGCTGATCTGGCGCCGCTCATACGATGTGCCGCCGCCCGGCGGCGAAAGCCTGAAGGATACGCTGGCGCGCGCGCTGCCCTACTACGTGCAGGAGATCCTGCCCGGCGTGCTCAACGGCAAGCGCACGCTGGTCGCCGCCCACGGCAACTCGCTGCGCGCGCTGATCATGGTGCTGGAAAAGCTCTCGCCCGAAGGCATTTTGAAGCGCGAGCTCGCGACCGGTGTGCCGATCATCTACCGGCTCAACGCGGATTCGACGGTGGCCTCGAAGCTGGATCTGGCGGGCTGAGCTTCGCCACAAGCGCGGAGTCGTAGGGTGGGCAAAGCGTAGCGTGCCCACCATGTGTCAGCGATCGCGGAAGAATGGTGGGCACGGCGCTATGCGCCTTTGCCCATACGGAAGCGGGGCCTACTGCATCCCCAGCTGCCCGGCCTCCCAGCCCAGCATCGCCTGCTTGCGGGTGATGCCCCAGTGATAGCCGGTGAGCGTGCCGCTCTTGCCGAGCGCGCGGTGGCAGGGCACAACGAACGAGACCGGGTTCTTGCCGACCGCAGCGCCGACGGCGCGTGAGGCCTTCGGGCTGTTGATGTTGCAGGCGATGTCGGAATAGGACACCGCGCGACCCATCGGGATCTTCAGCAGCGTCTCCCACACCCGTACCTCGAAATCGGTGCCGATCATCACCACGCGCAACGGCTGGTCCGGCCGCCACAGCCTGGTGTCGAAGATGCGCTGTGCGAGCGGTGCGGTGCCTTCGTGATCCTCGACGTAAGTTGCGTTGCGCCATCGCCGCGTCATGTCGGCGAGCGCGACCTTCTCCTCACCGGGATCGGCGAACGCAAGGCCTGACAGGCCGCGGTCGGTGGCGATCACGATCGCCGTGCCGAACGGCGAGGGATGGAAGCCGTAGCGCAGCGTCAGGCCCGCGCCGCCGTTCTTCCATTCGCCGGGCGACATCGCTTCATGGGTGACGAAGAGATCGTGCAGCCGGCCCGGTCCTGAAAGACCTGAATCGAGCGCGGCATCGAGGATGCTCGCGGAGTCCCGCAACAGTCCCTTGGCGTGATCGAGCGTCAGCGCCTGCATGAACGCCTTCGGCGTGATCGAGGCCCAGCGGCGGAACAGATGGTGCAGCTCATCCGGCGTGACGCCCGCCGCATCGGCCATCGCTTCGATGGCCGGCTGGGTGCGCCAGTTCTCCGAGATGAACGCGATCGCCCGGCGCACGGAGTCGTAATCGCGCAACGCGGCGTTCTGGGAGCCCGGCTTGGCCAGGCGCTGGTCATTTATGGCGAGTGTCATCATGACTGGAAATGTAGGCGTGGCGCCGGGCCGAAACCACCCGATTTCCGATTCGGAGTCAGGAGACCGGGTTGTAGGTCGGGCCGCGCTTGGCGGCGTTCAGGGCCTCAACCAAGCCTTTGTAAAAACTTGCCTTTTCGTCCGGGCCGAGGAAGCGGGCGATCTGGATCTGATGGCCGCGCGAGATCAAATAGAGATGCTCGATGCCAAAATCCTCGTCGACCTCCATATCGAGGCGGACCCAGAGCGGATTGAACGTCCATTCGGCGACCTGGCCGCGATGACTGACGCGCCGCACCCGCAGTTCGGACGCCGTGACCGAAATCTCCTCGCGCGCCCGCGCGCTGCGGAAATTGGCCTTGAAGGCCCACCAGATCACCAGCACGTCGAGGCCGAAGAAGCCGAACACCGGCCACGCACCCATCATCAGGAAGGCGAGGCCGGTGGCAAAGCTCACCACGCTCAGGAACAGCATCACGGCGAGGAAGCCGGTGCGGTTCAGCGAGCGGTGCGGCGTCAGGAGCGCGGAGAAGATCTGAGGGTCCGTCTCGCTTTCAGATCGCCCGCGCTCAATTTCGTTGCCTGTGCTCATCGTCCCTCAGTATATCCGGATCATGGCGAAAATCACCCGCAAGCCGGCCCCGCGCAAAGCGTCCGTGCCGAAGAAAAAGGCAAAGGCGATAGTTGCGAAGCCGAGGGCTCCCGCCAGGAAATCGCTCAAGGCCGCAAGACCCAATTCTACCAAACCTTGGACGCCGGCCGAGATCCACGAGGTCTTCAGCCGTTTCCGCAAGGCCAATTCGGAGCCGAAAGGCGAGCTCGAGCACGTCAATCCCTTCACGCTGCTGGTCGCCGTGGTGCTGTCGGCGCAGGCCACCGATGCCGGGGTCAACAAGGCGACGCGCGCCTTGTTCGAGATCGCCGACACGCCGCAGAAGATGCTCGACGTCGGCGAGGAACGCTTGCGCGAATACATCAAGACCATCGGCCTCTATCGCACCAAGGCCAGGAACGTGATTGCGCTATCGGCAAAGGTGCTCAGCGAATTCGGCGGCGAGGTGCCGCGCACGCGCGCCGGGATCGAATCCCTGCCAGGCGCCGGGCGCAAGACCGCCAACGTGGTGCTCAACATGGCCTTCGGCGAGCACACCATGGCGGTGGACACGCATGTGTTTCGCGTCGGCAACCGCACCGGGATGGCGCCCGGCAAGACGCCGCTCGAAGTCGAGCTTGGTCTCGAAAAGGTGATCCCGGCCGAGTTCATGTTGCACGCCCATCATTGGCTGATCCTGCATGGCCGCTATACTTGCCTCGCCCGCAAGCCGCGCTGTGAGGTGTGTCTGATCAACGATCTCTGCCGATGGCCGGAGAAGACGGTCTGAGGTGGCGCCGTCGTTTCGGGGGGGCGATGTGAAGCAAGCCGGTTTTGGGGGCATGTCGTGAGTCAGCAAGAACAAATCTCATCGCCATTGCCATCGCCATCGCCACCGCCACCGCCGGCCGCGGCACCGGCTCCGCCGCCGAAGCCGACGCAGCGGCCGGCGAGCTCGCTCTGGGGCCGGCTCGCGATCCCCCTGTTCGCCGTGATCGTCGCGCTCGCCTTCGTGGCACTGGCGACGCTGCGCTTCGACGAATGGGTCGGCAACGCCGTGGTCCAGACCACCAACGACGCCTATGTGCGCGCCGATCTGACGCGGCTTGCAAGCCGCGTCTCCGGCGAAGTGCTGACCGTCGGGGTCTCCGACTTCCAGCGCGTCAAGGCCGGCGATCTCCTGATCCAGATCGATCCCGCCGACTACCAGGCCCAGGTCGCGCAGTCCGAGGCCGCTGTCGCCGCCGCGCAGGCCGTGCTCGACAATCTGAGCAACCAGGTCGAGCTGCAATATGCGACCATCGCGCAGGCGCAGGCCGCGCAGCTGTCAGCGGAAGCGTTGGAGGTCGAGGCCCGGCAGGAGCAGGATCGCCAGAAATCCCTGACGCAGACGGAAGCCGGCACGCGGCAGCGGCTGGAACAGGCCGTCGCGGGCTACGCGAAGGCGCAGGCCGACGTGCGTGCCAGTCGCGCCGTCATCGCCGCGCAGCAGCATCAACTCGAAGTTCTGCAGGGCACCAAGAAGCAGCGCGCCGCCGATGTCGCGGCGGCCAAGGCGACGCTGGCGAGCGCGAAGCTGAAGCTCGGCTATA
The DNA here is from genome assembly GCF_051810765.1 of Bradyrhizobium sp. 604_D8_N2_3. Taxonomy (NCBI): domain Bacteria; kingdom Pseudomonadati; phylum Pseudomonadota; class Alphaproteobacteria; order Hyphomicrobiales; family Nitrobacteraceae; genus Bradyrhizobium; species Bradyrhizobium sp. 604_D8_N2_3. Next base: position 200,016 of record NZ_JBPWPM010000001.1, on the reverse strand, counting down.
CCAGGATCACCGCGCCGTTCGACGGCGTCGTCGGCGAGCGCCAGGTGCAGCCCGGCGACTACGTCAACATCGGCACCAACCTCATCAATGTGGTGCCGCTGCCGAAGGTCTACGTGATCGCGAATTACAAGGAGACCCAGCTCACGCATGTCGCGCCGGGCCAGCCGGTCGAGATCACCGTCGATGGCTTCCCGCGCGAGAAGCTGCGCGGCAAGGTCGAGCGCATTGCCCCCGCGACCGGCGCGCAGGTGGCCCTGCTGCCGCCGGACAATGCGACCGGCAATTTCACCAAAGTCGTGCAGCGCATTCCCGTGCGCATCCAGTTCGACGACAACCAGCCGCTGCTGGCGCGGCTGGTGCCGGGCATGTCGGTCGTCACCAGCATCGACACGAAGGCCGCGAATGGCGGAAAATGACGATGCCGGCCGCGGGCCTCTCTCGCGCGGCGGCATCGCGCCACAGCCGTTGTTTGCCGTGGCGGCGGTGCTGCTCGGCTCGTTCCTCGCCAATTTCGACAGCCGGCTGACCACGGTCGGTCTGCCGGACCTGCGCGGTGCGTTCTCGCTCTCGTTTGACGAGGGCGCCTGGCTTTCGACCGCCGGCATCGGCTCGCAGATCCTGATTGCGCCGGCGGTGGCGTGGCTCGCGACGGTGTTCGGCCTGCGCCGCGTGCTCGGCATCCCGAGCCTCGTCTACGCCGCGGTGTCGCTGATCATTCCCTTCGTGCACGATTATCCGACGCTGCTCGCGCTCAGCGTCGTTCATGGCCTGCTGCTCGGCACCTTCGTGCCTGCGACGCTCATGATCGTGTTACGAAACCTGCCGATCCGATGGTGGGTGCCGGCGATCTCGCTCTATTCGATCCGGGTCGGCTTTGCGCTGGATACGTCGAGCTCCCTGGTCGGCTTCTATGTCGACCATCTCGGCTGGCAATGGATGTACTGGCAGAGCGTCGTGATCGCGCCCTTGATGGGCCTGATGGTTTATCTGGGCACGCCGAGCGAGCCGGTGAACCGCACGCTGCTGCGCGAGGCCGATTGGGGCGGCATGCTGCTGCTCGGCGCCGCGGTCTCGATGATCTATGCCGGCCTCGACCAGGGCAATCGCCTGGACTGGCTCGGCTCGGGGACGGTGATGGCGCTGCTCGTCAGCGGTGTGGTGCTGTTCGCAGGCTTCCTCGTCAACGAGTCGCTGGTGCGACAGCCCTGGGCGCATGTCAACGTGCTGTTCTCGCGCAATGTCGGGTTGGGGCTGATCTTGATCCTGCTCTACACGCTGACCAGCCTCTCCAACTCGTCGCTGGTGCCGAACTTCCTCGGCAATGTCGTTCTGCTCAGGCCGGAGCAGAGCGGGATGTTGCTGCTCACCTATGGCGCGCTGCCGATGTTCGTGCTGGTGCCGATCTCGATCTGGCTGCTGCGGCATTTCGATACGCGGCTTGTCGTGGTGCTGGGCTTTGCCTGCTTTGCCGCGGCCAATCTCTGGGGCACGCAGCTCAGCCATGTCTGGGCGCGCGAGGATTTTGTCGGCATCGTGCTGCTCCAGGCGATCGGGCAGTCGCTGCTCCTGCTGCCGATCATCATCACGCTGCTGTCGAACGCCGATCCGAGCCGCGCCACCTCCTTTGCCGCCTACATCCAGATCATGCGGCTCGGCGGCGCGGAGATCGGCATCGCGCTGATGGGAACGTGGCTGCGCGTGCGCGAGCAGGTCCATTCCTTCTATCTCGGCCAGGACCTTGTGGTCGGCAATGCCGACGTGGTGGGTAGGCTCAAGCAGCTCGCCGATTACTTCGCGGCCCATGGCACCGGAATGGCGCAGGCGCGCGCGGTCGGCACGCTCGCGGGCCTGGTGCAGCGCGAGGCCAATGTGCTCGCCTATATCGACGGCTTCTGGCTGTGCTTCTGGCTAGCGATGGTCGCGCTCGGCGTCGTCGCGCTGATCACCCGGGCGCCACCGGGCCCGTTCACGCCGGCGCCGTTCGGTTTCGCCAAGATGCTGCTGCGCAAATGCGGGGTGCAAGTGAACTGAGAGGCCTCACCGCATCTGCCGCGCCGGCTCGATCAGCTCGGGCCGCGGCCCCGACAGGCGCTTGTGCATGTGGACCATGAACGCCATGCCGAAGATCGGCGTCGCCAGATTGACGATCGGGATCGAGACGAAGGCCGCAATGAAAAGGCCGGCGGTGAAGATGGTCGCGGCGTTGTCGCGCCGCATCGCCCTGGCCTCCTCCGGCGAACGGAAGCGCATCGCGGCGAGCTCGAAATATTCGCGCCCGAGCAGCCAGGCGGCGGCGACGAAGAAGATCAGGAATCCGGCACCAGCGAACAGGACCAGCGGCAACGCCACCAGATAGACCACGATCGTCAGCAGCGCGGTCTTGACGCCCTCGTAGATCGCCTGGCTGAACGGCAGCGCAGCGCCCGGCCGCTCGGCGGGATAGTGCTCGCGCTCGACGATGTCGGCGACGTCGTCGACGAACAGGCTCGCCACCAGCGAGGTGATCGCAGGCATCAGGAACACACCGCCGAACACGACGCCGAGGCCCGCCGTGATCGAGACGATCCAGGCGAGGACCTCGAGCGAGGAATGCCAGCTCGGCCCGAGCAGGCCTTCCAGCCAGACCTCACCATAGGTCGCAAACCAGCTCAGCAGCCGCTGCAAGCCGATCGCCAGCACGATGATCAGGACCAGTGCAAGCCCGATCGATCGCCACAGGATCGAGCGCATCGGCGGCGAGATCAATTGCGACAGCGCCTTTACGGCGGCATCCAGCATCGGAGTACCTCTCAGCAAAACCACCCGCGAGAGGTAGACATGCGCGGAAGGTTCGACAAGAGGTCGAGCTTTCCGGGACAGATTGCCGCGCCTGGAGCTTGGGTTCTGAGTGAATCAGAACGGAAGCTCAAGGCGCTTGTTTTGACGCGTTTTCTTCGCGCGAACCGGCAGCCACTTCGCTTGAAGACGCTCTAGCTCACCCTGATGACGAGGGCATAGTTCTGCGGCGCGACGGCGATGGAATGAGCGATGACCGATATCACCGCTTCGCCGGCCGGCAGATTTTCGAAGATGACCTGCTCCACATTGTTCCGGCGGTCGAAGTCCTTCGAGCCGGCCGGCATGTTGCCATGGCGTTCCTGCTTGTTGGCCACCACGACGAGATCGAGGTCGCTTTGCAGGCCTTCGCCGGGCGGATCGGTCCAGACCAGCGTGACCTTCAGGCGGCTGCTTCCCGCCGGTATCGTGACCGTGCGGTCTTCGCGGTCGCCGGCGTCCAGCTTCTTCTTCTCGTCGAAGAACTGCAGCTCTTCGCTCGTGGCATGGGGGCCGACCACCGCTTGAACGTCGACCCGGCCGAAGCCCTGGCTGTTGCTCGCGACGGACCCCGCCTCCGACGGATGGTATTGTCCGGCGAGACTGCGCGCTCCGTTGATGATGAGCGCCTTGAGCAGTGCGGCGCTCGGCGACTTCAGTCCCTGGCTTTTCCTCAGGAACGCCCGGATCACCGCGACGGACCCGGCCACCAGCGGCGTCGCCATGCTGGTGCCGCCTTCGAACATGTAGAGCGGATCTTGCGAGAGCTTCCATCCCTTCGATTTCGTGGCGCGGGATCGGGTTGACAGAATGAAGGATCCCGGCGCCACGACGTCGGGCTTGATGCGTTCGTCGTTGGTGGGTCCGCGGCTGCTGAACGCCACCATCCCTTCGGGATTGTTGGCCACACGATCGGAGCTGATCGGCGTGGCCGGAAAATCGTCTGGCCATGCCCTGCCGTAGGTCATGGCCTCGCTGGGACGATTGTTCTCGCAGGCGCCGATGGTGAGGCAGTTCTTGGCCGTACCCGGCGGCGTCACGGAGTTGGGGTCGACCTGGCCATTGCCATCCTTGTCGCTACCCTCATTTCCGGCGGCGAAGCAGATCAGCATGTCGCGGTGCGCGTAGACGAACGTGTCGAGCTCGTTGGCCTGGGAGTCATACACGCCGAAATTTCCGACGCTGCCCCAGGAGTTGGAATGGATTCGCGCCTTGTCCGTCTTGTAGGGCGGGCCGAACAGCGCATCGAGGCTGTCGGGCAGGCCGCCGAGATTGCCGTCGCTGTCGAGCACGGATTGCAGAACCAGCTTGGCACCGGGAGCCGTGCCGCGGATCGGGCCGTCGCTTTTCGATACGCCGTCGCCGAGAGCGGAACCCGCGACATGGGTGCCGTGACCATCAGGATCGTCTTTGCGCCCGGGCCGGCCGAGCGCGTAGAGCTTCTTGACGCGCCCCTTGAAAGCCGGGTGCGTGTTCGTGGTCGATCCCTTGTCGAAACCGGTATCGGCGATCGCGATGATCTCGCCCGCGCCTTCGCCGCCATTGCTCGGCGTCGCCGCGGGAACGCGAAGAATGCCCCGCGCGATGTTGTTGAGCAGCTTGCGGGGAAAGACCTTCTCGACGCTGCGCACCTCGTCGAGCGCCGCGACGTCGGCAAGACGGCGCATCTTCAGCGTCACACGCACCTTGGCCGTGCCCGGGACGACGTCGTCGAGCTGCACATGCGCCGCTTCCGCAATCTTCTTTGCGGCGGCCTTCACGCCGACATTGCGGTGGAGCATGACGTCGACGGTCACGCTGGTGCGGTCGAGCGCCGCCGGCTTTGCCGCAAGCGCGCGCGCCGCGGCGACGCCTCCGGGTTGGGTGTCCAGGTTGCGCAGCGCCGGCGCGATCTTCACGATGCCCGGGTAGAGGTCTGCCCATGTCACGAACGGAAGTTTCCGCACCTTGTCGAGCCCGGCCGCCGGAAAGTGACAGATGACGGCGCTGCCCGGGACGGCTTCCAGGATCTCGGCGCCGGCCTTGGCGAGCTGCCCTCTGCGCTCGGCGTTGAGCGGCTGGTTGGTCTGCACGATGATGTAGTCGGATTCCTTCGCATTCGCATGATCCAGCGACAGCGCGGCGCGTTCCGCGTGCGGAGCCGAAGGATCGATCGTGATGCCGTTGATCGTGATCTGCGCCATGGCCGTTCCACTTTCCCTGATTGATCGCCCGTCCTTTGTCGTCTGTGCTGGCCGGATCGCTCGCTACGGCTCCGCCGCGATGCTGGCCCAGCAGGTGATGGCGCTACAGACCGTGCTCCAGCGGCCGAACCCCTTGTAGATCTGGGCCGCGATCTGCTCCTGCTGCTGCAGGGTGCCTTCGGCCTTGATCTGCGGATCGGAGACGTTGCGGATCGCGAGCCAGCGCGGTGCCTTCTCGCCCATCTCCTGCGCGACTAGGCCAAGGATGGCATCGCCCATCTCGGAGACGTCGCCGAGCCCCTGGAGATGGAAGTGGTCGTCCGAGGTGTCGAAGCCGAAGAAGTCGGTGGTGACCACGGAGGAGGACAGGCCGCTCGGCTTCACGACGAAGATCTTCGGCGCCCTTGTATTGTCCTTCGGCAATTGCCCGGCATTGGCCTTGAACAGCGTCTTGGCCTGCGCGAACTTCTTCGTCACGGCGGATCGGCTGGAAAAATGCTCCTGCGCGAATGGCTGCTTCTTGAACTTCGATAGGCAGTCGAAGCGAACGATCGGACTGACGACGACGTCGCCGACCTCGAATTCCTTGCCGATGCCGCCCGCCGTACCGGTGGTGATCACGAGACTCGGCTGCACCTCGGTGATGATCTGGCGCCAGACGTCGATGTTCGGCAGCTGCGGGCCGTCCTGCGACATGTGCGAATCGGATTTGAAGATGACGACCTTCTTCTTGCCGATCGTGGTGGTCCAGTAGGTGCCGAGCCGTTTCAGCTCCTTGGCCGGACAGCCGTTGCGCATCTTCTTGGAGATGGCCGCGTAATTATGCGTATAGGGTACGTAATCGTTGCGGGAGTCCTTGCCCGGCGTCAGCACGCGGCTGAGGGCGTGGCCCTCGTCGACGGTCCAGGTCACGACCAGCACGTCGGCGCGCGGTAGCGGTCCCTTGCCGTTGCCCTTCGGCTTCGGCCCGGTTTGCGGCGCCAGCCCCTTCGGCCAGGCAATGTCGGTGAAGCGCGACAGCCCGGTCGAGGTCGAGAAGGCCATGAACTCGCGGCCCTCGCTCGACTCGGAATCGAAATCGATGATCTCGCGCCGAAAGTCTTCGGTCGTGACCTTCGCGGATTTCTTCACCGCGCCCTTGGCCACGCGTTTCACCGCGAAGGTGTCGGGCGGGGGCGGCGTCGTGATCGGATCGAAACCGAGATTTCTCTCAACCCATTTGCGGTCAGCACGCATCGCATTGTCTCCGCCAAATTGATTTCCAGACGTCTGATTTCGACAAACGTCTTCCGTTGGTCGGCCAGACAAGCCAACGGTTGCAATTTTAAATCGAAATCCTTGTCGTCGAATGGTCGTGAATATTGACCGATTCCGTGCCGATCTGAGCCAGTCGGATGTTGCCCCTGCCAAACAAGAGGTTTTCTGAAAAAATATCGTTCAAATGCCTGAACCAATTTGGGTTTGAGATTACACCTATAGTTGAGGTGCGACAATCTGCCTTCCAATCACAAACGGAGGAAGTCATGGCAAGCTCGACCACGCGCGTGACGCTGGCGAACAGCGCACGGAAATTGCCGAAGGGGGCCAAGCTCGTCGGCGCGGCCGATCCCAAGCAGGAAATCGAGATCAGCGTTCGCCTGCGCGCGAAGCGTGCCGACGATGAGCAGGTGATGACGCTCGGCGCGCAACCGCCGCGCGAGCGGCAGTATCTCTCGCGTGCCGAGTTCGGCGCAGAGATGGGCGCGGATACCGCCGACGTCGCCAAGATCGACGATTTCGCGCATCACCACGATCTCAACGTCAAGAGCGTGCATCTGGCGTCCCGCACCGTGAAGCTGACCGGGACGGTGAAGGCCATGAGCGCAGCCTTCGGCGTCAAGCTCAACAAGGTCAGATACGAGGGCGCGACCCATCGCATGCGTAAAGGCAGCGTGCAGATCCCGGCCGAGCTCGCAGGTATCGTGGTCGGCGTGCACGGCCTGGACAACCGGCCGGTGGCGCAACCCCACTTCCGCCGCAAGCTGCCGCAGAAGGGCGCAGCCGCACGCGCCGCGCAGGGCGGCAGCTTCTCGGTCGATCAGATCGCCCAGCTCTACAATTTCCCCGGCGGCGAGACCGGCGCCGGCCAGTGCATCGCCATCATCGAGCTCAACGACATCGACCAGAAGGGCCATCCCACGGGCGCCGGCTACAAAACGTCAGACCTGCGCACCTTCTTCAAGAAGGCGGGCATCCCGATGCCGAAGATCGCACCCGCGAGCGTCGACGGCGGCGCCAACAAGCCCGGCCATTCGGACGCCGACGGCGAGGTCGTGCTCGACATCGAGGTGGCCGGTGCGATCGCGCCCGGCGCCAGGATCGTGGTCTATTTCGCGCCCAACACCACCAACGGCTTCATCGATGCGGTCAAGGCCGCCGTCCACGACACCGCGCGAAAACCTTCGGTGATCTCGATCAGCTGGGGCGGGCCGGAAGACCAGGAAGGCTCGCAGCAATTCGTCGACGGCCTGAACGAGGCGATCCGCGACGCCGCCGCGATGGGCGTCACCGTCTGCGTTGCCTCCGGCGACAATGGTTCGGCTGACATGGGCGCGGACTGGGACGGCAAGCCACATGCAGATTTCCCGGCCTCGAGCCCGTTTGCACTCGCCTGCGGCGGCACCAATCTGAAGGCGCCGAACGGCGATATCAACGAAGTGGTCTGGAACGGCGGGCCGCAGGGCGGCGCAGGCGGCGGCGGTGTCAGCGTCGTGTTCCCGCGGCCGCAATACCAGGCCCAGGCCCATGTGCCGAAATCACCGACGCATCACAACGGCCGCGGGGTGCCCGATGTTGCCGGCGATGCCGATCCCGCGACCGGCTACCAGATCTTCCTCAACGGCGTCGGCACCACCATCGGCGGCACAAGTGCCGTGGCGCCGCTGATGGCGGGGTTGATCGCCCGCATCAACGAGGCGACGACGAAGAAATTCGGCAAGACCGTCGGCTTCATCAACCCGCTGATCTACGCCGCGCACACGCAAGGCGTGTTCCGCGACATCACGGTCGGCAACAATGACATCACCGGCGATTTGCACGGCATGTACAAGGCCGGCCCCGGCTGGGACGCCTGCTCAGGCCTCGGCGTCCCCAACGGCGAAGCGCTGCAGAATTTACTCTCGGCGTGAGGTTTGTCGTCGCCTCTCCCCGCGTGCGGGGAGAGGCCGGATCGATGCGATCCGGGTGAGGGGGAGTCTCCGCGAGTCCAACTGGTACCGCCCCCGCGGAGGCTCCCCCCCACCCCGACCCTCTCCCCGCAAGCGGGGCGAGGGAGAAGAACTACTCGTGCCGGTGCCCGTGCTTGCGCGCCTTCGCCTGCTTCCCTTCACCCGTCGGGATCATCACCACGCGGCCGTAGCGGACGCCGCGCTCGGCGATGATGTGGTCGGCGAAATGCTTGACCTCGGAGGCGTCGCCGCGCAGCGCCGTCATCTCCATGCAATTGTTATCGTCGAGATGGACATGCAGGGTGGCCAGCGCGAGGTCGTGGTGGCCGTGGAATTCCTGCACCAGGCGTTTCGAGAGATCGCGCGCGGCGTGGTCGTAGACGTAGACGAGGCCGGCGACGCAGGGGCCGGTCTGCGCGGTGTCCTCGGCGCTCTGTTGCAGGCCGGCACGCGCGAGATCGCGGATGATCTCGGAGCGGTTCTGGTAGCCGCGCGCTTCCGCTGCCGCGTCGATCTCCGCCAACAAATCGTCCTCGATCGTGATCGTAATCCGCTGCATCAGGTCCTCTCCGCGCGTACCGCTCTTGTTACCTCGCCCCGCTTGCGGGGAGAGGTCGGAGTTCAAGCGTAGCTTGAATTCCGGGTGAGGGGGACTCTCCACGAGTCCAATTGTCACCGTGGTCGCGGAAGCGGCCCCTCACCCCGTAAGAACGGGGCGAGGGAGCGCACCGTCATCCTCACAGCCGGGTCCCGCGCAGCCGCAGCGCATTCCCGACCACGCTCACCGAGGACAGCGCCATCGCCGCCGCGGCGATGATCGGGGACAGCAGGATGCCGAACGCGGGATAGAGGATGCCGGCCGCGATCGGAATGCCGGCGGCGTTGTAGATGAAGGCGAAGAACAGGTTTTGCCGGATGTTGCTCATGGTTGCCTGCGACAGTCTTCGCGCACGCACGATGCCGGTGAGATCACCGCCCAGCAGGGTGACGCCGGCGCTCTCCATCGCCACGTCCGTGCCGGTGCCCATGGCGATGCCGACCTCGGCGGCGGCCAGTGCGGGCGCGTCGTTGACGCCGTCGCCCGCCATCGCGACGCTGCGCCCGGCCTTTTGCAGCTTCGTCACCACCGCGCTCTTCTGGTCGGGCAGAACCTCGGCCTCGACCTCGGCGATACCGAGCCGGCGCGCCACCGCTTCCGCCGTCGTGCGATTGTCGCCGGTCAGCATGATGACCTTGATGCCTTCATCGGCCAGCGCTTTCAGCGCTTCCGGGGTCGAGGCCTTGACCGGATCGGCGATCGCGAACAGGCCGGCCAGCTTGCCGTCGACGGCCATGTTGATCACGGTGGCGCCGTCCTGGCGCATGCGTTCGGCCTCGGCATCGAGCGCCCTGGTGTCGATGCCGATCGACACCAGATATCTTGCGTTGCCGAGCACGATGCTCCTGCCGTCGATTATTCCGGTCGCGCCCTTGCCCGTCGGCGAGTCGAACTGTTCGACCTGAGCGAGGGTGAGTTGCTTCTCTTTCGCGGCGCGCATGATGGCGTCGGCCAAAGGATGCTCGCTGGCGCGCTCGACGCTGGCCGCAATGCGGAGGATGTCGTCCTCCGCAAAGCCGGCAGCCGGGACGATCGCGACCACCTTGGGCTTGCCCTCGGTCAGCGTGCCGGTCTTGTCGACCACCAGCGTGTCGATCTTCTCCATCCGCTCCAGCGCCTCGGCGTTCTTGATCAGCACGCCCGCCTGCGCGCCGCGGCCGACGCCGACCATGATCGACATCGGGGTCGCCAGGCCGAGCGCACAGGGGCAGGCGATGATCAGCACGCTGACGGCGGCAACGAGGCCGAACGCCAGCCGCGGCTCCGGTCCGAACCAGGCCCAGGCGGCAAAGGCGGCGATGGCGACGGCGATCACGGTCGGCACGAACCAGCCAGCGACCTGGTCGGCCAGCCGCTGGATCGGCGCGCGCGAGCGCTGCGCGTCGGCGACCATCTGCACGATCTGCGACAGCAGCGTCTCGCGCCCGACCTTGTCGGCGCGCATGATGAAGCCGCCCGATTGGTTGAGCGTCCCGGCGATCACTTTTGCACCTGGCTCCTTGGTGACCGGCATGGATTCGCCGGTGACGAGGGATTCGTCGAGCGCGGAGCGTCCCTCGAGGATAATTCCGTCGACCGGCACCTTCTCGCCTGGGCGGACGCGCAAATGGTCGCCGGCGTGGAGCGCATCGATCTCGACCTCGTGCTCGCCGCCATCGGCATCGACGCGGCGCGCGGTTTTTGGCGCAAGCTGCAACAGCGCCTTGATCGCACCCGACGTCGCGTCACGGGCGCGCAGCTCCAGCACCTGGCCGAGCAGCACCAGCACGGTGATCACAGCGGCGGGCTCGAAATAGACGGCAACGGCACCATCATGACTGCGGAAGGCCGCCGGGAAGATCTGCGGCACGACAGTCGCGACGATGCTGTAGAGATAGGCGACGCCCGTGCCCATCGCGATCAGCGTGAACATGTTGAGGTTGCGGGTGACCAGAGACTGCCAGCCGCGGACGAAGAACGGCCAGCCGGCCCACAGCACGGCGGGCGTGGTGACGACGAGCTGGATCCAGTTCGACAGCGCCGGATCGATCCAGTCGTGTGGTCCGGCGAGATGGCCGCCCATCTCCAGCACCACCGCCGGCAGCGCCAGCGCGCCACCGATCCAGAACCGCCGCGTCATGTCGGCAAGCTCGGGATTGGGTCCCGTCTCCAGGCTCGCGACCTCCGGCTCCAGCGCCATGCCGCAGATCGGGCAGCTGCCGGGTCCGATCTGGCGGATCTCCGGATGCATCGGGCAGGTGTAGATCGTGCCCGCGGGCATCTCGGGTTCGGGCGCCTTCTCTCTGACGAGATACTTTGCGGGATCGGCGGCGAATTTGGTGCGGCAGCCGGCCGAGCAGAAATGGAAGGTCTCGCCGTGATGTGTGTGGTGATGCTTCGAGGTGGCGGGATCGACCGTCATGCCGCAGACGGGGTCGAGGACTGTGGTCGCGGCGGCGCCATGGTCATGCGCGTGGTGCTGGGCATGATCGCCGTGCCCGCCGCAGCAGGAGGACGCCGCGGGCTTGTCGGCTGGCGGAGCACCCGTGGGGGCGGCCTCGGGAGCAGCCTTGGCGGAACAGCCGCATCCGGACGATGTTTCCGACGTGTGATGGTGCCCGTTTTCGGCGTCGTTCATTGCCATGCTCCGGCCTTGCAACATATACCCTAGGGGGGTATATAGAGCGCATGCGCAAGGACATCAAGGCATCCGTCGGAAAACGTCTTGGCCGGATCGAGGGTCAGGTTCGCGGCCTCTCGAAGATGGTCGAGGAGGACCGCTATTGCATCGACATCGTGACGCAGATTTCGGCCGTGCGTGCCGCGCTGCGCCGGGTCGAGGAAGAGGTTCTGAAGGATCACGTCGCCCATTGCGTCGAGCACGCGATCGCGAGCGGCGACAAGGCCGATCAGCGCGAGAAGATCGCGGAGCTGATGGCGGTGATCGGGCGGGCGGAACGGTAGGCTCTCACCATCGTCATTGCGAGGAGCGCAGCGACGAAGCAATCCAGATTGCCTCCGCCGAGGGACTCTGGATTGCTTCGCTACGCTCGCAATGACGGTGGAAAGAGCGGTGCAACGTCTCTCCTGGCCTTTGCCGGAACGACGGCAGGCGCGATGCTTACGCCGCCATCTCCTGCGCGCGTCCCCGCGCGCGGTACATCGCCAGTTCGTTCAGCAGCACAAAATGCTCGGAGCAGATGGCGCCCATCTCCGCGGGCTGCGCGCTCACTTCTTCAGCCGGAACTTCAGTCGGCGCTTCTTCGTCAACCGTCTCAGGAACGAGCGGCGGCGCACTGAGCGTTTCTGGAAACACACTGAATGTGCCCGCTACCTCCTCGAGCGGCTTCTGCTTGTCGGCCCAGTGCAGCGCGGTGTAGTCGAAGCCGTGCACGATGGTGGGTTTGACGACTTCGAAATAGGGCGAGATGTCGAAGTCGCGGGGCATGTAGAGCGAGGAATCGCGGATGTGCAGGATCTCGCGGCGGGCGGCGCGGCTGCCGGCCTTGGTGATCTTCGGCAGGATCGGATAGCGCACGGCATCGAAGGCCTGCGCGATCAGCGCCGAGCAGATGATTTTTGTCGGATCGCCCGAGCCGATCGAGATCATGCGCCGCCGCCAGCGTTGCGGGATCGGCAGCGGGAACAGGAAGCGCATCAGGTCGACGATGTTCTTGGTGTCGTAGCCGAAGCCGATGCGGTTGATCGCATAGCGGCAGACCGTGGTGCGGTCCTCATAGGACAGCCCGACCGGGCGGCAGACACGGGTGTGATACGGGAAATATTTCGACAGCGGCGCCGAGGTGACGCCCTCGCCGATATTGGCCTCGATCAGCACATGCGGCTCGCCATTGGGCTCCGTGGCGCCCTCGACCGGACCAACATAGAGCGCGGCATGGGACCAGGTCGATTGCGTCAGATATTTGATGATGCCGGAGATGCGGTTGTTGCCCTCGACTAGCAGCACGTCGCCGGGCTCGATGACGCCGCGCAGGTGCTCCGGGTCGCTCGGCGTGAACGGCTCGTAGCCCGGCACCTCCTTCGAGAGGTACGCGGCAATCAGCTTGCCGACTGAGTCCAGAACCGTCCCCATTTCAAACTCCCCCCACGGCCTTTTCCGGCCGTCTTTTTCCCTTCTCTATCATGGTCGAAACGTGTTGCAATTCGGTTCATCACTCTGTGAGATCAAGCACGATTGATTCACCATGATGGTTGCCGTGCGACACCAGATGCAGCAAGGTTCGCGGGCTGTTCCCGTTCGCCGCAAGTTCCCGGAAACCATGACATGACAATCACGCGCCGCAGCTTCCTATCGGCGTCGGCGGCTCTTGCCGCGATGCCGGTCCTGCGCGCGACTGCCGCACCCCTGCCGCGCGAGGCCGACATCGTCGTGATCGGTGCGGGAGCGGCCGGAATTGCCGCGGCGCGGCGCATCATGGCGGCCAACCGCAAGGTCGTGGTCGTGGAAGCGGCATCCCAGATCGGCGGCCGCTGCGTCACGGACAGCACGACCTTCGACGTGCCGTTCGATCGCGGCGCGCGCTGGATGCACAATCCCGAGACCAATCCGATGATCCGGCTGGCGCGCAGTGCCGGGCTCGACGTCCTGCCGGCACCGACTGGCCAGAAGATGCGTATCGGCCGCCGCAATGCGCGCGCGGGCGAGACCGAACAGTTCCTGGCGGCGCTGGTGCGCGCCAACCGCGCCATCGACGAGGCCGGACGCGGCAAGCTCGATACGGCCTGCGCCTCGGTGCTGCCGAAGGATCTCGGTGACTGGGCCGGTGCGGCCGAATTCGTGCTCGGTGCGAGCTTTGCGGGCAAAGACCTCAAGGAGCTGTCGGCGATCGACAAGGCGCGTGCGCAGGACCGCAACACCGCGATCGCCTGCCGCCAGGGCCTGGGGACCCTGATCACCAGGCTCGGCGAACAGGCGCCGGTGGCGCTGGCGACGCCGGTGAGCAGGATTGTCTGGAGCAATCGCGATGTCAGCGTGGAGACGCCATCCGGCAGGATCGCCGCACGCGCCGCCATCGTCACGGTCTCGACCAACGTGCTGACGTCGGGCGCGATCAAGTTCGGGCCTGATATTCCCAAGCGCACGCTCGATGCGGCGTCGAAGCTCACGCTCGGCAGCTACGATCGCATTGTGCTGCAACTGCCGGGTAATCCGCTGGGGCTCTCGCGCGACGACATCCTCATCGAGCAGAGCAATTCGACGCGCACGGCGCTGATGCTCGCCAATATCGGCGGCTCTTCACTGTGTTCGATCGATGTCGGCGGCTCGTTCGGCCGCGATCTCTCCGAGCAGGGCGAGAAGGCGATGGTCGCCTTCGCCAGGGAATGGATCACGAAGCTGTTCGGCAGCGAGGCGGCGGCCGCCGTGCAGAAGACCACCGCGACGCGCTGGAACGCCTCGCCCTTCGTGATGGGCGCGATGTCGGCGGCCTCGCCCGGCGGGCAGCTCTCGCGAAAAATCCTGACCGAGCCGATCGGCAACATGTTTCTCGCCGGCGAAGCCACGCACGAGACGCTGTGGGGCACCGTCGACGGCGCCTGGGAAAGCGGTGAGCGCGCAGCCGATGTGGCCTTGCGCAAGATCGGCGCGCTCAAGGACGAGTCGGCCGACGTGCCGACGCAGTCGACGAAGAAGCGCCGCGCGCCTCGACAGTAGGACAATTAAGTCGCCAAACACTCCGCTGTCGTCCCTGCGAACGCAGGGGACCCATAACCACAGGGAGTGGTTTGGCGAAAGCTAGCAGTTAGGGGTCCTTGGTCGGTACTGCCACCTGCGCTTATCGACAAATCACACGGTATGGGTCCCTGCTTTCGCAGGGACGACCGCGGAGATTGTTACCGCAAAATCCCGTCCAGCACCGGCAGCCCCGCGATCACCGCCATCGCGATCAGACCGTAGCAAATCGCGCGAAACACTTTTTCGCTGGCGCGGCCGAACAGCGACGCACCGAACGCGACGCCGATCGCATAGACCGGGCCGACGATCAGCGACAGCACCAGCGATTCGCGTGAGATCAGGCCGGTCGTCGCGTAGCTGACCATCGAGAAGAAATCCGACGCGCCGAAGAACAGCACGATATTGGCGCGCGCGACGATCGGCGCGATGGGGCGGCCGAGCCAGTAGCCGACGATCGGCGGGCCGCCGGTCTGCGCCAGACCGCTACAGAAGCCCGAGAGGCCGCCGATGCCGACCGAGAGCCAGGCGTGGTCCTTGCCGCGATAGCGCCAGCCGGACAGCAGCAGCAGCAACAGCGCAGCGACGAAGCAGGAGATGATCCAGCGCGTGGTGACGGGCTCGAGCACGCTGAGGAAATAGGTGCCCACCGGCACGCCGACCAGCGCGCCCAGCACGATTACCGCGGTGGCCTTGCGGTCCGCCTTCCGCCACGCGTCGGGCAGCAGCGGCAGGGCCGCGACGAAATCGATCACCAGGAGCAGCGCGGCAACGAGACGCGGCGCCGCGATGCTGCTCGCCAGCGGCATGAAGATCAGCGCCGAGCCGAAGCCGGAGAAGCCGCGCGCGGTGCCCGAAACGAAAGCGACGGCGCAGAGCGCCATCGCAACGGTGAGGCTGACGTCCTTCGGAAGAACATCCGCAAGGGTCATCCGCGCAAGACGCCGCCGGTCTTCTTCGTGACTTCCGCCACGATCTTCCCGGCGACGGCCTCGATCTCCTGATCGGTCAGCGTCTTCTCGCGCGGCTGGATCGTCACGGCGATCGCGATCGACTTCTTGCCGTCATCGATGCCCTTGCCCTCGTAGACGTCGAAGACATTCACGCCGGTGATCAGCTTCTTGTCGACGCCTTGCGCGGCGCGAACGATGTCGCCGGCCTTGATGGTGCGGTCGACGATGAAGGCGAAATCGCGCGACACCGGCTGGAAGGCCGACAGCTCGATCACGGGCTTGGCGCGGGTCGGCTTCTTCTTCGCCTCGGGGATGCGGTCGAGGATCACCTCGAACACCATCAGCGGGCCGTCGGCGCCGAGCGCCTCGAGCGCGCTCGGATGCATCTCGCCGAAATAGCCGAGCACGTTCTGCGGGCCGATCTGGATCGTGCCGGAACGCCCCGGATGCAACCAGGCTGGTCCGCCCGCGACGATCTGCAGCGCCTGCATCGGTGCACCGGCAACGGCAAGCACCGCGAGCGCGTCGGCCTTGGCGTCGAACAATTCGGCCTGCGCCGAACCCGACCAGTGCCGTCCCAGACCTTCGGACGAAGCAAAGCCGCGCCGAACGCCGCTGGCCGCCATGAACTGATCCTGCGGGCGGTCGCCCTTGAACAGCTGGCCGACCTCGAACAGCGCGACATCGCCGAAGCCGCGATCGGCGTTGGCCTGCGCCGCCGCGATCAGGCCCGCCAACAGGGTCGGCCGCATGTCGGAGAGATCCGAGGCGATCGGGTTGGCCACTTCGAGCTCGCGCTGGCCGCCGCCGAACAGGGTTGCCGCAGACTTCGTGATGAAGGACCAGGTCACCGCTTCGATGATGCCGCGGCTCGCGAGTGCGCGCCTGGCGCGACGGGTGCGGAGCTGCAGCGGCGTCAGCACCGGCTTGCGCGCGTCCTCGCCGCGCTCGAACGGCGTCATCGGCACCTTGTCGACGCCGTAGATGCGCACGATCTCTTCGACGATGTCGGCCTTGCCATGCACATCGGTGCGCCACGAGGGCACCGCGATCTTCACCACCGGACCCGGGCCGGCCATCATGAAGCCGAGATGGGTCAGGATGCGCTTCATCTCCGGCTGCGGCACCTCGATGCCGGAGAGCCGCTTGACCTCGGTAACAGGAAAATCGATCACCCGGTCGTCGCCGAAGGCCTTTCCGACCACGACGTTCTCGGACGGCGCGCCGCCGCATATTTCCATCACGAGCTTGGTGGCGAGCTCCAGTCCCGGCACCATGAAGGCCGGATCGACGCCGCGCTCGAAGCGGTAGCGCGCGTCCGAATTGATGCCGAGCTTGCGCCCGGTCTGGGCGATGTTGATCTCGTTCCACAGCGCCGATTCGATCAGCACGTCGGTGGTGTTCTCGTCGCAGCCCGAGGCTTCGCCGCCCATGATGCCGGCGAGCGATTCGACGCCGTGCTCGTCCGCGATCACGCAGATGGCGGGATCGAGATTGTAGGTGCGGCCGTCGAGCGCCAGCAGCGTCTCGCCGTCGCGGGCGCGGCGCACCACGAGATTGCCCTTCACCTTCTTGGCGTCGAACACGTGCAGCGGGCGCGCGCGGTCGTAGGTCATGAAGTTGGTGATGTCGACCAGCGCATTGATCGGACGCAGCCCGATCGCGGTCAGCCGCTTCTGCAGCCATTCCGGCGACGGCCCGTTCTTCACCCCGCGCACCAGGCGCAACGCGAAGCCCGGACACAGCGTGGCGTCCTCGACCGCGACCTTCACGGGGCACGGGAATTCACCCTTGATCGGCTTGATCGTGGGGTCCTTGAACTTGCCCATGTCGGCCGCGGCAAGATCGCGGGCGATGCCGTGCACGCCGGTGCAGTCCTGTCGGTTCGGCGTCAGATTGATCTCGACCACGGGATCGCCGAGGCCCGCCCATGCGGCGTATGCCGCGCCGATCGGCGCATCCGCCGGCAGCTCCATGATGCCGTCATGGTCGTTGGAGATCTGGAGTTCGGCCGCCGAGCACAGCATGCCGCGGCTCTCGACGCCGCGGATGGTGCCGACACCGAGCGTGATGTCCTTGCCGGGAATGTAGGTGCCCGGAGGCGAGAACACGCTGACCAGGCCCGTGCGCGCATTCGGCGCGCCGCACACGACCTGCACCGGTGCGCCACCATCGCCGGTGTCGACCATGCAGACGCGCAGGCGATCTGCATTCGGATGCTGCTCGGCCGAGATCACCTTCGCGATGGTGAACGGCTTCAGCGCCTTCGCCTTGTCCTCGATGTTCTCGACCTCGAGCCCGATCATAGTGAGCTTGTCGGCGAGCTTTTCCAGGGGCTCGTCGGTGTCGAGATGATCCTTCAGCCAGGAGAGGGTGAATTTCACGAGCTCAGTCCTCCCGCAAGCGTCGGCAGTTCGAGCGGCTTGAAGCCGTAATGGGACAGCCAGCGGACGTCGCTGTCGAACAGCTGGCGCAAATCGGCGATGCCGTATTTCAGCATGGCGATGCGGTCGATACCCATGCCCCAGGCAAAGCCCTGGTACTCGTCGGGATCGATGCCGCAGGCGCGTAGCACGTTCGGATGCACCATGCCGCAGCCGAGAATCTCGAGCCAGTCCTCGCCCTCGCCGAAGCGGATCTCGCCCTTGTCGCGGCGGCACTGGATGTCGACTTCCAGCGACGGCTCGGTGAACGGGAAGAACGACGGCCGGAAGCGCATGTTGATGTGATCGACCTCGAAGAACGCCTTGCAGAACTCGTGCAGGATCCATTTGAGGTGGCCGAGATGCGAGTGCTTGTCGATGACGAGGCCTTCGACCTGGTGGAATTGCGGCGTGTGGGTCGCGTCCGAATCGATGCGGTAGGTGCGGCCCGGGCAGATCACGCGGATCGGCGGCTTCTGGCTCAGCATGGTGCGCACCTGCACCGGCGAGGTGTGGGTTCGCAGCAGCATGCGCGAGCCGTCCTCCTTCGGATGGAAGAAGAAGGTGTCGTGCATCTCGCGGGCGGGATGGCCTTCCGGGAAATTCAGCTTGGTGAAGTTGTAGTCGTCGGTCTCGATGTCGGGGCCTTCCGCGACCGAGAATCCCATGTCGGCGAAGATCGTCGTCAACTCGTCCCAGACCTGGCTCAGCGGATGGATGCGGCCGGCTTCAGTCGGCGCATCGCGCAGCGGCAGGGTGACGTCGATGGTCTCGGATGCGAGCCGCGCATCGAGCGCCGCCGACTTCAGCACGTCGCGCCGCGCGGCGAGGGCCTGGGTGACCTCGTCCTTGGCCTGGTTGATCGCGGCGCCTTGCGTCTTGCGCTCGTCCGGCGACATCTTGCCGAGCGTCGCAAGCAAGGCGGAGATCGAGCCCTTCTTGCCGAGGGACGCGACGCGGACGGCTTCGAGGGCGGCTTCGTCCCCGGCAGCACTGATCTGCGCGAGGATGGATTGGACGAGACTGGCGAGGTCGGACACGGTCGGATCCTTTCAAAACGCTGCCGGTTGTGGCCGCAGCCGGGCCGGAACGTCAAGCCGTATAGCCGTCGTAAATGCAGGGCATTTGAACCCTATAGGCATGGCTGGCACCAACCTGAAGTCGAGGGAGAAGACGATGCGTTTACGATCCTGGGTGGTCGGCTTGAGCTTGGTTCTTTTGGGGAGCGCGGCTCACGCCGCGGAGGAATGCCCGGCCAAATCGACGTCGATGGATGACATCATCGCGGTCCTGAACGCGGCGCCGAGCTGCGACCGTGCCATGACGCTGTTCGATGCTTGCGCATACGGCGCCAGCGGCGACGTGCAATTCGGCGAAGCGGTCGAGAAGAAGTGCGAGGCCGATTTTGTCGGCCGGCTGAGAACGCCGCAGAAGCTCAGCTATCAGCGCGAGTTGCGGGTCTGCGACCGGAAGTACCGGAACAAGTCCGGCACCATGTATATCTCGGCCACGGCCTTCTGCCGGGCGGAGGTCGCCCAGCGTTACTCGCGACGTGCGCTGAAGGCCGGCGGAGCCGGCCATTAGTGCTGGGCTTGCTCTGAAGCAGCCGCTTAGGCGGCCAGCGCAGCCTTGGCCTTCTCGGCGATCGCCTGGAACGACGCAGGCTCGTGGATCGCGAGATCCGACAGCACCTTGCGGTCCACGGTGATGCCCGACTTGGCGAGACCGTCGATAAATCGGCTGTAGGTCAGGCCGAACGGACGCACAGCGGCGTTGAGACGCTGGATCCAGAGCGCGCGGAAAGTCCGCTTCTTGCGCTTGCGATCACGGAACGCGTACTGCTGGGCCTTTTCTACGGCCGGCTTGGCGGCGCGGATGGTGTTCTTGCGGCGGCCATAGAAACCCTTGGCGGCCTTGTAGACTTTCTTGTGCTTGGCGTGGGCGGTCACACCGCGTTTGACGCGAGACATGACAAAATCCTTCAGAGATGACTTGGTTTTCGGATCGCCGCGCGAGCGCGGCGGAGGTGGCAATGATCTTCGACGATCTTGGACGCGATCAGGCGTTCGGCAAGAAGTACTTCTTGACGTTGTCGCCGTCGGTCTTGAACAGCACGCGAGTGCCGCGCAGCTGACGGATCTGCTTCTTCGTCCGCTTGATCATGCCGTGACGCTTGCCGCGCTGGGCGTGCATCACTTTGCCGGTGGCAGTCACCTTGAAGCGCTTTTTAGCGCCCGATTTGGTCTTCAGCTTGGGCATTTGGCTCTCCTAATGGCCACAGAAACCCGCCCGCGAAGGCGGCTGGCCGTCAAAAATGCTCGTTAGAGCGTTGATTGTGCTCAGGTTTTACGAACAAGCGCGAAACCCGCACGGACACCGCCACGGCAGCCCTTAATCAGCCGGGCGATGAAGGCTGGGCTTATGACAGAGGACAAGCCAAATGGCAACGCTGAACCGCCGAAACCTGCCCGGCGACTATTCGAAGTTACCACCCATATGTCCAAGCCATGTCGCCTGGAGCAAGACCAAAATGGCCCATTTTCCCCGATCGCTTTCGTCCTTGACGGACCTCGCCCGCCCGCGCCGCCTGGCGCTGCTTGCCGTGCTGGCCACGGCCGTGCTGCCCTCGACCGCCGACGCCCGTATCGGCAGCTATGACGGCATCTGGAATGTCACTTTCGCCACCACGCGGGGCAATTGCAGTTCCGGTTACAGCGTCCCCTTCACCGTCACCGGCGGCCGGGTGTCATCCGCCGGCGGCGGCCGGGTCTCCGGCACGGTTCGTCGCGGCGGCGCCGTCGCGGTCCAGGTCTCGGTCGGCGCGTCCCACGCCAGTGGAGGCGGCCGGCTCGGCGGGGTGGCCGGTGCAGGCTCCTGGAACGGCATCATTTCCGGCGACCGGTGCAGCGGCATCTGGCATGCGACCCGGTCCTGATACACAAACGGCCCGCCGGAAATCCGGACGGGCCGTTGAACTCTCAGTCCTGAAAAACGGACGTCAGCGCGGCGCCAGCACCATGACGACCTGACGGCCCTCGAACCTGGCATCCTGCTCGACCTTGGCGAGCTCGGCGACGTCGTTCTTGATCTTGTCCAGAAGCTTGGTGCCGATCTCCTGGTGCGCCATTTCGCGGCCGCGATAGCGCAGCGTGATCTTGACCTTGTCGCCTTCTTCGAAGAACCGCTGCATCGCGCGCATCTTCACGTCGTAATCGTGGTCGTCGATCATCGGGCGGAGCTTGATCTCCTTGATCTCGACGATCTTCTGCCGCTTGCGGGCTTCGGCGGCCTTTTTCTGGGCGGAATACTTGTACTTCCCGTAGTCCATGATCTTGCAGACGGGAGGGCTGACATTCGGCGAAATCTCGACCAGATCCATGCCAGCTTCCTGGGCCATACGGATGGCCATGACGGTTTCGACCGTGCCCTTGTTGTCACCGGTCTGATCGATCAGCTGGATTTGCGCATTGCGAATATCATCATTGATGCGCGGCCCGTCTTTGCTGGCAACGGGCGGGGCTTTATTGGGACGGCGAATGGGTGGTTCTCCAAAATTGTGAAAGAGGCGGCTAGTCTGAAGGAAGATGCGTTTGCCGGCAAGCAAGTCGCGTGCGGGAGGCGAAAAAGCCTCAAATGCGAGGCATTTTGGTCACGCCCATGGGCACGCTGCAGGACATAGACACCTTGCTTCTGTTCCGCAAGCGTCCCAAAGGGCAATAGCGATGCTGGGCTGGGCCTCGGAACGCATCCAGACAGCTCAAACCGAACAACCAGAGTAAACGTTCCATGAGCAATGCAATTCCCGAAGCCGTGCTCGGCTTCATCGATGTGGGCGAGGGACCGTCCGCACGCAGGATCGCGGTGCGCAGCCGCGCCGGTCGCGGACCCGGACTGGTCTGGCTCGGCGGGTTCAAGTCGGACATGCAGGGCAGCAAGGCCGTGGCGCTGGATGCCTGGGCCGCGGACCACGGCCGCGCCGCGGTCCGGTTCGACTACTCCGGCCATGGCGAATCCGGCGGCGAGTTCGCCGATGGAACCATCGGAAGCTGGCTCGAGGACAGCGTGGCGGTGTTCGAGCGGTTCTGCGACGGCCCGCAGGTTCTGATCGGTTCCTCCATGGGCGGCTGGATGGCGCTGCTGCTCGCGCGCGAGATCAGGAAGCGGGCCAGTAAAGCGTCGCTTGCGGGCCTGGTGCTGATCGCGCCGGCGCCCGACTTCACCGAGGAGCTGATGTGGAAGAATTTTTCGCCTGCGGTGAAGAAAGAAATCGAGACCAAGGGCTTCTGGCTGCGGCCGTCGGACTATGGCGATGGCTCGCCCTATCCGATCACGCGGAATCTGATCGAGGAGGGCCGCAATCATTTGCTGCTCGGCAGCGCCATCGATCTCGGCTGTCCCGTCCGCATCCTCCAGGGCGCGCAGGATCCGGATGTGCCCTGGCAGCACGCATTCGCGCTGACGCATCGCCTGCCGGCCGACGACGTCGTGCTTACCATGATCCAGGACGGCGATCACCGCCTCTCCCGTCCGCAAGATATCGCCCGCATTCTTGCCGCGGTGGCCGAGATCGGGTGAGACTGCCGCCCAACATTCGGTGTCATCGCCCGACTTGATCGGGCGATCCAGTATTCCAGAGGCCATCGTGCTTTAGCCGAGAAGCCGCGGCGTACTGGATGCCCCGGTCAAGCCGGGGCATGACGAAGAGCGAGAATGGGAGAAATGCCAATGACCGCCACTGCCATGCTGCGCACCTTTTGCGACGCCGTCGAACAGCGTAACGGAAAAGCCTTCGCGGATCTCTTCACCGAGGACGGCGTCTATCACGACGTCTTCTACGGCGCCTTCGAAGGCCGCGAAAAGATCGCAGCGATGGTCGACGACTGGTTCTATCGCACGGCGACCGATTTCCGCTGGGACATGCATGATCCCGTCACCGACGGCACCACGCTCTATGCGCGCTACACCTTCAGCTATCGCTCGACCTTGGCCGAAGCGAACGGCGCGCGGGCGATGTTCGAGGGCGTCGCGATCATGACGCTGCGCGACGGCAGGATCGTGAGCTATCACGAGGTCGCCAACACCGCGCCGGCGTTCGTCGATCTGAAGTTTGCGCCGGAACGGATTGCGAAGATCGTCGGCAAGCAGGGTGCTGAGCTGAAAGCGCGGCCGGAGATGAAGCGGCATCTGGCGTAGCCGCGCGGCCCCTCTCCTCTTGTCATTCCGGGGCGTGCCACTTGGCGCGCGCCCCGGAATGACAGTAACGACTACCGCTTCGACGGATTCGCCATCGGCTTGCGCTGCGCCAGTGCTGCGACCGTGGCGGTGCCGATCGGGCCTTGCTCGTCGTAGAGCCAGCATTCGCCGATCGCGACACCATCGGTCGCCTGGTGATTGACCACGTCGAAGCCGATCCAGTTCGTCACTGGCAGCCGATGCAGATAGATCGTGACGTCGCTGTTGATGTAGCCGAGCCCCTTGTCGCCGGCGTTGGCAAAGGGGCTGGCGAAATCGGCGCCGACAGCGACATGGACGAACGGCGTCATCGGCACGCCGGCCACGAGCTCGCGCACCTCGCTCATCCAGAGCCGGCGCGGACCGAGCGAGCCCATATGGCCGACGATCGGCCGCGTCGTCCATTTGCCGTTCATGCCGAGCCTGGGATCGGTGGGCTTGGGAATGTCGTCCGGCTTCGGCACGTCCCAGTTCGGCGGCGACCAGACGTTGCCGTCCGGATTCTGCGTTTTGCGCAGCAGCTGGCACGAGGCACGCGCCATGCTGACGCCGCCGGAGACAAATTCGGCCTCGACCACGCGAATGCGTAGTCCGTCGCGCACCAGCCGCGTCGTCACCTCGATCGGCTTGTCGATGGTCGGCAGCCGAAACATGTCGACCGTGAGCCGCGCCGGGACGAATTCCGGGCCGGAATGGCGCTCCTCGATGGCGAAGCCGAGCAGGCCGACGATGACGCGTCCGTGCAGCGATTTCGGATCCCAGGGACCGTTGGCCACTTCCGTCGGATGGAATGTATCGCCGTCGCGGGTGAAGAAAGGCATGTTTGTCATGACGCGCGACTTTGAGGAAACGCGTGAGGAAATCAAGGTCCCCCAATCCTCAGGGTGAGGAGGCGCGAAGCGCTCTCATCACAACAACGGTGTCATCGCCCGGCTTGACCGGGCGATCCAGTACTCCGAGACGATTGTGGTTCAATCGAGAGGCCGCGGCGTACTGGATGCCCCGGTCAAGCCGGGGCATGACACCGAGAATTAGGAAGCGGCCTGCCACTCTTCACGCACGCTGTCGTCGTGCTCGTTGCTCGCCGTGGCAAACCTCATCGCCTCAAACTCTCCGCGCGACACCAGCTGCTCCAGCGCCCACACCGCAGCGCCACGCACCAAAGCGCTCTCATCGCCGAGCAATCGCCGCGCCTCCTCCGCCAGCATCGCCTCACCGGAGTTACCAATCGCGATCAGCACGTTCCGCAAAAACCGGTCGCGGCCGATGCGCTTCACCGGCGACTTCGTGAACAGCGCGCGAAACGATGCATCGTCGAGCCGTGCGAGTTCGGCGAGCGACGGCGCGCGCAATTCGTCGCGCGCGGCGAGCTTTGCCTCGCGTCCCTCCTGCGCGAACTTGTTCCAGGGACACGCTGCAAGGCAATCGTCGCAGCCATAGATGCGGTTGCCGATGGCCTTGCGAAACTCGCGCGGGATCGGTCCCTTGTTCTCGATGGTCAGATACGAGATGCAGCGCCGCGCATCGAGCTTGTAGGGCGCCGGAAACGCCGACGTCGGGCAGATGTCGAGGCACGCCTGGCATGAGCCGCAATGATCGATCTCGGCGTCGTCGCGCGGCAGCTCGAGCGTCGTGTAGATCGCGCCGAGGAATAGCCAGGAGCCGAACTCGCGCGAGACGAGATTGGTGTGCTTGCCCTGCCAGCCCAGATGCGCGGCTTGCGCCAACGGCTTCTCCATCACCGCCGCGGTGTCGACGAACACCTTTACGTCCGATGGCGCGGTCGCGACCAGCCAGCGCGCCAGCGCCTTCAGGCGCTTCTTGATGAGATCGTGGTAGTCGTCGCCCTGCGCATAGACCGAGATCGCCGCGCGCGTGCGCTGCTGCAGGATCGCGAGCGGATCCTGGTCGGGCCCGTAATTGACGCCGAGCATGATGACGCTGCGCACGTCCTGCCATAGCCCGCGTGGATCGACGCGGCGCTCGGGGTGTGCTGCAAGCCAGTCCATGTCGCCATGGCCGCCCGAGGCGATGAATTCGAGAAAATGCTTTCCGGCGTTTTCGATCGTGCCGGATGCGGTGATGCCGATGCAGTCGAAGCCGAGCGCGCGTGCCTCGTTTGCAAGCGCCGCCTTCAATTCGGTCGGATCCGAGTTCAGAAGTCGAGGTCCACGTAGGTCCGCGATGCCGGCACGCCCGCCAGCCATTCGCTCAGCAGCGGACGGAACGACGGGCGGGATTTCACCCGCGCGTACCACGCCTTTGCTGCGTCGTCCTCGCTCCATGGCACGTCGCCCAGATAGTCGATCGCCGAGAGATGCGCCGCGGCGGCGAGGTCCGCGTAGGTGAGCCGGTCGCCGGCGAGGAAGTTCCGCGTCTGCGCCAGCCAGCCGATATAGGCCAGATGATAGCGCACGTTGGCCTTGGCGGCTCGCATCACGTCGGCCGAGGGTGCGCCGCCGCCGTTCTCCTCGCTCATGAAGCGCTTGTAGATGCGCTCGGTGACCAGAGGATGCGAGACCTCCTCGAAGAATTTTTCGTTGAACCAGGCCATCAGCCGGCGCACCTCGACGCGCTCGGCGACCGTTTCCGGCATCAGGCGCTTCGGTCCCATGTCGGCGCCGTAGGCCTCATCGACATATTCGGCGATGATCGCGGCGCCCGGTATGGGCGATTGTTCCTTGTCCACCAGGACGGGCGTGGTGCCGGCCGCATTGAGCAGCAGAAATGCCTCGCGCCGCTCCCAGCTGCGTTCTTCGACCAGCCGCAATTCGAGCCCGTATTCTCCCGCGATCAGGCGGATGAAACGCGAATGCGGGCAGAACGGATGATGAAACAGCGTAAACATGAAGCCTTTGACTATTTGATGGTGATTAAGAATCCATCAATGTTTGTGCGGCGCCACACTAGTCCTTCAAAACCGCGAGGCAAGGGCGTGACGTCGCATTTTGCGATTGCGAGAGCAGGACGAATAGGCGAGAAGAGCCCCGCTTTTCCAGCGGAAATGGACCGTAAATATGTCAGACGCAATACGGGCAGTGATCCTCGGCATCATCGAGGGTGTGACCGAGTTCCTTCCCGTGTCCTCGACCGGCCACCTTCTGCTCGCGGAGCGCTTCTTCCATCTCGGCGAAGGCGCCTTCTGGGATTCGTTTACCGTTCTGATCCAGCTTGGTGCGATCCTCGCGATCGTCGTGCTGTACTTCAAGAAATTGTGGGACGTCGCGATCGGTATGTTCACCGGCGACGCCTATGCGCGCCGCTTCGTGATCGGCGTGCTGGTGGCGTTCCTGCCCGCGGTCATCGTCGGTCTCGTCGCCGGCAAATACATCAAGAGCCTGCTGTTCAATCCGTGGGTCGTGTGCTTCTCGCTGATCGTCGGCGGCGCCATCCTGCTGTGGGTCGATCGGCTCGATCTCAAGGCGCGCGAGCATGACGCCACCCGCTTTCCGCTGCTGATGTATCTCTATATCGGCATCGCGCAGTGCATCGCGATGATCCCGGGCGTGTCGCGCTCCGGCGCCAGCATCGTCGCCGCGATGTTTCTGGGCGCCGACAAGCGCGCGGCGGCGGAGTTCTCGTTCTTCCTCGCCATCCCCACCATGATCGGCGCGTTCGCCTACGATTTCTACAAGAACCGCTCCGAGATGACGATGGACCACATGGGCATCGTCGCGATCGGTTTCGTGGTGTCGTTCATCACCGCGATCATCGTCGTGAAGACTTTCTTGAGCTACGTCACCCGCCACGGCTTCGCGGTGTTTGCCTGGTGGCGCGTGATCGTCGGCACGCTCGGCCTGATCGCGCTGGCGCTCGGCCGTTAACCTCTCGAAAACTCACTGACGCGCCTCAACGCAATATAAGCTTTTGATCGGTAGGCAGTTTCCAGAGCAGGGCGGCGCGCCCGGCACAGGAGCTGAACTATGACCCTCGTCAGCGGCTGGGGGCGTTTCCCGGTCGTCGATAGCGAGCTGCTGCGGCCGCGGTCGTTCGAGGCCGTGGGCGAAGCCGTGGTGACGGGCTCCGTGGCCAGGGGCAACGGCCGCGCCTATGGCGATGCCGCGATCGGCGCCGCAAGGACCATCGCGATGACGGGGTTCGACCGGGTCCGGTCGTTCGATCCCGTGACCGGACGCATCCGGCTCGAAGCCGGCGTGCTGCTGTCGGACCTGATCGACACTTTTGGCCCGCGCGGCTTCCTGCCCTTCGTCGTGCCGGGTACGCGCTTCGTCTCGGTTGGCGGCGCCATTGCCGCCGATGTCCACGGCAAGAACCATCATTGTGAGGGTGGTTTCGGCCGCTATGTCGACAGCATCCTGCTGCGCACCGGGCAGGGCGAGACCATCGAGGCCTCGCGCGAACAGAATTCCGATGCCTTCTTCGCGACCGTCGGCGGAATGGGCCTCACCGGGGTGATCCTCGAGGCGACGATGCGGCTACGACCGGTCGAAACGGGGTGGATCCGCGAGCGGGTGATCTCCGCATCCGATCTCGATGCCGCGATGCGCGCGCTCGATGCGGGCGATTCCGCGACCTATTCGGTGGCCTGGATCGATTGTGCCGCACGCGGCAGCGATCTCGGCCGCTCGCTGATCTATCTCGGCGAGCACGCAAGGACGGGCGAGATTGCCGACGGCGCCGGTGCATTTCCCGCCGGCAAAAATCCCGGCCTCGCGGTGCCCGTCGACCTGCCGTCGATGACGCTGAACCGCTACAGCATCCGCGCCTTCAACGAGCTCTACTACCGCATGGGCGCGCGGCGCGCCGGCGCCAGCCATGTGGTCTCGCTCTATCCGTATTTCTTCCCGCTCGACAGCATCAGTGACTGGAACCGCATCTACGGCCGGCGCGGTTTTCTCCAGCATCAATGCGTGATCCCGGAGCTGGGCGCCCGCGCCGTGCTCGGCGAGATCCTCGATCGCGTCGCCCGGCGCGGCGATGCCTCCTTCCTCGCGGTGCTCAAGAAACTCGGCCAGGGCGACGGCATCCTGTCGTTCCCACTGCCCGGCTACACGCTGGCGCTGGATTTCCCGGTGAAGGGCGACATCCTGAATTTCCTCGACGAGATCGACCGCCTGGTCGTCGCCGCCGGCGGCCGGCTTTATCTGGCCAAGGATGCACGCCAGTCGCGCGCCACGTTCGAAGCTGGCTATCCGGCCTTGCGGCGCTTCAACGCAATCCGCAAATCGCTCGATCCCGCCGGGACCATCCGCTCAAAACTTTCACAACGCCTGTTCGATGAGGTTTAAGCCGTGACGTCACGCAAGTCCGCAATTGTGCTCGGTGGCTCCTCCGATATCGGCCGCGCCGCCGCGCGCGCCTTTGCCAAGGCCGGATACGATGTCGCCCTCGCGGGCCGTGACGTCGCCGCACTCGAGCCTGACGCCGCCGATCTGCGCGCGCGCTACAATGTCGAGGTTGGCCTCCACACATTCGATGTGCTCGATACCGCTTCGTTCGAGGGTTTTGTGAGCGGCCTTCCTGCGTTGCCTGATGTCGTTGTCTCGATCGTCGGCCTACTGGGCGTGCAGCAAAATGCCGAGAGCGATCTCGCGCACGCCACCACGATCATGCGCTCGAACTACGAGGGCCCGTCGCTGATCCTCGGCCTGTTCGCAGAGAAATTTTTGGCGCGCGGCAGTGGTACGCTCGTCGGCGTCTCGTCCGTCGCCGGCGATCGCGGCCGTGCCTCCAATTATGTCTACGGATCGGCCAAGGCAGGCTTCTCCGCCTTCCTGTCGGGCCTGCGCGCCCGCGCCAGCCGCGACGGCGTCCATGTCGTCACCGTAAAACCCGGCTTCGTCCGCACGAAAATGACGGAAGGCATGAAGCTGATCGGCCCGCTCACCGTCGAGGCGCCGGTCGTCGGCGATGCGATCCTCAACGCCGTCGAGAAGAAGACCGACGTCGTCTATGTCAGCGGCAAATGGCGTCTCGTGATGCTGATCATCAAGACGCTGCCGGAAGCGGTGTTCAAGAAGCTGAAGTTTTGAGGCGGTTGCGACCCACACCACAGTCTCGTCACGCCCGGCCTTGTGCCGGGCATCCACGTTCTTGGTGGCCGCGGTGAGAAAGACGTGGATGGCCGGGTCAAGCCCGGCCATGACGCTGCGGAAACCTCAAACGCTCATTCGCTGGAACTGCCCGGCCGCGCGAAAACGCCAGAGATATTGCGGGGCGATGGCCTCCAGCGAATCCGCGGCAATGCCGAGGCCTTCCAGCGTCAGCCCCGCCGCCTTGGCCGCCTCCGACACGACATTGTCGTGCTCGAGCAGCGTAACCTGGTCCGGCGTAAGCTTCAGCGCACCCGGCGCGAATTGCAGGAAGTTGGCCTGGAAGCGAGCAAGGCCGAACGACAGCGGGACCAGCGCCCGCTTGCGGTCGGTGATGGCCAAAATGGCCTCGATGATCTCGCGCATGGTCAGCACTTCCGGCCCGCCGAGCTCGTAGGTCGCGCCCGCCTTGGCCTTGCCGTCGACGGCATCCGCGATCGCGGTGGCGACGTCGCCGACATAGACCGGCTGCATCCTGGTCTCGGCGCCGATCAGCGGCAGCACCGGCGACATCCGCGCCAGCGCGGCAAAACGGTTGGTGAACTGGTCCTCGGGGCCGAACATCACGGAGGGACGGAAGATGGTGGCCGAGGGCACCGCGGCCAGCACAGCCGCTTCGCCGGCCGCCTTGGCCTTGGCATAGCGCGAGGGCGATTCCGCATCGGCGCCGATCGCGGAGACATGCACCAGGCGTGCCCCGGCGGCGGCCGCCGCCTTGGCGACGGTCTCGGCGCCCCTGGCCTGGACGGCGTCGAAGCTCTGCGCGCCGCCCTCGGTGAGGATGCCGACCAGATTGATCACGACATGCGAATCACGCAGCGCCGCCTCGACCGAGGCCGGATAGCGCAGATTCGCCTGCACGGTGTGGACCTGCCCGACCTTGCCGGACGGCTGGAGGTACCCGGCCAGTTCCGGCCGCCGCACCGCGACGCGGACCCGGTAGTCCCGCCGGCACAGCGCGCGGACGACATTCCGGCCCAAAAACCCCGATCCGCCGAAAACCGTGACGAGAGTTTCCAGATTCGATGCCATGGGATCCATTCCTGGGGTCCATTCCTGCGGAAAGAGTGCGTGTTATCAGGCTTGTATCGGGCCGGTTTGCGATGCGCAATCCGCATCCCCGCGCAGGTGCCAAGCAGCATTTGACAACCGCGTCACCGAACCGTAGTAACCGCCTCCGTGCCCCAAACGGCATGCCCAGGTGGTGGAATTGGTAGACGCGCTGGCTTCAGGTGCCAGTGGCTTAACGGCCGTGAAGGTTCGAGTCCTTTCCTGGGCACCATACAATTCTGGAAAATGAGCAATTCCAGTTAGTTGAGCCCCATCTGCGTGCTTGGACGGCTCCCTTGGCCACGGGTGGTTTGGCTCCTTGGCTTGCAAGAATGCGCTCGCCGTGTCGGCACCGGCGCTTCCTATTTCGCAGAGCGTTTGCGCTGGATGCGACCGCCCGGTTTGCTGGCCCACAAATACAAACCGCTCACCAGCACCATGATCGTCACGATGTCGAAAAACGCCCAGACGAGCTTGGGCGCCAGGCCGGGAAACGTCGTCGGAAAATGCAACGGCTCGGCGATCAGCAGCGCCTTCGTGACACCCGTCGGCTCGAATACATCAGACACGCCACCGGTATGGGCGTCGATGAGCACCGCGTAGAAGAGCTCCTGTGTCATCATTTGTCCGTCCTTCATCAGAACCACGTAGTGGTTGGACGGACTGATCTCAGCGTTCGGGAACAACAACGACATCACTCGCGCTGCTGGCACCTTGCCGCGGGCAGCAGCGATCGCAGCTTCGATTGACCCAGGCCGATCGACTTCTTCCATACGCCCTGCCTGTGTCATGACGACCCGCCGCCGAATCTCGTCGGACATGGCTGTCCTTACCGAAGTGGAAACGGGGCCATGCAGGGTGTTGATTGCTCCGGTCGTGGCAACGAGGAGCAGCCATGCCATCGTAATGATGCCCGTCAGATTGTGCAGGTCGAGCCACAATAGTTTTCGGCTCTTGTTCGTGCGAACCGTGCCAAATCCAAATCGGCGGACGAATGGCGGATAGAGTATCAAGCCCGAGACGACAGAGGCGATGACGACGAGTGCCGTGCCGGCAAGGAACAAGCCGCCGGGCAGCCCCAGATACAAATCCGCGTGCAGCGTGTGCAGGAATTGCATCACGGGACTACGCCGTTGCGGCATCGTTGTGAGCTGACCGGTGCGAAGGTTGATCGCCTCGCGGTGTATCCGAGTGGGTCCGGCATCCGGGGTTGGCGCCGAGCGCGTCTCCACGATCGGCCACCGCTTTGCAAATTCGAGTGAGATCATCGTATCGCCGGGGTGTCGCGCCAGCGCTGCCGAGACGATGGAATCAAGCGTTGGCGCGCCCTTGCTTTCCGGGACTTCGGCCAACATTCCCGATGAACCAAACGCCTCGTCGATCTCCTTTTGGAATATCAGCGGCAAGCCCGTCAGGGAGAGGATCAGCAGGAACAGCGTCGAGATGATGCTCGTCCAGCGGTGGATGCCGGCCCACGTCCGCAGCGATCGCATGTTGGGTCGCTTCCGCGCGGCGGTACGCGACGCATTTACCAGTAGCGATGTCATGTCGGGTCTTGAGTCCCCAGCAATTGCGCGTCTGTGACAATTGACCGCGGTGGTTTCGCGCGGTCTGCCTCATGGCTCGTCGCGATCACATCCGGCGCGTTGCGGTCTTACGAATTTTTTCGAATCGTGCGTTCGGGCGGCAGCAAAAGGCTTTCGCGCTTACCAACAATCGATGCGATGTGAAATCGAAACGTAGAGCGGCGCGCCAGGATCACCTGGAAGCTTAGACGCCTTCTAGTTGGCATGGATTTTCCCGAATGCTTAGTCGCTCTCGTCCCAAGCGATTCGTGTCTGGGACGGGGCATCAAGAAGAAAAGACTCCGGGGACTGCATGCTTAACGACGTGACCTTCTCGCGCGCATTCGGGCTTGCGTGCGTGTCAGTGTTTTTGACCACGACCTCATCCGTCGCACAGCAATCGGGCCGCCAACAATCGGCGACGTCCGGACAGTCACTCCCTCCCGTGACCGTCGTCGCGCCTGAGCAGCGAGCCTCTCCCGCGCGGCGACAGCGGTCATCCAATACATCGCGCGCTGCGACGACGCGGCGGGCAGAGCGACGTGAGAACGCGCCAGTGATGAGCGCGCCTGCCACGCTTGGAGCAAAACAGGCAGCGTTGCCGGTGCCGTATGTTGGAGGGCAAGTCGCAAGGGGCGGACAGGTCGGCCTCCTCGGCAACAGGGATTATATGGAAACGCCATATAGCCTCACGAGCTACACTGAAAAGACCATCCGCGATCAGCAGGCGACCAGTGTCGCCGAGGTCCTGACCAATTCCGATTCGTCGGTACGGGCGGCGATCGGTAGCAGCAATCGCTATGACGCGCTGACCATTCGCGGCTTCCGGGTCGAGAACAGCGAGATCGCGCTGAATGGGCTGTACGGCCTCGTGCCGGCTTACCGGATCAACCCTGCGCCGATCGAGCGCATCGAGCTGCTCAAGGGACCCGGGGCGTTCCTCAATGGCATGGCTCCGTCCGGCAGCATCGGCGGCAGCGTCAATGTCGTGACCAAACGGGCAAACGAGGACCTGACGCGTCTGACTGCCGGCTACATCTCGAATGCGCGGTTTGGCACGGAGATCGACGTGGCGCGCCGTTACGGCGAGCAGCGGGAATGGGGCGTTCGTTTCAACGGCGGGATCGATGGCGGCAATACGACGATCGACCGTCAGTCGGTACGCGACGGAGTCGGTTCGCTTGGCGTTGACTATCGGGGCGAGCGCTTCAGGTGGTCCGCCGATGTCATCTATCAGGACGACTGGATGAAAGCGGCAGCTCGCGGCTACACGCCCGTCACTGGCATCGCGGTGCCGAACGCTCCGGACCCCCGCATCAACCTCGCCCAGCCGTTCGACTATGCCCGCGCGAAGAGCCTCACCGGGCTTACGCGCGCCGAATATGATGTGTCGAATAATGTCACCGTGTTCGGCGCAATCGGCGCCAACCAATTCACCTTCGACAAGCAGGAAGCCCCCGGCGCCACCATTCTAAACACGGCAGGCGATGCCCTCTCGACCTCTCGCTTCCAGACCGGCAAAAACGACGGCGTATCGGGCGAAGCCGGCGTGCGGGCGCGTTTCGACACAGGTCCGGTCGGTCATGAGGTCGTTGTCAGCGGCAGTGCCTTGAACCGCACTGACTGGCTCGGTCAGACCAATTACGGAAACTATCTTACCAACATCTACACGCCGAACCTGCTGGCGAGTCCGGGCACCCCGCTGTCTTCATTCCCTGAGGGGAAGTCGGCCTTCCTTGGTCTGAGAAGTGTCGGCGTCGCCGATACGCTCTCGATGATGAACGGGATGCTTCAGGTGATCGTCGGAGCGCGACAGCAGCAGGTTATCGCGAACAGCTATGCCCCCGTGAGCGGCCTGGAAGCGACCCACTACGATCAGAGCGCCACGTCGCCTTCCGTGGCGCTGGTGGTTCGGCCGATCAAGGAGCTGTCCTTCTACGCCAACTACATCGAAGGCCTCACGCCTGGACCAACGCCGCCGTCCGGCGCCGCCAACACCAATGCGGTGTTCGCGCCCTTCAAGACAAAGCAGTATGAAGTCGGAACCAAGCTTGATCTCGGAGGCTTCGGCGCGAGCCTCGCGGCATTCCAGATCAGCCTGCCGAGCGGCGCGACCGATCCGGTTACCAGGATCTTCAGTCTCGATGGTGAGCAAAGGAACCGGGGCATCGAGTTCAATACGTTCGGTGAAGTCGGGCCCGGGATCCGCGTCCTGGGAGGGGTGACTTACCTCGACGCGCGGCTGACAAAGACTGAAGGGCACCTCCATGATGGCAACCGTGCCATCGGCGCTCCGGAATGGCAGAGCAATCTCGGTGTCGAGTGGGACACTCCGTTCCTGCCCGGGCTGACTACGACGGCGCGTACCATCTACACCAGCCAGGCCTATGTCAGTGCTGACAACATCCAAAGTGTTCCGGCCTGGATGACGTTCGACATTGGTGCACGTTACGCAACCCAACTGGCGGGACGACCCACCACGTTCCGTGCTTCTCTCACCAACCTCTTCGACAAACGCTATTGGATCGGCAATCCGACCGGTTATGTGATCAGCGGCATGCCGCGTACGTTGTGGTTATCAATGACGGTTGACTTCTGACGCTGCCAGAGAGGCGCATCGTCCTGCGCCAAGCGCGTCACCGAACCATGGTAACCGCCTCCGTGCCCCAAACGGCGCGCAGGTGGGTGGAATTGGTAGACGCTCTGGCTTCAGGTGCCTTCGCGGCCGTGAAGGTTCGAGTCCTTTCCGGGGCGCCAGCTTTTTCTGGATACCCAGCATTTCCAGATAGATAAATCGCATCCTTGTGTTGCGTGATCTCAAACGCGCAACGAAGGGGCGCGGCCCCGCCGACCCGACGCGGATTTCCGCGATCGCTCACGATGTCGACGTATCATTCGTATCGATCGCGAGTCCGTCACTCGCGACGCGTGTGACGTCACCCGTCCGGCAATCATCTGCTCGATGTTTCGGCGTTTCCAATTCGCACGACAATCTGCGGAGCCGAACGGCTGATAACAATGATGTTGACGGCGATTGACCGCTTGTTGCGGTAACACGAGCAGCAAAGCTGCGTGCACGGCTGCTCCTGCAGATTATGCAACGCAGGTCTGTGATTGATGTCCGGCGCAAAACTCGGATAGCCTTCGGGAAGGCCTGACCCCGACAGGGAGTGTGCTTCGTTGAAGAATGATCAAGCGCCAAAGCTTCTTCGACGTGACTTGCTTCGGCTGACGATTGTCGGTGCCGGTGCGTTGGGTGCCGGCCAATTGTTGCCGGCAGCGGCTTCCGCAAAGCCCGTTGATCTCGATCAGAAGCGGAAGGCTCGCTATCGACCTGACTCCCGGGAAGTCAGGAATTTCTACCGCGTCAACAGCTATCCCGCTCGATAGGAGACTTCCGTGCTGATCAGGAAGTCCGAACGTCGTCCGGAGCGTGCCAGGCTTTTCGATGCGGCGGCCGACGAAGCATCGGCGAAACTGGACCGGCGGACGTTCCTGAAGCGCTCGGGAGTCACGGCTGGCGCGTTGGCCGCGGTGGGTGAGATCGCGCTGCACAGCGTGCGCAAGGCCGAAGCCGGTCCGCCGCCACCCGTCGGCGCAACGGTCACGACCCGCAAGAACGTCTGCACGCACTGCTCGGTCGGTTGCTCGGTGATCGCCAAGGTCGCCAACGGCGTATGGATCGGGCAGGAGCCCGACTACGACAGTCCGATTAATCGCGGCTCGCATTGCTGCAAGGGTGCGGCAGTTCGCGACGACGTGTTGAACGAACGACGCCTGCGTTACCCCGTAAAGCTCGTCAACGGACAGTGGACGCGCATCTCCTGGGAGACGGCGATCGACGAGATCGGCGACAAGCTGCTGGATATCCGCCAGAAGGCGGGGCCCGACTCGGTCTATTGGCTTGGCTCCGCCAAGTTCACCAACGAGGCCGCTTATCTCAATCGCAAGCTTGCGGCGTTTTGGGGCACCAATAATTCCGATCATCAGGCGCGGATCTGCCACTCCACGACGGTCACCGGTGTAGCCAATACCTGGGGCTACGGCGCGATGACCAACAGCTACAACGACATCCGCAACGCCAAGACCATCCTGCTGATGGGTGGCAATCCGGCCGAGGCCCATCCGGTTTCGCTGCAGCACATTCTTGAAGGCAAGGAGCTCAACCGCGCCAACATGATCGTGGTCGATCCCCGGATGACGCGGACCGCTGCGCACGCGACCGAATATGTCCGGGTTCGCCCCGGCACGCATATCGCCACGATCTACGGCATGCTGTGGCACATTTTCGAGAATGGCTGGGAGGACAAGGAATTCCTCGCTCAGCGCGTCTATGGCCTGGATGAGGTCCGGAAGCAGGTTGCGAAGTGGCCGCCCAAGGAGGTCGAGCGCGTGACCGGCCTGCCGGAGGCGCAGGTCAAGCACGTCGCCGAACTGTTCGCCAAACAGAAGCCGTCCACCCTGATCTGGGCGATGGGGCAGACCCAGTTCACCACCGGCACCGCCAATGTCCGCGCCAGCTGCCTGTTGCTGCTCGCCACCGGCAACATGGGGCTGCCCGGCGCAGGCGCCAACATTTTCCGCGGCCACACCAACGTGCAGGGTGCAACCGATCTCGGTCTCGATGTCACCTCGCTGCCGCTGTACTACGGTCTTGCCGAGGAGGCCTGGCGGCATTGGTGCCGGGTATGGGAGGTCGACTACGACTGGATGAAGTCGCGCTTCCCCGACAAGAAGCTGATGGAAACGCCTGGCATTCCCAGCACGCGCTGGTTCGACGCAACCCTGCTCCCGAAGAATCAGATCAGCCAGCCCAATCCGGTGCAGGCCATGTTCATCATGGGCCATGGCGTCAACACCATCACGCGGATGCCGGAAGCGGTGAAGGGCATCGAGAAGCTGGAGTTGCTGGTGGTCTGCGATCCCTATCCGACCGCATGGTCGGTGCTGTCGGAGCGCAAGAACGGCACTTACCTCCTGCCGGCCTGTACGAGCTTCGAGATGGAAGGTTCGCGCACCAACTCCAACCGCTCCCTGCAATGGGGCGAAAAGATCGTCGATCCGGTCTTCGAATCGAAGAACGACTACGACACCATGTACCTGTTCGCCCGCAAATTCGGATTTGCCGACCTGATGTTCAAGAACATCAAGGTCGAGAACGGCGCGGTCTCGGCGGAGGACATCCTGCGCGAGATCAACCGCGGCGGCTGGTCGACGGGCTATTGCGGCCAGTCGCCGGAGCGGCTCAAGGCCCACATGAGAAACCAGCATAAGTTCGACCTGGTGACGCTGCGGGCGCCGAAGGATGATCCGGAGGTTGGTGGAGATTATTACGGCCTGCCATGGCCGTGCTGGGGCACGCCCGAGTACAGGCATCCGGGCACGCCGATCCTCTACAATACCAACCTTCCGGTGAAGGAGGGCGGCGGTACCTTCCGCGCGCGGTTCGGAGTCGAGCGCGTCGTGAAGCGCAAGGTGATGGAGAACGGGCAGGAGGTGGAGCGGGAAGATCACGATAATCTTCTTGCCGAAGGCTCGTACTCCGTTGGTTCGGAGATCAAGGACGGTTATCCCGAGTTCACCCTTGGCGTGCTGAACAAACTCGGCTGGGACAAGGACCTCACGACGCAAGAACGCGAGGTGATCGAGCGCATCAATCCGGCCGATCCCGACAAGGTGTCATGGTCGACCGATCTTTCCGGCGGCATCCAGCGGGTCGCGATCGAACACGGGTGTTCGCCTTACGGAAACGCCAAGGCACGCATGATTGCGTGGAATCTTCCCGATCCGGTTCCGGTGCATCGCGAGCCGATCTACACGCCGCGTCCCGACCTCGTCGCCGACTATCCGACCTTGCCGGACGCGAAGCAATTCCGCGTGCCCAATATCGGCTTCTCCGTGCAGAAGGCGGCCGTCGATCGCGCGATCTCGAAGCAGTTCCCGCTGATCCTGAGCTCGGGCCGTCTGGTTGAATACGAAGGCGGTGGCGAGGAAACGCGGTCCAACAGATGGCTCGCCGAACTGAAGCAGCACATGTACGTCGAGATCAACCCGGCGGACGCAGCCGAGCGCGGCATCGTCGATGGCGGCTGGGTTTGGGTGACCGGTGCAGAGAACAGCTCGCGGGCCCGGATGAAGGCGCAGGTGACTGAACGCGTCGGCAAGGGCGTTGCCTGGATGCCGTTCCATTTCGCCGGCTGGTACGAGGGAACCGACCTTCGGGCGAAATATCCAACGGGGGCCGATCCCATCGTGCTCGGCGAGAGCAACAACACGCTGACGACCTATGGCTATGATCCTGCCACCGGCATGCAGGAGCCGAAAGCCACGCTGTGTCAGATCAGGGCCGCATGAGAGGTTAGACCAATGGCACGCATGAAATTCCTGTGCGATGCGGACCGTTGCATCGACTGCAATGCCTGTGTGACCGCCTGCAAGAACGAGAACGAAGTGCCTTGGGGCATCAATCGGCGGCGCGTCGTCACGATCAATGACGGCAAGCCCGGCGAGCGGTCGGTGTCGATGGCCTGCATGCACTGTACCGATGCGCCTTGCGCGTCGGTGTGTCCGGTCAAGTGCATCTATCCGACCGAAGACGGTATCGTCCTGCACGACAAGGATCTGTGCATCGGCTGCGGCTATTGCTTCTACGCCTGCCCGTTCGGAGCGCCGCAATATCCCCAGGTCGGGAATTTCGGCTCGCGCGGCAAGATGGACAAGTGCACCTATTGCGCGGGCGGCGGCGGTCCGGAGGCACCGGGCAGCGCTGAAGAATATGCGAAATACGGCTCGAACCGGTTCGGCGAAGGCAAGCTGCCGTTGTGCGCCGAGATGTGCTCGACCAAATCACTGCTCGCAGGCGATGGCGACATCATCGCCCAGATCTACGAGGAGCGCGTCGAGAAGCGCGGCTATGGTTCCGGAGCCTGGGGCTGGACAACCGCCTATCACGAGGACGTCAAGTCGTAAGGGGACCTGCGTTTACCGCGACGATTAGGGACGAAGATTGGGTATCCGTCATGACGGCTTTCGCACGCATTCGCTTCGTAGCGCTGTTGTTGATGCTGTTCGGTCTCACGACAGCCCCGGTGCTCGCCCAGAAGCTCGGTCCCGACGGGGCGCCCAATCCGACCGCCAGTGTGGCCAATCAGAAGACGCTTCTCGAGCAGGCGCCGCGCATCCAGGGCCGGATCGACATTCCAGATGTCAAAGCCAGCGTGCTGATGCAGCCGGCGGGACGGACCTGGGATTATTTCCACGAGGTCCTGCTGCACTGGGGTGGGGCGGTGGTGATCGTCGGCATGCTTGCCGTGCTCGCGCTTGCCTATCTGATCATGGGCCGGCTTCGCATCGAAGCGGGGCGCTCCGGCCAGAAGATTGTCCGCTTCAAGGCTTTCGAGCGGTTCGCGCATTGGCTGACAGCGGTTTCGTTCGTGCTGCTCGGATTGACCGGCCTGAACATCACCTTCGGCAAGGTCCTGCTGCGGCCGCTGGTCGGCCCGGATCTGTTCTCCGACATCTCCCAGGTCGCCAAGTACGTGCACAATTTCACGAGCTTCGCCTTCGTGGCGGGCCTCGTTCTGATCACGGTGCTTTTCTTCAGGGACAATCTGTTCAAGCGAGTCGATATTGACTGGGTCAAGCAGGGTGGCGGCTTCATCAAGTCGAAGCATGCGCCTGCAGGCCGCTTCAATCTCGGTGAGAAAATGGTCTATTGGCTGTCGGTCGCGGCCGGCCTCCTGGTCTCCGCATCGGGATTCGTGCTGCTGTTTCCCTTCTACGGCACTAACATTGCCGACATGCAGATCGCCCAGGTCGCCCACGCCGTCATCGCGATCCTTTTCATCGCGCTGATCCTGGGACACATCTATATCGGCACGCTCGG
Source organism: Bradyrhizobium sp. 604_D8_N2_3 (assembly GCF_051810765.1). Lineage (NCBI taxonomy): Bacteria > Pseudomonadati > Pseudomonadota > Alphaproteobacteria > Hyphomicrobiales > Nitrobacteraceae > Bradyrhizobium > Bradyrhizobium sp. 604_D8_N2_3. The sequence goes on along the minus strand of NZ_JBPWPM010000001.1, from coordinate 160,383 downwards.
CATGGAAGGCGCATTCGAAGCCATGGGTACCGGCGAGGTCGATATCAATTGGGCGAGAGAGCATCACGACCGCTGGCTCGCCGAAAAGCTCGAAGCGGAAGGCCGGCAACCCTCGGCCACGCCGGCTGAATAGCGCGATGGCGCTCGGACCAACCTGAACCGGGCAATTCAGTTGGAGCGGCCGTCCGGGTCTCGCTTCCCGTCCCGGTCACGCAGGTAATCGTCGGTGGTGCGGACGGTCGGGCTCTGCGCGCCATAAGATTCAAAACCTTGTTCGGCGACGAAGCCGACGCGGCAGTCGCCGCACATCTTGACGGCGTCGAGCCGCTGCGCCGAGCCCGAATACATCCAGTGCTGGCCTTCGAGCTTCGCGACCACACGCTCGATGCTGCTCTTGACGCCGAACGGCTTGCCGCAGCGGATACAGCAAAACGGCTCCTCTTCCTTGAGAACCCGGGTTGGCGCGCGGCTGGCGCGGAAGTCGATCTGCGGAACCAGGGTGATGACGTTTTCCGGGCACGTCGTCCGGCACAGGCCGCACTGGACGCAGGAGTCTTCGACAAAACGCAATGCCGGGCGCTCGGGGTCGTCGCGCAGGGCACTCGTCGGACAGACCGACACGCAGGACAGGCAAAGCGTGCAGCCGGCAGCATCGATCTCGACGGCCCCGAACGGCGCGCCTTCGGGCAACGGAACGACATCGACGGGTGCAGGCGCCGCGCGGTGCAGTTCGGCCAGCGCAAAACGCAGCACGTCGCGCTTGCCGCCCACGGCGCGGAAGCTCGCAGGGCGCGGAGTGGGGGCGTCGGCCGGCGCGGTACGGAGCGCTTCGATCAGACCGTCCGGATCGTCGGTCGCGATGACGGAAAGCCGGGCCGGGCCGAAGCCGAGTCCGGCAAGGATCGGATCGGCGAGCGCGATCGTCCGCGTCAATCCGGAGACGTCGTGGCGCGGCTTGGCCCGTAGCAGGAAATGCACCGCCGACACGCCATAGGCAAAAGCCGCGATGATGCTCTCCAACCCGATTTGCGTGACCTCGTTGACCGCGAACGGCAGCACGTTCGCGGGCAAGCCGTCGCCGAACCGCGACAGCGCGTCGATCAGCGGCGCGCCGTTGCTTTCGTCATGGACGAGGACAACGGCCCGCTCGCCGCCCGCCTGACGGTATGCGAGCAGCATGGCACGCAGCTTTCTGACCAGCGCGTCTTCCGCCGGCAGCGCATAGGACGCGGCGCCGGTGGGACAGGCCGTCGCGCATTGGCCGCAGCCCGCGCAGATGTTGGCGTCGATCGCCACATGGTTGCCGGCAGGTATGATCGCGCCGGCCGGACAGGAATCGAGACAGCGGGTGCAGCCGGTCCGCTTCGAGCGCGAATGTGCGCAAAGCCCGGCGTCGAAGGTGATGTAGCGCGGCTTCTCGAAGGTCCCGACGAGGTCGCGCGCTTTCAGCACGGCCTGGAGGATTGCTGCGGGACTGCCGGGATCCGCGCGCAGATAGCCGTCGCGCAAGTCGGCAGGAACCAGCGCAGGCCCGCCGGTCAAGTCGAGGACGATGTCGCAGCTCGAACGGGCGTTGTTGCGTGACGAGCCGAACGTCAGGGCGCGACGTGAGGACGGTGCGGCTTCGGCGAAATCGTCGACCACCACATCGAACGCGCCCAGATGTCCTTTGACACTCGTTATCCGGCCTTTGGCAATCGGATAGTCGGCGCTACGTGGCGGTGCGATCGCGGCTGGTGGCGCAATCAGCACGGTGACGTCGAGATGTTCCTTCAGCAAGTCGCCAGCCTCGATCGCGGCCTCGTCGCGGCCGTAGATCAGGATGACCCCGCTGCTTTCCAACTGGACCATCGGCGCGGGTGCGGCGACTTCGGCCGCGGCGGCCAGCAGCGCGGCCATCTTCGGTCCCGCGCGGTCGGCATCGCCGGACCATCCGGCGGTCTCGCGGATGTTGGCAAACTGTATCGAATTCGCACGATTATTTTCGGAAGCAACCTGCGAAAACAACGCCGCCTGCTGCGTGCAGGCCACCGTGAGCGGACCATCTTCGGCGGCGACAGCCTTGAATCGGCCGAGTTCGGCGCCGCAGAGCTGCGTCGCTGCCGTCACTTCACCGCGGCAGCCGCGGCGAATTGCGTCTGCATCGAGCGGCATCGTCCCTTCGCACGAGCAGATCAGGTGGCGCCTGCCGGTATCAGATATGACGGTCACAATATCTCGCGGCTCCCAAAATAGAGCGGCCACCTACTGGCCCGTTCACCCCCGAAGTATATACTCCGCGTATCGGAAAAGACGACGCCCGTATCATGAGCGCACGATTATCGCTCTCGCCGGGCGCGAGCGCAGCTTCGCAGGATTGGCTTCGGAAGCGGGAACCACATCTCGATCTCGAGAGGGCACATTGATATCGACAAGTCTTGCACGCATTGCTGTCGGTGTCGCAATCGAGCGGCGCAAGGCGAAGAGTGCGTGGGCCGATTTTCTGTGGCGGCCCGTCTCGGTATTCGCGGGAGAGCCGACTGCGAAGCCGTGGACTCCGATTGGTGGCGAAGGCGAGGTCACGTTGTTCTACGCCGGTGATGCCGTGATCGAGCTGCACCGGACCGAAACCACCAACTATCGCGAAAATCTCACGTCAGGCTCGCCCACGCTGTGGGTCAATTTGCGTCCGACCGGCTCCGAGCCGCCCTACGAGCTGCTCGCGGTCACGGCCGATCCGGCGGAGGGCGAGGCGTTTACCGATGCAGGCAGCAATCTGGTCGAAGCCGTGCCGATGCCACCAGGCATCTCCGAGATCGTCGGCCGGTTCATCGCCGAGCATCATGTCGAACGACCATTCGTCAAACGGCAGCGCAATCGTTAGCAGCGGCATGAGAGAGATCGATGTCAGAGACTAACGTCTTCGTTCGCTGGGCGCGGCTCAAGCAAGCCTCGAAAAGCCAAAACGCTGAACTTGCCCCGGCCGACAAAGAGCAGGCTGCCGAGCCGTCCGTAGCGAATGACGAGACAGACCGGCCTTTCGATCTCGCCAGTTTGCCGTCGATCGAATCGATCACCGCTCACACCGACATTGCGGCGTTCCTGCAGACGGGCGTTCCGGCCGAACTGACGCGCCTGGCATTGCGCCGTGCCTGGGCGGCCGACCCTGCGATCCGCGACTTCATCGGGATTGCGGAGAACCAGTGGGATTTCAACGATCCCAACGCAATTCCAGGATTTGGCCCGCTCGATCCGGCGGACAACGTCGCCGATCTCGTTGCGCAGATGTCGAAGGGGCTGGAGCAGGTGGGTGACGCGCTTGCGGACGTGCCGCCGCCAACCGAGCTCATTCCGCAAGGGCGGCCCGATGCCGAACAGCCCATTCTCGAACCGACGATAGTGGCAGCTCAATCGCTGCCCGATGATGCCACGGCACGACCGGACCAGGACCGGAATGAGAGCATGCAGTCCGTCAGTCCTGCTGCCGGAGAGCCGCCCTCCCAGCGAGCACGACGTCATGGCAGCGCATTGCCCCGCTAGCAACCGGCAGGATCATATGTCTTGCGCGATCGAACAATGATGGATCCAACTTCAACAATCGCTTCAGTGCGTATCGTCGATGAATTCGACCTCGCCCGGGCGCAGGAATATGCCCTGTTGGCGACGTTGCTGACGCGCAGCCCGGACGCGCAGCTGCTGCGCCGGATCTCTGCATTGCACAGCGATGCGAGTGCGATGGGCAAGGCGCACATGGCGCTGGCGGATGCAGCGCGCCGGACCAATGAGCAGGCCGCATCGAGCGAGTTCTTCGCCCTCTTTGCAGGGTTGGGCAAGGGGGCGCTGCTGCCTTATGCGTCACACTACCTGTCCGATACCCTGTATGGCCGTCCACTCGCGCGGTTGCGGGAAACTCTCGAGGGTCTCGGCCTCGAAGCGGCTCCGGAACGTACGGAGCCCGAAGATCACGCGGGATTTCTCTGTGAGATCATGGCAGGCTTCGCCGGCGGGAGCATTCCAGCGCCAGCGGATGCCGAGCGCATTTTCTTTGATCAGCATGTTTCACGCTGGATGAGGCGCTTTTTCGTTGATCTCGAGCGGGCCAGTTCGGCGGACTTCTATGCGGCGGTCGGCGCGCTCGGACGGACGTTCATCGATATCGAGGCGGAGGCCTTCGCACTTCCAGGTTGAACACAGCGTTTTGTACGGCCGCTGCACAAATCCGTTTGGAAGCGTGCTAGGTTGCAGGGGTAGGGATCAACAGAATGCGCGTTTTCATAATTGCCTGTCTGTTCGCCGCCGTCGTCGCACTTGGTGCCGCCGGCATCCTTGATCATTTCGTGCAGGAGTCCGCCACAACGGCGTTCGCTGAGTCGAGCGCCCGCGTTTAGCGGTCATTATTGTTTGTTAAGCTTTCTGTTCTCCACATAGACGTGGGAGACGCCATATGCGCCGGTCGCTGATCGCTTGTTTCGTCGTTGCAGCTCTGATCGCCGCTTCTGCCCTGATCTTCAGGACGCAACCTCGCTCGATAGAGCTATCCGCAGCGGCCATGCCGCCCTTGGTCGAGCTGCACGCCATGGCGGGCGTCCATCAGCTCCCGGATCAGGAGATCGATGATCAGTCGCTCATTTTCCCGGCCAGCGTAAAGCAATAACCTGGCTCCAGACGATCTTGCTCCCGGCCCGCTTAGATCGGCATCTCGAAAGAGAAGGTCGTTTCGCGTCCGGTCGATATCGCACTCAATTTGCCGCCATGGGCCTGGGCGATTTGCGAAGCGATGTAAAGACCAAGTCCCAGACCCTGCTGACTGGGCCGGTCGCCTCGCGTGTATGGCTTGAAGAGGTTTGCCAGCGCCTTTTCGGAGATTGGCGGGCCTTCGTTGGACACCGTCAGATCGAACGTTCCGTCCAAGGTTCTGGCTACGACGTGGATCGGCCTACTCTGGTCACCGTACGTAATTGCATTCCCGAGCAGGTTCGAGAAAAGTTGGCCCATCTTGCTCCGATCGCAGCTGATGGGCTCTTCGATTTGGACCGATGAACTGATCGTCACGGTCGGCCAAGCCGTCCTGAACTCCGCGATGATTTGCTCCAGCACCGGCGCCAAAGGCAGCGTCGCATCTCGCTTGATCGTAAGGCCTCCGCCAAGTCGGCCTCGCGCGAAGTCCATGACGTTTTCGACGATGCCGGCCATGCGATAGACGGCTTTTTGAACGCCGAGCGCGATTTCGGGCGCCCGCCCGGTGTCGAGGTTCTTCAGCAGCACGCGCATGCCTGCATCGACGGCTGCGAGGGGATTACGAAGATCGTGCCCCAATACGCCGATGAACTGCTCGCGAAGCTCTGCCGTTTTTCGCTCGTCGATGAGATCGGCCTGACTCCGCTCCAGACGTTGATTGAGTTCGAGCTGTGCAGCGATCAGTTCGGCCAACAGCTGAAACGTGTCGAGGATTTCAGGCGTACGAAGTTGTCGAGGCGTGGGGTCGATGGCGCACAATGTTCCCCAGACGGCTCCGTCGATCAGGACGATGGGAGCTGAGATGTAGCTGCGAAATCCATACATGGCCGGTGTCGGATGATTGCAGAAGTCGCTGTCCGTCTGCACATCGTTGATGACGACCGTGTTGCCGTGCTGCCGGATCTCGTTGCAGATGGTCGTCTCGACACGCAGTTCTCCGCCCGGCTCAAGGCCAAAGGCGATGCTGTCCCGAACGGCGCAGCAAATCCATTGATCTGAAGTTACGCGCGCTATGGCGACGAAGCCCATGCCCGTTATGCGTGCGGCCAAATCCAGAACTTTGGGAACTGCCCCAATCTGCTGGACGGCATCCACGTCCGCCTTGATGTCAATTGCCATGGTGAACCCTAACGCCCTGCTCTAACAAACGCGATCCTTTGCAAGACGTTCTGTGGAACAAAGAAGCCGTTCAAACCTTATGCTCGGTTATGCCGGAGCATAAGTGTCCAATCTCAGCCAGCATAGGGACGTGATCCTCATCGTGGAAGATGACTTCCTCATCCGCGTGAACGCGGCTGACATGGTGCGGGATATGGGCTTCGATGTCTTCGAGGCGGCCGACGCGGACGAGGCTGTCAATCTGCTGGAGACGGAACCGGCGATCACCGTCGTCTTTACCGACATCCAGATGCCGGGCTCGATGGATGGCCTTCGGCTGGCGGCGGTGATCAGAGACCGATGGCCGCCCGTGCGGCTCCTCATTACGTCCGGCCAACTCAGCCCGGCAGCGGATGACATCCCACTCGGGGCGAGGTTCATCCCCAAGCCGTATCTTCCTGCGCAGCTTCACGACCAGCTTGAAAGGCTGGCCGGCGGGCGGGCATAGCGGGCTTTTTCAAGTCGAGCCCTCAGACCACCCGTCTCCCGGTCCGCTCTGCCACAGCCTTCTGCACAAAGTACATCGCGACCAGCGAGACGATTGCCGACGCGACCACGACGTAGCCGATCCGGTCGAAATGGAGCAGCGAACCATCCGGTTGTTGCGCGATGATGGCGGCGGCGAGGACCGAACCGAGCCCACCGGAGAGTTGCTGAAGCGACGCGCTGACCGCACTGAACGAGCCGCGCTGGCTGGGGTCGGGGATCGCCGACATCAGCGCCTGCGACGGGATCATGCGCGAGAAGATGCCGACGAACATCAGCACGTTGACGAGGATCGCGGTCGCGAGCGAGACGTGGCCGAGATGGGTGTAGATCAGCACCATGATGACAGACACCACGCTGCCGAAGACGAAGGTCGGGTACTTGCCGAACGCGTCGCTCGCCCTGCCGACCAGCGGTCCCGTGACGATGCTGAACAGGCCGGAGACGAGATAGATCGTCGGCAGATGCAGGATGTCGATGCCGAGATTATGCACGGTGAAGGCGCTGGAGAACGGCATCAGCATGTACCCGCCCGTCGCCAGCAACGTCGTGACGGCGAAGGCCAGCGTATAGCGCGGCTGTCCGATGGTCGCGATCAGATGGCGGAACGGGTTTCTGTCCTGCTTCAGTTTCAGATGCGCGTCGACCGGCTCCATCGCGAAGGCGATGACGGCGATCGCGACGATCGACAAGCCGACGATCGCAACGAAGCAGACATGCCAGTTCCAGTGATTGGCGAGAAACAGCCCCGCGGGAATGCCGAGCACCTGGCTCGCGGCGAACGCCGTCTGGACGAAGCCCATCACGCGGCCGCGCAGGTGCAGCGCGAACAAATCGGTGATGATGGCCAGCACGACCGAGCCGATCACGCCGCCGAACAATCCGGTCACGATCCTGCCGAGCAGCAGCACGTGGTAGGTCTGCGCGGCGGCACAGAGCAGGGTCCCGAGCGTGAAGCCGACATAGAAGAACAGCAGCAGGCGCTTGCGGTCGAAGCGATCGGCAAAGCCCGCGGCCAGGATCCCCGACAGTCCCGCGCTGAACGCGTAGGCCGACACCGCGACGCCGAATTGCCCGGCCGTGATGTCGAGCGCCGGCATCAGGATGGCGCCGAGCGGCGACATGATGATGAAATCGAGAATGATCGTGAACTGCGTGAACGCGAGCAGTGCGATCAGGAGCGCCTGGTAGCGCGTAAAGCCGCGCTGGCGTTCCTGTTGGTCGTCGATAGGCGCAGCGAGCGTCTGTTCGGTCATGACACCTGATTTCATTGTGGGCGGCGGGCGAGCGCGCGAAAACTCGCAGATGGGGTCGGCCGGGAGGATTTTCACGGGGCGCGCGGCAAAAGCCCCGCCGGAACATGAAGCTGGCGCCGGGTTGTGGGATCCATGCAACAGCAGGGTGCATGGCCTGGACCCGGCATCCCCCAGGGGCGCCGGCCCTTCTCCCCCCGGTTAAGTCGCCCTTAGCGAATGCCCCCTAGGCTCTCGGCCGTCCATTTCCCTGCTCCCCGGCCTCAGGGCCGGTCATGTTGCGGCAAGTCAGAGCGTTTTCGGATGGAGCAGCCTGCCTGGCACTACGATTCGGGCGTCCCCACACCGTCGGCGGTTCCCGCCGCGGCGCGGACGCTTGTCATCGATCTCGAAGGCGCCCTGCTCCGTTCCGAGCTGCTGCTGGAAGCGCTGTTCTCCAGCCCCGGCCGGATGCTGGCCCGCTTCGGCGCGGGTGGACGCCCGGGCATGGCGGCGCTCACGGATATCCTGGCGCAGGCCGAGCTCGACTACGCCCATCTGCCCTATGATGCCGACGTGCTGAACCAGGCCCTGGCGGCGCGGGCGCGGGGCGACAAGATTTATCTGGTGGCCGGCCGGTTTGCGCATCACGCGGCGGGCATTGCCGCGCATCTCGGGTTCGATGGCGTCGTTGCGCCGGCCGATCTCGCGGCGCCTGACCGGCTGCCGTTCGACCGCGCCTCCATGGAGCGCATCGAGACGCGCGGCAGCAGCCGTGCCAGCCTCAAAACCTGGGCGCAGGCGCTGCGCGTCTATCAATACGCCAAGAACACGCTGGTGTTCGTGCCGGCGATCACGGCGCATCAGATGAATCTTGCGACGCTCGGCTACGCGTTGCTGGCGTTCCTCGCGTTCTCGGCCTGCGCGTCGGGTGCCTACCTGATGAACGATCTGCTCGATCTCTCAGCCGACCGGCAGCATCCGACCAAGCGCCATCGCGCGCTGGCGGCAGGTCGACTGCCGATGTCCTCGGCGCTGCTTGCGATTCCCGCGCTGTGGCTGCTCGCGGTTGCCGCCAGCCTCTGCATCTCGCCTCTGTTCCTCGGCGTGCTCGGTGGCTATCTCGCCACGACGATCGCCTATTCGCTCGTGCTCAAGCGCAAGATGCTGGTCGACGTCGTGACACTCGCCGGCCTCTACACGCTACGCATCATCGCCGGCGCGGTCGGCGTCGGCGTGGTGCTGTCGGAATGGCTCTTGATCTTCTCGCTGTTCGTGTTCACCTCGCTGGCGCTGATCAAGCGCTTCAGCGAGCTCAGCATGCGCGAGAGCGCCGGCCTCGCCGATCCCTCCAACCGCGATTACAGGATCACCGACCTGCACATCATCGGCGCGATGGCGGCGGCGAGCGCCATGAACGCGGTGACCGTGTTCTCGCTCTACGTCTCCTCCTCCGCGGTGACGCCGCTCTACAGCCGTCCCTGGATGTTATGGCTGCTCAATCCGCTGCTGCTCTACTGGTTCGGCCGCGCCCTGATGATGGCGCATCGCCGCGAGATGCCCGACGACCCGATTCTCTACACTTTTCGCGATGGTGCCAGCCGCACGACGGTGGCGGCGATGATCTGCATCATGCTGGCGGCGATCTGACCGCGCCCCGGCGGGCACAGCTGCCGCTTGCGCGGCCCGCCGCCAGTGGCTAGATCGCGGGCAACCCGATTAGCTTATGATGCCGACCGACCAATTCGATTGAGGTTTTGAAACGCCATGACCGTACGCCTGCATCGCGGCGACCTGCCCGACCTGTCCCGCTACACCGGAGCGGTGGCGATCGACACCGAGACCATGGGGCTGAACCCGCACCGCGACCGGCTCTGCGTGGTGCAGCTCTCGCCCGGCGACGGCAGCGCCGACGTGGTGCAGATCCCCAAGGGCCACACCGACGCGCCGAACCTGAAGGCCCTGCTGGCCAATCCTGCGATCACGAAGATCTTCCACTTCGCGCGGTTCGACGTCGCGGTGCTGTACCAGACGTTTGGCGTCATGACCGGCCCGATTTATTGCACCAAGATTGCCTCCCGCCTGACCCGCACCTACACCGACCGGCATGGCCTCAAGGACCTCGTGCGCGAGGTGCTCAATGTCGACCTCTCCAAGCAGCAGCAATCCAGCGACTGGGGTTCCGACAGCCTGACCGAGCCGCAGCTCGCCTACGCCGCCTCCGACGTGCTGCACCTTCATGCCCTGCGCGAGCGGCTCGACGCCATGCTGGTGCGGGAAGGCCGCACCGCGCTGGCAAAAGCCTGTTTCGACTTCCTGCCGACCCGCGCTCTGCTCGATCTCCAGGGCTGGGCGGAAGAGGACATTTTCGCGCATTCCTGAGGCCTCGGGCCGCTGTTAGCTTAGGGCTGCCGCCCCGTTTCGGACACTTTCGTGCGGCCTGTCGCAGGCTGCATATTCAGGCGGCGCCGGATACAATGGCGTGCGCCCGTCAACCGGACGAGACGAGCGACACCTCGGGAGCTCAGGTGAATTCGGCCCAGAATCCAACCTACGACGCCGCGCTTGCGGCGAAGTTTGCCAGCGCGGCGCGCCACAGCCGCCTGGTGCGGATTCTGCGCATCGCGGTGCCGGTGACGGTGGCTGCGTCCATGGCCGCGATCGTCGCCGTCTCGACTTTCCTCAATCCCTTCCAGATCCCCGTGAAGCTCGACTCCGGAAATCTCGTGGTGACGGGCACCAAGATCACGATGGAAACGCCGCATATGTCCGGCTTCACCCCGGACCAGCGGCCCTACGAGCTCTGGGCCAAGACCGCGACGCAGGACATCACCGACCCCGATCATGTCGATCTCAATGATTTGCGCGCAAAGGTGCTGATGGAAGACAAATCCACTTTGCTGCTCGATGCGCGCACCGGCCGCTTCGACAACAAGCAGCAGCAGCTCGACCTGCACAAGGATATCTTCCTGCGCACCTCGTCCGGCTATGAGGCGCGGCTGAACTCGGCCTTCGTCGACATGGGCAAGGGAACGGTCTCCTCGGATGAGCATGTCGACGTCAAGCTGACCAACGGAACGCTGACCGCCGACCGGCTGCGGATCACGGAAGGCGGCGACGTCATCCGCTTCGAGGGCAATGTGGTGATGCATCTGGACAAGCTGGACGATCCCGCTGCCGCCCAGCCTGCGCCGGCCGAGCAGCCCGCGCCGCCGGTGAAGACACGCACGCCTCAGAACAAGTCGGCCAATTCAAAGTGATTTTCATGATGAGATTCTTTTCGCGCAACGAAGACAAGCGGTGCGCCATTCTCGGTGTGGCCGCGCTCACCGTCGCGCTGGTCGCAACCGGTGCGGCCGTCGCGCAGAGCACGATGCAAGGCGTGCCCAACGCAATGCAGGGCTTTTCGCAAAACCGCGACCAGCCGATCCAGATCGAAGCCGCCTCGCTCGAGATGCGCGACAAGAAGAAGGAGGCGACCTTCTCCGGCAATGTGAAGGTCATCCAGGGCGACACCACCATGACCTCGAAGACGCTCGTGGTGTTTTACGACTCCGGCGGCGGCGACAAGCCGGCCGCGCCGCAGCCCGCGGCGAAGGGGACCAAGGGTGCGCCGATGCAGTCGGCGCAGCCGGGGCCGGGCGGCAGTTCCTCGATCAAGCGGCTGGAAGCGCGCGGCAACGTCGTCGTCACCCAGAAGGACCAGGTGGTAACAGGCGAGACCGCCGTGTTCGACACCAAAACCAACCTCATCACCATGCTCGGCGGCGTCGTTCTCACGCAGTGCAGGAACGTGCTGCGCGGCGACCGTCTGGCGGTCGACATGACCACGGGCGTCTCGCGGGTGGAATCCGACAGCGGCAGGGTGCAGGCATTGCTGCCGCAGGGCGGCAGCAATGATTGCGGATCGGGGAGCCCGGGCAAGCCCGCTCCGGCGCCGCCTCTGCAATTGCCCGGCGCAGGCAAACAAAAGTAAATTCCTGAAGTAACTTCAATCGCTTGGGCCAGATTCTCCCGATCCGAGGTTGAAGCTTGCCCGGCGAGGCTGTATCTAGCGCGAAGGGCTTTCCAAGCGGGGTTCGCCGCTTTTCGGGCGTGTTTCACTGGGCATGAGACATCCCTTCACTCATGCTGTGCCGGCGAATCGCAAGGCCGGTGCGGCAGATCGCGGGATCACGCGCGGATCATCGCGCAGGATTGTCGTGAAAGGCTAGAAGGCGGGATGGTCGATCTCTTCAGCATGTTCCGTCGGCGCCCCGCCAAGCGCGGCCGGCCAGGATTTGCGCGCCAGGACATCACTGCCCTCGGTGACAGCGTCGGCGGTCTCGTGCCCAGCCCGGTGCGGGATGCATCGCCGATCGCGCGCGACCAGATGCGCGCGCCCGACCATTTCCAGGCCGACTACCAAGCCGACTACCAGACCGAACCGCCGCGTGCCCAGGCGGTGCATCCCGTGAGGGCCGCCAGCAGGCCCAACGGCGCCGGCGGACCGCAGCTTCTGAAGCGGCCGGGTTTCCTGGCTGTGCATAGCGTGGAAAAGAGTTTCGGCAGCCGCCAGGTGGTGCGCGGCGTCAGCATCTATGTGCGCCGCGGCGAAGCGGTCGGCCTGCTCGGCCCGAACGGCGCCGGCAAGACCACCGTGTTCTACATGATCACCGGCCTGATCAAGCCCGATCGCGGCGCGATCGAGCTCGACGGCCACGACGTCACTAAGCTGCCGATGTATCAGCGCGCGCGGCTCGGCATCGGCTATCTGCCGCAGGAAGCCTCGATCTTTCGCGGCCTCACCGTCGAGCAGAATATCCGCGCCGTGCTCGAAGTGGTCGAGCCCTCGCGCAAGAAGCGCGAGCAGCAGCTCGACTCGCTGCTCGACGAATTCAACATCACGCGCTTGCGGAAATCGCCGTCGATCGCGCTGTCAGGCGGCGAGCGCCGCCGCGTCGAGATTGCGCGCGCGCTGGCGACGCGTCCGAACTACATGCTGCTCGACGAGCCCTTCGCTGGCATCGATCCGATCGCGGTCGGCGACATTCAGGACCTCGTCCGCCATCTCACCAACCGCGGCATCGGCGTGCTGATCACCGACCACAATGTGCGCGAGACGCTCGGCCTGACCGATCGTGCCTATATCGTCTATGCCGGTGAAATCTTGACCGAGGGTAGCCCGGATGAGATCGTCGCCGATCCCGACGTTCGCCGGCTTTACCTTGGCGAGGAATTCCGCCTCTAGCCCTTTTTTCCCGTTCGTCAAGCCGTGTACATCGCGCCAAGACTAGGATAAGCAAAAATCGGACCAACTTTTGGGATCGGTTCTTGCTTCATGGCGCTCACGCAGAGATTAGAGTTCCGGCAATCGCAGTCGCTGGTCATGACGCCGCAGCTGATGCAGGCGATCAAGCTGCTGCAATTGTCCAACCTCGATCTCACGACCTTCGTGGAAGAGGAACTCGAGCGGAACCCCCTGCTGGAGCGGGCCAACGACGAGCCGCCCGCGGGTGAAGCCCCGGCCGAGACCGGCCAGTTCAGCGACTCCGACGGTGGCCACAACGACGAGCCGGGTGGCGGTCCGGGCGAGGCGTTCGAGCCGGGCCAGGAAGAATGGATGAGCAAGGATCTCGGCACCCGCGCCGAGATCGAGCAGACCCTGGATACGGGCCTGGACAACGTCTTCTCCGAGGAACCGGCCGAGGCCGCCGCGCGCAACGCCCAGGATGCGGCGCCGACCACCTATACCGAATGGGGCGGCGGGGCCTCCGGCGACGAGGACTACAATCTCGAAGCCTTCGTCGCCGCGGAGATCACGCTCGGCGACCATCTTGCCGAGCAGCTCTCGGTCGCCTTCACCGGCCCGGCGCAGCGCATGATCGGCCAGTACCTGATCGACCTCGTCGACGAGGCCGGCTATCTGCCGCCGGATCTCGGCCAGGCCGCCGAGCGCCTTGGCGCATCGCAAGCCGACGTCGAGGACGTCCTTGCCGTGCTGCAAAAATTCGATCCGCCCGGCGTCTGCGCGCGCAATTTGAGCGAATGCCTGGCGATCCAGCTCCGCGAGCTCGACCGCTACGACCCGGCGATGCAGGCCCTCGTCGAGCACCTCGATCTGCTCGCGAAGCGCGACATCGCTTCGCTGCGCAAGCTCTGCGGCGTCGACGACGAGGACATCGCCGACATGATCGGCGAGATCCGCCGCCTCAATCCCAAGCCCGGCATGAAGTTCGGCTCGGCGCGGCTCCAGACCATGGTGCCCGACGTCTATGTCCGCCCGGGCCCGGATGGCGGCTGGCATGTCGAGCTCAACAGCGACACCTTGCCGCGCGTGCTGGTCAACCAGACCTACTATTCGCAACTCTCGAAGAAGGTCGGCAAGGACGGCGACAAGTCCTATTTCACCGACGCGCTCCAGAACGCGACCTGGCTGGTGCGCGCGCTCGATCAGCGCGCCCGCACCATCCTGAAAGTTGCGACGGAGATCGTGCGCCAGCAGGACGGCTTCTTCACCCATGGCGTGGCGCACCTGCGGCCGCTGAATCTGAAGGCCGTTGCCGACGCCATCCAGATGCATGAATCGACCGTGTCGCGCGTCACCGCCAACAAGTACATGGCGACAAATCGCGGCACATTCGAATTGAAATATTTCTTCACGGCCTCGATCGCCTCCGCCGACGGCGGCGAGGCGCATTCCGCCGAGGCCGTGCGCCACCACATCAAGCAGCTGATCGATTCGGAAGCTCCGTCGGCGATCCTGTCGGACGACACCATCGTGGAACGCTTACGCGCCTCGGGAATTGATATTGCCCGCCGCACGGTCGCGAAGTACCGCGAAGCCATGCGCATTCCCTCTTCGGTGCAACGCCGCCGTGACAAGCAGAGCGCTCTTGGTAACGTCCTCTCCACCGCAATGCCCGATCGCTCCCGCAACACCGAGCCGGCCTGATTGCGCTGGCGCGAAATCGCGCTACTCTCGATCCCCCATCGAGACCGATCCAAGCTGGGCACTTAAAACCAAGCGAGGCATCACATGACCCTCAGAATCTCGGGAAAGAGCGTCAGCGTCGGCGACGCCCTGCGCGGCCGCGTGACCGATCGGACCGACGAGGTCCTGCGTAAATATTTCGACGGGAACTATTCCGGCCACATCACCCTGAGCAAGGATGGCTTCGGCTTCCGCACCGACTGTGCCCTGCATCTTGATACGGGAATTACGCTGGAGGCCGATTCGAACGCGCCGGATGCCTATGCCAGCGCCGACCAGGCGCTCCTGATGATCGAGAAGCGGCTCAAGCGCTACAAGAGCCGGCTCAAGGACCGCTCGGCCCGCAAGGCCCATGTCGCCTCCGCGGCGCTGGCCGCCATGGACGCCACGAGCTACGTGCTGGAGGCGCCGGGCGAGGGTGAGGACGAGGACGAGGTCACCGGCTACAGTCCCGTCATCATCGCCGAGGCCACCACCTCGCTGAAACAGCTATCGGTGAGCGAGGCGGTGATGGAGCTCGACCTCAGCGGAGCGCCCTGCCTGGTATTCCAGCACGGCTCCAGCGGCCGGGTGAACATCATTTACCGCCGGGCCGACGGCAATGTCGGCTGGATCGACCCGCCGGGGCCCAAACCGGACGGTTAAGGGCTGGAACCGGCCCCCGTACCAACCGCAGCCCTTAACAATGAGCGGGGCAAAGCCGCACGCAGCAGTTGGCACCGGGATTGCGTTGGAGTAGAAGCGCCCCACATCAGGATCGGGGCTAAGTCCCCCTCCTGCTTCACCTTCTTGATGCCGGCCAGGCATGGTTTGACCAAGCTGGCCAATTCGGAACCTGACGGTTTAATTCACCTCGGAAACCTTCCATGCCGATTACCGATCTGGTCGCACCCGAGGCGATTCTCCCGGCATTGAAGGTCAACAGCAAGAAGCAGGCGCTTCAGGAGCTCGCGGCCAAGGCCGCCGAGTTGACCGGGCAGAACGAACGCTCCGTGTTCGAGGTGCTGCTGCAGCGTGAGAAGCTCGGCACCACCGCGGTCGGCTACGGCGTCGCCATTCCGCACGGCAAGCTGCCCAAGCTGGAAAAGATCTTCGGCCTATTCGCGCGCCTCGATCGTCCGATCGATTTCGAGGCGATGGATGGCCAGCCGGTCGATCTCGTCTTCCTGCTGCTCGCCCCCGAAGGCGCCGGCGCCGATCACCTCAAGGCGCTCGCCCGCATCGCCCGCCTTCTGCGCGACCAGGACATCGCCAAGAAGCTCCGCGCCTCGCGCGACGCCCAGGCGATCTATTCGGTGCTGGCGCTGCCGCCGGCGACCGCGGCGTAACGTCGCCTGTCCTCGTCGTCCGCTGAGAAGCGGAATCGATCCACGCAATTGCCAATGCACGCCGGCCATCCTCGTGGCATGCGCGCGCGGGATGTGGTGATCCTGCAAGAACCGACAACGCGAAAACTTTTCCGCTTGAGACGCCCGGCACATTGTACCGCGCCCGAGTCCCTTAAGGTCGCCCCAGGACGCAAGGGGCACGCGGGTGGACGTGATGGGGAAGAAAAAGGTGCCGTTGCGCTTCGGCGCAACCGCGGGACGGCGGCAAGACGATCGGGCGCGATTCGCCCGACTTGCCGAATCGGATCTTACCAACGACCGCGCTCCTGCCGGCGAAGGGGCGAGCACGGTCCAGGCGCTGAGCGCGAGCCGTGGCTGGCGCGTGGCGCTGCTTGGGACAGCGGCCAGCGGCGCGCTGTGGCTGATGGAACCGCGGCCGGCGCAAGCCGGACCAAATGGCTGCACGACGGCCGGGACGACCGCGAGCTGCACCGGCGATCAATCGGCCGGGATCGGTGCCGCTGATTTCAACCAGGCCCTCGTCGACACGCTCAACGCCAATTCGCTGACGACCAATATCGCGCCGGCCGCCGGCACGTCCGGTATAGAATTCGTGCGCTCGAGCGGCGCGGTCACCATCAACAACGACATGGCGCCCCATTCCATCATCGTGACCGGAGCCGCCGATGGCATTCGTGCCTCGTCCGCCGCGACGGGGTCGTGGGAAACCGGGGTGGTGACGATCAACCACACCGGCGACATCAGCTCGGCTGGCGGTTTCGGCATCCACGCATCCACAGTTGGCCTTTTCGGCATCGTCGACATCAACATCACCAGCCGCGGCACAATCACTGCATATCTTGATGGCATTTACGCTAACGCCCATTCCGGCTATGGCGACGCCATCACCATCACGAACAGCGGCGACATCACCTCCAGCAATGGTAGCGGCATTTATGCCAAGACGTACACCTACGGCATCTCTGTCACCAATGTCGGAAATATCAACGCGGCCAGTCTCGGTATTTACGCGTTCGCTGACTTTGGTGCCACGATCGACAGCATCGGAAACATTGCCGCGACCGCCGGCATCCTCGCCTCCGCAGATCTTGGCGATGCAGTGATCCGGCACAGCGGAAACATCTCTGCCCTTTTCGGCATTCAAGGGAACTCGGGGCGAGGATCCGTAAGGATCACGCATGATGGAGGTAACATCACGTCCGACCGCATGGCTATCTATGCGGATGCTCTGAACGACGTCTACATTACCAACCGCGGCAATCTCGTCGGCAACGACTACGGCATCCTCGCGGGCGCCCAGATCGGCACCAACGTGGACAGCATCGGCGACATTACCTCGCGCAACGGCACCGGCATGTATCTCGTGGGGACGAATGCCGTCGTGGTGACGAGCCGGGGAAACATCGGCGCGCGCGATTACGGCATTTACGCGTTTGCGGGTGGGATGCTCGGGTACTACGTCACGGTGGACAGTACCGGCGACATCACCTCGTCCGGCGCTGAAGGAATTCATGCCGTTGGCTATGCCGGCTACACGTCGGTCATCAGCCGGGGAAATGTCAGTGCGTATGGCGACGGCATCCACGCCGAGAGCGTGGGCACCACCACGCTGAACAGCACCGGCAACGTCACCTCGACAACCGGCAACGCGATCTATGCGAGTGCGGGCGGCAATATCGGCGTCACGGTCAATGGCGGTGTCTTATCCGGCGCTGCTGCGGGCGTTAATATGGCCGGCGGCGTAACCAATACCTTGACCATCGGTGCGACAGCGACGGTCGCGGGAGGCCTTTACGCCATCGTTGCCAGCACCGGCAACGACACGGTGAACAATGCCGGCACGGTCACCGGCAATGTCGGTCTCGGCAGCGGCACGAACGCCTTCAACAATCTTTCGGGCAGCGTGCTCAACAGCGGCGCGACGGTCGATCTCGGCGCCGGCAACATGCTGGGCAATAGCGGCATCCTGGCTCCATCAGGTCTCGGCACTGTCGGCACCACGACGCTCACCGGCAATTTCGTTCAGAGCGGGGGCGGCAAATTCATCGTGGACGTTGACCCCCACAGTGCCGACCGGCTCAACGTCAGCGGTACGGCTGGCCTCGCCGGCAAGGTGATGGTGGATCCGCTGGCGCGCGTCGCGGCGACCACGACCTATACGATCGCGACGGCGGGCACGGTGAACGGCACCTTCTCCGGTGTCGACTTCCTCACCGCCACCAGCTTCGCCCGCAACGCGCGGCTGAGCTATGTCGGCAACGACGTGCTGCTGACGCTCGATGCCGGCCTGCTGTCGCCGTCGCTGCCGGGCAACGCCAACGTCAATCAGAGGAACGTCGCGGCGGGCATCGATAGTGCGCTGATCGGCGGCGCTCCCCTGCCGGCCGGCTTCAACCCGCTGTTCGCGCTCTCGGGCAATGCTCTGCTCAATCCGCTGACGCAGGTTTCGGGCGAGACGGCGGCCGGCACGCAGCAGACCACGTTCAACGCGATGAACCAGTTCATGGGCGTGCTGACCGATCCGTTCGCCGCCGGGCGCGGCGATCCGCGTTCGTCGTCCGGTGCGACGGGCTACGCAACTGACGACAGCGATGCGCTCGCCTATGCCGGCGGCCGCAAGCGCACGAGCGCCGAGCGCGACGCCTATGCCGCGATGTCGCGCAAGGCGCCGGCGCAGACCTTCGCGCAGCGTTGGAATGTCTGGGCCGCTGGCTTCGGCGGCTCGCAGACCACGGACGGCGATGCGACGCTCGGTTCGAACAGCACCACCAGCCGCATCGCAGGCACTGCGGCGGGAGCCGACTACTGGTTCTCGCCCAACACCGTCGCGGGCTTTGCCCTTGCCGGCGGCGGCACCAGCTTCTCGGTGGCGAATGGCGGCACTGGCCGCTCCGACCTGTTCCAGGCCGGCGCGTTCGTGCGGCACAATGCCGGGGCGGCCTATGTCACGGGCGCGCTGGCCTATGGCTGGCAGGACGTCACCACCGATCGCACTGTGACCATCGCCGGGGCCGATCACCTCCAGGCCCGCTTCAATGCCAACGCCTGGTCCGGCCGGCTCGAAGGCGGCTATCGCTTCGTGGCGCCCGTGATCGGCGGCGTTGGCCTCACGCCCTATGCCGCAGTCCAGTTCACCACGTTCGACCTGCCGTCCTATACGGAGCAGGCAATCACGGGGACCAGCACCTTTGCCCTGAGCTACGCTGCGAAGAGCGTCACCGACACCCGCAGCGAATTCGGCCTGCGTGCCGACAAATCCTTTGCCGCGGCGGACGGCGTCACCACGCTGCGCGGCCGCCTCGCCTGGGTCCATGACTTCAACCCCGATCGCGCGATCGGAGCGACCTTCCAGACGCTGCCCGGCGCGAGTTTCGTCGTCAACGGCGCAGCGCAAGCCACTGAGGCCGCGCTCGTCACGGCCTCAGTGGAAAGGCAATGGCTGAACGGCTGGTCTACGGCAGCGACGTTTGAAGGTGAGTTCTCGAACCTCACGCGCAGCTACGCCGGCAAGGGCGTCCTGCGCTACGCCTGGTGAGACCGCAGAGGCGGCACTTACTCGTTCGAACCGAAGCCCCGCCGTCTGCGACTTATTTTCGCAGCCGGGCGCTGCGATGTTTCTCCGCCGGATACGACCGTCACCCGCTTGCGCGACCCGGCGCGGGTTCGATGCAGGGTTTTTTGAGCCATGAATTGCGGTTCGATCGGCCGGATTTTCGGTCTGTTTTGCGCGGTCACCATTGCCGTGACGGTTGCCGTTCATGCCGATGATACGTCCAACGACCGCGTCATCGCCGAAAAGACCGAGATCATTGCGGCTGATCCGACAAACGCGGTTGCTTACGAGCTGCGTGGCGAAGCCTGGTACCTCAAGCGGGACAGGGATCGCGCCTTCGAGGATTGCAGCGCCGCGATACGGATCGATCCGAATTTCGGGCGGGCTTATAACTGCCGCGGCCGCGCCTATTCGGCGAAGGGCGAACGGGATCGCGCTTTGGCCGATTACAACGAGGCCATTCGCCTCGATCCCGGCTACGGTCCGTCCTACACCTCCCGTGCCCTCGAATATTTCAACCAGCGCGACTTCGATCTGGCGATCGGCGCGTTTACCGAGGCCATCGAACGCAATCCCAAGCAAGCCTACTTTGCTCTTATCAAGAGAGGGGAAGCGTATGCGGCGAAGCGCGACTCCGATCATGCCGTCGCCGATTACAACGAGGCGATGCGGCGCAATCCCGCCGCCGCATGGCCCTACGAGCTGCGAAGCACCGTCCATTTCAACAAGGGCGAGATCGACGAGGCTCTCGACGACTGCAACACCGCCGTCCGTCTGGAGCCCGGGAGCGCTGGCGGCCATTATTGCCGGGCCATCGTTCTCCTGAAAAAGGACGACACCGACAATGCCATCCGCGAGCTTGATGACGTCACCAGGATCATGCCTTCCTTCGAGAAGGCCTACTTCGTTCGTGCAACCGCCTGGCGCAAGAAGGGTGATGATCGTCGCGCCATTGCCGATTTCGACGAGGGCATCCGGCTGCAGCCGGGAAATTCGATGGCCTACAGCAATCGCGCCAGTGCGTTTCGCGACATGGGCGAGAACGACCGCGCGCTCGCCGACTACAACGAGGCGATCCGGCTCGATCCCGGCAATCAGATCGCGCTCGTCAATCGCGGCATCCTCTACATGAAGCTGTCCGACTCCGCCAAGGCGCGCGCGGATTTCAAAAGCGTGCTCGCGCTGCCGCCGGGCGACCAATGGGCCGTGGACACGGCGCGCGAAGGACTTGGCTTTTTGAAGTGATGCGTCTCGAAAGAGCGTGCATCTCCGCTCTAGTCCCCCGGACGCAGCGCAGCGCTTCCCTCGCGATGCGAAGCATCGTCGAGAGCGGTGCGCTGCAGAGCCTTCGCCGGCGCCGCTCGTGCGCTTCAGCAGACCGTCGGCAACAGGCGCCGGACTTCGTCGAGCAGTTCGGGAATCGCCGTCTTGTCACCCGCGAGGTGCTTAAGCAGCGCACTTTGGAATAGACCGTCGAACAGCGCATAGAGCGCGGCGGACGACGACGCCGGCCGCTTGCCGCCGAGCTCGGCATAGCGGGAGGCGATGCGCCAGATCATCGCTTCCAGGCTCTTGTCGATCTCGAGTACATCCTTGCGAAACGCCGCCTCGAACATCGCCTGCGAGCGCAGGTCGTACCAAAGGCGGTGCATACGGGCTTCGTTCTGCAGCGTTGCTGCGAGCTTGGCGAGGAAACCCTCCGTCAATTCGTCGCGGCTCGTTGCTGTCGCGACGACATCGTCATATCGCGTCACGCACTTCGCCTTGTAGTGGCGGACGCAGCAGCAGATCAGGTCGAGCTTGTCGCTGAAATAATAGTGGAACACGCCGTGCGTGAACGCCGAGTTCTGCGCGATTTCGCGCAGGCTGGTGCGTGCGAAGCCGAGCTCTCCAAGCGTTTCGAGCGCGGCCTCGGCAAGCTCGACGCGCCGCGCGTTGAACTTCTCGTCGCGCAGCACCTCGGCCGCATCAGCCACACGCCGGGCCGCTCCCGTCACCTGCCGCGCCATCTCGTTCCTTCCTCAGTCCCGTTCTTTCAAGGACTTATACCGCGTCGACCGCGGAATGCTCCATCCCTCACAACCACTTCCTTTGACAACTGTCAAATTCGTTCTTGACAAGTGTCAAGATTTTGGCGGAGGTTCGCACCAAGAATTTGGACAGTCGTCAAGACGTCCGACCATGGAGGAACGCTTCGCTGGGTGCCGCCGAAAGGCCTGCGCCCATCGACCTGGTGCGCGCCGATTGGCGCAGCACGAATCGATCACCAGCAACGGAGGAGTGCGTCATGAGTGGGAAGAGCCTTGCAGGCAGGAACGCCCTGGTCACCGGCGGTGCTAGAGGAATCGGCGCGGCCATCGCGCAAGCGTTGGCGCGAGCCGGCGCCTCGATCATGATCGCCGACATCCTGGAAGAGACCGGCCGCGCCAGCGCAGCCGCTATCGCGAAGGAAGACGTCGCCACGGGCTTCGTCCAGCTCGACGTCACCGACGACGCTCAATGGGAGCAGGCGGTTGCCAAGACCGTCGCAACCCTCGGCGGCTACGACATTCTGATCAACAATGCCGGCATCGAGATCACGTCGCTGATCTCCGAGATCAAGGCCGAGGACGCGCGGCGGATGTGCGACGTCAATATCGTTGGCACCGTGCTCGGCATGAAGCACGCCTTCCGTGCCATGCGCCCGGGCGGGCCGGCCGGCAAGGGCGGCGCCGTCGTCAACATCGCCTCGGTTGCGGCAACGATCGCCTTCCCGAGCATCGCGGTCTATTCGGGCACCAAATCCGCGGTTGACCGCATGACGCGGGTCGGAGCGATGGAAGCCGGCAAGCTCGGTTTCGGCGTGCGCGTAAACTGCATCTATCCGGGCCTGATCCCGACCGACATGGGCATGCAGCTCGCCAACGACATCGTCAAGGTCGGGCTCGCGGCCGACGTCAACGCCGCAGTCGGCTCGGTGGTGGAGCAAACCCCGCTCGGCCGTCTCGCCGAGGTCACGGACATCGGCGATGCCGCGGTGTTCCTGTGCTCGAACGAGGCGCGCTTCATCACCGGCATCGGACTGCCGGTCGATGGCGGCATGGGCATGTAACGACAAAGCCGACAACAAGCATTTCGGAGGAACGCAATGAGCGAGAAGAAGCCCGTCATCGTCTATGGCGCTTCCGGCTATACCGGCCGGCTGGTCTGTGAATACTTACGCGAATACAACATCCCCTTCATCGCCGCCGGCCGCAGCAATGAGAAGCTCAACGCCGCGATGAAGTCGAATGTAGCGGGCATCGAGACCGCCGACTACGAGGTGGTCAAGGTGCCGCACACCGTGGCTGCGCTGACTGAATTGTTCAAGGGCGCCTCGGTGGTGCTCAACACCGTGGGTCCCTTCGCCAAGTTCGGCGGCGAAGTGGTGCAGGCTTGCCTCGCTTCCAAGTGTCATTACACCGACACCACCGGTGAGCAGGACTGGCTGATCACGCTCGAGCAGGAGTGGGGCACGAAGTTCGCCAATGCCGGGCTGCTGTTGGCGCCAGGCATCGCGCAGATGTACACCACCGGCGAGATCGCCGCGCAGCTGTGCCTGGAGACGCCCGGCCTCGACACGCTGGACATTGCCGTGTTCTGGGGTGGCAGCCCGACCATCGCATCGACGCAGACCATCCTGGTCAACGCCGCGATGGCCAAGGCCTACTACCTGGAGCAGAACAAGTACGTCGAGCATCAGCCCGATGCCGGCCTCTACAACCTCGCCATCCCTGGTCAGCACGAGCTGGCGCTGGCGTTGCCCTGGGGAGGCACCTCGCACCCGGTGTGGTTCAAGCGCGATCCGCGCGTGGCCAACGTGAAGGTGCTGGGCGGCGTGTTCAATCGCGCGCTGATGCTGGGCGTGCCGCAGATCGTCGCGGCCGCGCTGGAGGCGACCAAGGATATGAATCCCGACGACCGCTACGCCGCATTGGCGCAGACCGCCGCCGGTGTGATGAACACCATGCCGCCGCGCGAGAACCCGCGCGTCAACAAGTCGATGGATTCGGTACATGCCTCCGGCCCGTTGGGGCGCGCGCACTGCGTCATCAACGGCAACAGCAACTACAAGCAGACCGGCATGTTGCAGGCCTATGCTGCGGCCCATCTGTTGCAGCAGCCGCCCAAGCGCGTAGGCTTCGCCTCCGGCTGCCAGGCGTTCGGCCATCACGAGCTGCTCGGGCAATTGCGCAGCTTCGGGCTCGTCAGCAAGCCTGTTCTGACCGTGCACGATTAAGTCAATCGCGGGTGGCGCGGACCTCCGCGTCACCCGCTACCGCTTCGGGTGTTGATCATGCGCTTCATCGATTACCTGGACAAAGGTGCCTCGCTCGGCGCCGACGCGCCGTGCCTCACCATGGATGGACGCGACCTCAGCTATGGCGAGGTGCAGGGGCTGAGCTACCGCGTCGCGCGCGGGCTCGCGCGATCGGGCATTGCTGCCGGCGAGAAGGTCGCAATCCTCTCCGGCAACGATCCGGTCGCGTTTGCCTGCGTGTTCGGCATTTCCCGCGCAGGCGCGGTCTGGTGCCCGATCAATCCGCGCAACGAGGCGGTCGAAAATCGGCTCATCCTCGAGCAATTCGACTGCAGCCTGCTGTTGTTTCATTCAAGCTTCGCGCCGATGGTCGAGGCGGTGCGTGCAGAGCTGCCAAAGCTGCGCGCCGTCGTCTGCCTCGATGCTGAGTTGCCCTTCGCGCCTTCGTTCGACAGCTGGCTCGCCGGCCTCGCCGACGACCATTATCAACGCGAGGCGGTCGACGATCTCGCGATGATCCCGGGCACCGGCGGCACCACAGGCAAGCCGAAGGGGGTCATGCTGTCGGGCCGCAACATCGAGGCGATGACGGCCCTGACGCTGATGGGCTATCCCTTCAAGGGCCGCCCGATCTACCTCGCGCTTGCGCCGCTGACCCACGCGGCCGGCGTGCTGTGTTTCCCGATCATGGCGCTCGGCGGCCGCATCGTGATCATGCATCACCCCGACATCGCAGAATTTCTCGATCTGATCGAGCGCTACCGTATCACGCACACCTTCCTGCCGCCGACCGTGATCTACATGCTGCTCGATCATCCGAAGCTCGACTCCGCGAGGCTCGGGTCTCTGCAATGTTTCTGGTACGGCGCGGCGCCGATCTCGGCCGCGCGGCTTGCGGAAGCGCTCCAGCGTATCGGGCCGATGGCGCAGTTGTTCGGTCAGACCGAAGCGCCGATGATGATCTCGATGATGGCACCTAGCGAGCATTACAATGCCGACGGCACGATCGCGATGGAGCGTCTCGCCTCGGCCGGGCGGATCAGCCCGCTGGTGCAGGCCGGCATCATGGATAGCGACGGCAATTTGCTGCCGACCGGCGCCCGCGGCGAGATCGTGGTCCGCGGTTCGCTGGTGATGGAGGGCTATTACAAAAATCCCGAGGCTACGGCGGAGGCCTCCGCGCATGGCTGGCACCACACCGGCGACATCGGCTACATCGACGACGACGGCTACCTCTATATCGTCGATCGCGCCAAGGACATGATCATCACCGGCGGGTTCAACGTCTACTCGATCGAGGTCGAGAACGCGCTGCGGGCGCATGAGGCGGTGCAGGATTGCGCCGTGATCGGGCTGGCGGACGAGAAATGGGGTGAGCGGATCGTCGCCGTGGTGCAGCCCCGCGCCGGCCAAAGCGTCGATGCGACGGCGCTGGCTGCCTTAGTCAAGGCGCGGATCGGCAGCGTCAAGACACCGAAGCAGATCGAAGTCTGGGACGACCTGCCGCGTTCCAAGGTCGGCAAGGTCTTGAAGCCGGACATCCGCGCGCGGCTGGCGGAGCGTTCAGGCGGCTGAGGCGCATCTTATTGCAGCGCCCATCGCTTCGAAGATATCCGCGAGACGCGCTGACGCGGACATTCGCGCGGGCCTGGAACTCTCATCCGTGTCCGGGCAGGCAAAGGCATGTTTCCGCTTTTCGATGCGCGTTTTGGGTGTCACCATGCTTTTGAACGGACGGGAGGGCCGCCATGCGCTGGTGTGTCTCGGTCGGGGCGGTGCTTGTTGCGGGGGCGATCGTCGGAGGTGACGTTGCCAGCATTGCCGCGCCGAGCCCGAAATCAGGGATAGCCGACGCCAGGCACAGCGCACTGTCCGTCAATGTCGAGCTCGTTATCGCCGTCGACGTCTCCTATTCGATGGATCTGGACGAACTCGCCATTCAGCGCGAGGGCTATGCACAGGCCATCGTCTCGAAAGACTTTCTTCAGGCGCTAAGGGCCCGTCCGGCCAGCAAGGTGGCTCTGACCTATTTCGAGTGGTCGATGTCGGGCGACGACAGGATCATCATTCCGTGGCGCGTGATCGACGGCCCGGAATCGGCGGACGCCGTGGCCGCCGAGATCATGAAAACGCCGATTCGCCGAGGTTCGAGCACCTCGATTTCCGGCGCGATCAATTTCGCAGTGCAGCTGTTCGAAGAAAATCCCTATCGCGGGTCGCGGCGCGTCATCGACATTTCCGGCGATGGGCCGAACAACGACGGAGCCCCCGTCACCGGCGCGCGCGACGCTGCCGTTGAGAAAGGCATCATCATCAACGGCCTGCCGATCATGGTGAAGGAGCCGTCCTATTTGACGACCGATATCGAGAATCTCGATCTGTATTACGAGGACTGCGTGATCGGAGGGCCGGGTGCCTTCATCATGACAATCAAGGATCGCGAAAAATTCCAGGAAGCGATCCGGACCAAGCTTGTTCTCGAAGTTGCGGGCCTCGCGCCGGAGGGGAGGATCGTCCCAACTGCCGAGAATGAGCCCCGGGTGTCCTGTCTGGTCGGCGAAGAAAAATGGCGGGAGCGCGGGCGACGGATCATGCGCTAGTTGCCCGTCAGCAAAGCGAACCGACGTCGGTCGATCGCCTCACGCGCCACCAGCCCTGCCGCCTTGCAAAGATCTGGCGCATAGAGTTGGCAGCGCCGTTCCTGCTTCTCGATAGCCTTGTCGATCAACTCCAGCAGTCGTGCGGGGGCCATTCCCGCGGGAGCGGCAATTCGCCCCGTGACGACGTGCTTTTCTATTGCCTCGTGACGGTCGTGATCGAGATCGGGGTCGCGCCAGCAATTCGCGCATATCATCACGAAGCTCTCGGAATGCGAATAGACGACGGCGTCCTCATCCAGCTCTGCGGTCAAGTCCGCCAGTTGCCGTGCCGAATCCTGTGTGCCGGCGAAGTCGAATAGCTGATAGTTCCGCCGCTCCAGCGTCGCCAAATGTGGAAAAACCGGGACCTGCACCTCACCATACGTGTGATGTGTAATCGGCGCGCCGTCGATCAGGATGACGTCGCCATAGTCCACGCCGAGCTTCTGGTAGAGCACACTGCGGACGATGCCGTGGCACGGGCTCAACCGTTCGATCCAGATGGTTTCCTCCGCGCCCGGATCGTCCTGATCGGCCGTGCGCTCCGCCAGGGGCCGCTCCGCCAGCTTGACCTTGCATTGAGACAATGAGCATTCCGGCAAGCCAAAGCGCCCGATCTCGATCGCAAGCCCCATGCGCCTCCAGACATCCAGTGCCAGAGAGGCATTCTTTGCGCCGGTGGCGCAGATACCAAGATTCCACTCGTAACTCTCGGTGACTTCGTCCGCGAGGCTGGCTGCGATCTGGTTTGCGGTCGCGCCATCTGCGAATCTGCCGCGTGTCTTGTAGAAAAGACCCAGATTGTAATGGTGGGTGCTGTTTTGCGGATTGAGTTCGGTGAGTTTCCGATAGCTGCTCTCGGCAATCGCATCTTGCTGGCGCGACAGCATTCGCGCCGCAGTGGCCAGACCTTCGAGAATCGGTTCCTGTTCGGGTTGCCCCTCGTGGACCTTGGCCAACCCGCTCAGTTTTTCGACGACCAAACGGAACAATGCAATATCGGGCGGCGGTGCATTGAGATCGTCAATGTCGCGCGCTGCTTCAAGGCAGAGCCCTACAGTCGAGAGAATCCAGAAGTCCTGATCGTGAGATTGTGCGACCTCTGACAGAACGTCTATCGCGGCTTCTCTTTGCAAGCATCGATCATGGACGACCCGCAGCAATGCCATGGCGGCTTCGGGCTGCCGGGGCTGCGCTTTTCGCAGCGGCATCAGCTTGTGCAACGCGGCCTGTGTTCTTCCCGCCTGAGCTTCCGCAATGGCATCGCGCGCAATCGCCTCGATCTCTTCGGATGAGAGCACCGCACTTGGACCGTCCGACGTCATTCTCGATTCTCTTCTCAGAGCACCCCGCTTCGGCGTTGAGCCCGATGCTAGGCCGGAACGTCGACGCTTCGCCAGATGGCCCATAAAAAATGCGCGGGCCGCCTTGAGGCATGCCCGCGCATTTGAATTCGCAGATGTCGCGCTAAGCGTGCGTCAGTGCACGCTCACGGCTTGCAGCTCGTTGCTCCAGGCGTTGGCGACCGCGGCTTCGCGGCTGTCGGTCAGCATGATCGGCGTGCCGTCGGCGGCGTGGAGCGCGAAGAGCTTGAGGCCCGGCGCGATTTTCGGCGCCTCGGGAAACAGGCCCGGCACATCCTCGGAGCGGATCTGCTTCACATAGGCGATATGACCTTCGCCGAGGGTTGCCAGCGTCTCGGGCGAGACGTTCTTGGCTTCGTATTCGAACGCAACGTGACCTTCACTCATGGTCTCGACTCCTTCACAGAAACTAAGCGGTCGAGTCCGCTACTCGTTCCATTATTCGTGCTCATTGATAGCGATTGTCTTAACGATCCTCTCCGGTTCAGGCCGGGCAAGATCGACCGACAGCAGCCCGTTCTTCAGATCCGCACCCAGCACCAGCATCCCCTCCGCCAGCACGAAGGTGCGCTGGAAGTGGCGCGCGGCGATGCCGCGATGGATGTATTGCCGGGACTTGTCGTCCTGCTGACGCCCGCGAATCACGAGCTGGTTTTCCTCAATGGTTACATCGAGTTGGTCGCGGGTGAATCCGGCGACCGCCAGCGTGATCCGCAGCCGCTCGGGCTGGCCGTCCGATCGGTCGCACCTCTCGATATTGTAGGGAGGGTAGCCGTCGGCGCCTTTGACGACGCGGTCGAGCACGCGCTCGATCTCGTCGAAGCCCAGAAGGAACGGACTGGAAAGCGTGGGAACACGAGACATAGTTTACAAAGTCCTCTCGAAGCGACTTTGGCATTTCGGGGCCCGGAAGCGGCGCCCCTTGGTCAGCAATATGGTCATAACCCCGTGTCGGTTCAAGGACGTAGCGGGAGCCTGTGGATTGCCCATTTTCGCGCCTGACCCCGCCCGCGGTCGCGCGGAAGCGCCCAATTCGTCACCGGGAACGCAAATGCTCGGACAAGCCCGGGCATGACGAGTCGGCCGCCGATTTATCTCAATGAAATCAAACCCCCGGCTACTGTGCATGGGGTTGTTTTTCGCGTTTTTGATCGGCCGGCCCTCGGAACCGGTCAGGCCTCGATCCGCGTCCGCCCGTCGCCGCTGAAAAGGTGCAGCTTCGGCCGTACCGCGGCGACGCGGATCCTCTCACCGATGGCTGGGGCCTCGGTTCCGGGAATGCGGACGATGACCTCGCCGGGCGGCAGCTCGCCGGGGGTGGCGGCGACGCGCTGCTCGTCCTGGGCCCGCGTGCCGTAGACGAAAGTTTCGGCGCCGACGCGCTCGATCGCTTCCACGGTCAGCGGCAGTGCGACACCGCCGGCCGGGGTCTGGTCGGTGATGACGAAATCTTCCGGGCGGATGCCGAGGATGCCGGCCTCGGTCGCGCTGCCGTCGAGCTGCGATTTGATCTCATCGGCGCGCGTCGACATCAGGTTCATCGGCGGTGCCCCGATGAAGGAGGCGACGAAGGTCGTCGCCGGCTTCTCGTAGATCGCCAGCGGATTGCCGACCTGCTCGACCTGGCCGCCATTCATGACCACGAGAATATCGGCGAGCGTCATCGCCTCGAGCTGGTCGTGGGTGACGTAGATCGAGGTC
This sequence comes from Bradyrhizobium sp. 604_D8_N2_3, assembly GCF_051810765.1. Classification (NCBI taxonomy): domain Bacteria; kingdom Pseudomonadati; phylum Pseudomonadota; class Alphaproteobacteria; order Hyphomicrobiales; family Nitrobacteraceae; genus Bradyrhizobium; species Bradyrhizobium sp. 604_D8_N2_3. The sequence continues at coordinate 130,933 of NZ_JBPWPM010000001.1, read as the reverse complement.
GTGTTGAGCCGGCGCTGCAATTTGCGGATCTCGACCCGCATCGCGATGCGCAGCTTTGCATCGAGGTTCGACAGCGGCTCGTCGAACAGAAAGACTTTCGGCTGGCGCACGATGGCGCGGCCCATGGCGACGCGCTGGCGCTGGCCGCCGGAGAGCTGGCGCGGCTTGCGCTCCAGCATCGGCGTGAGCTCGAGCACGCGTGCGGCCTCGTCGACGCGGGTCTTGACCTCGGCCTCCTTCATGCCGCGGTTGCGCAGGCCGTAGGCCATGTTGTTGAAGACGCTCATATGCGGATAGAGCGCGTAGTTCTGGAACACCATCGCGATGTCGCGATCGGCGGGCTCGATCTGGTTAACGATTCGGCCGCCGATGTCGATCTCGCCGCCGGTGACGGTCTCGAGACCTGCGACCATGCGCAGCAGCGTGGACTTGCCGCAGCCGGAGGGACCGACCAGCACGCAGAACTGGCCGTCGCCGACATCGACGTTGACGCCCTTGATGGCCTCGAAGCCGCCGGGATAGGTCTTGCGGACGTTGCGCAGGGTGACGTTAGCCATGAAAACTCATTCCCAAAAACCTACTTCTCGGTCTCGACCAGGCCGCGCACGAACAATTTCTGCATGGCGACGACGACGAACACCGGCGGCAGCATGGCGAGCACGGCGGTGGCCATCACGATCGGCCATTCGGTCAGCGCATCGGTAGTGGTGATCATCTTGCGGATGCCGACCTGGATGGTCTGCATGTCGTCGCGCGTTGTGATCAGCAGCGGCCAGAGATATTGATTCCAGCCGAGGATGAAGAGGATCACGAACAGCGCCGCCATGTTGGTGCGCGACAGCGGCAGCAGCGTATCCCAGAAGAAACGCAAGGGGCCGGCACCGTCGATGCGCGAGGCCTCCAGCAACTCGTCCGGCACGGTCATGAAGAACTGGCGGAACAGCAGCGTCGCGGTGGCCGACGCGATCAGCGGCAGCGCGAGGCCAGCATAGCTGTCGAGCATGTGCAGATCGGCGACGATCTTGTAGGTCGGATAGATGCGCACCTCGACCGGCAGCATCAACGTGATGAAGATGATCCAGAAGATCGCCATCCGGAACGGAAAGCGGAAATACACGATCGCATAGGCCGAGATGATCGAGATCGCGATCTTGCCGATCGCGATTGCCAGCGCCATCACCAGCGAGTTCAGCATCATGTTGCCGACGGGCTCGCGGGTCGAGCCGCTCGTGCCGACGAAGATGGTCTTGTAGTAGACCTCGAAGAAATGGCCGCCCGGCAGCAGCGACATCTGCCCGTTCGCGATCAGGGCGTTGTCCTGGGTCGAGGCGACGATCGCGATGTAGACCGGGAATGCGACGATCGCGATCCCGATCCAGAGAATCGCGTGGGCGACGTAGCGCCGAAAGCCCTCTTCTTCGACCATCAGTAGGTCACCTTGCGTTCGACGAAGCGGAACTGGATTCCCGTCAGCACGATGACCATGACCATCAGGATCACCGACTGCGCCGCCGAGCTGCCGAGATTGCCGCCGAGCAGGCCGTCAGAATAGACCTTGTAGACCAGCGTGACCGTCGATGTGCCGGGACCGCCGCGGGTCATGGTGTCGATGATGCCGAAGGTGTCGAAGAAGGCGTAAACGATGTTGACGACCAGCAGGAAGAAGATCGTGGGCGACAGCAGCGGGAAGGTCACTGTCCAGAACCGCCGCATCGGACGGGCGCCGTCGATCGCGGCGGCCTCGAACACGCTTCGGGGGATGGCTTGCAGGCCGGCGAGGAAGAACAGGAAATTATAGGAGATCTGCTTCCACGCCGCGGCGAGGATGATCAGCCCAGCCGCCTGGTTGCCGTCAAGCAGCGGATTCCAGTCGACGCCCAGGTTGCGCAGATAGCGCGACAGCACGCCGAGCGAAGGATGCAGCATGAAGATCCAGAGCACGCCGACGACGGGCGGCGCCACCGCATAGGGCCAGATCAGCAGCGTGCGGTAGAGCATTGAGCCGCGCAGCGGCTTGTCCGCCATCACGGCGAGCAAGAGCGCGAAGGACAGCGACGAGACGGCGATGGCGAACGAAAAGACGAACGTACGGACAACCGCCTCGAAATAGGCCGGGTCCTTGAACAGGTCCTGATAATTCTCGAACCAGACGAAGCTTGTCGACAGACCGAAGGCGTCCTGGAGCAGGAAGGATTGGATCACCGCCTGCGCGGCCGGCCAGTAGAAAAAAATCAGGACGATCGCGAGCTGCGGCGCAACCAGCGCGTAGGGCAATAGTTTTGCTTGGAAAATGGCTTGCTTTTGCATGATGTCAGGTGAGCGGCAGGCCGGCTTGCGGCCTGCCGCTCATCGCCTCACTTGACGGCAGTCTTTTCGAACTGGCGCAGCATCGTGTTGCCGCGCTCGACGGCAGCATCCAGCGCCTGCTTGGCGGTCTTCTTGCCGGCCAGCGCCTGCTCGATCTCTTCCGACCAGACGTCACGGAGCTGAACCATGTTGCCGAGGCGCAGACCGCGCGAATTGTCGGTCGGCTCCTTGTTGGTCAGCTCGATCAGCGGGGTCTCGAGATAGGGCTGATCCTTGTAGAAGCCTTCTTCCTTCGCCTTGGCGTAGGCCGCCTTGGTGATCGGCAGATAGCCCGAGGCCTTGTGGATGTAGACTTGGCGGTCGGTGTCCGAGAGGAAGGTCAGGAACTTCGCGACACCCTTGTATTCGTCGGCCGACTTGCCGCCCATCACCCAGAGCGAAGCGCCGCCGATGATCGAGTTCTGCGGCGCGCCCTTGACGTCCGGATAGTATGGCATCGGCACGGCGGTGAAGTTGAACTTGGCCTGCGCCTTGACGTTGCCGAAGAACGCCGACGAGGTCAGGTAGATCGGGCATTCGCCGGAGGTGAAGCGGCCTTCGCCGGTGTTGGTGCGGCCGGCATAGTCGTAGGTCTTGGTCTTCTGCAGCTCGACCAGGGTTTCGAGATGCTTGACCTGGAGCGGGCCGTTGAACTCCAGCACGGTGTCGAAGCCGTCGAGGCCGTTGGCCTTGCTGGCGAGCGGCACGTTGTGCCAGGCGGAGAGCTGCTCGAGATTGACCCAGGTGACCCAGGAGCCGGAGAAGCCGCAGGTGTCATGACCCGCAGCCTTCAGCTTCTTGGCGGCCTCGAACGTTTCGGGCCAGGTCTTGGGGATCTCGACGTTCGCCTTCTTGAGCTCGTCGAGGTTGACCCACATGACGGTCGACGACGAGTTGAACGGGAAGGACAGCATCTCGCCCTTCGAGGTCGAATAGTAGCCGGTGATGGCGGGCAGGTAGATCTTGGGGTCGAACTTCTCGCCGGCCTCGGCCATCAGCTTGTAGACGGGTTTTACGGCGCCGGTCGCGGCCATCATGGTCGCGGTGCCGACTTCGAACACCTGCATGATGTGCGGGGCGTTGCCGGCGCGGAACGCCGCGATGCCGGCGTTCATCGTATCGGGATAGTTGCCCTTGTAGGTCGGGATCACCTTGTAGTCGGTCTGAGAGGCGTTGAAGTCGGTGGCGAGCTTGACGATGACGTCGTTGTTGGCGCCGGTCATCGCGTGCCACCACTGGATTTCGGTCACTGCCCACGCCGGCGAAGCGCCAAAACCAACGGTGACTGCAAGCGCGGCAGCCGCGCCAAAGTGTCGAAGAGCCATCAAGAAACCTCCCTTGGGCCGTCAAAAAGAAGCGCTTGCGCTAGCAGCGCCATATGACGTTCACATGACTGTGTAAGCGGGAGAAACGAAAGCAGCAAGCGCGGCCAAATGGGAAGCCGTCAAATAGGCGAATGCCGAGCGCGCAGCCTCCTCCGTTCGCGGCGCACATGCGTGCCCGCGCCGCAGTGCGGCATTTGCTCGGGTGAGGCGGCGAGGGCGTTTAGCGCTTGCGCTCGGGGCCGCAGACGGTGCCCTTTTCGACCATCGCGTCGATCTCCGATTTGGAGTAGCCGAACTCGCCCAGCACCTCCTGGGAGTGCTGGCTGAATTTCGGCGGCAGGCGGCGCAGGCTCGGCTTGCTGCGATCGAGCCGGATCGGCGAGGCCACGCCCTTGTACCAGTCCTTCTCGATGACATCGCCGCGGGCGATCGTGTGCGGGTTGGTCAAGGCCTGGTCGATCTTCTGCACGGGACCTGCGGGCAGGCCGGCGGCGAGCAGACGATTGCACAGCGGCTCGGCCTCGTGCTGGCTGAACACGGCGGCAAGCTCGGCCCGCAGCGCCTCGCGATTGGCGATGCGGTCCTTGTTGCGGGCAAAGCGCGGATCGGTGCCGAGCTCGGGCTTGCCGATCTCCTTGGCGAGCTTGCGGAAGGTGCCGTCATTGCCGACGCCGATGAAGATGTTGTCGGTCCTGGTCGGGAAGATCGCGTAGGGCACGAGGTTGGGATGCTCGTTGCCGGTGAGCGACGGCGGCTTGCCGTGCATGAAATAATTCGCGGTGTGCGGATGCATGATGGCGAGGCCGGTCTCGTACAGCGTCGTCTCCAGGAACTGGCCCTGGCCCGAGCGCTGCCGTTCCGACAGCGCCATCAGGATGCCGATCGCCGCATAGAGGCCGGTGGTGATGTCGACCAGCGGCACGCCGATCCGCATCGGTCCGCTCTCCGGCGAGCCGGTCGCCGCGATCATGCCGGTCATGGCCTGGATGATGGCGTCATAGCCGGGATTGCCGCCGCGCGGACCGTCGGCGCCGAAGCCGCAGATCCGGCAATGCACCAGGCGCGGGAATTTCTTGCTGAGCACATCGTTGCCGATGCCCCATTTCTCCAGCGTGCCCGGCTTGAAATTCTCGATCAGGACGTCGGCGGTCTCGAGCATCTTGAGCAGCACGAGGCGGCCGCCTTCGGAGGCGAGGTCGAGGCCGATCGAGCGCTTGTTGCGGTTGATGCCGATGAAATAGGCCGCGTCTTCCTCGTGGAAAGGAGGGCCCCAGTCGCGCACCTCGTCGCCGGCGGGCGGCTCGACCTTGATCACGTCGGCGCCGTGGTCGGCGAGGATCTGGGTGCAGTAGGGACCGCCAAGCACGCGCGTGAGATCGATGACGCGCAGTCCGCTCATTGCGCCCAAAACGGCTTCAGTCATGCCTTCGCTTCCCCTGTGTCGATCATTGATCACAGGCCTAGCGAGGTTTTTTTGCGCCAGCAATGGCTTGCTGCGTAGGGCCGCATGCGCCGCCGCTGCGCTATCCCGCAACGTGGCAAATCAAGCGGAAGCGGCCGGCCCGAGGGGGATCTCGGGCCAGCCAATCCGCCGTTTGATCAGACGACCGTCAGGCGAACGTCGACATTGCCGCGCGTGGCATTGGAGTAGGGGCACACCTGGTGGGCCTTCTCGACCAGCGCCTCGGCTTCCGCGCGGGCAAGGCCCGGCAGCGAGACGGCCAGATCGATGTCGAGACCGAAGCCGCCGGCCGCGCGCGGGCCGATGCCGACGGTGGAGGTGACCGAGGCGTCAGCCGGAACCTTCGGGCCGCCCTGCGAGGCCACGAACTTCATCGCGCCGATGAAGCAGGCGGCATAGCCGGCCGCAAACAGCTGCTCGGGATTGTTGCCGGCGCCGCCTCCGCCGCCGAGTTCCTTCGGCGTGGTGAGCTTGACGTCGAGCGCGCCGTCGAGGGTCGCCGCATGGCCGTCACGGCCGCCGGTGGCTTTGGCGCTGGTCTTATACAGGACGTTTACTGACATTTTCGTCTCCTTAGGTCTTCGGGTTGGGGTGGAACCTACATCGCAAACAATTAGATTGCGCGCAATTGAAATTTGCATGCCTCACATTTAATTGTTCGCAATTGAATGTACGGCCGCCCGGTCCCAGAATGGAGGAAACCGCGTGAGATTCTCGATGCCCCGGAAATTATCGGCGCTGGACCCGCAGCGCCTCGACAATCAGATCTGCTTCGCGGTCTATTCGGCCGCGCATGCCTTCAACCGGGTCTACAAGCCGCTGCTGGACCGGCTCGGCCTGACCTACCCGCAATATCTGGTGATGCTTGTGCTGTGGGAGCGCGACGACGTGCCGGTCAAGGACATCGGCGAAAAGCTGTTCCTGGATTCGGGCACGCTGACGCCGCTGCTCAAGCGCCTCGAGGCCGCCCACCTCGTCAGGCGCACGCGCTCGCGCGAGGACGAACGTCAGGTGCTGATCGCGCTGACCCCGCAGGGCCATGCCTTGAAGGAAAAAGCGCGCGCCGTGCCGCAATCGATCCTGGCGGCGTCGGATTGCTCGGTCTCGGAACTGGTCGCGATGAAGGACGAGATCGTGGCGCTGCGGGATCGGTTGAATGCGGTGATCGGGGAGTAGGGGGGGCGGCGAGCTCAATCCTCTCGTACCTCGCCGCGAGTTTCTCTCCTCAAAGCCGCTTCTTTGCAAATGCGCGGCCCGAAGCCGATTTCAGATATTTCTCGAACGCAACAGCCTTAGCCTCATCGCTGAAAGCGATGCAGGTCTTGATGCGCCATGGGCCATACTTTGATGTATGTGGCACTTCGCCGGCGTTGTGCTTTGCGAGCCGGGCTCGCAGATCATCAGTGATGCCGATGTAGAAATGGCCGGAATCGAGGCTTTCGAGAATGTAGACGTACTTCATCCTATCCCCCGCCTTGCGCAGTGGATGGACAGTATCTCTCAGGATCAGCTTTTGCCGAGGCCCGGCTTCGCCCTTCGGGCTACGCCGCGGCAGCCTTCGCTACGATAGGGCTTGCCGAGCCGAAGCTGGCGAAGCCAGCGAAGGCTGGTGGAGCCAGGCGGGATCGAACCGCCGACCTCTTGCATGCCATGCAAGCGCTCTCCCAGCTGAGCTATGGCCCCTTAGTCTTCCAGTTGGGAGGATCCTGGTGGATCACTCCCGACCGCCGAGCCTGGTGACTCGCGCGGTGCACCCTTTTTCACAGATCAGGGCTGATCTCAAGTCTCTTCATCACCTCCGACATCACCAATGATGTCCGTGACGTCCTCATCGCCCTCTTCGTCGTCGGCGATAAAGGTCGAATCATCGTCGTCATCGTCCTCGATGGTCTCGTCGACCTCGATGTCGTCCTCGGATTCGGGCACCGCGGCCTTGACCTTGCCGGTGTTTTCCTCGGCGTCGGCCTCCTCGAGCGAGACCTCTTCGACTTCTGCCGGCTCCGGCGTGGTGTCGGCAGCCGGCGTGTGGCGAGGTTCGGCGCCGCGAGTCGCGCGGGCCGGCGCCACAGGCGCGATCGGGACGACTTCGCCGGTATAGGGCGAGATCACCGGATTCTTGTTGAGGTCATAGAACTTCTTGCCCGTGGTCGGGCAAATACGTTTGGTTCCGAGTTCGGACTTGGCCACGGCAGGAATCCTGGGAATGTCTGAAAAGCGGTGTTTCACTTGGCTAGTTGGCGGCCCGCTGTCAATAGCGCATTACGGGAGAAAGACATGCCCGTGACGGCGGGCAGACCTTGTGGTACCTGCCCCGCGAGCCCCGCAGGGACGTTTCGGGCCTATCCAAGGACACAAACTTGACTGATTCCGACAAGCCGACGCCGCTTCAGTCGCGCGCAAGCGGTCCCCTGACCGGGAAAGTACGGGTCCCCGGGGACAAGTCGATCTCCCACCGCGCCCTCATCCTGGGCGCGCTCGCGGTCGGCGAGACCCGGATTTCGGGCTTGCTCGAGGGCGAGGACGTCCTCAACACCGCCAAATCCATGCAGGCGCTGGGCGCCAGGGTCGAGCGCACCGGCGATTTCGCCTGGAGGGTGAACGGCGTGGGCGTCGCCGGCTTCGCCGAGCCCAGGGCGCCGCTTGATTTCGGCAACTCCGGCACCGGCTGCCGGCTCGTCATGGGCGCCGTCGCCGGCTGCCCGATTTCGGCGGTTTTCGACGGTGATGCCTCGCTGCGCAGCCGGCCCATGCGCCGGATCCTCGACCCGCTCGAGAAGATGGGCGCCAAAGTGGTGTCCGGCGGCGAGGGCGGCCGTCTGCCGCTGACCGTCCAGGGCGCGCGCGATCCGCTGCCGATCACCTACAAGACCCCGGTCGCCTCGGCCCAGATCAAATCCGCCGTGCTGCTGGCGGGCCTGGCCGCGCCCGGCACCACGACGGTGATCGAGACCGAGGCCAGCCGCGACCATACCGAGCTGATGCTGAAGCACTTTGGCGCCGACATCACCTCCGCGCAGGAGGGTCAGCACGGCCGCCGCATCACGCTCGTTGGCCAGCCCGAGCTGCACGGCGCCACCGTCGTTGTGCCCGCCGATCCCTCTTCGGCGGCCTTCCCGGTCGTCGCGGCGCTGATTGTCGAAGGCTCGGATGTCGTCCTGTCCGACGTGATGACCAATCCGCTGCGCACGGGCCTGTTCACCACGCTGCGTGAAATGGGTGCCTCGATCGAGGAAAGCGAAGTCCGGGGCGATGCCGGCGAGCCCATGGCGCAGCTGCGCGTGCGCGCGTCGAAACTGCGCGGCGTCGAGGTGCCGCCGGAGCGCGCGCCCTCGATGATCGACGAGTATCTCGTGCTGGCGGTGGCGGCTTCCTTCGCCGAGGGCACGACCATCATGCGCGGCCTCCAGGAGCTGCGCGTCAAGGAATCCGATCGGCTTGAGGCCACCGCCGACATGCTCCGCGTCAACGGCGTCAAGGTCGAGGTCTCCGGCGACGACCTGATCGTCGAAGGCCGCGGCCATGTCCCCGGCGGCGGCACAGTCGCCACGCACATGGATCATCGCATCGCGATGTCCGCGCTGGTGATGGGCTGCGCCTCCGACCAGCCCGTGACCGTCGACGACACCGCCTTCATCGCCACCAGTTTCCCGGACTTCATCCCGATGATGCGTTCGCTTGGGGCCGAGTTTTCATGATCATCGCCATCGACGGGCCCGCGGCCTCGGGCAAGGGGACGCTCGGCAAGCGCCTCGCCCACCATTACGGCTATCGTCATCTCGATACCGGCGTCATTTATCGCGCGGTGGCCTACGCCGTGGTGGAATCCGGTCATGATCTCCGGGACGAGGCGGCTGCGGTGCAGGCTGCGCTGGAGCTTGATCCCGAAAAGTTCGGCAATCCCGCCCTGAAGACCCAGGAGGCCGGCGAGGGCGCCTCGATCGTCTCGGCGATCCCCAGGGTTCGCGAGGTCCTGCTCAATTTCCAGCGGCAATTCGCCGCCGATCCGCCCGGCGCCGTGCTCGACGGCCGGGACATTGGAACCGTGATCTGCCCCCATGCCGACGTGAAGATCTTCGTCGTGGCCGACCCCAGGGTCCGCGCCCACCGCAGGACCATGGAGGCCAAGGCGAGGGGCGAGGAGGCGGACGAGGCGGCGGTGCTCGCTGACATCATCCGGCGCGACGAGCGCGACAAGAACCGGCCGATTGCGCCCTTGAAACCGGCCCCGGATGCTTACTTGCTAGATAACTCCCAACTGGATATAGAAGGCGGCGTCCGGGCCGCCATCGACATTATCGAGGCCGTCCGAGCGGGCCGGTCGCGGGGTTAAGCCGCCGCCGTCATTGGAGGAAGCGCCCGCTCCCGCTCTTTGAGGTCGATAACCCCGGTCCCCTGTTTGGGCCCGGCGCGATCCAGGCTCCGGACCAAGATTTCCACGTATCGAACGCGCGGGCCTCAGCCGGCCCGCCTCCGCTGTTCCGCCTCCATGCCGGAGCAACGAGCGGTCGCTCGAAGGTCTTGCGGACCTTCCGACACTGCGTGTGCGATGCGCCCATGAACCCAACGGCCGGCACGACATCCGCAACTGGAGAACAAATGGCTTCGATTTCTGCTGATACCTATAGCCCGTCGCGCGACGATTTCGCCGCGATGCTCGACGAGTCCTTCGCAGGTGGCAACCTGCAGGAGAGCTCCGTCGTCAAGGGCAAGGTGGTTGCAATTGAAAAAGACATGGCCGTCATCGACGTCGGCCTGAAGACCGAGGGCCGCGTTGCCCTGCGCGAATTTTCCGGCCCCGGCCGTGAGAGCGAGATCAAGGTCGGCGACGAGGTCGAAGTGTTCCTCGATCGCATCGAGAACGCCCTCGGCGAAGCCGTGCTGTCGCGCGACAAGGCGCGCCGCGAAGAGAGCTGGGGCAAGCTCGAGAAGGCCTTCCAGAACAACGAGAAGGTCAACGGCGTCATCTTCAACCAGGTCAAGGGCGGCTTCACCGTCGACCTCGACGGTGCCGTGGCCTTCCTGCCGCGCTCGCAGGTCGACATCCGTCCGATCCGCGACGTTGCGCCGCTGATGAACAACTCGCAGCCGTTCCAGATCCTCAAGATGGATCGCCGCCGCGGCAACATCGTCGTCTCCCGCCGCACGGTGCTGGAAGAGACCCGCGCCGAGCAGCGTCAGGAGCTGGTGCAGAACCTCGAAGAGGGGCAGGTCATCGACGGCGTGGTCAAGAACATCACCGATTACGGTGCGTTCGTTGATCTCGGCGGTATCGACGGTCTGCTGCACGTCACCGACATCGCGTGGCGCCGCGTCAACCACCCGACCGAGGTGCTCTCGATCGGCCAGACCGTGAAGGTCAAGATCATCAAGATCAACCACGAGACGCACCGCATCTCGCTGGGCATGAAGCAGCTGCTGGACGATCCGTGGCAGGGCATCGAAGCCAAGTACCCGCTGGGTGCCCGCTTCACCGGCCGCGTCACCAACATCACCGACTACGGTGCGTTCGTCGAGCTCGAGCCGGGCATCGAAGGCCTGATCCACGTCTCCGAGATGTCGTGGACCAAGAAGAACATGCACCCCGGCAAGATCGTTTCGACCTCGCAGGAAGTCGAAGTGCAGGTGCTGGAAGTCGATTCCGTCAAGCGCCGCATCTCGCTCGGCCTCAAGCAGACCATGCGCAACCCGTGGGAGGTCTTCGTCGAAGGTCACCCGACCGGTTCGGTGGTCGAAGGCGAGGTCAAGAACAAGACCGAGTTCGGTCTGTTCCTGGGCCTCGAGGGCGACGTCGACGGCATGGTCCATCTCTCCGACCTCGACTGGAAGCTTCCGGGCGAGCAGGTGATCGACAACTACAAGAAGGGCGACGTGGTGAAAGCCGTGGTGCTCGATGTGGACGTCGAGAAGGAGCGTATCTCGCTCGGCATCAAGCAGCTCGAAGGCGACCCCTTCGCCGAGCCGGGCGATGTCAAGAAGGGCGCGGTCGTGACCTGCGAAGTGCTCGAAGTGAAGGAAAGCGGCATCGAGGTGAAGATCACCGGTACCGACTTCTCGACCTTCATCAAGCGTTCGGAGCTCGCCCGTGACCGCAACGACCAGCGCGCCGAGCGCTTCGCCGTCGGCGAGAAGGTCGATGCCCGCGTGATCCAGTTCGACAAGAAGGCCCGCAAGGTCCAGGTGTCGATCAAGGCGCTCGAAGTCGCCGAAGAGAAGGAAGCCATCGCGCAGTACGGCTCCTCCGATTCGGGGGCGACGCTCGGTGACATTCTCGGCACCGCGCTCAAGAACCGCGACAAGTAAGCGAAACGCCTGTTTCGCAACCATCAAAGCCCCGGCGCGAGCCGGGGCTTTTTTGTTGCGGCGGCATACCATTGTCGTCCCGGACAAGCGCAGCGAAGCGGAGCGCCGATCCGGGGACGCATACCCACGGGGAGTGGTTTGACGAAGACTCGGAGTGGGCGCCTCGCGTCACACTCCTTCTTGTGGTTATGGGTCCCCGCGCCCCGTGCGCAATTGCGCACTAGGCGGGGATGACATCTGAGTGCTTGGCTACCATCCGGGCTACGCCAGCCTTGTTTTCTTCAAATTACGCCGCAATTGATGTATCCAGATAAGCCAATGGTCACGCTGTGACGGCACAACGCGCCCAGCCTTTCATTTGGAGATATTCCGATGTCGCTCGATTCGGACATCATCGTCGATCGTCGCAGGATACGTCGCAAGCTGACGTTCTGGCGCGTGATGGCTGCGCTGATCGCGATCGCGGCGATTGCGGGCTTTGCGCTGATCGCAACACCCGGTGCGCGCGGCACGTTCGCATCCGCCGGCTCGATCGCGCGGGTCCAGATCGATGGCCTGATCCGCAGCGACTCCGATCGCACCCAGGCGCTGGAGCGACTGGAGAACTCGCAGGCCGCCGCCGTCATCATTCACATCAACTCGCCGGGTGGCACCACCGCCGGTTCCGAGCAGCTTTACGATTCGCTTGTGAGGCTAAAGGCGAAGAAGCCGCTCGTCGTCGTGGTCGAAGGCCTCGCCGCGTCCGGCGGTTACATCACCGCGATCGCGAGCGACCACATCATTGCCCAGCAGAGCTCGCTGGTCGGTTCGATCGGCGTGCTGTTCCAGTTTCCCAACGTCACGGAGCTGCTGAAGACCGTCGGTGTGAAGGTCGAGGAGGTCAAATCCTCGCCGCTGAAGGCCGCGCCGAACGGTTTTGAGCCGACCAGCCCCGAGGCACGCGCCGCGCTCGATGCGCTGGTGAAGGATTCCTATGCCTGGTTCAAGGGATTGGTGAAGGAGCGGCGTGGCATGGATGACACGCAGCTCGAAAAAGTCGCCGATGGCCGCGTCTTCACCGGACGCCAGGCGATCGATCTCAAGCTGATCGATCAGCTCGGCGACGAGAAGACCGCCGTGACCTGGCTGGTCGAGCAGAAGGGCGTCAAGAAGGGCCTCACCGTCCGCGATTACAAGCTCCAGCCCCGCTTTGGCGATCTGCCGTTCCTCAAAACGGCTGCTGTCGTTACGCTGGAAGCGCTTGGTTTGGGCTCGATTGCGCATCAGATCGGGCAAACCGGCGTCACGCAGGCCGTCGATCGGCTCGGAATGGATGGAATGCTGGCCCTGTGGCAGCCGGCCGCGTCAAATTGATGGAACCGGGCGAGCTTCAGAGGCTTTTCCCGTCTGGCGGGTAGCGGGGCAGCCCGCTTTTTCGGCATTTGTCACGCATTTTCCCGACGCTCAACCTTCATTTAGCGTCTTGACAGATCACAGTATTTTCACGGAAATGGTCATCCGCACGCTTCCGGGTCCTATCTCTCGATGATCAAATCCGAACTTGTTCAGCGTATCGCCGAGCACAACCCGCATCTGTACCAGCGGGATGTCGAGAACATTGTGAATGCGATTCTCGAAGAGATCGTAGCGGCTCTCGCGCGCGGTGATCGCGTCGAGTTGCGCGGCTTCGGTGCCTTCTCGGTCAAGCATCGCCCTGCGCGCGCAGGGCGCAATCCGCGTACCGGCGCCCATGTGCCCGTCGATCAGAAGAGCGTTCCGTTCTTCAAGACCGGCAAGGAAATGCGCGAACGGCTGAACCGCGACCATCCGGATCCAGGCGCGCCAGACTGAGACCGGCGTCAGGGTTTTCCGCGGTCGCGAGCGATGCGGCCGGAAGCTTGATTCAAGGCGAGCGAAGCGAGATGCGAAAGTTCCTGACCGCGCTGATCGTGATTCCGCTGGGCCTGATCCTGGTGACCTTCGCCGTCGCCAACCGGCATTTCGTCACGGTCTCATTCGATCCCTTCATTACGAACGACCCGTCATTCTCGGTGACGCTGCCGCTGTTCCTTCTCCTCATCCTGGTGGCTGCCCTCGGGGTCCTCGCGGGCGGCTGCGCGGTCTGGTTCGGCCAGCGGCGCTGGCGGCGCGCGGCGCGCCGGAATGATGCGGATGCACGGGCTGCCAGGACCGAATTGGCCGATCTGCGGGCCCAGGCGGCCGCAGCGAAGCCCCAGCCCCAGCGCCTCCCCGTTCCCTCCGGGGTGGGCCTTTACGGGCCCATCGGACGAGACAAGCAGCGCGCGACGTTGTAGAAGCGGCCGCAACCGAAAACCCGGTTTTCCGGCCGCAGACCCGCGGCCTTCACCTGCTTCGAGACCATGTCCCTGCTCGTCAAAATCTGCGGCCTGTCCACGGGCGAGACGCTCGAAACAGCGCTCGACGCCGGCGCCGACATGGTGGGGTTCGTGTTCTTTCCGCCGTCGCCGCGGCACGTCTCTCTCGAGCTTGGCCGCGACCTCGGCCGCCAGGTGAAGCGGCGCGCGCTCAAGGTCGCGCTCACGGTCGATGCCGATGACGCCACGCTCGACAACATCATGGACGCGCTGTCGCCGGATATCCTTCAACTTCACGGCAAGGAGAGCGTCGCACGGCTGCGCGACATCAAGCAGCGGTTCGGCCGCCCGGTGATGAAAGCGGTGCCGGTCGCAACCGCCGCCGATCTCGCCGTGCTGCCTGGCTACGCAGAGGTTGCCGATCGCATCCTGTTCGACGCGCGGGCGCCAAAGGACGCGACACGTCCCGGCGGCCTCGGCGCGGCCTTCGATTGGCGCCTGCTCGAAAACCTGGAACTCAAGCTGCCGTATATGGTCTCGGGCGGACTTGACGCCCACAACGTCGCCGAGGCCCTTCGGGTCACGCGCGCCGGCGGCGTCGACGTTTCCTCCGGTGTCGAGAGCGCCTCCGGCGTCAAGGATCCCGAGATGATCAAGGCCTTCATTCGCGCCGCGCGCGCCACCCAAGATGCAAGTCAAGAGTTGAGCGTTCGATGAACATCGCCAAACCAAACTCCTACCGCAGCGGCCCCGACGACCGCGGGCACTTCGGCATTTTCGGCGGCCGCTTCGTCGCCGAAACCCTGATGCCGCTGATCCTCGATCTGGAGAAGGCCTACACGGCGGCCAAGGCCGATCCGGCCTTCCAGGCCGAGATGAACGGCTATCTCAAGAACTATGTCGGCCGGCCTTCGCCGCTCTATTTCGCCGAGCGCCTCACCGAGCATCTCGGCGGCGCCAAGATTTACCTCAAGCGCGAAGAGCTCAACCACACCGGCTCGCACAAGGTGAACAACGTGCTCGGCCAGATCATGCTGGCACGGCGCATGGGCAAGAAGCGCATCATCGCCGAGACCGGCGCCGGCCAGCACGGCGTTGCTACCGCGACGCTGTGCGCGCGCTTCGGCCTCGAATGCGTGGTCTATATGGGCGCCGTCGACGTCGAACGGCAGCAGCCCAACGTCATCCGCATGGAGATGCTGGGCGCAACCGTGGTCCCGGTGCAGTCGGGCACGCGCACGCTGAAGGACGCCATGAACGAGGCGCTGCGCGACTGGGTCACCAACGTGCACAACACGTTCTATTGCATCGGCACGGTGGCGGGCCCGCATCCCTATCCGACGCTGGTGCGCGACTTCCAGTCGATCATCGGCAACGAGACCAAGACGCAGATGCAGGAGGTCGAGGGACGCCTGCCGGACTCGCTGGTCGCCTGCATCGGCGGCGGCTCGAACGCGATGGGCCTGTTTCATCCGTTCCTCGACGATCCCTCCGTCGAAATCTTTGGCGTCGAAGCCGCCGGCCATGGGCTCACGCAACTGCATGCGGCCTCGATCGCAGGCGGCCGTCCCGGCGTGCTGCACGGCAACCGCACTTATCTCTTGATGGATGCGGACGGCCAGATCCAGGACGCGCATTCGATCTCCGCCGGCCTCGACTATCCCGGCATCGGCCCCGAGCATTCCTGGCTGCACGAGATCGGCCGCGTCAACTATCTCTCCGCGACCGATGACGAGGCGCTCGCAGCATTCCAGTTGCTGTCGCGGCTGGAAGGCATCATCCCCGCGCTCGAGCCCGCGCATGCCATCGCCAAGGTGATGGAGCTCGCGCCGAAGCGGCCGAGAGATCACCTGATGGTCGTCAATCTCTCCGGCCGCGGCGACAAGGACGTCCCGCAGGTCGGCGACATCCTGAGGGGCAAGAGCAAGTGACCACGCGTATCGACACCCGTTTCGCCGAGCTGAAGAAAGCGGGCCGCTCGGCCTTCGTCACCTATGTGATGGCCGGCGATCCCGATCTCTCGACGTCGCTCGATATCGTCAAGGCGCTGCCCAAGGCAGGCGCCGACGTCATCGAACTCGGCATTCCCTTCACCGATCCGATGGCGGATGGTCCCTCGATTCAGGCTGCAGGTCTGCGCGCGCTCAAGAACGGCATGACCTTGAAGAAGACGCTGGAACTGGTGGGCGACTTCCGCAAGGACGACAACGTCACGCCGCTGGTGCTGATGGGCTATTACAATCCGATCTACATTTACGGCGTCGACAAGTTTTTGGCCGATGCCAAGACGGCCGGCGTTGACGGCCTGATCATCGTCGATTTACCGCCGGAGGAAGACGACGAGCTCTGCATTCCCGCGCTGAAGGCGGGCCTGAACTTCATTCGCCTCGCGACCCCGACCACCGACGACAAGCGCCTGCCCGCGGTGCTCGCGAATACATCAGGCTTTGTCTACTACGTCTCTATCGCCGGCATCACCGGAGCCGCGGCGGCGGACGCGAATGCCGTCGGTGAAGCTGTCGCGCGCATCAAGCGGCATACCAAGCTGCCGATCTGCGTTGGTTTTGGCATCCGCACGCCAGAGGCGGCGCGCGCCATTGCCGAGAAGGCCGATGGTTCGGTGGTTGGCACCGCGCTGGTCGACGCGCTCAAGAACAGCCTCGACGCCGAGGGCCGGGCGACCGCCAAAACCGTTAACGCCGTAGCCGAGCTGACGGCGGCCCTGGCCCAGGGTGTCAAGGGCGCGAAAGCTGCGGCCGAATAGGCCATAATTCCGCTTCTGGGGCGGGCGAACACGGCGGCTTGCCGGGCAGAGGCCCGGCCGCCATATATCCTTCAGGCGGTCCCTCCGCGGGGCTCGCACATCGGAGCAAACCATGAACTGGCTTACCAATGTGGTCCGGCCGAAGATCCGCAACATGCTGCGGCGGGAGACGCCGGAGAATCTGTGGATCAAGTGCCCGGATTCCGGACAGCTCGTGTTCTACAAGGACGTCGAGGCCAACCAGTTCGTCATCCCCGGCTCGAACTACCACATGCGCATGGGCGCGGTGGCGCGTCTGAAGTCGATCTTCGACAACGAGACCTGGTACGACGTCGCGTTGCCCGACGTCACGCCCGATCCACTCAAGTTCCGTGACGAGAAAAAGTACGTCGACCGTATCAAGGATGCCCGTGCGCGCACCAATCTGAACGATGCGATCAAGGTCGGCTATGGCAAGCTCGAAGGCGCCGCCGTCGTCGTCGCCGTGCAGGATTTCGATTTCATGGGCGGCTCGCTCGGCATGGCCGCAGGCGAAGCGATCGTGCGCGGGCTGGAGCTCGCCGTCGAGAAGAAGTCGCCGTTCATCGTGTTCGCCGCATCGGGCGGCGCGCGCATGCAGGAAGGCATCCTGTCGCTGATGCAGATGCCGCGCACCACGGTCGCGGTGCAGATGCTGCGCGAAGCAAAACAGCCCTACATCGTCGTGCTGACCAACCCGACCACCGGCGGCGTCACAGCGTCCTACGCGATGCTGGGCGACGTCCAGATCGCCGAGCCCGGTGCGCTGATCGGCTTCGCCGGCGCGCGCGTGATCGAGCAGACCATCCGCGAGAAATTGCCGGAAGGCTTCCAGCGCGCCGAATATCTGAAGGATCACGGCATGGTCGACATGGTCGTGCACCGTCACGAACTGCGCCCGACCCTGGCGCGGCTCTGCCGCCTGCTGACCAGGGCGCCGGCGCAGGAAGGCGCATCGAAATCGGTGCAGCCGGTCGTCAGTCCGGCGCAGATCGTCTCGGCCGCCGAGACGGCGCCGGCCGCGCCGCACGCGTGAACGCGTCCTCTGACAGCGCAAAGCCGCCGCTCGGTGAATTGATCGGGCGGCTGTCGGCCCTGCATCAGAAGCGCATCGATCTCGGGCTGGAGCGGATGCACCGCCTGCTCGAGCGGCTCGACCACCCTGAACGCAAGCTACCGCCGGTGATCCACATCGCCGGCACCAACGGCAAGGGCTCGACGCTCGCTTATCTGCGCGCGACGCTGGAGGCCGCGGGCCTGCGGGTCCATGCCTACACCTCGCCCTATCTCGTCCGCATCAACGAATGTTTTCGTCTGGGCCGTGTCGGCGGCGGGGTGCTGGTCGGCGACGATGAATTGCGCGCGGTTCTGGAAGAGGTCGAGCGGGTCAATGCCGGCGAAGCCGCGACCGTGTTCGAGCTGAAGACCGCGGCTGCCTTCCATCTGTTCGCGCAGAACCCTGCCGATGTCGTGCTGCTTGAGGTCGGCCTCGGCGGTCGGCTCGATTCGACCAATGTGGTCGACACACCGGCAGCCTGCGTGATTACGCCCATCAGCATGGACCACATGGATTTCCTCGGCGATACGCTGACCTCCATCGCCGGCGAGAAGGCGGCGATCATCAAGCGCGGCGTGCCCGTGATTTGCGCCGAGCAGACGGGCGAGGCGATGGCCGTGATCGAGGCGCAGGCGAGGCACATGCGCGCGCCGCTGTTTGCCGCGGGCGAGAGCTGGCACGTCAATGTCGAGCACGGGCGTCTGGTCTATTCCGACGATCGCGGCCTGATGGATCTGGCGGCGCCGCGCCTGTTCGGCCGCCACCAGTTCGACAATGCCGGTCTTGCGATCGCGACGCTGCGCGCGATTCCGGCTTTCAAAGTCAACCAGGCGGCCTTCGAGGCGGGCATCGTCGGCGCCGAATGGCCGGCGCGGATGCAGCGCATCACCTCGGGCGAGCTGCTCGCGCTCGGACCGCAGGGCTCGGAGATCTGGCTCGACGGCGGCCACAATGCCGAAGGCGGGCGCGTCGCGGCGGCCGCGCTCGGCGATCTCGAAGAGCGGGTGTCGCGTCCGCTGGTCGTGATCGCGGGCATGATGGCCAACAAGGACGCGCAAGGTTTTCTCGCCAATTTCGCCGGCCTGACCCGTCACATCATCGCGGTGCCGATCCCCGACACCGAGAATGCGATGGCGGTCGACCGCCTCGCGGATGCCGCGCGCAGCCTCGGCATGCGCGTCGAGACCGCGCCCGGCATCGAAGCCGCGCTACGCGGCTTGGCGAAGCTCGCCTACGAGGTGCCACCGCGCATCCTGATCACCGGCTCGCTTTATCTTGCCGGCCACGTGCTGGGCATCAACGGCACGCCTCCTGCATAGAGGGGCGTAGCCCGGATGGAGCGAAGCGCAATCCGGGATCACGCCGCAAGCGATCAAGGCCCCGGATTACGCTTCGCTCCATCCGGGCTACAGGAATCTCAATGCGTTTCGCCGCGATCGCCGACGTTCACGGGAACCATCTCGCGCTGGAGGCGGTGCTTGCCGACATCCGCGCGCAGGGCATCGCCGACATCGTCAATCTCGGCGACATGCTGAGCGGCCCGCTCGATGCGCGCCGGACCATCGAGATCCTGATGCAGCTCGACGCCGTGCACGTGCTCGGCAATCACGACCGCTACCTGCTCGATCGCCCGCCGGAACAGATGGGATCGTGGGACCGTCCAGCCTACGAAGCGCTCAATGCCGCGCAACTCGACTGGCTGCGCGCGCAGCCGATGACGCGGGTGTTTCGCGAGCAGGTTTTCCTCTGTCATGCGACGCCCGATGACGATGAGGTCTATTGGCTCGATACCGTGCATCCCGACGGCACGGTGGCGCTCTCGCCGCTCGACCGCATCGAGCAGTTCGCGCAGGGCGTCACGCAAACGCTGATCCTTTGCGCGCACACCCATCTTGCCCGCGCGGTGCGGTTGCGCGACGGCCGGTTGATCGTCAATCCCGGCAGCGTCGGCAGCCCCGGCTATCGCGACGTGCATCCATTCCCGCATGTCGTCGAAGCCGGCACGCCGCACGCGCGCTATGCGATCCTTGAGCTCGTTGACGGTGTTTGGCAGGTGACGTTCCGGCACGTCGCATATGACCACGAGGCGATGGCCGTACTCGCGCGCCGCAATGGCCAGCCGGAGCTGGCGAATGCATTGGCGACGGGGTGGGTTGGATAGAGGCGCTTCGTCCCGGTTGCCTCGACTCCTCAATAAGCGCGCTTATGATGAGCGTACATATTAAGGAGGGCAGCGTGCGATGAACGACGACAATGTCTGGCGGGGCGAATACGCGGTCGAGACATCGGCAGCCCCGGAGACGGTCTGGAGCATCTTCCGCGATGTGCCGGGTTGGAAAACCTGGAACGCAGGTATCGAGCAGATCGACATTGACGGGCCATTTGCGGCAGGGACCTGGTTCACGATGAAGCCTCCCGGCGAGGAGGCGCTGCGCTCGCAGTTGATCGAGGTCCGCGAGAACGCGTGCTTCATCGACGAAACGCGAGTCGGCGATCTCGTCATTAAGGTCGCCCATCGCATCGAATCCCTTGGGGCAGGGCGCACACGGATCGTTTACGCCGTCGACGCGCGAGGGCCGCAAGCGTCCGAGATCGGTCCGGCTGTCGCGTCGGACTTTCCCGATGTTCTCGCCAGTCTCGCCAAACCGCCGAAACGAATCGGCATGATTGACGTCGAGCAAAAATAAAACGGCCGGCGTGTTGCCGGCCGTTGAAGAATTCTCAGTTACACGTGCCGCGGATCAAACCGCGGACGTGATCCACTGCTGAAGCTTCGCCTTCGGCGCGGCGCCGACCTGACGGGAGGCCATCTCGCCGCCCTTGAAGATCATCAGCGTCGGGATCGACATCACGCCATACTTGGACGCGGTCTTCGGGCTCTCGTCGACGTTGAGCTTGACGATCTTGACCTTGTCGCCCATCGCGCCGGCGATCTCGTCGAGGGCGGGTGCGATCATGCGGCAGGGGCCGCACCATTCGGCCCAGAAATCGACGACCACAGGGCCGTTCGCCTTGAGCACTTCGGCTTCGAAATCGGTATCGGAAACCTTGCCAACGGCCATTGGAGCACCTCGTACGGTTGAAAGAGAATCGGCGCGACGTGGAATCGCGCCCGGGATCATGGCGTCAACCTATGAACGGCTCCTTGCCGGGTCAAGGACGCTCACGCCGACATGAAGGGATGCCAGCGCCGCGTCCAGCGCGGGGGCTGAAATCTCCATATATTCAAGGGACTCGGTCCAGAGCAGGACGGCCCGGATCGGCTTTTGGGGATAAAGCCGGGCCAGCACCGC
This sequence comes from Bradyrhizobium sp. 604_D8_N2_3, assembly GCF_051810765.1. NCBI lineage: Bacteria > Pseudomonadati > Pseudomonadota > Alphaproteobacteria > Hyphomicrobiales > Nitrobacteraceae > Bradyrhizobium > Bradyrhizobium sp. 604_D8_N2_3. The sequence goes on along the minus strand of NZ_JBPWPM010000001.1, from coordinate 110,053 downwards.
CCGGTACAGCGCGAGCTGCCGGACATAGGCGGCGGGCGCCTCCGCGGCGCTTTTGGGCGCCGCCTGGTTGGTCTTGAAATCGACGATCAGAACCTCGTCCGGACGGACGACCAGCCGGTCAATCTGCCCCGACACCAGCGCTGGCGGCCGCCCCGGCCGGTCCACTCGGCCGACGATCGAGACCTCGGCACGGCTGCCGGCGGTAAACACCGGGGCAAAGCGCGGTTCGGCGATCAGGGCGAGAACCTTGTCGGCCAGCGCGGTCCGGTCGGCCTCCGTCCAGTCGGGCGCGTTGCGCGCCATGAAGCCAAGCGCGGCCTCGCGCCGGCGCTCGGGGGCGATGTCGGGGAGGGATTGCAGCAGCCGGTGCACCAGCGTGCCGCGCTGCAGCGCCACCGCGCGCGACTGCACCGATTCGCCTGGCCGCACGCTTCGGCCGTCCTCGGCCGACTGGCCGGAGGGGCGCACTGGATCGTCATCGACGCTCTCGTGCGGTAACGGCGTCCGCAGCCAGTCCGGCAATGCGATCGATTGGTCCACCGACATCGCAGGCGTGCCGAGCGCCCCGACATCCTCCGGCCGGGCGAATCGGGTCACCTTACCGAGCGGCGTCTCGATCGTCTGCTTGTCCAGGCCCGAGCCGGTGAGCCCGGTGTCGATGAGGTCATACCAGCTCAGCTTGCGGACCGTCTTCATGTTACCGGGCATGCAGCCGCCGACGATCAGCCGATCGGCCGCGCGCGTCATCGCGACATAGAGCAGGCGGCGATACTCGTCCTCGGTCTCCTCGATCATGGCCTTGCGTGCGTCGGCGACGGGCTTGGGATCGTCGGCCTTGCGCCCGGCCCAGACCACGACCTCGCCGCCATTGCCGCGCGGCACGTGGATCAGCCGGACCCGCTGCGAATCCGCGGGCGATGATGTCGTGTCGACCATGAACACGACGGAGGCTTCGAGGCCCTTGGCGCCGTGCACCGTCATCACCCGCACCTCGTCGCGCGAGATCTCCATGTCGCGCTTCACCTCGGTGTCGGCCGAGCGCAGCCAGGCCATGAAACCCTGCAGGGAGGCCGGTGCCTTGCGCTCGTAATTCAGCGCCAGCTCCAGGAACTCGTCGAGCGCGTCGTTGGCCTCATGGCCGAGCCGGCGCAGGATCCGCGCACGTCCGCCGTCGCCGCCGAGCAGCCAAGCGTAGAAGGCGAACGGAGTCTCGTCGCGCGACCGCGCCTCGCAGGCTTCAAGCCGCCGCAGTGCCGTGGCGAACGTCTCGCTTGTGGCGGCATGTTCGGCAAGCGCGCGGCGCAGCGACCCCTTGCGGCCCCAGGCGAGCTGAAACAGGTCCTCGTCATCGAGCCCGAACAGAGGGCTCTTCAGCGCAACCGCGAGCGCGAGATCGTCCTGCGGCAGCAGCAGCGCGTCCGCGAGATTCATCAGGTCGATGATCGCGATGTGCTCGGTCAGCTTCAGCCGGTCGGCGCCGGCGACCGGAACATTGGCGTGCTTCAGCGCCTGGATCACGGCGTCGAACGCATTGCCGCGCCGGCGCACCAGGATCAGCATGTCGCCGTAACGTAAGGGGCGGCGCTCGCCTTCGTGTCCCGTCAGCGTGCCGCTCTCGACCAGTTGCTTGATCTCGGTCTGGATGCGGCGGGCGAGCTTCACCTCGGGGCTGGTGGCGGCGACGCCATCGAACGGCGCGCGCCAGCCCTCGATCTCCTGCCTGTCATCGGGCTCGGCGAGATCCCACAGCTCGATCACGCTCGGGCCCGCATCGGCGAGCGCATTGTGCAGGGGATGGCCGATCTCTGCCGAATGGATGCTCTTGTAGATCTGGGGCTCGCGGAAGACGTGGTCGACCGAGTGCAGGATCGCCGCGCCCGAACGGAACGAATAGGTGAAGGCGACCGGATCGAACTTCAGCCCGGCGGCGGTGAACTTGCTGCGCAGCTCGCGCCGGCGCGCGTCGAATTCTCGGGGTTGGGCGCCCTGAAAGGAGAAGATCGACTGCTTCTCGTCGCCGACGGCAAAGACGGTGCGGTTCAACCCTTCGCGCGCGCCTTCGCCCGCGGTGAACTCGGAAATGATGTGCGCGACGATGTCCCACTGCCGCGGGCTCGTGTCCTGGGCTTCGTCGATCAGGACGTGATCGACGCCGCGGTCGAGCTTGTAATGCACCCAGCCTGAAGAGACGCGGTTCAGCATCGCCAGCGTCTTGTCGATGAGGTCGTCGTAGTCGAGCAGCCCGCGCTCCTGCTTCTCACGGCGGTAGTTTGCGGCGGCCGCGGTCGCGATGTGCAGCAGGGCCGCGGTGCGGTCACGCATGGTCACCGCGCGGCGCTTCTCGATCAATCCGCCGAGGCGCTGCCCCTCGTTCTCGAACAGGCGGGCGACGGATGGGTTGTGATCGCCAAACTTCTTCGTCAGCACCGCCTTGCGCGGCAGCTTTTCGTCGGTGAGGAAGACGCCGAGATAGGCATCGACCTGTGCGGCACCGGAGAAGACCTTCGCCTCGCGGAGGCGACTCGCCTGGTCGTTGTCGGACTTGCTGCCGTCTTCCAGCGCGAAGGCAATGTCGTCCCAACGCGACCGCGGCAGGAAGGGACCGTCGAGAATTTCCGTCTCGACGTCCTCGATCCGATCGCTCGCCTCCACGCCCAGCACCGCCGCCATCTGCTCAGCAGCTGCCCCGGCGTTGCCGGCCTCGTCGGTCCAGGCCATGAAATGATCGCGGCTGAGACAGGCTTCGCGCACGACCTCCTTGAAAGTGACGTCGGCCGCACTCGCCATCGCGGTGAGCAGCGCGCGGCCGGTGACGGTCTCCGGATCGCGCGCGGCTTCCAGCAGCACCTTCAGATTGGCGCGCTCCATCATGTCGGTCTGGTCGCGCTCGTCGATCACGGCGAAGCGCGCGGGAACATTGGCCTCGAACGGAAACTGCTGGAGCAGCCGGGTGCACAACGCGTGGATGGTCTGCACCTTCAATCCGCCCGGCGTCTCCAGCGCGCAGGCGAACAGCTTTCGTGCTTCGCGGCGCAGTTTTCGGTCCGGATGGGGAATGCCGACGTCGCGGATCGCTGCATCAAGCTCCGCATCGTCCAGCGTCACCCAATGGCCAAGCGTGGTGAAAACGCGTTCAGCCATGTTGGCGGCCGCCGCCTTGGTGAAGGTGATGCAGAGGATCTTTTCCGGCGGCACACCTGACAACAGCAGCCGGATCACGCGCTGCACCAGCACATGCGTTTTGCCTGAGCCAGCGTTGGCCGACACGAAGGCCGACGCGGTCGGGTCCGACGCGCGCCTCTGTGTGTCGCGCACAGCATTCGGGATGGGGCGTAGCGCTTTTACCATTCTTCGATCCCCAGGCCGCCGGCCGCCGACCATTCCTTGATGCGGGCGAGGTCGTCATAGGTGCCGTAGCGGTTGGTCCACATCGGCAGGTTCAGCGAGGTGTACGCCTGGTTCTCGTCCTCGAAGGCACGGATCAGCGCCTCCAGCTTGGCCCGTGCTTCGGCGGCGGCCGTGTCCGGCGGCTGCGGCTCGTCGCCTTGCCTATATTTGAGCTCGAGGATGCGCTCTTCACCGGGGGGATTGTTGCCGCTCAGGCGCACATAGACGAGCTGGCTGACGGACGAACCCGCGTCGATGTCAGGGAAGCCGCCCTCGCGCAGGATCGCCGCTTCCAGCGTGAGCTGCGGTGACAGGCCCATGCGGACCTGCTTGCCGGTCGGCGGCTGCCCGGTCTTGTAGTCGAGGATAGCATAGCTGCCGCCCTGGCGCCGCTCGATGCGGTCGGCGCGGGCGGAGAGCTGGAAGCTGCGCTCGTGGTCGAGCCGGATCGAAATCTCGCCACGCGTCTCCGCCGTGATGACCTCGATCACGTCGCGACGCGCCGTCTCCCATTCGCCAAACCAGCGCGCGATGCGCTGGAAACGCGGCCACCACAGCGCGCGCGCTTCGGGGCGCTCCATCAGCGGCTCAAAATACTTCTTACCGATCGCGTGCAGCACGCGGGCGGGATCGTCGGGCAGGCGCGCGGCGTAGCTTTCCGTGAACTCGCCGAGCGCATCGTGAATCGCCGAGCCGCGGTCGGCGGCCGACAGAGGCATGTCGACGGGGTCGAGCGCGTCGAGCCGCAAAATGTGCTTTGCGTAGATCGTGTAGGGATCACGCAGCCAGTCCTCGATCGCGGTGACCGACATCTTGAGCGGCCGCGTCGCGCGCGGCGGCCGCGGCTCGGGCTGCTTGACCGGCCTGACCTCGTCGGGCTGGTCCAGCGCGCCCGCAAACTGCACGTATTTTTCGCCCGCGCGGATGGCCGTCTTCCAGAACTCGCCGCCCGCGACCGCCTCTAACCGGTGCAGGAAGCGCGAGGCGACCGCTGGTGCGCCGCCGGCCTTCGCGGAATGGGTCAGGATCACCTCGCCGCCGCCGAGCAGTTGCGCGAAATCGTGTGCGGAGAGGCCGATACGGCGCTCCGGCAGATCGAGGCCAAGCTCGTGCCGCATCGGCCGGCTGAGCCAGGGATCGATGCGCGGCGCCGGCGGCCAGACGCCTTCGATCAAGCCGCCGATGATGATCCGGTCGGCCTGCATCAGGCGCGATTCCAGCGGGCCGTAGATCTGCAGCCGCGCGCCGGGTCTGTCCCGCCGCCGCACGGCCCGGTCGCTGAACGCGGTCTGGAAAACGTCGGCATAGTCAGACAGCGTCACCATCAACCCGCTGGTGGTGCCGCCGCGCAGGAGGTCGTCGAAGGCGGCTGCGAGCGCCAGGCCCTCGCGCTCCTCGAAAGCGAGCGGGATGCCCTGCTCGTCGCGCGACAGTTCGATCATGATCTCGCGATGCCGGTGCGCGAGCTCGGCGAAGTCGTACGGTTTCGATGACGCGAGACTCTCGATCGGCGCCAACGCTTGTCGCAGGGCATCGATCAGCGCCTGGATGCGATCGAGGTCCTCTGCCTTCAGACGCGCACGTGGCTCCGCGTGGTGGAGCGCAGAGACCTCCTTGCGCCACAGCTTTGCCAGCTCCTCGCGGAAACGATTGAATTCGCGCAGCAGGCCTGCGGTGCCCGCAGGCGGCCGCGTGCCGCGCAGGACTGCAAGCTCGAGGCCCTCGATTGCCGCCTTCCATGCGCCAGGCAGCCGGCCAAGCCGGCACAGCGGATGCTTCAGCATCGCCAATAGCGTCGGCGGCTCCAATCCCTTGGTCGCAGCCTCGGCCGCGAGGCGCGCAAAAACGCCGGCGGACGTTTCCATCAGCACGTCGCCGCCGGAATCGTCGAAGGCGAGATCCCATCGCGTCAGCGCGGCCATCACCCGCCGCGCCAGCGCGCGGTCCGGCGTCACCAGCGCCGCTGATTTGTCGAGATGGCGCGCCTCGCGCATCGCAATGGCGATCGCGAGGGCCTCCATTTCGGGATTGGGCGCCTCGACCACCGCGAGGTTTGACATGCCGCCGGCGATCTTCGCTGCGACATCCGGTTGCTTCAGCCGGTCGTGCCAGACTTCCGTCTTGGCAGATGGCCGCATCGATTCGGAGGCGAGCAGATCGCGGCCGCCGTCCGCTGCCGGTTGAAGCAGCTCGACATCGCCGCGCTTGATGCCGAAGCGATCCAGCAGCGCGTGCATAGCATATTGCGGATGGTTCGACGCCGGATGCTCGGCGAACTTGCCGAGCGAATCGCGCACGCCGCCGATGCTGCGCCAGGCGTCGTCGTCGAGGTCGGTGTCGAGGCCGGGCAGCACCACGGCACCATGCGGCAGCGATGCGACCGCATGCAGGAATTTTGCGGTGGCCGGCATCGAGCCGGTCGAGCCCGCCGCGATCACGGGGCCATGGGGATGCGCGGTCAACCGCCTGGCTTCCGCCGCGATCAGGAGGTCGCGCCGCGCCGCGGGCTCGATCCGGTTGATCTCGGCGAGATGGCCGGGCCACGCGATGCGCGCGATCCGCAAAAATTCGAGCGAGTGCTGCCAGTAGCGGTCGAGCATGTCGGGCACGAGGCCGTCGAGCGCGCTCCAGTCGACGCCGCGCGTCACCATGTCGTCGATCAGGCGCGCGAGGTCGCCGGCCAGCGCCAGCGTCGAGGCGGGGCCGCCGACCACCAGCGGGGACAGCACCGGGCCCTTGGCCCAGGCGGCGACGAGCTGCGCCAGCGTCAGCCGCCGTTCCAGCTCGCCAAGCCGCGGCGGAATGTCGAGCGGCGCTGCGCCGGAGAACTGCTCGCCCTCGTCGGCGAAAGCGAGCTCGTCCTCGTCGATGTCGCCGAGCGCGACGATGCGGGGCAGGACCACCGCATCGGCGGCCATCTCGTCGAGAAAGATCTCGCGCACGACGCGCATGGCGCGCCTTGTCGGCAGGTACAGCGTGGCATCCGCAAGCCGCGCCGGTTCCTTGCGCGCCTCGAATCCGTCGACCAGCCGGCCGTCGAGCAGGCTCGAGACGACCGTGCGCAGGAACGGAACTGAGATGGGAACGCTGAAAACGCGCATGGGCTGCCTGATTCGGGAATCAGGCGCCAATATAGGGAGGCGGATTCAAATGGATATGGGTGGAGGGGAGATAGTCCCCGCTGTTCGCCTGACTAGGATCAGGTGTCGTAGGGTGGGCAAAGGCGCACTCGCGCCGTGCCCACCATGTATCCCCGATCTCTAAGCAGAGAGATGGTGGGCACGCTTCGCTTTGCCCACCCTACGGTACTCGCGTCCGGGACACGAGAGCAGCTTACGCCACGCTCTCCAGAAACGCCTCTTCCGCCGCATGCACGGCATCGGGCGTGCCGACATGCATCCAGACGCCGTCGAGGCGGAGGCCGAACAGCCGTTCCTGCTCGTTGGCGCGGTCGAACATCTTGGTCAGCGAGAACTCGCCCGTCGGCGCGTCGGCGAAGATCGAGGGCGACAGGATCGCCGCGCCGGCATAGACGAACGGAACGACCTCTTTTTCCTTGCGCTTGCGCAGGGCGCCGTCGGGCAGCATGCCGTAATCGCCACGGCCGCTATAGCCGATGCTGGTCGCGGTCGGCGCCATCAAGAGCAGGATGTCCATGCGCTCAGGGTCGAAGTTTTCCGCAAGCCGCGCCAGGTTCGAGCGCACGCCGTCGATCCACAGCGTGTCGGAATTGACATGGAAGAACGGCGCGTCGCCGAGCAGCGGCAGCGCCTTGACCACGCCACCGCCGGTGCCGAGCACCTGGTCGCGCTCGTCCGAGATGGTCACGCGCGGATGCTGGCGGGATGCGGTGTGGTTGATGATCTGGTCCGGCAGATAGTGCACATTGACGATCGCCTCGGTCACGCCGGCGTCGCCGAGCTTGTCGAGCACATGGTCCAGCAGCGGCTGGCCGGCCACCGGCACGAGCGGCTTCGGCATCTTCTCCGTCAACGGACGCATGCGCAGCCCGAACCCCGCAGCGAGCACCATGGCTTTGGTCGGTTTGACGGACATCGTGCGCTTTCTCAGACTCGTCTTTCCCGGAATCGAGAACTTTTGAAGTTCGCGTACGCAGCAATCCTAACACGGACCGCAATTGGCCGCACCGCGTCTTAACCGCCTTAACCACCTGCCGTGACGGTTGTACGACGGGTGTGGCCGTCACGCCCCAACGGATGTGGAACGCGCCTTCTTCTTCTTGTCGCCGAGCTTGAGAAAATTGACGCCGATCTGGTCGCCATTGACCCACGCCAGCTCACAGCGCCGGTACGCAAGTCCGGTAGACGACAGCAGGAGAAAAAATTCCTTCAGATGCAGGCCCTCGACCGAGCCGTCGATGGTCAGCTTGGCGCCGCTCTCGGAGACGTCCTCCATGGTGCACTCGCGCCGCCAGGTGCCGTCGATCCCCATCATCTGGGCCGGTATCCCGCGCTCGAAAACAACCCGGCTGTTGCCACGATGGTCCGTCTTGACCGCCATCTGCCCTTGCTCCAGCCCCGTCTTTGTCCGGCTGCCTGCGGGCGATGATACCGATGCGATGGCTAACAGGCGGTAAATCGGGCCGCGAATCAGGCTTGGGGCTGCTCTTGAGGCTGCTCTTCGGACGGCTCTTGGGACGCCCCCCGGGGCGGCGGGACGTTGGCGAGATACCAGTCGCGCAGGCGAGCCAGCGCGGGATGTGCCAGCGAGCGCTGGAGGTAGGTCCAGATCCGCGGCTGGTGGCGAAGATAATGCGGCTTACCGTCGCGGCGGTTGAGGCGGGCGAAGGTGCCGAGCAGGCGCGTGTTCCGCTGCGCCGACATGATGGCGTAGAGTTCGGCGAAGCCGGCCGGATCGAAGCTCGCATCGGCCGTGCGCCGCGCCTTGATGTAGCGCGACAGCAGTGTCAGCTCGAGGGTCTCAGGGACGTCGATACGCGCGTCCTGCAGCAGCGACACTACGTCATAGGAGTGCGGCCCGAGCACGGTGTCTTGGAAGTCGATCACGCCGACGCGCGCCATGCCAGTACGATCGGCGAGCCAGATCAGATTGGGCGAGTGGTAGTCGCGGATGATCCAGGTTCTTGGCGCGGCCAGCGGCTTCTTCAGCAGCTCGCGCCACATCGCGAAGAATTCCGCGCGCTTCTCGTCGCTCAGTGGCGCGTTGCGATCGGGCAGATACCATTCCGGCATCAACCCGATCTCGATCAGCAGCGCCTCGGTGTCGAAGGCAGGAATGGTGTAGGTCTGATCCGCCAGCCGCAGCGTCTCCGGCAATGTCTTGCCGTGCAGCACGGCCAGCACGTCGGTCGCAGCTTCGTAACGTTCGGCGATCGGGCGCGGCGGATCGCCTTCGATCACGCCGTCGCTGCCGAAATCCTCGGAGATCAGGAAGCCGTGGTCGAGATCGTAATGGTGGATCGCGGGCGCTGAGACTCCCGCCACGCGCAGGCCTTCGTCGACGGCAACGAACGGCTTGATGTTCTCGGCAAGATGCACTGCCGCGCTGTAGGATTTTCCGTTGTACATCGCAGCGCCGTCGGGCCGCTGCGGAAAGTTCATGAGGATGACGATCTCGTCGTTACGCTGCAGCCGCGCATAGGAGCGGGTCGAGGCATCGCCGGCCATGTGCTTGCGCGTTGCATCCATGTAGCCGGATGCCTCGAGGAATTCCCGTAGCGCCTTCAGCCGCGCGACTTGCGCGGCGGCCTTGCCGTAACCGGTGATGTCGGCGGCGCGCGCATTCGAGCCCAGCGCCGGCCGGTGCGTCAGCGCGATGTCGATGCGGTCTTGCGGCATCGCCGACGGTGCGCGCTCCGGCCATTCGATCAGGACGAGCGTGGCATCGGGAAGCGGCGACAGGCCGATCTCCTCGAGCTCGCTCTCGTCCTCGACGCGGTAGAGATCGGCATGCATCACCGGAAACGGCGGCAGCTCGTAACCCTGCACCAGCGTGAAGGTTGGGCTCGGAACTTCCAGCGTCTCGTCGCCGGCGAGATAGCGGATCATGGCTCGCGCAGCCGCAGTCTTGCCGGCGCCGAGATCGCCGGTGAGGGTGATGACGTCGCCGGGGCCGACCAGCAGCGCAAGGTCGGCCATCAATTGCGCAGTGGCCGTCTCGTTGACAAGCGCGACGGAGAATGTGGTCGGTTCAGTCATTCGGCGGCGTCGCGATGCGCCGCCTGGTCGGTCGGGAAGTCGCAGATCACGACCGTGCCCCTGCCCACGATCGAATCCACCCGCACCTTGCCGCCATGCAGCTCGACGAAGGAGCGCACCAGCGACAGGCCGAGCCCGGCGCCGCGGTGACGCGACCCCTGCGAGCGGCTTTCGAACCAGTTGAACACCTTGTCCTTCATGTCGGCAGGTATTCCAGGCCCGGAATCTGTCACAGTGAAGACCACGCTGCGTTCGGTGCGGCGTGCGCTGATGCCGACGGTGGAATCCTGTGGAGAAAACCCGACGGCGTTGGCGAGGAGGTTATAGAGCACCTGCACCACGCGCTTCTCGTCGCCGACGAAGCTGCCGATATCGGGCGCGATCTCGACCTTGAGACGGATGCGGTCGGTGGCGAGGCGGTCCTGGATGCCCTCGGCGGCGAGCTCGATGGCCTTGCTGACGTCGACCGGGCCGAGTTCCAGCTTCATGGCGCCGGCGTCGATCGTGGCGAGATCCAGGATGTTGTTGGTCAGCGCCAGCAGGGCGTTGGTCGATTTGGTGACGTAGTCGAGATATTCGGCCTGTTTCGGCGTCAGCGGCCCGGTCGAGGGATCGCTGAGGAAATGCGCGAAGCCGATGATGGTGGTGAGCGGCGAGCGCAGCTCGTAGGAGACGTGGTGGACGAAATCCACCTTCATCTGGTCGGCGGCCTCCAGCGCCTCGTTGCGCTCGCGCAGCGCACGCTCGACATTCTCGGTGTCGGTGATGTCCTGGAACGTCAGCATGGTCGCGCCGTCATGCAGCGGACGGATCATGCCGTCGAGCACGCTGCCGTCCTTGCGCTCCAGCTTCAGCGGCACGTCGGCGCGGCTCTCGATCGAGGTGACGGCCTCGCGGATCTGGCGCCAGACTTGCGGGTCGTCGAACAGCTGATGGCACCAGCCTTCGACCGTCTGGATGTGCGGCTCGTCGCGCATGGCGTCGCTCGACAGCTTCCACATCCGGACGAAGGCCGGGTTGAACAGCTGCGCCCTGCCGTTGCTGCCGAACACCGCGACGCCCTCGGCGAGGCTGTCCAGCGTCTCGCGCTGGACGCGAATCATGCCGTCGAAGCGGCGGGCGAGCTCGAGGCTTTCGGTGACGTCGTCGAACAGATAGGTGACGCCGCCTTCCGGATTCGGGGTGGTGACGACGGAGAGCGCGCGGCCATCGGGCAGGTACCAGGTGTCCTTGGCGGCCTCGACCGCGCGATAGGCCTCGTGCAGCTTGGCCTTCCAGGCGCGGAAGTCCGGCTGCTCCGGCAGCTTGCGCGCTGCGCGGAGCTGGTCGAGCACGCTGGAATCGTCGGGATTGGCGTCGAGGAAGATGCGGTCGAGGTCCCACAGCCGGCGGTAGGAATCGTTGTAGAAGGCGAGCCGGCGCTGGCCGTCGAACACGGCAACGCCCGAGGAGAGCTGGTCGAGCGTGCGCCGATGCGCCTCCGCCATCCGCACCAGCGCCGAGCTCAGCGCATCCGCCTCGCTGGCATCGATGGCGACGCCGACATTGCCGCTGCCGACATTGACCGCGCGGACGTCGTAGATGCGCCGCTCACCGCCGATCACGATCGGCAGCCGCGAGGTGAAACTGGCCGCGTCCTTCAGGCCCCGCTCCATCGCGGTCCGGTCGGCACTGTCGAGCAGCTCGAGCTTGCGCTGCTGGGCGTCGGTGACGCTGCTTGCCTCGGTCGCGCGCACATAGGCCGGATTGGCGTAGCTCAGCGCGCCGTTCTCGGCCTTGGCCCAGATCGGCCAGGGCGCGGCGGCGGCAAAGCCGCGCAGCATCTCGGTCTCGTCGGCGAGGGCCTTGTAACGCAAATTGGTCTCGGCCAGATCGCGCCGGAGTCCGGAGAGTTCGCGAATCCTGACAATGGCCTGGCCGCCGATGGCACGGCCGATGGCCTCCAGCGTGTGGCCGTGCGCGGTGGTCAGCGTCAGCTGGAACCCGTCGCCGCGATCACGCAGCGCATCGACCGCGTGATCCATTTGGAGCGCGGGCTCCGGCGGCAGCCATGTTCCGAACGCGAGGACGCGCTGGGGGGAGGAATCGCGCGGCAGCACCATGGAGATGTCGCCGGAAATCTGCGCGCGATTGTCGCCGGCCGGCCAGGAGATCAGGATCTGCGGCTCGGCGAACAGCAACGCGCCGAAGCGATCGGACTGGAGTTGCAGTTCCCCGATCCGCGCGCGCAGCCGCGCCTCGTTGTTCGCCGTGCGCACGCGCGTGCGCATCAACAGGATCGCGGCCACGACCGAGAAGCCGAGCAGCGCGAGCGCGGTGGCCAGCACCGCGAGTTCCTGCCGGTTGAAGTCCAGCATTATGGAAAGTGTGTCGACGAGGTCGGCAGCCTCAGCCGGCGCAGCCGGCAGCAGCGCCGCGAGAGCGCCTCCCAACAAGCCGTTGCGCGCCAACGATGTGCACGACAGCAGCGTCCGACGCATCGACACGATCACGCCTGACATAGTTGCCCCAGATCGCACGAATTTGCGCGCGGCGACCCCCGTCGCGCGCGAATCAAACGACAATACCCCCACCGTGACTCCAGCGGTAAGAGTCCAGATCGTGAACGCAAAGGCGGTCCCACAAAAATGCCGGGCGCGCGGTTCCAATCCACGTCGTTCTTCGGGATGATTCGGCTGGAGTTGCCGTGTGTTAGCGGCCGGTCGAGCCGAAGCCGCCGGCGCCGCGATTGGTCGCGGACAATGTCGCCACGGGAACCAGCGCTGCCTGCACCACCGGCGCGATCACCATCTGCGCGATGCGCTCGCCGCGCTTGACCACGAAGGGCGCCGCGCCGTGGTTGATCAGGATCACCTTGATCTCGCCGCGATAGTCCGCATCGATCGTGCCGGGCGAGTTCAACACGGTGACGCCGTGCTTGGCCGCAAGGCCCGAGCGCGGCCGCACCTGCGCCTCGTGGCCGGGCGGCAGCGCGATCGCGAGGCCCGTCGGCACCAGCGCATATTGGCCGGGGGCGAGCGTCATCGGCTCGCTGTCGGGAACTGCGGCCATCAGGTCGAGGCCGGCGGCTTCGGAGGTCTGATAGGCCGGCAGCGGAAGGCCTTCGGCGTGGGCCAGTTGCTGCAGTTCGACCGTGACTTTCGTGCTCAAGATGCCGGCTCCCGGGATTTGTCGGTCACGCTCTTGACGACATGCGCGACCAGCTCGATGGCGACCTGTTCCTTGGTCATCACCGGCCAGGAATCAACTGCGATCTCGCCGTCCTCCTCACCATTCTTGCGACTGATCAGATGCACGGTGTTGCGGTCGCCGCCCATCACGCCGGTGGCCGGCGAGACGTCGTTGGCGACGATCCAGTCGCAGCCCTTGCGGGCCAGCTTGGACTTGGCGTTGTCGATGAGGTGCTCGGTCTCGGCGGCAAAGCCGATCACCAGCGGCGGGCGCCGGTCGGTCAGCTTCGAGATCGTGGCGAGGATGTCGGGATTCTCGACCAGCTGAAGCGGCGGCATGCCGGCCGAGGTCTTCTTCAGCTTCTGCTCGCCCTCACTGGCAACCCGCCAGTCCGCGACCGCGGCCGCGAAGATCGCGATGTCGGCGGGAAGCGCCGCCTGCACCTGCTCCAGCATCTGCCGCGCCGATTCCACGCGCTTCACCGTCACGCCCGGGGGATCGCCGAGATCGACCGGGCCGCTGACCAAAATCACCTCGGCACCCGCAGCTTGCGCGGCGGCGGCGATGGCAAAGCCCTGCTTGCCGGAGGAGCGGTTGGCGATGTAGCGCACCGGGTCGATCGGCTCGTGGGTGGGACCTGCGGTGATCAGCACGCGCTTGCCGGCGAGCGGGCGCGGCACCGGCGGCCGCAGCAGGCGCTCGGCGGCGGTGGCGATCTCGATCGCCTCGGACATGCGGCCGATTCCGGCTTCGCCCGCCTCGGCCATCTCGCCTGAATTCGGGCCGATCAGCACCATGCCGTCACGCTGAAGCTGCGTGACGTTGCGGCGGGTCGCGGCATTGTTCCACATCAGCGGATTCATCGCCGGCGCCAGCAGCACCTTGCGGTTGGTTGCGAGCAGGATGGCGCTGGCGAGATCATCGGCGTGGCCATTGGCCATCTTCGCCAGGAGATCGGCGGTCGCGGGCGCGACGACGATCAGGTCGCACTCGCGCGCCAGGCGAATGTGCCCGGCGTCGAACTCGCTCTGCGGGTCGAACAGGTCGGTGTAGACGCGTTCATGCGACAGCGCGCTCACGGCCAGCGGCGTGACGAATTGCTGAGCCGCCTTGGTCAGGACGCAACGGACCTCGATCCGGCGCTCCTTGAGCCGGCGGATCAGGTCGAGCGACTTATAGGCCGCGATGCCACCGCCGATGATCAGGGTGACGCTGGCCTCGGGAAGGGCGCCGGTCCGTTGCGGCGTGGGGGCGGTAGATTGGGCCGGCGGCAGCGCAAACGGCGTCAGCGGCTCCTCGCGGCCCTCGATCAGCTCCCCGAGGATGACCCGGACCTCTTCCTCGACCGACCTGCGGTTCCTGGCCGAGCGCAGGCGCAAATAGGTTTTGACGCCCTCGTCGAGCTTGCGGATGGTCAGGCTTGCCATGACGCCCCTCCAGCACGGAATGATAGCGATGCTATCGTTTTCGTGATTGCAGTGCAATCACAGATTCCGAACGGCGATCAGGATTCCGATGAAGGTGGCGGCGATGATCCAGAGCGCCACGGTGCGCCAGCGATTCTTGCGGCCTTCGCTGCGGCCCATCGCGGCGATGCTCTCCGGCGACAGCCGGATGCCTTCCCGCGTCATGGTCTCGAGCTGCTCGAGCACCGCGACCGAGCGCTGCGCGATGTCGGGCAGGCGCATCAGCACGCGGGCGAGGTCGCTGCCGCCGGAGAGCGCGCCCTGCACGCGGCCGATCGGGCCGAGATTGCGCTCGATCCATTCGCGCACCACGGGGTCGGCGACCTTCCAGATGTCGAGCTTGGGATCGAAGGCGCGCGCCACGCCCTCGACCACCACCATGGTCTTCTGCAGCAGGATCAGCTCGGGCCGCGTCGTCATGTCGAACAGGCCGGTTACCTCGAGCAGCAGCGTCAGCAGCCGCGCCATCGAGATCTCTTCCGCCGTGCGGTTGTGAATGGGCTCACCGATGGCGCGGATCGCTTGCGCGAAATTCTCGACCGAGTGATGCGCCGGCACATAGCCCGCCTCGAAATGCACCTCGGCGACGCGGCGATAATCGCGCGTGATGAAGCCGAGCAGGATCTCGGCGAGGAAGCGCCGCTCCTTCATCCCGAGCCGGCCCATGATGCCGAAATCGACCGCGACCAGACGGCCGGCGTCATCGAGGAACAGATTGCCCGGATGCATGTCGGCGTGGAAGAAGCCGTCGCGGAGCGCGTGGCGCAGAAAACTCTGGATCACCTTGCGGCCGAGATCGGGCAGGTCGACCTGCGCCTCTGCAAGGCGCTTGTGATCGTTCAGCGCGATGCCGTCGATCCACTCCATCGTCAGCACGTTGTGCGTGGTGCGGTCCCAATCGACGGTTGGCACGCGAAAATCAGGATCGTCGCCCGTGTTCTCCGCCATCTCCGACATTGCAGCCGCTTCCAGCCGCAGGTCCATCTCCATCGCGACCGAGCGCGACATGGTGTTGATGACTTCGATCAGGCGCAAACGCCGCGCCTCGCTCGAATAGGTCTCGGCCTTGTGCGCGACGTAGAAGAAATCGGAGAGGTCGCGGCGGAATCGCGAGGCCACGTTCGGCCGCAGCACCTTCACCGCGACAGGCTTGCGGACACCGTCGCGCGACACCTCGCCGCGATGCACCTGCGCGATCGAGGCGGCGGCGACCGGCGGGCCGAGGCTCGTGAACACGTCCTTGAGCGCACGCTCCAGCGAGCTCGCGATCGCGGCTTCCGCTTCGGCTTGCGAAAACGGCGGCAAGCGATCCTGGAGGCTTTCCAGATCACGCGCCATGACGACGCCGACGACGTCGGGACGCGTGGCCAGAAACTGCCCGAGCTTGAGATAGGCTGGGCCCATCCGGGTCAGCGCGCGCGTCAGCCGTGGTCCGTGCTTTGGACCGCGCCGTTCGACGAGGCGCGCAAGCTTCAGCGCGAGTTGCCCTGGCGGCGGCACCAGGGTCGGATCGACGGAACCGAACACGCCCTCGCGCGCAAACACGAACGCGGCGCGGATCAGGCGCGAAATGTGGGTAATGGAAGAAATCACAAACGCCAGCCCGAATGCAGTGCGACGATGCCGCCGGACAATGTCTGCCAGCCGACGCGGGCGAAGCCGGCGTCGCGGATCATGTCGGCGAAGGCGTTGGGTTTCGGAAACTTGCGGATCGATTCGACGAGATACTGGTAGGACTCGGCGTCGCCCGTGACCATGCGGCCGAGCGGCGGGATCACCTTGAACGAGAACAGGTCATAGATCCGGTCGAGCCCGGGCATCTCGACGGTGGAGAATTCCAGGCACAGGAAGCGGCTGCCGGGCTTCAGCACGCGATAGGCCTCGCGCAGCGCCAGGTCGATCCGCGGCACATTGCGAATGCCGAAAGCGATCGTATATGCGTCAAAGCTGCGGTCGGCGAAGGCGAGCGCTTCGGCATTGCCCTCGACGAAATCGACCTGGGTCTCGAGATGCCGCTTCGCGGCGCGCTCGCGGCCCACGGCCAGCATCTCGGCGTTGATGTCGCAGACCGTGGCATGGAAGCCGGGACCTGCCGCCTTGGCAGCGCGGAACGAGATGTCGCCGGTGCCGCCGGCAACATCGAGCAGCGCGAACGGCCGGTCACCCCTCGGCGGGTTGAGCGCGTTGATCATGATGTCCTTCCAGACCCGGTGCAGGCCACCGGACATCAGGTCGTTCATCAAGTCATAGCGCGACGCCACGCTGTGAAACACATCGTTCACCAGCGTCTGCTTGTCCCCCAGGGGAACGTCCCTGAAGCCAAAATGCGTGGTTTCGCCCGGCCGATCCATTACTCTACTCCACTGGGCGGACCATAGCGCGGCCGCCGCAATGGCGCTATCACACCGCCCTCATAAGGTGAATGCCTGACCATGCCTGAATTGCCCGAAGTCGAGACCGTCCGCCGCGGCCTTCAGCCCGTCATGGAGGGTGCGAAAATCCTCGTCGCGGAGGCCCGCAGGCCGGATCTGCGCTTTCCGTTCCAGCCCGATTTCGTGGCCCGGCTCCAGGGGCAGGTCGTCACGGGGCTTGGCCGCCGTGCAAAATATCTCATGGCCGATCTCGCCTCCGGCGACGTGCTGCTGATGCATCTGGGCATGTCGGGCTCGTTCCGCGTCATCAAGCCGGACAACGAGGCCGCGCCGGGCGAGTTTCACTACCCACGGGCTAAGGACTCCACGCACGACCACGTGCTGTTTCGGATGTCCTCCGGCGCCGACATCGTGTTCAACGACCCGCGCCGCTTCGGTTACATGAAAGTCATCGCGCGCAACGCGCTTGAAGACGAGCCACTGCTGCGTGATCTCGGTCCCGAGCCGCTCGGCAACGAATTCGACGCCGCGATGCTGGCGCGGTCGTGCGAGGGCAAGACGACGAGCCTGAAAGCCGCGCTGCTCGACCAGCGCGTGGTCGCCGGGCTCGGCAACATCTATGTCTGCGAAGCGCTGCATCGCTCGCATCTGTCACCGCGCCGCATTGCTGCGACGCTCGCGACCAAGGGTCGCAAGGGTGTTGGCGGCGGCGAGCCGACCGATCACGCGAAGCGGTTGGTGAGTGCCATTCACACCGTGCTGAACGACGCGATCAAGGCCGGCGGCTCCAGCTTGCGCGACCATCGCCAGACCTCGGGCGAACTCGGCTATTTCCAGCACTCCTTCAAGGTCTATGACCGCGAGGGCGAGACCTGCAAGACGCCAGGGTGCGGCGGCACCGTGAAGCGATTCACCCAGAACGGGCGCTCCACCTTCTGGTGTCAGAAATGTCAGAAGTGAAGATCGGGCCTGCCGCCGATAGGCCGTGAGTCTCGGCGAAGGCGACGACCCCACCACGCCGTCATTGCGAGCGCAGCGAAGCAATCCGGCCGGGCTGGTGGCCGGATTGCTTCATCGCTTGGACTCTTCAACCGGATAAGTGAAGAGGCCGCCTGTCGTCCGAGCGATCGCCCCGCTCAGGACGCCAGTGTCGTGGTCTCGTCCGCCGCGTGTTTGGCGGCGACGCGCAGCATCCCGTCCGCGACCGAGATGACCTGGTCGATCAGGACATTGGTCGTGGCTTCGAGCTCGAGACGGGTCTCGATCCAGCGCCAGAGGCCGCGGATCTCGTCCGCCGACTTGCCGTTCGGCGCGAATTCGCTGACGGCGAGGCCGCTCGCGAGCGAGTCCTGGTGGTCGTTGCGCATCACAATCAGCGGGCGCGCGAGCACCTCGGCGAGATCGAGCGCGGCTTCCTCGGCGAGCGTGTTGGCGGCGTTGTCGATGCGCTGGCCGCGGATTGGCGCCTGGTTCAGCACGAAGCCGTAGGGCCGCTTCCAAGCGCGCGCGACGCTCAGCGTCGAGACGGTCGCCTCGATGTCGGCAACGCTCGGGCGAGCCGGAATCAGGCAGAGGTCGGAATGGCGGATCGCGGCGGTGGTCGCGGCGCTGAGGCCGGCCGCGGTGTCGACGATCGCGAGCTGCAAGCCGCTGTCGGCCAGCATCTTCAGGCGCGGCGCGATGTCGGCGGCGTGATAGATCGGCTCGACGACGAGATCGTCAGCGTGGCGGCGACGCAGCCAGTTGGACAGGGTACCCTGCGGGTCGGTTTCGATCAGGCGGACGGTGAAGCCGGCCTGCTTGGCCGCCAGCGCGAGGCCGATGGCAAGCGTGCTCTTGCCACTGCCACCCTTTTGGGTGGCCAGTACGATCGTGTGCATGGAAAGTTGAATCCTTTGGAATGCTTGGGTCTGTGGGGTAACGCCACGCGAACGTGCATCGCTTCTCGATGCTGAGCTCTACTCGCTCAGGACGTGCCCTGCCCGATCCAAAGGGGACCGCGGATGTCCGAATCAACGCTAACGATGATGGCAGAATCGGGAATGCCAGCTAATCCGTACCAATACTGGACCCGTCATCGCGCGTATGATGTGCTTGCCGCCGTGAATAAAAGGGGCAGGCGGCATGGGCGGAAACTGGCGCGACCGGACGGCAACGATCTTTGAATGCGAGAAGATGCCGGCGGTCTCGAGCCGCGGCATGGTGGTCAGCAACCATCCGCTGGCCTCCAGCGCCGGCGCCGAGATGCTGGCCGCGGGCGGCAACGCCATCGACGCCGCGATCGCGACCCTGTTCACGCTGACCGTGGTCGAGCCGATGATGGTCGGCATCATCGGCGGCGGCATGGCGCATATACGTCTGGCTGACGGCAGCCACCGTTTCATCGACGGGCAGAGCACTGTGCCCGCGGCGGTACGTGACACCAGCTATACCTCCGCGCCAGGCGCGGCGCATGACGTGTTCGACACCGTCGGCAACGAGAACCTCAACGGCCCGAAGGCGGTCGCCACGCCGGGCTCGCTGAAAGCCTGGTGCGAGACGCTGCGCCGCTTCGGCACCATGAGCCTCGCGGACGTCATGCAGCCCGCGATCAAGCATGCCGCGCGCGGCTATGCGGCGACGCCGTATTTGCACGAATGCATCAGCGAGAGCGCTGCCGAGATGCGCAAGGACAAGCCAATTGCGGCGATCTATTTGCCTGATGGCGAGCCGCTCAAGGTCGGCGAACGCGTGGTGCAGGCCGAATATGCCGAGACGCTCCGCACCATCGCCGACCACGGCGAGACCGCGCTCTACGAGGGGCCGCTTGGTGACATCCTCGTCGACTACATGGAGAAGGCCGGCGGCTTCATCCGCCGCAACGATCTGACCGGCTACAAGACCGTCGAACGGCAACCGATCCGCGCCGACTATCGCGGCTGGACCATCCTTGGCCCGCCGCCGCCCGCGGCCTCCGGCGTGCACATCGCGCAGATGCTGAACATTCTGGAGGGTTATGACATCGGAGGCCTCGGCTTCGGCACGCCGGAGACGATCCACTATCTCGCCGAAGTCCTGAAGATCGCCTTTGCCGATCGCGCCGCGGCCAGCGGCGATCCGGATTATGTCGGCGTCCCCGTGGAGCGGCTGACGTCGAAGGCCTATGCCGAGGAACGCCGCCGCGCCATCGATCCGGCGCGGGCCCAGGCCTGGGGCGCCGGCGTCTCGCAGCTCGAAGGCGCGCACACCACGCACATGACAGCGGCAGACGCGTTCGGCAACGTCGTCGCGACCACGCAGACCATCAACAATCTCTTTGGCGCCAAGATCATGATTCCGGGCCTGGGCGCCATCGCCAACAACTACATGAACCTGTTCGATCCGCGTCCCGGCCACGCGCTGTCGCTGGCGCCGGGCAAGCGCGTCACCACCTCGATGTCGCCGATGATGGCGCTGCGCGACGGCAAGCTGCGCTATGCGCTCGGCCTGCCCGGGGGAAAACGTATCTTCCCCAGCGCGATGCAGGCGCTGGTCAATCTGATCGACCACGGCATGAGCCTGCAGGAAGCGGTCGAGGCGCCGCGCATCTGGACCGAAGGTAACGCGCTCGAAGTCGAGCAGAAGGTGCCGGAGGCCGTGCGCGCGAAGCTTGCGGGCCTCGGCCACAAGGTGCAGCCCGTTGCGACGGTGGCGGGCGGCATGAATGGCATTGCCTTCCACGACGACGGCACCATGACCGGCGCCGCCTGCTGGCGCGCGGACGGCACGCCGGTCGGGATCTCTGGAGGGCTTGCGCGGAGCGGTGTCAGGTTCAGGTTGAGCTGACCGCGCATTCACAAGGACGGTGCGCTCGTACCTCTTGTGCAACTGACGTCGTCCAATCGCCGGCAGGTGTCGCGACCGCAAATCCAGCGGTTCGCGGTTTTCGAACCTCCGCGGTATTTTTCGGTGCGAGGCAGATGTCGCCTATGCGGCCCGATCCGCGCAGATGACGGCACAAGTTCGGCAATGTAGGGTGCGGAACACTGGCGGCAGGCTCGTCGATCAGCGTCTGAGTAAGGCTGTGCGTATGGGCGGCGATATAAGCGGCGACTTCCTGGCCGGCGGCGGCGAGATGGGCGCTTTGACGCGAGCGTTTGACTGGTCGAGCACATCCGTGGGCTCTCCGGACACTTGGCCCCAAAGTCTTCGAGTTACAGTGCGGCTCGTTCTCACCTCGCGGCACCCGATGTTCATTTGGTGGGGACCAGAACTCATCCAGTTCTACAACGATGCATACCGGGAGACGATGGGGCCGGAAAGGCACCCAAGCGCTTTGGGCGCGCGCGGCCGTGAGTGTTGGGCCGAGATCTGGGACATCATTGGTCCCCAGATCGAGTACGTCATGTCGGGCAAGGGGGCGACCTGGAATGAGGACCAGCTGGTACCGGTGACTCGTCACGGGCGCCGCGAGGACGTTTGGTGGACGTACAGCTTTGGTCCAATTGATCTTGAAGGCAAGGTGGGCGGCGTGCTTGTCGTCTGCAGGGATGTCACGTCCGAGCATATGGCAAGGGAAGCGCTGAACCTCATCAATGAGGAGCTGAAGCACCGCGTCAAGAACACGCTCGCAGTGTTGAGCGCGGTAGCTGCCCAGACATTTCGTGACCCGACGAGCAAAGCCGATCTCGAAAAGTACCAGGCACGGCTCGGCGCGTTTGGACGAGCGCAGGATCTGCTGACCGCATCAAATTGGGCGGCCGCGCCACTCCACGATGTGATCGGCACTGCTCTTGCACCTTATCGGACAGGCGAAGGCCGCTTCATCGTCTCGGGTCCTCCACTCGTCGTGAAATCTCGACAAGCGCTGGCTCTGTCATTGGCGCTCCACGAGCTCGCGACCAACGCTTCGAAGTACGGCGCTCTGACCGTAGCGGGAGGCTGCGTATCGATTACATGGTCAACCGAGGCTCAGGATGGCGAGTCAAAATTTGTCTTTGTCTGGCAGGAGATTGGCGGTCCGTCCGTATCGAAACCCGTCGGCACAGGCTTTGGCTCCAGGCTGATTTCCCGGGTGCTGAAGGACGATTTCAGCGGTTCCGTTGACGTTTCGTATGGCGCAGCCGGGCTTACATGCAGGCTGACCGCGCCCCTCGAAAATCTGGGACCTTCGCCAAAGAGCACGTGAGACCGTGTAGGAGCTGCGTGGCTCAACGGAGAGGGCATTGCGTTCCGCACCGCGTCCGGGACACGAGAGAAGTGTTATTCTCTCTCGCCTACTTCCGCACGCAGATCACGCGGACGACGGCCGCCTTCGCATCCGTCGACGTGCCGTTCGCCGTGACATCGTTCGCCTTCAGGAAATTACGCACCGCTTCTGCAGACACCATCACCGCCTGCGACGCCGGCACCGATGTCGCGGGCCCCGCGACCATCGCCGGCTTCAACAGCGCGACGCCGGCGAACTTGCCGTCGCCGTCGATGGCCGGGCTGCCCGAGAAGCCGACCGCCGGTGGAGGCGACAGCGCGGAATCGCTTGCTGTGACCGGCGCCAGCGCGCCCTTGAGGCTCGATACGCCCGCAGCTCCGCCCTGGCTCTGCGGATCGGCAATGCCGATGACATCGACGCTCGTCTTCGCTGTGCCACCGGTGAGGCTGAGCGGCTTCAGGCCGCGCGCGCCGTAGATGTGCAGGAGCGCGAGATCGTGCTCCTTGTCCTCGGCGAGACGGTCGGCGCTGCCATAGCCGGCAATCGTGATCGCGAGACAGCTATCGGTGACGAGGCGGTCGGTGACAATCGCACCATCGTCGCTGACGACGACGCCGGTGCCGTATTCGACGGTCTTGCGCGGCGGCGGCCCGGCCTGCGGGCCCGTCGGAAACGCATTGAACGCGCTCGACATCGCGATCACGACCGGCTCGACGGTGTTCTCGGTCGCCTGGTCGTAGAGGATCGTCATGGTGCGGACTTCGTCGCCCTTAAAGGTGCCTCGCACGTAGAATTTCTTGAGGCCCTGCAATCCCGACAGCACGAAGAAGTCGGGCTTCACCACGGTGTAGTCGACCTTGCGCCCCGACGGCTCCTTCTCCAGCTCGGCGAGTTTCGCCGTGGTCGGGTTCGCTTCCTTGCGGCGGCTCAGCAGCACCTGCACCGTGCCGGTCGGCGAAGTCCATTTCGAGCCGTTGGCGTCGGTCGCCTGCTGCGGCACCAATTTGCCGGGGATGCCGAGCCGGGCGCCGCTGGTCGGCTCCATCACGATTTTCCAGCCGACGCTCTCCTGCTCGCGCCGCGCGGTCTCGGCGAGCGCAGCGCGCTCCTGCGGATTGAGCACGCCGGTCGGCTTGCCACCCTTGGCCTTCTGATATTCCTTGATCGCCTCGACCATGCGCGCGCTGACGTCGCCGGTGATGGCGCCGTTATATTGGCCGACCCAGGCGAGGTCGGACTGGAGCGACAGCCGTTCCGCCTGCGCCATCGCATCGGCCGTCGCCGACGGCGTCTGCAGTGCGGGAGGCCGGATCGGCACGGTCTGGACCGGCTTCGGCTTGGTGCCGGGGATCTCTGGCGTCGTCATCTGGGCGCTAGCGCCTGTGGCAGCCGCGAACATCAGTGTTGCCGCAAGCATCGATCTCATGACAAATCCAGCCAGCCCATTGAACGTGCTACCATTGAAGCACATCTCGTTGGTCGCGAACAATGTTGGGGTGGTTCAGGCAAAGAGCTGAGCCACACACCCAGGTCCTCATCCTGAGGAGCGGTCGAAGGCCGCGTCTCGAAGGATGGCTGCAGGCGAGATCGAGGCCTTCATGGTTCGAGACGGCGCTTTGCGCCTCCTCACCATGAGGGTTTGAGAGAACGAAGGACGACGATGCTGAGCCCGGACGAACTGGAACGCTATGCCCGCCATATCGTGCTGCGCGATGTCGGCGGGCCGGGTCAGGCCGCGCTGAAGCGGGCCTCCGTGCTGGTGATCGGCGCCGGCGGGCTCGGCGCGCCCGCGCTGATGTATCTGGCGGCCGCCGGCGTCGGCACGCTCGGCGTGGTCGATGACGACGTGGTCTCGCTGTCAAACCTCCAGCGCCAGGTGATCCATACGACGCCCGATATCGGCCGGCACAAGGTCGAGAGCGCGGCCGAGCGGATCTCCGCGCTCAATCCGCATGTCCGCTTCGTCGGCCACGCCACCTGGCTCAATGCCGACAATGCGCTGAGCATGATCGGAGACTACGATCTCGTGCTCGACGGCTCCGACAATTTCTCGACGCGTTATCTGGTCTCGGACGCCTGCTTCTTCGCGAAGCGGCCGCTGATCACGGCGGCGCTCGGTACCTTCGACGGCTCGCTCACCACCATCCGCGCGCATGAGAAGAACGAGCAGGGCGTGTTCAATCCGACCTATCGCTGCCTGTTTCCGGAAGCGCCGCCGCCCGGCACGGTGCCTGCCTGCGCCGAGGCCGGCGTCATGGGCGCGCTTGCTGGCGTGATGGGCTCGATGATGGCGCTGGAGGCGATCCGCGAGATCGTCGGCTTCGGCGACGGCCTCGTCGGCCGCCTCCTGATGATCGACGCGCGCGCGATGCGCTTCGAGACGCTGCGCTACGCGCGCGATCCGGCCAATCCGCTCAACGGCGATGGGCCTGTGATCACCGATCTCAGCGCCCATCGCACCTGATCGCCGCCGCTACCGCGTGGCCGGCTTCTCGCTGTCGAGATGCGCCATCTGCTCGGCCGCGTAGCGCGTGCCGGAAGCGACGTCGGGCGGAAATGCTTTTGCAAGCGCCGCGAGATGAGCCGGCGTCAGCGTTACCTTCGCCGCGCCGAGCGCTTCGGTGAGACGGTTGCGCGTGCGTGCGCCGACCAGCGGCACGATCTCCTTGCCTTGAGCCGCCACCCAGGCGATTGCGACCTGCGCCGGCGTTGCGCCGATCTCTGCGGCGATCGCCCGCAGGGATTCCACCAGCGCGAGATTGGCGTCGAGATTTGCGCCCTGGAAGCGCGGCGTCATCAGCCGGTAATCCCTGCCGGTCTTGCCGGAGTCCTTCGACCAATGGCCGCTGATCAGGCCGCGCGCCAGCACGCCGTAAGCGGTGATGCCGATGCCGAGTTCGCGGCAGGTCTTGAGGATGCCGCGTTCGATGCCGCGCTCAATCAACGAATATTCGATCTGGAGATCGGCAATCGGATGCATGGCGTGCGCGCGGCGGATGGTGTCGGAGCCGACCTCGGACAGGCCGATATGCCTGATGTAGCCGGCCTTCACGAGATCGGCGAGGCCGCCGATGGTCTCTTCGATCGGGACGTTGGGATCGAGACGCGCGGGACGGTAGACGTCGATGTAGTCGGTGCCGAGGCGTTGGAGCGAATAGGCGAGGAAGTTTTTGGTCGCGGCCGGCCTTGTGTCCATGCCGGAGAATTCGCCGGCGGGACCGCGCAGCGCGCCGAACTTCACGCTGATCTGCACTTTTTCGCGCGACACATCCTTCAGGGCCTCGCGCACCAGCATTTCATTGTGGCCCATGGCGTAGAAATCGCCGGTGTCGAGCAGCGTGATGCCGGCATCGAGCGCCGCATGGACCGTGGCGATGCTTTCGCCGCGGTCGGCGGGGCCATAGACCTCCGACATGCCCATGCAGCCGAGACCAAGGGCGGAGACGGTCGGACCGGTTGAACCGAGTTTGCGCTGTTCCATGATGGCTCTCCTCAAAAGGCGGCAGGCTGATCGCGCCGCGTGACGAGGCCAGATATGCGCCTGACCGATTAGGCCGATAAGCTGGACAATCCAGAATAGCTTGTTCATCATAGCGAACAATGACCGAGCCCGATCTGCGTGATCTCGACGTCTTCGTGGCGGTTGCCCGCACCCGCAATTTCCGGCGTGCGGCGGTCGAAATTCGCGTGTCGGTGTCGAGCCTTAGCCAGCGGCTGCGGGATCTGGAGGAGCGCCTTGGCGTCCGCCTGATGAACCGCACCACCCGCAGCGTCGCGCTGACCGAGGCGGGCGAGCTGCTGTTGTCCCGCATCGCTCCGGCGCTGCGCGATGTCGGCGATGCCCTGGATCAGGTCCGCGGCTTGCGCGAGGTGGCCTCGGGCCGCCTGCGCATCAACGCGCCGCCGCCGGCGGTGGACCTCGTGCTGGCGCCGATGGTCGGGCCGTTTCTCGCGACCTACCCGCAGGTCGATCTCGACATCGTTTCCGAAAGCGGCTTCGTCGACATCGTCAGCGCGGGCTACGATGCCGGCGTGCGTTATGGCGAGCACCTCGCGCAGGACATGGTGGCGATCCCGCTGAGCGGTCCGCAGACCTATGTCGTCGTCGCATCGCCTGCGTACATCGCGCGCCGCGGCACGCCGAAGCATCCGAAGGATCTGCTCGACCATGACTGCATCCGCGCCCGCTACTCGAGCGGCGTCATGCATGATCTGGAGTTCGAGAAGGCTGGCCAGATCGTGAAGGTCGATCCGCCCGCAAAGCTGATCTCGACCAACATGGGCCTTGCCATGCGCGCTGCGCTCGACGGCGCCGGTATCTGGGCGACGCTCGATGGCTACGTCCATGACGCGGTGAGGTCCGGCGCGCTGGTCAGCTTGATGGAAGATTGGTGCGAGCCGTTTCCGGGCCCGTTCCTGTACTATCCGAGCCGGCGCCAGACGCCGCCCGCGCTACGCGCGTTCATCGATTTCGTCGCGGATTGGCGCAAGCGCGAAACGCGCGGCAAATAAACCTCAGAGCATGCTCGGCAGTACGCGGTCCGGCGGCTTGTGCGCGTCGAGGAAGGTGCGGATGTTGATGATCACCTTCTCGCCCATCTCGACGCGGCCCTCGATCGTGGCCGAGCCCATATGCGGCAGCAGCGTCACCTTGCCGGCCTTGGCGAGCCGCACCAGCTTTGGATTGACCGCGGGCTCGTGCTCGTAGACGTCGAGGCCCGCGCCGCCGATCTCGCCGCCCTCGATCAGCTTGATCAGCGTGTCCTCGTCGGTCACCTCGCCGCGCGCGGTGTTGACGATGTAGGCGTCCTTGCGGATCAGCTTCAGCCGCCGCGCCGACAGCAGATGATAGGTCGCCGGCGTGTGCGGACAGTTCACCGAGATGATGTCCATCCGCGCCAGCATCTGGTCGAGGCTTTCCCAATAGGTAGCCCCTAACTCTTCGGCGATCTTCGGGGCCACGGGGCGACGGTTGTGATAGTGGATCTGGAGGCCGAAGGCGCGGGCACGGCGCGCGACCGCCTGGCCGATGCGGCCCATGCCGATGATGCCGAGACGCTTGCCGCCGATGCGGTGGCCGAGCATCCAGGTCGGCGACCAGCCGGGCCAGGGCTTTCCTTCGGTCAGGATCGAGGCGCCTTCGATCATCCGGCGCGGCACCGCCAGGATCAGCGCCATGGTCATGTCGGCGGTGTCTTCGGTCAGAACTTTTGGTGTGTTGGTGACGGTGATGCCGCGGGCATGCGCGGCCTCGACGTCGATGTTGTCGACGCCGTTGCCGAAATTGGCGATCAGGCGGAGCTTGCAGTCGGGCTGGTTGACGATGTCGGCGGTGATGTGGTCGGTGACGGTCGGAACCAGCACGTCGGCGGTGCGCGCGGCCTCGGCGATCTGCTCGGCCGACATCGGTGTGTCCTCGAGATTGATCCGCGCGTCGAACAGCTCGCGCATCCGGGTCTCGATCGAGTCCGGCAGCTTGCGCGTCACCACCACGAGGGGCTTTTTCTTCACCGACATGTCATGCCCTCATGAGGCGCCGCAAGCCGCCTCTGTTACCAAAGGCCGGCCGTTGAGGCCTCATTAACCCGGTTGTTCGACACTGCCTTTGCCGTGTCGTCCCCGGCGCTTCCTTCAAGCTCTCCCGACATTTCCGGCTGGAAAATCGGGGCAAACTGGTTGTTCAAGTGTCCGTCCTCTCTAGCAGAAGGCCGGGCCAAGACAAGAACCACGGGTTAAGGCTTCGGGAACACTGGCGAGGGGCTTGCGCGGCAGGTTCGGAATTTAGGGTGAGGGCCCGGCGCGGCGGGGCCCTCGACAGGAGACGGGTTGATGGCGTTGGGGCGTTTTTGTTCGGTGATGGCGCTCGTTTGCACCTGGTTGAGCGCCTCGGTCAGCCCCTCCCATTCGGCGAAGGACAGCACCCCCCAGACCGCGAGCGGCCTGCCGGTGCCGCGTTATGTCAGCCTCAAATCGGACCACGTGAACGTCCGCGCCGGCCCGACCAAGGACAATGACGTCGCCTGGGTCTACACCCGCGCCGGCCTGCCGGTCGAAATCACCGCCGAGTTCGAGAACTGGCGCCGGGTGCGCGATTCCGAAGGCGCCGAGGGCTGGGTCTATCATTCGCTGCTGTCGGGCCGCCGCACCGCGGTCGTCACCATGAAACACAAGGACGAGCTCGCGCCGATCTACGACCGGGCCGATCCTGACAGCGCGGTTGCGGCCAAGCTCCAGGCCGGCGTCGTCACGCAGGTCAAGAAGTGCACTGCAAACTGGTGTCGCGTCACCGGCAACGGCTTTGACGGCTGGATCCAGCAGGAGCGCCTCTGGGGCGTCTATTCGGACGAGCAGGTCAACTGACGCCGTAGGCGTCATCCCGGGGCGATGCGCAAGCATCGAACCCGGGATCTCGAGATTCCGGGCCTGGTCCTTCGGACCATTCAGGAATGACCGTGCAAATAGCAATGGCCGGGACAAGCCCGGCCATGACGATCAACTCAACAATGTTGGATATTCAGCGCTTCTTGCGCAGGCGCACGACCATGTCGATGCGCGCGATCTCGTAACCCTCGGGCACCTCCGGCATCTTGGACAGTGCCAGATGCGGATCCTCGATATCGACCAGCTCGTGGCTGTTCTCGAGGTAATAATGGTGGTGGGTGGTGACGTTGGTGTCGAAATAGGTCTTGGTGCCGTCGACGCTGACCTGGCGCAGCAGGCCGGCATCGGTCAGCTGGTTCAGCGTGTTGTAGACGGTCGCGAGCGACACCGGCACCTTGGCCAGCGTCGCCTCCTCATAGAGCATTTCAGCCGTGAGGTGGCGAGCACCCTTGCCGAACAGGAGCCAGCCGAGCGCCATGCGCTGGCGCGTCGGACGAAGCCCCGCGGACTGGAGCATTTCGTTGACGTCGTGCCACGGGCAGCCGGTCAAGGCCGGCTGGCGGCCGGACAGGAGGGCGGCGGAATGGACGTCGTCGTCGTGATGGGGCGCGGGATTCTCGCTCATTTCCAGATTTCGGGCACGCGTGGACACTGCATCTATATGCAATATATGGACAGATAGATGCAGATGCAAGTTTCTCGCAACTAGAGAGGTTCTAATGAGAAATGGAACCGGGCGAGCAGGTGGTCACTTTACCTTCATGAGATCGCTTTGCCACCCGAAATGCCTGTGTTAGAGAGCCCGCGGTTCCGCTTGGCCGATTATGGCGCAGCCGGGCATTGAGGCCCGGCCCGCAGTCCATCCTGGCTCGTGGCAGTCGCGCCTGATGACGGGAATTGGCGCGGCTTTCCGAACGAAACGGGGCCCATTTTCGCCAGAAACGCCGCTCAATCGGGATTTGAACAGAGGCTTCCGCATGCTGAACAGGCGCAACGGCTACGAATACGAAGATCTGCTGGCATGTGGCCGCGGCGAAATGTTCGGCCCGGGTAATGCCCAGCTGCCGCTGCCGCCGATGCTCATGTTCGACCGCATCGCGGAAATCAACGACAATGGCGGCGAGTTCGGCAAGGGAATGGTGCGGGCCGAGCTCGACGTGAAGCCCGACCTCTGGTTCTTCGGCTGCCACTTCAAGAACGACCCGGTCATGCCCGGCTGCCTCGGCCTCGATGCGCTGTGGCAGATGGTCGGCTTTTATTTGGGCTGGAGCGGCGGTGAAGGGCGTGGCCGCGCGCTTGGCCTGAACGAGCTGAAGTTCAGCGGCCAGGTGCTGCCCGAGGCCCGTAAGGTTGTGTACAACATCGATATCAAGCGCGTGATGCGTTCAAAGCTGGTGCTCGGCATCGCCGACGGATGGCTTTCGGTCGATGACCAGATTATCTATCGCGCGAAGGATCTGAAGGTCGGCCTGTTCAAGCAGGGCGTGAGCCTGGGCTGAGCGCATCACCAAGAAAGACAATGATTTAGGCGAGGCTGTCATGAGGCGGGTTGTGGTCACCGGGATGGGTATCGTCTCGTCCATCGGAAACAACACCCAGGAAGTGCTTGCGAGCCTTCACGAGGCGAAGTCAGGCATTACGCGGGCTGAAAAATATGCCGAACTCGGCTTCCGTTCGCAGGTGCAAGGTGCGCCGACGATCGATCCCGCGACGGTTGTCGACCGGCGTGCGATGCGCTTCCTCGGCCAGGGCGCGGGGTGGAATCACATCGCGATGGAGCAGGCGATCCAGGACTCCGGTCTGTCGCCCGAAGAAATCTCCAACATCCGCACCGGCATCATCATGGGTTCCGGCGGCCCGTCGGCCCGCACTATCGTCGAATCCGCCGACATCACCCGCACCAAGGGGCCGAAGCGCGTCGGACCGTTTGCCGTGCCGAAGGCGATGTCGTCCACGGCCTCCGCGACGCTCGCGACGTGGTTCAAGATCAAGGGCGTGAACTATTCGATCTCCTCGGCCTGCGCGACGTCGAACCATTGCGTCGGCAACGCCTATGAGACGATCCAGATCGGCAAGCAGGACATCATTTTCGCCGGCGGCTGCGAGGAGCTGGACTGGTCCCTCTCGGTGCTGTTCGACGCCATGGGCGCGATGTCGTCGAAGTACAACGATACGCCCGCCACCGCCTCGCGTCCCTATGACGTCAACCGCGACGGCTTCGTGATTGCCGGCGGCGCCGGCGTGCTGGTGCTGGAAGAGCTCGAACATGCCAAGGCGCGCGGCGCGCGCATTTACGGCGAGATCGTCGGCTACGGCGCGACGTCGGACGGTTACGATATGGTCGCGCCCTCCGGTGAAGGCGCCGAGCGCTGCATGCGCATGGCGATGTCGACGGTGAAGACCAAGGTCGACTACATCAATCCGCACGCGACCTCGACGCCAGCAGGCGATCCGCCGGAGATCGACGCGCTCCGCAGGGTGTTCGGTGCCGGCGAGAAGTGCCCGCCGATCTCGGCGACCAAGGCGCTGACCGGCCATTCGCTCGGTGCGACCGGTGTGCAGGAGGCGATCTACTCGCTGCTCATGATGAACAACGGCTTCATCTGCGAGAGCGCTCACATCCAGGAGCTCGATCCCGTGTTCGCCGACATGCCGATCGTGCGCAAGCGCATCGACAACGTCAAGATCGGCACCGTGCTGTCGAACTCCTTCGGCTTCGGCGGCACCAACGCCACGCTGGTGTTCAGCCGGCTGGATGTGTGAGCCCAGCACTCTGTCATGCTCCGCGAAAGCGGGGCATCCAGTACGCCGCGGCATCTCGGCCTATAACTGCTGTCTCTGGAATACTGGATCGCCCGCCTGCGCGGGCGATGACGTCGGAATGATGGGAGCCGCTGGGCAATGGAAGGACTGATGAAAGGCAAGCGCGGTCTGATCATGGGCATCGCCAATGATCATTCGATCGCCTGGGGCATGGCGAAGGCGCTGCATGCCCACGGTGCCGAGCTTGCCTTCACCTTCCAGGGCGAGGCACTGGGCAAGCGCGTCAAGCCGTTGGCGGAGCAGCTCGGCGTGGAATTGGTGCTGCCTTGCGACGTCGAGGACATTGCCAGCGTTGATGCGACCTTCGCCGTGCTGCGCGAGAAATGGGGCAAGCTCGATTTCGTCATCCACGCCATCGGCTTTGCCGACAAGAACGAGCTGAAGGGCCGCTACGCCGACACCAGCCGCGAGAACTTTTCGCGCACCATGGTGATCTCCTGCTTCTCGTTCACGGAGGTGGCAAAGCGTGCCGCCGAGCTGATGACGGAGGGCGGCAGCATGATCACGCTGACCTTCGGCGCCTCGGAGCGCGCGATGCCGAACTACAACGTGATGGGCGTCGCCAAGGCGGCGCTGGAGGCCTCCGTGCGCTACCTCGCCTCCGATTTCGGACCGCGCGGCATCCGCGTCAACGCCATCTCCGCAGGCCCCATCCGTACGCTCGCCGGCTCGGGCATCGGCGAGGCGCGTGCGATGTTCGGCTTCATGCAAAAACATTCGCCGCTCCGCCGCGGCGTCACGCTCGACGAGCTCGGCGGCTCGGCGCTGTATCTGTTGTCGGATCTCTCCGGCGGCGTGACCGGCGAGATCCACTATGTCGATTCCGGCTACAACATCGTCCTGATGCCAAGGCCGGACGATCTGAAGGCGTCAGAGTGATTTCGTAGGGTGGGCAAAGGCGCAGAGCGCCGTGCCCACCATCTCTCCATGACCGCAGAAAGACGTGGTGGGCACGCTCCGCTTTGCCCACCCTACGAGAGTTGGTTTATCCCGCGGCGATCTGCTCTGCACGCTGGAACGCCGGCCGCGCCATGCAGCGCGCGAGATAGGCATCGAACGCCGGGCGGGACGGCACCATCTTGAACAGGCGCACCGCAAAATTCAGGCCGGAGCCGACCGTGATGTCGGCGGCGGAAAATTCCTCGCCGAGGATCCACGGTCCCTTCGCGAGCGCAGCTTCCAGCACGTCGAACACCTGCGTGGCGCTGCCCCAGGCCGCCGTCGAGGTCGGGATCTCGATCTTGGTGAAGATCTGGATGATGGCAGGCTCGATGCAGCCAGGCGAAAAGAACAGCCATTGCAAATAGCGCGCACGACGCGGATCGGTTACCGCGGGCGCGAGCTTCGCTTCGGGGTAGCGGTCGGCGATGTAGGCGCAGATCGCGGCGGCCTCGCCGAGCGCGGCATCGCCGTCGGCGAGCGCCGGCACCTTGCCCATCGGATTGACCTTGAGGAAATCCGGCGCCTTCTGCGCGCCGGTCGAGATGTCGGTCAGCACGCGCTCATAGGGCAGGCCGCTCTCTTCCATCAGCCAGAGCGTCGTGAACGAGCGCGAGCGGGGTGACCAATAGAGCTTGATCATGGCGAGAACTTTCCATTGGCGTAACGGCGGGCGAGGGCAGATTCATTGCGTGTTTGCGCCCGATGCGCAACGCACTATGCCTAGATGGATGCGCCGTTCTGCGAGCGATATCTTGGTCAACGTGACGGCGACGGACGTTGCAGCAGGGCCGGCAGCGTCTTGTCGAGACTCTTCGTCAGCATCGTGCGTACCCCGTCGCGCAGCACCGGGTTGTTGACTGCGTCCGCCGGCTTCTCCGGAAACATCGCGCGATCCAGCTCGCTTGACGGACCGCCGAGCGGATTGTGCAGCAAGCGCTCTACATACGTGTCCTCGGTCATCAAGGCGGGTGCCTCCTTGATCAACGCGAAGGTGGTACCGTCATAGACCCGGATGTACATCATCGCGAAGAGATGGACTGGCCCACCGTAAGGGTATTGTGAGATACCGATGCCGGATTCCCGATGCGTTCCGTGATTCCGGTGGACGACGATGTAGCGCTCACACCGCAGTTTGGGCGCGAGGAAGCGAACGAAGTTTCCGATGTCGGTCGCTGCGCTGTAAAAAAACGGATGCTGCTTTTCGCGACCACCGGACTTGAGCTCTTCGACGGTGTAGGGGATTCTCTTCACGGAACTGCCGGCCGCAGCGGCGCGAACGCGCGAGACGACGAGGTCGTCGAGTGCCCACGCCGCAATCGAGACCCGCGCACGTTTGTC
The DNA here is from genome assembly GCF_051810765.1 of Bradyrhizobium sp. 604_D8_N2_3. NCBI lineage: Bacteria > Pseudomonadati > Pseudomonadota > Alphaproteobacteria > Hyphomicrobiales > Nitrobacteraceae > Bradyrhizobium > Bradyrhizobium sp. 604_D8_N2_3. The sequence goes on along the minus strand of NZ_JBPWPM010000001.1, from coordinate 76,827 downwards.
CATGAACGTGAAAGGCCCAAACTTCTCGACCACGAATAGGTCACCGCCGACCGGTATCACGCCGATTTGGCACGGGCCGCTTTCAACCGGTCCGCTTGGCTTGACGCCTGCCGGTTTCCTGATCGCGGGCTTGACCACTTCCGGCTTTGGCGCCGGTTGCACCTGCCCGCCTGTCGGCGACAGCAGCGCGTATGATACCAATGCGCCGGCAAGCAGATTCATCGTCGTACGCCAACGCGCCTTATTGCGCGAAATACGGCGGCAAGATCTTGTCCAGCCGTTTGGTCAGAAAGTCGCGGGTGGTGTCGCGCAGGGCGGTGTTGTTGGCGGAGTCCGCGGCCGTCTCCGGAAACATGGACTTGTCCACCTTCTGCAAAAGCTCGTTCGAAACGAAGTTGTCAGCCATATGCTTCATGACACCTTCGAACGTTACGGCGGGGCCTTTCATGATTTCGAAGGTGCGGCCGTCGACCCACGTCACGCCGATTAGGAGAAGACATATGCATATGAGATGAGACCGACACCCCGGCTGAAGATGCCGACGCCGCTGAGCGACTGATTGGTCCCGTCAAGCTGTCCTTCGCTGCGCATGACGACGAGATAGCGTTCGCAACCAGCAGTGGCGCGACCTGCCGGATCAGGTTCGACAGCTCCTCGCGCTGATTGCGAAACAGGCCGGATTTGGGGTGGTAGCAGGAATCGAGTGCACCCTTGGCATAAGTGATCCGTCGCACCGGCGTGTTGCCTGCTGCGGCCCGCACCCGCGCAAAGACAAGATCGTCAAGGCCCCAGGATACCGGGACTTCGGCATAGTCGTTGCCGAACACGGTCAAACCGATCTTCTGGACGACGAAGATGTCCCCGGTCCCCGCAATCACGCCGGCGCCGCAAGGACCGGCAGTCGCCGACTCCGCAGGCTTCGGCGTCGCCTTCGCCGTCGCTTTCTTGGCTGTCGGCTTTGCCGATGGTGCGGTCTGAGCGGCGGGAGCGGTGGTTGCGGGAGGGGTTTGCGCTGCTGCCGAAGTCAGGAAGGACAGCAGGATGAGCACCGGGGCAGCAAGTCGAAACATGGATTCCAAGGATCAGAGGCGGGAGGTCATCGGACGCGCCACACTAGGGTGGGATCGCGACAACCGCAAGCTGCACCCGGAGGTCGCCGTCTATTCGGTGGGCCGCTGCCGCTTCCACCGATAATACTTCATCACGAACCCATTCGACGGCTCGATCTCTTCCTTCTCGAACACAAAGCCTTCGCGTTCGTACCAGCGCCAGGCTTTTTCGTTCTCGCGCACGCAGCGCAGGTGCATCTCGTCGGGCATTTCCGTGCGGGTGAAGGCGAGCAATTGCCGTCCGAGCGATTGCCCCTGGTAGGCGGGCCCGACGAAAAGCATGTCGAGATAGAGTTTTGGCAGATGCAGCGCCAGCATGGCGGCGATCGTGCCGTTGTCGTCGGCGACGAACAGGCTCCAGCCGTTCTCGATCTCGCGCCTGATGCGTGCGCGCAGATTTGCCAGCAGGAACTCGCTCGCCTCGGCGAGGCCGGTCGAGGCCCAGCTTTCCATCCAGACGCGGCCGATCTCGTCATATTCGTCGGTGCGCGCGGGACGGATGACGGGATCAGACATTGGTGCTCTCAGTTCGATCTGCCGCCTTGCGCCGGGGCTCGCTTGAATGATCCCGGCTATTCAGGAAAATTCCCGCCTACCCACGTTGGCCGCGCGTGGCTTGCCGCGGGCGCGCCTTGCCGGCCGACAGGCACACCACCTCGGAGATCTGCAGCAGCTGCCGCGCCAGCGGGCTGGTCTTGCGCCAGACCATGCCGATGGTGCGCGAGGGCTCGGGATCGCGGAAGCGCGACAGCGAGACCGAGGCCGATCGCGTCTCCACCGACACCGCCATTTCCGGGATCAAGGTGACGCCGATTCCGGCGCTGACCATCTGGACCAGCGTCGACAGCGAATTCGCATCCAGCATCTCGCGCGGCGGCGCCGATTGCATGTTGCAGAACGACAGCGCCTGATCGCGGAAGCAGTGCCCTTCTTCAAGCAGCAGCAGCCGCATCTCGCGCATCATCTCGCGCGATGGCACCGGTGTGCCTTCGTCGGAGCCCGGCCGCACCAGCAGGAATTTTTCGTCGAACAGCGCGACTTCGGTGAGCGAAGGCTCGGACACCGGCAGTGCGACGATGGCCGTGTCGAGCCGGCCTTCGACCAGTTCCTGGATCAGCCGCGGCGTCATCGTCTCGCGCACGCGGATGTCGAGCTCCGGATGCATGCGCGTGAGATTCTTGGTGATCTTCGGCAGCAGATAGGGCGCGATCGTCGGGATCATGCCGATCCGCAGCCGGCCCGCAAACCGGTCCTGCGAGGCGCGCGCGAAATCGCCAAGCTCATCGACCGAGCGCAGGATGTCGCGGACGCGCGGTGCGAGCTCCTCGCCGAACCGGGTCAGCGCCACCTGCCGGGCGCTGCGCTCCAGCAGCAGGCCGCCAAGCGCCTCCTCCAGTTCCTTGATCTGCATCGACAGGGCCGGCTGGGAGATCGAGCTTGCCTCCGCCGCGCGGCCGAAATGGCCGTGACGCGCCAGCGCGTCGAAATATCTGAGCTGGCGCATCGTCACGTTGGCCATCAGAAAATCCTATCGCAGCGATCATTAAAGTCAACTTCCCCTGATCGAATGCGAAGCCTAGAGTAATTCTACCTGGTCAAAGGCGCGAGTTCGACGCCACCAGAGGAGGTATTCATGGATGACACTTCGAAGTGCCCGTTTTCGGGCGGAAAACCCACGCGCGTGAACCGCGACTGGTGGCCGACCCAGCTCAGCATCGAGATGCTGCACAAGAATTCGACCCTGTCCGACCCGATGGGCAAGGAGTTCGACTATGCCAAGGAGTTCAAGTCGCTCGACCTGAATGCCGTCATCAAGGACCTGACGGCTCTGATGACGGACTCGCAGGAATGGTGGCCTGCCGATTTCGGCCACTATGGCGGCCTCATGATCCGCATGGCCTGGCACAGCGCGGGCACCTATCGCACCACGGACGGCCGCGGTGGCGCCGGTGCCGGTCAGCAGCGTTTCGCACCGCTGAACAGCTGGCCTGACAACGCCAATCTCGACAAGGCGCGCCGTCTGCTCTGGCCGATCAAGCAGAAATACGGCCGCAAGATCTCCTGGGCCGATCTGATGGTGCTCGCCGGCAACGTCGCGCTGGAATCGATGGGCTTCAAGACCTTCGGCTTCGCCGGCGGCCGCGCCGACGTGTGGGAGCCGGAAGAGCTCTATTGGGGTCCTGAAGGCACGTGGCTGGGCGACGAGCGCTACAGCGGCGAACGCCAGCTCGCCGAGCCGCTCGGCGCGGTGCAGATGGGCCTGATCTACGTCAATCCGGAAGGCCCGAACGGCAAGCCTGACCCGGTCGCCGCGGCCAAGGACATCCGCGAGACGTTCGCCCGCATGGCGATGAACGACGAGGAAACCGTCGCGCTGATCGCCGGCGGCCACACCTTCGGCAAGACCCACGGCGCGGGCGATCCGTCGCTGGTCGGTCCGGAGCCGGAAGCGGGCGCGCTCGAGGATCAGGGCCTCGGCTGGAAGAGCAAGTACGCTTCCGGCCTGGCGGGCGATTCCATCACCAGCGGTATCGAGGTGACATGGACGACGACGCCGACGAAGTGGAGCAACAACTTCTTCGAGAACCTGCTCAAGTACGAATGGGAGCTGACGAAGAGCCCGGGCGGTGCGAATCAGTGGACGGCTAAGGGTGCCGACGCGATCATTCCTGATGCCTTCGACAAGTCGAAGAAGCACCGGCCGACGATGCTGACGACCGACCTCTCGCTGCGTCTCGATCCGGCCTACGAGAAGATCTCGCGTCGCTTCTTCGAAAACCCGGATCAGTTCGCGGACGCCTTTGCCCGCGCCTGGTTCAAGCTCACCCACCGCGATATGGGTCCGATCCAGCGCTATCTCGGCCCGCTGGTGCCGAAGGAAACGCTGATCTGGCAGGATCCGATTCCGAAGGTGAACCACGAGCTGGTCGGCGACCAGGACATCGCTGCGCTGAAGACCAAGATACTGGCTTCGGGCCTCTCGGTCTCCGAGCTGGTCTCGACCGCCTGGGCGTCGGCTTCGACGTTCCGCGGCTCCGACAAGCGCGGCGGCGCCAACGGCGCGCGCATCCGTCTGGCCCCGCAGAAGGATTGGGAGGTGAACCAGCCGGCTCAACTCTCCAAGGTTCTCGGCAAGCTCGAAGCGATCCAGAAGGACTTCAACGCATCGGCAGGTGCGAAGAAGGTCTCGCTCGCCGACCTCATCGTCCTCGGCGGTTCTGCCGCGGTCGAGAAGGCCGCGAAGGATGCCGGCGTTGACGTGAAGCTTGGCTTCACGCCGGGCCGCATGGATGCTTCGCAGGAGCAGACCGACGCGGAATCCTTCGCCCCGCTGGAGCCGCGGGCCGATGGCTTCCGCAACTACGTCGGCAAGAAGCATCAGTTCCTGCAGCAGGAGGAAGCTCTTGTCGATCGCGCGCAGCTGCTGAAGCTGTCCGGTCCCGAGCTGACCGCGCTCGTCGGCGGTCTGCGTGTGCTCGGCGCCAATGCGGGCGGTTCGAAGCACGGCGTCTTGACCTCGAAGGTCGGAACGCTGAGCAACGACTTCTTCATCAACCTGCTCGACATGAGCGCGCAGTGGACGCCGGCGGCTGACGGCACCTACGAGGCCCGCGACCGCAAGACCAACGCGGTGAAGTGGACCGGCACGCGCGCCGACCTGATCTTCGGTGCGCACTCGCAGCTCCGCGCCTTCGCCGAGGTCTATGCCTCGTCGGACGCCAAGCAGCAGTTCGTGCAGGACTTCGCCAAGGCCTGGACCAAGGTGATGAACCTCGACCGGTACGACCTCGCGGCCTGATCCCCGGGCTTAAGCAAGCGACAAACAAAAAGGGCGGCCGCGAGGCCGCCCTTCGTGTTTCTGATGTGCGGATCGATTACTCGCCGGCGGCTTCGCGCGGGGTCTTCTCGCCGTCGCCGCCCTTGCCTTCGAGGTCTTCGCCGGTGGTCTGGTCGACCACCTTCATCGACAGCCGGGTCTTGCCGCGGTCGTCGAAGCCGAGCAGCTTGACCTTGACCTTGTCGCCTTCCTTGACGACGTCGGAGGTCTTCTGCACGCGCGCCGAAGCGAGCTGGCTGATGTGGACGAGGCCGTCCTTGGAACCGAAGAAGTTCACGAAGGCGCCGAACTCCATCACCTTGACGACGGTGCCGTCATAGATCTGGCCGACTTCCGGATCGGAGGCGATCGACTTGATCCACTTGATCGCGGCCTTCATCGCCTCGCCATCGGAGGAGGCGACCTTCACGGTGCCGTCGTCCTCGATGTTGACTTTGGCGCCGGTCTTCTCGACGATCTCGCGGATCACCTTGCCGCCGGTGCCGATCACTTCGCGGATCTTGTCGGTGGCGATCTTGAAGGTCTCGATGCGCGGCGCGTACTCGCCGAGCTCGGCGCGGGCGTTGGTGAGCGCCTTGGCCATTTCACCGAGGATGTGGATACGGCCATCCTTGGCCTGACCGAGCGCCACCTTCATGATCTCTTCGGTGATGCCCTCGATCTTGATGTCCATCTGGAGCGAGGTGATGCCTTGCTCGGTACCGGCGACCTTGAAGTCCATGTCGCCGAGATGGTCCTCGTCACCGAGGATGTCCGAGAGCACCGCGAAGCGCTTGTCCTCGAGGATCAGGCCCATCGCGATACCCGCGGTCGGCCGCTTCAACGGCACGCCGGCATCCATCAGCGCCAGCGAAGCGCCGCAGACCGAAGCCATCGAGGACGAGCCGTTCGACTCGGTGATCTCCGACACCACGCGCGTGGTGTAGGGGAACTCGTGATGCGGCGGCAGCACCGGGTGGATCGCGCGCCAGGCCAGCTTGCCGTGGCCGATCTCGCGGCGCTTGGTGCCGCCGAGGCGACCGGTCTCACCGACCGAATAGGGAGGGAAGTTGTAGTGCAGCAGGAACGTCTCTTTGTACGTTCCGGACAGCGCGTCGATATACTGCTCGTCCTCGCCGGTGCCGAGCGTGGTCACGACCAGCGCCTGGGTTTCGCCGCGGGTGAACAGCGCCGAGCCGTGGGCGCGGGGCAGCACGCCGACTTCGGCGATGATGTTGCGCACGGTCTTGCTATCGCGGCCGTCGATGCGCTTGCCGGTGTCGAGAATGTTCCAGCGAACGATCTTGGCTTCCAGCTCCTTGAACACGCCGGAGACGCGCAGCTTGTCGTATTTCGGCTCCTGCCCTTCGGGGAAGTAATGGGCGATCACCTTTTCCTTGACCTTGCCGACCGCGGCGTAGCGATCCTGCTTGACCGGAATGGCGTAGGCGGCGCGCAGCTCCTGCTCGACGAGGCCGAGCATTTCCTTCTCGAGCGCCGAATTGTCGATCACCGTGACTTCGCGCGGTTCCTTGGCGGCCTTCTCGGCGAGCTCGATGATGGCGTTAATCACCGGCTGGAAGTGGCGGTGACCGAACATCACGGCGCCGAGCATGATGTCCTCGTTGAGCTCCTTGGCTTCCGATTCCACCATCAGCACGGCGTCGGCCGTGCCGGCGACGACGAGGTCGAGCTGGGTGTCGACCATCTCGTCGAGCGTCGGGTTGAGAATGAACTCGTCATTGGCGAAGCCGACGCGCGCTGCGCCGATCGGGCCCTTGAAGGGCGCGCCGGACAGGGTCAGCGCAGCCGATGAGGCCACCAGCGCCACGATATCGGGATCGTTCTCCATGTCGTGCGACAGCACGGTGACGATCACCTGGGTCTCGTTGCGCCAGCCGTCGACGAACAGCGGACGGATCGGACGGTCGATCAGGCGGGAGACCAGCGTCTCCTTCTCGGTCGGACGACCCTCGCGCTTGAAATAGCCGCCGGGAATGCGGCCGGCTGCGTAGGTCTTCTCCTGGTAGTCGACCGTCAGCGGCAGGAAGTCGACGCCTTCGCGCGGCGCCTTCGCCGCGACGACGGTGGCGAGCACCACGGTCTCGCCATAGGTGGCGACGACGGCACCGTCGGCCTGACGCGCGATCTTGCCGGTTTCAAGCTTGAGAGGGCGTCCACCCCAGTCGATCTCGACTGAATGCTTATTGAACATAGATGTCTTCTTTCATGGGTTCTCGAAAGAAGGACGGCCCGAAAAACAAAAACCATGCGCAAGATTGCGGGACGTTGATCGAAGCGGGCGATCAGCGTCCTGCGATCCTGCCATGGTTTTCGGATTTCGGATGGCGTCCATCCTTTCGGGTCATACGGGCGCCTTGCCCGTTGTGCCCAGCCGCCGGATTGCTGCTGGACTGTCAGTCGGCACGAACGCGAACACCGGATTGCGGTCCTCGCCCATCGTGCCCGGGTGCTAGCCGTCAACGGCTCGCACCCGACGCGCACGCAGCCTCGATCAAAAACCTTTAAACAAACGCTTTCGCTCGAAACCGCGCACGAAAACGCGCGCCAGTGGCGCGCGCAGGAACACTTAACGACGAATGTTGTGCTTCTCGAGCAGCGCCTTGTAACGCGCCTCGTCCCTCTTCTTGAGGTAGTCGAGCAGCGAGCGGCGGGTCGAAACCAGCTTCAAGAGGCCGCGACGCGAATGGTTGTCCTTCACGTGGGTCTTGAAATGGTTGGTGAGGTTGTTGATGCGTTCCGACAGGATCGCGACCTGAACCTCCGGCGAGCCGGTGTCGCCGGCCTTGTTGGCATTCGTCTTGATGACTTCCGCTTTGCGTTCTGCGGCAATCGACATCGTCAATTTCTCTCGTTGCGACCGGTGCTGGCAGTCAGACCGGTCAGGTTGAACACACGCTTGGGGATGATTTCGCCGTTGCCGACTTCAGCAAGCGCCAATAGACGGCCTGCCACCGTGACATAGACTGTGCCGCTACTAGTGGGCGCATCCCGTCCGCGCAATAAAACGGCCTGGCCCCGATGGAGCCTTGCCGCATCAGCCCGAGTGACGGCCAGTGCCGGGATGTCGTCCAGCGCGGTCTCAACGGGCATAAGCGCGTCGGCGAGGCTGCCCTCGCCGGACGCGGCTCTATCGCATAAAGCCTCCAACTGATCCAGCGGAATCATGTCGTTCTCGTCAAATGGGCCGACCAGGGTCCGCCGCAGCGCGCAGATGTGGCCGTAAGTGCCGAGAATCCGGCCCATATCGCGGGCCAGCGCCCGGACATAGGTGCCCTTGCCGCACTCCGCCTCGAACACTGCCCGGTCGCTATCCGGTTGATCCACAAGGGTTAAATGATGAATTTCGACGGGACGGGGGGCCAGTTCCACAACCTCGCCGTCGCGGGCGAGGTCGTAGGCGCGCTCGCCCTGGACCTTGATCGCGGAATAGCGCGGCGGGATCTGCTCGATCACCCCGGTGAAGCGGGGCAGCAGGGCCAGGATGGCCTCCTGGGTCGGGCGCTGGTCGGAGGTCGCGGTGACCCGGCCCTCGATATCATCGGTGTCGCGCTCCTCGCCCCAGCACACGGTGAACTGGTAGCGCTTGCGGCCGTCCATCACGAAGGGAACGGTCTTGGTGGCCTCGCCGAGCGCAATCGGCAGGCCGCCGGAGGCGAGCGGGTCGAGCGTGCCGGCGTGTCCCGCGCGCTTGGCGTTGAACAGGCGCTTGAGCACGGCGACGGCTTGCGTCGAGGTCATGCCGATCGGCTTGTCGAGCACGACCCAGCCATGGACGTCGCGGCGGTCGCGGCGCGGCTGGTTGCCCTTCTGCTTGTTGGCGCGGGGATCGTTGTTGACGCGGCGCGGCTCCTGATGCGGCTGCGAATCGCCGCCGAGATCCGCAAAATTATTTTTCTGCACGTCGCGCTGATCGGTCTCTTCGCCGCCGATCGTGCCGTGAGCCGGGTCCATCGTCATCGCTCTTCTTCCCGATCCGAATCCGGATCCTGTTCCAGGTCCTTCTGCACCGCAGGTGTTCGCAAAAGCTTCTCGATCCGTTCCGCTTCGTCGAATCGTTCGTCGACGCGGAAACGAAGGTCAGGTGCAAATTTCAGGTTAACGCGCCGCGCGACTTCGCCGCGCAGGAATTTCTTGTTGCGCTCGAGCGCAGCGATGATGACCTCGGTGTCGCGGCCACCGAGCGGCATCACGTAAACCGTTGCGAGCTTCAGGTCGGGCGACATCCGAACCTCCGGCACCGTGATGATGTGACCTTCGAGGTCCACATCATGCACATTGCCTTGCGCCAGAATCTCGGCCATCGCGTGGCGAACCTGCTCGCCGACACGCAACTGGCGTTGCGAGCCGCCCGGCGCGGAACTTTTCTTCTGATGGTGGCGGGGCATGGTTGAAAATCACCTCGTCGTGCCCGCGTTTGGGACACGAGCATTGTCATTTGTCCTGTTGAAACGAATGCGGCGCGGATGGCCGGAATAAATCCGGCCATCGCACTCCCGCAATTTCAGCTCAAAAAGATCCGGGCGCTTCGGTAAGATTTGGACTTACAGGGAGCGCTGGATCGTCTCCACGCGATAACACTCGATCACGTCACCGGCACGCATGTCGTGGTAGTTCTCGAAGGCCATGCCGCACTCCTGACCGGACTGGACTTCCTTCACTTCGTCCTTGAAGCGCTTCAGCGTCGACAGCTTGCCTTCGTGCACGACGACGTTGTCGCGGATCAGGCGCACATTGGCGCCGCGTTCCACGGTGCCGTCGGTGACGCGGCAGCCGGCAACCTTGCCGACCTTGGAGATGTTGAAGATCTCCAGGATCGCGGCATTGCCCAGCATGGTTTCACGCAGGGTCGGCGCGAGCAGGCCGCTCATCGCCTTCTTCACGTCGTCCACGAGGTCGTAGATGATGTTGTAGTAGCGGATCTCGATGCCGTTGCGCTTGGCGGCCGCAGCCGCCTCCTTGTTGGCACGAACCGAGAAGCCGATGATCGCGGCGTTGAAGCCTTCCGCGAGCGTCACGTCCGATTCCGAGATGCCGCCGACGCCGGCATGCAGGATGCGGGCTGCGACTTCATCGGTGCCGAGCTTCTCCAGCGAGCCGAGGATCGCTTCCAGCGAGCCTTGCACGTCGGCCTTGATGATCAGCGGGAATTCCTTGCGGCCCGCCGTCTTCAATTGCGACATCATCTGCTCGAGCGAGCCGCGCATGCCGGAGATCGAGGCAGCCGCGTTCTCGCGCTTCTGGTGCGCGCGATAGCTGGTGACCTGGCGGGCGCGGGCTTCGTTCTCGACCACCGCGAGACGATCGCCGGCCTCCGGCGGACCGTTGAAGCCGAGCACCTCGACCGGAACCGAAGGACCGGCCTCATGCACCGTCTCGCCCTGATCCGAGATCAGCGCGCGGACGCGGCCCATCTCGGCGCCGGCGACAATGATGTCACCGACACGAAGCGTGCCGCGCTGGACCAGCACGGTCGCGACCGGGCCACGGCCGCGATCGAGCTTGGCTTCGATCACGGTGCCTTCGGCCGGACGCTCCGAATTGGTCTTCAGGTCGAGGATGTCGGCCTGGAGCGCGATCATCTCGAGCAGCTTGTCGAGATTGGTCTTGTTCTTGGCTGACACTTCGACGTCGACGACTTCGCCGCCGAAGGATTCGACCTGCACCTCGTGCTGGAGCAGCTCGGTGCGCACGCGCTCGGGCTTCGCATCGGGCTTGTCGATCTTGTTGATGGCAACGATGATCGGGACCCGCGCCGCCTTGGCGTGGTTGATGGCTTCGATCGTCTGCGGCATGACGCCGTCATCGGCAGCAACCACCAGCACGACGATGTCGGTCACCTTGGCGCCGCGGGCGCGCATCGCGGTGAACGCGGCGTGGCCGGGCGTGTCGATGAAGGTGATCTTCTTGCCGCTTTCGGGCGACAGCACCTGATAGGCGCCGATATGCTGGGTGATGCCGCCGGCTTCGCCGGAGACGACGTTGGCATGGCGGAGCGCGTCGAGCAGCGAGGTCTTGCCGTGGTCGACGTGACCCATCACGGTCACGACGGGCGAACGCGTCTCGGTGTCGGTGGAATCGTCGGTGGCGTCGAACAGGCCTTCTTCAACGTCGGACGCGGCAACGCGCTTGACGGTGTGACCAAGCTCTTCGGCGATCAGCTGCGCAGTGTCGGCGTCGATCACGTCGGTGATCTTGTGAATCGCGCCCTGCTTCATCAGCATGCGGATGATTTCCACCGCGCGCTCGGCCATGCGGTTGGCGAGCTCCTGGATGGTGATCGCTTCCGGAATGACCACCTCGCGGATGAGCTTTTCCTTCGGCTCGTTCGCGGCATGGCCCTTCAGGCGCTGAGTGCGGCGGCGGAACGAGGCGATCGAGCGCTCGCGCACGTCGTCGGCATTGAATGCGGTCACGACCGTCAGGCGACCGCGCTCCTTCTGCGGGCCGGGTTTGTGGGTGGGCTTGGGGGCTACCACAGGACGCGCGGCGCCGCCGGGACCGCGACGGATCTGGCGCGGACCATCGTCCTCGTCCGGTCCGGCTGCGACCGCGGGAGCGCGACCCAACGGGCCGCCTCCCGGCCTCGCGGTGGTCGTTCCAGGGCGCGCGGTGGTTGTTCCCGGGCGTGCCGTGGTCGTGGTGGTGCCGGGGCGTGCTGCGGGCGCGCCAGGACGTGGCGTGGGAGCGGCCGGGGCGGCAGTTGCAGGGCGCGCGGCTGACGCCGGCTGTTCGCCTTCGCCAAAACGCTTCTTGGCCTCGGTTTCGGCCTTGCGCTTGGCTTCCTCTTCGTGGCGGTGGCGCTCATCCTCGGCCTTGCGGCGGGCCTCGGCGGCTTCGCGCTCGACGCGTTCGGCGGCTTCGCGGACAGCGCGGCGCTGGGCTTCGTCTTCGGCCTGGCGGCGCTCTTCGACTTCGCGCACCTTGGCGTCGGCCAGCGCGCTGGCGCGGGCGGAACGTTCGTCCTCGGTCAGCGTGCGCAGCACCACGCCGGAGCCGGCGTTGCGCGGCGGAGCCGGGCGTGCCGGAGCGGGAGCAGGCGCGGCCGGTGCCGGCTTTGCAACAACCGCGGGAGCTTGCGGTTCGGGGCTGCCGTCGACGCGGCGCTTGCCGCGCTTCTCGACCACGACCTGCTTGCTGCGGCCATGGCTGAAGCTCTGACGCACAGTGCCCGTTTCGACGCGCGGCTTGAGCGATAGCGTCTTGCTCGGAACGCTCAGCTTCTTGTCGTCAGGGGTCTTGGTATCAACCATTCAGCAGTCCTAATCCTGATCTTTGTTAACGTTGTGCGTTGCCGCACCGTCCTATCGGGTCGTCGTTGTCTCTCAGAAATCCTGGCCGGGCTTTTCGGCAGTCTTGTCATCGTCCGCCATCCGGTATCGGACCAGCATCTGGCTACGTGACAGGAATGACTTGCTCGCCGGGCCCGCGAGCAGGGCAGCATGTATCACATTTGACCGGGTAAGTGCCAAATCCAATTCTATCGATTTCAACGCAGTGACGACGGGAATCTGCGGCTTGGCGCCGCGATTCCCGTCATTTTGACGTGCCAGCATGTCCAATTTGCGGATTCCGTCCGCGGCCCCGTCGCTGGCATGGATCAGGACCTCGGCCGTGCCTTCCCGCAGGGCGCTTTCGACCTTGCCGAAGCCGGCCACAATCTGGCCCGCCTTGGCGGCAATCCCAAGGGCTTCCGTCACACTCCGAACCAGGAGCGCCTCGATGTCGGCGGGAAGCGTCTGGGGAGTGCGCAGCTCGCGCTTGAAGGCTTTGCTAAATTGGTGACGCCGCACGGCTTCCGCAACCACCTCGCGCGAGGCGGTGACCCACATGCCGCGTCCGGGCAGCTTGCGCTTGAGATCGGGAACTATGTCGCCTTGCGGCGAAATGACGAAGCGGATCAGCTCGTCGATCGGCCGGACCTCGCGACTGACCGCGCACATCCGCATGGTCGCGGACCTTTCGGTCCGCGGTCCATGGTCGAGATCGTGGTCAGTATCTGCGAGCATCCGGGCGACATTCTCCTTCGTCCTTAAGCCGGCTGATCTTCGGTCGCCTCGGCCTCTTCGGCGGGCTTCGCGAGATCGGCTTCGGTGATCCAGCCGGCTTTGACGCGGGCCTGCATGATCATGGCTTCGGCATCGTCACGGGAGATCTCGATACCGTCGAGCGCACCAGGGAATTTGGTCTGCTCGCCGCCTTCCTTGCGCTCGGTCCAGCCGACCAGATCGTCAGTGGCGCAGCCGGCGAGGTCTTCGACGGTCTTGATGTCGTTCTCGCCGAACTTGACCAGCATCTTGGAGGTGACGCCCGGCACGTCCTTGACGGCGTCCTCGACACCGAGCTCCTTGCGCTTGGCCTCGATCTCGGCCTCCTGCTGCTCGAGATATTCGCGGGCACGGTTCTGGAGCTCTTGCGCGGTCTCCTCGTCGAAGCCTTCGATGCCGGCGAGTTCCTTGAGGTCCACCATCGCGAGTTCCTCGACCGAGGTGAAGCCTTCGGACGCCAGCAGCTGGCCGACCACCTCGTCGACATTGAGCGATTCCATGAAGACGCGGGTGGAGTTCTCGAAGTCGGCCTGGCGGCGCTCCGATTCCTCCTGCTCGGTCAGGATGTCGATGTCCCAGCCGGTGAGCTGCGAGGCCAGACGCACGTTCTGGCCGCGGCGGCCGATCGCCAGCGAGAGCTGGTTGTTGGTGTCGGGCACGACGACCTCGATGCGCTCGCGGTCTTCGTCGATGACGACCTTGGAGACTTCGGCCGGCGCCAGCGCGTTGACCACGAAGGTCGCGATGTCGGGCGACCACGGAATGATGTCGATCTTCTCGCCCTGCAGCTCGTTCACCACCGCCTGCACGCGCGAGCCGCGCATACCGACGCAAGCGCCGACCGGATCGACCGAGGAATCGCGGGAAATCACGCCGATTTTCGCGCGCGAGCCGGGATCGCGGGCCACCGCCTTGATCTCGACGATGCCGTCATAGATCTCAGGCACTTCCTGCGCGAACAGCTTCGCCATGAACTGCGGATGGGTGCGGGAGAGGAAGATCTGCGGGCCGCGGGTCTCGCGGCGGACGTCGAAGATGTAGGCGCGGACGCGGTCGCCGTTGCGGAACACTTCGCGCGGCAGCATCTCGTCGCGGCGGATGATGGCTTCACCGCGGCCGAGGTCGACGATCACGCTGCCATATTCGACGCGCTTGACGACGCCGTTGACGATGTCGCCGATGCGGTCCTTGAATTCCTGATATTGCCGGTCGCGCTCGGCCTCGCGCACCTTCTGCACGATCACCTGCTTGGCCGATTGCGCGGCGATGCGGCCATATTCCAGCGGCGGCAGCGTATCGGCGATGGTGTCACCGACCTGGGCGCCGGGATTGGCGCGCTGCGCATCCACCAGCGAGATCTGGTTGGAATGATTTTCGACCTTCTCGACCACCAGCATGTGGCGCGACAGCCGCAGCTCGCCCTTCTTCGGGTCGATCTCGGCATGAACGTCAGTCTCGCTGCCGTAACGTGCCCGTGCCGCCTTGGCGATGGCGTCTTCCATTGCCGCGATGACGATGCCGCGGTCGATCGATTTCTCGCGCGCGACGGCATCGGCGATCTGGAGCAATTCAAGTCGATTGGCGCTGACTGCCATGGCTAGTCTCCTTCGTCAGGCTCGATCTCGCCCCGCCGCGCGCGTTCGGCGGCCAGGCGGTGCTTCTTCGTATTGGTCGGTGCCGGCTTCTTTTTTTGCGGCTTGGTGTTCTTGGTGATCTTCGCACTGATTTCCGCGTGCGGTGCAGCCGGCGGCTCGATGCCGAGATCGCGGCGCATCTGGCGCTCCTCGGCCTTGCCGCGGCGCATGGATTCCGCGATCAGCTCGTCGGTCAGCACCAAGCGTGCCTCACCGATGTCTTCCATCGTCAGGAGAACGTCGGGATTATCGTTCGCCTTGACGTCGTCGCGATGCAGGTGCACGCGGTCGCCTTCGACGGCACCAAGCATGCCACGGAACCGCTTCCGCCCCTCATGGGCGACCGCCATGTCGATCTTCACCAGATAGCCGGAATAGCGCTCGAAATCCGAGCGGCGCACCAGCGGACGGTCGATCCCCGGCGAGGAGATTTCCAGCCGATAAGCGCGGTCGATGGGGTCCGCGACGTCGAGCACGGGCGACAGCGCCCGCGAGATCGCTTCGCAATCCTCGAGCTGCATCGAGCCGTCCGGCCGCTCGGCCATGATCTGCACGGTGCAGCCGGCCTCGCCGGAGATGCGGATCCGCACCAGGCGGTAGCCCATGCCCTCGAGCACCGGACCTGCGACCGCAGACACACGTGCCGCCACGCCCGGCTCGACCACGAGCCTCGGCTCGGCCAGCAACTCGGCATCCGTGGAACCAGTGTTCGGTTCGGTCATATCAGGGGTCAAGGCGCTCGATGGTTAAGGCTTGGTTAAGGACTTGAACAGGTTAGGATCTGCAGAGCCTGTTTCGGAACTCTTTATCCCGGCAGCTCGCCGGGCCGCATATCTTCAACCAAGCCGCGTTCAGGTAATAAAAAAGAGCGGGTCCTTTCGGGCCCACTCTCACTACGCGGATCGTATGAGAAGATGAATTGGCGCTGATATAGCCCTTTCCGTCCTCCCGGACAAGGCCCATCGCGGGAAAGACGAGGCTTTTTGCGCCCGGCCTGTGGCCCCCCCCCGCGCAACGCTTCCTTCATCTAGCAGGCCTAAATTCCCTGATTGTGGGGCGGCTTGGACCAAGGGCGCACCCGCGGCGTGCCCTGTACGAGTTGCGTTTTCATGACCGCTGCCACGTCGCTCATTCCCGGACTGGACGAGATCGTCAAACGCGGCGACCCCCGGCGTCGCGGTGAGATCGCGCGCGCCATCGCCCAACTGTTCTTCCAGGACGCCGAGAAGCTCCGTCCCGATCTCGTCGATCTCTTCGACAATCTGCTGATCGATCTCGTTCCGCATGCCGAGCTTGCCTCGCGCGTCGACCTCGCCGAGCGCTTCTCGCGCCTGAACAATGCGCCGCCGCATCTGGTGAGCCAGCTCGCGCGCGAAAACGAGATCATGGTGGCGGGCCCTGTGCTGCGCCGCTCGCCGGTGCTCGACGACGCCGCTCTCGTCGAGATCGCGCGGCTGAAGGGTCAGGGCCATCTGCTGGCGATGACCGAGCGCCCCGCACTGTCGGCCGCCATCACCGACGTGCTGGTCGAGCGCGGCGATCGCGACGTGGTGCGTCGCGCCGCGGGCAATGCCGGCGCGGAGTTCTCGCAAGGCAGCTATTCCGAGCTGATCAAGCGTGCGTCGCAGGACGGCGTGCTGACGCTCAAGATCGGCCAGCGCAACGATCTCTCGGGCGAGCACCTGAAACAGCTGCTCGACGGCACGCTCGACGTCATCCGCCGCCGCCTCTCGAGCGTGGTCAATCCCGTGCGCCAGGTCGAGATCAAGCGCGCCATGGCGGCGATCGAGGAGGCCGCGCTGCCGCCGGGGCCGCGCCGCGATTTCTCGGCGGCACAGCGCACGGTGCTGACCTTGCATCGCGAGGGTCATCTCGGCGAGAGCGCGCTGCTCGGCTTCGCCAAGGCGCTCAAATATGAGGAATCGATCGCCTCGCTCGCGGCGATGTCCGGTGTCCGCCTCTCGATCCTCGATCGCCTGGTCGCGGGCGACCGCTACGATCCGATTCTGATTCTGGGGCGCGTGCTCAATCTCGGCTGGCCCACGGTGCGCGCGCTGATCCTGATGTGGTACGGCCCGCATCGCACGCCGGCTGATGCCGATCTCGAGCAGGCGCGCGTGAACTTCACGCGCCTGATGCCGTCAACGGCCGAGCGCGTCGTGAAATTCTGGCGCAACCGCCAGACGATCTAATCAAAGTACGGATCTTCGTCGTCATGGCCGGGCTTGTCCCGGCCATCCACGTTCTTGCTGCCCACAGGAGGAAAGTACGTGGATGCCCGGGACAAGCCCGGGCATGACGATTATCGATGGATCGCGCGAAGAATCTATGCGCGCCTGAACCGCAGATATGTGGTCTTGCGCCCTTCGCGCGTGGCCTTCCGGCCGTAGCGCGTCATGGTGTAGCCGTCCCATGGCCGACGGAAATCGTCGGCGCATTGGGCGAGCCACTGAAAATCCGTCGACCGCGACAGATGCATCAGCGTCCACGCGCAGTAATCGTCGATATCGCAGACGAAACGGAATTCGCCGCCCGCCTTCAGCACGCGTGCCATCGCGGCGATGGTGCGGTCCTGGACGAAGCGCCGCTTCCAGTGCCGCCGCTTCGGCCAGGGATCGGGATGGATCAGGTCGATCCGCGACAGCGATGCCTGCGGCAGCCAGGCCAGGAGCTCGGCGGCATCGCCCGCGAACAGGCGGATGTTGCCGATGTTGGCGGCCTCGATCTGCGCGAGGATCTTTGCCATGCCGTTGACATAGGGCTCGCAGCCGATGAAGCCGGTCGTGGCGAAGTTCTGGGCCTCGGCCGCAAGATGCTCGCCGCCGCCGAAGCCGATCTCGAGCCGGACATCGTCGGCCGCGGGATCGAAGATCTCGTTGGCATTCGCCGGCTTCTCGCCCTCGATGTCGAGTGAAAGATGCGGCAGTAGATGATCGATCAGCTCGGCCTGGTGCTGCCTGAGCTTGTGGCCCTTGCGGCGCCCAAAGAAGGCGCGTTCGCTGTCATCGCGATCGGGATCTGATTTTCGTTCGCTCATCGCAGCGTCTGGTACAGGCGATGGAGCAGCCGCGCGCGGGGTTCGAGCGACGAGAGGTAGATCTGCTCATAATGGGTGTGTGCGCCCTTGCCGTCGACGCCGAGTCCATCGAGCGTTGCGGTGTGGGCGGCGGTGAAATTGCCATCCGAGCCGCCGCCGGTGTGGGTGTCGATCAGCTCGAAGCCGATCTCGGTGGCAAGCGACTTCGCATGCTCGTACAGCGAGGCGCCTGCATTGCTCTTCTCGTAGGGCGGACGGTTGAGTCCGCCCGTGACCTTGACCGTGACGCCATCCGTCTTCGACGTCAGCCCGAGGATCTTGCCGACGAACTCCTCCGCGTCGGCAAAGCTCGGCACGCGCAGGTCGACTTCGGCATAGGCCTCCTCCGGCGTGACGTTGGGACGCGTGCCGCCGCGTGCCACGCCGACATTCACCGTGACGCCGCGTGCCAGATCGTTCATCGCTTCCAGCGCCAGGATGACGTTGGCAAGCTCGCGGATCGCGCTGCGGCCATCCTGGGGCCGCGTGCCGGCATGTGCGGGCACACCCTTGATGAATACTTCGAATCGTCCGACGCCCTTGCGCCCGGTGACGATCTTGCCGCCGTCGCGCGCGGGCTCCGTCACCAGCACGTATTTGGCCTTGCGCCCTTCCGCCTCGATCAGCGCGCGCGAGGTCGGGCTGCCGATCTCCTCGTCGGAGGTGAACAAATGGGTGATGCCGAGCGGCGAGCGATCGCCGGCGGCGCAGAGCGCGCGAAAGGCGTGATGGGCGATATAGGCGCCGCCCTTCATGTCGTAGATGCCGGGACCGAACGCGCTGTCGCCCTCGACCTTGAACGGCAGGCGCTCGATGAATCCCATGGGATGAACGGTATCGAGGTGGCTCAGCACCAAAATGCCCGGCCGGTCCTGGCCCCAGGTCGAGCGTGCAGCGAGATGATCGCCGCAGCCATCGACGCCGGCGACGCGCTCGAGCGTAACCGGCAGATCGCGGTATTGCTCCGCGACCACGGAGATCAGCTTGTTGACCTGTTCAGGTGTGTCCGTCGGCGTCTCGATCTCCACCCAGCGGCGGATGCCATCGAGAATAGTTTGTGAATCGAACCAATTGGACTTGGTCATGAACGCATCTGTGCCTTTGAACCGCATCATCGAAGAGGGCGCGCACCAAAAACGCGCCCGCAAATGACGACATAGGCCAGATTTGACGCAGTCTCAAATCGGATTGAGCCGTCGCGTCAGCGTTTGTCGGGACCTTCGCGGGCGGCGATCTGCTCGACGAGATCGACGATCGAGCGGCGCATCTTCGAATCAGTGATTCGGGTGAACGCCTTGGTCAGAGCGAGACCTTCGGAGGTCGCGAGGAAGTCCGACACATACGACGGCGAGGCGCCTTCGGCGAAGCCGTCCGGGCCAGCTACGCCGCTCGGTCCGCCCTCGAACAGGAACGACACCGGCACCTGCAGAATCTCGGCGATCTGCTGGATGCGGCTTGCGCCGACGCGATTCGTGCCCTTCTCGTACTTCTGGATCTGCTGGAAAGTCAGGCCCAAAGCTTCACCGAGCTTTTCCTGGCTCATGCCCAACATGATGCGGCGCATACGCACGCGGCTGCCGACATATTTGTCAACAGGGTTGGGCGCTTTCGACATTTCCTCAGCCTCCAAACATCACCTTCGGCGCAATCACAAGAATGCCTCCGGTGCCAGCAGCGTCAAAATCAAACCCTGTTATTGGGAAACATTGCGGAGAAATTTAGCAACGCCCACTGTCTTTTGCAGCCGGTGCAGAATGAGGAGGGCGCGTGCAGTCTGTCAACCGTGGGACTACGGTTGTCAAAGGATTCCGGTCGCGGCGGCCGCGAGGCGTGATCAGGGGTGCCGTTTGGCAACACGTCGGCGGACCGCCAGAAACACGGCCAGCGCAACGAGCATGGCTGCGGGCACGTCGCCCACCCGCGCATAGACGGTCGGCGGAATTGCGGCGGGCAGGTTTGCATCCAAAATGCCTTCGACGCCGAGGCCGAGGCTGGCAACGGTTCGTCCCACCGGATCGATCACCGCTGACACGCCGGTATTGGCGGACCGGACCAGCGGCAATCCGAGCTCGATCGCACGCATCCGGGCCTGCTCGAGATGCTGATAGGGACCGGTCGATATGCCGAACCAGCCGTCATTGGTGAGGTTCACGATCCAGCCCGGACGCTCATTGCGGCCGGCGACCTCGCCTGGAAAAATTGCTTCGTAACAGATCAGCGGCAGCGCGGGCGGCGCGCCGGGCACCGATAGCGCATGTCGCACGCTGCCCGGAATGAATCCGCCGCGCACGCGCGTGAGTTGCTCAAAGCCGAGCTTCTCCATCAAGTCCTGGTAGGGCAGGAATTCGCCGAACGGCACGAGGTGCAGCTTGTCATAGACCGAAAGCACGCTGCCGTCGTGATCGATCACGTAGATCGAGTTGTAGGCGCGCGTGATCGGCGTGCCCCGCGGCAGGTCGGGGGCGCGAACCGAGCCCGTGATCAGCACCGTACCCTTCGGCAGCAGCTCGGCGATCTGCGCCATCGCGTCGGCTTCGCGGGTCAGGAAGAACGGAAAGGCGGATTCCGGCCAGATCAGGATGGTGGCATCGCGCACGCCGGTCGATTGCGGCCCCGAGGCGCGGTCCGACAGCGCCAGGTATTTCTTCATCACCTCCGCCTTGGCGGCGTAGTTGAATTTCGCGTCCTGCTGGAGGTCCGGCTGCATCAGGCGCAGCTTCGCGCCCGCGACCATCGTGGTCGGATGCAGCGACAGGCGGATCGCGCCGAAGATGCTCATGACAATCAGAAGGGCAATCGCAGCAGCCGGCGCGCGCCATGCCGGGCGGCGATCGGGCGTACGGTCGATCAGCGCCGCCGGGCTTGCGAAGATCGCAACGCTAAGGAACGTCATGCCCCACAGGCCGATCAGCGACGCTGTCTGCGCCAGCGGCAGCGGCTCTGACAGGGCATAGCCGAACGCGTTCCAGGGGAAACCGGTCAATGCGTGACCACGCAGCCATTCGGCGATGGTGAGACTTGCGGCGAGCGCGAGGATGCGCGTGGCATCCTTGGTCCAGAGCAGGCGGGCCAGCGCGAATCCGATCGCGGTGAAGATGGAGAGATAGGCCGGCAGGCCAAGCACGGCGAACGGCGTCAGCCACGCGAACACGTCGGCGTCGACGAAGAAGGCGTAGCCGATCCAGTAGAGGCCGGGGACGAAATAGCCGAGCCCGAACCAATAGCCCGTCAGTGCCGCGGCAGGGACGCCGCGATATCGTCCGGCGCCCGCGCCGTCGATCAGCCAGACCAGCACCGGGAAGGTGATGAACAGCACCGGAAAGACATTGAATGGCGCCAGCGCCAGCACCGACAGCGCACCGCATCCCATCGCGATGAGCGCACGCTTCCATCCCCAGGTGAGGATGATGGCAAGCGCAATCTGCCGAAACCGCTGGAACGGGCTCACTGCGAACCGGTCCCGTCGCTTGGCGGCGGGACGGGCGTGTCGCTGGAAGGCGGTTGACCGCTCTCCGGCGTGGCTTCGCGGCGGCGGCTCTCGCGCTGGGTACGCGGCGCAGGGCGCTCCTTCCGTGTCGAGATGCGCAGCCGCTTGACGCGGCGCGGATCGGCATCGAGCACCTCGATCTCGTAATGGCCGGGGCCGGAGATCACCTCGCCGCGCACCGGCAGGCGCCCGACGAAGCTGACGAGATAGCCGCCGAGCGTCTCGACTTCCTCACCCGCCTCGCCGGTGACGAAATCCTCTCCGATCACCGTGCGGACGTCGTCGAGGCTGGCGCGGGCGTCTGCAATGAAGGCGTTGTCGGGCAGCCGCACGATCGAGGGCGGCTCGTCGCTGTCATGCTCGTCGTCGATCTCGCCGACGATCTGCTCGACGATGTCCTCGAGCGAAACCAGTCCGTCGCTGCCGCCATATTCGTCGACCACCAGCGCCAGATGAATGCGCGTCGCCTGCATCTGCGCCAGCAGGTCGATCGCCCGCATCGACGGCGGCACGTAGAGCAGCTTGCGGATGATGCGCGCATCCTGCAGCGGTAGCGCCAGGTCGACCGTACGCAGGTCGAGGCCGGCCGGCAGCGGTTTCTTGCGCTTGGTTTTCGTGGCCTCGGACACCCGTGCGCGCGCGGTCATGAAAGCGAGCAGATCGCGGATGTGGACGATGCCGACGGGGTCGTCCAGCGTCTCGTTGTAGACGACGAGACGCGAATGGCCGGCGCTCTCGAAGCGGTCCATCAATTCGCCGAGCGGGATGTCGCGCTTCACCGCGATGATGTCGGCACGATGCACCATGACGTCGGCGATGCGGCGCTCGTGCAGACCGAGGATGTTGCGCAACATGGTGCGCTCGACGGTCGAGAAGCCGGTGTCGTCAGGCGTCGTGGCATCGAGCACGACCTGGAGATCGTCGCGCACCGATCCCGCCTTCCAGCCGAACAGGGTGCGAATGGCACGCAGCAGCCAGCCTTCCGCGGTCGGCCGCATCACCTCGCCTGATGTCACCACGACCGGCAAATTGGCGGTATTGCGCGGATTGTCGTGAATAGGGTCGGAATCGGGCATCTCAATGCGTCCCCGGGCGGTCTGCATAGGGATCGGGTATGCCGAGATGAGACAGGATCTCTCGTTCGAGCGCTTCCATCTCCTCCGCGTCGCCATCGTTCTCGTGATCGTAGCCGACCAGGTGCAGGAAACCATGCACGGCGAGATGGCTCAAATGATGATCGAACGGCTTCTGTTCCTCGTCCGCCTCGCGCCGCATGGTCTCGTAGGCGATCGCGATGTCGCCGAGCATGCGCGGCGCATCGCCTTCCTTCCACTCGCCCTCCGGCTGGAGCGCGGGAAACGACAGCACGTTGGTCGGCTTGTCGATGCCGCGCCAGTTGCTGTTGAGCGTACGGATACCGGCATCATCGGTCAGCATCACGGCCACTTCGGCGTCGGCAACGTCCTCGTCGACACTCTCGGCGGCGGCCGCCACCGCACGCTGGATCACCGCTTCGGAATCGGGTTCGCGCTGCCAGCAATCGGCAACGACGAGGACCTCGGTCATGGGAAGGTTTGGATGTGACATCTTGTCTGTTCGGAACCAAAGGACGCCCTGTCCGCGCCCGTATGGTCCGGTTGTTGTCTCGTCAGGATTTACCGGCGGCCGGCCGCTGCGGCTGCCCCTCATAGGCAGAGACGATTCGTGCCACGAGCTCGTGGCGGATCACGTCCTCGGCTTTGAAATGAACTTGTGCAATACCTTCGACGCCGCCCAGCAGGCGCGTCGCTTCCGCAAGGCCCGAAGTCTGGCCGTTCGGCAGGTCGATCTGCGAGGGATCGCCGGTCACGATCATGCGGCTGTTCTCGCCGAGACGGGTCAAGAACATCTTCATCTGCATAGACGTGGTGTTCTGCGCCTCGTCCAGGATGATCGCGGCGTTGGTCAGCGTGCGGCCGCGCATGAAGGCGAGCGGCGCGATCTCGATCTCGCCGGTCTGGAGCGCCCGCTCGACGATGCGCGCGTCCATGAGATCGTAAAGCGCGTCGTAGATCGGACGGAGATACGGATCGACCTTCTCGCGGAGATCGCCGGGCAAAAAGCCGAGCCGCTCGCCGGCCTCGACCGCCGGACGCGACAGGATGATCTTGTCGACTTCCTTGCGCTCGAACAGCTGCGCGGCATGCGCGACCGCGAGCCAGGTCTTGCCGGTGCCGGCGGGGCCGATGCCGAACACCAGCTCGTGGCGCTTCAGCGCGCGGATGTAGGAATCCTGCGCGGCAGTGCGTGCGCGCACCGGGCGCTTGCGCAAATTGATGCTGTCGAAGGTGGATTTGGCCGATTTGGCGTCGAATTCGAACAGCGAGCCCTGTGCGATCACGGCGCGGATCGCGCCTTCGACTTCGCCCTGGTCGAGATCCTGCCCCTTCACGGCCTGCGCGTAGAGTGTCTCCAGCACGCGGCGCGCGGCGTCGCAGCCGTCGCGCGTGCCGCCGATGGTGATGTGGTTGCCCTTGGAGTCGACCACGACGCCGAGCCGCCGCTCGATCTGGGCGAGATGCTGGCCGTAGGGGCCGACCAACGCGGATGCGGCGCGGTTGTCGTCGAAGTCGATGACGACCTGGGTCTCGGGCGGAACTTGCATGTCGCGGTCAAATTTGCGGCTGGGAGCGAACGAAGACGAATCCGATGCGCTTTTTGGCAAGGGTTCAGGCTCCAATGGCTTGCGATAAAGCGGGCTCGCGCGCGTTACGCGGCGTCACGAGCTCACCGAGGAAACTATAGCGTTCGAGGCTGTCGATCCGGACCGGCAGGATTTGTCCGATGATGTCGGGCGAGGCCATCACATGCGCAGGCTGGAGGAAGGCAGTGCGGCCGACGATCTGGCCCTCCTTGCGGGCCGGACGCTCGAACAGCACATCGACCGTTGAGCCAATCGCGGCCTTGTTGAAGGCCGATTGCTGGCTGTCGATCAGTTCCTGGAGCCGCTCCAATCGCTGGTCCATCTCGGCGGGGGACACCGTCTCCTGCATATCCGCGGCCGGCGTTCCCGGCCGGGCGGAGTATTTGAACGAATATGCGGCAGCGTAGCCGATTTGCGTGACAAGCGCGAGGGTGGCGAGAAAATCTTGCTCGCTTTCACCGGGGAAGCCCACGATAAAATCTGATGAAAAAGCAATGTCTTGGCGCGCGGACCGGAAACGGTCGATGACACGCCGATAATCATCGGCGGTATGTTTCCGGTTCATGGCGGCAAGAATCCGGTCCGAACCCGACTGCACCGGCAGGTGCACGAACGGCATCAGCTCGCCGAGATCGCGATGGGCTGCAATCAAACTGTCATCGACATCGCGGGGATGGCTGGTCGAATAGCGCAGCCGCGCGATGCCGGGAATCTTCGCCAGATGTTCGAGCAATCGGCCGAGCGGCCAGCTTGTCCCGTCCGGTCCCTCGCCATGATAGGCGTTGACGTTCTGCCCGATCAGCGTGAGCTCCCGGACGCCGTTGTCAGTCAGCCGCTTCACGTCATCGACGATCTTCGCCACGGGACGCGAGACTTCGGCGCCGCGCGTATAGGGCACCACGCAGAAGGTGCAGAATTTGTCGCAGCCCTCCTGCACCGTGACGAAAGCGGAAATGCCGCGCGCGCGGATTGCATCGGGTTTTGGCTGGGCCAGGAAGCCGAACTTGTCAGCCGCGGGAAATTCGGTCTCGATCGCGCGGCCTTCGTCGCGCGCTCGCTTCAACAACTCCGGAAGGTGATGATAGCTCTGCGGGCCGACCACGACGTCCACCACCGGCGCGCGGCGCGTGATCTCAGCACCCTCGGCCTGCGCCACGCAGCCCGCCACCGCGATCTGCATCGCCCGGCCCCCGCGCGCGGCCTCGTCCTTGGCAACCCGCAGCCGGCCAAGCTCGGAATAGACCTTTTCGGAGGCCTTCTCGCGGATATGGCAGGTGTTGAGGATGACGAGGTCGGCATCCTCCGCGTTGGCCGTCTCCACGAATCCTTCCGGAGCCAGCGTGTCCACCATGCGCTGGGCATCGTAGACGTTCATCTGGCAGCCATATGATTTGATGTGCAGCTTGCGCGGCGGCGTCATGGAACCCGGAATTGAGGTGGAGGACGCCCCTCAGATATAGGCTGGAGGGGCGAAAATCCAGCGAATGGAGCCCTCAACGGGATTCCGGGCGCTCCCAAAGGGGAGACAGGTCCCAAAACCCCTCGAATCGGGCCCGCCTGGCGTGGATCCAGCACTACACGCGAGGGGCGGCGAGCCATTCCGGAAAAAACTCTTCCTGCGCGTCGACCGAGGCCGGGGTCACATCAGGCCCGGTGTCGAAGATTTCGACGAGGTCGGCCATGCGCGCATGGACACCTTTCTTCATCCGGTATGCCTTCAGCCCGGCTCCCATGTCCCTCGCCATTGCGGACGGATACACATTGAGGCTGGCGCCGTAGCAGAATGGGATAAGCCCTTCACGCTCGAGCTGACGGCGGATCAAGCACAGGGCCTCGAAGAAATCGGGGGCTTCAGCTTCGATCATCTTTCCGCGATAGGTGCAGGTCAGCTTGCAGACGACAGGATCAATTTCGTACTCGGTGATTACTGCCCTTTCGTCGTTACTGCCGCCGATCAGAGCGATGTTGTGTTGCTCGTCCATGGTCCCGACACGCTCTTTACGACCGAAGCTCGGCCATACCGACGTTTCGCTGGACCAACTCCGGCAACTGATGCATGTCGGCAAAGGTCAGGTCGGCCCCGGCCTTGCGCAGGGTCTCGGCATGGCCGTCCCCGCAATGGCTGCCCCCATGGAAGCCGAACACGGTCATGCCGGCCGCTCGCGCCCCGGCGATGCCGGCCAGGCTGTCCTCGATCACGACGCAGCGCTCGGGCGCCACGCCCATTTCCTTGGCCGCGAACAGGAACAGGTCCGGTGCCGGCTTGCCGTTCTTGACCTGCGAGGCCGAGAAGATGTTCGGCGCGAGGCGCTCATAGAGGCCCGTGCTTCCCAGGCTCACCTGCATGCGCTGATGCGAGCCGCTCGAGGCGACGCAGACGGCCTGCGTGACGACATCGAGCACATCGTGGATGCCGCGGATCGCTTCGAGGTCGGCTTCGAACGAGCGGAACAGCTCGTCCTGCAGATCGCTGTGATAGGCCTCGGGCAATTTGCGACCGAGCTCGGTCTCGATCTCCAGATTGGCCTGCCGCGTCGAGCGACCGAGGAAGCGCGCGAATACCTGCTCCGAGGTGATGGAATAGCCGTGCCGCGTGAGTACATCGGCATGGGCGCGACAGGAGATCACCTCGCTGTCCACGAGCACGCCGTCGCAATCGAAGATGATGAGATCTATAGGCACGAGGGCATGATCCGGAAAAGTGTGAAGCGGTTTTCCGACAAGATCATGCCACTTAAGACGTCGGCTTGTCGTCGTCGAGCGGGACGCAATAGAGCTCGAGCCGATGGTCGACCAGCTTGTAGCCGAGCTTGCGGGCGATCTCCGCCTGCAGCTTCTCGATCTCCTCGGAGGTGAACTCGATCACCTTGCCGTCGCGCAGATTGATGAGGTGGTCGTGATGGCTGTCGCGCATCGTCTCGTAGCGCGCGCGGCCCTCGCGGAAATCATGGCGCTCGATGATGCCGGCATCCTCGAACAGCTTGACGGTGCGATACACGGTCGAGATCGAGATCTTGTCGTCGACGGCGACGCAGCGCCGGTACAGTTCCTCGACGTCGGGGTGGTCGACCGATTCCGCCAGCACGCGGGCGATGACACGGCGCTGCTCGGTCATGCGCATGCCGGTGGCGGCGCAGCGAGCCTCGATGCCGGTCGCCTTGGAGGCGGAGGAAGGTTTAAGTCCAGTCATAGTGTGTCTGCCTGACGGGGGCGCTTTCTGCCATCAATGTTACGACAAGTCACGTCGCATCAGAAGTGCGTTCAATTGTTCCCCGTTGGGCTGCTTATAGTAGCGTTCGCGGCGCCCGACCACCATGAATCCGGCCCGATCGTAGAGCCGCCGCGCCGGCTGGTTATTTTCCTCGACTTCGAGAAATATTGTGCGCACGCCGCGCCCTGCGAGGTGGCCGAGATGCGTCATCAGCAGCGTGCCGGACAGCCCGCGGCCGCGGTGAGCCTGGTCGACCGCGATGGAGAGGATTTCCGCTTCGTCCGCGCCGATCCGCGACACCGCGAATCCGATGGTCTTGCGGCCGAGCCGCAACCGGTGCACGAGCGTGTTGCGCTCGCCGATCATGCCTTCGAACTCGCCTTCGCCCCAGCCGCGGGCAAAGGATTGTCCGTGCAGCTGCGCCAGCCGCGCGGCGTCGCGCGTGGAGGCCGGCTCGACGGCGGCCGTGCCGCCGCGCCACCATTCCGAAAGCCATCTCATCATGAGGTTGCGGCTTGTGCTGCGAACGGTGGCTGTGCGGCCGGCTTTGCGTCGGGTGCCTTCAGATAGAACGGCCGCGCCGGCGTGGTTTCGGGATTGGCCGCGGCGCCGAGCCAGGCGACCCAGCCGATGTCGGGCGCGGGCTGGGCGTCGACCGCAACGGGTTGCGGACCGTCCTTCGGCCAGCGATCGGCGAGGATCTTTGCGGCATTGCCGACCAGATGCGGCGCACCGAATTGCGAGGCCGCGATCGCCGCGTCAATTGGCACGACGCTCGGCCGCACCAGCGGGCTACCGTCGCCGGCTACGATCTGGAAGTAGACGTGATCGTGCCGCGCATCGATCGCCGAGATCACCGGCGCCGTTCCGCTCTGGCCGACGACGGTGGCGGCATAGGCCGAAAGCGTCGTCAGCCCGACCGCGGGCCGCTTCGCCGCAAGCGCAAGGCCGCGCGCCGCCGAAATGCCGACCCTCAGGCCCGTGAAGCTTCCGGGACCGACGGTGACGGCGATGCGGTCGAGCGAGGTGAAGGCAAGATCGGCCGATTGCATCACACGCGCGATCATCGGCATCAGCGCTTCGGCGTGGCCGCGCTTCATCAGAAGCGATTCCTCCGCAAGCAGCTGGACGGCGTCGGTGTCGAGAACGGCAGCCGCGCACGCTTCCAGCGCGGTATCGATGGCAAGGATCAGCATCGAATCAGCTTAGTCGGTCGAGCCGCGGTCGAACCAGTCCAAGTTTGATTTCTCGACAGGCGCACGATCGGCCCCGTAATTCTACGTGGACGCGAAGGCGACAAAATTTTCGCTCCCCATTTTCGATGCGGATGCATCAATTTGCAACCTTAGAGATAGCTAAGTGATTGAAATGTTGGCATTTTAAGTAATCATTAGCAAACCAATGACACCGTCAACGGGCGGGAGAGTGAGTCAACGACGACTCAGACGGGGCGCTTTGGCAGATCAAGCCGCGCCTGTTCGGTCATTTGGAAGGGTTCATTTATGTCTTTTTGGCGAAGCGGTTCTTCGGCTAGGGAGGCTTTGGCTCAGGTCATTGCACTCGGCAAGTCGCAGGCGGTCATCGAATTTAATCTCGACGGCACCATTATCACGGCCAACCAGAATTTCCTGGACGCGATGGGCTACCGGCTCGACGAGATCGCCGGCAAGCACCACAGCATGTTCGTGATGCCGGAGGAGCGGGGCAGCGCGGCCTATCGCGAGTTTTGGGCGCAGCTCGGCCGCGGCGCATATCAATCAGCCGAATACAAGCGGCTCGGCAAGGGCGGCCGCGAGATCTGGATCCAGGCGTCCTACAATCCGATCATCGACGAGGCCGGCAAGCCGGTGAAGGTCGTCAAGTTCGCGACCGACATCACCGCGCGCAAGATCCGCAGCCTCGAAGATGCCGGCAAGATTTCCGCGATCGGCCGCGCCCAGGCGGTGATCGAGTTTAATCTCGACGGCACCATCATCACCGCCAACGAGAATTTCCTGAGCACGGTGGGGTATCGGCTCGACGAGATCCAGGGGCAGCATCACAGCATATTCGTGGGGGCAGGTGAGCGCGATAGCGCAGCCTATCGCGAATTCTGGGCCAAGCTCGGCCGCGGCGAATTCCAGTCCGGCGAATACAAGCGCTTCGGCAAGGGCGGCAAGGAGGTCTGGATTCTCGCTTCCTACAATCCGATCCTCGATGAGACCGGCAAGCCGTTCAAGGTGGTGAAGTTCGCGACCGACGTCAGTGCGCAGAAGCTGTCGAATGCGAATTTTGCCGGGCAGATCGAGGCGATCGGCAAGTCGCAGGCCGTGATCGAGTTCAGCATGGACGGTAAGGTTTTGACAGCCAACGAAAACTTCCTCGGCGCGCTCGGCTATACGCTGTCCGAGATCGTCGGCAAGCATCACAGCATGTTCGTGGGCACTGACGAGCGCGACAGCGAAGCCTATCGGGCCTTCTGGGCCAGGCTGAACGCCGGTGAATTCCAGTCCGGCGAATATCAGCGCGTCGGCAAGGGTGGCCGGCAGGTCTGGATCCAGGCCTCCTACAACCCGATCCGCGACCTCAACGGCAATCCGTTCAAGGTCGTGAAATACGCCTCCGACACCACCGCCCAGGTGATCGCGCGCAAGCGCAGCGAGAAGGTGCGCGATATGATGGAATCGGTCGCCGCTGGCGCCGAGGAGCTCAACGCCTCGGTGCGCGAGATTGCCGAGGCAATGACGCGCTCGCGCGAGACCGCATCGACCGCGGTCGATCGGGTCGAGGCGGCGGACCATCAGGCGCAGCGGCTGACGCAGGCGGCGGAGTCGATGAGCATGATCGTGCAGCTGATCGGCAGCATCACCGGTCAGATCAATCTGCTGGCGCTGAACGCCACCATCGAATCCGCGCGCGCCGGCGAGGCCGGTCGCGGCTTTGCCGTGGTGGCATCTGAAGTGAAGAACCTCGCCAATCAGGCCAAGCAGGCCGCCGACCGGATCGAGCAGGAGATCGGCAATCTGAACGGCATCTCGGTCGACGTGGTCGCCGCGCTGGGGGCGATCCGGGGCGCGATCGAGGGCGTCAGCGAATATGTGTCGTCAACGGCCGCCGCCGTCGAGGAGCAGAGCACCGTCACCAGCGAAATGTCGGCGAGCATGCGCAAGGCCGCGGAAGAGGCGGCGAGCATCGGCCAAGCGGCGTAGGAGAGATCTCGTAGGGTGGGCAAAGCGAAGCGTGCCCACCTCTTCTTTTCGCGATGATTGCATGGTGGGCACGGCGCAAGCGCGCCTTTGCCCACCCTACGGCACTTCGCCTACATCGGCCGAACTTCGACCACGTCGGGCACGAAATGCTTCAGCAAATTCTGAATGCCGTGCTGGAGCGTCGCGGTCGACGACGGGCAGCCGGCGCATGAGCCCTTCATGTTGAGATAGACGATCCCGTCCTTGAAGCCGCGGAAGGTGATGTCGCCGCCGTCATTGGCGACCGCGGGCCGCACGCGGGTCTCGATCAGATCCTTGATCATGTCGACCGTCTCGGCATCGGACTCGTCGAAGAACTCATCCTCGTCGTCGAGATCGGCATCGCTTGGAGCCGCGCCATCGGCGAGCAACGGCGCGCCGGACATGTAGTGCTCCATGATGGCGCCGAGGATCGCGGGCTTGAGCTGCTGCCATTCACCGTTCGCCTTGGTCACGGTGATGAAATCCGATCCATAGAACACGCCGGTGACGCCGGGCACGTCGAACAGCTTTTCGGCCAGCGGCGAGCGCGTGGCCGATTCGCGGCTCGAAAATTCCATCGGGCCGCCGTCGACGACGACGCGGCCGGGAATGAACTTCAGCGTGGCGGGATTGGGGGTGGCTTCGGTTTGAATGAACATGGTTTTCTCCAGACGTCGCCGGTTCAAGGCCGGCGCGCAAGCTATCCAGTAGCAGATGGCGACGGGGAACGCACGGTCAAGGGGTGGGTAGGACGTTTCGTTGCGATATCAGCGGGTTAGGACACTTTAATATTCCCGCGCCGTCATGGCCGGGCTTGACCCGGCCATCCACGCCTTGCTTCGTGGCGCCAAGAACGTGGATGCCCGGGCCTTCGCCGCGCCGAAGCGGCTTCGGCCGCGCAGGCGGGACAAGCCCGGGCATGACGGATATCTGGTTGGCCGCAGTCCAGATAGGGACGCCTACGACAGCGAATCCACGCTTCCATCGCTCAGCGCGCCCGAGATGATCGTCACCGGCACCGGGAACGTGCCCAGTTCATGCGCCAGCAGCGAGACCAGCGGTCCCGGACCCTCCGCGCCGGGATTGGCGGCGAGCACCAGCATGGCGATGTCAGGGTCCTCGTCGATCACGGCGAGCAGTTGTTCCATTGCATCGCCTTCGCGGATCACCCGCTCCGGCGTGATCGCGGCGATGCCGTTGGCGCGGCCGGCGGCGCGGTCGAGCGCGGCTTCCGCCGCCTCCTGCGCCTCGGCGCGCATGATCTCGGCCACCCCGAGCCATTCCTGACTCTGCTGCTCGGGCTCGATGATGCGCAGCATGACCACACCGCCGCCGGCGCGGATCGCCCAGCGGCTGGCATAGTAGACCGCGCGATCCCATTCGGCGGTGTCATCGACGATCACGAGGCATTTGGGCTTGTGACCCGGCTCGAAGCAAAGTCGCTTGCTGGTCATGCATGTCCCGGAATGTGCACGGCCGGCATGCTGCCACACTCCCTCACGCTTGGGGAGAGGAGAAGCTGCCGGCGCAGTGGGCGCCGGCCGGGTCTCGCAAATGCGGGAAATCAGCGCCGGCGGATGAAGCCGACGATGTCCTTCGAGAGCTTCATGGTCTCGTCGGCGATCGCGCGGGCCCGGTCGGCGCCATCGTTCAGGATCGCGTCGATATGGCCGGGGTCGGCGACGAGGCGCTTCATCTCGCCGGCGATCGGCGAGAGTTTCGTGACGCACAGATCCACCAGCGCATTCTTGAAGCTGGAGAACTGGCCGCCGCCGAATTCGCGCAGCACGTCAGCCTTGGAGCGGCCGGAGAGCGCGGCGAAGATGCCGACGAGATTGTCGGCCTCGGGGCGCGCTTCCAAGCCCTTTTCCTCTGACGGCAGCGGCTCCGGATCGGTCTTCGCCTTGCGCACCTTCTGCGCGATGGTGTCGGCGTCGTCGGTCAGATTGATGCGCGAATTGTCGGACGCGTCCGACTTCGACATCTTCTTGGTGCCGTCGCGCAGGCTCATCACGCGCGTCGCGGGGCCCGTGATCAGCGGCTCCGGCAGCGGGAAGAACAGGCCGTCATTGGCGCCGAGGTTGCGGATCGAGTCGCCAAAGTCGTTGTTGAACTTCTGCGCGATGTCGCGAGAGAGCTCGAGATGCTGCTTCTGGTCCTCGCCGACCGGAACGTGGGTGGCGCGGTACAGCAGAATGTCGGCGGCCATCAGCACGGGATAGTCGAACAGACCCACGGAAGCGTTCTCGCGGTCCTTGCCGGCCTTCTCCTTGAACTGGGTCATGCGGCCCAGCCAACCCATGCGCGCGACGCAGTTGAAGATCCAGGCGAGCTCGGCGTGGCCGGAGACCTGGCTCTGGTTGAACACGATGTGCTTCTTCGGATCGATGCCGCTCGCGATGAACGCCGCGGTCACCTCGCGGGTGTTGCGCGCGAGCTCGACCGGTCCGCCCCAGACGTCCACGCCTTGCGTGATTGCGTGCATGTCGACGACGCAATAGATGCAGTTGTGGGTTTCCTGCATCTTCACGAAGTTGACGATCGCGCCGAGGTAATTGCCGAGATGCAGATTGCCCGTCGGCTGGACGCCCGAAAAGACCCGTTCAACGAATGCCATGGTAAGTCTTCCTGGAAGGTATTCGGCCGTCGTTTCCAACAGCGGCGCTGCCCCGTCAAGGGTAATTCGATGGCGTCAAGCCTCGGACTCGGTCCGGGCCGGGCGCTTCAGCGCGTTAGCCGCCTCGCGCCACGAGGCCGCGCCGAGGACCTGCAGGAGCACGCCATAGACGGCGATTCCGGCTGCGATCTGCACGCCCAGGACGATGAAGCGGATCAGCCCATGCGCCTCGGCGGGCGTCAGACCGGTCGTGAGCCAAAGCAGGGCGCCCATGGCAGCCGCGGCGAGCATGATCCGCGGCAGCCGGTTGCGGGCGGCCGCATCGACCGAGAAGCCGAACTCGCTGGTGCCTTTCCGCAGCAGCGAGATCGCGCTGCTCCAGGCGCCGGCCGCGATGCTGGCAGCGATTCCGCTCGCGCCAAGGACGTGTCCGAGCACGACAGCGAGGGCGATCGCGACCACAAAGCCCTTGGCGGTCGCCAGCAGCGGCGTCATCGTGTCGCTGCGGGCAAAGTAGGCCGGCGACAGCGCCTTGATCAGCACATGCGCCGGCAGGCCCAGCGCCAGCCACATCAGCGCATGTGCGGTGGCCGTGCTGTCGTCCGCGCCGAATGCGCCATGCTCGAACAACAGTCGCACGATCGGTTCGGCCAGAACGATCAGGCCGAGCGTCGCGGGCAGCGCCAGCCCGGTCGCCAGTTCCAGCGCGCGCGATTCCGCATGCGCCACGGCGTCACGGTCGCCGCTACGCACCGCGCGCGTCAGCTCCGGCACCAGCACCGTGCCCATCGCGACGCCGACGATACCGAGCGGCAGCTCGATCAGGCGGTTGGCGAAATAGAGCCAGGACACGGCGGAGGGCGTTGCAGAGGCGATGATCGCGCCCGCGACCATCAGCCATTGCGGGCCCGAGCTTGCGATCATGCCGGGGATTGCCTTGGCGAAAAAGCCGCGCATCTCCTGGTCGAAGCTGATCCGCAGCGGCGTCGCCAGTCGCGCGCTTCGCTGCGACAGCAGCATCAGCAATTGCAGCAGTCCGGCCACGCCGACGGTCGCCGCCAGCATCCATGCTGCGAAGCCGGCGTCGGCATGCCAGACGAGCAGCATCGCAATGGCCGCAATCAGCGCGATGTTGAACAGCAGCGGCGAGAATGCTGTGAGTGCAAAGCGCCCCTGCGCATTGAGCAGCCCCATCAGCACGGTGACAGGTCCGGCGAAGGCGAGATAGGGCAGCATCAGCCGCGCGTTCGCGACGGCAAGATCGAGCGTGCCGCTGCCGAGAAAACCCGGCGCGATGATCGTGATGATCAATGGCATCAACAGCGCAATCACGATCGAGATCGCGATCAGCGCCGCGCTGACCGTGCCGAGCACGCGTCCGGCGAAGGCGGAAGCGGCCGCTTCGCCGTCGCGGTCACGGACGCGTAGCCAGGCCGGGATCAGGGCAGCGTTCAGCGCCCCCTCGCTGAGCAGTCGCCGAACCACATTGACGAGCTGAAACGCGGCCAGAAACGCATCGGCCACCGCGCCCGTGCCCAACAGTGCAGCAATCATCGAATCGCGTGCAAAACCAAGCAGCCGCGAGGCCAGTGTTCCCGTTGAAACTGTCAGGAAAGAGCGGATCATTGCGCCGACATAATACCGTTGCTTGCCCGCTTGGGGCCGGTCGTGATAGGCCGCGAGCCAGATTTCAGACCGACAGGAAGCGGATTTCCGCGGGTATCGCAATCCGCCAAACAGGATCAAGGTGAATGGCTGACGTGAAATATGACGTTCTCGGCATCGGCAACGCGCTGTTCGACGTGCTGGTCCGGACTGACGAGGCTTTTCTGGCCAAACACGCCATGACCAAGGGCAGCATGTCCCTGATCGACGAGGCGCGGGCCGCCGCCATCTACAAGGACATGGGCCCGGCGACCGAAGTCTCGGGCGGCTCGGCCGCCAACACCATCGTCGGCATCGGCAGCCTCGGGGCACGCGCGGCCTATGTCGGCAAGGTCAAGGACGACCAGATCGGCAAGCTCTATGTCCACGACATCCGCGCCGCCGGCGTCGCCTTCAACACGCCCGCCGCGAAAGACGGCCCTGCGACCGGCTGTTCCTACATCCTGGTCACTGATGACGGCGAGCGCACCATGAACACCTATCTCGGTGCCGCACAGGACCTGTCGCCCGCCGACATCGATCCGGCCGAGATCGCGTCGGCCGGCATCGTCTATCTCGAAGGCTATCTCTGGGATCCGAAGAACGCCAAGGACGCCTTCGTCAAGGCGGCCCAGATCGCGCATGATGCCAAGCGCAAGGTGGCGCTGACGCTGTCGGATTCGTTCTGCGTCGACCGCTATCGCGACGAATTCCTCGGGCTGATGCGCAACGGTACCGTCGACATCGTGTTCGCCAACGAATCCGAGCTGCATTCGCTCTACACGACCTCGGACTTCGACACCGCGCTGAAGCAGCTGCGCAACGACGTCAAGCTCGGCGTGGTCACCCGCAGCGAGAAGGGCTGCGTGGTGGTGACGCCGACCGAGGCCGTCGCCGCGCCGGCCTCGCCGATCGCGAAGCTGGTGGACACCACCGGCGCCGGTGATCTCTTCGCCGCCGGCTTCCTGTACGGTCTCGCGCGTAACCTGGCGCACAAGCAGTGCGGCGAGCTCGGCGCGCTCGCGGCTGCCGAAGTGATCCAGCACATCGGCGCGCGGCCGCAGGTGTCGCTGAAGGAGCTGGCGCAGCAGCGCGGGTTGACCGTTTAAGGAAGTCGCGCCCCAACCGCGCTGTCGTCGCCCGGCTTGACCGGGCGATCCAGTATTCCAGAGGCGGTTGTGATTTAATCGAGACGCCGCGGCGTACTGGATTCCCCGTTTTCGCGGGGAATGACAGTTGCGGCTCGCGGCCTAAGCCGTCTTCGCCGCCTTCAATCCCAGCCGCTGCTCCACCGCATCGCGCATCACGAATTTCTGGATCTTGCCGGTCACGGTCATCGGAAACTCGTCGACGAACTCCACATAGCGCGGGATCTTGTTGTGCGCGATCTGGCCGTCGCAGAACGCGCGAACCTCTTCGGCCGTCAGCGTCTCGCCCGGCCTGACGCGGATCCAGGCGCAGAGCTCCTCGCCATAGCGGGTGTCGGCCACGCCAAAAATCTGCACGTCCTGAATCTTGGGGTGGCGATACAGGAATTCCTCGATCTCGCGCGGATAGAGGTTCTCGCCGCCGCGGATCACCAGATCCTTGATGCGGCCGACGATGTTGCAATAGCCCTCGTCGTCGATGGTGGCGAGATCGCCGGTGTGCATCCAGCCATTGGCATCAAGCACGTCCGCCGTCTTTTCCTTCTCCTCCCAATAGCCCAGCATGATGCTGTAGCCGCGGGTGCAGAGCTCGCCGCGTTCGCCGCGCTTGACGATCCTGCCCTCGAGATCGACGACCTTGACCTCGACATGCGGATGAATCCGCCCGACGGTAGAGACACGCCGTTCGAGCGGGTCGTCCGTCGCGCTCTGGAAGCTGACCGGACTGGTCTCGGTCATGCCGTAGGCGATGGTGACCTCGCGCATGTTCATCTCGGTGTTGACGCGCTTCATCACCTCGATCGGGCAGGGCGCGCCCGCCATGATGCCGGTGCGCAGCGATGTCAGGTCAAACTTTGGGAATTCGGGGTGATCGAGCTCCGCGATGAACATCGTCGGCACGCCGTACAGCGCCGTGCACTTTTCCTGCTCGACCGCGCGCAGCGTCGCGAGCGGATCGAAGCCCTCGCCGGGATATACCATCGTCGTGCCGAGCGTGACGGAGGCGAGGTTGCCCATCACCATGCCGAAGCAGTGATAGAGCGGCACCGGAATGCAGATGCGATCCTGCTCGGTCAGGTGCATCGCACGTCCCGTGAAATAGCCATTGTTGAGGATATTGTGGTGCGTCAGCGTCACGCCCTTGGGCGATCCCGTGGTGCCGCTGGTGAACTGGATGTTGACGGGATCGTCGAATTGCAAGGCAGCGCCGAGTGCAGTGAGCTGCTCGCGATGCTGCGCTCCGCCCATGCGCGCGACCTCTTCGAACGGGATCGTACCTGATGCCGCGGGGCCACCGATCTGGATCACCATCCGCAAGTCCGGCAGTCGCGCTGCGTTGAGTTGTCCGGGCTTGGCGCCGGCCAGTTCCGGCAGCAGCGTGTTGAGCATCTCAATGTAATGACTGGTCTTGAACACGGTCGCCGTGACGATCGCCTTGCAGCCGACCTTGCGCAGCGCGAACTCCAGCTCGCTCAAGCGGTAGGCGGGATTGATCGTCACCAGGATCAGGCCGGCCTTGGCGGCGGCGAACTGGGTCAGCGTCCATTCCGGCCGGTTCAGCGACCAGATGCCGATCCGCTGCCCTCGCTCGAGGCCGAGCGCGAGAAAGCCGGCGGCGAGCGCGTCGACCCGTTCGGCGAATTCGGTCCAGGTCCATCGCACGCCGTGGCTAGGCGAGACCAGCGCCTCGCGATGGCCCCAGCGCCGCACGGCGCGGTCAAGGCTGCGGCCGATGGTTTCGCCGAGCAGCGGCGTGTCCGAGATGCCGCAAACATAGCTGTCGGCTTTATCAGACAATTCGAAATCCTCTCGTCAAAGATAGTCAGTGCGATCTTTTTCGGTCGTCATGCCCGGGCTTGTCCCGCCTGCGCGGCCGAAGCCGCTTCGGCGCAGCGAAGGCCCGGGCATCCACGTTCTTCGTGCAGCAAGGTCAGGCGTGGATGGCCGGGACAAGCCCGGCCATGACGTGTGGGGAGAGCTCGGCTCTCCCTTAGGCCGCCTTCTTCCCGCTGCCCGCATCGAGCCCGGCATACACGCCACGCTCGAATCCCGTGAAGGCCTCGATGCACTTGGCGTCGACGAACGGCAACACCTGCATCAGGATCACGCCGGAAACATCGCGCGCCGGGTCGATCCAGAAATAGGTGTTGGCGAGACCGGCCCAGGCGAGGCTGCCGGCGCTGCGGCCCTCCGGCGTCTTGGCAGTATTGATCAGGAAGGACAGCCCCCACTTCTTCACGATGTCGGGGAAGAGATCGACATCGTTGGTGTACATGGGCGCAACCGTCGTCATCTTGCCAATGGTGAGATCGCCGATGTGGTTCTGGCCCATCAGCGCGACCGTCTCGGGCTTCAGCACCTGGTTGCCGTTGCCGCGGCCCTTGTTGAGGATCATCTGGGTGAACTTGATGTAGTCGCCGGCAGTGCCGTAAAGGCCGCCGCCGCCCATGCAAAATTCCGGATTCTGCTCGATCTCGAACGGGATCGGCGCCAGCGATCCATCCTCGCCGCGAGCATGGGTGGCGACCAGCCGCTGGCGCATGTTGTCGGTGATCTTGAAGCCGGTGTCGCTCATACCGAGCGGAGTGAAGAGATTGTCGCGCAGATAGGCATCGAGCCGCTTGCCGCTCACGGCTTCCACTGCCTTGCCGACGAAGTCGATGTTGATGCCGTATTCCCAGCGCGTACCGGGATCAGACATGATCGGCGTCTTCAGCGCGACGTCCTGGCAGGAGAAGATGTTCGGGGTTCCGGTCTTCTCCAGATAGACCGCGAGATCGCCGTTCCACACATTGTAAGCAAAACCAGCGGTGTGGGTCATGAGCTGGCGCAGCGTGATCGCGCCCTTCGCCGGCCGCAGTTTCGGTTCGCCCTTGGCATCAAAACCTTCGAGCACCTGCGGCTTGGCGAGGTCGGGCAGCACCGAACCGATCGGCGCATCCAGCGACAGCTTGCCCTGCTCGACCAGCTGCATCGCGCCTGCTGAAGTCACCGCCTTGGTCATCGAGGCGATCCAGAACACGCTGTCGTCAGTCATCGCATCGGGCTTGGACAGGTCGCGCTTGCCGAACGCGCTTTGATAGATCACGTCGTTGCCGCTGGCGGCGATCGCGACGACGCCGGGAATCTCCTTGGCGTCGCTCTTCTGGCGCAGGATCTCGTCGATCTGGGCTTTGCTTTGCATACGCGTTTCCTCCGGTTTGATTATTGTTGGAAGCGAATGATTGTCCTCCTGCACGGTCCGCGCGGCAAGCGCGTCCAGATGCCCGCGCCGGTCGCGATGTCGTGACTTGACGGTGCGTGGCGTGCGCAGGACGAGAGAGGGCTGAACTGCAACACTCCGTCACAATCTGCGGTGGATGGCCGCAACTCACCGTGACCGTGGATAGGCTCTGGCGATATGTTTCACGTGTTTGAAGCACTTGAAACATTTTGTGCGTTGCGGCGTTTCCGCACGCGGCCAATCGACGGCCAACGTTAAGACTTGATGCAAATATTGGCGGTCGTTCATGACCGCGAGGGGGACCTCAGATGATTTCGACTTGGAGCGAATGGAAGCGCTATCCCCGTCCCGGACGGGGCGACAATCTCGAGGCGCCGATTTCGCCCGGCATTTACGAGGTCCGGATCGCCGGCACCGGCGCGCTCTATTCGTTCGGCGCTGTCGATAATCTGGCGCAGGCGCTGGCGCTGCTGCCGGTGGGCTCGAAATCCTGGTTC
Source organism: Bradyrhizobium sp. 604_D8_N2_3 (assembly GCF_051810765.1). Lineage (NCBI taxonomy): Bacteria > Pseudomonadati > Pseudomonadota > Alphaproteobacteria > Hyphomicrobiales > Nitrobacteraceae > Bradyrhizobium > Bradyrhizobium sp. 604_D8_N2_3. The sequence goes on along the minus strand of NZ_JBPWPM010000001.1, from coordinate 37,403 downwards.
GGGCGCCGTGACACCTCGGACGTTCCCGATCTCGAATACCGTACGTGCGCGACGTCCTCGAAGGCCGACGCCAAGGCGGCCGCCGAGCGCATGATCGGTCGGCGCGAGACGTATATGAGTGGCGCGGCATAACCGCGCCGTTGCCACTTTAACTCCCAGCAGATGTGCGTTGCGGGACGGTGCATTGCGCGCCGTCTGTCCCTATATTCGGGGCCGATCCGATCGCGCCCCGAGGAACAATGCCATGACCCCGACTGCCGCCGCACGCGCCCCGCAAGCCACGTCCAATCTGCGCGACCGGTTGAAGGATCCGTCGTTGCTGAAGGAGGCCTGCTACATCGACGGCGCCTGGGTCGGCTCGCCGGTCTTCGCGGTGAACAATCCTGCGACCGGCATCGAGCTCGCGAAGGTTCCGCAGCTTGGTGCGGACGATACGACCAAGGCGGTCGAAGCCGCCGAGCGCGCCTTTCCGGCCTGGGCCAAGCACACCGCCAAGCAGCGCTCCAACATCCTGCGTAAATGGTTCGAGCTGATCATCGCCAACCGCGAGGATCTCGCGCTGATCCTCACCTCCGAGCAGGGCAAGCCGCTCTCCGAGGCGCTCGGCGAGGTCGATATCGGTGCCGCCTATATCGAATTCTTCGCCGAGGAAGCCCGTCGCGTCTATGGCGAGACCATCCCGACGCAGCGGCCCGATGCGCGCCTGCTCGCGATCAAGCAGCCGATCGGCGTCTGCGGCGCGATCACGCCGTGGAATTTCCCGAACTCGATGATTACCCGCAAGGTTTCGCCGGCGCTGGCGGCCGGCTGCACCGTGGTGCTGAAGCCCGCCAACGAGACGCCGCTCTCGGCGCTGGCGCTGGCCGTGCTCGCCGAGAAGGCCGGCGTGCCCAAGGGCGTGCTCAACATCATCACCGGTGACGCGCCGCCGATCGGCAAGGTGCTGTGCGAGCACCCGGCGGTGCGCTTCGTCGGCTTCACCGGCTCGACCGCGGTCGGCAAGATCCTCTACCAGCAGGCCGCCGTCGGCGTGAAGCGGCTCGGCCTCGAGCTCGGCGGCAATGCGCCGTTCGTGGTGTTCGACGATGCCGATATCGATGCCGCGGTCGAAGGCGCGATCGTCTCGAAATACCGCAATATGGGTCAGACCTGCGTCTGCGCCAACCGCATCTACGCCCAGGACAAGATCTACGACGAGTTCGTGCAGAAGCTCTCGAAGAAGGTCGCGGCGATGAAGATCGGCGATGGCACCGAGAGCGGCGTCACGCAGGGCCCGCTGATCAATTTGAAAGCGGTCGACAAGGTCGAGCGCCACATCGCGGACGCCGTCAAGCGCGGCGCCAAGGTCGTCACCGGCGGCAAGCGCAGCGAGCTCGGCCGCTCCTTCTTCGAGCCGACGGTGCTTGCCGACGTCAAGTCGGACTCGCTGGTGGCGCAGGAAGAAACGTTTGGCCCGCTCGCGCCGGTGATCCGCTTCAAGGACGAAGCCGATGTGATCGCGATGTGCAACGCCTCGCCGTTTGGCTTGGCTTCGTACTTCTACTCCCGCGATCTCGGCCGCGTCTGGCGCGTCGCCGAAGCGCTGGAATCCGGCATGGTCGGCGTCAACACCGGCCTGATCACGACCGAAGTCGCGCCCTTCGGCGGCGTCAAGGAAAGCGGCCTGGGCCGCGAAGGCTCGCGTCACGGCATGGAAGAATATGTCGAGATCAAATACGTGATGATGGCGGGGGTTTAAGACCGTCGCCGATCAGTCCTTGCTTCGACGCAGTTCGCTCGGACTGCGTCCGAGCTCGCGTCGCATCCATTTGGCCAGATGAGACTGATGGGCAAAGCCCGCTTCGAGGGCAACATCGCTTAGCTTGCGATCGCCTTGAAGGAGGAGCTGGCGCGCGTGCTCCACTCTCCTTCTCAGGATGTAGCGATGAATCGTGACATCCATGGCCGCCTTGAACCATGTACGCAGATGTGAGCTGCTGACGCCGGCCTCGCGGCTGAGAATGTCGATTGTGAGCGGCTGGTCGAGATTTGCATCGATATAGGCGAGGACTCTCTGGAGCTGCGCGTTCGAGAGGCGGATGGCCTCTCCCGGCGGATCATTCGCCAGGTTGATCAATTCGACCGCCAGGGCCATTCCCACGTTTTCGGCAAACAACGGGCCGCTCGGCGAGCCCGCTTTCACGTCGCTTTCGAGAGCCTGTCCAAGCAGAACGATGCGGTCATTCCGCAGCATATGATGATGCGTGAGCCGGGCGGCTGCCAATTGTCGACTCCTTGATGCTGCATGGTCCAGCATGCCTGGTGCGAGCCGGATCTGAAGCGACTGGTAGGGCGTCTCAGCCACGAAGCCGCCGATGGCGCCGGACGGAACCACATCGATATCGCCGGCCTGACGTAGAAACTGCTCCCCGGTCTCGAGACAGAATGAGCGCGTCGCCCGGCTGAGGTGGATGATGATGCGGTGATCGCCGATCGGCTCCAGCGCAACGGCGTCAGGCTCGGTTCGCCTGGCCGCAGCGGTGGCGCCGGCCGATGTTGACGCCGAACTCGGTCTCGCACGCATGGGCCAGGCTCCAGATCTTGGCGGAACGTGTTCGATATTTGGCGGATCGTGCGCGATTTTCAACGGCGCGGGCGTCAAAGAACTCATCTGTCGTTTCCCGACAAATGAGGATGCCAAGTGAGTCACTACGTGATTGTGGGAGCCGGCCCGGTCGGGCGCGAAACCGCGCGCCTTCTGGCGGAAGAAGGACACAGTGTCATCCTGACCAGCAGGAATGCCGGATCGCTCAATGCCGGCGATGTGCGTACGGTTTCGTCAGATGCCACCGATGCCGCACAGCTGGCGGTACTCAGCAAGGGCGCGGATGCGATCTTCATGTGCGCGATGGCGGCCTATCATCGTTGGCCGACCGACTTCTTTCCGATCATGGACGGAACGGTCAAGGCGGCCGAGCAGGTTGGTGCCAGGCTGCTCGTGGTCGGGAATGTCTATGGCTATGGCGCGGGATCTGCGAGCCCTCTCACGCCGGACCTGGAGCCGGACCCGACCACCCGAAAGGGCACGACCCGGCACATCATGTGGCAGCGTGCGTTGCGATCGAGCGTTCCCGCCCTTGAAGTGCGGGCGAGCGATTATCTCGGCGAGGGCGCAGTCGCCTATTTTTCCCTGCTGGCGTTGCCGTCGCTGCTTAGGAACGAGCCGGTTGCCTTCCTCGGCGATCCGGATGCCGCGCATGCCTGGTCTTTCACCAAGGACACGGCGACGACGCTGGTTGCAGCGTCGCGCTTCACTGGAGAATGGGGCCGCGCCTTTCACGTGCCGTCGCAGTCGGCGTCGGTGCGCGAACTGGTACGGAGATTCGCAGCCGCGCTGAAGATCGACGCTCCTGGCCTGTCGCGACTCGCCCCGGCTGAGCTGGAAGGCATCGGCTTCAGCGAAGGGATCGAGATGGCCTATTTGTTCGAAAAGCCGCTTTTGCTCGATGCCGGCGATACAGAGAAACTGCTGGGCGTCACCGCGAGCAGTCTGGACACCATGGTTCGCGACACACTTTCGCAAGTAGCAGACATGGTTGCGACAGGGAAGGAAGCAAAATGAGTGAACAGGTGACCAATCTCGTCCAGAACTACATCGCGGTCTGGAACGAGAGAGATGCCGGGAAGCGCCGGTTGCTGATCGACAGAGTCTTCAGCGACGCGTGCGTCTATATCGATCCGAATGACTCGGTGGCTGGAAAGGATGCGATCGAGCGCCTGGTGCAAGCCTTGCAGGCGAGACTTCCGGATCTCCGCTTCACGCTCGCCGGTCACGTGAATGCGCATCACGATCAGATCCTGTTCGGCTGGACGCTGGCTGCGCCCGGAGCCGCAACACCTGCCGCCACAGGCGTCGACATGGCGGTGTTGGACGGTGACCGCATTCGGCAGCTTCATGGATTTGTAAATCCGCGGGACCAATAGCGTGTAGCCCGGATTGCGCTCCGCTCGATCCGGGCTACAGGTCCGTCACCGCCGCAACACCGCAATCGTCCGGTTCGCGAACGTCAGCCGCTCGGCCATGACCGACACGAAATAGGTCAGCAGCTTGTGGCTGAGCGTGGGGTCCTCGTCCCTGATCGCGTCGAACTGGAGCGTGTTGAGCACGTAGAGCACGCTGGCGACCTCGGCCTGGATCGTCGCGCTGCGCGGCGTGTTCGACACCAGTCCCATCTCGCCGATCGTGGTGTAGCGCCCCAGGCTGCGCACGCGCGTGGTGCGGTCGTCGTCGGCGGGGACCATGATGCCGACGCGGCCGTCGAGGATGAAATGCATGGAATCGGCGGGGTCGCCGGCCTGCACGATGATGTCGCCGGCCTCGACCTCGAGGCGCTGGCAGCGGTGGATCAGCGCGTCGGCGTCGGCCTCGCTGTCGAGTATCCCCGTGAACCAGTCGCGCAGGCTGGCTTCTTCCTGCTCCCGCCCCTGATGCTGCGAGATGATCTCGTTCTCGCACCATTCCAGCGCATGATCGAGCTCGCCGATGATGGTGACGCCCTCACCGACGAAGTCGCTGGAGCGCAGCACCTTCTCGGCCGCCGCCGACAGATGCACCAGGATCAGCTCGACGCCGAGGTCATGCGCGCTGCGCTTGATCTGGGCGAAGCTGTAGGCGGCCGAGGAGTCGACGCCGGTGACGAGCTTGAAGTCGAACAGCAGATAACGGCACTCCGGGCGCTCCTGGAGCAGCTGTTTGACGTGCTGGTAGAGCCGGTTGGCGGAGCCGAAGAACAGATAGCTCTGCAGGTTGAGGCCCTGGATGTTGCCGCCATGGGCCAGCAGCACGTCCTGGTCGTCGCGCGAGCGGTCGAGCGAGGAACGATATTCCGAGCCGTCGAAACTGTACTTGATCGACTCCACCCGTGCGGCGCTGAACGCAAACGTCGCGCAGCCGATGATCACGCCGATCAGGATGCCCGGCACGAAGCCCCAGGCGACGATGATCGCGATGATGGCGATCAGCGAGAGATATTCGAGCTTCGAGAGCCGCTTGCGCGACTCGATGATCCATTTGTGGAGCTGGTCGGCGCCGAGATAGAGCAGAAGGCCACCGATGACGAATTTCGGGATGAAGCCGAGCAGATCGGGCGCGACGGCAAGCATCAAAAGGGACAACGCCGCGACCGTAAGGCCGGACAAGCGTCCGCGGCCGCCGCTGGAGAAATGATCGTGCGGCTGATCGAGCTGCAGCCGGCATAGCCACCCAGCATGCCGGTCAGGATATTGGCGGCGCCGGTGACGTTCAGCTCGCGCTCCAGATTGGCCTCGCGATGCACGGCAACCTCGATGCCGGTGGTGTTGAACAGCGTGCTGGAGGCCGTGACGAAGATGACGGCAACCACGTTGCCGAGCAGGTCCGGCACGGCAAACCAGGGATAGCGGGCGAGATCGTCGGTGTGCCAGGGCAGCATGAAGACCGCCTGCGGCGGCGGCTGAAACGTCCAGCCCAGGGCGCGAGCGTGATCGAATGAAACGCCGGTGATCCAGAACGCCAGATGCGCCGTGAGCACGCCACCGACCAGGATGATCGGCAGTCCGAACGGGCTGCGCGAGCGATGCCAGGTCAGGTACAGCACCAGCGCCATCGCGCAGGCGGCGCCCAGCTCCAGCAATGTGGTGCCGTTGGCGAAGTGCGTCAGCGTCGTGAACTGGAGCGGGTGGTTGGTGATCACCCGCACCGCGCCCAGGGCGATGAGAAGCCCGGTGGCGCCGAGGAAGCCGCCGACGACGGGATAGGGCACGTAGCGGATGGCGCGGCCAAGCCGCGTCAGGCCCAATCCGCACAGCACCAATCCCGTCAGCACCGTCGACAGGCCGAGCGTGATCAGAACCGGCGAGAGCAGCGGCGTCGACAGGTTCGCCGTCTCGAGGCGTTCGACCACCGAGGCCGCCAGAATTCCTGTCACCGCCGCGGTCGAGCTGTCGGGGGCACCAATTGCGAAGGGCAGGGAGCTGCCGAGCCCGATGACGACCGCAAGCACCGCGGAACTGACGAACGTCGCCGTGATTCCGTAGGACAGGTAAGGCGAGAGCGGCCCGGCGAAGATCAGCAGCGAATAGGACAGCCCGAAGGTGACGGTCAGGACGCTGGCCGCCGTTCCGCCCAATATATCATTCAACGCACGCTTGAGGGCCGGATTGAATCGCGAAGCCGGGCTGAAAATAATTGCTGGATCGGTCACGCCGTTGCGCTCGCCCCTGAAAAGTCCCGTCCCGAGACGTAGACGAGTACGGGCTTAGCGCAACTGGATTCTTGTAACTGTGAAACATCCGACAGTTTTGCGGCGGTTTGGCGTGTGAACGGCCAATCACACGCGGCGGGCCATCCACGTCATTGCGAGCGCAGCGAAGCAATCCAGTCTGTGTGTTCCTCATCCTGAGGAGCGCGGAACGCGCGTCTCGAAGGATGAAGGCCCCGCTGGTGGCCTCGCCCTTCGAGGCGCGCGCAAAGGGCGCGCTCCTCAGGGTGAGGAGCAGCAGCTCTGGATTGCTTCGCTTCGCTCGCAATGACGGAGCGAGACGAAACAGCCGGGCTTAGATCTTCAGCTCTTTCCCCGTCACGCGCCTGTAAGCTTCGAGATAGCGCTTGCTGGTTGCATCCACGACGCTGGCGGGCAGCGGGGGCGGCGGCGCGTCGCCGTTCCAACGGCCGGCGTGGCGCTCGACGTCGAGATAGTCGCGCAAAGGCTGCTTGTCGAAGCTCGCCTGCGGCTGGCCGGGCTTGTAGGCATCGACCGCCCAGAAGCGTGAGCTGTCTGGCGTCATGACTTCGTCGATCAGGATGATGCGGCCGTCCTTGTCGCGGCCGAACTCGAACTTGGTGTCGGCGATGATGATGCCCTGCTCGCGGGCGAGCTCCTCGCCGAGCGTATACACCGCGCGCGTCATGCTCTCGAGCGTGTAGGCGACCTCGTCGCCGACGACTTCTCGCATCTTGGCGATGGTGATGTTCTCGTCATGGCCAGTCTCGGCCTTGGTCGCCGGGCTGAAGATCGAAGGCTCCAGCTTCTCGCTCTCGACGAGGCCCTCCTTCAGCTTCTCGCCGGCCAGCGTGCCGCTGGCGGCATATTCCTTCCAGGCCGATCCCGAGAGATAGCCGCGGATCACGCATTCGATCGGGAAGACGGTGGTGCGGCGCGACAGCATGGCGCGGCCGAGGATCTCGGCGCGATGCGGCTTCAAGGCCGGCACGGCGGCAATGATCTCGTCGGCGTCGGCGCTGATCATGTGATGCGGCACCACGCCTTCGAGCTCGTTGAACCAGAATGCGCTGATCTGGGTCAGCACCGCGCCCTTCATCGGGATGGTCTCGCCCATCACGACGTCGAAGGCGCTGATGCGGTCGGTGGTGACGAGCAGCAGGCGGTCGTCGTCGACGGCGTAGATATCGCGCACCTTGCCGCGTCCGATCTTGGGTAGGGGCAGGTCACTGGAGAGCATGGCGGTCATCGGCAGGGCCTTCGCAGACAAGTCCTTCGGACAGGGGATTCAGGCCGCACTGGATGGTACGGCCTAAATCGGGATAGCCTATTCCGGCAGCGGAATGAACTCATGTTCCTGCGGAACCCCGGCGAAGCGGCCGGTTTTCCAGTCCTCCTTGGCCTGCTCGATCCGCTCCTTGCTGGAGGAGACGAAATTCCACCAGATGTGGCGCGGGCCTTCCAATGCATCGCCACCGAGAAACATCATGCGCGTTGCCTTCAGCGCCTTCACGGTGATGCGGTCGCCGGGCCGGAAGATCAGGAGCCGCGGCCCCTCGTACCGCTCGTTCGCGATCTCGACCTCGCCGTCGACGACGTAGATGGCGCGCTCCTCGTGGTCGGGGTCGAGCGGCACGCTGGCGCCCGCGACCGCCGTGACCTCGGTGTAGAACCAGGGCGACACCATCGTAACCGGCGAGGTGATGCCGAACGCGGAGCCCGCGATCACCCGCGCGGTGAAATCGCGCTCGGAAATCATCGGCAGATCGCCCGCGCCGTAATGCTGGAACGACGGCGCGATCTCTTCGGATCCGGCCGGTAGCGCGATCCAGCTTTGCAGGCCCAGCATCTGCTGCCCCGAGGCGCGCTGTGCGTCCGGGGTGCGCTCGGAATGGGCGATGCCGCGGCCGGCGGTCATCAGATTCATTGCGCCGGGCGCGATCTCCTGGACGTTGCCCTCGCTGTCGCGATGCATGATCGAGCCGTCGAACAGATAGGTGACGGTGGCAAGCCCGATATGCGGATGCGGCCGCACGTCCATGCCCTTGCCGGAGACGAACTGCACCGGGCCGAAATGATCGAAGAAGATGAACGGCCCGACCATCTGCCGCTTGCCATGCGGCAGCGCGCGCCGCACCACGAATCCGTCGCCGAGGTCGCGGGTGCGTGGCACGATGACGAGATCGAGTGCGTCGCAGGACATGGGATCGCCGAGCACGGGATCGTTCGAGGGTTGCCAGCTCATGGTGGTCTCCTGTTTCTTGCTGGTATGATCGTAACAGAACAATGTCGGGAACGGGAGAAGACCGATGATCCCACCGCTCAAGCCAGGCGCCAGGCTGCTCGAGGTCACAGGCCCCCGAATCGAGACGGAACATTTGATCCTGCGGCCATGGCGCGCCAGCGACATTGCGCCGAATGCCGCGATGTTGTCCGACCCCGGCACCGCCCGCTTCATCGCCGCCGACGGCAAGCCGGTCACGACCGAGATTGCCGGCTGGCGTAACGCGGCCGTGATCTCCGGACACTGGGCGCTCCACGGCTTCGGCATGTTTGCGGTCGAGGAGAAATCGAGCGGCAGCTACATCGGGCGGGTTGGTCCGTGGTGCCCGCCGGGCTGGCCCGGCTTCGAGGTCGGTTGGGGCATCGCCAGGGATTTCCGCGGCAAAGGTTATGCGGTGGAAGCGGCCAGCGCATCGATCGACTGGGTGTTTGACAGCTTTGAGATCGACGAGATCATGCACTGTATCGAGAGCACGAATACGCCGTCGCAGGGCGTGGCGCGCAGCCTGGGCGCCCGGAAGGAGCGCGAAATCGATCTGTTCGGCAAGCCGGCCGACGCCTGGATCACGTCGCGCGCCGCGTGGACCCGGCGAAATTGAATCGGTCTTTGATTTGAACTAGGTTCGCGTCACGCGCGTGCGTGCGCGATCGGGTCGACCGGATGCTGCTTGCCAATCTCGAACTTGCCTTTCGCGCCGGCGCCGTGGCGCTGCTGTTGGTGTTGGCGGCATCGTTGTTCTCGGACTTCCGCAACGTGCTGGCGGCTCGCCTCGGCGCCGCCTTCGCGCTCGGCTCGGCCGCGCACGCGGTGAGCTATTCGGTCGGCGTGACGTCGCTAGTGCCGGCCTGGCATGCGCCGCTGATCGCACTGTCGACCGGCAATATCGTGGTGTTCTGGCTGTTCACGCGCGCGCTGTTCGACGACGATTTTCGCCTGCGCTGGTGGCATGGGCTGGTCTGGGGACTGGTGACGGCCTTCAGCTTCGCCGGGTGCGTCTGGATCGCGCCGGGCGGCCATGTGCGGTTCTCCGTCACCGTGGTGAACCTGATCGTGCTCGGCTTCATCGCGCTCGCGGTAGGGCAGACGATCGCGTCGTGGCCGGCGGATCTGGTCGAGCGCCGGCGGCGTGCCCGCGTCTTCATCGTCTGCGCCGCCGCGCTCTATGGCGGACTGAACGCGCTGCTCCAGATTGCCGTTGCCGGCAGTGACGTCGGCGATGTCGCCAACACCATCAATGCCGGCGTGCTGGCCTGCGTCGTTGCGGCCATCGCCTACGCGATGATGCGCGTCGATGGTGCGGACCTGTTTCCGGCGAACGCGGGCGTCACGCCAGCGGTCATTCTGAGCCATCCCACAGCCACCGATGAAGCCGCCGACCAGAAGCTGATCGACGCCCTGATGCGCCTGATGGCGGATGAGCGGGTCTATCGCCAGGAGAACATCACCATCGGCGTGCTGGCGGGCCGGCTGAAAATTCCCGAATACAGGCTGCGCCGGCTGATCAACCAGCGGCTCGGCTACCGCAATTTCAATGTGTTCCTGAACAACCACCGGATCGAGGAAGCCAAGGCGGCGCTCGCCGATCCCGCCCAGGCCGAGGTCCCCGTCATCACCATCGCGATGGACGCCGGCTTCCAATCGCTCGGTCCCTTCAACCGCGCCTTCAAGGCGGTGACGGGCGTGACGCCGACGGAATACCGGCGGCTCAAGGTGAGTGCGGCGTAAGTTCTAACCCTTTCCAATCACGCCGAAATTCCAGAATCGACCAGCCCGGTTCAGTTTCAGCCAGTCTATTTTCCAAATCCGGCGAGCACTCCTCCGCCCACTCCGGCTTCCTCCCGGCACACGCCCCAGCCGGAGAAAGCCCGTGACCCGCCGCCGCAAGATCATCCTCCTGACCACCGCCGTCGCCTGTATTGGCCTCGCATTCGGCGCCGCTCGCGCGCGCAACGCGCCGCAGGTCGCCACCGGCTTCCTCGCCGACATCCTCTGCGCCGAGACATTTATCTCCGGCCTCGATCCGCAGCGCACCTTCACCGAGACCACCGACGCGATGCCGGGCTCGGGCCTGATCACCTGGGCGATGGACTACCGGATCGACCGGGTGCGCAAGGACGTCACCGTGACGCTGTTCGGCCTCGGCCGTAGCCATGCCGTCTATCGCGAGGGGCTGGGCTGTACGCTCGAGCACGGCGCTGATATCGCCGACGTCGCGCCGCCGGCCGACGACAAGCAGCCCGCATTGCTCCCCGAGATCGCGGGACCCTCGATCGTGCCGCCACAAAGCCCGGAGCTGTCGGCCGCACTCGATCGCGCCTTCACCGAACCCGCGCAACCGCCCGCCCGCCGCACCCGCGCCATCGTCGTCATGAAGTCAGGCCGCGTCATCGCCGAGCGTTATGCGGATGGTGTCGGGCCCGAGACGCCGCTGCTCGGCTTCTCCATGACGAAGTCGGTGATCTCGGCGCTAACAGGCATTCTCGTGCGCCAGGGCAAGCTGAAGCTCGACGGGCCCGCGCCGGTCGCGGCGTGGACAAATCCGGATGATCCGCGCCACGCCATCACCGTCGACCAGCTGCTGCGGCACACCGCGGGCCTCGCGCTCGGCAGCTCGCTGCAGGCTTCGCTCGGCTCCGCCTTCGAGCCGGTCAATCGCATGAAATTCATCGAGGACGACATGGCCGCCTATGCCGCGAGCATGCCGCTTGCCACCGCGCCGGGCGCGGTGTGGAATTATCACGACGGCAACACCATCATGCTCGCGCATCTGATCCGCAATGCTTCCGGCGGCAGCCCCGCGGACGCGCTGCGCTTCGCGCGCCGTGAATTGTTCGCGCCGCTCGGCATGCGCCACGTCACGCTCCAGCTCGACGGCGCCGGCACGATCGAGGGATCGAGCGAGATGCTGGCCTCCGCGCGCGACTGGGCGCGCTTCGGTCAGCTCTATCTCAATGACGGCGTCGCCGGCGGCAAGCGTATCCTCCCCGAGGGCTGGGTGAATTACGCGGCGTCAGCCACGCCGAATGCCTTGGTCGGCATCGGCGCCGGCTTCTGGACCAACCGGGGCGACAGCTTTGGCGCGAATTTCCGCGTGGAGCACGGCTGGCCGCGCGATGCGTTTTTCGCCAAGGGCACGATCGGGCAGTACACGATCATCATTCCCTCGGAGCGTCTGGTGATCGTGCGGCTGGGCCGCTCGTCCAACTGGCCGCCGGAAGCGGATGGCGTGTTCGATCTGGTGCGGGATGTGGTGGCGGTGACGCGCGAGAAGGGGAAAATGGCGGGGGTGGATTGATGACAGCAGCAGAGCGCTGTCTCTTACCCTCCCCTGGAGGGGGAGGGTCGATCGCGCGCAGCGCGAGCGGGGTGGGGTGAACCCTCCGCACGGGCACTGTTGAATGCGGAGGGACCGTCACCCCACCCCGTCTCATATTTCGCTGCGCTCTATATGAGCCGACCCTCCCCCTCCAGGGGAGGGTAAGCAGCTCCTACCTCCCCAGCTCCGTGGCTTTCGCCACGCGGTCGAACCGCTCCAGTGTCATGATCGCGTCCGCAAACTTCTCCGCGCGCGCGTTCAGCACCGGGCGCGCCAGCGTCAGAAACTTCTGCTGCATCGCCTGCGCGTCGGGGAACGAATTCGGCTCGCCCGAGGGATCGGCATAGAGCCGCTCATGCACGCCATCGTCTGTCGTGATGCTGACGCGCGCGCCGAACGGGTGGGTGCGGCCGACCTCGAGCCGATCGTCCTGCACCACGTCGAACTTGTCGGCGAGCGCGTCGATGGCGGCGTCACCAAGGCGGTTGTAATCGTCCCAGCCGAACGAGCCCTGGTCGAGCGCGAGCGCACCGGTGAAGAACATCGAGAACTGGCCGCCGACGATCGAGGTGGGATGCCGCTTGGTCGCGACATCGCCGGTCAAGGTGATGCCGTTCCGATGCAGGCCGATCTCGACGCGCTTGACCTGGTCGGGCGTCAGATTGTGCTCGCGCCGCATCGCGATCAGCGCGTCGATCGCCGCATGGGTGTAGCGGCAGCTCGGATACGGCTTCACGCCGATCTTCATCGTCTCATAGGTCTTGCCGAGCCCGGCGACCGCCTTGTCCGGATGCGCGTTGTCGGTGTAGCCGGCGAGCAGGCCGTGCTTGCCCTCGACCGATTCGCTCGCGCCGACGAAATCGTTGCGCGCCAGCGTCGCGGCGATCACGCCATTCATCGCGGCGGCGCCGACCTGGTAGCGCTTGTTCCAGGCGCCGTTGACCAGGAATTGCAGCGAGCCCGCGGCCTGGCTGCCGGAGACGCCGAAGGCGGCGATGATCTGTTGCTCGGACAGGCCGAACAGTTTGCCCGCGGCGGCCGCCGCGCCATAGGTGCCGGCGGTCGCGGTCGGGTGGAAGCCGCGCGCGTAATGCGAGGTCGGGTCGAGCGCGTTGCCGAGCCGGCAGCAGACCTCATAGCCCGCGACGATCGCGGTCAGCACGTCGCGGCCCGACGCGCCGACCATCTCGCCGACGGCGAAGGCGGCCGGAACCACCGGCGCGCTCGGATGCAGCGAGGAATCCGCGTGCGTATCGTCGAAATCGAGGGAATGGCCGAGCGCGCCGTTGAGCAGTGCCGCGACCGCCGGCGTCCAGGTCTTGCTGTCGCCGAACACGGTGGACTCGCCCTTGGTGTCGAGCGCGAGCGCTTCCAGCATCTTCAGGATCGAGGGGGTGGATTCCGCCTCGCTGCGGGCCCGGATGGCGCTGCCGAGGAAGTCCAGCGTCAGCACCTTGGCGCGATTCAGCACTTCCGCCGGAATATCCTGGTATTTCAGATTGACGACATAAGCGGCGAGCGTTGCGGTTTCGTGAGCCATCGTGTTTCCTCGTTTTGGCGCGCAAGTTAGGCGGGCTGATTTGGCCTTTCAAGCGGCCTTGGGGCCGCGGGCATCAGCCATGCTTTTGGCAGGCTCCAAGAGGATCGGACCGGGACATTCGACGATGGCATTCGCAAGACAAATGTTCGACCGGATCCGATCACGGCGCACGCAGTTGGGGCTGGCGATCCGGGTCACGGTGGCCGCAGTGGCGGCCTATGCGATCGCCACCGCGCTGCATCTGCTATTGCCGCTCTGGGCCGTGCTGACCTCGCTGATCGTGACCCAGATGAGCGTCGGCCGCTCGCTGAAGGCGACGCGCGACTACGTGCTCGGCACGATCGGCGGCGCCATCTATGGCGGCGCCATCGCGATCCTGATCCCTTATTCCACCGAGGCGGGCCTGTTGGGGCTGCTGGTGCTGGCGGTCGCGCCGCTCGCCTTCGTGGCCGCGATCAACCCAAGCCTCAACGCCGCCACGGTGACCGCGATCATCGTGCTGCTGGTTCCGACCATGCATCATTCAGATCCCCTGGCGTCGGCGATCGACCGCGTCAGCGAGGTCGGGGTGGGCGCCATCACTGGCCTGCTGGTCTCATTCCTAGTGCTGCCGTCCCGCGCCGTGCGGCAGATCCGCGCCAGCGCGGCCACGCTGCTCGAACTGATCGCGGATGCCTTCACCGAACTGCTCGCGGGGCTCACGCGCGGCCGCGACAACGACGCGCTGCACCGGATCCAGGACGGCATCGGCACGGCAATGGTGGGCATGAACGCGATCGGCGCCGAAGCCGAGCGTGAACGCTCCGTGCGACTGTCGAGCGGCCCCGACACCGGCCCGCTGCTGCGCACCGTGCTGCGGCTGCGCCATGACGTCGTGATGATCGGCCGTGCCACGGTGGTGCCGCTGCCGGCCGAGGTGCAGATGCGGCTTGCAGCCCCGCTGACGGAAGTCTCGACCGTGATCGCGCGATTCCTTCGCTCCGCCGCCGCGGCGCTGCGCGAGGGCGCCGGCGCGCCGGCGATCCATCCGGTCCACGTCGCGCTCCAGCATTATGCCGAGGCCGTCGCCGCCGTCCGTCATGACGGCCTGATCCGCGGCCAGCCCGGCGACACCGCCGAGCGCTTCTTTGCCATCGGCTTCTCGCTGGAGCAGATGCACCAGAATCTCTGCGATCTCGATCGCGTCGTCGGCGAATGGTCAGAGGCTTCGACCGACAAGTCCGCGCGCGTGGCGGAGTGATTCTTTAGAGGTCGAAGAAAACGAGCGCTGCCGCGTCGCGCTGCTCGATGCCGTCGGTCAGCGCCTTCAGCGCGACATCGAAGCCGGGCTGCTTCTGCTCCAACTCCCATGCGCCGTCATGGTCCCACTGAAAGCACTGGCCATGTCGCTCGCCCGGCTCGACATGGAGCAGCAGGCAGCGACTGAGCTGTGATGGCTCGGCGATGGGCACCAGGTGTTTCAGCGACACGCCATACTCCTTGCGGAAATAGGCGCAGGCCTCTTCGAGCTCGTCCTCGGAATGAGCAATGAAGTCGAGGACGTTGCGCAGCTGCGTGGCCAGCTCGTCCGGTGCGTAGAAGCGTAGCTCGGAGGACGATTCAGGCAGCCGTACCAGCAGCTCGGTCTCGCCGCGGCTCAGCAGGAAATTGCGATAATCGTCGGGCAGTTTGACATCGATGGCCTGCTCTGCCGCGCTGACATCCGCTTCGCTGGCCGGCGTGCCGGGCTTCCAGCGCCAGCCCTTTGCGGTCGTGCCTGCCTTGCGCCGGGCTTCATATTCGGCGTAGCCGGGAAACAGCGTGATGACATCGTAGCCGCCGAACCGTGACCATTGATAGGCATCGTCAAAGGCTTCCTCCCGTCGCTCCGGAAAGAAGCCGCAAAGAATCTCGGCACGCTGGAGAATGCGATCATGGTTCGGAGCGATCTTGCAGAGATGCTCGATCGTCGCGAGCGCCGCGACCGGATTTTCCGCGAGAAGATAGACGTCGCTGAGCAATTCGAGGATGCGACCTTCAAGGTCGCCTTCGTACATGGACCAGGCGTAATGCGACTGTCCCGCAGCCCGCCGTGCGCGGAGCGCGTCACGCGCCTGTTCGGCAAAGCGCAGGGTCTGCGTAAAATCTTCGCCTGCAGCCTTGCCGTGATGAGCGGCGAGCCAGAGATACAACGGCTCATGTTCGGCCGGAGTGCCCTTGAGCGCGTCGAGCTGCGCGGCCTGCTCGGCCATCGGCGCGCTGAGCGCCAGGATCATCAGCTCATCGAGCCCCTTCTGCCAGTCCGGCTTGGCTCGCGGATTGGGACCGAGGTCGCGCAGCGTGTAGTTGGTATGATCCGTCTCGACATAGCCGGCTGCGACCAGCTTGGCGACATGGCGGCGGAAAGCCGCTGCGGCGCCGGCGATATCAGGAAATTCCTCGCGCAGGAATTCGTTCGCGTCGGGCTCGCCCTTCCAGTTCATATGAATGCCGATCACCATGGGATCGCTGCCCGGGACCAGCATCAGCTCGCGATCGTCATCGCCGGGTGCGCGGTGGAAGAACTTTGCCAGATACATGCGACCCTCCGAACGCGCCGCCGGGATCGGGGCGCCACGTCTCAGTCGCAGTTTCAGGGAAACCGGTTCATGCCGGCCGGCAAGAGCGTTTTCGAGCGAAGCGGATAGCGGTTCGCGTGAAGAAAACGCGTCCTAAACAACGGTCAGCGCTTTTTCAGGCCCTTAGCCACCATGCGCCAGAGCAGCAGGTCGATGCGGTCCTGGCCGAAGAACGGCTCGTTCTCGAACACGAAGGTCGGCACGCCCCAATGGCCGGAGGCGGCATGGTCCTTTTCGTTCTCGGCGATCACCCGCTCGTAGCGATCGGGGTCGGCACTGATCGCTTCATCCATCGCGGCGAGATCGAAGCCGGCCGCTTCAGTGGCGCGCGCGAGGTGATCGCCTTCGTTCCAGCCCGCCACCGAGCCGTCCCACAGCACGCGCGCGATCGCATCGGTGAATGCGAGCGAGCGGCCTTCGAGCTGCGCCATCGCACCCAGCCGGGTCAGGCGGTGGATGTAGGGCTGCTCGGCCGCAACATCGAACGTCGTCTTGTCCTGCACGATCGGATCGGGCCTCGGAAAGCGGAACGGGATGCCCTCGTGCTGCGCCACGCGCGTGCTGTCGAGCACCACATAGCGAATGAAGTTCGGACTGGCCTTCTTGAAGAAGCCGGGCACGCGGACGGCGAGCGGATAGACCGGCCGCAAATTCACCGCGAGATCGTACTCTTCGACGAGCTTGAGCGTCTTCGGCAGCGCCAGATAGCTGAAGGGACTGCGGTAGGAGTAGAAGAGATCGACGGACAGGGTCATTGCACCGGCTCCATGATCCCGATCATCCCGCCAGTCTGCGCGTCAGCATGCGGAAGCGCAAGATCAGGAGGCCAGCATAGACGAACGTGCCGGTCGAGAACCCGATCCAGACGCCGACCGCGCCGAGCCCGGCATTGAAGGCCAGCACCCAGGCGATGGGAAAGGCGACGCACCAATAGCCGATCGCCGCGAACAGCAACGTCATCCTGGTATCGTTGATGCCGCGCAGCGCGCCGGCCATGATGGTCTGGAGGCCGTCGGCGATGAAGAAGGTCGCTCCGACCAGCAGCAGGGTCGCCGTCAGCTCGACGGTGGCCGCGCTGGCCTCGCTGCTCCCGAAGAACAGCCGTCCGAGCGCGTAGCGGCCGAGGATGATGGCAACGGTCAGGGCCGAGACCAGCGCTACGCCAAGCACCGCCGCGACGAGGCCCGCTCGCCTCACCGCGGCCGGGTCGTCGCGGCCGAAAGCATGGCCGACGCGGACCGTCGCCGCCATGCCGATGCCAAGCGGGACCATGAACAGCACGGCGGTGACCTGGAGCGCGATCTGGTGCGCGGCAAGCGCCGTGGTCGAGATCAATCCCATCAGCAGCGCGGCGGACGAGAACAGACCATATTCCAGCAGCAGGGAAAACGAGATCGGCGCACCGACCGCGATGAGCTGGCGCATCAGGGGCCAGTCGATCCGCCACAGATGGGCGAGCGGGCGGTAGTCCGCGAATGGCTTTCGCCATGCGGCGATGGCGAGCACGGCGAGGAAGGTGCCGAGATTGACGAGCGTGGTCGCGAGCCCCGCGCCGAACAGGCCGAGCTCCGGCAGGCCGAACAGGCCGTGGATCAGGCAATAGACCAGCGCCGCGTTGGCGGGGATCGCTGCAACGGTGATCCACAGCGGCGGCTGCGGCCGGTTCACCGCGCTCATCATGCTGCGCAACGCGATGAAGCCGAGCGCCGGCGCGATGCCCCAGGCCAGCCCGTTCAGATAGCGCTGCGCGAGCGCGGCCGATTGCGGCGCCTGTCCGAGCGCCAGCAGGATGCGCTCGCCATAGAGCGGCGAGGCCATCATCGGCAGCGAGATCAGGAGTGCGATCCACAGGCCGGCGCGCAGGGAGCGGCGGATGCGCTTGACGTCGCCGGCGCCGAACGCCTGCGCGGCCAGCGGCGACACCGCGGCCATCAATCCGAGCCCGAAGGTGAAACTGACGAAATAGACGGTGTGCGCCAGCGCGGCGGCCGCGACCGCATCCTCGCCGAGCCGCCCGATCAGCGCGAGATCGGTCGTGATCATCGCGATCTGCCCGAGCTGCGTCAGCATCATCGGCACGGCCAGCCGCAGCGTCTCGACGAACTCTTCGGCGAGATGGTTTTGCGGCACGCCGGCTTGCGGCTGCGGACGAGGCTGGACGGTGTCGAGCATGGCGGTTGCAATAGCACAGCCGCACGTCGAAAACATGGCCCAGCTCTCGTGTCCCGGACGCGCGAAGCGCGAGCCGGGACCCGGGAGCCAAGGGCGCGGCTCTCAGGAACCGTAGGGTGGGCAAAGGCGCGCTTGCGCCGTGCCCACCATCAGTCCAACGCGGCAACAGAAGCGGTGGGCACGCTACGCTTTGCCCACCCTACGATACTGTGGCGCGGAGAGAACTTCTCAGCCCTTCCTTTCAGGCACGCGCCTGATCTTGGCGCCGAGCGCGTTCAGGCGTTCGTCGATGCGCTCGTAGCCGCGCTCGATCTGGTCGGCGTTGTTGATCGTGGAGGTGCCCTCGGCGCAGACCGCGGCGAGCAGCATCGCCATGCCGGCGCGGATGTCGGGCGAGATCATCGATGCGCCACGCAGGCGGCTGGGGCCGGCGATGATGGCGCGATGCGGATCACAGAGAACAATTCGCGCGCCCATGGCGATCAGCTTGTCGACGAAGAACATCCGCGATTCGAACATCTTCTCGAACATCAGGATCACGCCGTCGCATTGCGTGGCAGTGACGATCGCGATCGACATCAGATCGGCCGGGAAGGCCGGCCAGGGCTGATCTTCCAGCTTCGGCACGTGGCCGCCGAAATCGTCCTGGATCTTCAGCGTCTGGTTCGAGGGCACGATGAGATCATCACCCTCGATGCGGCAGACGATGCCGAGCCGCTCGAACCCCATGCGGATCGAGCGCAGATGCTCGACGCCGGCGCGCACGATGCGAAGCGGGGAGCGCGTGACGGCCGCAAGCCCGATCAGCGAGCCGACTTCGATATGGTCGGGCTGGATCCGGTAGGTCGTGGCGCCCAGCGTCGCCGGTCCATGCACGATCATGGTGTTGGTGCCGATGCCCTCGATTCGCGCGCCGAGCGCGACCAGGAAATTGGCGAGGTCCTGCACATGCGGCTCGGAGGCCGCGTTGCGCAAATGGGTGACGCCGTCGGCGGCGACCGCCGCGACCAGCGCGTTTTCGGTTGCGGTGACGCTCGGCTCGTCCAGAAACACGTCAGCACCGGCAAGCTTTGCCGCGCGGAATTCGAGCCGGTCGGTGGCGGTGACCTTGGCGCCCAGTTGTTCGAGCGCGAGCACATGGGTGTCCAGGCGGCGGCGGCCGATGACGTCGCCGCCGGGCGGCGGCAGCATCACTTCGCCGCAGCGGGCGAGCAGGGGGCCTGCGAGCAGGATCGAGGCGCGGATACGGACGCAGAGCTCGGGGTCGAGGTCGGCGGCGCGGATGCTCTTGGCGTGGATGTGCAGCGTATTGCGGGCGGTCCATTCCGCCGCCGCGCCGACCGAGCGGATCAGCTCGACCAGCGTCTCGGTGTCGCGGATCCGCGGCACGTTCTCCAGCGTCACCGGATGCTCGGTGAGCAGGGCGGCGGCGATGATCGGCAGCGCCGAATTCTTGTTGCCGGACGGCTCGATCGAGCCCGAGAGCCGGTGACCGCCCTCGACAATGTACTGGATGGGCGCCACGGGGTTCTCGCTGTCCTGTTGGGTGGGGTGTTTCGGGCGGAAACTACAGAGAATTGAGCGCGGGAGCAATTGTGCTCGCTGCGGTTAGAGCCAGCCTGTTAGCCCCGAAGAGGCTGCTAGCCCCTCATGGTGAGGAGCGCGGAACGCGCGTCTCGAACCATGAAGGCCCGGACATCTCGCTTGCGACCATCCTTCGAGACGCCCGCTTCGCGGGCTCCTCTGTCCCGTGCTGAGGAGCGGGCTTCAATGCCCCAGGATGAGCCGGTCTCCCGTCCGCCACCGCGCGAGCCATTCTATCCCGCCCGGCGACCTTGAAGTTACAAGGATGAGGATCGGAGCTTGCGGCAAGCGGCCCTAGAACAGGCCGATGTTGTTCGCCACCACATAAAGGACGACGATCAGCATCAGGACGCCCATGGCGAGGAACGATATCTCGATGGCGATGGCGCCGCTGCCGAGCGCGGCCGCGACGCCCGCCAGAAGCCTCTCCTCGCGAAACACGAGCGCGAGCACGGAGAACAGGATGGCGAGCAGGCCGAGCGAGATCGCGCCGATCGAGGATGCCTCCCTCAGCTGGCTTCCCGTCGACTTCTCGCGTGGCGGCGCCTGATACTCGACGCCCTTGACCCGCGCGATCATGCGATCCTTCAGGCGGTGGCCGGTGTCGACAATCACTTTGTCGGCCGGCGGCGGCGGGTAGATCGCGGGTATGACCCAATGCGGCAACACGGCCGCGATCAGCGCCAGCACACCGACGATGCTACCGATCACGCCGAGACGGCGAGAGGGGAGGACAGGGCTGGCAGTTGCGGAACTGGTCATGGCCGCGACGTTTCCCGGCCAGAACGGGCCGATGGGTTCACGCCATTTCGTCGTGATGGCCGCTGGTCGGGTTCATCGGCGGTGTTTCCACAGCGTCATGGCCGAGCATAGCCGTCCAAAGGACGGCGTCGCTTCCGCTCGCCTGTCCCGGCCATCCACGCCTTTGCCCCGATGCACGAAGAACGTGCCCTGGGACAATCCCGGGCATGACGCCCCTTCGTGAATGTGTCTCCACACAAATAACTTTGACACAGTCGCCCGAAATTTCGCAATAGAATCAAGGGTCACTCGACGTGCCGTAAAATAATTCTCTGACTCAAATAACTCAACAGCCTGACTCTAGGAACGCGCTCCAACGCCTAACTCTGACTCTACCGCGTCGGGCGCCGCTTCTGGTTGTATCGACGCCTTTGCAAGGCGGCGCACTGGAACGTCCCGCACTCGGCGGACGCGGGAGGGTATACTTAGGTGGCCATCGAAGGCGTCATTGGCCAAGAAGTTAACGGTCTATCGAGAGTTTGAAGGCCTGCAGGTGCGGACGCCATCAGGTGTTGACCGATGATTAAACGTCATGAGCTCGCTCGATCTAAGCGAACCACGTCGAGCTTCATCAGAATGGCAATTGCGTCATGATTTATCGCGAGCGAATACGACATCGAACCTCTGTTTGGCGACCACCTGATCAAAGACGCCGTTCAGCCGGTCGTTGGCCGCGTCATAATTGAGCGTGTAGGTCGAGCCGTTGTAACCGGCGGCGCGCAACTCGAAGAGCAATTTGAGCGCGTTACCGTCCCTGCTCGCGACCGCGACATGAAAAGGCAATGGTCTCGGATTTGCGTAGCTCGCGTCGAGTTTGCCGTCCGCGTCAACAGCTCGGATGGTGATCACGTAACCTCCCTGGAGACGTACCCAGCGGCCGAGTAGCCTGTCAAATGCCGGTTCAGCTGACGACTGCCTTGCGGCCGTCGTTGCGGATGGCTGCTGAGAAGGCTGCTGCGCCAATGCCGGATTCACGATCAGGGAGAGGCAGAGCATCACAAATGGAATGGGATTCATATTGGTTCGATCCGCTTGGTTGCTTCTTCGTCGATCCCGCCCCATGAACCTTGCTTCCTGCCATGAAGCGCTCAGGCCGCTTTATTTGTAAAGCCCCGGCAGTGGCTCAGATCAGTCGCGCTCCGCTACTAAATCGGGTGACATATTGTAAGGTAAACTTATTATTGCTGCAGAGCATTTTCTACAGTCATTGCGATCCATGCAGAACTCGATAGACCCTGCTTGCGTGCGGTGGCATTGAGCGCGTCGACGACATCCGGCGCAAGTGGAACGTTGACAATGACGTCCAGCCCGCTTTCCAAGCTGTAGACCAACTGCGTGATTTGCCCAGCGAAGCGCCGAACCTTTGTAGCTTTTTCTGCATCAGTCTGCGAGCTTTCTTGAGCGACGATCAGGCAGTAAGCGCCGACAAGATGACTTACAATCTGACTCTTTGCCATACCGTCCCGACGTAGAGTATCGATAGTCGAGTTGAGCCGGCCGAGACTTCCCATCGCGTCAGCGTCGGGAAGAAGGGCCTTCATTCTTTCAAGCTTTGAGGGATCGCTGCTGGTAAAATTGAAAGGACAGTTGAGTTTTTCGATAGCGGCGGAGGGCTCTGGCGAGAGCATGATTCCCAATAGCATGAGGCTTCGCGGCAGTGACATCTTAGTCATGGGATGCTCCGTCATTTGTGAGCCAGACGGAGAGACTGCTACGCTGATCAAGTTAGAGCAATATGCCTGAACCGCGGGACACTCTAACGAAAATTGTCAGGGAGACTGACGCTTGGTGTAGGTGATCACGTGCCACGTCGTTCCTCGAGGACGACCACGGCGGACCTGTAGCGGGTGATGGCGCGTCGCAGCGTTGCAGCCCACTGAAACCGCCTTCGCGAGATTTTCGGGTCGTTCGATTTTCAGCTTTGCAATAAGGTCGCCAAATGAGCCGAGCGCCAAATCGCTCGGCTTGCGAATCAATGACGGATAACTGTCGACGGAGATGTTGGAAAAGTTATTGACACTCTGTGACATCGCACCAAGCTAGCCGTCGTTCTCGACCCGAATGCCAAAGCGATGTTTTCGATCCGACATTCAGCCCGTTTACCGATTTCGCACTGCCAGAGGCTAGGACGCGCGTCAGAATAATCACGCACCCGGCGATTGAGCAAATGCCCCTAGAATTTGTGAGTCGATCGCGTGACAGACCTTCACCAAATTCTGCAAGCGATTGTAACCATTTTGGCCGTTATCAATCCCGTAGTGTGCGGTTCGCTCTTTCTGAGCCTGACGCCGAATCTGACCGCGCCGGAACGACGACGCGAGGCGGCCAAGGTCGCCCTCAACATTCTGATCATATTGATGGGCTCTGCGTTGGTCGGACTCAAGGTTTTAAGCATCTTCGGGATTTCGCTTGACGTGTTCAGGGTCGTCGGCGGAATGATCATCGCGTATATGGGATTCGATATGCTGCGTGGCAGCCATACGGTTGCTCAGGCGCCGCCCGACAATAGCGACGCGGACGTTCAGGGCTCACTTGTACCACTTTTAATGTTTGCAGCCGGTCCCGGAACTATTACGGCCGTGGTCACGTTGGCAGCTGTTCATACGCCCGATGGTTTGCCGGTGACGGCAATCATCGCCGCTGTCGCTGGAGCAGGCGTAACATTTGTGGCGTTGACCCTCGCTGTTCGGCTTGGGCCTCGTCTAGGCCGAGGCACGCAAGCGACAGTCACACGCTTCATGGGGCTCATCGTAGCGTCCATGGGAATGCAATTCGTGCTGGTCGGCCTAAAGGCGTTTCTTGAGACTTAGGGTCACAATCATCGCGTAGCGAACAATCGGCCAATGAGGTGGCGCTCGAGGGCATCCTTCCCGCGGAAAGCTTTCGCTTGTTCGAGCCGTTTTACACCACAAAGGAAAATGGTCTCGGTCTCGGGATGTCAATCTGTTCGACGATAATTGAGGCGCATGGAACGTCATGCCCAGGACAAGCCCGGGCATGACGATCACCCAAAGCCACGAGCCTCAGATATCGATCGTCGCGCTCAGCGAATGTTCCTGGATGAAGTCGCGGCGCGGCTCGACCACGTCGCCCATCAGCTTGGTGAAGATGTCGTCGGCCTCGTCGACTTCCTTGACCTTCACCTGCAGCAGCGAGCGCGCATCGATGTCCAGCGTCGTTTCCCAGAGCTGCTCCGGGTTCATCTCGCCCAGACCTTTGTAACGCTGCAGCGTGATGCCCTTGCGGCCGGCGTCGGTGACCGCTTCGAACAGGTCGACCGGGCCGTAGACCATGTGCTCGATGTCCTTGCGCCGCAGCTTGCCAGGGCGGGCATAAACGTCCTGGAGCTTCACGGTGTATTCGTCGAGCTTGCGGGCTTCGACCGAGCCCAGGAAGGCGGCGTCGATGACGGCGGCTTCCTTGACGCCGCGCACGGTGCGTTCGAACTGGAAGCCCTGGCCTTCCACGTACTGGCCGACCCAGCCGCGCTCGACCTCCTCGGCCTGGTTGTCCAGCCGTCCCGCGATGTATTGTGCCGCTGCGGCGGCTTTCTCGGGATCGCCGTAGATCGCCTTGTTGAGCACGCCGGTGATGGCGGCCTGCTCGATCACCTTGCGATTGTAGCGGCTGTGCAGATTGCGCAGGACGCTGCGGACGGTGCGGGCGTCGTCGACCAGCGAGCGCAAATCGCGGCCGGTGCGATCACCGCCGACGCCGGGAATGAAGACGCAGTCGTCGAGGCCTGTGTCGATCAGATAATCCTCGAGCGCCCGCTCGTCCTTCAGATACTGCTCGGACTTGCCGCGGCTGACCTTATAGAGCGGCGGCTGGGCGATATAGAGGTAACCGCCGTCGATGATGTCGCGCATCTGACGGTAGAAGAAGGTCAGCAGCAGCGTGCGGATGTGGGCGCCGTCGACGTCGGCGTCCGTCATCACGATGATCTTGTGATAGCGCAGCTTCTCGATCGAGAATTCGTCGCTGATGCCGGTGCCGAGCGCGGTGATCAGCGTGCCGATCTGCTCGCTTCCCAGCATCTTGTCGGGGCGGACGCGCTCGACGTTGAGGATCTTGCCGCGCAGCGGCAGCACCGCCTGGAATTCGCGGTTGCGGCCCTGCTTGGCGCTGCCGCCTGCCGAGTCGCCCTCGACGATGAAGAGTTCGGACTTGGCCGGATCCTTTTCCTGGCAGTCGGCGAGCTTGCCGGGCAGCGAGGAGACCGAGAGCGGGCTCTTGCGCGTCAGCTCACGCGCTTTTCGCGCGGCTTCACGCGCGGCGGCGGCCTGGATCACCTTGCCGACGATCATCTTGGCTTCGCTAGGGTGCTCCTCGAACCAGGCCTGGAGCGCCTCGTTGAGGACGTTCTCGACCACGGGACGCACTTCCGAGGACACCAGCTTGTCCTTGGTCTGCGACGAGAATTTCGGATCGGGCACCTTCACCGAGAGAACGGCGGTGAGACCTTCACGGCAGTCGTCGCCGGTCAGCGCGATCTTTTCCTTCTTCGCATTGGCCTCGGCATAGCCGTTGACCTGGCGTGTCAGCGCGCCGCGGAAACCGGCCAGATGGGTGCCGCCGTCACGCTGCGGGATGTTGTTGGTGAAGCACAGCACGTTCTCATGGTAGCTGTCGTTCCACCACAGTGCCGCCTCGACGCCGATGCCGTTGGCCTCCGCGCGCACCATGATCGGCGCCGGCACGATCGCCTTCTTGTTGCGGTCGAGATATTTGACGAACTCCTCGACGCCGCCGGAATAGTGCATCTCCTCGCGCTTCTCGACCGCATGGCGCATGTCTGAGAGCGCGATGTTGACGCCGGAATTGAGGAAGGCGAGCTCGCGCAGGCGGTGCTCCAGCGTCGCGAAATCATATTCGATGTTCTTGAAGGTTTCCGTCGAGGCCTGGAACGTCACCTCGGTGCCGCGCTTGCCCGGCGCGTCGCCGACCACCACCAGCGGTGCGACCGCATCGCCATGGGCGAACTCGATGTAGTGCTCCTTGTTGTCGCGCCAGATGCGCAAGCCGAGCTTGCTCGACAGCGCGTTGACGACGGAGACGCCGACGCCGTGCAGGCCGCCGGAGACCTTGTAGGAATTCTGGTCGAACTTTCCACCGGCATGGAGCTGGGTCATGATGACCTCGGCCGCGGAGATGCCTTCGCCCTTGTGGATGTCGACGGGAATGCCGCGGCCGTCGTCGCGCACCGTGACGGAATTGTCGGCATTGAGCACGACGTCGACGCGCGTAGCGTGGCCCGCGAGCGCCTCGTCGATCGCGTTGTCGACGACCTCGTAGACCATGTGGTGCAGGCCCGAGCCGTCGTCGGTGTCGCCGATATACATGCCCGGGCGCTTGCGGACGGCGTCGAGACCCTTGAGCACGCGGATCGATTCCGCCCCGTAATCGCTTGGATTTGAGGGCTCGTTTTCGGCAGGCGTCTGCCGAGCAGGTTCTGTCATGAGAGGCCTTCGAGATGTCGCCCGAATCAGCGGCGCAAAAGGCGCTGATTTGCAGGCTATTTGTGCCATGAAAGACCGCTTGCGCCTAGCGCAAAGTATCTTCCGGCAACCCTTTGACGAAATAGGGATTTTTTGCCGGTTTTCAAGGCTCCTGGAGGCCGATTCTGGGGCTTGCGAAAAGGGCGATTCGAGGCCCTGTTTTTAGCTCTTGAAGGCGTGGATTTTGCGGGGCGGAGAAGCGCGTTCCCAGGCGCCGTGGCGCCCCGGAACAGGCCACCAGGTTCAGTAGATCTGATCCGGCCTCTTGTCGTCGTCGCCCAAGCTGAGGGACCAGGCCTCGCCTGAGGCCACGGTGATGGTATCGGTGCGCACCGGATAGCCCGACACGACCAGCTTGTAGGAATATTTGCCGGGCGGCAGATCCAGCGTTTGTGGGTGATTGACGCCGCCCGCGATCTTGATGGTCTGATCGTTGATCGTGAGCGAAGCCGTGTCCGGCGCGAGATAGCCGAATATCAGCCGCGCTTGTCCTGCTATCGGCAGGAAATTGGCCTTCGCCGCGGCCTCCGTATTCCGCTGCACCAGGCTGACAATGGTCTCGTCCTGCGCGCGGCCAAGCTTCAGGGTGGCCGGCCCCTTGGGTGAGGCGAAGGCGAGCTGCACATGATCGGCGGCAACCACAGTGCTTTCAGGCCTTTCCTCCCAGCCACGCTTTGCGAGCTCCCTGCGGTAGAAGGCGAGCACATCGCTGAGCTGGGCCTGCACATGGGCTTCGAGTCCGACCCGCAGCGGGATTTCGATGCCGGTCATATGGGTGGTGTTGGAGCTGGAGAAGTTGTGTTGCTTCGGCACCGGCATCTCGGCGTTTGGATCCGCCGGTGTGAGTGCGGCCGAAGTTTGCGGTGACGGGTGCGGCAGCCATCCGCCGGCGCCTGCGGCGACCAGGCCGCCCGCGAGAAGAGCGAGGCCGCACGCGAACAGCCGCCATCGTGCCGGGACCTTCGTTCTGCGCCTCACCGTCGTCATGCCACTCTCCAGGGATGTCGCGCGTTGTAGTCTTCGCGCGATGCAGCGGCTGCGACACAGTCGCCGCCGCCTCCGGACGACTAGTCGCCCCACCAACTGGACAGGTTCAACCTGGCCGTTACAGGCACAGGCGGCGGGATCAATACATCTGAAGCGGCAGCACGTCGTCGCTTGGCCCCACCAGGAGGCCCCAGGCGTCGCCGGCGGCAACGGTCAGGGTTTCGTTGCGAGCGGGCTGCCCGGGCAGGCGCAGCGCGTACTGATACTTGCCGGGCGGTAGATCCAACATCGGGCCTTTCGGCGATTGCGGGCCGCCGGCGCCGGCAACGCATCCAGCGCGCCAAATGAAGAATCCACTGCCGGCACTCCCTTCTATACGCGATGATATTTCGCGCGGGCTTTCGAAGCGGATCCCGCCGAACGATTTCTTAGCGAAGAAGGATGAGTCGTGGCGTTGGGGCCGACATGAATCGCCACGACTTGTCGCGCTCAGTCCCTCGCTCTTTCGAGCGCGTGTCGAATGACCTTTTGCTCATCCTCCGTCATCTGCGTCGCGCCAAGCTTGAAGGTCAGCTTGTCGATCTTGCCGGTGAAACGGAAGGGCAGCTTATAGCTGTCGTCCACCGTCGTGCGGGTGTCGCTGCCGATGTCAAACGTTTCGTCGATGGCCATAAGAAACGGAATCGTGTGCGGGATCGTCTTTGCGGCCACCAGCTTGCCATCGGCCGTCAGTACACCGGTGCCACCCTTACCCGGGCCGGGTCCGTTGTACTTGAAGTCGAATACAATGGTGTGCTTGCCCGGCTTGAGCGCATCGGTAAACAAGTCGCGACCGCCAATGCCGCCTTCCCAGCGGTACCGTTCTAGATCGAGCAGGTTATAGACGAAGACAGGCTTGCCTTTGAGCAGGTAGAGGGCGTATCCGCCAAAGCGACCGCCTAGAGTTGCGATCATTCCTTCCGCGCCGCCCTTAGGAACGGTAACCTCGGCCGTGATCGTGTAATCCTTATTGAGAAGGCTCGGAGCGTTAGCGTCAGGGATGCCAGCGTTCTCACCAGAATATGTGAAAACGGTTCGTCCGGCGGTCGCGCTTGGGCGCGGTGTCACAATGCGGGGCAGGACCGAGTTGTCCAGCGGAAAGACCTGGTATTTCGCCGCCTCCGACAGGAACAACGCTTGCAACTCCTTGAGCTTGTCGGGATTCCTGGCTGCGAGGTCATTGGCCTGCGAGTAATCCTCGGCGATGTTGTAAAGCTCCCACTTGTATTCATTGATCCCCGGCAGCTTGGCGGTGCCCAGAAGCCAGGGAGGCGCAGGCGGCGTCGTACATGCATACCAACCATCGTGATAGATGCCGCGGTTCGCGAACATCTCGAAATACTGCGTGTCGCGCTTTGACGGCGCGTTGGCGTTAGCCTGGTCGAACGTATAGGCCATGCTGACGCCCTCGATGGGCCTTTGCTTGATGCCATTGACGGTGTCGGGAGCCTGAATGCCTGTGGCTTCCAGAATCGTCGGCACGATGTCGATCATGTGATGGAATTGGCTGCGGATGCCGCCGACGTCCTTGATGTGGCCGGGCCATGAGATGGCCATGCCTTGCCGGGTGCCGCCGAAGTGCGATGCCACCTGCTTGGTCCACTTGAACGGGGTGTCGAAGGCCCACGACCACGCCACCGACATATGCGGGTAGGTCTTGTCGGAGCCCCAATCCTCGTAGTGCAGCATCAGCTCGGTTTCGGGCAGTTTCAGAATGCCGTTGTAGGCGGTCATCTGGTTCGGCGTGCCCTCGAGGGTTCCTTCGGCGCTGGTGCCATTGTCGCCGCTGATGTAGATGATCAGGGTGTTGTCGAGTTTGCCCATGTCCTCGACCGCCTGGATGACGCGGCCGATTTCGTAGTCGGTATACGCCGCATAGCCGGCAAACACCTCGGCTTCGCGCGCGTACAATTTCTTCTGGATGAACGAGAGCGAGTCCCACTTCGGCAGCGTATCCGGCCAGACGGTGAGCTGGGTGTTCGCCGGGATCACCCCGAGTTTCTTCTGGTTGGCGAAGATCTGCTCGCGCAGCTTCTCCCAACCCATGTCGAACTTGCCCTTGAACTTCTCGCTCCATTCCTTCTTCGGCTGATGCGGCGAATGGGTGCCGCCGGGCACGTAGTAGACGAAGAACGGCTTCTCGGGCGCCGCCGCGTTCAGTCCGTTCATGTAGTTGATGGCGTCATCCGCCATGTCGGTGATGAGGTTGTAGCCGGTCTTGCCGACCCATGGAAAAACCTGGCTCGTGTTGCGGAAAAGGTAAGGCGTCCACTGGTCGGTCTCGCCGCCCATGAACCCATAAAAATACTGAAATCCCATGCCGATTGGCCATTGGTCGAACGGCCCGGCTGAGCTGTACAGATAGGTCGGGGTGTTGTGGTTCTTGCCGAACCATGAGGTGGCAAATCCGTTATCCCGCAGAATGGTCCCGATCGTCGCACTTTCCTGGCCAATGACGGAATCGTAGCCCGGATAGCCGGTGGACATTTCACCGATCACGCCAAACCCGACCGAGTGGTGGTTGCGGCCGGTGATCAGCGCTGCCCGCGTCGGCGAGCAGAGCGCTGTCGAGTGAAACTGCGTGTAACGCAGGCCCGCCTTGGCGATGCGATCCATGTTCGGGGTCGGGATCACCCCACCGAAGGTGCCGGTCACGCCATAACCCTGGTCGTCGGTCATGATCAGCAGCACGTTCGGCGCGCCTTTGGGCGGCACAACGGACGGTGGCCAGTATGGCTTGGAGTCCGTGGCATCTTCCTTGATCACGCCTTCGAACTTCGGAGGCTCAGGCGGAAGCTGCTTGCCATCGATGGTTGTCGTGGCGCTCGGCGAACCCGGCGTGCCGGTGGTTTGCTGCGCGAGGCTGGTCGTCTCCAGCGCGCACAGCATAAAAGCGACGGTCAGTGCAGTGCCGCAAAGCAGCAAGTTGCGGTGGTTTAGTAAGCGGCTTTCTGGCTTTGAGCTATCGTCAACGTGACGGGTACGCGTCATTGCAAGCTCCCTCTTGGAGACGTCAGAACCTTGTTGACGCCTATTCGGGAGGCAACGCCGCAACGCTCTGTTGATTTAGATCAACTTTCCGCCCACGGGTCCGAAACGCCGGCTGCGCGTGGGCGCACCTGCTTCGTCGCACCTCAATACATCTGCAGCGGAAGCACGTCGCCGCTTGGCCCCACCAAGAGGCCCCAGGCGTCGCCGGCGGCTACGGTCAGGGTCTCGTTGCGAGTGGGCTGCCCGGGCAGGCGCAGCGCGTACTGGTACTTGCCGGGCGGCAGATCGAGCATCGGGCCTTTCGGCGATTGCGGGCCGCCGGCGCCGGCCGCGATCTTGATGGTCTGCTTGTTGATCGTCAGCGACGCCTCCTTCGGCCCGATATTGCCGAGCATCAGCCTCGCCTGTCCCGCCTTGGGCATGATGTCGGCCTTGGCCGCTGCCTGCGGATTCCGCTGCACCAGGCTGACCGTTGTCTCCTCCCTGGCGCGGCCGAGCTTCAGCATGGCCGGCCCCTCCGGCGAGGTGAACGCCAGCTCCGCCCGCTCGGCGGTAACAGTCGCGCCGTCAGTCTTTTCCTGCCAGCCGCGCTTGGTGAGCTCTGCGCGATAGAAGGCGAGGACATCTGAGAGCTCAGCCGGAATGCTGGCTTCAAGCTCCTTGCGGAACGACTGGTCGCTGCCGGGGAATTTCGTCGAGCTGATCCCGCTCGAGCTGCGCTGCGTCGGCACCGGCAGGGCGGAATCGGGATCGGGCTTCAGCGGCTCGGTCGATTTGGCCTGCATGGCCTTGGATTCTGTCGGTTTGGATTGTGCCGATTTGGTCTCGACCGGCTTCGCCGCGGCCACGACCAGGCCGGAGCCGGTGGCGCTGACATTCACTTTCGGGCCCATCTGCATCACGGTCATCGAGATCGACTTGCCGCCCTTGGAGAACTCCATCACCGCCATGTTGGGCTGGTTGATGACGGAGGGCTGCTCCTTCCAGCCCGCGTTCTTCAGCGATGCGCGGTAGAAGGTGCCGAGCGCCTTCACGCTCGAATTGGAGGAGAATTCGAGCCGACCGTCGCCGCCTTCGAATATCACGCCCTCGGCGGTCTCGGGCAGCGGCACCGGTGTCTTGCTGTCGGCGAGCGCATTGAGCGGCGCATCGGAGAGTCCGGCGGCCTGCACCTTGCGCCGCGCCTCGTCGGCGGCGATCATCTTCTGTGCGGCTGCTGCGGCATCGCTGAAGAACTTGTCGTCGGCCTCCTTCTTCGCCTTGGCGCGGGCGGCAAGCGCGGAGTCCTTCACCTGCACGTTCAGGCTGATCATGGTGAAATCATATTTGCGGCCAAGCCGCAGCACGCCGGTCTCCTCGGCGTTGGAGACTTTGATTGCGACTTCGTCGCCGGGCGCGAGCGGCGCGCTGCCATCTTCCTGCCAGCCGCGCGCGGCGAGCTCGCGGTGATAGAAGGCGAGCACGGCGGGCAGCTCGGCCATCGCGGCGGCCGACATCTCGCGCTTGTTGGAGCTTGCGCTGCCGAGGCCCCTGGCCGTCTTGGTCGGGGTTGGCCGCGGCAGGCCGGCCAGATCGCCATCGGCCTTGAGCTCGCTGGGCAGCGCGAAGGGCGCGACGCGGATATCGATATTGGTGCGGCCGTCGTCGCGGCGTGTCAGCGTCAGCATCACCGGCTTCTGCTGGTAGAAGCCGGTGTCCTTGCTGTCAGGGTGCGCGTAGAAGGCGCGCAGGCCGTTGGGAACGGTTTCATCCAGGCTGGTCGTCCAGCGCGCGGCGGTTTCCGGCGTGAGTTTCTGCCAGCCGATCGCGGCCATCTGGCTGGCGTAGAAATCCGACGTCGCATCGAGCGCGCTGGGCGCGATGCAGCCGAGATAGGGCCGGGTCCCATCGAACATGATGTCGCTCGCGCCGTCCGGAAACGGCACGTTCCCGTAGATCCGGTCGGTCGTGTAGTAGACCACGGATTGATCGGGCCGGCCGAGGGCCTGCGTGAAGTGAACCGAAAGGCCCTGCCGTCCCTTCTTGAAGTTCAGATTGGTGCTCTTCTCCTCCAGCGGCCTCACATAGAGCACCCAGCCGTCGGCGCTGAGGAGTTTCTTCACCGCCGGCGATGTCACGGCTTCCGGCGTCGGCATGCGGTATTCGACGCGGTAGGGATCGGGGCGCGAGGTGTCTTCCACCGCGCCCTCGAGCTGCGGCAGCGCATGGACGTCGACGATGCCTCCGTCGGCGGCGGCCGCGGTCGAGCAGCTCGCCATCAGGACAAGGCCGCAGGCAAGCAGCTGCCATCGTGCCGGGACTGGCGTCCCGCGCGGGATCATCGACATCGTCACGTCTCCAGGATATCGCGCACGGCTCAGGCGTGCGCATTTGCAGGCTGCGACACCGTCGGCGCGGCCTCAGACGAGAAGTCGCGGCAGAAACCCGGGAGGTTCAATACAGCAGGAGCGGCGACCATGCCTCTCCGTCGCGCCCGACCGTAAGCTCCCAGGTATCGCCGGCAGCGAAGTTGAGGATGTTCGTCGTGGCTGGATGGCCCGGCACGCTCACCTCGTAGGAATATCTGCCGGGCTGCAGATCCAGCGAAACCGCGTAGGCGCCGGCGGCGTGCTTGATGGTCCGGTCGTTGATCGTGAGCGAGGCTTCCGTTTCGCTGATATTGGAGAACACCAGCTTCGCCTGGCCGGGCTCGGGCATCACGTTCGCATTGGCCGCGACAGATGCGTTCTTCTGCACGAGATTGACGGCGGTGCTGGCGTCTTTGCGGTCGAGCGCCAGCATGCCAGGTCCGAGCGGGGAGGCGAAGGCGAGCTTGACGTGATCGGCGGAGACCACCGCGCCATCGCGCTGCTCCTGCCAGCCGAGCTTGCTGAGTTCGGTGCGGTAGAAGGCGAGGACGTCGCCGAGCTCGGCGGGCACGGTGGCCTCCAGCCTTGTGCGGAGTGGCGTTTCAATGCCCTTGACGACGGTGGTGTGCGTTCCTCGGTAGCTGTAACGGGTCGGCGCGGGCAGCTTGGCAGCGGGGTCCGGCGTGAGTGCCGACGCGAACAGCGGCGACAGATGCGGCACCCAGGCGCTGGCGCTTGCTGCGAGCATGCAGACCGCAAGCAAGAGGAGGCCGCACGCAAAGGCCAGCCATTGAGCCGGGACTCGCGCCCCGGTCCTTACCGTCCGCATCTCATTCTCCAGGGTTTTCGCGCGTGACGTCATTTGCGCGCTGGCGACGGCCGTGACAGGCATCGCCACGGCCTCAAAAGGCTAGTCGCGATTGCAAACGGCCGGGTTCAACGGCGCGGTCTAGCGCCGGGCGGAGACACGTCCGCTCTCGACGTCAAAGACGTCGCCGCCTGCGCCAATGTCGGCAAAGGCGGCGGGGTCGGCGCCGGTCAGCCACACCTGCGCGCCGAGCTTGCGCAGCTCCTCGAACAGCGCCGCGCGCCGGTTCGGATCGAGATGCGCGACGACCTCGTCGAGCAACAGCAGCGGCACGATGGCGGTCATCTCAGCGACCAGGCTCGCATGCGCCAGCACGAGGCCAATCAGCAGCGCCTTCTGCTCGCCGGTCGAGGCATCGCGCGCCGGCATGCTTTTCGGCGCATAGATCACCTGGAGATCGGTGAGGTGCGGGCCGTCGGTGGTGCGGCCGGCGATGGCGTCGCGCGGGCGGTTGTCGCGCAGGATCTGGCGGTAGCGGTCCTCGACCGACGTCGCGGTCTCCGTGAGCAGCGCATTCTCCATCCAGCCGTCCAGCGCGATTTGCGCGGACGGAAAGGCGGATTCCTGCGCGCGGGCGTTGAGCATGCCGGTGAGGCGCGCTGCGGTCTGGCCGCGCGTTGCGGCGACCGCGACCGCAAGCTCCGCGGTCTCGCGCTCGATCGCATCACACCAATGGTCGTCGTAATTGCGCGTCTCGAGCAGGCGGTTGCGCGAGCGCAGGGAGCGTTCGAGCGCGGAGATGCGGCTGGAATGCTCGCTGTCGATCGCCAGCACCAGGCGGTCGAAGAAGCGCCGCCGCTCGGAGGCCGCGCCCATGAACAGCCCGTCCATCGCCGGCGTCAGCCACACCATGCGGATATGGTCGCCGAAGGCGGTGGCCGAATTGACCGGCTCGCGGTCAATGCGGCAGCGCCGGCTGACTGTGGCGTCCGCGCGCGGCGCGTCGATGCCGGTGCCGAGCGTGGCGAGCCCCAGCGCGCCCTCGACCTGCGCCGACACCGCCCAGGAGCCGTCGCCCTGGTTGTCGGCAACATCTTCCAGCGTGGCGCGCCGCAAGCCGCGGCCCGGCGACAGGAACGAGATCGCCTCGATGCAATTGGTCTTGCCGGCCCCGTTCGGCCCGACCAGCGCCACCATGTCAGCCGCCGTCTCGAGCCCCGCCGCCCGATAATTGCGAAAATGCGTCAGCGTCAGGCGTTGAATGCGGGAGGGGGTCATATCACTCTGTCATTGCCGGGCACCCACGTTCTCAGGCTCCCAAGACGTGGATGGCCGGGACAAGCCCGGCCATGACGTATGTAGGCAATGCGAAGGAGGCCGGTAGGCCTCACACCCGCATCGGCATCAGCACGTAGAGCGCGCTCTTGTCGTCCTTGTCCTGCACCAGGGTCGGCGAGCCGGGGTCGGCGAGCTTCAGCGTGGCGACGTCGCCTTCGATCTGGGCGGCGATGTCGAGGAGGTAGCGCGAGTTGAAGCCGATATCGAGGGCGTCGGAGGCGTATTCGACTTCGAGCTCTTCGGTCGCGCTGCCGGAATCAGGGTTGGTGACCGATAGCACCAGCTTGCCCGGCGACAGCGAGAGCTTCACGGCCCGGCCGCGCTCGCTGGAGATGGTGGAGACGCGGTCGACCGCGTTCTCGAAATCCTTCTTGTCGACGACGAGTTCCTTGTCGTTGCCCTGCGGGATCACGCGGCCATAGTCGGGGAAGGTGCCGTCGATCAGCTTCGAGGTCAGCACCACATTGCCGATCGTGAAGCGGATCTTGGCCTGCGACAGCTCGATCGTGACTTCGGCCTCGTTGTCCTCGATCAGGCGCTGCACCTCGCCGACGGTTTTCCGCGGCACGATCACGCCGGGCATGCCGTCGGCGCCCTTGGGCTGGACCAGGTCGAGCTGGGCGAGCCGGTGGCCGTCGGTGGCAACGCCGCGCAGGGTGGCGGCCGTGGCCGTGCCCGCGGCGTGCAGATAGATGCCGTTGAGATAATAGCGCGTCTCTTCGGTCGAGATCGCGAACTGGGTGCGGTCGATCAGCCGCTTGACGTCCTTGGCGGCGAGCGAGAACGAGTGCGACATGTCGCCGGCGGCGAGATCCGGGAAATCATTCTCCGGCAGGGTCTGCAGCGTGAAGCGCGAGCGGCCGGCGCGGATCGCCAGCACGGCGCGGTCGCCGTCGGCCTCCAGCACGATCTGCGAGCCATCGGGCAGCTTGCGCACGATGTCGTAGAACATGTGCGCCGGCACGGTGGTGGAGCCCGCGGTCGCGGTTTCGGCCGGGAGCGTCTCGGTCACCTCGAGGTCGAGGTCGGTCGCCTTCAGCGACAATTTCGCGTTCTCGGCGCGGACCAGC
This sequence comes from Bradyrhizobium sp. 604_D8_N2_3, assembly GCF_051810765.1. NCBI lineage: Bacteria > Pseudomonadati > Pseudomonadota > Alphaproteobacteria > Hyphomicrobiales > Nitrobacteraceae > Bradyrhizobium > Bradyrhizobium sp. 604_D8_N2_3. The sequence continues at coordinate 1,791 of NZ_JBPWPM010000001.1, read as the reverse complement.
ACGTTGCCGAGGATCGGAATGGTGTTGCGGCGCTCGACCACGCGGTGGACATGACCCAGCGATTTCAGGAGTTGCGCGCGTTCGACCGTAACCTTCATTGCACTACTCGCCCGATCCCCAAGGAAACACAACGTTGGAAAAGCCGGGCGGCGGGACGCGCGCCACGGCATCGAAGACCCCGAAAAGCCGGATCATCCAGCCGATATGACCAAAGCCGTCAGGGTCGCGCAAGGTGGCGCGGAAAGCCATCCGTTTCAAGGGATTGCGGGGTGGTTCCCCACGATTTACAGCCCAAAAGGAGGGCGGCCGTCCCGGCAAACGAACACCGCCGCCCAGGCATGGCCGGGGCGGCGGGAGAATGGCAGGAGCCTTAGGCGTTTATTCCTGAAGCTGGCGCTTCAGCGACTCGACTTCCTCGGACAGCGCCGTGTCCTTGTTGACCAGCGCCTCGATCTTGCGCACGGCGTGCAGCACCGTGGTGTGGTCGCGCCCGCCGAAGCGGCGGCCGATCTCGGGCAGCGAGCGCAGGGTCAGCGTCTTGGCGAGATACATCGCCACCTGGCGCGGACGGACCACGTTGGCGGTGCGGCGCGAGGACAGGAGGTCGGAACGGCTGACATTATACTGCCGCGCCACCACGCGCTGGATGTCCTCGATCTTGATCCGCTTCGGCTCCTGCGGCCGGACCAGATCGCGCACCTCGCGCTCGGCCATCTCCAGCGTCACCGGCTGGTTGTTCAGCTTCGAATGCGCGAGAAGCCGGTTGATCGCGCCTTCGAGGTCGCGGCCGTTATGGGTGATGGTGCGCGCCAGATAGAGCAGCACCTCCTCCGGCACGTCGAAGGTGGCGTGATGGGCGCGGGCCGCCGCGACGCGCGACTTCAAGATGCCATGCCGCAGTTCTTCGCCGAGCGAGCCCATCTCGACCACGAGGCCGCCGGCGAGGCGCGAGCGCACGCGATCGTCGAGGCTTTCGAGGTCGGACGGCGGACGGTCGGCCGCGATCACGACCTGGCGGCCGGCATCGATCAGCGCGTTCAGCGTGTGACAGAACTCGGCCTGGGTCGACTTGCCCTGCAGGAACTGGAGGTCGTCGATTACGAGCACGTCGATGCCGCGCAGCGCTTCCTTGAAGGCGAGCGCCGTCTGCGTCTTCAGCGCGGCGACGAAGCCGTACATGAATTTTTCGGCCGTGAGATACAGCACCTTGCGCTCGTTGCCGGAATTGCCGGCCCAGGTCACGGCCTGGAGCAGATGCGTCTTGCCGAGGCCAACGCCGGCATGGATGTAGAGCGGATTGAACATGACGGGATCGCCGCGACGCCCTTCGGCGACCTGACGAGCCGCCGCATGCGCCAGCGTGTTGGAGCGGCCGACGACGAAGCTTGCAAAGGTCAGGCGCGGATCGAGCGGCGAGCCGCCGAGCGCGTCGTGGTTTGCGGAGACCGGCGCAGTCGCCGTCGAGCGCAGTTCCGGCGCGGGCGCGCGGCGTGTTTCGACCGGCGCAGGCGTCTCCTTCTGCTGCACGACCGGGCGCACCGCGGAGCGAACGGTGAGATCGATGCGATGAACTTCCGGCGCCTCGGCCTGCCAGCACGACAGTACGCGCTCGGCATAATGCGCCTGAATCCAGCTCTTCAGGAAGCGCGTCGGCACCGAGAGCCGCACGCTCTCCTCCTGCACGCCTTCCAGATCCATACGGGCGAACCAGCTCGTATAGACGTCTTCGCCTACGTTCGAGCGCAGCCGGCTCTTCACGCGTGACCAGCGATCCTGTTCCGATGTGTTCAT